>NZ_JACOPX010000009.1 GCF_015461835.1 Pseudomonas neuropathica | reverse complement strand
TGGAAATCGTTGGTCTGCGTGACACCACCGTTACTACTTGCACCGGTGTTGAAATGTTCCGCAAGCTGCTCGACGAAGGTCGTGCTGGCGAGAACTGCGGCGTTCTGCTGCGTGGTACCAAGCGTGACGACGTTGAGCGTGGTCAGGTTCTGGTTAAGCCGGGTTCGGTTAAGCCGCACACCAAGTTCACCGCAGAAGTTTACGTTCTGAGCAAGGAAGAAGGCGGTCGTCATACTCCGTTCTTCAAAGGCTACCGTCCACAGTTCTACTTCCGTACTACTGACGTGACTGGTAACTGCGAGCTGCCAGAAGGCGTTGAAATGGTAATGCCAGGTGACAACATTCAGATGACTGTTACCCTGATCAAAACCATCGCGATGGAAGACGGTCTGCGTTTCGCTATCCGTGAAGGCGGTCGTACCGTCGGCGCTGGCGTCGTAGCCAAAATCATCGAGTAATTCTCTTTTTTAGAGTTTGCTTGATGCTTTGAAAAAGCCCCCGCTCAGCGGGGGCTTTTTTATTGGGTTGACACCTATCTGGGGCGTCTATAGAATTGCGCCTCCTTTTAACGGGCGTATTGCGCTCGGTGGGAATAGCAGCCGGAGTCTGAAATCCAATGCAAAATCAGCAAATCCGTATCAGGTTGAAGGCTTTCGACCATCGCCTGATCGACCAATCAACCCAGGAAATCGTGGAAACCGCGAAACGTACTGGTGCTCAAGTGCGTGGTCCAATTCCACTGCCTACCCGTAAAGAGCGGTTCACCGTTCTGGTTTCTCCGCACGTCAACAAAGACGCGCGCGACCAGTACGAAATCCGCACTCATAAGCGCGTTCTGGACATCGTCCAGCCAACGGATAAAACCGTTGATGCTCTTATGAAGCTTGATCTTGCGGCCGGTGTGGAAGTGCAGATCAGCCTCGGCTAAGACTCGGTCTTGGTCGTGTAACGCTCTGAAATGGGCGGCCATAGCGGGTGAAAGCCCCGTACACTCATGAGGTTTACAACATGACTATTGGTGTAGTCGGTCGTAAATGCGGTATGACCCGTATTTTCACCGAAGAAGGTGTCTCCATTCCGGTCACGGTCATTGAGATCGAGCCGAATCGCGTCACCCAGTTCAAAACTGAAGAGACCGATGGCTATCGTGCAGTGCAAGTCACTGTCGGCGAGCGTCGTGCTTCGCGTGTAACAGCAGCTCAGGCTGGCCACTTCGCTAAAGCGAACGTTGCCGCTGGTCGCACTACTATGGAATTCCGTCTTGAAGAAGGCGAGTACCAGGCTGGCGATCTGATCAACGCTGAAATCTTCGCCGCTGGTCAACTGGTTGATGTAACCGGTCAGTCCAAGGGTAAAGGCTTCCAGGGTACGATCAAGCGTTGGAATTTCCGCGGGCAAGATAACACCCACGGTAACTCCGTATCCCACCGCGTCCCAGGCTCTATCGGCCAGTGCCAGACTCCTGGTCGTGTATTCAAGGGCAAAAAAATGTCCGGTCATATGGGCGCTGAGCGCGTGACTGTGCAGTCCCTGGAAGTAGTGCGCGTGGACGCTGAACGCAATCTGTTGTTGGTCAAGGGTGCTGTTCCTGGCGCTACTGGCGGCAACCTGGTTGTACGTCCAGCAGCCAAGGCTCGCGGTTAAGGGGAAGCTGACATGCAATTAAATGTAAATGACGCTCAAGCGATCGAAGTTTCCGAACTGACATTTGGCGGCGAATTCAACGAGACGCTGGTTCACCAAGCAGTCGTGGCCTACATGGCTGGCGGCCGTCAAGGTACCAAGCAGCAGAAGACCCGTTCCGACGTTCGTGGTGGCGGTAAGCGCCCATGGCGTCAGAAAGGTACTGGCCGTGCTCGTGCCGGTACTATCCGTAGCCCAATCTGGCGTGGCGGCGGTACCACTTTTGCAGCACGTCCACAGGATCACTCCCAGAAGCTGAACAAGAAGATGTATCGCGCAGCAATGCGTTCCATCCTTGCTGAGCTGGTGCGTACTGATCGTCTGGTCGTGGTTCAGGATTTCGCTGTTGAAACTCCGAAAACCAAAGATCTGCTGGGCAAGCTGAACAACATGAGCCTGACCGACGTTTTGATCGTGTCGGACGCTGTTGATCAGAACCTGTACCTGGCTGCTCGTAACCTGCCGCACGTAGATGTACGTGACGTTCAAGGTTCCGATCCAGTTAGTCTGATCGCATACGACAAGGTGTTGATCACCGTGTCGGCCGTGAAGAAATTCGAGGAGCTGCTGGGATGAACCAGGAACGCGTATTTAAAGTTCTGCTTGGCCCGCACGTTTCCGAGAAGGCTACGGTTCTGGCAGACAAGAAAGGCCAGTTCGTTTTCAAGGTTGCTACTGACGCAACCAAGCTGGAAATCAAGAAGGCCGTCGAAAGCCTGTTCAGCGTGAAAGTAGAGCGTGTCACTACCCTGAATGTTCTGGGTAAGAGCAAGCGCACTGCTCGCGGTCTGGGCAAGCGTAATGACTGGAAGAAGGCAGTTATCTCCCTTCAGCCAGGCCAAGATCTCGATTTCAGCAGCAGTGCTGAGTAAGGAAGGGGTGCATCATGGCAATCGTTAAATGCAAACCGACTTCCCCTGGCCGCCGTTTTGTGGTCAAGGTGGTCAACCAGGAGCTGCATAAAGGCGCTCCTCACGCACCGCTGCTCGAGAAAAAATCGAAGACTGGTGGTCGTAACAACAATGGCCGTATTACCACGCGTCACATCGGTGGTGGTCATAAGCAGCATTATCGTATGGTCGATTTCCGTCGCAACGACAAAGATGGCATCGTCGCCACTGTCGAGCGTATCGAATACGATCCAAACCGTACTGCTCACATCGCACTGCTCTGCTACGCAGACGGCGAGCGCCGCTACATCATCGCCCCTAAAGGCGTGAGTGCTGGCGACCAGCTGATCGCAGGCGCACTGGCTCCAATCAAGCCAGGCAACGCTCTGCAACTGCGCAACATTCCAGTCGGTTCTACCGTACACGGCATCGAACTGAAGCCAGGTAAAGGCGCACAGATCGCTCGTTCCGCTGGTGCTTCGGCTCAGCTGATCGCTCGTGAAGGCGTTTACGTTACCCTGCGTCTGCGTTCCGGTGAAATGCGTAAAGTCCTGGCTGAATGCCGTGCGACCCTGGGCGAAGTCTCGAACTCCGAGCACAGCCTGCGTTCGCTGGGTAAAGCTGGTGCCAAGCGCTGGCGTGGCGTTCGCCCAACCGTTCGTGGTGTTGCCATGAACCCGGTTGACCACCCACATGGTGGTGGTGAAGGTCGTACCTCTGGTGGTCGTCATCCGGTATCGCCATGGGGCTTCCCGACTAAGGGCGCGAAGACTCGTGGTAATAAGCGTACCGACAAAATGATCGTCCGTCGTCGCAAGTAAATAGAGGGATACGACAGTGCCACGTTCTCTGAAAAAAGGTCCTTTTATTGATCTTCACCTACTGAAGAAGATCGAAGTGGCGGCGGAAAAGAACGATCGCAAACCAATTAAGACTTGGTCGCGTCGTTCGATGATCCTGCCACAAATGGTCGGTCTGACCATCGCAGTACACAACGGTCGTCAGCACGTCCCAGTTCTCGTTAACGAAGACATGGTCGGCCACAAACTGGGCGAGTTCGCCGGTACCCGCAACTATCGCGGGCACGTGGCTGACAAGAAAGCCAAGCGTTAAGGGGTTAGGAAATGGAAGTAGCCGCTAAGTTGTCGGGCGCTCGAATCTCCGCCCAGAAAGCCCGCTTGGTCGCCGACCAGATCCGCGGGAAGAAGGTGGGCGAAGCGCTCAACTTGTTGGCTTTCAGCAGTAAGAAAGCCGCCGAGATCATGAAGAAAGTGCTGGAGTCGGCCGTAGCCAACGCCGAGCATAACGAAGGCGCAGACGTTGATGACCTGAAGGTCAGCACCGTTTTCGTCAACGAAGGGCGTTCGCTGAAGCGCATCATGCCACGTGCCAAAGGCCGTGCTGATCGCATCGTCAAGCGGTCTTGCCATATCACTGTCAAGGTTGCTGACAAGTAACGGAGTCGAAGAGATGGGTCAGAAAGTACATCCCATTGGCATTCGCCTGGGAATCGTCAAGGAGCACACCTCCGTCTGGTACGCAGACGGTCGGACTTATGCGGACTACTTGTTCGCAGATCTGAAAGTGCGTGAGTATCTCCAAGACAAACTAAAAAGCGCGTCCGTAAGCCGTATCGATATCCATCGTCCGGCCCAAACTGCACGTATCACCATCCACACCGCTCGTCCAGGTATCGTTATCGGGAAGAAAGGTGAAGATGTTGAGAAACTGCGTCAGGACCTGACCAAGCAAATGGGTGTGCCTGTGCACATCAATATCGAAGAGATCCGCAAGCCGGAGCTCGACGGTATGCTGGTTGCGCAGAGCGTAGCTCAGCAGCTGGAGCGTCGTGTAATGTTCCGTCGCGCTATGAAGCGCGCAGTTCAGAACGCCATGCGCATTGGTGCCAAAGGCATCAAAATCCAAGTGAGCGGTCGTCTCGGCGGTGCTGAAATCGCACGTACTGAATGGTATCGCGAAGGTCGTGTGCCATTGCACACCCTGCGTGCCGACATCGACTATGCCAACTACGAAGCTCACACCACTTACGGTGTGATCGGTGTAAAGGTTTGGATCTTCAAAGGCGAAGTAATTGGTGGTCGCCAAGAAGAGCTGAAACCACAAGCACCAGCGCCTCGTAAAAAAGCTGCTAAGTAAGGGGTACGCCAAATGTTGCAACCTAAGCGTACGAAGTTCCGCAAGCAGATGACAGGCCACAACCGTGGTCTGGCTCAGCGCGGTAGCAAAGTCAGCTTCGGCGAGTTCGCGCTGAAGTCTGTAGCTCGTGGTCGTCTCACCGCTCGTCAGATCGAGTCAGCGCGTCGTGCTCTGACCCGTCACGTTAAACGTGGCGGCAAGATCTGGATCCGTGTATTCCCGGACAAGCCTATTTCCAAAAAGCCCCTCGAAGTTCGTATGGGTAAAGGTAAGGGTAGTGTGGAGTACTGGGTTGCCCAGATTCAGCCAGGCAAAGTCCTGTATGAAATCGAGGGTGTTTCTGAAGAGCTGGCGCGTGAGGCTTTTGCCCTGGCTGCTGCAAAGCTGCCGCTCGCCACCGCCTTTGTTAAACGGACGGTGATGTGATGAAAGCGAATGAACTTCGTGAAAAATCCGCACAGCAGCTGAACGAGCAACTGCTCGGCTTGCTGCGCGACCAGTTCAATCTGCGTATGCAGAAAGCAACTGGCCAGTTGGGGCAGTCTCATCTGCTCTCGCAAGTTAAACGTGACATCGCTCGCGTGAAGACTGTGCTCAACCAGCAGGCAGGTAAGTGATCATGGCTGAAGCCGAAAAAACTGTCCGTACGCTGACTGGCCGTGTTGTCAGCGACAAGATGGACAAAACCATCACCGTACTGATCGAGCGTCGCGTAAAGCACCCGATCTACGGTAAATACGTTAAGCGTTCGACTAAGCTGCACGCGCACGACGAAACCAACCAGTGCCACATCGGCGACAAAGTCACTATTCGTGAAACTCGTCCTATGGCCAAGACCAAGTCTTGGGCGCTGGTTGATGTTCTCGAACGCGCTGTGGAAGTCTAAGGACTAGGGGTCGGAGAAATTATATGATTCAGACTCAATCCATGCTCGATGTGGCCGATAACAGCGGCGCTCGCCGTGTTATGTGCATCAAGGTGCTGGGTGGCTCCCATCGTCGTTACGCTGGTATCGGTGACATCATCAAAGTTACCGTGAAGGAAGCAATTCCTCGCGGTAAGGTGAAAAAAGGCCAAGTGATGACTGCTGTTGTAGTCCGCACTCGTCACGGCGTACGTCGTGCTGATGGCTCCATTATCCGCTTTGATGGCAACGCTGCTGTTCTTCTGAACAACAAGCAAGAGCCGATCGGCACCCGTATCTTTGGGCCAGTGACCCGTGAACTTCGTACTGAGAAGTTCATGAAGATCGTCTCGCTCGCCCCAGAAGTGCTGTAAGGAGATCCGACATGCAAAAGATTCGTCGTGACGACGAGATCATCGTGATCGCCGGCAAAGACAAAGGTAAGCGCGGTAAGGTGCTCAAGGTTCTTGCTAATAACCGTCTGGTTATCAGCGGTCTGAACCTGGTAAAGCGTCATACCAAGCCTAACCCGATGTCGGGCGTGCAAGGCGGTATCGTCGAAAAAGAAGCTCCACTGGACGCTTCTAACGTCGCCATTTTCAACGGCGAAACCAACAAGGCTGACCGCGTTGGTTTCAAAGTAGAAGACGGCAAGAAAATTCGTGTCTTCAAGTCGACCCAAAAAGCGGTTGATGCTTGAACACTGCTAGGTAGAAGACCATGGCACGACTAAAAGAGATTTACTGGAAGGAAATCGCACCGAAGCTTAAGGAAGAACTTAAGCTTTCGAACGTGATGGAAGTTCCACGCGTTACAAAAATCACCCTGAACATGGGTCTGGGCGAAGCTGTTGGTGACAAAAAAGTCATCGAGCATGCTGTTGCTGACCTGGAAAAGATCACCGGCCAAAAAGTCGTTGTGACCTACGCTCGTAAATCCATCGCTGGCTTTAAAGTCCGTGAAGGATGGCCGATCGGCGTCAAGGTGACTCTGCGCCGTGAGCGTATGTACGAGTTCCTGGATCGTCTGCTGTCGATCTCCCTGCCTCGGGTTCGCGACTTCCGCGGCCTGAATGCCAAGTCCTTCGATGGTCGTGGCAACTACAGCATGGGCGTGAAAGAGCAGATCATTTTCCCGGAAATCGACTACGACAAGATCGATGCTCTCCGCGGTCTGGACATTACCCTGACCACCACTGCCAAGAACGATGATGAAGGCCGCGCTCTGCTGCGTGCTTTCAAATTCCCGTTCCGCAACTGATTGGAGTAGGAAAATGGCCAAGAAGAGCATGAAAAACCGTGAGCTGAAGCGTCAGCTCACCGTTGCCAAGTACGCCACCAAGCGTGCAGCGCTGAAAGCTATCATCGTCGATCTGAACGCAAGTCCAGAAGCGCGTTGGGAAGCTACCGTAGCTCTGCAGAAGCAACCACGTGACGCAAGCGCTTCGCGCATGCGTAACCGTTGCCGCCTGACTGGTCGTCCGCACGGCGTTTACCGCAAGTTCGGCCTTGGCCGTAACAAGCTGCGTGAAGCTGCAATGCGTGGTGACGTACCAGGTCTGGTTAAAGCCAGCTGGTAATTGCTGTCAAAGTCTCGATGTTCGGGTTCGCAAGAACCTGACCATCGGTGGCCTTGAATCTGAATCAAGCCCCTTTTGGGGCTTGATTCATTTCTGGGGTGTGTCTAGAATGACCGGCTCGCCTGAGCCCGTGTTTTTCATGCCCGGAAGTTCTCGGCGACAAGTAGTAGCCGCAAGGCTAATTTTTCTGTATTAGGAGCGTCTAGCCCATGAGTATGCAGGACCCGTTAGCGGACATGCTAACTCGAATCCGTAATGCCCAGATGGCTGAAAAGTCTGTCGTAAGCATGCCGTCTTCCACGCTGAAGGTGGCTGTAGCAAAAGTCCTGAAGGACGAAGGTTACATCGCGGATTTTCAGATCACCACCGACGCTAAGCCGTCGTTGTCCATCGAGCTGAAGTACTTCGAAGGCCGTCCGGTTATCGAAGAAGTGAAGCGCGTTAGTCGTCCAGGCCTGCGTCAGTACAAGTCCGTTGAAGATCTGCCGAAAGTTCGTGGCGGTCTTGGCGTGTCTATCGTCTCCACCAACAAAGGTGTGATGACGGATCGTGCTGCGCGCGCTGCCGGTGTCGGCGGCGAAGTTCTTTGCACTGTGTTCTAAGGGGGGATAAGCATGTCTCGCGTCGCTAAGAACCCCGTTAAGCTGCCAGCCGGTGTCGAAGTAAAATTCGCAGGCCAACAGCTTTCGGTGAAGGGTGCCAAGGGTACTCTTGAACTGAACATCCATTCGTCCGTTGAGATCGTTGAAGAAGCTGGTGAGCTGCGTTTCGCTGCTCGCAATGGCGATCAACAAACTCGCGCAATGGCCGGTACCACGCGTGCGTTGGTAAACAACATGGTCCAAGGCGTAAGCCAAGGCTTCGAGCGCAAGCTCCAGCTGGTCGGTGTTGGTTACAAGGCGCAAGCAAAAGGCACGGTTCTGAACCTGGCCCTTGGCTTCTCGCACCCAGTGGATTACGAACTGCCGGAAGGCATCACCGCTGAGACTCCTAGCCAGACCGATATCCTGATCAAGGGCATCGACAAGCAGCTGGTAGGTCAAGTGGCCGCTGAGATCCGCGACTTCCGTCCACCAGAGCCGTACAAAGGCAAAGGTGTGCGCTACGCGGACGAAGTCGTCCGTCGTAAAGAAGCCAAGAAGAAGTAGGGCATAGCAAATGACCGACAAAAAAGTTACTCGACTGCGTCGCGCTCGCAAAGCACGCCTGAAAATGCACGAACTCGAAGTCGTGCGTCTCTGCGTGTTCCGCTCGTCGCAGCACATCTACGCCCAGGTCATCTCGGCCGACGGCAACAAGGTCCTGGCAAGCGCCTCGACTTTGGATAAAGAACTGCGTGATGGTGCCACTGGCAACATCGACGCGGCCACAAAGGTTGGCCAGCTGGTCGCTACGCGTGCTAAGGCCGCTGGCGTCTCGCAAGTGGCTTTCGACCGCTCTGGCTTCAAGTACCACGGTCGCGTGAAAGCGCTGGCTGATGCTGCTCGTGAAGCTGGGCTGGAGTTCTAAGTTATGTCAAATAACGACCAAAAGCGCGACGAAGGCTACATTGAGAAGCTGGTTCAAGTTAACCGCGTAGCCAAAACCGTTAAAGGCGGCCGTATCTTCACTTTCACCGCGTTGACCGTGGTAGGTGATGGTAAAGGGCGTGTTGGCTTCGGCCGTGGCAAGTCGCGTGAAGTGCCTGCTGCGATCCAGAAGGCAATGGAAGCTGCTCGCCGCAACATGATCCAAGTTGATCTGAACGGCACCACTCTGCAGTACGCAATGAAGTCCGCTCACGGCGCTTCGAAGGTGTACATGCAGCCTGCTTCTGAAGGTACCGGTATCATCGCTGGCGGCGCTATGCGTGCTGTCCTCGAAGTTGCTGGCGTTCAGAACGTTCTGGCCAAGTGCTACGGCTCGACTAACCCGGTAAACGTGGTTCACGCCACTTTCAAAGGTTTGAAAGCTATGCAGTCTCCTGAATCCATTGCCGCCAAGCGTGGCAAAAGCGTCAAGGAGATCTTCTGATCATGGCTACCGTTAAAGTAACGCTGATCAAAAGCATGACCGGCCGCATCCCTAACCACAAACTGTGCGTTAAGGGTCTGGGTCTGCGTCGCATCGGTCACACTGTAGAAGTCCAGGATACTCCCGAGAATCGCGGGATGATCAACAAGGCTTACTACATGCTGCGTGTCGAGGGTTAATCGATGAAACTCAATGATCTGAGTCCAGCGCCGGGTTCCCGTCGCGAAAAGCATCGTCCGGGCCGTGGTATCGGTAGCGGTTTGGGTAAGACTGGTGGCCGTGGTCACAAAGGTCAGACCTCCCGCTCCGGTGGCACCATTGCTCCAGGCTTTGAAGGCGGTCAACAGCCGCTGCATCGTCGCCTGCCGAAGTTCGGTTTCGTTTCCCTGAAAGCCATGGACCGCGCAGAAGTGCGTCTGTCCGAGCTGGCTAAAGTGGAAGGCGACATCGTCACCGTGCAGTCCCTGAAAGATGCCAACGTGATCAACGTCAACGTACAGCGTGTGAAAATCATGCTGTCCGGTGAAGTGACTCGCGCTGTCACTATCGGCAAGGGAATCGGCGCCACCAAAGGTGCGCGTGCGGCTATCGAAGCAGCTGGCGGCAAGTTCGAGGAATAAATGGCTAAGCAAGGTGCTCTCTCTGCGCTCGGCAAAGGCGGTATGTCTGAACTCTGGGCTCGTCTGCGTTTTCTGTTCCTGGCGATTATCGTCTACCGAATAGGCGCACACATCCCGGTTCCAGGTATCAACCCGGACCGACTCGCAGACCTGTTTCGACAGAATGAGGGGACCATTCTTAGCTTGTTCAACATGTTCTCTGGCGGCGCGCTGGAACGGATGAGCATCTTTGCATTGGGGATCATGCCGTACATTTCGGCATCGATCATCATGCAACTGATGACAGCCGTCAGCCCGCAGCTGGAGCAGTTGAAGAAGGAAGGTGAAGCTGGCCGTCGCAAGATCAGCCAGTACACCCGCTACGGCACCGTCGTCCTCGCTCTCGTTCAGGCTATTGGCATGTCCATTGGTCTGGCGGGGCAGGGCGTTGCGTTCACTGGTGACTTTGGCTTCCATTTCGTCGCGGTATCCACTTTTGTGGCTGGTGCGATGTTCATGATGTGGCTGGGTGAGCAGATTACTGAGCGTGGTGTAGGTAACGGTATCTCGATGTTGATTTTTTCGGGTATCGTCGCCGGTCTTCCGAGAGCAATCGGGCAGTCTTTCGAGTCTGCGCGTCAGGGTGATATCAACATCTTCGCCTTGGTTGCCATCGGTTTGCTGGCAGTAGCGATTATCGGTTTCGTGGTGTTCATTGAGCGTGGTCAGCGTCGCATCGCTGTTCACTACGCCAAGCGTCAGCAGGGCCGCAAGGTTTTTGCTGCGCAGACTAGCCACCTGCCGTTGAAGGTGAACATGGCCGGTGTTATTCCGGCTATTTTCGCGAGCAGCATTTTGCTGTTCCCGGCTTCGTTGGGTGCCTGGTTCGGTCAGTCTGAAGGTATGGGCTGGTTGCAGGACATCTCGCAGTCGATCGCTCCTGGTCAGCCGTTGAATATTCTGCTGTTTAGTGCAGGGATTATTTTCTTCTGCTTCTTCTATACGGCGTTGATGTTCAATCCGAAAGACGTAGCGGAAAACCTGAAGAAGTCCGGTGCCTTTATTCCGGGCATCCGTCCAGGTGAGCAGTCGGCGCGCTACATTGATGGCGTTCTGACCCGCTTGACCATGTTCGGTGCTCTTTACATGACGGCCGTGTGTCTGTTGCCCCAGTTCCTGGTGGTTGCAGCAAACGTTCCGTTCTACCTTGGCGGGACCTCGTTGCTGATCGTGGTCGTGGTTGTGATGGACTTCATGTCCCAAGTACAATCGCACCTCGTTTCGCACCAGTACGAATCCCTGATGAAGAAAGCCAACCTGAAGGGTTACGGCAGCGGCATGTTGCGCTGAGTACCCATAAGGTTCGAGGAGTTGGTGATGAAAGTTCGTGCATCGGTGAAAAAGCTGTGCCGCAACTGCAAGATTATTCGCCGCGAAGGTGTTGTTCGAGTAATTTGCAGCGCGGAACCGCGTCACAAACAGCGCCAAGGCTGAGTGTGATTGTGCTTCAAGCCCGGTAGCTAGTGCGCTACCGGGTTGATTATTTGTTATTACAGCGATATTATCTCGCGCCCTATTTCTTGGCTTCCGGGGCGTAGGTAGCTGTCAATTGGAGTCCCACTGAATGGCCCGTATTGCAGGCGTTAACATTCCAGATAACAAGCATACTGTTATCTCGCTGACCTACATCTATGGTGTTGGTCGCACTACTGCGCAGAAGATCTGTGCAGTGACTGGGGTAAACCCAGCAGCAAAGATCAAAGATCTGAGCGACGAGCAAATTGAACAGCTGCGTGGCGAAGTGGCGAAGTTCACCACTGAAGGTGACCTGCGTCGCGAAATCAACATGAAAATCAAGCGCTTGATGGACCTCGGTTGCTATCGCGGTCTGCGTCATCGTCGTGGTCTGCCAGTACGCGGTCAGCGTACCAAGACCAACGCGCGTACCCGTAAAGGTCCGCGTAAGCCGATCCGCAAGTAATCGCCCCAGCGAATCGACAGGAATTTAATCATGGCAAAACCTGCTGCTCGTCCTCGTAAAAAAGTTAAAAAGACAGTGGTTGATGGCATCGCCCACATCCATGCATCTTTTAACAACACCATCGTGACCATTACCGACCGTCAAGGTAACGCTCTTTCCTGGGCTACCTCCGGTGGTTCGGGTTTCCGCGGTTCCCGCAAGTCCACGCCGTTTGCTGCTCAAGTAGCTGCTGAACGTGCTGGTCAAGCTGCGCTGGAATACGGCCTGAAAAACCTCGACGTTAACGTCAAGGGCCCAGGTCCAGGTCGTGAATCCGCAGTCCGCGCTTTGAACGGCTGTGGCTACAAGATCGCCAGCATCACCGACGTGACGCCAATCCCGCACAACGGGTGCCGTCCGCCGAAGAAGCGCCGCGTGTAATCCAGGAGATTGTAAAGAATGGCTCGTTACATTGGTCCAAAATGCAAACTCGCTCGTCGCGAAGGCACCGATCTCTTCCTGAAGAGCGGCGTGCGCGCGATCGAATCGAAGTGCAACATTGAAGCAGCACCTGGTATCCACGGCCAACGCCGCGGTCGCCAGTCCGATTACGGCACCCAACTGCGTGAAAAGCAGAAGGTCCGTCGTATCTACGGCGTTCTCGAGCGTCAGTTCAGCGGCTACTACAAAGAAGCTGCTGGCAAGAAAGGTGCAACCGGTGAAAACCTGCTGCAACTGCTCGAATGCCGTCTGGACAACGTTGTATACCGTATGGGCTTTGGTTCGACTCGTGCCGAATCCCGTCAGCTGGTATCGCACAAGTCGATCAGCGTTAACGGTCAGACCGTAAACGTTCCGTCGTATCAGGTTCGTGCTGGTGACGTGGTTGCAGTTCGCGAGAAAGCAAAAAACCAACTTCGCATTGTCCAAGCTCTCGATCTGTGTGCCCAACGTGGCCGCGTAGAATGGGTAGAAGTAGACACTGAGAAGAAGTCGGGCGTTTTCAAGAACGTTCCTGCTCGCAGTGATCTGTCCGCCGACATCAACGAAAGCCTGATTGTCGAGCTCTACTCCAAGTAAGGGCTAGAAAATAGGTGCATCCATGCAGATTTCGGTAAATGAGTTCCTGACACCCCGCCACATTGATGTGCAGGTTGTCAGTCCAACCCGCGCCAAGATCACTCTCGAGCCTCTCGAGCGTGGTTTTGGCCACACCCTGGGCAACGCGCTGCGACGCATCCTGTTGTCCTCAATGCCCGGCTGCGCAGTAGTCGAGGCCGAGATTGACGGTGTGCTCCACGAGTACAGCGCCATCGAAGGTGTACAGGAAGACGTAATTGAAATCCTGTTGAACCTTAAAGGTCTGGCCATCAAGCTGCACGGTCGTGACGAAGTTACGCTGACCTTGTCGAAGAAGGGTTCGGGGGTGGTTACCGCTGCCGATATTCAGCTGGATCATGATGTCGAGATCGTTAATCCCGATCACGTAATCGCTAACCTGGCGTCTAACGGCGCCCTGAACATGAAGCTCACCGTAGCTCGTGGTCGTGGTTATGAACCAGCCGACTCGCGTCAGAGCGATGAAGACGAAAGCCGCAGCATCGGTCGCTTGCAGCTTGACTCTTCGTTCAGCCCGGTTCGCCGTATCGCATACGTGGTGGAAAACGCCCGTGTCGAGCAGCGTACCAACCTGGACAAGCTGGTTATTGATCTGGAAACCAACGGTACTCTGGATCCTGAAGAGGCTATCCGCCGCGCTGCAACCATCCTGCAACAGCAGTTGGCTGCGTTCGTCGACCTCAAAGGTGACAGTGAGCCAGTGGTTGTCGAGCAGGAAGACGAGATCGATCCGATCCTGCTTCGCCCGGTTGACGATCTGGAACTGACTGTACGTTCGGCTAACTGCCTTAAGGCGGAAAACATCTACTACATCGGTGACCTGATTCAGCGTACCGAAGTAGAGCTGTTGAAGACTCCGAACCTTGGCAAGAAATCCTTGACTGAAATCAAGGACGTTCTGGCCTCCCGCGGTCTGTCCCTCGGCATGCGCCTCGACAACTGGCCGCCTGCAAGTCTTAAGAAGGACGACAAGGCGACTGCCTGATCGTCGTAATCACCGAACGTAGTGTTTGGTAAGGAATGAACCATGCGTCATCGTAAAAGTGGTCGTCACCTGAGCCGCACCAGCTCGCACCGCAAGGCCATGTTCCAAAACATGGCGGTGTCGCTGTTCGAGCACGAGCTGATCAAAACTACTCTGCCAAAAGCCAAAGAACTGCGTCGCGTTGCTGAGCCGCTGATCACTCTGGCCAAGACAGATAGCCTGGCTAACCGCCGTCTGGCTTTCGACCGTACTCGTTCGAAAGCTATCGTTGGTAAGCTCTTCAACGACCTGGGCAAGCGTTACGCTACCCGTGAGGGTGGCTACCTGCGCATCCTCAAGTGCGGTTTCCGCGCTGGCGACAACGCGCCTATGGCGTACGTCGAGTTGGTTGATCGTGCTACTGCTGGCGAAGCTGTATCCGCCGAGTAAGACGTCAGTCTGAAACAAAGAACCGGGCCTAGTGCCCGGTTTTTTGTGTCCGCGCGAAAATGCGCTGTTCATACAAGCTTTTGACATGTCTCTGTTGTCACTATGTGCCGGGAAACATAATTAGTAATTATCTATCGATGCCTGCAAGTTAATGAATTTGTGGCTGTCACGTGGATGATTAATACTTCCCTCCAAGCCGATTAGCCGGCAGTTTCAAGACTGACAGAGGAAGAAGACCGTATGAGCCAGATCAAAACGCTTACGACCGCCAGTGGCGCACCTGTCGCTGATAACCAGAATTCTCGCTCCGCCGGCCCTCGTGGCCCGTTGCTGCTCGACGATTTTCATCTGATCGAGAAGCTTGCTCACTTCAACCGTGAAAACATTCCTGAGCGTCGCGTTCATGCCAAAGGCTCCGGAGCTTACGGCACATTCACCGTTACCCGCGATATCACGGATTACACCAGCGCCAAGCTGTTTGAATCTGTTGGCAAGCAAACCCCGACGTTCCTGCGTTTCTCGACGGTAGGCGGCGAACGCGGTTCTGCCGACACCGAGCGCGATCCACGGGGTTTCGCGTTGAAGTTCTACACCGAAGAAGGTAACTGGGACATCGTGGGGAACAACACGCCAGTGTTCTTCATTCGTGATCCGCTGAAATTCCCGGACTTCATTCACACCCAGAAACGCCTGCCGCAAAGCAACCTGAAAAGCGCGCAGATGATGTGGGACTTCTGGTCGCATTCGCCTGAAGCCCTGCACCAGGTCACCATTCTGTTCTCTGATCGCGGTATTCCTGACGGCTACCGTCACATGCACGGCTTCGGCAGCCACACTTACAGCCTGATTAGCGCTAAAGGTGAGCGTCACTGGGTGAAGTGGCACTATAAGACCAAACAAGGCATCAAGAATCTGGCACCGGCCGATGCCGCACGATTGGCGGGCACTGATCCAGACTACGCCCAGCGCGACCTGTTCGAAGCCATCGAGCGCGGTGACTTTCCGAAATGGCGCGTGTGCATTCAGATCATGACTGAGGCCCAAGCTGCGGCACATTATGAGAACCCTTTCGACGTCACCAAAACCTGGTCGCAGAAAGAATTTCCGCTGATCGAAGTGGGTGAACTGGAGCTGAATCGCAACCCGCAAAATTACTTTGCTGAAGTCGAGCAAGCGGCGTTCGGCCCAAGCAACATGGTGCCGGGTGTCGGTCTGTCGCCGGATCGCATGCTGCAAGGCCGCGTGTTCGCCTACGCCGACGCGCACCGCTACCGTGTCGGTACCAATCACCAGCAGTTGCCGGTGAACGCGCCACGCAGCCCGGTTAACACCTACCAGCGTGATGGCTCGATGGCGTTCGGCAGCAACGGTGGTGCAGCACCTAACTACGAACCGAACAGCTACACCGAAGCGCCGAAACAAGCTCCGCGTTACGCTGAACCAGCGCTGGCCTTGAGCGGTGCTGCCGATCGCTACGATCACCGCGAAGATACCGATTACTACAGCCACGCAGGTGCGCTGTTCCGCCTGATGAGCGACGATCAGAGAGCATTGCTGGTCAGCAATATCGCCGGTGCCATGGCGGGCGTTTCCACTGATATCGTCGACCGCCAGTTGCAGCACTTCTACAAGGCCGATCCGGCGTATGGAGAAGCAATCGCAAAGCTGCTCAACGTACAGCTTAACGAAGTCTAAACGAGAAGCAGAACCGCCCTCATCTGGGCGGTTTTTGCGTTATTTAGGCTGCTTTTCTAAGAATATCTTCGCTTTTATTGCGCGAATCGGGTGACCTTCCGGTCAGCTTGGTTCAAACTACAGACTTTCAAGTAGGGAGATGTAGGGCGATGCAAGGCCACCCAGACGTAATCGATTACCTCAACACGTTGCTGACCGGCGAACTGGCCGCGCGTGATCAATATTTCGTTCATTCGCGGATGTATGAGGACTGGGGGTTCACCAAGCTCTACGAGCGAATCAACCATGAGATGGAAGAGGAAGCCGGTCACGCTGATGCGTTGATGCGCCGAATTCTGATGCTCGAAGGCACGCCGCGTATGCGTCCGGATGATCTGGATGTCGGCACGACCGTGCCGGAGATGCTCGAAGCGGATCTGCGTCTTGAATACAAAGTTCGCGCAGCGCTGTGCAAAGGCATTGAGCTGTGCGAGCAGCACAAGGATTACGTCAGCCGTGAGATCTTGCGGGTTCAGCTCAACGACACCGAAGAGGATCACACCTACTGGCTGGAAAAGCAGTTGGGCCTGATCAAGTTGATCGGTCTCGAGAACTACCTGCAATCCCACACGTCCTGATTGCAATCGATACAAAAAAGCCCCTGTCACTGATGAAGTGACAGGGGCTTTTTCATGCCTGGCGTTTAAGCCCGATCGCGGATCAGCAGCGGCTTGAGGTAATGACCGGTATGAGATTGCTTCATCTCGGCCACATCCTCAGGCGTGCCGGTGGCAATGATCTGCCCACCTTTGGAGCCGCCCTCCGGCCCGAGATCGACCAGCCAGTCAGCCGTCTTGATCACGTCGAGGTTGTGTTCGATCACTACCACAGTGTTGCCGTGGTCGCGTAGGCGATGCAGCACGTCGAGCAATTGCTGGATATCCGCGAAGTGCAAACCGGTGGTCGGCTCATCGAGGATGTACAGTGTTTTGCCGGTGTCACGCTTGGACAACTCGCGAGACAGTTTCACTCGCTGCGCCTCACCACCCGACAACGTGGTCGCCGACTGCCCGAGCTTGATGTACGACAGGCCGACATCCATCAATGTCTGTAGCTTGCGCGCCAGTGCTGGCACCGCGTCAAAGAACTCCCGAGCCTCTTCGATGGTCATCTCGAGTGTTTCGTGGATGCTCTTGCCCTTGTATTTGATCTCAAGGGTTTCGCGGTTGTAGCGCTTGCTCTTGCACACATCGCATGGCACGTAGATGTCTGGCAGGAAGTGCATTTCCACTTTGATCAGGCCGTCGCCCTGGCACGCTTCGCAGCGGCCACCCTTGACGTTGAACGAGAAACGCCCCGGGCCGTAACCACGGGAGCGTGACTCGGGTACGCCGGCGAACAGCTCGCGGATCGGGGTGAACAGGCCGGTATAGGTAGCAGGGTTGGAGCGCGGTGTACGGCCGATCGGGCTTTGGTCGATATCGACCACTTTGTCGAGATGCTCCAGGCCCTTGATGCTGTCGTGCGCTGCCGCTTCCAGCGTTGTCGCGCCGTTGAGGGCCGTGGCGCTCAGCGGGAACAAGGTATTGTTGATCAGCGTCGATTTACCCGAGCCGGATACGCCGGTCACACACGTCAGCAGACCAATCGGGATGTCCAGATCGACATTGCGCAGGTTGTTGCCGCGCGCCCCTTTGAGCGACAGATTGAGCTTTTTATTGCGTGGCGTGCGTTTGGCCGGCACTTCAATCTTCACGCGGCCCGAGAGGTATTTACCGGTCAGGGAGTCCGGGTGCGCCATGACTTCCGCCGGCGTGCCCTCAGCCACGATCTGCCCACCATGCACGCCAGCCCCCGGGCCGATATCCACAACGTAATCGGCCAGACGAATCGCGTCTTCGTCGTGTTCGACCACGATCACAGTGTTGCCAATATCACGCAGGTGCTTGAGCGTGCCGAGCAAACGGTCGTTATCACGCTGGTGCAAACCAATGGACGGTTCGTCGAGGATGTACAGAACACCGACGAGACCGGCACCGATCTGGCTGGCCAGACGAATACGTTGCGCTTCACCACCGGACAGCGTGTCGGCACTGCGGTCCAGCGACAGATAGTCGAGGCCGACGTTGACGAGGAACTGCAGACGCTCGCGAATTTCCTTGAGGATCTTGTCGGCGATTTCGCCGCGACGGCCAGTCATCTTCAGCTCGCCGAAGTACTCGCAAGCGTCGCCGATCGGCAGGTTGGTCACCGCTGGCAGCGTTTTCTCGCCAACCCACACATGCCGCGCTTCGCGACGCAGACGGGTACCACGACAATCCGGGCACGATTGGGTGCTGAGAAACTTGGCCAGCTCTTCGCGTACGCTTGCCGACTCGGTCTCGCGGTAGCGACGCTCCAGGTTCGGCACGATGCCTTCGAACGGGTGCGAGCGTTTGACGATGTCGCCACGGTCGTTGAGGTATTTGAAGTCGACGTTCTGCGAGCCGCTGCCATGCAGGATGAATTTCTGCTGATCGGCCGGCAGCTCGTTGAAGGGTACTTCGAGGCTGAAACCATAGTGTGAAGCGAGTGAGCCGAGCATCTGGAAGTAATAGACGTTACGCCGGTCCCAGCCGCGAATCGCACCTTCGGCCAAGGTCAGATCGCCATTGACCAGCCGCTTGATATCGAAGAACTGCTTCACCCCCAGGCCATCACAGGTCGGGCACGCGCCGGCCGGGTTGTTGAAGGAGAACAGCTTCGGTTCCAGTTCGCTGATAGCGTGGCCGCAGATCGGGCAGGCGAAGCGCGCAGAGAAGATCATCTCTTCGCCCGGCTCGTCGTCCATCGGTGCGACCAGGGCAATGCCATCCGCCAGTTTCAACGCGGTCTCGAAAGATTCGGCCAGACGTTGCTGCAGATCGGCGCGAACCTTGAAGCGGTCGACGATGACATCGATCGAGTGCTTTTTCTGTTTATCCAGTTTTGGCAGTTCATCGAGTTCGCAGATCCGCCCGTTGACCCGGGCGCGAACGAAACCTTGAGCGCGCAGCTCTTCGAAGACCGAAAGGTGTTCACCTTTGCGTTCGCGAATAACCGGCGCCAGCAACATCAGTTTGCTGCCTTCCGGCTGCGCCAGCACCAGGTCGACCATCTGGCTGACGGTCTGCGCTTCCAGCGGAATGTCGTGATCCGGGCAGCGTGGCGTACCGACGCGTGCATAAAGCAGGCGCAGGTAGTCGTAGATTTCGGTGATGGTGCCGACCGTAGAGCGCGGGTTGTGCGAGGTCGACTTTTGTTCGATGGAGATCGCTGGCGACAGGCCTTCGATGGTGTCGACGTCGGGTTTTTCCATCATCGACAGAAACTGTCGGGCGTAGGCCGACAGCGATTCGACATAGCGGCGCTGACCTTCGGCGTAAAGCGTATCGAAGGCCAGGGACGACTTGCCGGATCCGGACAGGCCGGTGATGACGATCAGCTTGTCCCGTGGCAGGGTCAGGTCGATGTTCTTCAGGTTGTGGGTACGGGCCCCACGTATCAGGATCTTGTCCAAAGTGGCCTCGCTCGGCGGGCGTCGAAAACGTAGGAGTATACGGGCAAATACTGGATGGATGCACACTATCAAGCGAAGGGTTTTTACCTTACATGAAGAGAGTTTCATCTATACGCGTCATAGCGTCGCGATATACCCCGTCTTTCGATGGGACTGGTAGAATCGCCGCCGGTTCACACGAGGTTTTTCCATGCACGATCCCCACAGCGAACGCATGAGTGGCAGCGAGACTCGCGCAGCGAGCGGTCTGGCCCTGGTGTTCGCCTTCCGTATGCTTGGCATGTTCATGGTGTTGCCGGTACTGGCGACCTACGGCATGGACCTGGCAGGAGCGACCCCGGCCCTGATCGGGCTGGCTATTGGCGCTTACGGTCTGACCCAGGCGATTTTCCAGATTCCGTTCGGGATCATTTCCGACCGCATTGGCCGCCGTCCGGTGATTTACCTCGGGCTGATCGTTTTTGCCCTCGGCAGCGTGCTGGCGTCTCAGGCCGACTCCATCTGGGGCGTGATCGCCGGGCGGATCCTGCAGGGCGCCGGGGCGATTTCAGCGGCGGTGATGGCGCTACTCTCCGACCTGACCCGCGAACAGCACCGCACCAAGGCAATGGCGATGATCGGCATGACCATCGGTTTGTCGTTTGCCGTGGCCATGGTCGTCGGGCCTTTGCTGACCCGCGCTTTCGGTCTGTCCGGACTGTTCCTCGCCACCGGTGCCATGGCACTGGTCGGTATCGCCATCATCATGTTCATGGTGCCGCGCTCCACCGGGCCATTGCAGCATCGGGAGTCCGGGGTGGCGCGTCAGGCCTTGATGCCGACGCTCAAGCATCCGGATCTGCTGCGCCTCGATCTGGGCATCTTTGTGTTACATGCCATGTTGATGTCGAGCTTCGTTGCGTTGCCGTTGGCGCTGGTGGAAAAAGCCGGTTTGCCCAAGGAACAGCACTGGTGGGTCTACCTCACCGCGCTGCTGATTTCGTTCTTCGCCATGATCCCGTTCATCATCTACGGCGAGAAGAAACGCAAAATGAAACGAGTTTTGCTCGGCGCCGTCCTGACGCTGATGCTGACTGAGCTATTCTTCTGGCAGTTCGGCGACAGCCTGCGGGCTCTGGTGATTGGTACGGTGGTGTTCTTCACCGCGTTCAATCTGCTGGAGGCTTCATTGCCGTCGCTGATCAGCAAGGTTTCACCGGCGGGCGGGAAGGGCACGGCCATGGGCGTGTATTCCACCAGTCAGTTCCTCGGTTCAGCACTCGGCGGGATACTCGGCGGCTGGCTGTTTCAGCATGGCGGTCTGTCGGTTGTGTTCCTCGGATGCGCGGGTCTGGCTGCCATCTGGCTGGCCTTTGCTGTTACCATGCGTGAACCTCCCTACGTGACGAGCCTGCGCTTGCCGTTGTCGCCCGAGGCGATCCGCGAAGCGGGTCTGGTCGAGCGCCTCAAGGCCCTCGTAGGGGTAACCGATGCAGTGATAGTTGCTGATGAAGCGGCTGTTTACATCAAACTGGACAAAGAATTAGTGGATCGCGACACCCTCGAACGCCTGGTGAACAACCCGGCCGGGGCTGCTTGCGAAGCCTAGGAGAACGTTATGGCCCGTGGGGTTAACAAAGTCATATTGGTCGGCACTTGCGGCCAGGATCCCGAAGTTCGCTACCTGCCTAACGGTAACGCCGTGACCAACCTGAGTCTGGCCACCAGCGAACAATGGACCGACAAGCAAACCGGTCAGAAGGTCGAGAAGACCGAATGGCACCGCGTTTCGATGTTCGGCAAGGTGGCCGAAATCGCCGGCGAATACCTGCGTAAAGGTTCGCAGGTGTACATCGAAGGCAAGCTGCAGACCCGCGAGTGGGAAAAAGACGGTATCAAGCGTTACACCACTGAAATCGTGGTCGACATGCAAGGCACCATGCAACTGCTCGGCGGCCGTCCACAACAGGGCGACCAACAAGGCGGTGGCAACAACTACCAGCAGTCGGCCCCGGCTCCACGCCAGCAGGCTCCGCGCCCGCAGCAGTCGGCTCCACAGCAGCGTTCGGCCCCGGCTCCTCAGCAGGCCGCACCGCAACCGGCTCCGGATTTCGACAGCTTTGATGACGATATCCCGTTCTGATTAGCTGCTGTAACCGCTGCAAATCAAAAAGGCCCGTCGCTTGAAGCGACGGGCCTTTTTTTGGGATTTGTTTCGTCTGCGGTTATCCCAAATCCCTGTGGGATTTGTGGTTTAGTCGAGAATCAGGTGCGGCAAGAACCGGCTCGAATCCTTGGTGATCAAACTGTTGTCCTCCCGCACACCAATCCCTGCAGCCTGATCGCCAATCACCCAGGAACCGATCAGGGTGTAGCTGTCGCCAAACTTCGGCAACGGCGCGAATTCCTGCAGGATAAATGGCGCATCCGTGTAGGGCCCGTCCTCTTTGACGATCAGACCATCCGTCGTTCGCAGCTCAATGTTGGCGCCTTCGCGGGAGAAGTACGGCTTGCGTACCCAGCCCTTGGGCACAGCGCTGGCCGGGTTAGGGTCGAGATGCGCCGCCAGCAGATTCGGATGCCCTTTGTGCAGTTCCCACAGTAATGGCAGTGCACCCTTGTTCGACAGAATTGCCTTCCACGCCGGTTCGAAAAACTGCGTATCGCACTCGGCAATCGCCGCGCCGAAGGGTTCGTGGAAGATGAATTCCCAGGCATGCAGTTTGAACAGGTGCGGGATCCAGCGATCTTCCAGGTCGACGAAGCGCCCTTCAGCCGTCAAGCCAATGTCTTCGATATCGATGTGCCGCGACTCGATGCCGACCTTCTCGGCGATCAGGCGCAGGTAATCCGTGGTGCCCTTGTCTTCGACCGAGTCTTTCATCGAAGCGAAGTAGAACGGCCGCTTCAGTTGCAGCTCGGCGAAGGCCTGATGCAGCTTGGTATCGATGCTGTTGAACTGGTCGGCATGGCGCGGTAGCGTGCCACGCTCGATGCATTGCTCCAGCCAGCCCCACTGGAACGCCGCCGCTTCGTAAAGACTGGTTGGCGTGTCGTAGTTGAGCTCCAGCAGCTTCGCCGGGCCGTTGCCGCTGTAGGAAAAGTCCATGCGTCCATACAGATGCGGATGACCTTCCCGCCAGGACGTGCGGATCATGTCGTAGTACGCCGCCGGGATGCTCAGGCGATCCAGCAACTCTTCGCTGTTAACCACACGGTCGACCAGATCCATGCACATCTCGTGCAGTTCGGTGGTCGGGTCTTCTAGATCGTTTTCGATTTGCGCAAGCGTGAACTGGTAGTACGCGCTTTCGTCCCAGTACGGCTCATCGTCGATGGTGTGAAACATGAAACCGAGGCTCTCGGCGGTCTGTTTCCAGTCGGGGCGCTCGGCGCAGAGGATCTTCTTCATCGTCAGCTGCTCGAACGACCAGAACCAGAACTGCTGCCCCAACCACCCCAGCCGCTACGGGCACTGGACTGGCTGCCGAAGCCGCCGCGTGAGGTCGAAGAAGCCACGTTGACCGGTTTGCTTTTGCTGCTCTCGTAATCCGTTTGGCTGCGCGTCGTGGTTTCGGCCCTGCGGTACTGCGTCGAGGTGTTGTACGGCTGGCGCGTTTCGCGATCGCGGTAAACCGTGCGTTCGGCGTTGTTGCTCATCGCGTTGCCGATCAGCCAGCCGGTCAGCCAGCCATTTCCGCCACCGCCACCGCTGGAGACGTGCGAAGTACTTTGCACATTCTGCGCCGTTGCACTGCCGGCGGGCATTTGGGCATTAGCGATGGCGTCGAGGTTCTGCGCCGGCTCACCTTCCTTAGGTACTTTGAAGCCGCCGAGTCTCGGCACGAAGCGGCCGTCAGAGTTCTTCTGGCACCAGTCAGCGGCAAAGTCCGCGTCGCACTTGGCCTTGTTGTCGTACGCCGGGGCAATGCGCCGGTGTTCGGTCAGGGCGGCGATGTAGGCGTTGGAGCAGACATCGGCGGCCACTTCGGCGTCGACGCACTGTTCCATATTCTGGAAACTGCGTGGTTGATCCGCGGCCGTCGCCTGGCCGGAAATGGCCATGGCCACCGAGGCGGCAAGGGACAACTGAACGTATTTGCTGCGTTTCATCTAAGGCTTCCTGCCGATCAGTTGGACGGTGTCATGCACGCGGCGTTGAGCATGCCGACGCTGATCGCGACCGCAGCGACATAGATACCCGAAGCCACTTCGCCGTTGGCGATGCGCTGGGAGGTGCCTTTGAGCACTAGACCCGTGGCGAGGAATGCCAGCAGTTGCACCACCGCGGCAATCACAGCCCAGAGCACGAAGTCGAGGACGTTGACCGAAAACGCAATCACGTTACTGGCCGGAATCGCGAAGCCGATGATCGCGCCGGACAGGGCGATGGCGGCGGCAACGTTGCCGGAGCGGATCAGCTCGAACTCCTTGTGCGGCGTGATGCGCGTGTAGACGAATTGAAACAGCATGAACAGCAGCACGGCGCCGATGAGGTAGACGACGAAACCGACCAGAGCGGTTTTGTTCAGGGAAACGGCCAGCACTTCCAGCATGAAAAACTTCCTTTTTAAATGGTGCTCAGATCTGTCGTGTACAGCGAAATGCCGAGCGAGGTGCTCAGGCTGACGGTGCCTTCTCCATCCTGTTCGACGGAGAACAGCAGCAATTCGCGGCGATCGGTCAGGCCGGTCTCGCGCGCGTAAAGCATGGAGTGGTGTTCGATGGTGTAGCTCTCGTCCGGATTGACCACTTGTTCGGTCATCGGTACCAGTTCGGTCTGGCCTTGTTCGGTGCCCCACTCGCGGGTGTATTCGACACCTTCGTGGGTGTAGGTCGGCAGGCCGATCGCGCTGTTGGGGCCGGCAAGACGCTGCAGTTCGGCGTCACTGTTGACCGTCACGTAACTGAGGTAGTTGAACAGGGTGACCGATTCGATCTGATCGTCACCGGTGACGTGGATCTGTAGCCAGAAATCCTCGTCGTTCATGTAATAGCGGTGCAGTTTGTTGGACTGGCCGAGGTCGACCCAGCCGTGGCTCCAGATCGCCTGATCAAAGGGCACGCGCACCGTGGTCGAACCGTCGAGCAACAGCGCCAGCGTCGTATCGAACCTGACAGCCTTGCCCTGAGCCATGCCGAGTGGGCCACTGGCAACGGTTGGTGTTGGCGCAGCGGTCTGCCAGTTGCTGGTGCCCAGCAAGTCTTTAAACCATCCCATGGGTACGTTCCTTGAAGCGGGTGGAGGTGTTCGTCGGCGAAAAAACGTCGCTAGTGTACCGGGCGAACCGGTGAACGAGCAGAAGGATTTTTACGCCGCAAACCATGTGGGAGCGAGCTTGCTCGCGAAGAGGGCATATCAGTCAATATTGATGTCGACTGATACGACGCTTTCGCGAGCAGGCTCGCTCCCACAGGTTTTGTGCAAATGCTTACTGCGAGGACTTTTGCTTCAGGCGTTCAAGAATCGCATTGGCGCTGCCTTCGTTCGGCGTGATGCCGGCGTCGCGCAGTTTGCGTTCCAGGTCGTTGCCGGTAGAGGCGTCAGCCAGCTCATCGGCCGCGCTCAGTTCCGCCGCACGTTGCTGCTGCTTGGCCTGCAGACGGTTCAACGTACCGACGGCAGTTTCCAGTTTGCCATTGGCGCCGCCGCTGGCGATGGAAGCGCTGACCTGGGCTTTCTGCACGCTTTCGCGGGCCTTGGCCATGTCCACTTGCTGGCGCAGGCTCTTGATACGCGACTCGGCTTTGCTGATGTCTTTGCGCATGTTTTCGGCGTAAGTACCGAATTCGTCGCTCTGCTTTTTCTCAACATCCAGCTCGTTGGTCAGGGTCGAAATCGCTTCGGCCACTTCCAGCGCCAGGTCTTCACGGCCGGCGTTCAGCGCCGAGACGGCTTTGGCTTCCAGATCCTTGATCTTGGCGTCGTACTCGCTTACGCGGTCGGCGGCCAGTTTGTGTTTGGCCATGATGGTGACCAGCTCGCGACGTGCGTTCGACAGGGCGGTGTCGGCATCGCGGATTTCCTGATCGAGGATGCGCAGGGCCTGTTGGTCCGCGATCGCTTCGCCGACTTCATTGGCGCCGCCGCGCAGTGCGGTGAACAACTTGCTCCAGATGGACTGAGTCATTGGATTTTCCCTGTTGATTACTTGAAGAAGTGTTCGAAGGCTTCGCTCGCGCGCTGCACGTTATCGACCAGGGTTTTCACCTCGGTAACAACGTTGGTCAGGCTCGAGTCGGCGCTGAGGGCGCCAAACATGTTGTAAACGGTCTGCCCGTTCGGCATCGACTCGATACCGATCGACGACAGCGGGAACATTTCCCGGCTGCGCAGCACGGCATCGTTGAAGGCGCGCACGTCGCTGATCGAATCGATATCCACCAGCACGGTGTCGACGATGATCTGCTGGCCGGCCAGGGCGATGTGAATCGGCAGACCGCCGAATTCGTTCATTTCCAGCTTGATACTGGGTTCGGAGCTCTGGATCAGCGACAGCGTGATTTCTTGCGAAGCCACCTCGTCGAGGGCCTTGAGGGCGTTGAAGAGGCTATCGATGGTCCAGTTGTTGCCTGCGCTCATGTAATTCTCCGACATGAAAGAGCCAGCCAGAATCGGTTGGCGTAGCTGTTGCTCCATTTGCTTGAGCAAGCTTCGGTTTTCAGGAAGCACCCAAGTTTCGTGTTTCACATAACCTGCTGCGGCCAGGCCTGCGCGCATCTGCTTCATATAGAAACTCGAAGGTTTTTTCGCAGACGGTTTCGCGCGCTCCCCCTTGGGACTCTCTGATTTCGCGGTGGAGGAACGGCTTTTCATGGCAATGGCTCGGTTATGGACATCTCACGCGTGAGCCACACTACAACCAATTCAAAGTGCCATCAATGGCTCACGCGTGAGATTTTTATGACAGGCGAAAAAAGGCCCGCTACGAGGCGGGCACAGGTTTTTCGCAGAATGACTCAGTGATTGGCAGCGAGGTATTCGTCAGTAGATACCACGCTGGCGTAGGCGAAACCGAGCGCCGACATGAACGCGGCATGGACGTGTGCCGCCGGCACCGTCAGACCATTGAACGCCAGGTCACGGCTGGCGCAGGCGTCATGAATCACCGTGACGGCATAACCCAGATCCGCCGCCGCACGGGTAATGCCGTCAATGCACATGTGGCTCATGCTGCCGACCACCACCAGCTCCTTGATGCCTTGTTCGTCGATGATCGCTTGCAATTCGGTTTCGCGGAACGAGTTGACGAAGTGCTTGAGTACCACCGGTTCATCGGCGCGATTGAGCACTTTCGGGTGTAGCTTGGCGCCGTCCGAGCCCGGGGTGAAAAACGGCGCGTCCGCTGAGGTGAACTCGTGGCGGATGTGGATGACCGGATTGCCGGCCTCGCGGAAGGCGGCGATCAGCCGGGCGGCGTTGTCGGCGGCGGCATCAGCACCGGCCAGCGGCCACTTGCCTTGGGGGAAGTAGTCGTTCTGGATATCGACTACGATGAGCGCTTGCTTGGCCATGGGTGTGTCCTCGATGGATTGGCTGGAAGTGGCTGCAGTATTGGCGCTGATCAGCGATTCGGGGATTGGCCGCACCGACAATAGACAGGGGAAAACTGACAATGGGCGCAGAAAGTGCCGCCATCGCTGAATTGGGTGTGCTGATCTATCCAGGCGCGCAAATGGCGGCGGTGCATGGTCTGACCGATCTGTTTGCGGTGGCCAACCGGATAGCCGCTGAGCATCAGGCCGCGCAGTTGCCGGTGCTGCGGGTCAGTCACTGGCAGGTCGAAGGTGATCAGCCGCCAAGGCGCACTTACGCCAGTCATGCGGGGGACGACAGCGCTTTGCTGGCGGTATTGATTCCGCCATCGATCGGCGGGTTCTCGGCGGCGCAAGCGCCGGCCAGCCTGATGCAATGGTTACGGAATCAACATGCCCACGGTGCGACGCTAGGCGGGGTTTGCGTAGGCTCGCTGATGTTGGCCGAAAGCGGTCTGCTCGACGGCCGTAGCGCCACCACCCATTGGACCTCGGCCAAGGCCTTCGCCGAGCGTTACCCGAAGATCAAGCTCAAGGCTGATACCCCGATTGTCGACGACGGCGACTTGATCACCACAGCCGGATTGATGGCTTGGTCGGAACTGGGATTACGCCTGGTCGACAGGTTGCTCGGGCCGAGCATTGCCACCGGCACCGCGCGATTTCTGGTGATAGAGCACAGTGACAGCGCCAGTGAGTGCGGCAGTAATTTCGCGCCGATACTCGGTCATGGCGATGCGGCGATTCTCAAGGTTCAGCATTGGCTGCAAAGCACCGGCGCGACGGATGTTTCGCTGACGGCGATGGCCGAGCGGGCAGGCCTGGAGGAGCGCACGTTTCTGCGCCGGTTCCGTGCGGCAACCGGGTTGAAACCGACCGAGTATTGCCAGCATCTGCGGGTGGGCAAGGCACGGGAAATGCTCGAATTCAGTAATGGCACGATTGATCACATTGCGTGGACGGTGGGTTATCAGGATCCGGGGGCGTTTCGCGCGATCTTCAAGAAGATTACCGGGCTGGCGCCGAGTGATTATCGGACGCGGTTTGGTGTGTCCCCAAACCCGAAAGCATCCATTACCTAATGTGGGAGCGAGCTTGCTCGCGAAAGCGGTGGGGCAGTAAGTTAGATTTCGACTGACACGACGCCTTCGCGAGCAGGCTCGCTCCCACATTGAACTCCACCGGGTCATAGATCGTGCAATTTGCCGGGATTCGGCGCGCGGTCGTGCAGATTGAAACAGGCGCGGTGCCAGTACGATTCTGGCAAGTTTCTGATTAGGCTAGGATTTTTGTGGAGCAGCCGTTGGCCTGATCTCTGCACCTCTCACCGCCACAGTCATCGAACCGATGGAAGGGGGACGCATGACCCCGACACCCAGCAGGAAAGTCGTGGTTGCCCACTCGGTGCGCCCTGACGCGCCGCAGCACGAAGTGCAAACCAATAAAGCCCTGGCGCGCTGGCTGGCGCAGATTCTCGGATGCAAATTCGGCGGCAGTTACGATCCGGACAAACATCGTGGTCGTGAGCTGTATCTACTGCCGACGCAAACCATTGTCGGCACGGCCAGCGCTCAGCAACTCGGCATCAAAGGTCCGGACGATCTGTGGGGCGGGTTCGTCGAGCACGACTTCATCTGCACCAAAGCCATCAGCCACGGCCTGCGCAGTCATCTGGCCCACGCGCCGCAGGGCTGGTCGCCATTGTTTTCCGAGCGCGTGCGCAACGTGGTGCTCGACGGCCTCAGCGTGTTTGCCCTGGAAGATGCACGACCCGCCGCCGAACACCTGCTGTACAGCGGCCCGATACGCATGAAGCCGGTTCACGCCTGCGCCGGTCGTGGCCAGGAAGTGATCAAGAGTCTCGATGCCTTCGACGAAATCCTGTCCCGACCCGACATTGCAAAGCAGTTCAGCGAAGGCGTGGTGCTGGAGCAGGACTTGAGCGACGTTGTCACCCACAGCGTCGGCCAGTCGTTCATCGGCGATAAAGTGCTGAGTTACTGCGGTGATCAATACTTGACCAAAGACGCCCACGGCGAAGAGGTTTACGGCGGCTCGAACTTGCTGGTAGTGCAGGGTGGTTACGACCAATTGCTGGCGCTGGAACTGCCCGACGATGTTCGCCTGGCCATCGAGCAGGCGCAGGTCTTCGACGGTGCTGCGGATGAAGCCTATCCGCGCTTCTATGCCTCGCGGCGCAATTACGACATCGCCCAAGGCCTGGACAGCAACGGTCAATCCCGCAGCGGTGTGCTCGAACAATCCTGGCGCATGGGCGGTGCCAGCAGTGCTGAAGTCGCGGCCCTGCAAAGTTTCGTTAACGATCCGGGGATGCGTGCGATTCGTGTGTCTTCGGTGGAAACCTACATCGATCAGCCGCTGCCGGCGGATGCCATCGAGGTCTATCGCGGCCCGGCTGAGAACAGCGAATTTCTCCTCAAATACGTTACGGTCAAATCCTATGACGGCTAGAAGCGAAAGCATTCAAATCGACATTGATGATGAACAGATGAGCGGGACCTTTCTCAGTCCCAAATCAAAAGTGCCTGGCGTGTTGTTTGTCCACGGTTGGGGCGGTAGTCAGGAGCGTGATCTGGAGCGGGCCAAAGGCATCGCCGGTCTCGGGTGTGTGTGCCTGACGTTCGACTTGCGCGGACATACCGGCGGTACCGGGATCCCGCTGACCCGCGTGACTCGCGAAGATAACCTGCGTGATTTGCTCGCGGCGTACGATCGTCTGCTCGCGCATCCGGCGCTCGACACTTCGGCTATCGCCGTAGTCGGCACCAGTTATGGTGGGTATCTGGCGGCCATCCTTACCTCATTACGCCCGGTACGCTGGCTGGCACTGCGCGTACCGGCGCTGTATCGCGATGAGCAATGGCACACACCCAAGCGCGATCTGGACAAGGCGGATTTGCGTGATTATCGAAGCACGCTGGTGCGCGCGGACACTAACCGCGCGCTGCATGCCTGTTCACAATTCACCGGGGATGTTTTGCTGGTGGAGTCGGAAACCGATGATTACGTGCCCCATGCGGCGATCATGAGTTACCGCGCGGCGTGTCAGCAGACCCATTCACTGACGCACAGGATTATCGATGGCGCCGATCATGCGTTGAGCGAACCGGTGTCGCAGCAGGCGTACACCTCGATTCTGGTGGACTGGATTACCGAGATGGTGGTGGGCGAGCGGTTGAGTATTATCCAATCCGCATGATTTTTTAGTGTTCTTTCGAACGCTATCGCGAGCAGGCTCACTCCTACATTTTGGAATGTGTTCACTTGTAGGAGTGAGCCTGCTCGCGATAGCGATTTTGAATTCAAAAACTAACTCAAGAGGGGTTTTTCTCGATCCGAAGCGCCTTGGCCTTGGCCTCAACCACCAGATACATCACCACCGTAATCAACAACGGCAACAGAAAATAAATCGCCCGATACGCCAGTAAACCCGCCACCAGACTGCCGCGCGAAGCCTCGTGTTGCAGCAGTGCTACAAACACCGCTTCCAACACCCCAAGGCCCGCCGGAATGTGGGTGATGACCCCGGCAATCGCGCTGATCAGCAACACACCCAGCACTAACGGATAATCCAGTTTGCTCGGCAGCAACGTGAAGATCACCGCCGCCATCAGCGACCAGTTCAACGCTCCCAACAGCAGTTGCAGGACCGCCATGCGCAACGACGGCAGATTGATTTCCACCCCGCGAATCGACCACTCGCGGCGCTTGGAAAACTGGCACGCCGCGAGATAGCCGGCGCTGATCAGTAATAACAAAACACCAATGCCTTGCAATGCATCACTGCTGACTTTCCAGCCCGGCGGCATACGCACCAGTCCACTGCTGAACACCACGCCGGCAATGGTCATGTAGCCAAACCAGTTGGTCGCCAGGCTCAGCCCGAGAATCTTGGCGATGTTGCCTTTGCTCACGCCCAGTCGCGAATACAGGCGATAACGCATGGCAATGCCGCCGACCCAGGCACTGAGATTGAGGTTGAACGCATAGCTGATGATCCCCACCGGCAAGATCTGTTTCCAGGTCAGGTCCTGACGAATGTAGGTGCGGCCGATCAGGTCAAAACTGGCGTAGACCAGAAAACTCAGCAGGGTCAGGCCGGCGGCGATGATCAGCGTGCGCAGCTTGAAGTCGGCAAGGGTTTGCAGCACTTCGGCCCATTCGATACGCGTGGCGAACAGCGTCAGCAAGACGATCAGTGCGAGGAAAAACAGCAGGCTCAACGGGCGTTTCCAGCGACTCCATTTCGAGTGCGTCGCTGGTGCCGAATGACCGCTCGAATGCGCTTCGGAATGGCTCATGGCGTGTTTCCTCGAAATGGCTTGAGCCGTGGTTTGTGCGCCGGCAGCCAACCGGCCATCGCCGGAAAATGCCGCAAGAAATGGAACACCAGAAAACCCACGGTCATGTGCCAGATCCGACCACGCGGCGACTTGCTCGGGTCCATGGCTTTGCAGTGGTTCTGGCTGAGGTCTTCAAGACGCTCGAACAGATGCTGATTGAACGCGCGGTCGCGGATCAGCACGTTGGCTTCCAGGTTCAGCGACAGACTCAGCGGATCGAGATTGCTCGAGCCGACGGTGCTCCATTCTTCATCGACCAGCGCGACTTTGCCGTGCAGCGGGCGCTGGCAATATTCGTGGATCTGCACCCCGGCCTTGAGCAAGTAGTCGTAGGTCATGCGCGCCGCCAGTTTGGCCACCAGCATGTCCGGTTGCCCCTGCAGAATCAGGCGCACCTCGACTCCACGGCGTGCGGCATTGCGGATTTCCCGCAACAGGCGATAACCGGGGAAGAAGTAGGCGTTGGCGATCACGACCCGGCGTTTGGCGCGGCGCAGCACCTGCAGATACACGTCTTCGATGTCGGAGTTGTGCTGGTCGTTATCGCGGAATACCAGGCGTACTTGACCGTCGTGATCGTTGAAGGCCATTTCCGCGCGGCGCTGGCGTCGGCGTTGCCACCAGAAGCGTGCGCGTCCGGGGCGACCGCTTTGCAGCAGGGCAAAGTGGTGGATGTCAGCGACCACCGGCCCCTGGACTTGCACCGAGTAATCCTGCTTGGCTTCGGGGCCAAAATCGGCCAGGTGATCGCCGGAAAAGTTGATCCCGCCAATAAACGCGACCAGGCCGTCGACCACCACGATCTTGCGGTGCAAGCGGCGGAACCAATTGGTGCGAATGCCCAGGCGTTTCGGTGCTGGATCGAAAATTTGCAGATGCACGCCGGCCTCACTCAGCGCGGTGAGATAACCGGTGCTCAACTCGCCGCAACCAAAACCGTCGAGGCTGACGGTGGTGCGCACACCGCGCCGGGCGGCGTCGATCAGAATCTCCTGCAACTCGGCGCCGACCTTGTCTTCGAAAACGATAAACGTCTCAAGGAGGATTTCACTCTTCGCCGCGCGCATCGCGTCGAACACTCGCGGGAAATACTCCTCGCCGTTCTCCAGCAACTCAACGCGATTGTTGCCCTGCCAGCTGTACTCGACATCAACATGGCCGGGCTCACGTATCGGCGGGTTGATGGCGATCGGTTCCACGGCGGATTTCTCCAGCGGCGCACTGCTCATAGTTCGATCTCTACCGATAAAGGAACGTGGTCGGAAAGGTGCGACCAGGGCCGGTTCGCCAGGACTTTCGGCTGGCTGGCCTTGAGGTTGCGCACGTAAATACGATCAAGCCGAAGTGCTGGCAGGCGCGCGGGAAAGCTGCGCGCCGGTTTGCCCTGGTGCTCGGCGAATACTTCGCGCAGGCCGCAGGGTTTGAGCTGCGCATCGGCGCGCTGGCGCCAGTCGTTGAAATCGCCAGCGACGATCACTGGTGCGTCGTCGGGCAACTCCGCCAAGCGTTGCATGAGCAAGTCCAGCTGGGCGTTGCGATGACTCTCGCGCAGGCCCAGATGCACGCAGATCGCATGCACTTCGGTGCCGTCACCGGGCAGGCGCAGCACGCAATGCAGCAGGCCACGGTTCTCATGGCCGCGGATCGATACGTCGAGGTTATCGTGGCGAATGATCTGGAATTTCGACAGCAGCGCGTTGCCGTGATCGCCCTCCGGGTACACCGCGTTGCGCCCATAGGCGAACTGCGGCCAGAGGCTGTCGGCGAGGAATTCGTATTGCGGCATCGTCGGCCAATTGTTGTAGCGCTTGGGGTGCTGTTCGTGGGTGCCATGGACTTCCTGCAGAAACACCACGTCGGCGGCGACGCTGCGCACCGCTTCGCGCAACTCCGGCAGGATGAAACGCCGGTTGAGGGCGGTGAAACCCTTGTGGGTATTGACCGTCAGCACGGTGAACGTGCGTACCGATGGCGCGACTACCGAGCCTTCGTCTGTGAAACCGACCGGTTCCGGAATGCTCATGCCAACACTCCTTCGCCAGCGGGTTCGCCGGGGGTGGTGGCGAGGTTTTTATCCAGTTCGAAACGGTGCAGCAGATCTCGGGCGTCGTACGGCGCGCGGACTTTGATGTCGTTATCGAAATAGCAGAACACCTCCCGGGATTTGCGTGCGCGTGGCTTCAAGCGTGGCGCGATCAGATGAGCATCTTTGGGTTGCTCGCCGTGGTGCCAGGCGTCGATGCGCTCGGCCCAGCGCTTGAGTGCCGGTGCGGTGTAGCCACTGGCATAAAGTTCTTCGGCGCCGTGCAGGCGCAGGTAGACAAAGTCGCTGGTGAGGTCTTCGCGGTACGGCCATTTATTGGCGGTGTCGGCGATCACCAGTGCGGTGTTGTGGCGTTTCAACAAGCGCACAAAGTCGGGATCGAGGAAGCTATCGTTGCGGATTTCCACGGCATGGCGCAGTGGCTTTTTGCGCCAGGCTTTCATGTTGGCGTGGCCATGCAGGTGGGAGTCGTGTTGATGGGCGAGGGTGGCGGCGGCTTCGGTATCGTGGGGCAGTAGCGCGAGGAAATGTTCAAAGCGCTCAGGCTCGAATTTGAAGTTCGGCGGGAACTGCCAAAGGATCGGCCCGAGCTTTTCCTTGAGTTCCAGCACCCCCGAGGCGAAGAAATTGGCCAGAGGCTTTTCGATGTCGCGCAAGCGGCGGATGTGGGTGATGAAGCGCGGCGCCTTGACGCTGAAAACGAAGTCGTGCGGCGTTTCGGCGTACCACTGCGAATAGCGTTCGGGCCGTTGCAGGGCGTAGAACGATCCATTGATTTCGATGCTGTTGACCGCCCGCGAAGCGAACTGCAATTCGCGTTTCTGCGCCAGTCCCTTGGGGTAGAAGTCCCCGCGCCACGGTGCGTAGCGCCAGCCGGAAATACCGATGTGGATCGTTGCCATGCCGCCCTCCGTCGAAAGTCCTCGTGTTGCCGGTATCTTTTGATGACTGCGGGCGGTTCGGGAAAGTTTCGATGGCGTTACGGACGGTCACATCCAAAGCGCAGATCAAAAGCGCTCCCCCCAGAGGGTTGAGGTGAGGGCGTTCTTGAACTTGCCGTACAAATATCGATCAGTTCCTTACAGGTTCAGCCACGGGAGATCGGAGTTTTGGGCAAGTTCAGGATCGCCATTCTGCTGGGAGCACTGCTGTTTCTCGGCGCCAGTGAAATCGACGCCGCCGCGTTGCCGGGCATCCCGGCCGCCGCCGAAGAAGCGGCCAAACCCGAGCCGATAGTGCAGGGCGGTCTGCTCGGCGCGATCAGTTCGAGCATCGACGATGTGCAGGACAAACTCGATCTCAACGAACACCTGGTCGACGCCTGGCGTCTGCGCGCCGATCGTGCCGCCGATGAAGTCGACAAACTGGTCAACCAACCGTCGAACCGCTCGGGCTGGAGCGTTGCCGGGGACTTCCTCACGCTGTCGGGCGTCTGGCTTGGCAGTTTCGCCTTATTGACCGTGCTTGGCAGCCTGTTGACCAAGCGTCTGCGCGAGGGCCGCTGGTTGCGCACTCGCCAGCGCAGTCAGGATCTGATGGGTTACTTGCTGCCGTACACCGTACCGGCGCTGATCTGCCTGCCGCTGACGCTGTACGTCAGCCATTTTCTGCAAGCTTCAGTCGGACGCGCGTTGGCGCTGTGTCTGGCCTACGCCACCAGCAGCGGCATCTTTTCCACCTCGATGTTGCTGTGCGTGGTGGTGATGTTCAACGTCGGTCATAAACGTCCGGCGGCGCGGATCATCCGCAACTACTGTCCACGACCGCTGTTCCTGATCGGTTTCCTCGCGGCTCTCAGCGACGCGCTGACCAGCCCGCAGATCGCCCGACAACTGGGCGGCAATATCACCAGCAGCGTCGCGGTGTTCACCGGGCTGATCGCCTCGATCATTTTCGGCTTGCTGGTGATTCGACTGCGCCGCCCGGTGGCGCATTTGATCCGCAATCGTTCGCTGAGCCAGCGCCTGAAACAACCGTCGTTGCAGGAGTCGCTGCGGATTTTCTCGGGACTGTGGTACTGGCCAATCGTGCTGATGGTGCTGGTCTCGGCAGTGAATCTGATCGGCATCGGTGAGGACAATCAGAAGGCCCTGCGTTGCGCGTTGTTCACCACGGTGTTGCTGATTGGCACGGTGTTCCTCAGCACGATCCTGCAGCATCTGTTCAAGTCACGAAAGGCTGAGGCAATCCAGCGCAGCAGTGCCTACAAGGAGCGGTTTCTCAGCCTGCTGCACGCTTTGCTGCGGATTGTCATCGCCATCGCGTTCATCGATATCCTCGGGCGGATCTGGGGCGTTTCGCTGCTCGATTTCGCTCAGAGCAGCACGGTTGGACGAGCCATCAGTAACGCGCTGAGCAGCATTGGCCTGATCTTCCTGGTCACGTGGTTGCTGTGGGTGGTGCTCGACACAGCGATTCAGGAAGCGTTGAAGCCGCCGCTCAGCAAACGCGCGGCGCGCCAGCCAAGTACACGGGTGAAAACCATCCTGCCGCTGCTGCGCAACGCGATCAAAATCATCCTCGTGGTGATCTGCGCAATCACCACTATGGCCAATCTGGGGATCAACGTTGCGCCACTGCTGGCCGGTGCCGGGGTGGTCGGGCTGGCCATCGGTTTCGGCTCGCAGCAACTGGTGCAGGACGTGATCACCGGGCTGTTCATCATCATCGAAGACACACTGTCGATTGGCGATTGGGTGGTGCTTGATTCCGGGCATGCCGGCACCGTCGAAGGGCTGACCATCCGCACTCTGCGTCTGCGCGACGGCAAGGGCTTTGTGCACTCGGTGCCGTTCGGCCAGATCAAGGCTGTGACCAACCAATCGCGGCAGTTTGCCTTTGCGTTTTTCTCGGTGCAGTTCACTTACGACACGGATGTGGATAAAGCCATCGAGCTGATTCGCGAGACCGGTGATTCGATCCGTGAAGACCCTTTCCTCAAGTACAACCTGCAAGGGCCGCTGGATGTGTTTGGTGTGGACAAGATGGATTTGAACGGCGTGGTACTGACGGCGCAGTTCCGCACGGTATCCGGTGGGCAGTATGCGGTGAGCCGGGCGTTCAATCAGCGCTTGAAGAAGCTTGTGGATAACAGCCCGGTGGTGCATTTCGCGCAGACTTATCCACAGCAGGTTTTGTTGCCGAAGCGGCAGCAGGAGGGGGCGGTGGTGGTGAGCGAGGTGCCGCAGGAATCGCGGACTTAACGGGGTGGATTTTGGGTGGGAATGCCGGCGCTATCGCGAGCAGGCTCACTCCTACAGGAGAACGCATTCCAAATGTAGGAGTGAGCCTGCTTGCGATGGCGCCAGACCCGCCAACCTCAATGTCTGATTAATTTGCCGCGCACCTGCTCCATGCCGATCTGATCCAGCTCCAGCCAAAACTGCTGCTTTCCGGCAATCTCCGCAGCCGCCGGCAAACCATCCCGATAGACCAACCGATTACTCACCAGCGCCGGCACTTTCGTTCCTGGCAACAACGTCCCGGCCAGGTTCAATGGATCGACCCCGCACACCGCGACCAGACTGCCGTCATGCGGCCGCCGCCGTACTTCGCGCAACAATGGAATCGCCTCGGGCAAGGCAAACTGTTCCCCCGCCAAACCACTGACAAATCGTCCACCGCGAATCTCGCCCCGTGCTTCCAGCCGATGAAACGTGCGCAGCAATTCACGCCAACTCGGCAACCAGTCCGCCTCACGCTCCAGCAAGCGCCAGAACACCACGCCATATCGGCGCAACAATGTCATCGCGACATGTTCCAGAGTTTCGCTGTTATCCACAGCCGTTCCGCGCCGCAGCAACGCCCAGCGTCCGGCATCATCCATTCCACCGACAAACGCCCCGCGCCCGCGACGACTGCTGCGCTGCTGGCGTTTGCTCGGCGGGGTGATCAAGGCGCGCAGGCCGGCGAAGCTGTCGGCGTTCACCAGGCCGGCGCCAACCAGCTCCTGCAAGGCGATTTCCAGCTCGGTGCGCAGCAGATGCGCTTCATGACTCAGCTCGTCAAAAAACAGCGCGCCGTGTTGACTCAAGGCTTCAAAGACCTTCTGGGTTTTTGGCGACAGTTCGTTCACCGGCGTCTGTTCGGCCAACGCACTCCACAAACCGACCTGACTACGTGGCAGCAGCACGATCGGCGTGCTGCGCAACGCCGTGCCGCTGACTTTCTGCCGGGCACTGAGGCGCGTCCACACCAGTTTGCCGTTGCGGCACAAATCATCCAGCCAGCTCGGTGAGTAGTCTTTGAGGCGGGCCGGAAGAATGTCGCTGTCCCACGCCGAAGCGGCCGCCGCGTAGCCTTCGAACTGGCCGACAATCGCTGGCAACACGGCGCTGCCCTGACCGCGAGTTGTGGGCGACAGATGCTGCCAGTCGAACAGAAACCGCATGAAGTCCTGCAGCGCGACCGGTTCGATTTCCCGGCGAAGGCGCTTGACCGTGTAACGATGAATGCGCGCGAGCAGATGCCGTTCGCACCATTCCTCAATGTTGACCTTGGGCGTGAACTGGCCGCGTAGCACGTAACCTTCGCGCTCCAGTTGGGCAAGGGCTTGATGGACTTCAGTGGCCTGCAACGCGAGCGGTTCGGCAATCGCGGATAACGGCAGCGGTCCGAAGGCACCGAGGCGTGCGCGGATCACTTCGACCAGCGCTTCATCGAATGTCCACGCCTCATCGAATCCCGGCAACGCCTCCGGTTCGGCTTGCAATTTGGCCTGTGGATAAAGCGCTTGCAGACACGTCAGGCGTTCGCGGGCCAGCCACAAGCCATGCTCGGCATCGATCTGTAGACGGCAGGCGCGACCACTGCTGGCCAGATTTTCCAGCCATGCACGCCAGCCTTCGTTCGTTTGCACTTCCTCATCGCTGATGCACGCCAGGCGCATCAGCGCCTCATGCATTTCATCCACTGCGTTCGGCGTCGGCCACGCCTCTTCACGCACGGCGGCAATCGCGTCCGCATCCAGCGCACCGAGGTCATCGGTCGATTGCGGATCGCTCCAGCGGCGGTTGATCACTGCTTGCGTGCGCCGTTCTTCCAGCGGTGCATCGTCGAGAAAGGTGTACGGCCGCGCACTGAGAATTTCTGCGGCGAGCGGCGATGGCGCCGGCAAGTCGCGGCTGATCAAGCGCACGTCGCCACGCTCCATGCGCCGCAGCAGATTGAGCCAGCCCTTGCTGTCCATCGCCTCGTGGAGGCAATCGTCGAGAGTTTGCTCAATCAAGGGATGTTCGGGAATCTCGCGCTCGCCGGCGAGGTTTTCCAGACAGGCGATTTGGTCGGGAAACACGCTGGCGATCAGGTCTTCGCTTTTCATCCGCTGCAACTGCGGCGCAACTTTGCGCCCACCGGTAAAACGCGGCAATGCCAGTGCCACCCCGGCATTCCAGCGCCAGCGCACGCCAAACAGCGGTGCATCGAGTACGGCTTGAATTAGGATGTGCTCGGCGTTGTTGCTGTGCAGGTAACGCCAGACGTCATCGAGTTCGAAGCTGTGGCTGGTGGACAGCGACAGGACGATCGCGTCTTCGCTGGCGGCGGCCTGCAATTCGAAGTTGAAGGTGCGGCAGAAACGCTTGCGCAGGGCCAGGCCCCAGGCGCGGTTGATGCGGCTGCCGAACGGCGAATGGATGATCAATTGCGTGCCGCCGGATTCGTCGAAAAAACGCTCCATCAGCAGCGTGTCTTGCGAGGGCAGGGCGCCGAGGGTTTGGCGGGCGCGGGCCAGGTATTCGACCAGTTGCTCGGCGCTGGCGAGGTTGAGGCCGAGGGTCTGAGCCAACCAGTCGAGTGCCGGTTGCAGATTGCCGGGGCTGGCGCTGAGCAGTTCATCGAGCTGTGCTTGCAGGCGTGCGACAGCCGATGACAATTCATCGCTGCGCCCCGGCGCTTCGCCGAGCCAGAACGGAATGGTTGGCGGCTGGCCGTGGGCATCCTCGACACGGACCTTGCCGGTTTCCACGCGCAGGATGCGATAGGAGGTGTTGCCGAGCTGAAACACGTCGCCGGCAATACTTTCCACCGCGAAGTCTTCGTTGACGCTGCCGATGTTCAGGCCTTGCGGCTCGAGCATGACGCTGTAGTCGGCGTTATCGGGAATGGTGCCGCCGCTGGTCACGGCGGTCAGTTGTGAACCGCGACGGCCACGCAAGGTGCGGCTGACGGCGTCGCGGTGCAGGTAGGCGCTACGGATGCCCTGGCGACCGTTGTAGCCTTCGGCGAGCATGCTCAGCAGGGCTTGATAGTGTTTTTCGTCGAGGTCGCGGTAGGGCGAGGCGCGGCGGAACATCGCCAGCAAGGCGTCCTCCGGCCATTCCTGACAACTGACTTCGGCGATGATCTGCTGCGCCAAAACATCCAGCGGCGCGACCGGGATGTGCAGGGTGTCGAGTTCGCCTCGGCGCACGCAATCGAGCAGGGCGGCGCATTCGATCAGATCATCGCGGGTGGTGGCGAACAAACGGCCCTTGGGCGTGCCGCCCACCTGGTGCCCGGAGCGGCCAACACGTTGCAGAAACCCGGCGATAGAGCGCGGTGAGGCAATCTGGCAGACCAGATCGACTTCGCCGATATCGATGCCCAGTTCCAGCGAGGCGGTGGCGATCAACACCTGTAGCTCGCCGCGTTTGAGCCGTTGTTCGGCGTCGAGGCGAAACTCCTTGGCCAGGCTGCCGTGGTGCGCGGCTACGGCGTGTTTGCCCAGACGTTCGCTGAGGTGCCGGCTCAGGCGTTCGGCCAGGCGCCGGGTGTTGACGAATATCAGCGTGGTGCGGTGCTCGCGCGCAAGTTCGGCGAGGCGGTCGTAGACCCGTTCCCAGACATCGTTGGCCATCACTGCCGACAACGGCACGGGCGGCACTTCGATGCCCAGATCCCGTGGCCGCGCATGGCCGATGTCGATGATTTCGCAGGGGCGCTCATGGCCGACGAGAAATTGCGCCACGGCCTCGACCGGTTTCTGCGTGGCCGACAGGCCGATGCGGGTCAGCGGATCGCCGCACAGCGCCTGCAGTCGCTCAAGACTGAGGGCCAGATGACTGCCGCGTTTGCCAGCGGCCATCGCGTGGATTTCATCGATGATCACCGTGCGCGTGGTGCCGAGCATTTTTCGTCCCGATTCCGAACCGAGCAGCACGTAGAGCGATTCCGGGGTGGTCACCAGAATGTGCGGCGCGTTCTTGCGCATGGCCGCGCGTTCTTTTTGCGGGGTGTCGCCAGTGCGCACGGCGGTGGTGATTGCCAGCCCAGGCAGATTCATCTGCCGCAGGTGTTCGGTGATCCCCGCCAATGGGTTTTGCAGGTTGATGCGGATGTCGTTGGACAGTGCTTTCAATGGCGAAACGTAGACCACCAGGGTTTCGTCGGGCAGGCCGTCGGGATCTTCAAGGCCTCGGTGGACGAGGTCGTCGAGCACGGCCAGAAAGGCAGTGAGGGTTTTGCCGGAGCCGGTGGGCGCGGCGATCAGCGTCGAACGGCGCTGGCGGATCAACGGCCATGCGCGGGCCTGGGCGGCGGTGACCGTCGCGAATGTGTTGCTGAACCAGGCGCTGACGGCGGGGTGAAAGCCTGCCAGGGCCGCGTCCGTGGGGAGGGGCAGATTCATGGCTTAAGTTATGCGGGCGTAGGGAGGAAGATGCAAGTACCGTTCGGGCCTCATCGCGAGCAGGCTCACTCCTACAGGGGAATGCATTTCAATTTGTAGGAGTGAGCCTGCTCGCGGTGGCGCCAGTCGAAGCGCTACAAATATCCGGTATGTACACTTTACGGATGACGGTTGCGCACTAAACCCGCAAAATGCAACGATTCCGACAATTATCGACGACGGTTCCACAAGAGCCGTCGCTAAAGCCATCGTTCCAATCAGACTGGGCCTGCTGACTCTATGCGAATGCGCCTTATGTTACTGGGCGGCGGAAATGCCCTTGGGCAGGCGCTGATTCGCCTCGGTGCAGAGGAAGACATCGGTTTCCTCGCCCCCCGCCCGCCCGAAAACGGCTGGGATGCAGCGAGCCTGACCCAATTGCTCGACGACACCCGTCCCGATGCATTGATCAATCTCGCCTACTATTTCGACTGGTTCCAGGCCGAAACCGTCAGCGAAAGCCGCATGGCCGGGCAGGAACGTGCGATCGAGCGTCTGGCCGAACTGTGCCAGCACCACAACATCGTCCTCGTGCAGCCCTCCAGTTATCGGGTGTTCGACGGTTCGCGTGCCACGGCGTACAGCGAAAAAGACGAACCGGTGCCACTGGGTTTGCGCGGTCAGGCGTTGTGGCGAATTGAACAAAGTGTGCGCGCCACCTGCCCGCAACACGTTTTGCTACGATTTGGCTGGTTGCTCGATGACAGCCCGGACGGCACTCTGGGGCGCTTCCTCGCCCGCGCCGAACAACCGGAAGAGCTGCTGCTGGCCGATGACCGCCGTGGCAATCCGACCCCGGTCGACGATGCCGCGCGAGTGATCATTTCGGTGCTCAAACAACTCGATTGCGCTGCGCCACTGTGGGGCACTTACCACTACGCCGGCCACGAAGCGACCACACCGCTGGCGCTGGGTCAGGCGATTCTGACCGAAGCGCGCAGCCTGCACGCCTTGGCGATCGAAGCACCAACCGCCCAGGCTCACGCCGCGCGACCGGACGCTGCCGAAGAGCCGCAACACGCGGTGCTGGCCTGCAAGAAAATTCTGCACACTTTCGGGATCAAACCGCGCGCCTGGCGCGCCGCACTCCCGGGCTTACTGGATAGGTTCTACCGTCATGGCTGAAGGGACTGTTTTAATCACCGGCGGAGCCGGATTCATCGGCTCGCACCTGACCGACGCCTTGCTTGCCAAGGGGCATTCGGTGCGCATTCTCGACGATCTGTCGACCGGCAAGCGCAGCAACCTGCCGCTGGATAACTCCAAGGTTGAGCTGATTGTCGGCGATGTCGCCGATGCGACGCTGGTGGCCAGAGCCATGCAAGGCTGCAGCGCAGTCGCTCACCTGGCGGCCGTGGCGTCGGTGCAGGCCTCGGTGGACGATCCGGTGAAAACTCACCAGAGCAACTTCATCGGCACGCTGAATGTCTGCGAAGCCATGCGTCTGGCCGGGGTCAAGCGCGTGTTGTATGCCTCCAGTGCGGCGGTGTACGGCAACAATGGCGAGGGCGAGTCGATCGATGAAGACACGCCCAAGGCTCCATTGACGCCTTATGCTTCGGACAAACTGGCGGGCGAACATTATTTTGATTTCTATCGCCGCCAGCATGCGCTGGAACCGGTGATTTTCCGCTTCTTCAATATCTTCGGCCCGCGTCAGGATCCGTCCTCGCCGTACTCCGGGGTCATCAGCATTTTCAGCGAACGTGCGCAGAAAGGCTTGCCGATTACCGTGTTCGGTGACGGTGAGCAAACGCGCGATTTCCTCTATGTCGAAGACCTGGTCGATTTGCTGGTACAGGGCATCGAAAAACCTGAGGTGGAAGTCGGTCCGGTGAACGTTGGATGGAATCAGGCGATGAGCCTCAAGCAGATGCTTGAAGCCCTGCAGGCTGTTGTCGGTGAATTGCCGCCGATCAGCTATGGCCCGGCGCGTTCAGGTGATATCCGTCACTCCCGGGCGAATAACGCTCGTTTGCTCGAACGCTTCACGCTGCCGCAGCAGACGCCGATGAGCGTGGGTTTGGCGCGGTTGCTCGGTCGTTCCTGAAAAGAGCCCCTCACCCTAACCCTCTCCCTGAGGGAGAGGGGACTGATCGAGGTGTAATTTCGAGTTACGCCGACGTGAAATACCGAGTCGAACTGAGATTTTGAAGAACACACAAATCGGCTCCCTTTCCCCCTCGCCCCCTTGGGGGAGAGGGCTGGGGTGAGGGGGATAGATCTCAACCTCACCACGCATTCCAGGCAGACATGAAAAAGGCGCCCTTTGACAGGCGCCTTTTTCACGGCCGGAATATGTCGCTAATCCTGTGGCAAGGGGATGTTATCCCCCGATCAACTGCGTACGGTCGCCGTCAGTTCTATGCCTGCTCACCACCAAGCCTCATTCACCACCACGTGAACGTTCGGTCAATCGACTTAGAACTTATAGCCCAAACCGACCATGTAGATGAACGGATCCACATCCACATTCACCCGTGCGCGAGTGCCCGGCGCAACGGCGTTGTTTTCGACGGTGGCGCGGGTGTCGATGTCGATGTAACGCACTTGGGCGTTGAGCATGATGTTGTCGGTCAGCATGTAGTCGGCACCGACCTGCCAGGCCAGACCCCAGGAGTTTTTCGCCTTGAAGTTGCTGAAACCGTTGGCACTGGCTTCGCTGCCGACGTGTTCGTCATAGATCCAGGTGTAGTTGATACCGCCACCGACATACGGCTGGAACGGCGACTTCGAATCCAGCGGGTAGTAGACGACGCTGAGGGTCGGCGGCAGATGTTTCAGGGTGCCGAGCTTGCCGTTGGCCGCTGGCAGGGCAGTGCCCTTGAGTTTGACGTCATGCTCGAATGGCGTGGCCGCGAGCAACTCGAGGCCGACGTGATCGGTGAGCATGTAGGCGAAGTTCAGACCCAATTGAGTGTCGCTGCTCATGGTCGCTTTGCCGCCCAGATTGGTGCCGCTCAACGGACCCTGATCGACCTTGACGCTGGAGCTGTCGGCCTTCGGGTTGACGGTGATCGCACCGGCGCGGATGAGGATGTCACCGGCTTCGTGGGCGTGGGCGAGCGGGGCTGCGAGCGCGAGGGCAAACAGCGAAGCGCTGAGCAAGGACTTGTTCATGGGGGCTCCGAAAGGACGTTAAAAATGTTCGATGTCCTATGGTACGAAGCCAACTGATACGGTCTTTTGACTCAGCTCAATGAAACAGTGAAGGGGCAGACTTTTGCGGAACCTTTGCCGGCCCCTTCGCGAGCAAGCTCGCTCCCACAGTGATTGAGTCGACCACAAAATTTATGGTCACCACCGAAACCTGTGGGAGCGAGCTTGCTCGCGAAGGGAGCATTGCAAACGGTACAAAACTACCGGGGATTACTCCGGCAGTTCATACACATAAATCTTGTCGGCATCCATCTGATACCCGGCATCCGCCAGTTCGCTGCTCGACGCCTTGACCTGCAACGGTCCCTCGACCCAGTACGGCTGATACAGCTCATCAAGCTTCACGCCCAACTCGCTTTTCACATGCACAATCTGGTTCGACGGCGGTGGCGGCACGTGGATGCAGGCGCCGAAATACGGCACCAGTAAAAAGTCCGTGGTGCGTCCTTCTTCATTGACTTCCAGCGGCACGATATAACCCGGCAAACGAATGTTCTGACCGTCGAGGGACTTCACCACCGGCGCGTTCGGCAGGTCCTGCTTGGCCGCTGGCGCAGACTCGGCGGACAGCGCATCGCTCATCTTCGACATGTCGTGCAGCGGGGTCATGTTCGGCACTTCCGGCGCGGCGTCCGGCGGAATCATTTCCGACCACGTCAGGTCTTTCGGCGCCGCTGCCCACACGGGCAGAGCGATCAACAACAGCAGCGCGAGTGCAGCGCGGGGCATGGTGAACATCCTCATAAACGGATCGACAGGCCATCGGCCAAGGATTGGCGATAAGCGCGCCAGGCCGGCACGCTGCCCATCAGCAGCGCGGCCGCCAGAATGCCACCGAGCAGCGTCCATTCATACTCGCTCGGCCACGCGAGCGGCAGATACAAACCGTAATTGGCCTGTACATAACCCTGCGCGGCGGCGATGCCGATGTACAACAACGCCACCCCGGCAATCACCCCGGTCAGCGCCAGTGCAAACGCCTCGAGCACCAGCAGACTCGCGATGTGCCACGGCCGCGCACCGACCGAACGTAGAATCGCCATCTCGCGGCGCCGTTCGTTAAGGCTGGTGAGAATCGCCGTGAGCATGCCGATCAACCCGGTCAACACCACAAACAACGAGACCACGAACAGCGCTTTTTCAGCGGTGCTCATCAGGCTCCACAACTCCTGCAAGGCTACACCCGGCAGAATCGCCAGCATCGGCTCGCCACGGAATTCATTGATCTCGCGTTGCAGGGCGAAGGTGGAAATCTTGCTGTTGAGGCCGAGCATGAATGCGGTGATCGCCTGCGGCGTCAGGTCCATATTGCGCGCCTGATCCGCTGTGATCCGCCCATTGCCACGCGCCGGAACACCGTTGTGCCAGTCGATGTGAATCGCCTCCATGCCGCCGAGGCTGATGTGCAATGTGCGATCGACCGGGGTGCCGGTGCGCTTGAGAATGCCGACCACGGTGAACGGTTTGTCGTCGTGCTTGACCAGACTGATCGCGGCCACGCCGTGGGCCAGCACCAGTTTGTCACCGAGCTTGTAATGCAGTGCATCGGCCACTTCCGCACCGAGCACCACTTCAAAAGGATCGGTGGCAAACGCACGACCGTCCGCCAGTTGCAGATGCTGCTGGCGACCGTACTGGTAATGCTCGAAGTAGGCTTCGGTAGTGCCCATCACCCGGTAGCCACGATGGGAGTCGCCGAGGGACATCGGGATCGCCCACTTCACTTTCGGGTTGCTGGCGAAGTGTTCGAAGCTGTCCCAGCGGATGTTGTTGGTGGCGTTGCCGATGCGGAACACCGAGTACAGCAACAAGTTCACCGAACCCGAGCGGGCGCCGACGATCAGATCGGTGCCACTGATAGTACTGGCGAAACTGGCTTTGGCCTCGGTACGCACCCGCTCAACGGCGAGCAACAGACACACCGAGAGGGCGATGGCAAAAGCCGTGAGCAAAGCGGTGAAGCGGCGGTTGGCCAGGCTGGCCATGGCCAGACGAAACAGATACATCTCAGACCTCGGCAGACGTGGCGGCGCGATTGAGTTCGGCCAGGGACAGGTGACGGTCGAACAGCGGCGCCAGGCTCTGGTCGTGGCTGACGAACAGCAGACTCGATCCGGCCTCGCGGCATTCGGCGAACAACAGGCGGATGAAGTTTTCCCGGGCGTCGTAATCCAGTGCCGAGGTCGGTTCGTCGGCGATCACCAGCTCAGGCTGACCGATCAAGGCGCGGGCTGCAGCAACCCGCTGCTGTTGGCCGATCGACAGCGAATCGGCGCGACGGCTGAGGATGCTTTCATCCTTTAAACCGAGGTGGGCGAGCAGGGTGGCGGCGGCTTGATCGACGCTGCCGTGGCGCTGTTTCGCCCGTTGCGCACGCAGCTTGGAAAAGTGACACGGCAGCTCGACGTTCTCGCGTACCGAGAGAAACGGCAGCAGGTTGAACTGCTGGAAGATGTAGCCGGTGTGGTCGACGCGGAAGGTGTCGCGAGCGCCGGCGGAGAGTTCGGTCAGCTCCTGGCCGAGCAGACGGATGCTGCCGCGACCGGGCTTCTGCACGCCGCCGAGCAGGCCGAGCAGGGTGGTCTTGCCGCTGCCGCTGGGGCCCTTGAGGAACAGGGTTTCGCCGGCTTCCAGACGAAACGCCGGAATGTCCAGCAGCGGCGGATGACCGGGCCAGTTGAAGCCCAGGTCGGACAGTTCGATGAGTGCTTGGGTCATGGCACCAGTTTCATGAGGTGAACACATTTCCCCCTGTAGGAGCTGCCGAAGGCTGCGATCTTTTGATCTTGGTTTTTTACAATCAAAAGATCGCAGCCTCGTTTCACTCGACAGCTCCTACAGGGGATTTACGGTGTGATCAGAATTTCAGCGCGGCAGCCTTGGCCGTCACTTCGGTACCTTGCTGGCCGCTGGCGCTGATCAGTTGTACCTGAATTTTCTGCGTTGCCGGGAAGGTATTGAAGACATTAGCCAGGTCCAGGGTCTTCAAAGCACCCGGTGTGGCGCAGTTGAATTGGTAATGCGCGTGGATTTCGCTGTGGTCGTGGTGATGCTCGTGACCGTCCTTGTCCGCTTCATCGTCGTCGTGATCGTCGGCATCCGGTTTGTCGCCGAACAATGGACTTTCCAGTTCCTGACTGACCACTTTGCAACCGGCAGCAGTGGGCAGGCTGAACAGGGTCAGCGGCTTTTCCAGTTGCGCACGGGCAGCGGCAACTTTGGCCTTGTCGGCGTCCGTGGTCGCAACGTGTTCGAAACCAACGAGGTTCATCGCCGGGCTTTCCAGCTCCAGCTCAAGGGTCTGGCCATCGAGCGCGGCATTCAGACGGCCAACACCATGTTCATGCGCACCGAGGCTGCCGTGTTCATGGTCGTGATCGTGCTCATCGGCAGCATGGGCGATGGCCAGCGGCAACAGGGCAAACGGCAAAGCGAGCAGCAGACGACGCATGACGGTCTCCGGGAAGTAAAGTGAAGAGTTTGTTATGTAATCTTATAACGAAAGTGCGCAGAGTTTGCCCGTGCGCTTGGCGTTGCACAAGTCCCGTGGGAGCATGCACGTCAGAAAAGTGCGGGAGCGAACTCAATGTTGCGGATACGCGGAACTGTCGGCGACGTGCCGGTGGATTTGACGGTGGAGCTGGATGACGGGGACTGGGCGAAGCTCGGTTCGGCACTGAATGGGCAGGCGCCGGTTGCTCAATCTGAGGCGGTCGCGTCCGCCCCGGCGGCGAAACCGCTGAATCAGGACGATGCGTTGTGGCAGGTGGCCAAGGATCTGTTGCGCAAGGCCGGGCAGCTCAGCGGTCCGGATCTGCTTGATCAACTGGAAGGGCTGACCGGCAGCGCGGCGGCAGGCAAACGCTTGCTGGTGCGCCTGCGCCACAGTGCGGACGTGAAAGTGGTGAGCGGCGGGGATACGCCGCTCTACAGCTGGATCGAGTGAACCGCAAAAGATCGCAGCCAGCGCATCTCCTGCAAGGGTGTACACGATCCCAATGTAGGAGCTGCCGCAGGCTGCGATCTTTTGATCTTAATAAAGCGCAGCAAACATCTTGCGGCGGTACATCGTCACCAACGGATGATCATTGCCCAGCAGCTCGAACACTTGCAGTAAGGTCTTGTGCGGCAGACCTTCGCCATAGTTGCGGTTGCGGACGAACAGCTTGAGCAAAGCATCCAGCGCCGCTTCGTACTGCTGACGCGCCAGTTGCTGGATCGCCAGTTGATACGCCGCCTCATCGTCCTGCGGATCTTTCGCCAGGCGTGCTTTCAGGTCGGCAGCATCCGGCAAGTCACGCGCCAGACCGAGGAACTTGATCTGCGCCTTGGCCCCGGCCAGTGCAGCCTTGTGCTCGTCGCTCTTGACCGCATCCAGTACGGTTTGCGCTTCGTCCAGTTCGCCGCGCTCAGTCAGGCAACGCGCGTAGAGGATCAGTGCCTTGGCGTTTGTGTTGTCTTCAGTGAGCATCACCACCAGCGCTGCCTCGGCATCGGCGTAACGGCCGTCATCAAACAACGCCTGAGCCTGTTCGAACGGATCGGCTGCGGCCGGTGGTGGCATCTGCACGTGCGGCTCAAGCAGGGCGCGCACGGCGGATTCCGGTTGTGCACCGGCAAAGCCGTCGACCGGTTGACCGTCCTTGAACAGCACCACGGTCGGCAGGCTGCGAATACCGAAGCGGGCGACGATGTCCTGCTCGATGTCGCAGTTGACCTTGGCCAGCAGCAATTCACCCTGATAGCTTTCGGCAATGCCCTGCAGCATCGGCATCAACGCCTTGCATGGCGCACACCATTCGGCCCAGAAATCCACCAGCACCGGTTTGTTGAAAGAGGCCTCGATCACCGACTGGTCGAAATCGGCCGTCGTGGCGTCGAAAATGTATGGCGTTTGCTCACTCATGGGGAATCTCGTCAAAGCGTTAATGAACGCACTATAAGCGGTGGCGCAAAAGATCGCAGCCTTCGGCAGCTCCTACAGGTTCAGCGTCCGCCCGCAATATGGACGACAAAGCCGATCACTGTAGGAGCTGCCGAAGGCTGCGATCTTTTAACGATTCCAATCACGCCGCGCGTGGTACAGGCTGACATGCCGAAATTCCTCAGGCTCCGCCAGATCCGGCAAGGTCAACGCCTCAAGCATTTCAATGCGCTCATACAATGGATGCCTAAAATCCCGAACCCGCGAATCCGCCACCAACGCCTCTCGCCCACGGCTCAAAAACGCATCGAGCAACGGCAGATTCGCCCGGTCATACAACACATCCGCCACCAGAATCAGATCAAACCGATCCGCTTCGGCAAAGAAATCCGTCGAATAACTCATCTGCACATCATTCAGCTCGGCATTCGCCCGACACGCGGAAATCGCCAGCGGATCGAGATCGCACGCCACCACCTCCAGCGCCCCGGCCTTCACCGCCGCGATCCCGGCAATCCCGGAACCAGCGCCGAAATCCAGCACACGCTTGCCGCGCACCCACTCGGGAAATTCCGCCAGATAACGCGCCACCGCCAGACCGCTGGCCCAGCAGAAACCCCAATACGGTGGCTCATGCAGGATTCGCTGAATTTCTTCCTGGCTGAATTCGCGACCCATGTTGTCGCCATCGATCAGCCATAGCTGCAAATCAGTGTCGGGCAGCGCACAGACCTTGAGTCTGGCGTCGCCGAGCAATTCACCTAACGCCTGTTGCAGGTCGAGCGGTGCATTCATGGTGCTTTGACAAATTGCAGTTGGCCCAGCGCCTGGGTGGTCGGCTGGCTGATGGTTTGCGACGGCAGATGCAGAATCAACTGGCCAGACTGGCTGGCGCGACCGCGCAGCTCAACCCGCGCGCCGGCCGGGAACGCGTCCGGGTTGAAGCGCAGGCGGAACGGCAGGATCTGGTTGTTGCCGATCAGGCTGGAACTGGCGAGCAATTGTTGCGGGCGATCCTTTTCGTCGATCACCAGCAGCGCCAGTTCGACTTCGGCACCGGCCGGAACGCCTTGCAGGGTGCCGCTCAATTCCCGTTGATAAGCCGGCAGCGGGCCAAGTTCGGCAGCCTCTTTGGCTTTTTTCTGCGCTTGCTGCGGCGCAGGTCCCGGTGTTGGCGGCTGGGGCTTGGGTGCATCGCTGCCACAGGCCACCAGCAGGCTGAAAAGACTGAGCAAAACGAGCGGACGTAACGGCATTGGATGCTCCAGCAAAATGAAATCCATGGATCAAACGATCATGCCGTTCTGTATACCGCAAAGCCTATGGCTTGTCTTGCCACCGGGATGCGCTACCATGGCCCTCCCTTTTTTTGTTGCCAGCCACCATGCACTGTCCCTTCTGCGGTGCCAACGACACCAAGGTCATCGACTCGCGTCTGGTCGCCGAGGGCGAACAGGTGCGCCGCCGGCGTGAATGCCTGGCCTGCGGCGAGCGTTTCACGACGTTCGAGACGGCCGAACTGGTGTTACCGCGCCTGATCAAAACCGACGGCAGCCGCCAACCGTTCGACGAAGAAAAACTCCGCGCCGGGATGCAACGCGCCCTGGAGAAACGTCCGGTGAGCGTCGAGCGCCTCGAATCCTCCCTTGTTCACATCAAGCACAAGCTGCGCGCCACCGGCGAGCGCGAGGTCAAATCCCTCGTGGTCGGCGAACTGGTGATGGCTGAGTTGCAAAAGCTTGATGAAGTCGCCTACATCCGCTTCGCCTCGGTGTACAAACGCTTCCAGGACCTTAACGAGTTCCGTGAAGAAATCGACCGCCTCGCCCGCGAACCGGTGAAAGAATGACCGGCGCCGGCGAGCAGGCCATCCTCGACGCTCACTTCATGGCTCGCGCGCTGGAACTGGCGCGCAAAGGTCATTACACCACCCATCCCAATCCTCGGGTCGGCTGCGTTGTGGTGCGTGATGGGCAGATCGTCGGCGAAGGCTGGCATGAGCGTGCCGGCGAACCGCACGCCGAAGTCCACGCCCTGCGCGCCGCCGGTGAATTGGCCCGGGGCGCGACCGCTTATGTGACGCTGGAACCGTGCAGCCACCATGGCCGCACGCCGCCGTGTGCCGAAGCACTGGTGAATGCCGGGGTTGCCCGGGTGGTGGCAGCGATGCGCGATCCGAACCCGCAAGTCGCCGGACGTGGTCTGCAGCGCCTGGCCGATGCCGGCATTGCTACCGAAAGTGGCGTGCTCGAAGCCGAGGCGCGCCAACTCAATCAAGGTTTTCTGAAACGCATGGAGCACGGCTTGCCGTTCGTGCGGGTCAAGTTGGCCATGAGTCTCGATGGTCGGACAGCCATGGAAAGCGGCGAGAGCCAGTGGATCACCGGTCCCGCCGCACGTTCGGCCGTTCAGCGTTTGCGCGCTCAGGCCGCCGTGGTGCTGACCGGCGCCGACACCGTGCTGGCCGATGGCGCGCGTTTGACTGTGCGTGCCGACGAGTTGGGTCTGGATGCCGAGCAAACCGCGCTGGCCATGAGCCGACCGCCGCTGCGCGTACTGATCGACGGTCGCTTGCGCGTGCCACTGGATGCGCCGTTCTTCAAGGCTGGCCCGGCATTGGTCGCCACCTGTGTTGCGATCGAAGAGCAATACGCGCATGGCCCCGAGTGCCTGATCGTGCCGGGTGATGACGGTCAGGTCGATCTGCATCAATTGCTGATCGAACTGGCCAAGCGAGGCGCCAACGAAGTGCTGGTCGAGGCTGGCCCACGCTTGGCCGGTGCCTTTGCTCAACTCGGTCTGGTCGACGAATTCGTGATCTTCATCGCCGGCAAGTTCCTCGGTTCTTCGGCGCGTCCGCTGCTGGACTGGCCGCTGGCTTATATGAAGGATGCGCCGGAGCTGAAAATCACTGAAATTCGCGCGGTGGGCGATGACTGGCGAGTCACTGCCATCCCTGTCCTTTCGGCGAGCGTATAATTCCCGGCCATCGCGTTAGCGCTGGCCCAGTTCTCAAGGAGAACCCCATGTTTACAGGCATCATCGAATCCATCGGCAGTATCCGCGCATTGACCCCAAAGGGCGGTGATGTGCGGGTCCACGTCGCCACCGGCAAGCTCGACCTGAGCGACGTCAAACTCGGCGACAGCATCGCGGTCAACGGCGTCTGCCTGACCGCTGTTGAGCTGCCGGGCGACGGCTTTGCCGCCGACGTCAGCCGTGAAACCCTCGACTGCACCGCCATGAACGACCTGAAAAGCGGCAGCCCGGTCAATCTGGAAAAAGCCCTGACCCCGACCACCCGTCTCGGCGGGCACCTGGTCAGCGGCCACGTCGACGGTGTCGGCGAAATCGTCTCGCGCAGCGACAATGCCCGCGCCGTGGAATTTCGCATTCGCGCGCCGAAGGAACTGGCCAAGTACATCGCCCATAAAGGCTCGATCACTGTCGACGGCACCAGCCTGACCGTGAACGAAGTCGATGGCGCCGAGTTCATGCTGACGATCATTCCGCACACCCTGAGTGAAACCATCATGGCGTCGTACAAGCCAGGTCGCCGGGTGAATCTGGAAGTTGACTTGCTGGCGCGGTATCTGGAGCGTCTGCTCCTCGGCGACAAGGCCGCAGAGCCGAGCGCTGGTGGCATCACCGAAAGCTTTCTGGCCGCCAACGGCTACCTCAAATCCTGACTGAAGGGGGTGCCTTGTGGCGCTCAATAGCATCGAAGAACTGGTTGAAGACATCCGCCAAGGCAAGATGGTCATCCTCATGGATGACGAAGACCGTGAGAACGAAGGCGACTTGATCATGGCCGCCGAATGCTGCCAGGCCGAGCACATCAACTTCATGGCCAAGCACGCCCGTGGTCTGATCTGCATGCCGATGAGCCGCGAGCGCTGCGAACTGTTGAAGCTGCCGCTGATGGCGCCGCGCAACGGTTCCGGTTTCGGCACCAAGTTCACCGTGTCGATCGAAGCCGCCGAAGGCGTAACCACTGGCATTTCCGCCGCCGACCGTGCGCGCACCGTGCAAGCGGCGGCCGCCAAAGACGCCAAGGCTGAAGACATCGTCAGCCCGGGCCACATTTTCCCGCTGATGGCCCAGGCCGGCGGCACCCTCGCTCGTGCCGGCCACACCGAAGCGGCTTGCGACCTCGCGCGCATGGCCGGTTTCGAGCCAAGTGGCGTGATCTGCGAAGTGATGAACGACGACGGCACCATGTCCCGTCGCGCTGAACTGGAAGCGTTTGCCGCCGAGCACAACATCAAGATCGGCACCATTGCCGACCTGATTCATTACCGGATGATCCACGAACGTACCGTTCAGCGGATTGCCGAGCAGCCACTGGACAGCGAACTGGGCCAATTCAACCTGGTGACCTATCGTGATTCGGTGGAAGGCGATGTGCACATGGCCCTCACGCTGGGCACCGTTTGCGCTGAAGAACCAACACTGGTTCGCGTGCACAACATGGACCCGCTGCGCGACCTGTTGATGGTCAAGCAGCCGGGCCGCTGGAGCCTGCGCGCCGCCATGGCTGCGGTTGCCGAGGCGGGCAGCGGTGTGGTGCTGTTGCTCGGTCACCCGCTCGATGGCGATGTGTTGCTGGCGCATATCCGTGAAACCGGCGATCAGGCAGCGCCGAAAAAACCGACCACTTACAGCATCGTCGGTGCCGGTTCGCAGATCCTGCGGGACCTCGGTGTACGCAAAATGCGCTTGATGTCTGCGCCAATGAAATTTAATGCGATATCCGGTTTCGATCTGGAAGTTGTAGAATACGTGCCCTCCGAATAATGACCGGTTGTTTCCGGTCTCCGATTCGCGGCAAATAAATCACTGAGGGACGCGTAGCAGACGCGTCCCGGCTCTTTAAGAGAACTGACGAATGACCCTGAAGACCATCGAAGGTACCTTCATCGCCCCTAAAGGCCGCTACGCTTTGGTAGTGGGCCGCTTCAACAGCTTCGTCGTTGAAAGCCTGGTCAGCGGTGCAGTTGATGCCCTGGTTCGCCACGGCGTGAGCGAAAGCGACATCACCATCATCCGCGCACCTGGCGCCTTCGAAATCCCGCTGGTTGCGCAGAAAGTCGCCCAGAAAGGTGAATTCGCAGCCATCATCGCCCTCGGCGCGGTCATTCGTGGCGGTACTCCGCACTTCGAATACGTGGCAGGCGAGTGCACCAAGGGCCTGGCCCAGGTGTCCATGGAGTTCGGCGTCCCGGTTGCCTTCGGCGTCCTGACCGTTGATTCCATCGAGCAAGCCATCGAACGTTCCGGCACCAAGGCCGGTAACAAAGGTGCCGAAGCTGCCCTGTCCGCTCTGGAAATGGTCAGCCTGCTGGCACAGTTGGAGGCCAAGTGATTAGCGACGAAAGCGATCGTTTCAACCCGCGCGATCCGAAACCTGCGGATGCCGGCAAGCCCTCGAAAAGCGTCAAGCGTCGCGAAGCCCGTCAGCTCGCGACTCAAGCGCTGTACCAGTGGCACATGGCCAAGCAATCGCTGAACGAGATCGAAGCGCAGTTTCGCGTTGATAACGATTTCACCGATGTCGACGGTGCCTACTTCCGCGAAATCCTCCACGGGGTTCCGCAGTTCAAGACCGAGATCGACACCGCGCTGACGCCTTGCCTGGATCTGGCGATCGAAGAGCTGGACCCGGTTGAACTGGCCGTGCTGCGCCTGTCGACCTGGGAACTGCTCAAGCGCGTCGACGTGCCGTACCGCGTGGTGATCAACGAAGGTATCGAGTTGGCGAAAGTCTTCGGTTCGACCGACGGCCACAAGTTCGTCAACGGCGTGCTCGACAAGCTGGCCCCGCGCCTGCGTGAAGCTGAAGTGAAGGCGTTCAAGCGCTGATCGGCGCTTGAACACTTTGTCTCAGCCATGGGCGAGTTTGAGCTGATCCGCAATTTCTTCGCCGCCGCGCCTTGTGCGCAGGGCGGCGAAGGCGTTGCGCTGGGGATCGGCGACGACTGCGCCTTGCTCGCTGTTCCTTCCGGGGAGCAGTTGGCGATTTCTACCGATACGCTGGTGGCCGGTGTGCATTTCGCCGACCCCTGCGATCCGTTTCTGCTCGGTCAGCGCTCGCTGGCCGTTGCGGTCAGCGATCTGGCCGCCATGGGCGCCACGCCCGTTGCCTTTACCCTTGCCCTGACTGTGCCGACGGTGACTGCTGATTGGCTGCAAGCCTATGCCCACGGTTTGAACCGTATGGCGCAGAGCTGCGGCGTTGCGCTGGTCGGCGGCGATACCACGCGCGGGCCGTTGAGTCTGACGGTAACCGTGTTTGGTCGCGTGCCTACTGGTCAGGCATTGACCCGTAGCGGTGCGCAGCCGGGCGATTTGCTCTGTGTCGGCGGTGAGCTGGGCAATGCGGCCGGCGCCTTGCCGCTGGTGCTCGGTCAGCGTGACGCTGAAGCGCATATTACCCAACCGCTGCTCGATCATTACTGGTCGCCACAACCGCAACTCGCCCTCGGCCAGGCCCTGCGTGGCAAAGCCACGTCGGCACTGGATATCTCCGATGGCTTGCTCGCCGACTGCGGCCATATTGCGCTGGCATCAAAGGTCCGACTTGAGATTGAACGCGAGTGCGTACCGCTGTCGGATGCATTAGTGGCGTTTCTCGGTCAGCGCGGCGCCGAGCGTGCTGCGCTGAGCGGTGGCGATGATTACGTGCTGGCGTTTACCCTGCCGTCCGTCGAATTGCCGGCGCTGCTGGCCAACGGTTGGCCGATCCATGTAATCGGTCGTGTGGCAGAAGGTCAGGGCGTGGTCCTGCTGGATCGCGAAGGTCACGACATCACCCCGCAAATCCGGGGTTATCAACATTTTCAGGAGACACCGTGACAGATCACCCGAAACAGGTTCCGGCCGAATTCGTTCCGCCGTCGGTCTGGCGCAATCCCTGGCATTTTCTCGCGTTCGGCTTTGGTTCCGGCACCCTGCCGAAAGCCCCGGGCACGTGGGGTTCGTTAGTTGCGCTACCCTTTATCCCGTTGTGGCAGATGTTGCCCGACTGGGGTTACTGGCTGATGCTCGGGATCACCATGCTGTTCGGCTTCTGGCTGTGCGGCAAAGTCGCTGACGATCTGCGGGTACACGACCACGAAGGCATCGTCTGGGACGAAATGGTCGGGATGTGGATCACCCTGTGGCTGGTACCGGAAGGCTGGTACTGGTTGCTCGCGGGTTTCCTCGTATTCCGTTTCTTCGACATTCTCAAGCCATGGCCGATCCGCTGGATCGACCGGCACGTGCATGGCGGCGTCGGCATCATGCTCGACGACGTGTTGGCCGGCGTGTTCGCCTGGCTGGCCATGCAGGGACTGGTGTGGATTTTCGCCTGAGTCCAAGGGATATCAGGGTCAAGTGAGGGGACTAGGGATGGCTCGACGCTGGTTGGCGCTAGTGGTTTTGGCTTTACTGAGCACCGTGGCCGGTGCGCAGGAAGCTGCGCCGACGCCGGCAGTCATCCATCTGGCCAGCGAAGACTGGGAAGACTACACCGCCGCTGACGGCCATGGCCTGGGCTGGGACGTGCTGCGCAAAGTGTTCGAACCGGCCGGGGTCAAGCTCGATATCCGCAGCGTGCCATACACCCGCTCGGTCGGGCTGGTGCAGTTGAAGGAAGTCGACGCGCTGGTCGGCTCCTACCGCGACGAGGCCGAGCAGGTCTTGTACCCACACTGGAACTTCGATTCCGACCATATTTACGCATTGGGCCTGGCGAGTAATCCGGCGCCTACCGAAGCGACGCTGGGCAAGTATCGCCTGGCCTGGGTGCGCGGTTATCGCTACGAAAACTACCTGCCGAATATCAAGCGTTACAACCAGATCGAGCGGCGTAGCGGGATTCTGTCGATGCTCAAGCAGGGGCGGGCGGATTACTACATCGATGCGCTGACCGAGATTGAAGCCGTGGTGAAATCCGCAGCCGATCCGGCGCAGTATCGCTATTCACACCTGGCCGAGCTGCCGCTGTTTCTCGGCTTTGCCGACACGCCACAGGCGCGAGCGCTGATGGCGCTGTATGACCAGCGTATGGAGCAGTTGGTGAAGAGCGGCGAGTTGAAGCCGATCTTCGAGAAGTGGCAGCAGCCGTATCCGTTCGGCTCGAACTGAAGGTCTGCACAAATCCCCTGTAGGAGTGAGCCTGCTCGCGATAACGGTGTGTCAGCCACATCAATGTTTGAATCGGACCGCAATCGCGAGCAGGCTCACTCCTACCAGTGGATCGCGGCTCCCGTGGGATTGTTATCAAACTTTTTGATCGTTATGCCCGATAATTCAGCCTAAGCGCCGGTAGGAACCTGCTGTTACAATGCCGGCCTGCGAATTTTCAGACTCTTTAGATCAGGAGCACACCGGTGCCTGTCGTCTTTGTCGCCGCTTCCAAGCTGCCAACGCCTTTTGCGCAATTCACCATGCACGGTTTTCTCGATGAAGCCACCGGCCGCGAGCACGTCGTGCTGAGCCTGGGTGAAATTGCCGACGGTGCCCCGGTACTCGGCCGGTTGCACTCCGAATGCCTGACTGGCGATGCCTTGTTCAGCCAGCGTTGCGACTGCGGTTCGCAACTGGAAGGCGCGCTGAAAGCCATCGCCCGTGAAGGTCGTGGTGTGTTGCTATACCTGCGTCAGGAAGGTCGTGGCATCGGCTTGTTGAACAAGATCCGTGCCTACGAATTGCAGGATGGCGGCGCCGACACCGTTGAAGCCAACGAGCGTCTGGGCTTTGCCGCTGATCAGCGCGACTACGCCATGTGCCTGCCGATGCTTGAGCATCTGGGCGTGAAGTCCCTGCGCCTGATGACCAACAACCCGCGCAAGGTCAAAGCCTTGACCGATATGGGCATTACCGTCGCCGAGCGTGTGCCGCTGCACACCGGTCACAACCCCCACAACAAACTCTATCTGGCGACCAAGGCCAGCAAGCTCGATCACATGATGGGCAACGAGCATCAGGGCGAGGTAGATCGCGCGTGACTCGCGGTCAGGTGCGGCGCCGATTGTCGGTCGATTGGTGGAAATACCTCGCACTGGCGCTGCTGCCGCTGTTCGTACTCAACGCGTTGTTCGGTCAGGGCGAAGGCATTCTTCCTGTGCTGGCGATGCCGTTCTTTATTGCCGGTGTGGCGTCGATGTTTGTCAGCCTGAAGTTTTTCGGCCGCTACAAACATGCGTTGATCGCCACACAAAAAGCCCTCGATACCCCGGGTGAACCGGCCGCGTGGATTGCGCTTGCAGCACGTCGTCGTTCGGCTTTTCTCGCGGCAGCCTTGCCGGCGTGGATCGGCGCACTGGCGGTGTTTGTCGGTCTTGAAGCCGTACCGTTGATGCTGCTGGCGTTGTCCACGGCGGTGCTGTTTTATCTCTACCGTATCCCGCGTCAACTCGGTTGATGCGCCGCCTCTGGCTGGCGGTTCTGCTGCTGGCCGTGTCGGCTCCGGTGCTGGCGGGCCTGCGAGTTGTCAGCCTCGCACCGTCGCTTTCTGAAATTGTCGTTGAACTGGATTCGGCTGACCTGTTGGTCGGCGTGCTGGATGCCGGTGAGCGCCCTGCCGAGATTGCCAGCGTGCCGTCGGTTGGCCGGTATGGCCAACTCGACATGGAACAGTTGCTAAGTCTCAAGCCTGATTTGTTATTGCTCTGGCCCGGTAGTGTGGGACCTGCGCAGCGCGATCAGCTCACGCGTCTGGGCATCCCGACCTTCGTCGCCGAACCGCATTCCCTCGAACAACTCGCCGCGCAGATCGAAGCCATTGCCGCGCAATTGGGGCGACCGGAGCGTGGGGTGGCGCGAGCGACCGAACTGCGCAAACAACTCGCTGAGCTACGCCAGCGCTATCGCCGGGACGTGCCGTTGCGGGTCTTCTATCAGGTCTGGGACAAGCCGCTGTACACCGTGGGGGGTGGGCAGATCATCAGTGATGCGCTTGAGATGTGCGGGGCGAGTAATGTGTTCGCTGATTTGAATCTGCCGGCGCCGCAGGTGAGTATTGAGGCGGTGTTGCAGCGCGACCCCGAGGTGATTCTGGCGAGTGATCAGGCGCAACTGAATGCGTGGAAAACCTGGCCACAGGTGGCGGCGGTGAAGCAGGAAAAATTACTGTTGGTCACCGACAAAGGCCTTGAGCGCCCAAGTGGCCAAATGATCAGCGCTACCGCCAAACTCTGCCAATTGATCGCGCCGGACAGGTAACCCTGTAGGAGCTGCCGAAGGCTGCGATCTTTTGAATTTGCTGTTTGACTGAGTCGGAATCGCCGAAGATCAAGATCAAAAGATCGCAGCCTTCGGCAGCTCCTACAGGGGATTTCAGTGGATTTCGGGAGTCCAGGTGACCCCAAACATCCACACCCGACCTTCCTCGCGATAACCATACTGGCTGCCGTCATAGCTGTAGTTCGCGCGGCTGTAACCCTTATCAAAAACATTATCGACCTTCAGATCCAGCTTGATCTCACGGTTCAGCGCCCAACTGCTGCGCAAGCCGAACAGCGCATAACCACCTAGCGGGTTTTCATTTTTCAGATCGTCATAACTGCTGCTGACCGCCTGCCAACTGGCGCCGAGGCTGACTTGATCAAATTGTCGATCGAGATCCCAACTCAACGTGCGCCGCGCGCGCCGGGTCAGGGTGTGGCCAGTATCACGGTCGCGCGGATCAATGATCGATACGCCAAGGTTGCTCTGCCAGTCGAACAGTTCCTGCTTCAGCGCCGCTTCAAAGCCGTTGATCCGTGCCGAAGCGACGTTCTCCGGGCGTGAGTTACTGCCGAAAATGATCGCGTCTTCCAGATCCGTACGGTAGATCGACGCCTCCAGACGGCTGTTATCAGTCAACTGACTGCGCCACTGCAACTCATAGCTTTTCGAGGTTTCCGGTTTCAAATCCGGGTTGCTGAAGTCGGGGTAGTACAGATCGTTGAAAGTCGGCGCACGAAAGCCTTCGCTGTAGCTCAGCAACAGATCGTTGTCCGGGTTCAGCGGCAAAGTGAACGTGCCGCTCCAGGTGTTCTGGCTGCCGAATTGCTGGTTGTCGTCGTGACGCAGACCCAGCTCCGTGGAGAAACTGTCGGCCTGATAACGATGCTGGATGAATGCGGCGCGGTTCCAGCGACTGTCTTCGTCGAATGCGGTGCTGCTGTTGACCCGGTCTTCGTACCAGTCGCCGCCGAGAATCAGGCTGTTGCGTGCATCCAGCGTCAGATCGTTCTGCCAGTTCACCGAGTCGCGGTAGGTGTTGAACACCGTGCGTTCGTCGCTGAGCTTGTCGAGGCTCTTCTCGCGGTTCTCGGTATGGCCGAACTCGACGCGGGTTTTCCAGATTTCGTTGACCCGTGCATCGACGTAACTGCTGACACTGCTGACGTTGAAATCGCTGTAGGGCTGCTGTTGGACCGATTCGAATGTATTCATGTCGAAGCGGCCGAACGGGTTGTCGAACTCGCTTTTGCCACGGCTATCCAGCAGATTGGCGCCGACTTCGATGTCATCGGTCAGCGCATGACTCAGGCTCAGGCTGACGGATTTATTGCGGTAGGCGTCGTGATCGCCATCGCTCGGGTACGATTCGTGAGTACGGTCAATCCCGGCGGTTTCATCGAGACTAGCACCGAGATTGAAGCGGGTTTTCTCGTCGCTCCCGGACAAGCCGAGGCTGCGCTCCCAGGTCTGGTTGCTGCCGAAACCGACGTGCATCCGTGGCTGCAAACCTTGCTCAGTGCCGCGCCGGGTGAAGATCTGAATCACACCGCCAATCGCATCGCTGCCGTAAATCACCGAACGCGAACCGCGCAGCACTTCCACCCGCTCGATCTGCTCGATGTTCAGATGCTGCAGGTTGCTGTCACCGGACGTCGAACTGCCAATGCGCTGGCCGTCGACCAGCACCAGACTCTGCGCCGACTGCGTGCCGCGAATGTAGATTCCCGGCAGACTGCCGTGCCCGCCGGCCTGCGCCACTTGCACACCGGGGACGCGACGCAGCAGGTCCGGCACGTCACTCGGCTGCAGGCGGTCGATGTCTTCGCGGGTGAACACCGTGTTGGCGGCGCTGCTGTCGTTGCGGGCTTCGACCTGACGGTTGGCGGAGATCAGCATGTCCGGCAGTTTCAGTGCCTGATCACGCTCGAAGGTATCGGCGAGGGCGTTGGCGGTCGGCAGCAGGAGGAAGGGCAGGGCGAGGCGCGAGAGGTTCATCAGTGGTCCGTTGACGCTTGGGGCGGATTCAATTTGGCAGTGACACAAACCACTGTGGGAGCGAGCTTGCTCGCGAATACGGTGTGTCAGTCAAAAATGAGTCGACTGACAGTCCGCTTTCGCGAGCAAGCTCGCTCCCACAGGGTTTTGTGCAGGTATTGCGTTTATTTGTCGAGTAAGGCCAGACGCTCACGAATCGACGCTTCGATCCCGGCCTCATCCAGCCCGCACTCGGCCAGCATCTGGGCAGGCTTGGCGTGTTCGACGTAGATATCCGGCAAGCCCAGGTGCAGCATCGACTTGAGGATGTTCTCCCGCGCGAGGAACTCGCTGACCGCGCCACCCGCGCCGCCCATGATCGCGTTCTCTTCGATGGTCACCAGTAACTCGTGGCTGCCGGCAATCTCGCGCACCAGCGCTTCATCCAGCGGTTTGACGAAACGCATGTCGACCACGGTGGCATCGAGTTTTTCAGCCACCTTCAGCGCCTCGGCCAGTTGCACGCCGAACACCAGCAGAGCGACTTTGCTGCCCTGGCGACGGACGATGCCTTTGCCGATTTCAATCGGCTCGAGGTCTTTGTCGATCGTCGCGTTCGGGCCGGTGCCGCGTGGATAGCGCACAGCCGCCGGGCCGTTGTACAGGTGGCCGGTGGTGAGCATTTTGCGCAGTTCGTTTTCATCACTTGGGGTCATGATAACCATGCCCGGGATGCAACGCAGGTAGGACAGATCGAAGCTGCCAGCGTGGGTCGGGCCGTCTTCGCCCACCAGACCAGCGCGGTCGATGGCGAACAGCACGTCGAGGTTCTGCACCGCGACGTCATGCACCAACTGGTCGTAACCACGCTGGAGGAACGTCGAGTAGATCGCCACTACCGGTTTTGCGCCTTCGCAGGCCATGCCGGCCGCGAATGTCACCGCGTGTTGCTCGGCAATCGCCACGTCGAAGTAGCGCAGCGGGAAGCGTTCGCTGAACGCCACCAGATCCGAGCCTTCCTTCATCGCCGGGGTAATCCCGACGAGGCGCGGATCAGTAGCAGCCATGTCGCACAGCCACTCGCCGAACACCGCCGAATACTTCGGACCAGCAGCCTTTGTCGGCGCAGCAGCCGGAGCATCGACCGGTTCGAGTTTGGTGATCGCGTGGTAGCCGATCGGGTCGACTTCCGCCGGGGCGAAACCCTTGCCTTTCTTGGTGACGATGTGCAGGAACTGCGGGCCTTTCAGATCGCGCATGTTGCGCAGGGTGGCGATCAGGGTTGGCAGGTCGTGGCCGTCGATCGGGCCGATGTAGTTCCAGCCCAGCTCTTCGAACAGGGTGCCGGGAACCAGCATGCCTTTGGCGTATTCTTCAGTGCGACGGGCGATTTCCCAGGCGCCGGGCAGGCGCGACAGGACTTTCTTGCTGCCCTCACGCATGCTCGCGTAGGTGCGGCTGGAAAGGATCTTCGCCAGATAATTCGACAGGCCACCGACATTGCGCGAGATCGACATGTCGTTGTCGTTGAGGATCACCAACATGTTGGCGTTGACTTCCGGCGCGTGGTTCAGCGCCTCGAAAGCCATGCCGGCGGTCAACGCGCCGTCACCAATCACCGCGATTGCCTTGCGATCGCTGTTCTGCAGGCGGGCGGCGATGGCCATGCCCAGTGCAGCGCTGATCGAAGTGCTGGAGTGGCCGACGCCAAAGGTGTCGTATTCACTCTCGGCGCGACGCGGGAACGCGGCAATGCCGTCCTTCTGGCGCAGAGTGCCCATGCGCTCGCGGCGACCGGTGAGGATCTTGTGCGGATACGCCTGGTGCCCGACGTCCCACAGCAGACGGTCGTCCGGTGTGTCGAAGACGTAATGCAACGCGATGGTCAGCTCGATCACGCCCAGGCCGGCACCGAAATGCCCACCGGTCTGACCGACCGTGTAGAGCAATTCCAGGCGCAACTCATCGGCCAGGGTTTCCAGCTCGGCTTCGCCTAACCGGCGCAGGCCGTCCGGCGTGTTCGCGCGGTCGAGCAGGGGCGTGGTCGGGCGCTTGCGGGGAATCTCATGAAACGTCGTGGGCATCAGGCGAATCGTTATAGGTATAGAAGATGCGGCAGTTTACCTGATGCATCGCCCCCTGCCCACGCGTTGGTCTTTTTTGGCGGATACGCCGTCAGTTGCGCCGCTCGACGATATACCGGGCCAGCTCGCGCAAGGGCTCGGCGGCCGCGTCAAACGGTCGCAGGGCGTGCAGAGCCTGATCACGCAGTTCCAGCGCGTAAGCCTTGGCGGCGTCGAGGCCGAGCAGCGCCGGGTAGGTCGGCTTGTCGCGGGCGATGTCGGCGCCCTGGCGTTTACCGAGGGTTTCGGTATCGCTTTCGACGTCGAGGATGTCGTCCTGCACCTGAAAGGCCAGACCGATGGCCTGTGCATAAGTCTGCAGGGCCTTGAGTTCATCCGGTTCGGCGCGGCCGCTGGCCAGGGCGCCGAGTTTGACGCTGACTTCGATCAGTGCGCCGGTCTTGTGCCGGTGCATCTGTTCGAGGGCTTTCTGATCGAGCTTGAGGCCGACCGAGCCGAGGTCGATGGCTTGACCGCCGACCATGCCTGCCGGGCCTGCGGCGTTAGCCAGTGCTGTGACCATTTGCAGGCGGATATCGCTGCTGCAGTCGCTCAGGCGCGGGTCGAGCAGGGCGCTGAAGGCCAGGCTCTGCAAACCGTCGCCGGCGAGAATCGCGCAGGCTTCATCGAATTTCTTGTGGGTGGTTGGCTGGCCGCGACGTAAATCGTCGTCGTCCATCGCCGGCAAATCGTCGTGAACCAGCGAATAAGCGTGAATCAACTCAACCGCGCAAGCCGCGCCGTTGGCTTGCTCCGCCTTGCCACCGAGGGCTTCGCACGCGGCGTAGGCGAGCAGCGGACGCACGCGTTTGCCACCATTCATCACGCTGTAGCGCATGGCTTCGTAAAGTCGCGCCAATTCCGGCAACGGCGCGTTGAACAGGGTTTCCAGCGCCGCGTTTACCCGGGTCTGGCTGCTCGCCGTGTACGCCGCAATCATTCTGGCTGTTCCGCGTCGAAGGGTTCCTCGGCGAGTTCGCCATCGCGCTCCAGCAGCACTTGCACCTTCTGCTCGGCTTGCGCCAGCGCTGCCTGGCAATCACGGGTCAGGCCGATGCCCTGCTCGAAAGCGGTCAGCGAGTCTTCCAGCGACAATTCACCGTTCTCCAGACGCTCGACCAATGTTTGCAGGTCGGCGAGGGACTGTTCGAAATCCAGTGCAGCTTTTTTGCGGGCCATGGCGGCGATTTCCGGTTGACGTTAAACCGGCGCGACACTAGCAGATAGGGGGGTTATGGGCAAATGAGGGGCCGGCCCTCAAGGGCAAACATGACTCTGTGGCGGTTGGGTTTAACGGGCTGCTCTGTCCGGATAATTGATCTGGTAGCGCGTGCTCCGACCGCCCCCCGGCAAGCGTTGCAGGCAACCTTTCTCAAGCAACTCCGCAAGATGTCGGGTCGCCGTGGCCTTCGACACTTTCGCCACCGCTTGATATTGACCGGCGCTGATACCGTGCTCAAAGCCCCGCTCGCCGCCGTCGAGCAGGCGATTGAGTACCTTGACCTGCTCCGCCGAAAGTTCGGACTCGCGGTGTGCCTGCCAGAAACGCGTTTTGCCCAGCACGCTTTCAATCCGGGTGATGGCTTGTTGCAGACTGCGTACCAAGGTTTGCAGGAACCAAGTGAGCCACTCGGTGATATCCAGTGTGGCTTTCTGGCTCGATTCCAGAATCCGGTAGTAGCCGGAACGATCATCCAGAATGCTCGCCGACATGGCGTAGAAACGGATGGCTTGCGCTTCGCCCTGTGCCAGCGCCAGATCAGTGATGGTGCGGGTGAGGCGACCGTTGCCATCGTCGAACGGATGCAAAGTGACAAACCAGAAATGGGCGATGCCCGCGCGTAGCATCGGGTCAAGAGCTGTCTGATGCTGGCTGGCCTCGAACCATTGGAGAAACTGGTCGAGCTGCTGCTCAAGGCCTTGGCGTGGTGGGGCTTCGAAATGAACCGTTGGACGATCAATGCGACCCGAAACCACCTGCATTGGCTCGTCACCGCGTAGCGCACCCGCATGTATTGAGCGTGCAGTTAGGTCAGCCTCTTGATCGGGAAACAGCCACTGGTGCCATTCCAGCAAGCGCTCCAGCGTTAACGGTTCGGCAAATCGACGGGTGGCATCAAGCATAAGCTGCGCCAGACCTTCACTGCGTTTGCTGACGTTATCGCCGTCGATCAACTCCAGGCCCAACCGTCGCGCCAAGGACGACCGTACGGAGCCAACATTCAGTTGCTCACCTTCGATGGCCGAAGACGTCACGATATTCTGCAAAAGGGCGTCCAGTTCGGTCTGAGCCCCCAAAGAGTCACCTACCGAACCGGCCATCCCCATCAACTGACCTTGGGCCTGTACACACTCGCGCAACAACGGTGCCAGGCGTTCCGCCTGCCAGTTGAAGTCGGGCCAATCGGGCTGCTGCCAGATCCAGTAAGTTGCCATTCGTTGCCTGCCTTGAGTCCGTGAGCCGAATAGAAATGCTATTCGGCTCATTTTATGAGCCGAATATGACGGCTATTCGGCTCACCGTCCACCGGATTGGCGTGATTCCTACAGCAAAAGCACATGTATCCGATTGTTAAAAAACCGCCAAATGGCTAATCTTCGCGCCTTCTACGACCCCATAGTCACGGGTCTTTCAGACGAAACGCAGTTTTCACCGCTGTGAAGTACCGAGGATCGGGTGCAAGGTTTCGTTCAGGCATGGCAGGAGGCATTACATGCGTTCATTTTTTTGGCTGCTGATCGGCCTGGCTTGCGCGCCCGCGCTGCTGGCGGCGCCGACGGCCGAGGTGTCGGAACCGGTGGGCGGCTGGCGCTATCACGGCTTGCTCGATCGCACGGAAAACCCGCAAGTCGCCTATCCCACGCCGCCGATTGATCGCGGCATTCAGCGCAATCGCACGATGATCCAGGGCCAGCTCAAGGCCATCGGCCATATGCGTCCGCCGCACAGCCTCGCCGTGAATGGCAATCCATTGAATCTGTACACCGACGACCAGGGCCGTTTCGCCCGGCCCTACGCGTTCGGCGCCGGCTCCAACAGCGTCGAAGTGATCAGCGCCGAAGGCCAGTCGCTCAAGCGCGTGCAATTTTATGAAGCAAACAATTTGCGCACGCCGGCGCGAATTCGTCTTGTCTTGGGCTGGGACGATCCGAAAGCCGAACTCGATCTGCACATTGTCACGCCCGACGGTCAGCATGCGTTCTGGGCGCAGCCGGCGCTGAGTAATGGCGGCGGTCTCGACCCGGATGGCGTCGACGGCCCCGGCCCGGAAATGTTCACCATGACTGCGCCGCTGCACGGCACTTATCTGGTTTACGTCAACTATTGGGGCAACTTCGGCAACGGCGGCTATAACTTCGAGGAGACCAGCAACCAGAACGAGGTGATCACCTCGCAAATCACGCTGGTGCTCAACGAAAACACCGTCGACGAAAAACGCGAAACGTTCATCGTGCCGCTGCGGGCGATCGGTGATCTGCTGCTGGTCAAGACTTTCAACTATTAATAAGCATCCCGCTGCACGGATGAAATCGGGCTTTGAAAAGATGAGCGAAAACACTGTGACTTCAGCTGTCGAAACGCCAGCGGCCAAACCTTCGCGACGCTGGCCTTTGCTGCTGGCCGGGTTGTGCCTGGTGGCCGGCGTGGCGGGTGGTTTCGGCTGGCTGCTGCTCAAGCCCAAGGCGCCGCCGGCGGAGTTGGCGAGTGACAAGCTTGGCCTGAGTCGCCCGGATGCATTGCTGGAAACCCGCTCGCTGAGCCAGTTGCCCAAGGATCTGCTCACCGTACCGTTCCTCAAAGCCACGCTCACCGAAGATTTCGTCTTCTATTACGAAACTCATGCCGACCGCCTCGGGCTGATCGGCAGCCTGCGCCGGATCATCTACGAGCATGACCTGAAGTTGCAGGACAGCCTGATCGAACAGCTTTTCGATCAGCCGGCAGACGTGGCGTTGTGGCGTGGCGCGGATGGTCGCTTGAAGGATTTCCTGTTGGTGATGGATCGCGGCGGTCTGGCGAAATTGCTCGAGCCGCTGGCGAAAGTAGCGCTGGATGACACGCAGCTCAGTCAGATGGGCGAACTCAAAGTCGGCGGCGATAGCGTGCCGCTGTACCAACTGACCTACAACGCCAGCAAAGCGCTGCTGTTCGCCTCCCACGGCGACAAACTGGTGGTGCTGTCCAATCCGGCCAAGTATTACGACCCGGAAAGCGGCGTGTCTGAAGAGTCCGGTCACGTCTCGCCACAAGCGCTGGCGGCGTTGCTCAATGGCGAAAAACTGTTCCCCGAAGCGTTCGGCCTGCCGGCGAAAACTCCGGAAACCAAGCAACGCCTATCGGTCAACTCCAGCGTTCTGGCCATGGGTTATCAGCGTTTCATCCCGAACTTCGCCGGGCTGCGCTTCGACATGGATGACAAGGGCTGGCACAGCTACCTCGCCATGGACGAACTGGACAACCAGCCCGACTTTGATTTCAAACCGGTCTGGCAAGCGATGCCGCTGGGCGCCAGTGCCTGCGTGACCCTGCCGGTCGCGGCCGAACCGCAAAAACCACTGCTGGTAAAACTCGGCGCCGAAGAAGCTGTGGCGCAAACCCTCACCGAACATGTGGCCGGTGCGGCAGGCCTGTGCTGGTACGCCGATTCGCGTTTGTACACGCCATTGCTGGTGGCCAGTCTGAAAGACGAGGACAGCAGCAAACTCGACGGTGATCTTGGCAAGCTGTTCGGTTCGATGGTCGGTGCATTCGAAGCCAACGTCGAAGAAAACGTGTTCCCGGTAGTCGAGAAGCAGGAAGGCCAGAACCACGTCTGGCAGCGTCAGGTCAGCTCCAACTTCGGCCCGTATGCGGCGAAGACTGCGGAAAATCCGGACGCGATTTCCGGCAAGGCTTTCATGAAGGTCAGCCTCGCTCGCCACGGTTCGACGCTGCTGTTTTCCCTCGACGACAAACTCGTCGACAAGGCCCTCGGCACCCTCGACAAACGCTTCCCGCCGATGGCCGACGTGTTGCCCAAAGACGTGCTGATGCCGATCTACTTCGGCCCGGATTCGATGGCGCAACTGATGCAGCAGGAAACCCTCGACAGCCTGCCGCAAGACATGGAGCCGGTGTTCTACAACGCCGCGCAAACCTATCTGATTCCGAAACTGCGCACCCTCGGCGGCTACGGCAAATACGCGCTGACGCTGCCGGAAGGCAGCGAGCCTGACGGCCACTGGCAATGGTTGCCGCTGGAATGGAAAGCGCTGTGACGACACTGATCCGCAGCCTCGGCCTGCTCGCGCTGTTGCTCAGTGCGGGCGCCCGCGCCGTTGAAGCACCCGCACTCGATCCGGCGCAATCCCAGGTGTTTCGCGCCTGGTTCGTGCGCATCGCTCAAGAGCAGTTGAGCCAAGGCCCAAGTCCGCGCTGGTATCAGCAGGACTGTGCCGGGCTGGTGCGTTTTGCCGCCAACGAAGCGCTGAAAGTCCACGACGACAAATGGCTGCGCAGCAATGGCCTGTCCAATCGCTATCTGCCGCCGGAACTGTCGCTCAGCGATGAGCAACGCAAGCTCGCCCAGCAATGGCAGCAGGGCGGCGGCAAGGTCGGGCCGTACGTCAACGCGATCAAACTGATTCAGTTCAACAGCCATCTGGTCAGCCGCGACGTGTCGCAAGCACGGCCCGGTGATCTGATGTTTTTCGATCAGGGCGACGACCAGCACCTGATGATCTGGATGGGCCGCTACATCGCTTATCACACCGGCACCACCACCCCCACTGACAACGGCATGCGTTCAGCAAGCCTGCAGCAACTCATGACATGGAAGGACACCCGATGGATACCCGACGCAGCCAACCCCAACTTCATCGGCGTCTATCGACTGAACTTTCTCTCCCAATGACCGGTGCCCGCATGTTGCGTATCTGTTCCCGAATTCCTCTGCTGTTGGCGCTATTGCTGCCAATGGCCACCGTCAGTGCCGAAGATTCGGTCGAGCCGAGCGGCTACACGCCGGTCTCGGGTGAAAGCTTTTTCCTGCTCGCCGACAGCAGTTTCGCTGCTGATGAACAGGCAATGGTCCGTCTCGAAGCGCCGGGCCGTGACTATCGTCGTTTCCGCATGGAACCTTACGGCGGCGCGGATATTCGTGTGTACCGCATCGACAAACCGCTGGATTTCCTCAAGCGTCAAAAGAACCTGCATCGGGTGGTCAGCGACGGCCAGTTCAAGGGCGAAGGCCTGTCCAACACCCTCGCGTATCTGTGGGACAACTGGTACCGCAAATCCCGGCGGGTGATGCAGCGCGCGTTCTCTTATGAATCGCGCAAACAGGTCACCGAAGAAGTGCCGGAACTGAAGATGGGCAACGCCATCGCAGCGCCGACGCCGTACGACGCGCAGCCGCAATTTGCGCTGATTCCGGGTCTGCCGGTGGTCAGCCAGTTCCGTTATCCGCTGTGGCAGGCCAAGCCGATTCAGCCGCCGGAAGGGGTGAATCTGGCGGGTTCATCCAGTGATTTCGTTAGCGTCGCACCCGGCAACGTTTACATCCCGTTGGGCAATCTGAAGCCGGGTCTGTATCTGGTCGAAGCGCTGATCGGCAAGTACCGCGCGACCACCATGGTCTTCGTTTCCAACACCGTCGCGGTAAGCAAGATTGCCGGCGATGAATTGCTGGTCTGGGCCGCGCGCAAACACGAAGGCAGCTCGGTACCGAAGGTGAATGTGCTGTGGACTGACGGCCTCGGCGTGATGAGCAGCGGTGCGACTGATACCGATGGTTTGCTGCGCCTGAAACACGTCAGTCCGGAGCGTTCGTTCGTCATCGGCGAGGACGAAGAGGGCGGTGTATTCGTCTCGGAAAACTTCTATTACGACAGCGAAATCTACGACACCAAACTGTATGCCTTCACCGACCGGCCGCTGTATCGCCCGGGTGATTGGGTGTCGCTGAAAATCGTCGGTCGCGAGTTCAAGAATGCGCGGGACTCGGTGTTGCCCGGTGCGGCGGATGTCACGGTCAGCGTGCTCGACGCCACCGGCACCGAGTTGCAACACCTCGACCTGAAACTCGATTCGAAGGCCGGTACTCAAGGCCGCTTCCAGTTGCCGGACAACGCAGTGGCCGGGGGTTACGAGATCCGTTTCAACTATAAGGACCAGGCTTACAGCAGCGCTTTTCGCGTGGCCGAGTACATCAAGCCGCACTTCGAGATTTCGCTGAATCTGGCCAAGCAGGATTACCGCACTGGCGATCCGGTCAAAGGCAGTCTGCTGTTGCTGTACCCGGACGGCAAACCGGTGGCCAACGCCAAACTGACCCTGAGCCTGCGCGCCCAGCAACTGTCGATGGTCGACAACGAGCTGCAATACCTCGGGCAATTCCCGGTGGAACTGACCAGCACCGAACTGACTACCGACAGCAAAGGCAACGCGACCCTTGATCTGCCGGCCGCCGACAAACCGAGCCGCTACATGCTCACCGTGTTCGCCAGCGATGGCGCGGCGTATCGGGTCAAGACCACCAAGGAAATCCTCATCGACCGTGGCGCCGCGAGCTTCCGCTTGAGCGCGCCGCAACGCTTCAGTGCAGTCGGCGACAAGGTTGCGTTCAGCTACGCCAACGAGGGCGGCACCGAGCAAAGCAAAGCGGTGACGCCGAGCACCTATGGCTGGGTGCGTCTGGAAGACCAGAGCACCGGTGAAGGCAAACTCGCGGCGACGGACAAGGGCTTCAGCCTGGCGTTTGATCGTCCGGGCACTTACAACCTGACCTTGAAAGATCAACACGGCCGCGTGCTCGGTGCCACGGGGCATTCGGTCACTGGCGACGGCGTCAAAGCAGTGCCGGGCACTGTGGAAATCGTCCTCGACAAAGCCGAGTACAAGGCTGGCGATGAAGCACTGGCGCTGATCACTTTCCCGGAGCCGGTCAGTGATGCGTTGCTCTCGCTGGAGCGCGACAAGGTCGAAGCCACCGCGCTGCTGGCCAAGGGCGGCGACTGGCTGAAACTGGAAAAACTCAGCGACACCCAATACCGCGCACGCATCCCGGTCAAGGACAACTTTGCGCCAAACCTGACCTTCTCCGTGCTCTACACCAAGGGCGGTCAGTACAGCTTCCAGAACGCCGGGATCAAAGTGGTCGCGCCGCAAATCGACGTGGCGATCAGCACTGATAAAGCGGTGTATTTGCCGGGCGACACGGTCACGGTTGATCTGAGCACGCAGTTCGCCGGCAAAGCGGTTCCGGCGCATCTGACCGTCAGCGTCGTCGACGAAATGGTCTACGCGCTGCAACCGGAAGTCGCGCCGACCATCGACCAGTTCTTCTACCACCCGCGCCGCAACAACGTGCGCACCAGTGCGAGCCTGTCGTTCATCAGTTACGACGTCGCGTTGCCGGGCAGCCCCGGCGCGCCGGGCAAAGCCAACCGCAGCGAGCGTGGTGTAAAAGTGCTGGAGCGGCCGCGTCGTGAAGATGTTGATACCGCCGCGTGGCAGCCGGAGTTGTTGACCGGTGCCGACGGCAAAACCCGCTTCACCTTCAAGATGCCGGACTCGCTGACCCGCTGGCGCATTACCGCTCGCGCGATCGCCGATGACGGTCAGGTCGGGCAGAAGAAGCAGTTCGTGCGTTCGGAAAAACCGCTGTACCTGAAGTGGAGCGGGCCGAGCAAATTCCGTAAGAGCGATCAGCCGCAACTCGGCGTGTTCGCCTTCAGCCAAGCCGAGAAACCGGTCAAGGCTGAACTGGTCACTCACTATGCGGGCGCCGAACAGCGTCTGCCTGTGACCCTGAACAACGGCATCAATTATCTGCCGCTGCCGGCGTTCACATTGGCTTCCGGCGAATGGACGGCGGAGTTGGTGCAGGACGGCAAGACCGCCGATTCCCTCGCCGTGCGCCTGAGTGCGACCGGTGACGGCTGGCAAGTCACTCAGACTCAAAGCCTCGACGTGGCCAGCGGTGACACACCGTTGAGTCTGCCGGCCGACGCCACCGATATTCGCCTGCGTCTGGATGACAGCCCGCAAGCGTTGTTCCGTTCGGCACTCGATGATCTGCTCAGCTATCCGTACGGCGGCGTCGAGCAGACTGCCAGCCGTTTGCTGCCGTTGAGCATTGCCTATCCATCGCTGGCATCGAATCCGCAGATTCGTGATCGCTTGCGTCTGATCATGCAGAACAGCCGTCTGCGTCTGGTGCAAATGGCCGGGCCGTCGGCGAGCTTCACCTGGTGGGGTTACGACGGTGAACCGGATGCGTTCCTCACGGCTTACGCTTACTACGCCGACTGGAACGCTAGCCAGGTGCTGGAATTGACCTTGCCGCCGGAGCATTGGCAGCGAGTCCTGGAGGTTTACGCCAAGCAAGCGCCGAACACACCGTTGCTGCAGCGCGCGCTGATTCTGTCGTTCGCCAAGCAGATGCATTTGCCGGTGAACACCTTGCTCAGCGGCTTGATGGAGGATCTGGCCAAGGCCGGTGAAGGCAACGCCGAAACCCTGATGGACGACGGCGAAGACAGTCTGGTGATGAGCGCCCCGGATTCGGCGCTCGGTCTGGCGGCGGCGCGGGTGTTGACCGCTGCGTTGGCCACGCAGTCGAAGGTCGCCTTGCCGGAAACGTTCAATCGTCAGGTAGGGGCTGCGCAACAGCGTCTGGCGGTCAGTTCGCAGCCGTTCGCCGAGGCGCTGAACCTGTCGCTGCAAGCGTTCGATCAGGCGCGTGCTACGGCGTTGTTGCAACGTTTGCTGCCGCAGCAGTCGACCCTCGAACGTGCGCTGGCGCTGACCTGGCTGCAACGCAGCATCGCCCAGGCGTCGCCGACCATTGCACTGACGCCGGGTGAAGGCTGGAAGAAGAACTACGGAGCCAGCGGCGAGATGTACTGGACGTGGCAGGGCGCGACGCCAGTGCCGAGCGTGTTGTCGGTGTCCGGTACGCAGGAGCGTCCGCTGCGCGCGGCGTTGAGTTTCCAGAGCCAGCAACCGGCAGTCGATCCGATGGCCGTGACCATCACCCGTCGCCTGTCGCGACTGGTGCCGGGCGAGGAAGCGTTCACCTTCAAACTGGAGCCGATCGGCAGCAAGCCGCTGTCCAGCGACAGCCTGTATTTGGACGAAGTGATCCTCACCAGCAAAGCGCCGAAACCGCTGCGCTACGGCATGCTCGAAGTGCCGCTACCACCGGGCGCCGATGTCGAGCGCACCACCTGGGGCATCAAGTTGCAGGGCAAGGACGGCACTGAACCGACCTCGTTGGAGAAGGCGCGTTTCGAACCGGGGCAACTGGCTTATGCGGTGCCGGTCGATGCGCTGAGCGGCGAATTGCGCTTGCGCCATCTGGTGCGCTTCTCGCAAAAGGGCCAGTTCAGCCTGCCGCCGGTGCGTTTCAAACAGGTCTACGCGCCGCAGCATCAGGCCCAGGAAGTGAAAGCCGCCCTTGGTCAGGTCACGGTCAACTGACATGAGCCGGCCGCTGCTGTGGCTGCTGATGTGTGTGATACCTGCGCTGGCGACGGCGCAGGATGAGCCGTTGCGCGTGGCCTATAAGGGCGAGTTGTTGTCGTTGAGTCAGACGCAATTGATCGCCCGGGAGCCCTTGCCGCCGACGCTCGATACCCCGTTGGGCAGTCTGTGGAAATTGTTCGTATACGCATGGCTGGTCGATACCGGTGCGCGTGAGCCTGCTTATGAATGTCGCGGACAGTCGAAGGAAGAGGTTTATTGCTGCTCGGCGGGCGGCAGGATCGAGCGTGATCAGGCGTTGGTGAAATCCTGCGGGTTGTACTTTGAGCCTGCGCGATTGGGGATTTCTTCTGCCGATTGGCGCACGTATTGGCAGGCGCGGCGGGCGCCATCGTGGCTGCTGGATTTGCCGTCGGTGCAGCCGGCTCAACGGGTTTCCGTGATTGAGTTGTTGAAGGTCTTGGCTGCTTTGCCGGCGCAGGATCAAGCGCGTCGCGTGCTGCTCGATGTGGTGCTGAATGCGGCGGACGGTAATGTCGTCGGCGAACTGGGCGGGCGTTTGCGGGCGAAAACCTGGAGCTGGCTTGGCGATCAGGATCCGCAGTCGCGCCAGGGTGGTTTCGCCGGTTGGACCGCGGACGGATCTCCGCTCTGGGCTGGCGGGCGTGGTACCAGTCAGATGGTTTTGCGCCATTACGGCCAGGCGTTGGCGACCGTTTTGCCAGCGGCATGGCCGGCAGAGGCGGGGCGCTGTGTTGAAGTCGGGTTGTTCTCGCGCTATCCGCTCACGCGGGTTTTGGCTGGTGAGCGGGTGGTGACGTCCGGCCCGTTGCAAGGCGATTACCGCGTCGAATTCGCCAATGGCAACGCGCTGGATATCCACAGCGACGGGGAACTGTTTCTGCTCAACGACAAACTCGTCGCCAGGCTTGATCGCGAAGAATACGTCGCTCGCGTACTGGAGCGTGAAGCCAGACCCGAACCTGCCGAAGCGGCCAAGGCGTTGGCCGTAGCGATCCGCACTTATCTGCTGCAAAACGCCACACGCAACGGCGACTGCCTGAGTATCGATGACAGCAGCAACCGCCAGCGCGTCGCACCACGCCCGGCCTCTGCTGAATCGCGCAACATCGCCGCATGGACGGCGGATCTGGTTTTGGCCGGTAGCACCGTCACCTATCACTCCGATCAACCCGGCCCGGACAAACTCGCCTGGCAACAAGCCGTCGAGCAGGCCAACGCCGGTCAGCGCTACGACGCGATTCTCCTGCACGCCTATCCGCGCGCCAGCCTCAGTCGCTGGGACAATCCGGTCGCGTCCTGCGAGGCACTACCCGCCGCCCAAGACTGGCTGCAGAAACAACGACGCGGCTGGCGCCCGAAGCTGGAAAGCGAAACCGGCTACAACGAAGTCAGCACCTTCGCCGTATGCAAACTGGCCTTCGGCAGGCCCTTCGTCGACCGCGAACGCCAACGTATCTACGTGCGCGGCGTACTGACCCTGCAGGATCGCCTCGACCTGACCCACGAATATCTGCACCTGGCCTTTGAAGCACACCCCAACGGCCAGGATGAAACCTACATCGAAGGGCTCGCCCGTCACCTTTTGCTGGAATAGACCATGACACTCCGTTATCCACAGGTCTTGCTGCTGCTCTGCACCTTGACTGCGCTCTCGCCAGCCATCGCTGCCGACGGCGTCAAACTCGATACCCCGATCGGCGGCTGGCGCAGCGGCGCACCCGAAGGCGAGGGCGAAAGCTTCCGCCAGACCGTCAATTACCCGGCATCATCGGTCAACACCCCGGTCGGCCAAGCCAACACTGCCCGCATCAGCGGCGAGATCAAAGCTGCGCGGAAGGACAACGACCCCGGCCGCCTGATCGTCAATGGCGTGAGCATGCCGCTGAAAATCGACGACAGCGGCCGCTTCGACCGCCCGTTCTCCTTCCCTAACGGCAGCAATAGCGTCGAAGTGCGCAGTCCCGACGGTAAACAACGCCACCGCACCCAATTCCTCAATACCAGCGGCGGCGCTACCCCGGCCAAGTTACGCGTACTGCTGGCTTGGGATAGCGACGGCACCGACCTCGACCTGCACCTCGTCACCCCCGACGGCGCGCACATCTGGTACGGCAACCGCAGTGTCGCCAACGGCGCCGCGCTCGACGTTGACGTCACCACCGGTTATGGCCCGGAAATCTTCGCCATGCCGGCGCCGATCAAGGGGCAATATCTGGTCTATGTGAATTACTACGGCGGTGGCTATCGCGGGGATGATGAGGGTGGAGATGAGGCGGTACAGGCACTGACCACGGCGCAGGTGACGGTGATTACTGAAGAGGGCACGCCGAGCGAGAAGATGGAGACGTTCCTGATCCCGATGCGCGCGGTGGGGGAGTTGACGTTGGTTAAGGCGTTTAGTTATCCGTGAGGGGGCGAGATGTTCCTGCACAAATGATTTAGGTCAGCAGGCTGTTGACCTATTTCTGGATATTGATAACGGCATGAGAACTACAGGTCATCCAGACTTGCTTTTACTCGTTGTGGGGCGGCGAGTCGTTCGGTAACGACACCAATGAGTTTTTCATTCTCTTCCCTGAGCATTGACTCATTAAGCGGCAGCTTGCCCCAGTCAACGACATCTTCAAGTGCCTGGCGTAGCCCCTCGCAGGGCGTGCCCACGATTTTTTCAGCTCGGACTATCCGCACTTTCTTTCAGCCATTAAACAGCCGGCTTGTGGGCGCGTTATTTTTGAGTTGTGGCCTTATTTTGGTGGGCTTTTTGGTGGGGCAAAATTCTGCTCCCCCATTTGTCCCTCAATCTCGCTGATGCGTGGCTTCTTTGACGAAAACGTCTCACTTTTCAATTGGCTACTTCGGTTGAAGCGATTGAGGAAGATATTGCGAGTATTTACTATGAAGCAAGGCTATACCTTCGTCTTTTGTAGCGGTGTAGTCCAGTTTTTCACGGAAGGCTTCTAGTCGAGCACGGGACGCACCAAGGATTTCACTCCAGGTAACAAGACCTATCTTCAGATTCGGCTCATCATGAAAGAAGCCGAAGGCTTTTCCTTGCTGGCGAACTGATCGCGCCGCTTCCTCTGTCATCTCGTTCGATACTGCTAGAAATGTCCAGTGGGTATTGTGCTTATCAAATCGCTCATCGGCGGCGACAGCCATAGCATAGCTTTCGACTTGTGCTTTTACCTCAAGGTCGATTTTCTGTGAGGGACGTTTCAACTCTACGACTAGGTATTCACGACGTGTCTTCGCATAGGCAGGTACTTCCCGCCCTAGTAGTAAATCGATGACTGCCTGGGAGCCATCATCTCGGAGCACTGCTTTTGACTTTCTGGGTTTTTTCTCGGAAGGCCGCAGTTTGCCCAAGTGTTTGCGCAAGACTGTATTCAGATTCTCATCGCTGCTGGTCAGCAGGTATTCCTCTCCAAAGATCCAGGTCTCACTCTCCAGCATCCTGTGCAACTGAGTACGCTCTTTCAGCTCTCGCTTCGACTCGCCGTCGAACAGAAGTTCGTTTAGTCCAACTAGAAATTGCAGTCGATCCGTAACTAGCTTGCTTGCTTCGATAATGGCTGAAAGAGTGGTGTATTGGAGTAGCTCGGCAAGCTCCGATTGCTTCTCTTTAGGAAGGTCTAAAACCTCCGTAAGAATGCGCTTCAAAGCTTCGGGATTTTCGTCAAGAGCGGTCTTGATCATTCGGAGGGTGAACTGACGATTCCGAGTATGGCCTTCGCGAAAAGAGTCGAGATACTGATGTACGTTTAGCGCACAGATGTCGAAGACTTCTCTTCGGGCTTGCTCTAGCTCGTCCCCAACATCTCCTGCGAACGGATAGACCCCTTCATCTTTCCACTGTTGAACCAATTCAGATGCGGTCTCTGCTTTTTTGCGACGGAAATGGGACCGCATTGCCGTACGCGCGCTGTCGACAAGACGGCGTAGGTCGGCATTTAAGTCATCGAGCGCGAGCAGATTCTCGTGCTGCAGCTTCGCGATGTAGTCCGAGCGTAGGAATGCCGTAAAATTAAATTCCCCTCCAGGTCGGATACCGGCCTCAACCTCGTGAAGGGCAAAACCGTCGCTATCGCAGAGGCATATCCGCCGCTCTTTCTTTGCAAAGCTCCATTCGACGATATCTAGTTTGGCCTGTACCTCGGTTCCATCTATTGCTTGGAATGCTGGTAGCTCAACAGAGTCGTGCGATTTCTGAACCGATTTCGGATCAATGCGCTCGTTACGAAAAGTTATATTCGTGGCCGGGTAATTGCGCAGGTAGAGAGCGAAGATCTCGGCGAACTGCCTAGTTGCTGAACCATCTTGCGTCAGTACGCCTAAGGAGTCTTGAAGATTGGAAATATGTACTCTGGTACCTCGATGTCGGCCTATCGGTGCTGGATGAGCTTCTTTGATTTCGAAGTCTTGCAGCTTGCTCGCTTGTCCTTTGATTGCGTGCTGGAGCAGACTGTCATAGCCGTCAAGAAATGTGGTGTCCCAAGTTACGTCATGCCCCAGCGCGAAGGCTTTGAACCGGCCCTTACCATTTCTGCCGTGTAATTTTTTTTGTTTTCCAGTAGTTGCTCTATGGTCTCTTTTCCATGAACCGCCTAGGTTGCCGAAAGCCTGCTCAGCTTCTTGCACAGTGATGCCGTTACCGTTATCCAAAACCTCGATTTCTACCGGACTACCCAGCTCATTGTCAGTGATTCGGATGTGTACCTGATCAGCGTCTGCGTCCAATGCATTCCAGATGAGCTCTGCGAGCGCATTGATGGGTTTTCCACGAGCGAGAGACTCCAGGTGATCTGGCTGCGCTTGAACATGAACGTATTTCGATACGCTCTGTTGCTCTACTGTCTCTCCACTCATCGTTCGATCCATGTTTTGTGATCCAATTCACCTGATTCAGAGTACCAGCAATCATGTCAGCGACGTGGCTAGCTCGGCCGAAGCGCAGGTGGCTTGATCCGTTGCGATTAGTGCACGGAGCATTGGTTCAGGCGCTAAGTCCCAAGGGTTCAATCCAGCCTTTGGCTGCCAATACGTCCACGGCGATACCAATTTGGCGCGGTGTGAATTGCTTCTTGTGGGCGTTCCACGCGTAAGTATGGGCAACAACCTCATCGACGCAGGACAAGGGTTCACCTTGTTCAATGATCCAGTGCACTGTTGAGAGCAGTTCCAAGCCAAAAGGTGTTTCAAACCCTTCTACTAACTCACCGACCCGATCAAATTTGGCGCGGGTTTTAGCATTCGCCTCCAAGAAAGCATTTGCTTCCTCGACTGCACCAGGCACCAGCGTTAATGGTTTATCTGGCGCGTCGCCACCATCGGCATAGCCGGCAACCAAGTGGCCTTCAATCGCTCGCAATACATGGCGCAGGTTCTCGGCGTAAGGACCATAGGGAGCCTGTACGTATTTGAGGCGAAGGGGTTCTCCCGCTACTTGCATGAAGTACATCAGCTTGTGCACCTCCAGCAGGCTAATTGTGGGATCAAGCAATCCGCGCACATAGCGATTCATCAGCTCGACAAGTGCGGCGCGGCCAGCGGTCATACTGGGCACTTCTCGGCTGTGATGCATTTTGTCTGCTGCTGGTGCGCCCATGGGTTCGTAGACGCGAACACGAACGTCCGGCAGGTCGATCATGGCTGCCTCGATACGTGGGCGTACATCGGCCCAATCAAGTCCGCCCAAACCGCTACCCAACGGTGGAATGGCGATTGAGCTGATTCCACGGGTCCGAATCTCGGCCACCAAGGCGCTGAGTCCCGAGTCAATGTCCTGTAGGCGGCTTTTGCCGCGCCAGTGACGTTTGGTTGGAAAATTGATGATGTAACGCGGTAGCGTGAGCTGATTCGTATCGAAAACGAACATTCGGCCTGGCTGCACCTCTTGGCGCTTGCAGGCAGCCTCGTAGGCCTTGAAGTTCTGTGGCCACATGTTCTTGAACTGCAAGGCAATGCCACGGCCCATCACGCCGACACAGTTCACTGTGTTGATTATGGCTTCAGACTCATCCTGCAGGATGTCGCCGCTGGTAAATTCAATCATGGCCGACTCTTCATTCAGTAATACCACTCAGGGCGTAATTCGACCGTTGGCCTGTGCCCTTGTACAGGTAACACATTAGCTACCTGCGTATAAATTTGCTTGGATTGCACCCCGATGCGCTCAATCAGGTGCCAGGGAAAGCTGTTTTCGAGTAGAAACTCGGCCTGCTTGCCTTCTTTACACTGGCGCCAGTCGCGTGCTTGCACTGCGTTCCAGTCAATCTCATTGAGATGGGCAAGATCTGCTCTGTCTTCAAAGTAGTAGGCTCCGGCGTTGGATAATGTGAATGCCCAGCGCCTAGTTTGGGCATTAGCCCATTGCACCGAAGCGTACAGGTCTGCTTCCAAATGCACGATAGGCCCCTGCCCACCCTTGTAGGTCAGTTCCTGGCTTTGCCGGTAGATCAAATACAGCATCACCGAACGCGGGCAAAAGTAGAACGGCACGCATTCGCCCACGTGCAAAATTGGATGGCTAGCCAGCCTCAGTTGCTGGAGTCGCCGCTGCTTGATGTGGTTCATGCCAATGACCGTGCCCGGCAACGTTTGATTCAACAGTACCGCATCAGACAACAATCCCGTGCTGGCGATGATGGACGGTAAGCGATCCACGTGGCAGATATGGTAAATCTTTGGTTGCGCAGGCGCTGCCATTTTACAAACTCCACACGTTCTTAATGCCGGCTTGTTAACCGGTGCTGAGGATAAGAGCTTGCTGGCGTACAGCGCTACTTTCGTATTAATTCTGCTAGTCGCTCTCCTGTCGCTTTTGCCTTTCTAGCAGACCCGACCTCACATTCCCATACACTGTCCCCCCACGTCATCGTCGGATGAGGTCGAATGGTGTTGAACACCATCGGACAGGGAAACGCTTGAGATGCCCGCAATAGCTAGGCTATCGGCAGGATTCTTGGATGGGATAGGATTATTTCGGACAATTAAAAAGCCGGCTTGTGGCCGGCTTCTCGGGGACTGGCTTGGCCTATTTTTGGTAAGCCTTGCCAGCCTTCAAAACGTACATCCGGATCTGCGTCCGGCTGTGGGACTTGGTCAGACGTTGGTCTGCCGCGTCGGGCGCTGTCTGAGCCGCGGGGCGGGTCGATGCGCAAATGTGGGGCGCAGGATACTGAGTTTTGCTTGGGATTCCCAGTCTGAAGTGCGGTTTAGAGCGACCGCAGTCGAACAAATTCACGATTTGTACCGATTATCAGGGTCTCATCGCGAGCAGGCTCACTCCCCCAGGGGGCTTTGCAGGCCGTTAGATCATAGAAACGGCACCACCGGCCGCCGCTTGCTCACTGTCGACCACCAGAACACCCAGCCCAATATATGAATCCTTTGCTCCTCGATCTGTGCCGGGCGGAAGACTTCGTCCGGGTATTCGGCGTTGTTGTGGCTGCGCAGGCGCAAGCCGTTGCCGGGCATGCGGTGCAGGTATTTGATGCGCAGCATGCCGTCGTGTTCGATGGCGTAGATCTCACCGTCGACGACCTGGGTCAGGCTGCGGTCGATGGCGACGACGGAGCCGTCTTCGATACGTTCAGCCATGCTGTTGCCGATCATGTGCGCGCAGATGGCGTCGGCGGGGCGGATTTCCAGTTGATCAAGCTGTGCGCGCAGCAGGCGGATGGACAGGTCCGGGTCCTGAATGACGTGGTTTTTGTCGGAGCCGTTGGTCAGGGGTGTTTCTTTGAAGAAGGCCAGTTCGATGTCGTTGGGATGGATGAATCGATAGGACCCCTGGGGATCCTGAGCGTCGAAGCTGTCGCCATTGCTGGCAGGCGGAGTCAGGCTCGGCAGCTCTTTTGTGCCTTGGCCGGTTTTCAGCCATTCGCTGTTGACGGACAGCAGGCGTGAGACTTCTTCCATGCGATACGCCGGGACGCCCCGGGTGTACCAGTTGTGGACATTTTGGGCTTCCGTGCCCCAGAACTTTGCGAAACCCGTCGTCGAGATGTTCGCAGCTTCCAGGAGTGCCTTGAATCTTGGACCGCTAGTGTTCTTTCTCATAAACACGGAGTCTACGGCCGTGCCAGAGCGGTTTGAATAAACCGGACGTTCAAAAACGGGCTGAATTTTGCGACGGGATGTAAGACGTTCTTGTGGGAAATTACACAGGCTAAAACTTTTCTGTAGTCCGCTATAAACGCTCTGTTTAAGACGGCTTTTACCGGGCACAAAAAACCCCGGATCAACCGGGGTTTTCTTCAAGCCTCACGCGTAGCGCAGGTGCTTAGCCTTTGTAGGCGGCAACCGACTTGGTGATCGCTTCGCGGGCGGCGTCTGCACCGGCCCAGCCTTCGATCTTGACCCATTTGCCTTTTTCGAGATCTTTGTAGTTCGCGAAGAAGTGCTCGATCTGCTGGATCAGCAGTGGCGGCAGGTCAGTGTATTCCTTCACATCGACGTACAACTGGGACAGCTTGTCGTGTGGCACTGCGATGACTTTGGCATCGCCGCCGCCGTCGTCGGTCATGTTCAGGATGCCGACTGGACGTGCGCGGATCACCGAACCTGGGGCAACCGGGTAAGGGGTCACAACCAGCACGTCGAGGGGATCACCGTCGTCAGCCAGGGTGTTCGGGATGTAACCGTAGTTGGCCGGGTAGAACATTGGGGTGGCCATGAAACGGTCAACGAACAGGCAATCGCTGTCTTTGTCGATTTCGTATTTGATCGGCGCGTGGTTGGCCGGGATCTCGATCGCGACGTAGATGTCGTTCGGCAGGTCTTTGCCAGCCGGAATCTTGCTGTAGCTCATTGGGCGTTGCCCCCGTAGTTGACCAAAAACACTTGGCCGGATTGACCAAAAAGTGGCGGCGATTATAGGCATATTCTGCCGTCGACGCCATGTACCGAAAGTCGTGCAGACCTTAGTCGTGCGCCTGATAGACCGGGTCTGTGGCCTGAAGTTGCCGCAACCTGCCCAGCGGGTCCTGACGGTAGAAAAGCTGTAGCTGCGCATAGACCTGTGGATAAGCCTCGTGCAGCAGATCCGGGGCGCTGAAAAAGTACTCGCTGGTGACCGCAAAGAACTCGGCCGGGTTCTCGGCGGCGTAGGGATCAATGGCGGTTTCGGCGTCAGGATCATGGTCGAGCTGACGGTTGAGGTCGTCGTAAGCCTTTTGCATGACGTCTGCCCAGTCGCTGACACGCATGTCGGCATGCAGCGGCGGCAGACCATTGGCGTCGCCGTTGAGCATGTCGAGTTTGTGCGCCAGTTCGTGGATCACCAGGTTGTAGCCTTCCCAGCCACCACTGGCCATCACACCCGGCCAGGCAAGAATGATCGGCCCTTGCTGCCAGGCTTCGCCGCTGTGTTCGCCGTCCCACTCATGCTCGACACCGCTGGCGTCACGATGACGTTGCGGGCTGAGGAAATCGTCCGGGTAGAGGACGATTTCATGAAAACCCTGATACCAGTTCAGATCGCCGAGATTGAGCAGCGGTAGCTGCGCCTGGGCGGCGAGCAACAGGCGTTGTTCCTGATGCAGTTCGACGCCGGGCAGGGCGCTCAGGTGTTTGTCTTCAAGGAACAGCACGCAGGCTTCGCGCAGCCACTGGTCTTCGGCAGCGCTGATGCCGTCAAGAAAACTCAGGTGATGGCGCACCCGTTGCCACATCTCGTCGGCAATCGGGTGCTTCGCCAGAAGGCGCCGGCGACGCCAGGCGCTCAGCGACCACATCGGCTTAGTGCGATTGGGCTTTGGTGCCGCCGAAGCGGCTGCGAACCACGCCGATAATCATCGGTACCAGCGACAGCAGAATGATGCCGACGACCAGCAACGACAGGTTTTTCTTGATGAACGGCACGTTGCCGAAGAAGTAGCCCAATGTGACCAGACCGCCAACCCACAACACCGTACCGAACACGCTGAAACCGAAAAAGCGCGGGTAGGGCATCTTCGCTACACCAGCGACGAAGGGTGCAAAGGTGCGGATGATCGGCAGAAAACGCGCCAGGGTCACGGTTTTGCCACCGTGCTTGTCGTAGAAGTCGTGAGTTTGTTGCAGGTAATCGCGACGGAATATTTTCGAGTTCGGGTTGCTGAACAACTTCTCGCCGGCCGTTCGTCCGATCACGTAGTTGGTACTGTCGCCCAGTATGGCCGCGAGCATCAGCAGGCCGCCCAGCAGCACCGGATCCATGCCACCGCCAGCGGCCACGGCACCGGCAATGAACAGCAACGAATCACCCGGCAGGAATGGCATCACCACCAGACCGGTTTCACAGAAAATCACCAGAAACAGGATGGCGTAGATCCATGGACCATAGTTGTTCACCAGCAAATCGAGGTACACATCGAGATGCAGGATAAGGTCGAGCGGGTTGAAATCCATGGGGGCACCTGTATGACGGCCCGACTCTGCAGGCCTGTGCGGATGATTCGGGTGTAAGCCTACAGCGGGGTGTAGTTTTTCTTACAAGCCGGAAAGCTCGGGATTATACGGTCTGAAAGATGAAAAGCGCGTTGGTTTTGTAGCGGGGGATGTCGGGGTGTGAACAATTGTCAGGCTGCATTCGGCGTGGCTGAGGGAGCAGGCTCCCTCATCACAGGCTGCATGCGCGGTCAAAGCTCTTCGCTGATCGGCAACACGTAGTTCTTGAACTCGGTGTCTTCCTTGAACCCGATGGACTCGTAGGTTTTCTGCGCGACTTCATTGTTGCTGCTGGTGGAAACACGCATGCGCACGGCCTGGGTTTCCTTGGCCATTTTCTTCGCCGTGCGGATCAGGTTGTCAGCGACCAGTTGCCGGCGCGCGTCTTCGGCGACATAGATGTCGTTGAGGATCCACACGCGTTTGAGCGACAAAGAGGAGAAGCTTGGATAGAGCTGACAAAAGCCCATCAGCTTCTTGTCGTCATCGTCGGCCAGGGCCAGGTAGATCACCGATTCCTTGCGGCGCAGACGCTTTTCAAGGAACGCACGGGAGGAATCCGGGTAAGGCAGGGAACCGTAGAACTCGCGATATTTGACGAACAACGGAGTCAACAAATCCAGATGTTCGAGGGTCGCTTGAATAATCCGCATGATAGGTCTCGTCTTCAAGTGGCTGTCTTCAACTGCTCTGACGGCGATGGGAAACCCGTGCGGCCGTGCATCGATCCTGCCTGAAACCGGCGCAGAAACGCAATGCGGAAACGGTTCAGGTTGTGGGCGGGTCGAGTAGGAAATTACCTTTCATGTCTACACCGGCATCCGATTCCAGCGTCTGAACCTGTGCTTCGTCCTTCAGGTTGACCCCTGACAGCTGCCGCCGACAGGCTTCGCGCATCAAATAGAGCAAGCGATGCGCCGCCATGCCGTAGCTCAAGCCTTCGAGCCGCACATTGGAGATGCAATTGCGGTAGGCATCGGTCAGTCCGACCTTTGGATTGTAGGTGAAATATAAACCGAGGCTGTCTGGCGAACTGAGGCCTGGGCGCTCGCCGATCAGCATTACGACCATTTTTGCGCCGAGCAACTGGCCGATTTCGTCACCGACCGCGACCCGACCCTGTTCCACCAGCGCTACGGGGGCGAGCGACCAACCGTCGGCAGTCATCTGCTCCTCCAGTCGGGTCAGAAACGGCAAGGTATGCCGATGAACCGCCAGTGCCGACAGGCCGTCGGCCACGACAATCGCCAGATCGACACCGCCGGGATGCGCCGCTGCGTATTCGCGCAAGGTCTGCGCCGCTTCATCACTGAGCTTGCGCCCCAGATCCGGGCGTTGCAGATAGCTGTTGCGATCCGCCGCGGCGCTGTGCAGCAGCAGGCTTTCGCGGCCACGTTCCGTCAGTTGCGCGCTGAGCGCGGCGTGATCGAACGGCAGGTGCACGGCGTCGCGTGCCTGCGCGTGGGCGAACTGAAAATCCAGTTGCGCGTTGGTCGGCAGACTGGTGCCAGTGCGGCCAAGGGCGATCCGCGCCGGGGTCAGGCGACGCAGCTCCAGCCAAGGGTTTTGCGGGTCGACGGGCGGTTTTTCCATGTGACTCATCCCAGTTGCGCCAGCGCCTGGCGAAAGGCCGGCGGCAGGTTGTTACCGAAACGAACCTTGCCGTCCGCTTGGGTGAAGATGCCCATGTTCGCCAGCCACTGCTCAAACTCCGGCGCCGGTTTCAGGCCCAGGGTCTGGCGGGCGTAGAGGGCGTCGTGGAACGAGGTGGTCTGGTAGTTGAGCATGATGTCGTCGGAGCCGGGGATGCCCATGATGAAGTTGATCCCGGCGACACCCAAGAGGGTCAGCAGGGTGTCCATGTCGTCCTGATCGGCTTCGGCGTGGTTGGTGTAGCAGATGTCGCAGCCCATCGGCACGCCGAGCAACTTGCCGCAGAAATGGTCTTCGAGGCCGGCGCGGATGATCTGTTTGCCGTTGTACAGGTACTCCGGGCCGATAAATCCTACGACGGTGTTCACCAGAAACGGCTTGAAATGTCGCGCCACGGCGTAGGCCCGGGTTTCGCAGGTCTGTTGGTCGACACCGTGGTGAGCGTTGGCCGACAGGGCGCTGCCCTGACCGGTTTCGAAATACATCAGGTTTTGCCCGAGGGTGCCGCGATTCAGGCTCAGGCCGGCGTCGTAGCCTTCCTGCAAGACATTCAGGTTGATGCCGAAACTGGCGTTGGCCGCTTCGGTGCCGGCAATCGACTGAAACACCAGATCCAGCGGCACGCCGCGATTGATCGCCTCGATGGAGGTGGTGACGTGGGTCAGCACGCAGGCCTGAGTCGGGATGTCGTAGCGCTGGATGATCGCGTCGAGCATTTCCAGCATCGCGCAGATCGAGGCGATGCTGTCGGTCGCCGGGTTGATCCCGATCATCGCGTCGCCGTTGCCGTAGAGCAGACCGTCGAGAATGCTCGCGGCGATGCCGGACGGTTCGTCGGTCGGATGATTGGGTTGCAGGCGCGTCGACAAACGTCCGCGCAGTCCGAGGGTGCCGCGAAATTTGGTGACGACACGAATCTTCTGCGCCACCAGCACCAGATCCTGCACGCGCATGATCTTCGACACGGCGGCGACCATTTCCGGGGTCAGGCCCGGGGCGAGGTTACGCAGACTGGTTTCGTCGGCGGCGTCGCTGAGCAGCCAGTCGCGGAAACCACCGACGGTAAGGTGGCTGACCACCGCGAAGGCCTGCTTGTCGTGGGTGTCGATGATCAGTCGGGTGACTTCATCGGACTCATAAGGAATCAGCGCCTCTTGCAGGAAATGCCTGAGCGGGATGTCGGCCAGCGCCATTTGCGCGGCCACGCGCTCGCCGTCGTTGAGCGCGGCGACGCCGGCGAGGAAGTCTCCTGAACGCGCCGGGCTGGCCTTGGCCATGACGTCCTTGAGACTGTCGAAGCGATAGGTCTGGGCGCCGACGGAATGGGCGAATGCGGCCACAATATCCTCCTGTAATCGATAATCCCCCTGTAGGAGCTGCCGCAGGCTGCGATCTTTTGACTTTGATTTTCTAAAAACAAGATCAAAAGATCGCAGCCTCCGGCAGCTCCTACAGGGTTCCAGCACAGTGCCTGAATGGGCGCTGTGCACTTTTAAATGGCAGTCAGATACCTTCGAGCATAGCGTCTGCCGGCGCTTCGGAGCGCTGCTTGGCGGTCAGCTGGAAATACAGGTAACCGGCGGCCATGAATCCCAGGAACACACAACCGATCAGCGTGTTGAACCACGCCATCGCCACCAGGCACACGACCGCCAGAAACAGCGCAATCGCCGGTACCACCGGATAACCCGGGGCGCGGAAGGTGCGCTCAAGATTTGGCTCGGTTTTGCGCAGTCTGAACAGGCTGAGCATGCTGATGATGTACATCACGATCGCCCCGAATACCGACATGGTGATCATCGCCGCCGTCAGGGTCATGCCTTGCAGATTGACCAGTCCGTCGCTGTAAATTGCCGCGATGCCGATCACGCCACCGGCCAGAATCGCCCGATGTGGCGTCTGGAAGCGCGATAGCTTGGCCAGGCCTTTAGGCAGATAACCGGCGCGGGCGAGGGCGAAGAACTGTCGCGAGTAGCCAAGAATGATCCCGTGGAAACTCGCCACCAGCCCGAACAGACCGATCCACACCAGCATATGCATCCACGACGAGTTATTACCGACCACGGCTTTCATCGCTTGCGGCAGCGGATCGTTGATATTCGACAACTGACGCCAGTCGCCGACACCGCCAGCCATGACCATCACACCGATGGCGAGGAACACCAGGGTCAGAATGCCGCTGACATAGGCCTTGGGAATCGTGCGTTTCGGGTCTTTCGCCTCTTCGGCCGCCATGGCTGCACCTTCGATGGCGAGGAAGAACCAGATTGCAAACGGTATCGCTGCGAATATTCCCGGAATTGAGCCCAGGGTGAATTCGTTGGCGCCCGACCAGCCATTGAGCACGAAATTGCTGAAGCTGAAGCCTGGTGCGACTACGCCCATGAACACCAGCAATTCGGCGACGGCGAGCACTGTGACCACCAGTTCGAAAGTCGCAGCGATGCTGACACCAAGGATGTTCAGGGTCATGAACACGAAATACGCGCCGACGGCGGCGATCTTCGGATCAAGTTCCGGATATTGCACATTCAGGTAAGCGCCGATGGCCATGGCAATCGCCGGTGGCGCGAAGACGAACTCGATCAGCGTGGCGATGCCTGCGATCAATCCGCCTTTTTCGCCGAACGCCCGACGGCTGTAGGCAAACGGCCCCCCGGCGTGTGGGATGGCGGTGGTCAATTCGGTAAAGCTGAAGATGAAGCAGGTGTACATGGTCGCGACCATCAGCGCCGTGACCAGAAATCCGAGGGTGCCCGCGGTGCCCCAGCCGTAACTCCAGCCAAAGTATTCGCCGGAAATCACCAGGCCGACGGCAATGCCCCACAGATGCAGGGTGCCGAGTGTGGGTTTGAGCTGTGTGGTGGAAGTCATAAGTCCTCTCTGTTTTTTTATTGTTCGATCTGTTGGACTTTCGGGTGCAGTAGTTGGGTGGATGAGTGCTGTTCACGCAGCGGCAGTTTTAGTGCGAAACCTGAATGACGGGTACGCAAGGGCCGTGCCAGAGCGGCCAGGCCTTGTGTTGTGTCATTGAGGACGCCTTCGCGAGCAGGCTCGCTCCCACAGTGGATTTGTGGCGGGCCTGTGTATGTGGTGCGACACAACTCCCTTGTGGGAGCGAGCCTGCTCGCGAAAGCGGTTGAACGGGCGACCCATAAATATCAGAGTCGCCCGAAGGCTTTAGAAGAAGCCCAACGGATTGATGTCGTAGCTCACCAGCAGGTTTTTGGTCTGCTGATAGTGATCGAGCATCATCTTGTGGGTTTCACGGCCGACGCCGGACTTCTTGTACCCGCCGAACGCGGCGTGTGCCGGGTACAGGTGGTAGCAGTTGGTCCACACTCGACCCGCCTTGATCGCCCGGCCCATACGGTAGGCGCGGTTGATGTCGCGGGTCCACAGCCCGGCGCCGAGGCCGAACTCGGTGTCGTTGGCGATGGCCAGGGCTTCGGCTTCGTCCTTGAACGTGGTGATGCTCACCACCGGGCCGAAGATTTCTTCCTGGAACACGCGCATTTTGTTGGTGCCCTTGAGCAGGGTCGGCTGGATGTAATAGCCGGTCGCGAGACTGCCCTCGAGTTTTTCCACCTTGCCGCCGGTCAGCAGCTCGGCACCTTCGCCCTTGGCGATTTCCAGGTACGAGAGGATCTTGTCGAATTGCTGCTCGGACGCCTGCGCGCCGACCATGGTGTCGGTGTCCAGCGGATCGCCACGTTTGATCTGGCTGACTTTCTTCATCACCGCTTGCATGAATTCGTCGTAGATCGACTCTTGCACGAGTGCGCGCGACGGGCAGGTGCACACTTCGCCTTGGTTGAAGAACGCCAGCACCAGACCTTCAGCGGCTTTTTCGATGAAGCTCGGTTCGGCCTGCATGATGTCTTCGAAGAAGATGTTCGGCGATTTGCCGCCCAGTTCCACGGTCGACGGAATGATGTTTTCGGCCGCGCACTTCATGATGTGCGAGCCAACCGGAGTCGAGCCGGTGAAGGCGATTTTGGCGATGCGTTTGCTGGTGGCCAGCGCTTCGCCGGCTTCTTTGCCGTAGCCCTGAACAATATTCAGCACGCCCGGCGGCAGCAGGTCGCCGATCAGTTCCAGCAGCACAGTGATGCCCAGCGGCGTTTGTTCGGCAGGTTTCAGCACTACGCAGTTACCGGCCGCCAGCGCTGGCGCAAGTTTCCACGCGGCCATCAGGATCGGGAAGTTCCACGGGATGATCTGGCCGACCACGCCCAGTGGCTCATGAATGTGATAAGCCACAGTGTTGCCGTCAATTTCGGCAGCGCTGCCTTCCTGAGCCCGCAGGCAACCGGCGAAGTAGCGGAAGTGATCGGCGGCCAGCGGGATGTCGGCGTTGAGGGTTTCGCGAATGGCTTTGCCGTTGTCCCAGGTTTCGGTGATCGCCAGCAGTTCGAGGTTCTGTTCGATGCGGTCGGCGATTTTCAGCAGGATCAGCGAGCGCGCCTGCACGGAGGTCGCGCCCCACGCATCGGCAGCGGCGTGGGCGGCGTCCAGTGCCTTGTCGATGTCTTCGGCAGTGGAGCGGGGGAATTCGGCAATTGGCTGGCCATTGACTGGCGAGGTGTTGGTGAAGTACTGACCTTTGACAGGCGCGACGAACTCGCCGCCGATGTAGTTACCGTACTTGCTCTTGAACGAGACTTTGGCGCCTTCAGTACCGGGGTGAGCGTAACGCATGATGATGTTCTCCTTGGCTTTGTACTTATTAGAGAAACGCGCAAGTGCGCTTGCTATAAGCGTAGAGCAAAGGTCGGGCCACTGCCGTGCAGGGCAGGTAAATCAAGGGGTTGGCAGGTTTTTGTCGGACGGGTGGATGGCACCTGTGACGGTTTCGGTACTGAGAGGGTGACAGTTTGTACCGCTTTTGGCACAGCCAGTGACCGGACAGTCTTGCCAGCATTGCAATGCGTCGATGGCTGGAGGATGCTGGGCATCACCTCAGCATTGGGCCGTCGAGCCTCGGGGAGAACAATAAGAAATGCACGACAATCATTTGAGTCGCCATGCCCAACAGGTTCTCACCGTGACCCAGGGCAAACCGCACCTGCACGGTCCCGGTGCCGACCCGTCGATTGCCCGTTCATGGCTGCGCTGTCTTGAGGACTATCACCTCGACCCGGCGCTAAGCATGGCGCCGACCGTGCTTGAACACGGGCGCGTACTGGAAAGCCGCGAACGCCTGCAACAAGTGCTGCAGATCGCCGGCAATGAAATGAGCAGCCTGCATCAACAACTCTCCGGCGCTGGCCACGCGGTGCTGCTGACCGACGCGCGCGGGGTGATCCTCAACTGCGTCACCGCGCCGGCCGAACGTAAAATTTTCGAGCGTGCCGGCCTCTGGCTGGGCGCCGACTGGAGTGAAGCCTGCGAAGGCACCAACGGCATCGGCACCTGCCTGGTCGAGCGTCAGGCCCTGACCATCCATCAGGACGAACACTTCCGAGGCCGTCACACCGGGCTGACCTGTTCGGCGAGTCCGGTGTTCGATCCGCACGGTGAACTGTTAGCGGTGCTCGACGTGTCTTCAGCGCGTCACGATGTCTCGCGGCAGAGCCAGTTTCACACCATGGCGCTGGTCAACCTCTCGGCGAAGATGATCGAGAGTTGCTACTTCCTGCGTTGTTTCGATAACCAATGGTTGTTGCGTTTTCATCTGCAGGCCGAATCTGTCGGGTTGTTCAGCGAAGGCTTGTTGGCGTTTGACGGCGAAGGGCGGATCAGTGCGGTCAATCAGAGTGCGCTGAACTTGCTCGGGCATATTCGCGGCGGCTTGCTGGGTAAACCGGTCGAGGCGTTTTTCGATTGTTCACTGAATGAGTTGCTTGGCCGCGCGAGTGCCAATGCCAGCGCCAGTTGGCCGTTGCGCACCCGCGACGGTCGGCATCTGTTTGCCGTGTTGCGCGGCGAATCGCGCAGGCCGACGCCGATCATGCCTGCGCCGGTCATTCCGGCACCCGCGCGCTTGTCGGGCATTTGTCTCGGTGATGAGGCCTTGCAGGCAGACTTCCGCAAAGCCCTGCGCGTCTTCGAGCGAGATGTGCCGTTGTTGATCAATGGCGAAACCGGCTCCGGCAAGGAGGCCTTCGCCAAGGCTGTGCACCAGGCCAGTCAACGCTCGAGCAAAGCTTTCGTTGCCCTTAATTGCGCGGCGATTCCTGAAAGCCTGATCGAAAGCGAACTGTTCGGCTATCGCGGCGGCAGCTTCACCGGCGCGCGCAAGGACGGCATGCGCGGCAAGTTGCAGCAGGCCGATGGCGGTACGTTGTTCCTCGATGAAATCGGTGACATGCCTTTGGCGTTGCAAACTCGTTTGTTGCGCGTGCTTGAGGACCGGCAAGTGGTGCCGATCGGTGGCGAGCCGGAATCAGTCAACGTGCGGATCATCAGCGCCACCCACCGCAATCTGTTGGAGCGGGTTGCGGACGGCAGCTTCCGCGAGGATTTGTATTACCGGCTTAACGGGCTGGAAGTGGCACTGCCGGCACTCCGCGAGCGCAGTGATAAATCGCAGCTGCTGGATTTCCTGTTGGCCGAGGAGGCGGGTGGAGAAACGATCCTGATCGACGAATCGGCGCGTCAGGCGTTGCTGGCGTTCAACTGGCCGGGCAATGTGCGCCAGTTGCGCAATGTGCTGCGCACGCTGGCGGCGTTGTGTGATGAAGGGCGGATCGGGCTGGAGGATTTGCCGGTGATGATTCGGCAGGGGCGTCCAGTCCTTCCGCCAGCCGAGTCTGGCGAACACCCACTGGCAGACGCAGAGCGGATTGCACTGCTTAAAACGTTGGAGCAGACGCGGTGGCATATGACGCATACGGCTGAGCAGCTTGGGGTCAGCCGCAATACCCTTTATAGAAAGCTGCGTAAGCATGGGATTGAGCGGCGGGTCAGTTAGAAAGCCCTCACCCTAGCCCTCTCCCAGAGGGAGAGGGGACTGACCGAGTCGCTTTACTGATCTACGCCGACCTGAGTTATAGAGCCGAACTCAGGATCTGAAAGCAACGCAGATCGGCTCCCTCTCCCTCGGGAGAGGGCTGGGGTGAGGGGCCGCAATCTACAGCCGAGCCAAAATGCCAGGCCCACCCAGCCCCGCTTCTCACCTAAAGAGTGCGATTTCCCCCTCCCTACGCTAACCTGCGGCCATGTTTTACGAGGTCGACTATGCACATTCATATTCTGGGTATCTGCGGGACTTTCATGGGCTCGATGGCGGTTCTGGCCAAAGAGCTGGGCCATCACGTGACCGGCTCCGACGCCAACGTCTATCCGCCGATGAGCACACAGCTGGAAGCCCAGGGCATTCAACTGACGCAGGGTTACGACCCGGCGCAACTTGATCCGGCACCGGATCTGGTGGTAATCGGCAACGCCATGTCCCGCGGCAATCCGGCGGTGGAATATGTGCTGAACAAAGGCCTGCCGTACGTGTCCGGCCCGCAATGGCTGGCTGACCATGTGCTGCAAGGTCGCTGGGTATTGGCGGTTGCCGGTACGCATGGCAAGACCACCACCAGCAGCATGCTCGCCTGGGTCCTGGAACACGCCGGCATGAGCCCGGGCTTCCTGATCGGTGGCGTGCCGCAGAATTTTTCCGTGTCGGCGCGACTGGGCGGTACGCCTTTCTTTGTGATCGAGGCCGACGAGTACGACAGCGCCTTCTTCGACAAGCGCTCGAAATTCGTGCACTACCGTCCGCGCACAGCGATCCTCAATAACCTTGAGTTCGATCACGCTGACATCTTCCCGGATCTGCCGGCGATCGAGCGGCAATTCCACCACTTGGTGCGCACCATCCCAAGCGAAGGTCTGGTCATCCATCCGACCACCGAGCCGGCCTTGCAACGTGTCATCGCAATGGGCTGCTGGACCCCGGTGCAGACCACCGGTGCCGGCGGCCAATGGCAGGTCAAACTGCTCAGCGAAGACGGCTCGGCGTTCGAAGTGATGTTCGAAGGCGTGTCGCAAGGCACCGTCGAGTGGGAGCTGACTGGTCAGCACAACGTCGCCAACGCCTTGGCTGCTTTGGCGGCTGCGCGTCATGTGGGCGTGGTGCCGTCGATGGGCATCGCTGGCCTGAGCGCGTTCAAGAACGTCAAACGCCGCATGGAGAAAGTCGCTGAAGTACGCGGCATCACTATCTACGACGACTTCGCCCACCACCCGACTGCCATTGCCACCACCCTCGACGGCCTGCGCAAACGCATCGGCGACGCGCCTCTTATCGCGATCATCGAACCGCGCTCCAACTCGATGAAACTCGGCGCGCACCGTGATGGTTTGCCGGACAGCGTGGTCGATGCCGATCAGGTGATCTGGTACGCCCCGGCCAACCTCGGCTGGGACCTCGCCGGCACCGCCGCGTTGTGCACGGTGCCGTCGATTGTCAGCGACTCGCTGGAAGGCATCATCGAACGCGTGAAGAGCCAGGCTCAGCCCGGCACGCACGTGGTGATCATGAGCAACGGCGGCTTCGGCGGCCTGCACGGCAAACTCGCCGAGGCGCTGGTATGAACAATGGCCCCGAACGCATCACGCTGGCGATGACCGGCGCGTCCGGCGCCCAGTACGGTTTACGCCTGCTCGATTGCCTGGTGCGGGAAGATCGCGAGGTGCACTTCCTGATCTCCAAGGCTGCGCAACTGGTGATGGCCACCGAGACCGATGTGACGTTGCCACCCAAGCCGCAAATGATGCAGGCCTTCCTGACCGAATACACCGGAGCTGCCGCCGGGCAGATCCGCGTGTACGGCAAGGAAGACTGGATGTCGCCGGTGGCTTCGGGCTCTGGCGCGCCGGCGGCGATGGTCGTGGTGCCGTGCTCCACGGGCACGCTATCGGCAATTGCCACGGGCGCCTGCAACAACCTGATCGAGCGTGCGGCTGATGTCACTTTGAAAGAGCGTCGCCAATTGATTCTGGTGCCGCGCGAAGCGCCCTATTCGAGTATTCATCTGGAGCACATGCTCAAGCTGTCGAACATGGGTGTGACAATTCTGCCGGCCTCACCGGGTTTCTATCATCAGCCGCAGACCATCGATGACCTGATCGATTTCGTCGTGGCGCGGATTCTCAATCTGCTCGGCATTCCCCAGGACATGCTGCCGCGTTGGGGTGAGCATCATCTGAGCAGCGATGAATAAGCTGCTGGCGATTTTGCTGGCGCTGCAACTGACCGGTTGCGCCACTGCGCGCACTCTCGACGCCGCCAAACCGGGGGCGCCGGTGGTGTACTCCGGGACGCGGCTGGATTTGTATGCATTGAATGGCGGGTGCTGCGCGATGGACCGGTTCGGGGCTGAAGCGCCGAGTTATCCGGGGGTGGACCTGCCCGCGAGTGCCTTGCTCGATACGCTGTTGCTGCCGTTGTCATTGCTGACGGTGATTGGCGTGAGTTTTCAGGCGACTGGTGGATTGTAAACATCAAAAGATCGCAGCCTGCGGCAGCTCCTACAGGGGGTTCGACTTGAACTTGTAGGAGCTGCCGAAGGCTGCGATCTTTTGCTTTATTTGCCCAGCTTGCGCAAATCATCCGATTCGATCACCCGCACGCCATCCTGCTCTTCCAGCGCCAACCGCCACATCGCCCGCGCCAAATGGCAAGCTTCGATGCCTCGGTATTTACCCGGAATCAGCTTCGACAACGGTCCGGCCAGTTGCTCGGCCAGACGCGGTTCGGTCCGTTCACCCAATAACAGCGATGGCCGGCAAATGGTCAATTGCGGCCAGTCCTGCGCACGCAAGGCCTGCTCCATTTCGCCTTTGACCCGATTGTAGAAAACCGACGACTTCGGATCGGCGCCTATCGCACTGATCACAATCAGATGCCGCGCGCCCATCTCCCGCGCGCGTTTGGCGAACGCCACCACCATGTCTAGATCCACCGCGCGAAACGCCGCTTCCGAGCCTGCTTGTTTGATGGTGGTGCCGAGGCAGCAATAGGCGATATCCACACGGCCACTGAGCTGCGGCAGAAATGCCTGTGGATCACCCACGGGGTTTTCCAGGTGCGGATGTTCGGCCAGGGGGCGACGGGAAGGGGCGAGCACGCGTGAAATCGTCGGCTCGTTGAGCAAACGGTCGAGTAGGTGTTCACCGGTCAATCCGGTGGCTCCGGCAAGCAATACGTGCTGAGGCGTCAAGTACATAGTGTCTCTCCCTTGATACTGTTCAGCTTAGTTGCTCTTTGTCGCTCCGTCGTTCAACGCAGCACTCTGCAATGCTTTTCTGGCTTGCTGTTTGCGCAGCAGTTGCCAGTGCGACAGCACGGTTTTCGGCGCCCAGATCTGCGGCTCCGACGCTTCGAAATTATCCGCCAGTTCACGCTCGGCGACGGTGGCCTTGGCCAGTTTGAAGGCTTGCTCCAGATCATCGGTCTGATTCAGCGCCTGGGCGAACAGTGCATCGCCGAAGTAGGTGAAGTTGGCTTCTTCCGAGCAGCCGAAGGACACCCGATCGGCGCGCGAGGCGGTCATGATCAGCGTGCGTTCGTCTTTCAGCGCCGGGATAAAGCCGCCGGAGTAGCACGACGAAATTACGATGATCTTGTCGCGATTTTTCAGCGGCGCCAGTACAGCGGCGAGTTCATCGGCGGGCAGGTCGGCCAGTTCCATGCGCGGCTGGTCGAGCACCAGCTCATGTTCGGCGGTGCCGTGGCTGGTCAGGTAGATGAACAGCAGATCTTCCGGGCCGCTGCGTTCGGCCAGCGTTTGCGCGGCACGACGCAGGTTCTCGCGGGTGGCCATCGGCCGGTCGCCGAGGTGGTCACGGTGGTTGACCAGACGGACCTGGCCATAAGCGCCGAAGCGCGTGTTGAGCATGTTGGCGACGTAGTCGGATTCGCGCAGGAATACGCTTTGTTTGCCGTCGCCGCCGAGGGTCAACGTGTACAACTCGACCGCCGGGGTCGACGCGGGAATGGCGGCCAATGCGTCATCAAGCAGGCGGCCCTGCGCGAGCAAGCCGAGTTCGAGCGTATCGGGCAATAACTTGCCGTCGGCGTCGCGCACGCGCTGGCCATTGACCCAGGTGCCGCTCATCACGCTGCCATCGGTGAGCACCAGGGTGCCGCGTCCGGAGTAGCTGTCGTTGTCGAAGCCGCCGATGTAAAAGCTGCCATCGGACAGGTTCAAGCGGCCCTGACCGCTGAAGCGCCAGTCGCTGAACGTGCCGATGTAATGGCTACCGTCGGCGCCGATCAGTTCGCCCTTGCCGGTCAGCGCGCCTTCCTTGAACTGGCCGAGCCAGACATCGCCGTCGGCGTTTTCGTAGCGACCTTTGCCGTGCAGTTGATTGTTCTTGAAGCCGCCGACGTAGATGTCACCGTCAGCGCTGTTGAACGTACCGTTGCCTTCCAGCTGACCGTTGACGAAATGCCCGCTGAACGAGTTGCCGCTGGCATCGCCGCGCTGGCCTTCGCCGTTGGGCTTGCCGTGAGCGAACTGGCCTTGATAGGAGCTGCCGTCGTCCATTTCCAGACGGCCGAGCCCGGAGTATTGGTCAGCCTTGAACTCGCCACGGTAGGTCATGGCGTTTTCTTTCAGGGTGCCTTCGCCTTCGCGGCGTCCCTGTTTGAAGCCGCCGGTGTAACTGCTGGCGTTGGTGGTCAGGCTGCCTTGGCCGTCGAACAGGCCTTGCTGAAACTGCCCGCGATAGACCTCGCCGTTGCTGCCATGCCATTCGCCCTGACCATGCCACTGCCCCTTATCGAACTGCCCGGCATACCAGCTGCCGTTGGGGTAGTCGACGCGGCCCTGACCTTGCAGCAAGCCATCGACCAGTTCACCACGATAGCGTCCACCGTCAGGCAGGCGCGCATCCGGGGGCAGCAGCGATTCGCCGTCGCCGCACGCGGTGAGCATCAGGGTCAAGGCAAGAGGTGCAAGACGAGCGAGTGAGCGCATAGCGGGATCCGGGCAATTAGGCGACCGAGTATGCCGCAGCTATGTGACCTAATGCAGCCGGTAAAAACAGTGTTGACGCGAAACAGCGTGCGCTGCTTCGCATCCAGAACCATCAGACGAAGCAGAGCGACAGTGGCTCGGCGATATAGGCCGGTTTGTCCGAGCCTTCTATCTCCAGTGTCGCGGTGGCTTTGAGCAGCCACTGGCCCGGTTTTTTCTCGGTCACTTCGCCCAGATCGACCTTGAGGCGGACCTTGGAATTGACCTTCACTGGCTGGATGAAACGCACGCTGTCCAGTCCGTAATTGACCACCATCTTCACGCCTTGCGGCAGAATCAGGATGTCTTCCATCAATTTCGGGATCAGCGACAACGACAGGAAACCGTGGGCAATGGTGCTGCCAAATGGCGTTTGCGCGGCTTTGACCGGGTCGACGTGAATGAACTGATAATCACCGGTGGCTTCGGCGAACAGGTTGATGCGTTCCTGATCGATGGTGAGCCATTCGGAACGTCCGAGTTCCTTGCCGACATAATCTTTGAGCTCTGCAACGGGAACATAGGGCATTGAGACTCTCCTTGGGTTCATCGGTTTTATAGTTTTTCAGGTGGGGGATTTGACCGCCCTGCGAACCACTGTAGATCATCATGGCGATTTGCTCCGGTCAACCGACCATGCTTTTGGCGAATGCCGATCCATAGCGCAGGCGTGCTTATAATGCCGAGCCCCTGCTGGGTGAAAAGTAAGACGGAGATGTCGGATGTTGCTACGTGGCCTGACCCTGCTGGTGCTGTTCCAATTGCTCGGCACGGCGCTCAATCATTTGCTCTTGCCGGTGCTGCCGGGGCCGATCATCGGTCTGCTGCTGTTGCTGGTCTTCCTGATCGTTCGCGGTGAAGTGGGGGAGCCGCTGAACCTCGCGGCTGGCAGCCTGCTGCGCTATCTGCCATTGCTGCTGGTGCCGCCGGCCGTGGGCGTGATGGTTTATGCGAGTGACATTGCCGCGGACTTCTGGGCGATTGTCGGCGCTTTGGTGCTGTCGTTGATCCTGTCGATGGCCTTCGCCGGGGTGCTGATGCAACGCCTGGTCAAACGGCACGCCCCCGCGTCGGAGGAGTCCTGATGCTCTTTGACTGGCAGGGCGCCTGGGCCTCCGTTATCCATCATCCGCTGTTCGGCATCGGCATCACCCTCGGCGCCTATCAACTGGTGTTGGCGGCGTTCGAGAAAACCCGCTGGATCTTTCTGCAACCGGTGCTGGTCTCCATGCTGTTGGTGATCGGTGTGCTGGTCGGCTGTGGCCTGACCTATGCCGAGTATCGCAAGAGCACCGAGATCCTCAGCATTCTGCTCGGCCCGGCGACCGTGGCACTGGCGGTGCCGCTGTATCTCAACCTGCGGCGTATTCGCCAATTGTTCTGGCCGATTTTTACTACGCTGGTGATAGGCGGCGTAGTCGCCACAGGTATGGGGGTGGCGCTGGGCTGGTGGTTCGGTGCCGAGCACATGATTCTGATGACCATGGCGCCGAAGTCGGTGACCTCGCCGATCGCAATGCTGGTGGCTGAGCAGATTGGTGGCGTTGCGGCGCTGGCGGCGGTATTCGTGTTGATCACCGGGGTGATCGGTGCGATCTTCGGCCCGGCGCTACTGACTCGCCTCGGTGTGCACAGTCCCGAGGCGCGCGGCATGGCGCTGGGCATGACCGCGCATGCGGTCGGCACGTCGGTGGCGTTGCAGGAAAATGATGAGTGCGGCGCGTTTGCGGCGCTGGCGATGAGTCTGATGGGCGTGGCCACGGCAGTCTTCCTGCCGCTGGCGGTGTCGATGGTGGTGTAAGGAAATGTCTATGAGTCTGCCGCTTTTCCCGCTGAACACCGTGTTGTTTCCCGGCTGCAACCTCGATTTGCAGATCTTCGAGGCGCGCTATCTCGACATGATCGGCCGCTGCATGAAGCAGGGTGGCGGTTTCGGTGTGGTGTGCATCCTTGATGGCCACGAAGTCGGCGTCGCGCCAGAAGGTTTTGCTCTGGTCGGCTGCGAAGCGCGCATCACCGATTTCCAGCAGCAGGACAACGGCTTGCTCGGCATTCGTGTGCAGGGCGGGCGGCGGTTCACGGTGTTGCGTACCGAGGTGCAGCGCGATCAGTTGATCCTCGCCGATGTCGACTGGCTGGATGACGAACCCGAGCAACCTTTACAGGACGAGGATGCTGATCTGGTGGCGCTGCTCAAGGCACTGGCCGAGCACCCGATGGTGGAAGCGCTGGACATGGGCACTGAAGCGCTGGGTCAGCAATCGCTGGCCAATCAGTTGGCCTATCTGCTGCCGTTCGCCGAAGAAGACAAGATCGATCTGTTACAACTCGATGATCCCCAGCAGCGGCTGGATGCAATTCAGGCGCTGCTCGACGAACTACAAGGTGAATTGTTCGCCTAGTTGCACTTTGAATTAACTGATGGCGCCTGCCAGCATTGTTTTGCTTTTGTCTTTGTCTTAATTTCAAGTTGTCCGCAGGAAGCGGATAACTTGAATAAAAATAAGGATGAAAGTATGACTGTCTATGAAGATGAATGGGCGTTTTGGGATGATATTGCTGGCAAGTATATTTTGAAACATGCCGAGACGGATCATAACGTTAGCCACGTAATTGAGGCGGCATCCACTTATGCGGACCGGATGGTAATAGCCCGGCGTAAACGAAAATCTGAAAAAGTCCCTGTCGGCGAAGTGCCACGGATGTCGGCGTCCGCCACCAGCGTAGTGACTGCGACTGCGGTTTGATTATTTACTTTTTCAGCATTGCCTGTCGTCGTGGCTAACTGACGGCGGGGTGTTTACAGGTGGGCAATCCCATGGCTTTAGCAAAAACAAACAACCAGACATTCACTGCGCATCTTTATCTTGATGGCCGGCCAGTGGTACTTAATCAACTACGTCTGCAACAGGCTTTGCGTGACCTTCGCATAACCAAGGCGGAAAAACTGGATGCCGAAGTGGGGTTGGCGGATTCGCGCGTGTCCAGCTTCATAACGCTGGCTGAGCATGATGACGACACACCACTGCTGTTGAAGTTCGTCCCAAAGGGTGACGAATATGCCATCAGCCTTGTGCTCGCGGGAACATTCGATGGTGCGCGGTTATTCATAGAGGACAAGACTCATAATCTGTTGGCCAGTACCCATGCGCCAGAGCAATACTTTTCAATCAGCAAGTCTGGTGCTTCAAAGGCCTCCTTCAGTGATATCGAATCCGGTCCTGCCTATCTAGAGTTGATCCGCGAACCTGATGACAAGCCCTTGTATCGCCATATAAGCAGCGGAATGAGCACCTTCCTCGACGTCGATCCTAACAGGACGGGGCATAACGCCTTCAATCACAAACCGGCAATATTTGTGATCAAGGTTATCCAATAGCGCCCAGCCGCTACTCCATAAAAAGGCGCCATTCATGTCTGGATGAATGGCGCCTTTTTTCAGGTTCGGTAATGCTCGGGCACAGGCCAGACAATGTCGTCGGCGAACGTCTTGGCGCCTTTGGGCAGATCCGGTATCACGCCGCCAGAACCGGTGATTTCATCGATAAGGCTGTCATAGGCGTTGGCGCCAAAATACCCGGCAGCACGACTGTCGGTGCCCGCCCAGGTGGCCTGCTCGATGGCCGCGACCCGGTCACCCGACGCTCACTTCGATGGGTGAGGTTTTTGCTTGGGAGGTCCCGGGTTCCTCCAGACGAGGTCGCTTGGGTGAAGAGGGCGCCTCGACGGGTATAGGCCCCGGAATGTTTTCAGGGTTTGCAACTATCGCTCTGCTCGGCGAATGATCTGCGGAGGCCAGTGTTGAGGTGACGGGCGTTTCGACTGAAGGTGATTTAGGCCGTAGCCCGGGTTTTTGGCGCATGAATAAACTCCGTTTTTTGCGAGTCAGCCTGTCCGTAGGCTGAGGAGGACGGGTGCCCGTGTGGACGTCAGGTCCATACGGGCACGTGGCGAGGATCAGGTCTTGTCGTTGGAAAAGACCAGGTCTTGCGGGTTGATTCGCATCTGTGGATCGCTGGCCAGCGCCCAGTGTTTCCTTACTGCGTTGTAAACCACCGTACCGATCGTTCCGGCGGCGATTCCGACGTGGGTTACATGAACCCTTGCTGCCAGTTCGTTTCGCTGTTGATGGGCATTGATCTCGGCCAACAGAGCTTCGATATCGGCGTAGCGACGTGCATCGATGACGTAAAGCTGCAGCACTTCAAACAACAGCGACACTTCATAAATATGGCCGGCCGAAGTGGCCACGCTGATGGATTCCACCGGGATGTCGTCTTCGATATCGGGCAATTCGACGGTGACGCTCGCGATGTGCAGACGATTGCCGTCCAGTTGGATGTCGTCGCGGGTGACCGTTTCTTTCATTTTGTCGGTGTACAGCGTCCAGGTCGATGCATCGGCGGTTTTCGCTGCAGCGCCTGGCGTCGAAAGGCGAATGATGGTGTTGCTGGCCAGATGGACATCGTACGTCGAACTCTGGCCATCGAGTACATAGATGCCGGTGTGCGAACCGGTGTCGATGGTGATGCGACTGGGTTCTGCCGTTATCAGCGGTTTCACGCTGGCCAATGGTCTGACAAAGCGATAGTTGCCATTGCGTTGCTTGAGGCAACTTCGGGTGCTGCGTACGCGGGTGCCGGGGTTTTTTACATCGTCTTCATAATCCAGTGCGGGAACTTGCAGGCGGTAGGAAACCTGGTCCTGCAGGATCAGCACAACATCCTGCTGCAGGCGTGGGGTGGTGACTTTCAGGCTGTTTCTGCCGCTGTAACCGGTGGCCGCCGCGATGGGCTGGACCACACCTTTGAACATAACCACTTTCGACGGCAGGCTGACCGACAGGGTGAAGTCTGTGTAGTACAAGTGGGTCGTGCCAGAGACGCCTTTGCGCACCTGCACTTCATAACTGACCTGCACATCGATGATTTCAGCGTTGTCGAATTCCAGATAAACAGTGCGGGACGTTTCGGCGGTATTGCGCTGGGCAACGAATTCCACCCGACGCTCGGTGCGAGCAACAAAGTGCTGCTTCAAGCCCTGTTCGGCGATCTCGATCATGCCGCCGTTAACGATTTGCGGTGCAGCGGCGGGTTGGCCGATGACGACAACGACGGGGGTTATATCCTGCTGCAGCACCTCACCTGGCTGCTGGGGTAGCTGGACCAGCAGCTCATAGCCATCCTCGGTCTTGAAACGGAATCGGTCATTGTTCAACAGGCGTTTGCCATCGACCCACTGGTAGACATTTTCGAGTGTCAGTACATGTTCCGGGTCATTACCATCCTTGCCGCGCAATGAGCTGATCACCAGCGCAGTGCCGACGATCTGCCAACGCTGGATAACCTCTGCCGGCCAGCCGAACTCGATCAGACTCGACGCTTCAGCGTCCTCGTTAATGGTCGTGCGGGCGTTGCTGCTGGCGATGTAAAAACGATCTGCGCCACTGCCGCCGTCCACCCGACAGTCCGCTCCGTAGACGGCAATCGTGTCATCGCCTGCGCCGGCGCTGATGCGGTCGTAGCCATTGGCGGAAATCCGGTTGGCCGCGTCGTTTCCGCTGACGCGGCTGGTGCCTCTGCGCAGGGTCGAGACGTTTTCAATCGACGTGAGCTGCGCGACGTCAATGGCATTTGCCTCAGGATCAAGACCGCGCAGCGCCACCCTGCCACTGTGCAGGTTGATGTCGTGACCGATATGGCGGGTGTCGCTGAGTGGGCGGCTGCCTTCGAAGGCCAGGGTGTCGGCACCTGCGCCGCCGTCCAGCACATTGAGGTGGGCCGGTTTGCTGGTGAGGTTCAATTGCTGCTCGGTAATGTCCTGATAGAACGCATCGTCCCTGTCGCCTCCGGTCAAAGCCTTGTGATCCGCGCGATAGGTGAACAGATTGGGCTTGTCCCGGACCCCGATAACCCGGTCATTGCCGTCACCCAGGCGCCAGAAAATGCCTTTGTCATCACCGGCACTGCCTGACACTTTGCCTTTGAGGTTGGCGGGCAGGCCTTTGCCGGCATCGATTACGTCATCGCCGTCGACAACCACGGCCTGGTTGTCGAGCTTGAACGGTTGTTGGCCCGCGCTTTCGTCCCACTGGTAACGCCAGATTTCAACGGGCTTCAATTCAACCTGAAAGGCACCGTTGATCACGTGTTCGATGGTGTGTTTGTAGGCGTTCTCCAGCATGTCCTTGGCCGACAACTGCAGTTGTCGCTGGTGGTCCCGATAGCCCTTGGCGAGCTTGAAGCGATCCAGTACGTCCTGGTCCAGTTCCTTGTTGGTGAAGGCGAACCAGCCCGAGCGCATGCGTTCTTCAAACGTCAGTTCGATGTAGTCATCGATGTCATCCACCACTCGGGCGGCCTGGTAGATCATCGAGGCGGCGATAAGCAGTCCGGCGGCGACCAGCCCGACCGGCCCGGCGACGCTGCCAAACCCGGCCAGTGCGGCGACGCCCAGCACCAGGCTGATACCCGCCCCGGCGACGCTAAGACCGCCGCTGACGTAATGATCCTGGGCCTCTTTGCCTTGCGCCGCGGCGGCGGCATTGAACGACTTGATGGCATCGACAATGTCGAAGGGCAGGGTGATGGCGCTGGCGAACATCCCGGCACCGCGGCTCATGTATTTGCCCACCGAGGTCAGCGGGAAATACTTCAGCGCGTTGCCGCCGTTTCTGAGCATGGCCTCACCGGTCTTGGTCAGCCCGCGTTCGATGATCAGTGAGCCGAACTCGGCGGCGATCGAGCCACCCTGGAAAACCGCTTCCAGCGTGTCTCCGTGCTTGATCGCATCAATCATCGCCTTGTAGCCGCTGTAGATGCCGAACGCCTGCATGCCGACCCCGGCGCCGCTCATCAAATAGCTTTTGTTTTTGCTGATCCAGCCCGGGGCATTTTCCAGCGCGTCGGCGCGATGAATATCCAGTTTTTGCGCAGCCTTGCCCAACTGGTTCAAACGGTCCACCGCGCTGCCGGTGGCAATGGTTATATCGGCGATGAACAACGGCCCGGCATCGACCGAGCGCTTGCAGGCGATTTCATAAAACAGCATCGCCGCTACATTGCTGTCCGGATTGTCGACGGACAACAGGCGCGCCTGCACCCGGTCTGCATCGAAATTGAGTCCGTCGAGAAAGTGTTGATCCACGCGCTGCATGCCGGCATTCGCCGGGCTGATGGGTTGGCCGTGCACGGTCGCGCCCAACGCCAGGAGTTCGACGCGGCTGGTGAGTATTTCGCCGATGCGCAAGGGGCCGAAATGTTTGTCGAGGGATTTGAGTGTGCGTCGATAAGGGGCGTCAGCGTCGTCTGGCAACACTGCGTTGAGCCTGCCCGCCGGCGGCGCATGGGGGTTGGCCGAGACGCTGACGGGATTGACCTGAACGGCGCTGCTATTGGCGATTTGAAGTGGCGGAGCGATAAGTTTTGACATGTCATTAATCCTTTAATGAAAACGCATGAGCGGTGTGTCACTGATGTCGAGCCGTCGGCGTTGTCGACTCGGGCCAGTGGATGGCGTAGGCGAATTCGTCGCCGTTGCCCGACAGACTGAGCACAGGTTTACCGGCGGCTTCGGCGTTGTTGATCAACTGGTCGTAGGCGAATTTGTTCTCGTGTCCGGCATGGGTGGCGGCTTCGATGCGCTCTGCGTTCGCGCCTGCCTGTTCCTTGAGGTCATCGACCCTCACGGCTTTGCTCAGGTGCGAATTCAGCAGCCAGATACGCTCGGCATCCAGTCCTCTGCGGCTGACTGATATCAGCCCTTCGAAGTCATCGGAGGGAAACCAGGTGGGGGGTTTGTCGCGGGCCCCTGAATTGAAACTCTTGTTTTCTTCATGAGGCACCACTTCCAGGTCGCGGGTGTCGAGCACATACAGAAACATTTCCCGCTGACGTGTGCGTGTTGATTCATAGCGGCGATCACGATCCCACGGCACCGGGCTTGTGGCGTCGGACCATTCGGACGATGAGCTGCTCTCGGTATCACTGACATCGCTGCCCGAGGCGCTATCGTCAGCATCCCGCCCTGGGTATTTGCTCGTCTGGCTGTTGAACCGCAAGTACTCGGGGTCAGGCTCCCTTGCGTACACCAGGCCTTCTTTGAGGCTGAAGGTTGCGCTCATCGGCTTATGCGTGGTGGCGCCCGGTTTATGCTGGTATCGCGGTAGCATGAAGCCGTCATTGGCGAGTTCGAACGGTGTGCGTTCATCGCCACGGAACAGCGCCGGCACGTCGGTGCGGTACAGGCAATTGTTCTTGTTGCGCAGATAGCCGAGTTTGCCCAGCAGCGCTTCGCGCACTGGCGCGGTCATGCTGGTTTCCGGGCTATACCAGTCATGCCGGGCATCGTGCTTGAGGTTAAGTTCCTCGATAGCCTCGCGGCTCAATTGCTCAAGGCGCTGCGGATGGTCGAGATCGTCGATCAGGTGTTTGTGTGCCTGCGCCCATTGCGGCATTTTCAGTTCGGTCTTCAGGTCCTGTTGCAGGTGGGCCAGCTGACTGGGTAGCAGATTGTAGGACTGCAGAAATGCTTCGCGTTGTGCAGGACTCATGCTTGGGTGCAGCCAGCGCAGGGTGTCGCGCAGCAAGTCGCGGTGCGGGTTCGTGACTTCGGAAATCGCCCATTGCGGACACTTGCCGCTGGCTTGGGCTTCGGTGCGAAAACGCACGAGATCCTGGCCATGGATGTTGTACACCTGCCAGATCTCATGGTCTGTCCAATGCTTCAAGAGAGTGGGCTGGGCACCGAATCCGCCTGCGGGCGGATCGACCGGGATCCAGTGATCAAAAGCGTCCATAAAGGCAAATTGCGTGATCGCGTTGTTCGCCCCGAATGCGGGGGCCAGTTCGTAATAGCCTTGGGCATCCGGTGAACGCAGCGATGCCTTGTACAGATTCGAATCGAGGTGGGCAGGTCGAGGCCGTTTCGCGCCGGGGGCGATCCCCGGTTGATCGCCCGGTAGCGGCGCAGGTCGTTTTGTCGAGGCCATGGCGGGTGCCGGATGCTCCGTCAGGCGCCAGGTCAACCGGCCTTCATTCCGGTACAGCGCCGGTCCGGATGCGGACCGCTCGGTGACCATTTTGCAGCGATAGACCCCGTCGGCGTCCTGACCGACATGGGTGGTGCGCAAGTCGCCTTCATATTCGACGTCGACAAACTGTCGTCCGACGATCCAGCGAAAACCGTCATCCTCCGCCGGTTTCATTCCACGCAGGAAGTCGTCACGCAGCCAGTAGGTGTCGGGGGAATTATCGTTTGCGAGGTGGGCAGGGTTCGTCGCCTGCATCGGTTGGATGACCACGGCAGGCAGGTGTGCATCCGCGACCGGTCGGCCGCCAGCGGTGTGAACGGGATTCTGGCTACTCGGCAAACCCGGTAACCGGAAAATCGAAGGGCTGCCTGGAGTGAACGGTGTGTCGGTACGCAGGGGCGGGAATATGCTCGTGTCAGGTTGTTGCGTTGAGGTCTGGGCCGGATTGCGCGGTGTCTTTGGACTCATGGCGTACTCGAAATCAGTTGATGTATTGAAACCCTCGCTTCGTCAGTTGAATTGATTGCTGGGCAGGCAGGTGCAGGCGGTCTCACTTTAATGGGTGAGAATGTGCCGACGGGTTTCAAATATATGGATTTAATCTAACTGGTTTTTCAAGTTATGGAAGGCGCTGGGGTGAGGGTTCGTAATTGATATGTAACTTCGGTTGTTTTTAGTTTGAAGTGTGCGAAGTTGCGGTTTGGTAAATAAGGATTCTTACCGTGGGCGAGTAAGTTTGAATAAGAGAACAGCGCTGCTCTTGTCGGAGAATTCCTAAAAGAGCAGTGCGGAAGGATTAAGGCTTGTGTTTCGCCAGATTCAATAGGCGTAACGCAACAAGGTATGAGGCAAGTGCCGCAGGACGAAAAACCCGAACAGCGCCAACATTGCCGGCAGGATCAACCACCAGATCTTGAACGGCATGGGGTTGAGTGGGGTTTTACGCTGGCTCAGCCACAGGGCGGCAGCGCAGACGCAGGCGGCAAGCATGGCGCCGGCCAGCACGTCGGTCGGCCAATGAGCGCCCAGATAGACCCGCGACAGGGCGATGGAAAGGGCCGGAATACAGGCGATCAGCAACCAGGTCAGGCGCATGCGTGGCGGCTGGCCACGGCCGGCGAGTACCGCCAGGGTCAGAAACAGTGCAAACGAACCTGAGGCATGACCACTGGGCATACTGTAAGTGGTCAGTGGGTCGGTCAGCACTTCCGGACGCACTCGGGCGAAGAAGTATTTGGTCCCGGTGTTGGCCAATGCGGTCACCAGCAGCGTACCGCCAACAAAGATCGCATGACGCCATTGCCGGCACACCAGCAACAGGCCGGTCAGCAGGACGCTGAACAGCAGCATGTTGCGGAACTCACCGATCAGGGTCAGTGTGACCGCAATTTCATCCAGCATTGGCTGGCGATGTTCCTGCACCAGTGTCATCACCCCTTGATCGAGCGCTGTCAGGTACGGATAGCCGATGAACAGGCCAATCAGAATCAACAGGCTCATGCTGCTGATCCAGATGGTCGCGCGACGGTGGCGACGCAGGCTGCTGTTCACGCTGAGACCGACCATTGCGGCGATGCTGCCAGCGACAATGCCGGCCTCCAGCCAGAACCCTTCAGGCAATGGCAGACGAAAGGCTGCGCCGGTGGCCCAGCCCGGCAGCAGATAGGCGAGACTCCAGCCGGCGGCCGCCAGCAGGCTGACAGCGGCGAAACGCGGGAAGGGCATGTCGCACATACCGGCGACCATGGGCAGCATCGGTCGCAATGGCCCGATGAAGCGACCGACCAGCAGACTGGCGATGCCGTAGCGCTGGAAATACGACTCGGCACCGGCCATCCATTCCGGATGATGCCGTAGCCCCGGCAGGCGCCGAATGTTCTGGTGGAAATGGCGACCGAGGAAGTACGAAACGGCATCGCCGAGAATCCCGCCAAGGAAGCCCAGCAACAAGGTCTCGCTCAGTGACAGGGCGCCGCTGCCGGCCAGCACGGCGACGGCAAACAGCAGCACGGTGCCCGGCACGATCAAACCGGCAATCGCCAGGCATTCCACAAAGGCCACAATGAAAACTGCAGCAGCCAGCCATTGTGGATTGGCTGCCAGCCACCCGGTAATGCTATCGAGCCATGGGCCCATACAGAAAAACTCCAAATCATTAATGGCCTCCTGCAGGAGCAGCCTTCGGCAGCTCCTACATGAGTGCGTGTTTACAGCAGAAAATAATCTCGGCCTTCGACCTGACCGCGTCGCAGCGGGTTCCGCGTGCACCATTGCGCGTAAGTCGCATCGACGAAGCGGTACATCAAGTGTTCGTCCCGGCCGTGGGGGATGCCCAGGCGTGTTGTCTGGATAATGTGCGAAGGTGCCGGCCCGGTGTTTTCTACCAGAAGGACTTCATGATCAAAACGCTTGGCATCCCACACCGGCACTTTCAACCCCAGCGCTTTGCACAGCAGGGTTTGTCCGGCGCAGAGCTTTTGCGAAGGCCGCGCACGTCCCTGCGCGTCGGGATTGTTCAGCAGCATCTGCGCCAGACTCGCCGGCCCGCTGATTTCATCGACCCACGGATAGGCGGATTTGATCAGTACCGCATTGCCCGGACCGTGCGCACTGAAATTCAGCGAATCACCGCCACGGGCGTAATACATATAGATGTGGCCGCCATCCAGAAACAAAGCCTTACGCTTTTCTGTGTAGCCCAACGAGGCGTGGCTGCCTTTTTCTGCGCAGTAATAGGCTTCGGTTTCGATGATTCGCGCGCTCAGCCACAGATCGCCGACCCGGTGACGAATGACTTTGCCGAGCAGATCCTGCGCCAGCACTTGCGCATCACGGTCGAAAAAGGCGTCCGGCAGCCCTAGCGGCAGGCGTTCGGCGCGGTTGCGAACGGTCAGGTTGGACATGGCGGGCAATGTTTATCCAGGCTCAGGAGGTCGTGATGATAACAACGCGTGGCTTAATTGGGCCTGAACGCCGGCGAATCCGCGTTCATTTCGACCATCCGCCCGTCACCGCTGTTAGTCCCGGGACGCGGCAGCTATAATCTGCCGCTTTCCTCTTTGCCAAGATCCCAGCAGACCATGACTGAGTCCGTTCTTGACTACATGACCCGATTGGGTCGCGCCGCCCGCGAAGCCTCCCGGGTCATCGGCCGTGCCAGCACCGCGCAGAAAAACCGCGCCTTGCAGGCTGCTGCCAATGCCTTGGACGCCGCGCGCGCCGAGCTTGCCGCCGCCAATGAGCAGGATCTGGCTGCCGGTCGCGCAAATGGTCTGGAACCGGCACTGCTGGAGCGTCTGGAACTGACCCCGGCGCGCATCGACGGCATGATCGTCGGTTTGCGTCAGGTCGCTGCACTGCCGGATCCGGTCGGTGCGATCCGCGATATGAGCTTCCGTCCGTCGGGCATTCAGGTCGGCAAGATGCGCGTGCCGCTAGGCGTGATCGGGATCATCTACGAATCCCGCCCTAACGTGACCATCGATGCTGCCAGCCTGTGCCTGAAGTCCGGCAACGCGACCATCCTGCGCGGTGGCTCTGAAGCGATTCATTCCAACCGTGCGATTGCCGCATGCATTCAGCGCGGTCTTGCCGAGGCCGAATTGCCTGCCGCTGTGGTGCAAGTGGTCGAAACCACTGACCGTGCCGCTGTTGGCGCGATGATCACCATGCCCGAGTACGTCGACGTGATCGTGCCGCGCGGTGGCCGTGGCCTGATCGAACGTATCAGCCGTGATGCCCGCGTACCGGTGATCAAGCATCTGGACGGTATCTGCCACGTTTACGTCAGTGCCCACGCCGATCTGCCCAAGGCCCAGCGCATCGCGTTCAATGCCAAGACTTATCGCTACGGTATTTGCGGTGCGATGGAGACCTTGCTGGTCGATCAAACTGTTGCCAGGGATTTCCTGCCGTCGATGGCCGCCCAGTTCCGCGAAAAAGGCGTCGAACTGCGCGGCTGCGAGCGCACCCGGGCGATCATTGAGGCTGTTGCCGCCAGCGAAGACGACTGGAACACCGAGTACCTGGCGCCGATTCTGTCGATTCGCGTCGTCGACGGTCTGGATCAGGCTATCGAACACATCAACCATCACGGCTCCCATCACACCGATTCGATTGTCAGCGAAAACCTCGCCGATACCCGCCGCTTTGTGGCGGAAGTCGACTCGGCCTCGGTGATGATCAATACGCCGACGTGCTTTGCCGATGGATTTGAATACGGATTGGGTGCCGAGATCGGCATTTCTACTGATAAGCTGCACGCCCGCGGTCCGGTGGGTCTCGAAGGACTGACCTGCGAGAAGTACGTTGTGGTCGGTGATGGCCAGTTGCGCGGCCAGGCGACGGTCTGACTTGACCGGCCTCGACCTGACAGCGCCGCAAACCGGCAACGAGTCCCGCCCCCGGCGCATTGGCGTCCTGGGCGGCACGTTCGACCCGGTGCACATCGGCCATTTGCGCGGTGGGCTGGAAGTCGCCGAAGCGCTGGCGCTCGATGAGTTGCGCCTGATGCCGAACGCGCGGCCACCTCATCGCGGTACGCCGCAGGTGTCGGCGCAGGATCGGCTGGCGATGGTCGAATGTGCGGTGGCCGGATTGCCGCCGCTGGTGGTGGACGCCCGCGAATTGCAGCGGGACAAACCGTCCTGGACCATTGATACCCTGGAGTCGATGCGCGCTGAAATGCCCGCCGAGACCCAGGTTTTTCTGCTTTTGGGCTGGGACGCATTTTGCGGCCTGCCCACTTGGCACCGCTGGGAAGAGTTGCTCCAGCATTGCCATATCCTGGTGCTACAGCGCCCGGACGCCGACAGCGAACCGCCGGATGCCTTGCGCAACCTGCTGGCAGCGCGTTCGGTGAGCGACCCGCTGGCCCTGAAAGGGCCGAGCGGACAGATTGCATTCGTCTGGCAGACACCGCTCGCGGTTTCCGCCACCCAGATCCGTCAACTGCTGGCCAGCGGTAAGTCGGTACGTTTCCTGGTGCCCGACGCGGTCCTGGCCTACATCGATGCGCACGGTCTGTACCGTGCGTCGAACTGAACAAGGCGTGCTTCACTGATACGAATCCACGTGTCGCCAAGCCGCCGAATATACGAGCAAAACGAGTTTTATATGACTGACAAAGACCAAACCAAAGTAAAGCGCAAAGGCACATTCAAGAGCGCCCCGCTGCCAGAACCGGTCAACACCAATGAGCCGCTGAAAGGCGACGAGCTGGTCAAACTGGCCGTGGCTGCCCTGGAAGACGTCAAGGCACAAGACATCCAGATCATCGATGTTCGCGACAAGCAGAGCATCACTGACTACATGATCATCGCCACCGGTACGTCCAACCGCCAGATCAACGCGATGCTCGACAAGGTTCGCGAAGAAGTCAAAAAGCAGGGCGCCAAGCCGCTGGGCGAAGAAGGCAAGGGCGACAGTGACTGGGTGTTGCTCGACCTGGACCTGGTGATCGTGCACATGATGACCGCCTCGGCACGTCAGTTCTACGACCTGGAACGCCTGTGGGCCGGTGCCGAACAAAGCCGTGCGGCCGATGCCAAGCATCACAGCCCGGAAAACACCCACGAGCATTTCACCAAGCTCAACAAAGACCAGCTGTAAGGGATTGCTGTGCGACTGCGCCTGATCGCCGTCGGTTCACGCATGCCCAAGTGGGTGGAAGAAGGCTGGCATGAATATGCCAAGCGTCTTCCGTCCGAGCTGGCGCTGGAACTGGTGGAAATACCGCTCAATACCCGTGGCAAGAATGCCGACGTGGCCCGATTCATCCGCCAGGAAGGCGAAGCCATGCTGGCCAAGGTCGGGCCGAACGAGCGGATCGTCACGCTGGAAGTCCACGGCAAACCCTGGAGCACAGAGCAGCTGGCGGTCGAACTCGACCGTTGGCGGCTGGATTCGCGCACGGTCAATTTCATGGTCGGTGGCCCGGAAGGGCTGGCGCCTGAAGTCTGCGCCCGTGCCGATCAGCGCTGGTCGTTGTCGCCGCTGACGTTGCCGCACCCGTTGGTGCGGATCCTGATCGGCGAACAGTTGTATCGTGCCTGGACCGTGTTGTCCGGTCACCCTTACCACAAGTAATCCAGCCCACATGTCTCAGCCGATCCGCATCAAGGACCACGAAAAGGACGCACGCCTGGTGCGTAGTCGCGTCGTGTTCGGGGCCATTGCGATCATGCTGCTGATCGGCGTGTTGATCGCGCGGCTGTATTACTTGCAGGTGATCCAGTACGAGTACCACTCGACGCTCTCGGAAAACAACCGCGTCCATGTGCAACCGATTCCACCGACCCGCGGGTTGATTTTCGACCGCAATGGCGTGGTGGTGGCGGACAACCGTCCAAGCTTCAGCCTGAGCATGACCCGCGAGCGCTCCGGCGACTGGCAGCAGGTGCTCGACGTCATCGTTGAAGTGCTGGAGCTGACGCCTGAGGACCGGGTGATCTTCGAGAAACGCATGCGTCAGGGGCGCCGACCGTTCGAGCCGGTGCCGATCCTGTTCGAGCTGACCGAGGAGCAGATCGCCCGGATTGCGGTGAACCAGTTCCGGCTGCCTGGCGTAGAAGTGGTGGCGCAGCTGGTTCGTCACTATCCGCAGGGTGCGCACTTTGCGCACTCGGTCGGCTACATGGGGCGGATCAACGAGAAAGAGCTGAAGACCCTCGATCCGGTCAACTACAGCGGCACCCACCACATTGGCAAGACCGGCATCGAGCGTTTCTACGAGCCGGAATTGCACGGTCAGGTCGGTTACGAAGAAGTCGAAACCAACGCCCGCGGCCGCGTCTTGCGCGTGCTCAAGCGCACCGATCCGATTCCCGGCAAGGACATTGTTCTGAGCCTGGACATCAAGTTGCAGGAAGCCGCGGAGGCTGCGCTCGGTGGACGTCGTGGTGCGGTAGTTGCGCTCGATCCGAAGACTGGCGAAGTGCTGGCGATGGTCAGTCAGCCGAGCTTCGACCCGAACCTGTTCGTCACCGGGATCAGCTTCAAGGCCTATGCCGAGTTGCGTGATTCCATCGACCGGCCGCTGTTCAACCGCGTGTTGCGCGGTCTGTACCCGCCGGGTTCGACGATCAAACCGGCGGTGGCGATTGCCGGCCTTGATTCCGGTGTGGTCACCGCGTCGAGTCGGGTGTTCGACCCGGGCTACTACATGCTGCCCAACTACGACCACAAGTACCGTAACTGGAACCGCACCGGTGACGGCTTCGTCGACCTCGACACGGCGATCATGCGGTCCAACGACACCTACTTCTATGACCTGGCGCACAAGCTTGGCATCGATCGGTTGTCGGCCTACATGAACAAGTTCGGCATCGGCCAAAAGGTCTCGCTGGACATGTTCGAAGAATCCCCCGGCCTGATGCCGTCCCGCGAATGGAAACGTGCGACGCGCAAACAGGCGTGGTTCCCTGGCGAAACCCTGATCCTCGGGATCGGCCAGGGCTACATGCAATCGACTCCGCTGCAACTGGCCCAGGCCACGGCGCTGGTCGCCAACAAAGGCATCTGGAATCGTCCGCACCTGGCCAAATCCCTCGAAGGCGTGAAACCGGTGGACGAAAACCCGATGCCGGACATTGTTCTGCGTGATCCGTCGGACTGGAACAAGGTCAACCACGGCATGCAGCAGGTCATGCACGGTGCCCGTGGTACCGCGCGCAAAGCGGCGATCGGCGCGCAATACCGCATCGCCGGCAAGTCAGGTACCGCGCAGGTCGTGGCGATCAAACAGGGCGAGAAGTACGACCGCTCCAAGGTTCAGGAGCGCCACCGCGACCACGCCTTGTTCGTCGGTTTTGCTCCGGCCGATGATCCACGCATCGTCGTATCGGTGATGGTCGAGAACGGTGAGTCCGGTTCCGGCGTTGCCGCGCCGGTGGTGCGCCAGGTCATGGATGCCTGGCTGCTCGATCAGGACGGACGTTTGAAGGCCGAATACGCCAGCCCAATCAGTGCGGAGGCTACGGCCCGTGATGAATAATTTTGATCGCATGCTCTCCAGTGAGGATGTGATGCGTCGCCGCGCGACGCTGCTGCAAAGACTGCATATCGATGGCCCGTTGTTGATCCTGCTGCTGATCCTCGCCGCCGGCAGCCTGTTCGTGCTGTATTCGGCCAGTGGCAAAAGCTGGGATCTGCTGGCCAAACAGGCCACTTCGTTCGGTATCGGTCTGGTGTCGATGATCGTCATCGCCCAGTTCGAGCCGCGTTTCATGGCCCGTTGGGTACCGCTCGGTTATGTGATCGGCGTGGTGCTGCTGATGGTGGTGGACATCATGGGCCACAACGCCATGGGCGCGACGCGCTGGATCAACATCCCCGGGGTGATCCGCTTCCAGCCCTCGGAGTTCATGAAGATCCTGATGCCGGCGACCATCGCCTGGTATCTGTCCAAGCGCACGTTGCCGCCGCAACTCAAGCATGTCGGCATCAGCCTGATGCTGATCGGTGTGCCGTTCATCCTGATCGTCCGTCAGCCTGACCTCGGCACTTCGCTGCTGATTCTCGCCGGTGGTGCGTTCGTGCTGTTCATGGGCGGGTTGCGCTGGCGCTGGATTCTCAGCGTGCTGGCGGCGGCGATCCCGGTGTCAGTGGCGATGTGGTTTTTCATCATGCACGACTACCAGAAGCAGCGAATCCTGACCTTCCTCGACCCGGAAAGCGATCCGCTCGGCACCGGCTGGAACATCATTCAGTCGAAAGCCGCGATCGGTTCCGGCGGCGTGTTCGGCAAGGGCTGGCTGCTCGGCACCCAGTCGCACCTGGACTTCCTGCCGGAAAGCCACACCGACTTCATCATTGCCGTACTCGGCGAAGAGTTCGGTCTGGTCGGTATCTGCGCGCTGTTGCTGATCTATTTGTTGCTGATTGGCCGGGGGCTGGTGATTACCGCTCAAGCCCAGACGCTGTTCGGCAAATTGCTCGCTGGCGCGTTGACCATGACGTTTTTTGTTTACGTTTTCGTCAACATCGGTATGGTCAGTGGCCTGTTGCCGGTTGTAGGGGTGCCGTTGCCGTTCATTAGCTACGGAGGAACTTCGCTGGTGACGCTGCTGTCAGCGTTTGGGGTTTTGATGTCGATCCATACCCATCGCAAGTGGATCGCACAGGTTTGAATAAGGTGAAGAGTTCAATGCAAGTTATGCGTGGCTGGGCGACTCGATGCGCGCCATTGGTAGGCCTGATGGGCCTGCTGGGTAGCGTGCAGGAAGCGCTGGCCGGCGAATACGAAGGCTCGCCGCAGGTGGCCGAGTTCGTCGGTGAAATGACCCGCGACTATGGTTTCGCCGGTGAGCAACTGATGGCGGTGTTCCGTGAGGCTCAACGCAAACAGGCGATTCTCGACGCCATTTCCAAACCTGCCGAGCGGGTCAAACAGTGGAAAGAATATCGCCCGATGTTCATCACCGACGCGCGTATCGCCCGTGGTGTGGACTTCTGGCGTCAGCACGAGGCCACCCTTGCCCGGGCCGAGCAAGAATACGGCGTGCCGGCACAAGTCATCGTGTCGATCATCGGCGTTGAAACCTTTTTCGGACGTAATACCGGTAATTACCGGGTGATCGATGCCTTGTCTACGCTCGGTTTCGACTATCCTCCCCGTGCCGAATTTTTCCGTAAGGAACTGCGTGAGTTCCTGCTGCTGGCGCGCGAAGAACAGGTCGACCCATTGACCCTCAAAGGCTCGTACGCCGGGGCCATGGGCCTGCCGCAGTTCATGCCGAGCAGCTTTCGCGCCTATGCGGTGGATTTCGACGGTGACGGCCACATCAATATCTGGAACAACCCGGATGATGCGATCGGCAGCGTCGCCAGTTATTTCAAGCGTCACGGCTGGGTCGCCGGTGAGCCGGTGGTCAGCCGTGCCGATGTCCGCGGCGAGCAGGTCGATGAAGGCCTGACCACCGGCATTGAGCCGACGAAAACCGTTGGAGAGTTGCGGGCGCTGGGCTGGTCAAGTCATGATGCGCTGCGCGATGATATGCCGGTTACTGCATTTCGCCTCGAAGGCGACAACGGCCCTGAATACTGGTTGGGCCTGAAGAATTTCTACGCGATCACGCGTTATAACCGCAGCGTGATGTACGCCATGGCCGTACATCAACTGTCTGAACAGCTGGTACAAGCACGGGGCGTCAAGTAATGCGGGCATTGCCTAACAATAAACCCCTGAAGCTGGTGGCATTCGCTGCGTTGGCGGTGCTGGTCGCCAGTTGCTCGACCAGCCGTTCGCCGACTCAGAAAACCACCACGACCGCTGTGCGTGCCCAGCCGGGCCTGGACATCAACCGTGCGCATAAAGATGGCGCGCCGTGGTGGGACGTTGACGTGTCGCGCATCCCGGACGCCACGCCGACCCTGCACACCGGTCCGTACAAGGCCAACCCGTACACGGTGCTGGGCAAGACCTACTTCCCGCTGCAGGAATCGAAGACTTACGTGGCTTCGGGTACGGCGTCCTGGTACGGCACCAAATTTCACGGTCAGAACACTGCCAACGGCGAGGTCTACGACCTTTACGGCATGAGTGCCGCCCACAAGACATTGCCACTGCCAAGTTACGTTCGGGTGACCAACCTGGACAACAACAAGAGCGTGATCCTGCGGGTCAACGACCGTGGGCCGTTCTATTCCGACCGTATCATCGACCTGTCCTATGCTGCGGCGAAGAAGCTCGGTTATGCCGAAATCGGCACCGCGCGGGTCAAGGTCGAAGGCATCGATCCTCAGCAATGGTGGGCCGCCAAGGGCCGTCCGGCGCCTTTGATGCTCAACGAGCCGCAAGTCGCGCAGAATAGCGCCCCGGTGATCACGGCCTCGGCCGGCACCGTCGAGCAATGGACGCCACCACCGCAGCAACATGCCTCCGACACCGTCCCCGTGCCGATGAGTGCAAAAAAAAACGCTTCTGCAACAGCAACTGGCCAGTATCTGCAGGTGGGCGCGTTCGCCAACCCGGACGCTGCAGAGCTGCTGAGGTCGAAGCTCAGCGGGATGGTGAGCGCTCCGGTGTTCATCAGCTCGATCGTGCGCAATCAACAGACCCTGCACCGGGTTCGCCTGGGGCCGATCGGCTCGCCGGGTGAAATTGCCCAGGTGCAGAACAGCGTGCGCCTGGCCAACCTTGGTTCGCCAAGTGTGGTCACCGAGTAATACGTAGAACTTGATTGACGGTTCACTTGCGGTATCGGGGGGTGAACCAGGTTGTTGGCTCGTCGAAGAACAAAAGCCCGGCAAGGGTGACTGGAGTGAGCAACTGAACACGCGATGACTCGTTAGAAAGTCATCTGATTAAATTTTGTCCGCAAGGACAGTTTCCATTAGCGATTTCGAGAGACGGATGAACATCACCACCTTTGCCAAACGCCTGTGTCTGCTAGTCCCGCTGCTCCTCTCGCCAGCCGCCTTCGCGGCCGAGATGATGCCGTCGCCACCGCAACTGGCTGCCAAAGCCTACGTTCTGATGGATGCCAGCAGCGGCAACGTGCTGGTCGAGAACAATGGCGATCAGCGTCTGCCACCGGCCAGCCTGACCAAGCTGATGACCGCGTACATCGCGACCCTGGAAATCCGTCGCGGCCAGATCGGTGAAAACGATCCGGTGACCGTCAGCGAAAACGCCTGGCGCACCGGCGGTTCGCGGATGTTCATCAAGGTCGGCTCGCAGGTCACCGTCAGCGACCTGCTGCACGGCATCATCATCCAGTCCGGCAACGACGCCAGCGTCGCGCTGTCCGAGCACATCGCCGGCAGCGAAGACGCGTTCGCCGACCTGATGAACAAGACAGTCGCTGATCTGGGCATGACCAATTCCCACTTCATGAACCCGACCGGTCTGCCAAACCCGGAGCACTACTCGTCGGCTCACGACATGGCGATTCTGGCGCGCGCGATCATCCACGAAGACCCGGCTCACTACGCGATCTACTCGCAGAAAGAGTTCTTCTGGAACGGCATCAAACAGCCTAACCGCAACCTGCTGCTGTGGCGCGACAAGACCGTTGACGGTCTGAAAACCGGTCACACCGACGAAGCCGGCTACTGCATGGTGTCCTCGGCTGTGCGTGACGGCCAGCGTCTGATCGCCGTGGTGTTCGGCACCAACAGCGAAGTGGCTCGCGCCGCTGAAACCCAGAAGCTGCTGACCTACGGTTTCCGCTTCTTCGAAACCCAAACCTTCTATCAGAAGGGCACCGAACTGGCTCAGGCCCCGGTGTGGAAGGGCACCACCAATCAAGTCAAGGCCGGCCTGGCTGAAGACCTGACCATGACCCTGCCAAAAGGCCAGCTGAAAAAGCTTGCTGCGAGCATGACCATGAACCCGCAACTGACCGCGCCAATCGCCAAGGGCGACGTGATCGGTAAAGTCGAAGTCAAACTGGAAGACAAGGTGGTGCATAGCGCTGACCTGATCGCTCTGGATGGCGTCGAGGAGGGTGGTATCTTCCGCCGCATGTGGGATAGCATCCGTCTATTCTTCTACGGCTTGTTCAACTGATTTGTGTTGACCTGCATGGCCCCGCCCCGATCCGGTGCGGGGCCATGTGCGTTATCACGGCTTGCGCTCAAGAGGCCGTTACGCCATGACCGATACCGAAGTAAAGGCGCCAAAGATCGAATTTCCCCAGGTTGATTATCCGGTTAAGGTGATCAGCGACACGGGGGTTGGCCACAAAGACAAGATCATCGAAATCGTGAAGAAATTCGCGAAGATCAACGATGAGCGTGTCGACGAGCGTTCTAGCAGCAACGGCAAATACACCACCATCCAGTTGCACATCGTCGCGACCGATCAGGATCAGCTGTACAACATCAACAGCGAACTGCGGGCAACCGGTTTCGTGCACATGGTGTTGTGATGCCGGGCACGCTGGGCTTTCGGGAGCTCGGCCAGATGGCTTACGAGCCGGTCTGGCATGCCATGCAACGCTTTACCAACGAACGCGGCAGCGATGCCGCCGACGAAATCTGGCTCGTCGAACACCCGCCGGTGTTCACTCAGGGCCAGGCCGGCAAGGCCGAACACTTGCTGCTGCCGGGAGATATCCCGGTGGTGCAGGTCGATCGTGGCGGCCAGGTGACTTATCATGGCCCCGGCCAATTGGTGGCTTACCTGTTACTGGATGTGCGCAAGCTGGGTTTCGGCGTGCGCGATCTGGTCAGCCGCATGGAGCTTTGCCTGATTGAACTGCTGGCCAGCTACGGCGTGACCGCGGCGGCCAAGCCAGACGCTCCCGGCGTGTACGTCGACGGGGCGAAAATTGCTTCTCTGGGTTTGCGGATTCGCCACGGTTGTTCCTTTCATGGCCTGGCCCTGAACGTGGATATGAACCTGGAACCGTTTCGACGGATTAATCCCTGCGGCTATGCCGGGCTGGCGATGACCCAGCTGAGCGACCACGCAGGATCGATTGAATTTGCCGAGGTAAGTGCCCGGCTGCGCGCGCAGCTCGTCAAACACCTCGACTATGCTGAGCAGACGACCCTGACGGGCGGAATCGACTGATATGACTACTGATGCAGTGCAAACCATGATCCCGACGCTCGACGTGACCGAGCGCCCGGCCCCGCGTCCCAAGGTAGAAGCCGGCGTCAAGCTGCGCGGCGCCGAGAAGGTTGCACGCATCCCGGTAAAGATCATTCCGACCACCGAACTGCCGAAGAAGCCTGACTGGATTCGTGTGCGTATCCCGGTTTCGCCTGAAGTCGACCGGATCAAGAGCCTGCTGCGCAAGCACAAGTTGCACAGCGTCTGCGAAGAAGCGTCCTGCCCGAACCTCGGCGAGTGCTTCTCCGGCGGCACGGCGACCTTCATGATCATGGGCGACATCTGCACCCGTCGCTGCCCGTTCTGCGACGTCGGCCACGGTCGTCCGAAGCCACTGGACGTCAATGAGCCGCAAAGTCTGGCCATCGCCATCGCTGACCTTAAGCTCAAGTACGTGGTGATCACCTCGGTTGACCGCGACGACCTGCGCGACGGCGGTGCCCAGCACTTTGCCGACTGCATCCGCGAAATCCGCAAACTGTCGCCGAACGTGCAGCTGGAAACCCTGGTTCCGGACTACCGTGGCCGCATGGACGTCGCGCTGGAAATCACCGCGGCCGAGCCGCCGGATGTGTTCAACCACAACCTGGAAACCGTGCCGCGCCTCTACAAGGCTGCGCGTCCGGGTTCGGATTACCAGTGGTCGCTGACCTTGCTGCAACGCTTCAAGCAGATGATGCCGCATATTCCGACCAAATCCGGCTTGATGCTGGGTCTGGGTGAGACCGACGAGGAAGTCATCGAAGTCATGAAGCGCATGCGCGAACATGACATCGACATGCTGACCCTCGGCCAGTACCTGCAACCGTCCCGTAGTCACTTGCCGGTGCAGCGCTTTGTGCACCCGGACACCTTCGCCTGGTTCGCCGAGGAAGGTTACAAGATGGGCTTCAAAAACGTTGCCTCGGGGCCGCTGGTGCGTTCTTCATACCACGCCGACGAGCAAGCGAAGCTGGTCAAGGCGGAGCTGCTGGGTTCCTGATCCGGCGCTGAATGAAAAAATGCCCGCCGAGGTTTTAACGCCCGGCGGGCATTTTTTTGCCCGGATTACCTTCGCTGCTGATTTTTCCTTCAATCCACGGCGTGGCTGACCCTCTTCTGTTTGCCGCCGTACCTGACTACTGTGTGTGCATGACTTCACAGGGAGATCCAAGGATGACCGTTCGACCGACTCACACACTTTGTCCACACAGAGCCGTGCCCGCACTGCCTTCAGAGGGGCTGGTCGGTGTTATTGCACCTGCCGGTCCCGGTGCTCTGGACACCGACAAGGCGGTGCAATGGATGCGCGCCCGTGGCTATGGGCTGAAGGTGTTTCCCGGTGTCTATGAAAAGGACGGCTATCTGGCCGGCAGTGACGATGTGCGCTTGCGTGATCTGCACGCGGCATTCGCTGATCCCGAGGTCGATGCCATCATTTGCCTGCGCGGCGGCTACGGCACGCCGCGCTTGCTCGACCGGATCGATTACGACCTGCTGAGCCGCCATGCCAAGCCATTCGTTGGCTACAGCGATATCACCGCGCTGCACCTGGCCATCAGTCGTTACGCGGGATTCGTGACCTTCCACGGGCCACTGCTCAACGCCGACTTGTTGGGCGACAAGGAGCCACCGACGGTCACTTCGTTCTTCGCCATGCTGCGTGGGCAATTGAAGGCGGGGAGTGTGTTGAGCCATCCGGTGGCGTATCCGTTGACTACCGTCGAACCTGGCATCGCGCACGGGCGCTTGCTCGGCGGTAATCTGGCGATGATCGCCGCAACCCTGGGCACGCCATACGAAATTGATGTCGAAGGGGTGATTCTGCTGATCGAGGACATCAACGAGCCGCTGTATCGCATTGACCGGTTGCTGACTCAGATGCGTCTGGCCGGCAAGCTGGCGAGGTTGCGCGGGGTGTTGGTCGGGGATATTGCCGGCGTGGATGTCGAAGCGCTGAACCGCTTGCTCAAGCAGACTTTCGAGCCGTTGCGGATACCGGTTTTGTCTGGCTGGCGCAGCGGGCATTGCGATCCGAACCTGACGCTGCCGATGGGCGCGCTGGTGCGGCTGGATGCGGGGAAGAAGGAATTGATACTGGAGCAGGATGTGGTGATCAAGGCTTAAAGGCTAGTCGCCTGATAGTCAGTCTTCGCGAGCAAGCTCGCTCCCACATTTGATCTGTGGCGTTCACAGAACCAATGTGGGAGCGAGCTTGCTCGCGAAGGCACCATCAGCCATACAACCTACCCATTATTGGGTACGCAGGCTTTCCAGCAACTTGTGCGTCGGATACCCGTCCGCCGGCCAGCCAAATGACTGCTGGGCACTGCGAATCGCCTTGCGCGTGTTGGCGCCGATGATCCCGTCCGCCGTGCCGGCATCGTAATTGCGGGCACTTAGCAGAGTCTGCAATTCAATGCGCTCGGTACGGCTCAGTGGCAGATCATCTTTCGGCCAGCTACCGTTGATCAAACCGCCGCCGTTGAAGCGCTCCGACAACAAACTGACCGCCAAGGCATACGACGAGGAGTTGTTGTACTTGAGGATCGCCCGGAAGTTGTCGAGGATCAGGAACGCCGGGCCGCGATAGCCCGCCGGAAGCAGCAGGGCGGCCGACAGCTGTTCAGAGCCTGCTGGCACCTGACCGCCATTCGGCAGAGTCACGCCCAACTGACGCCATTCGGCAACGCTCTTGCGAATCGCGCCGTCAGCCAGCGTGTAATTGAAACCGCTCGGCAGTTGTACTTCGAAGCCCCACGGCTGGCCACGTTGCCAGCCAGAGCTTTGCAGGTAATGCGCGGTGGATGCCAGCGCATCCGCTGGGCTGCCCCAGATATCGCGGCGGCCATCGCCGTCAAAATCCACAGCGTGGGTGTTGTAGGTGGTCGGAATGAACTGGGTCTGCCCCATCGCACCCGCCCAGGAGCCGAGCATCTTCTCCGGCGTAATATCGCCCTGTTGCAGGATCTGGAGGGCTGCGATCAGCTGTGCGTGGGCAAAGCCCGGGCGGCGACCTTCGTAGGCGAGGGTGGCCAGCGAGTTGATCACCGACTTGCTGCCCTGAAACTGACCGAAATTGCTTTCCATACCCCACACCGAAACCAGTGCCTGACGGTCAACGCCATAACGCTGCTCAATGCTTTGCAGGATGTCGGCGTACTGACTGATCAGCGCCTGACCTTTACGTACGCGCAGCGGCGAGAGGGCGCCATCGAGGTATTCCCACACTGGCCGGGAGAACTCCGGTTGACTGCGGTCGGCCCGAATCACGCTGGCGTCGAAGCTGACATTGGCGAACGCGCGATCGAACAGATCCGCGCGAATTCCGGCGGCCAGGGCATCCTTGCGGAAACCGGCCTGCCATTCAGCGAAGGTTTGAGTCGGTTGCAGGTCGAGAGGGTCGGCGGACGGCACTACCGGCGGGATGATCGCTGGGGCCGTTGCGACAGGCGCGGCTTGAAGGGGTTGCGCGTCGGCGGCGGTCGGTTTTTCCGCGCAGGCGACAAGCAGAATGAAGCTGGAGGCAGCGATCAGTTGGCGAACAGGCCAACGACGGGAAAGACTTAGGGGCATGCACAGTTCCAGGAAAACGAATCAGGTGCAGACCTTAACATGACCGGGGGGTACTGCGCTTTAAGCGGCCAGAAAGTAAGAAGCCTCCCAGCTGTCAGACTGGAAGGCTTCGCGGCGGTAGCTGCCTTTACCCTTGGTTGGTCGTTCCTGGCGACTACGGAACAGGGGCTGGGCGACGATGGATTTGGCCTTGTTGGGCCCATGTTTCGATGGCTTTTTGCTCATGAGGATTCTCTCGAGTGAGTGGGTTTTGCGGGGGAAATAATCTGCCGATGTCAGGCGTCTGTCCAGTCCCTGCTGTGTAGGAATGTTCTGGCGCTTTCGCGAGCAGGTTCGCTCCCACATTTGGAATGCATTCCAATGCGGGAGCGAGCTTGCTCGCGGATGGCCGTTATGCGGTAGGACAGGTTATTCGGCGGGGAGTGTCAGACGCTGGCCGGACATCAACAATGCCAAGCGACTCAGGCTCATCCACGGCGAACCGGCCGCCTGGCCTTTGATCTGCGCGTCGATCCGCTGTGCTTCGAGCAGCAACTGCGCCCAACGTTGCGCCGAGTAGCGTTGCAGGGCTTTGCTTATCAACGGTTTGCGCTTGTCCCAGACCGGCGGTTTCGCTTGGCTGAAACACTTGTCCAGCGGCGTGCCCTGACTGTATTGCAACGAGATATTGGCCAGCAGACGTAGCTCGCGAGCGAGCGCCCAGAGAATCACTGGCGGTTCGACACCTTCGCCGCGCAGCCCTTCAAGCATGCGCAGTGCGTGGGCCGGCTCGCCGTTGAGCACGGCGTCGGTCAAACCGAACACGTCAAATCGCGCACTGTCGGCCACTGCGGCCTGCACGGTTTCGACGGTGATCTGGCCACCTTCGGCCATCAACTTGAGCTTTTCGATTTCCTGCGCGGCGGCGAGCAGGTTGCCCTCGACACGCGCAGCAATCAATTCGACGGCGTCTTGATTCGCCGATAGCCCGGCCTGAGAGAGACGCTGACGAATCCAGCTCGGCAACTGATTGGCGTCCACCGGCCAGATCTGGATGAACTGGGTCTGTTGGCCTTCAACCAGCGCCTTGCCCCACTTGGTCTTCTGCGCGCTGCCATCCATCTTGGGCAAGCTGATCAGTAGCACCGTGTCTTCAGCGGGACGCGAGCAGTATTCGATGAATGCAGCGGCGCCTTTGTCACCGGGCTTGCCCGAAGGCAGGCGCAGTTCCAGCAGGCGTTTTTCCGCGAACAGCGACATGCTGGCGCCGGCCTGCAACAACGTGCCCCAATCGAAATTGGCGTCGGCGGCGAAGACCTGGCGTTCATCAAAACCTTGCTGACGCGCAGCGCTGCGGATGGCGTCGGCGGCTTCCTGGCACAGTAGCGGGTCATCGCCGCTGATGATGTAGACAGGCGCCAAAGCACCTTGCAGGTGTTTACCGAGTTGGGCGGGAGCGAGCTTCATAAGAAATGCCGAACGGGGCGCCTGAGCGCCCCGAACGTCTTACTGCTGCGGTACTTCGAGCGGCGACTGGCGCGGGGTTTCCGCTTCAGCCTTTTGTGCCGCTTGCAGCGCATCGGCTTCTGCCTTGGCGCGGTCATTGGCGGCTTGCTGCAGCTGCTGCAGTTGACCCGGGGTCAGTTGCTGCAGACGCAACATCATGCGTTGAACCAGTTCGCGAGTGGTTTCGCGACGGGCGTCGTTGGCTTCCTGATCGGAGCCCACGAGGTTGTTACCGTCGTGGATAAACACTTTCTGAACTTCAAGTTTGTCGCTGAGCAGTTGCAGGTTCTTTTCGCCACGGATCTCGTAGTTCAGGACAGTGTTGACCTGATACTCGCCCGTACGACCGGCACCGGCGTAGCTGAGGATGCGCTGGCTCTCCTGCTGGTCAGCCAGGAAAAGTTTGTACGGAGCACCGCTGTAAACCTTGACGCCGCTCGACTCCAGTACCTGACGCAGTTGCGTGACCGTCTCGCCGTAGGCGTTACGGGCGCTCAGGTCGAGTTCCTTGATCGACAGTTCGTTGGTGCCGGTACCGCGCAGCTGGAAACCGCAGGCGCTCAACAGAACGGCGAGGCCCATCACCAGCAGATTGCGTTTGATCATTGTGTTGCTCCCCTTGAAACCACGTGGGCCGACTGTACGACCCGAAAGGTTTTACTTGGCGCCAGGCGAGCCTGGCGCCCGATCCAATTAGCTGGCGACGATGTTGACCAGTTTCCCCGGCACAACGATCACTTTACGAATAGTCAGTCCGTCGACGAAACGCAGTACGTTTTCGTTGGCGCGGGCTGCTGCTTCAACTTCTTCGCGGGTCGCGCTGGCCGGCATTTCGATCTGGCCGCGCAGTTTGCCGTTGACCTGGATCACCAGCGTCAGGCTGTCCTGCACCAGTGCGCTTTCATCCACTGCCGGCCAACCGGCGTCGATGACTGCATCGGCGTGACCCAGCTGGTTCCACAGTTCGTGGCTGATGTGCGGCGTGATTGGTGCCAGCAACAGCGTCACGGCTTCCAGACCTTCGTGAATCAGCGCGCGATCCTGCTCGGTGCTTTGCGCGGCTTTTTCCAGCACGTTCATCAGCGTCATTACCTGGGCGATGGCGGTGTTGAATTTGTGGTTCTGGCCGACGTCGTGGCTGGCCTGCTTGATGGCCACGTGAATGGCGCGGCGCACGGTCTTCTGCTCGTCGTTCAGGCTGGCGATGTCCAGTTTGCCCGGCAAGCCCTGAGTGACGTGGGCTTGCGCCAGACGCCAGACGCGCTTGAGGAAACGGTGCGAACCTTCGACGCCGGAGTCGGACCATTCGGCGCTCATGTCAGGTGGCGAAGCGAACATCATGAACAGGCGGCAGGTGTCGGCGCCGAACTGATCGATCATCGACTGTGGGTCCACGCCGTTGTTCTTCGACTTGGCCATTTTCTCGGTGCCACCGATTTCCACCGGCAGACCGTCGGATTTCAGCTTGGCACTGATGACCTTGGCTTTGCTGTCACGCTCGAGTTCTACGTCCGCCGGGTTGAACCAGGTGTAAGCACCATTGGCTTCGCGACGGTAGTAAGTCTCGGCAATCACCATGCCTTGGGTCAGCAGGTTCTTGAACGGCTCGTTGGAGCTGACCAGGCCTTCGTCACGCATCAGCTTGTGGAAGAAACGCGCGTAGAGCAGATGAAGAATGGCGTGTTCGATACCGCCGATGTACTGATCGACCGGCAGCCAGTGATCGGCTGCGGATTTTTCCACCAGGCCACCTTCAAAGTGCGGCGAGGCGTAGCGGGCGTAGTACCACGACGACTCGACGAAGGTGTCCATGGTGTCGGTTTCACGCTTGGCAGGCTGGCCGCATTTCGGGCAGCTGCATTCGTAAAACTCAGGCATGCGCGCCAGCGGCGAACCGGCGCCGTCCGGCACCACATCTTCCGGCAGGACCACAGGCAATTGATCTTCCGGCACCGGCACGTCACCGCAAGTGTCGCAGTGGATGATCGGGATCGGGCAGCCCCAGTAGCGCTGACGGCTGATGCCCCAGTCGCGCAGGCGGAACTGAGTGCGCGAGGCGCCGAGTTCTTTCTTGATCAGGGCCACTTCGATGGCGTCGAACGCACCCGCGAAGTCGAGACCGTCGAATTCGCCGGAGTTGATCAGCGTGCCGTGCTCGCCGTAGGCGTCTTGCCACGGGGCCGGGTTGGCGTCGCCGGAGCTGGTACGTACTACCGATTTCACCGGCAGGTTGTACTTGTGGGCGAATTCGAAATCGCGCTCATCGTGCGCCGGTACGGCCATTACCGCGCCGTCGCCGTAATGCATCAGCACGTAGTTGGCGACCCACACCGGCAGCTTCTCACCGGTCAGCGGATGCTCGACGAACAGGCCGGTCGGCAGGCCTTTCTTTTCTTGCGTGGCGACGTCGGCTTCGGCGACGCTGCCGCCCTTGCATTCAGCGATGAACGCTTGCAGCTCAGGGTTGTTCTGCGCTGCCTGGGTCGCCAGCGGATGCTCGGCAGCCACGGCGACATAGGTCGCGCCCATCAGGGTGTCCGGACGGGTAGTGAAGACTTTCAGGGTGCCGGCTTCGCCAATCGAGTCGACGTTGTACGGGAACTGCACTTCCATGCCGCGGGATTTGCCGATCCAGTTGCGCTGCATGGTCTTGACCTGTTCAGGCCAGCCAGTCAGTTCGTCGAGGCTCTCCAGCAGCTCATCCGCGTAGGCGGTGATCTTGAAGTAGTACATCGGGATTTCGCGCTTTTCGATCAGCGCGCCGGAACGCCAGCCGCGACCGTCGATCACCTGTTCGTTAGCGAGAACGGTCTGGTCGATCGGGTCCCAGTTCACGGTGCCGTTTTTACGGTAGATCACGCCTTTTTCGAACAGGCGAGTGAACAGCCATTGTTCCCAGCGGTAGTAATCCGGTTTGCAAGTGGTGACTTCGCGCGACCAGTCGACCGCCAGACCCAGGCTGCGCAGCTGGGTCTTCATGTAGGCGATGTTTTCGTAGGTCCACTTGGCCGGCGCGACATTATTCTTCATCGCGGCGTTTTCCGCCGGCATGCCGAACGCGTCCCAACCCATCGGTTGCAGAACGTTCTTGCCGAGCATGCGCTGGTAGCGGGAGATCACGTCGCCGATGGTGTAGTTGCGCACGTGCCCCATGTGTAGCTTGCCGCTGGGGTAAGGGAACATCGACAGGCAGTAGTAGGTTTCCTTGCCTGGCTGTTCACTGACTTCAAAGGACTTTTGCTCGTCCCAGAACGACTGGGCGGCGGCTTCGATTTCACGGGGCTGATATTGTTCGTGCATGGCTACTTTTGTACTGGATAGGGGTGGCCTAATCCTCTTCAACGCAGGTGCCGGGGTTGGCCCGGACGAGCTGGAAGTGGAATTACAGGAAGCGCCGTAGCATACATGACCGCGCTCGGCCTAGGGAAACCCTGATTACAGCTGTTTGTCCCGGCAAATCCGTGGCGAGGGCCGTTGGTCGCGGCGTGCAGCCGGTTTGTGCAGCGAAGCTAAGCTCTAACTGGGGAGTGAGTCTTATCTTCAATGAGGTGAGGGATGGTGGAGCAACGGCAAAAAAACGTGACGAAACCCGAGTTGTACGAAAGATTGATCGATCGTCTTGGTATGGCCCTGGACGCATTAAAAACCGCTGACCGGCTGCGCGACGAGCGCCCCCTGGAACTGGAATTGCGTGGCTTGAGCCCCGCCGAGTTCAAACTGGTCAAGGCCTATCTGGATCGCAGTGAACGTGAAACGCATGGATGCTTGTCACAGGCAGTGAAGCAGCTCGATGCAGCACATTCGGCCAAGGTCATCTGGCTCAAGGACAAGGCGCCCGGAAGAGACACCGTCAAGGTTCGCTCTGTACAGGCCAAGTAAGCGCATGGCAGGTCAAGAACCGGATCTTTTTCAACAGGATCCCACCTATTGGTTGTAACGCTTTATTAACACTCTTAGGCTTCGGGCATCTGTGGAGATGCTCGATGCCTTTTCGTTATTTCATCAAACAACTTTTGTTACCACCCGGCATTCTTTTGCTGCTGTTGCTGGCCGCTTGGTGGCTGCGCCGCTCACGGCCGCGCCTGGCTGGCGTGTGCTTTGCCATTGGCTTTGGCGGAATGTGGTTGATGAGCCTGCCGGTGGTTGTGCAGTGGGGCGCGAAGGCTCTGGAACGCGAGCCACCGTTGGCCCGCGAAGAGTGGGCGACGTTGGCGCAGCGGGCTGACGCGATTGTGGTGCTGGGTTCCGGCCGCGAACGCGGCGACCTGGCGTGGGGCGAGGATCAGCCGACCGGCGTGGGCCTTGAGCGTCAACGTTATGCGGCACGATTGGCCAAGGCGTCGGGTTTACCGATTCTGACCACGGGTGGCTTGCATTACGGAACGCCGCCGACCGAGGCGAAGTTGATGGCGGATTCGTTGCGCGACGACTTTGGTGTGACGGTGCGCTGGCAGGAAGGTGAAAGTCGCACCACCTGGGAAAACGCCAAATTCAGCGCCGATATCTTGCTGCCGCAGGGAATCAAGCGCGTGGTCGTGGTGACTCAGGCCTGGCACATGCCACGCTCGGTGTGGAGTTTTCAGCAGGCGGGATTTGAAGTGGTGCCGGCGCCGGTCGGCTTCTTGGGCACGGATAACGCGAGGCCGTTTGGTGGCTGGTTGCCGGAGTTCAAGTCGATCTGGCAGAGCGGGCAACTGTTGAATGAAGCGGTGGGGCAGGTGGGGTATTCGTTGTTTTATCGCTGAAGATCAAAAGATCGCAGCCTGCGGCAGCTCCTACATTGGGATTTGCGTTTTCCCTGTAGGAGCTGCCGCAGGCTGCGATCTTTTGCTTTATAGGGTTTTCGACATCCGGCTGGCCATAAGTGCCCAGCCAAACAACAGCACGCACAGGATGATCAGCGGCCACGAACGCCATTGCAGATACGGCGTCAGGTTGTGCATCGGCACCACTTCGCCGTAGAGGATGCCCTGTTCAAACTGCGGAATCTGCTCGGTGATCTGCCCGAACGGGTTGATCAGTCCGGTCACACCGTTGTTGGTTGCACGAATCATCCAGCGCCCAGCCTCAAGCGCGCGCATCTGCGCCATCTGCAAATGTTGCAGCGGACCGATCGAGGTACCGAACCAGGTGTCATTGCTGATCGTCAGCAGCAGATCGCTACGCGCCGACAGGCTGGCGGCAAATTCCGGATAGACCACTTCGTAGCAGATAAACGGTGCGATCTGATAACCCTTGGCCTGCAACAGTGCCTGATCCGCCGGGCCGCGGGCGAAGTCCGACATCGGCAGGTCGAAGAAGGCTATCAGTCCGCGCAACACATCCTGCAACGGCACGTATTCGCCGAAGGGCACCAGTTTCTGCTTCAGGTAGGTGCCATCGCCTTCGCCCACCACGGTGATGCCATTGAAGAAGCGTTTTTCGTGACGAACGGTTTCGCGGATCGGTACGCCAGTGATCAGCGCCGATTTACGCTCGGCGGCGAAGGTGCCCATCATGGTCAGGTAGCCCTCGGCGGACTCCTTCAATACCGGCACGGCGGTTTCCGGCCAGATCAGCAAGTCCACCGGTTTCGAGCGGAAGCTCAAATCGCGATACAAAGCCAACTGCGCGTTGAGCTCGGCCGGATCCCATTTCATGCTTTGCGCGACGTTGCCCTGAATCGCGGCAACACTCAGCGGCGCGCCGGAGGGGCTGGTCCAGGCATGGCCCTTGAGCGCAATACCGGCCACCCAAGGGCCAACCAACAGCACCAAACCTGCGGCAACAAAACCTTTGCGGCCGGTTTGCAGCAGGCGTGGGGCGTTGTAGATCAGTGCTGCGGTCAGTGCCAGAACAAACGACACCAGCCACATGCCTCCGACTGGAGCGAGCCCGGCCAATGGGCCATCGAGCTGGCTGTAACCGGAGTACAACCACGGGAAACCAGTGAGGAACCAGCCGCGAAACGCTTCCTGGCCGACCCACAACGCAGCAAACGCCAAGGCATCGGCCAGCGGTGCCTCGTTACGGCGCAACCAGCGCGCCCACAGCCAGGCCGGCAGGGCAAAGAACCAGGCGATCGCCGCGGTAAACAGCAGCATCAGGAACCCGGCCAACAGCACCGAAGCGCCGCCGAAATGGTGGATGCTGTAATAGATCCAACTGGTGCCGGCACCAAACAGGCCGAAACCGAAGCACCAGCCGCGGGCCAGTGCCTGACGCGGACTCAGCTCGCGTAAACCGGCATAAAACAAGCCGACCGCCAGCAAAGCCAGCGGCCAGATGTTGAACGGTGCCAGAGCGAAGGTGGTGATTGCACCGGCCGCCACGGCCAGCAGGTTACCGGGCCAGCCGGGGCGGGTTGTCCAGCGCATTTCAGTCCTTAGATTTCTTACCGGGCGATAGGGGTCAGTCGCAGCAAATGAATCCGACGGCTGTCGGCGTTCAGGATGCGGAAACGATAGGCGCCGATTTCAGTGATTTCGTTGCGTTTTGGCAAGTGCCCGAACGCGCTCATCACCAGACCGCCGACGGTGTCGAACTCGTCATCGGAGAATTCGCTGTCGAAGAATTCGTTGAAGTTTTCGATCGGCGTCAGGGCCTTGATCAGGAAGTCACCGCTGGGCAGCGGCTTGATATAGCTGTCTTCTTCGACGTCGTGCTCGTCTTCGATATCGCCGACGATCTGTTCCAGCACGTCTTCGATCGTTACCAGACCGGCCACACCGCCGTATTCGTCGATGACGATGGCCATGTGGTTGTGGTTGGCACGGAATTCACGCAGCAACACGTTCAGACGCTTGGACTCCGGCACGAACGTGGCCGGGCGCAGCAGATCCTTGATGTTGAAGCTGTCGCCGTTTTCCTTGAGGATCAGCGGCAGCAGATCCTTGGCCAGCAGCACGCCCATCACGTCGTCATGGCTTTCGCCGATCACTGGATAGCGCGAGTGGGCCGAGTCGACCACGGCCGGGAGGAATTCACGGGGTGTCTGGGTCGCCTTGATGCTGATCATCTGCGAACGCGGCACCATGATGTCGCGTACTTGCAGGTCAGCCACCTGAATGGCGCCTTCGACGATGGCCAGCGCTTCGCTGTCCAGCAGTTTGTTCTGATGTGCATCACGCAGCAGCTCGAGGAGCTCCTGACGGTTCTTCGGCTCGTGGGCAAAAGCCTGGGTCAGTTTTCCCAGCCATGACTTCTGCCCGTTGCTCGATCGATCTTCGCTCATAGCGATTACTCTGAATCCTTTGTTGTAACGATAGGGGATGTTTCGGGTTCGTCGTCCGCGTACGGATCGGGATAGCCCAGTTCAGCAAGCAACTCGCGTTCCAGTGCTTCCATTTCCTCGGCTTCTTCGTCATCTATATGGTCGTAACCGAGTAGATGCAAGCAGCCGTGAATGACCAGATGTGCCCAGTGGGCCTTTAGTTCCTTGCCTTGTTCGGCGGCTTCGCGCTCGACCACAGCCACGCAGATCACCAGATCGCCGAGCAGCGGGATATCGAGAAACTCGTCAGGCACTTCAGCCGGGAACGACAGGACGTTGGTCGCGTAATCCTTGTGGCGCCAGGTGTGATTGAGCTCGCGGCCTTCTTCCTCATCGACCAGACGAATGGTCATCTCTGAGTCGGCGGTGCGTTGGCGCAGGGCCAGTTCGCACCACAGGCGGAAGTCGGGCTCACTCGGCGCGTTCGCGTCAGTCGCGATTTGCAGGTCTAGCTCAAGCATTTCGCGAGGTGTCCTTGGGGGCTTCGTCACGGTTTTCGAAGCGCTCGTAGGCTTCGACGATCCGCTGTACCAAAGGATGGCGCACGACGTCTTTAGGCTGGAAGTGCGTAAAGCTGATGCCCGGCACGTCTTTGAGTACTTCGATCACATGATGCAGGCCGGACTTGGTGCCACGCGGCAGGTCGACCTGGGTGATGTCACCGGTGATGACTGCGGTGGAGCCGAAGCCGATCCGGGTCAGGAACATCTTCATCTGTTCGACGGTGGTGTTCTGGCTTTCGTCGAGAATGATGAAGCTGTTATTCAGCGTGCGACCGCGCATGTAGGCCAGCGGCGCAACTTCAATCACCTGGCGCTCGATCAGCTTGGCCACGTATTCAAAGCCGAGCATCTCGTAGAGTGCGTCGTAGAGCGGGCGCAGGTACGGGTCGATCTTCTGCGACAGGTCGCCGGGCAGGAAGCCGAGTTTTTCACCCGCTTCAACCGCCGGACGCACCAGCAGGATGCGACGGATCTGCTCGCGCTCCAGGGCATCGACAGCGCAGGCCACGGCCAGATAGGTCTTGCCGGTACCGGCCGGGCCAATGCCGAAGTTGATGTCGTTGCCGAGGATTTCCTTCACGTAGCGCAACTGATTCAAGCCGCGTGGGCGAATCATGCCTTTTTTGGTGCGCAGGGCAACGGATGCTTCGGCGGGGGCGTGATTGTCCAGCTCGACCACGGCCGATTCCTGGAGGAACAGGTGCACGAGGTCCGGCGACAGCTCGGTACCTTTGGTTTCCCGGTACAGGCGGCGCAGCAGGTTTTCCGCAGACGTGGTGTGTTTGGGGTCGCCGATCAACTCGAACTGGTTCCCGCGGTTGCGGATCTCGATGGTCAGGCGCTGTTCGATCAAGCGCAAATGCTCGTCGAATTGCCCGCACAGATTGGCGAAGCGGCGAGCCTCAAAAGGCTCGAGGATAAAACGATGTGGTTCTATGGGTGCGTTCAAGGTCGTATTTAGCCGCCCTGGGGCAATTAAGATGAAATCAAGGATAACGCCAGAGGCCTGGGTGCGAAAGCTCTTAAATATTCTTGTCGTCGACACCGTCAAGATCGCAGCCTTCGGCAGCTCCTACAGGGGAATGTAATCCATGTAGGAGCTGCCGAAGGCTGCGATCTTTTGCATTTATTGGATCAGCGAGCCGCGCAGCGAGTGCGGTTGCGCCGCATCGATGTGCACATCGGCGAACTGGCCGATCAGGGTCGGATTGTCGCAGCGGAAGTTGACGATTCGATTATTCTCCGTGCGCCCTTGCAGCTCGCCCGGATCTTTCTTCGAATAGTCGGTGACCAGAATGCGCTGGATCGAGCCGACCATTTGTCGGCTGATCTCAAAGCCTTGCTGATTCAGGCGATGTTGCAGCGCGTTCAGGCGTTCCTTCTTCAACTCTTCCGGCGTGTCGTCGGCCAGATCGGCAGCCGGGGTGCCCGGACGCTGGCTGTAGACGAACGAGTAGGAAAAGTCGAAACCGACGTCGGCAATCAGCTTCATGGTCTGTTCGAAATCTTTCTCGGTCTCGCCGGGGAAACCGACGATGAAGTCCGAGCTGATGCAGATCCCCGGCACCGCCGCACGCAATTTGCGCAGCTTGGACTTGTACTCCAGTGCCGTGTGGTTGCGCTTCATCGCCGCGAGAATCCGGTCGGAACCCGATTGCACCGGCAAGTGCAGATGCTTGACCAGTTCCGGTACATCGGCGTGGGCCTGGATCAGGCTGTCGGAGAACTCCAGCGGGTGCGAAGTGGTGTAGCGGATGCGATCGATGCCGTCGACGGCGGCGACTACGCGGATCAGTTCCGCCAGATCGGCCAGACGACCATCGTGGGTAGTGCCACGATAGCCGTTGACGTTTTGCCCGAGCAGGGTCACTTCACGCACGCCGTTTTCGGCGAGGTGGATGATCTCGGCGATCACGTCGTCGAACGGCCGGCTGACTTCTTCACCTCGGGTGTAAGGCACCACGCAGAACGTGCAGTACTTGCTGCAGCCTTCCATTACTGACACATAGGCGCTCGGACCGTCGATACGCGGCTCGGGCAGGTGGTCGAATTTTTCGATTTCCGGGAACGAGACGTCGACTTGCGGCTGCTTGGTGATGCGCGCGGCGTCTATCATTTCTGGCAGGCGGTGCAGGGTCTGCGGGCCGAAGACCACGTCGACGTACGGCGCGCGATCACGAATCGCCGCGCCTTCCTGACTGGCCACACAACCGCCAACGGCGATCACCATGTCCGGGTTGGCCAGTTTCAGTTCGCGCCAGCGGCCGAGCTGCGAATACACGCGATCCTGGGCGCGCTCGCGGATCGAGCAGGTGTTGAGCAGAATCACGTCGGCGTCTTCGGCACGCGCGGTGACTTCCAGGGCCTGATGTTCACCCAGCAGATCGACCATGCGCGAGCTGTCGTACTCGTTCATCTGGCAACCGTGGGTTTCGATGTAAAGCTTCTTGGCCATGGATTAGGGTCATCACGTGATTCAAAGAACCGCGCATTATAGGGAACAAGCCTTCAGGTTCCTACCGCTGCGCGTCCGGTGGCTATGCTATAGTTTGCGCCCTCATTTTTATCCCCGATGTTATCCCCCCGCCATGACCAAACGCGAAGCTCCAATCTATAAGGTGATTTTCCTCAACCAGGGCCAGGTGTTCGAAATGTACGCCAAGCAGATCTATCAAAGTGATCTGTGGGGCTTTCTGGAAGTGGAAGAGTTCGTCTTTGGCGAGCGCACGCAAGTGGTCGTCGATCCGAGCGAAGAAAAGCTCAAGGCGCAGTTCGAAGGCGTGGTGCGCAGCTTTGTGCCGATGCATTCGATTGTGCGCATCGATGAAGTGGAACGTCTGGGCACGCCGAAAATCAGCGAAGCCCGCGGCGCGGTCGGCAATGTGATGCCGTTTCCGATGCCGATGCCTGAGAAGTAAGCCTTAACGCCGAGTCGCCCTCATTCGCGAGCAAGTCGAATCGTCGCACCGTCGCTCCCACAGGGAAGTGCGTTCCAATGTGGGAGCGAGCTTGCTCGCGAAGGGGCCGGAAAGGTCGACGCAGAAATCAGGGAAGAGGCGAAAACGGCGTACGCCCATCGGCGCTCTGCAGTTCCATCAGGTATTTACGGAAAATTTGCCCGAGCACCTGGGTCGCGGTTTCGAGATCTTCGCGGGACATTTTTTCGGAGACTTCATCGGCCGTGTCCAGCGCATCTTCAGCGCCGTTGACCGCGGCCATCTTCAATACGATGTATGCCTGAATATTGTTGGCCTGCACGCCTTCACCGTGGAAGAACATGGTGCCGAGTTTGAATTGCGCCTGAGCGTGGCCTTGCAACGAGGCTTTTTCGAAATAGCTCAGGGCTTGATTGAGGTCGCGCGGCGCATTCTTGCCGTCGTAGTAGAACTCACCCAACTCGAATTGCGCTTGCGCATCCCCTTCGTCCGCCGCTTTCTGGCAAGCAGCCAGTGCCTGCGTGACGTCTTGCGGCTGAGTATTGAGGGTGCAACGACCCATCGCCGGGATCAACAACGAGTTGCCGCCTGCTTGTGCATGCGCGAGCAGGGGCTGAAGGAGCAACAGGCAGCCCAAGGCAAGGGTGCGGCCGGTGCGGTTCATGGGAATCGACTTACCTCTGAAGGGCACGCGGACCCATCGAGGGATCCAATAAGCGCGCATTATGAAATAAGCAGGGCCAACCTTACAAAGTCTTTACTCGTTTTTCTGCTGCGCGGGGAATATATCGCCCACTTTAGGGGAGATTTTTAGCAGGAGCATCGGAAAAACAGCGTCGATGTAGGTGAATGCTGACGCTGGCGATAGCCAACGTCAGCGGTGCGGCGGTTATTTCAGTGCGGCGAAGGCGCGCTCGGCAGCGTCCAGTGTCAGTTTCAACTCGGCTTCGCCATGGGCGATCGAGGTAAACCCGGCTTCGAAGGCGCTCGGCGCCAGGTACACGCCACCTTCCAGCATCAGGTGGAAGAAACGACCGAACAGGGCAGCGTCGCTGGCCATCACATCTTCAAAGGTGACGATGTCATCGGCGCCGCTGAAGTACAGACCGAACATGCCGCCAGCCTGAGTGGTCACGAACGGAATGCCAGAAGCATCGGCGCGTTGTTGCAGGCCATCGAGCAGGCGCGTGGTGTAGTCGGTCAGCTCGGCGTGGAAACCCGGACGGCTGATCAAACGCAGCGTGGTCAAACCGGCGGCCATCGCCAGCGGGTTACCCGACAGCGTGCCGGCCTGATACACCGGGCCCAGCGGCGCAATACGCTGCATGATTTCACGCTTGCCACCGAAGCAGCCGACCGGCATGCCGCCACCGATGATCTTGCCGAACGTGGTCAGGTCAGGATTGACCCCGTAGTACGCCTGAGCACCGCCGAGGGCAACGCGGAAACCGGTCATCACTTCGTCGAAAATCAGCACCACGCCATGCTTGTCGCACAGCGAGCGCAGACCTTCGAGGAAACCCGGCGCCGGCGGCACGCAGTTCATGTTGCCGGCCACCGGCTCAACAATAATGCACGCCACGTCCTCGCCCACTTCAGCGAGCATCTTTTCCACAGCGTCGATGTCGTTGAACGGCAGGGTCAGAGTGTGTTTGGCGAATGCCGCCGGTACGCCGGCCGAACTTGGCACGCCTTGGGTCAGTGCGCCGGAACCGGCCTTGACCAGCAGGCTGTCGGAGTGACCGTGGTAGCAGCCTTCGAACTTGATGATGCTGTCGCGGCCGGTGTAACCACGGGCCAGACGGATCGCGCTCATGGTTGCTTCGGTGCCGGAGCTGACCATGCGCACCATGTCCATCGATGGCACCAGCGAGCAGACCAGATCGGCCATCTCGGTTTCCATCGCAGTCGGCGCGCCGTACGACAAGCCGTGTTGCAGCTGATTGCGCACCGCGTCCAGTACGTCCGGGTGGCTGTGGCCGAGAATCATCGGGCCCCACGAGCCGACGTAATCGACATAACGCTTGTCGTCTTCGTCAGTGACGTAAGCGCCTTCAGCGTGTTTGAAAAACAGCGGAGTGCCGCCAACGCTCTTGAACGCGCGCACTGGCGAGTTCACGCCACCGGGAATGTGTTTCTGAGCATTGGCAAACAGCGTTTCGGAACGAGACATGATCGGGCTCTCAAATCAGACTTTCAGTAATTCATTGAACGCGCGGGCGCGGCGGGTGACTTCGGCGGTGCTTTCGGCACCAAACAGACCGTGAACCACGGCCAGCAGGTCGACTCCATGGGCCACCAGCGGCGCGGCGTTGTCGAGGGTGATGCCGCCAATCGCGCAGATCGGCAGGTGCAGCGTGCGCTTGGCTTCGTCGAGCAGATCGAGGCTGCAGGTCGGCGCGCCGGGCTTGGTGTTGGAGTTGAAGAAGCGGCCGAAGGCGACATAACTCGCACCTTCTTTGGCCGCTTGTTCGGCCAGCGCGATTTGCGCGTGGCAGGTCGAACCGATGATCGCTTTCGAGCCGAGCAGGGCGCGGGTCGGCGACAGCGGGCCGTCGGTCTGGCCCAGGTGCACGCCAACGTTGAGGCGCGCGGCCAGTTCAGCATCATCGTTGATGATCAGCTGCGTCTTGTAGCGCTCGCACAGATCACGCAGCGCTTCGGCCTCACGCAGACGGCGGGCCTCATCGTTGCTCTTGTCGCGGTATTGCAGCAGGGTGACGCCGCCTTCCAGCGCCGCCTCCACGTAAGACAGAAACTTGCCGGCCAGCAACTGGCTGTCGGTAATGGCATACAGGCCACGTAGTTTCATCAGGCAGACCTCACGACGTTACGAGCAGAAATCCAGCGGCAGGCGACGCGGGACGAACTGGCCTTTGCCCAGTTGTTCGGCATCGCGCAGGGTGCGCCAGGTGTAATCCAGTGCACTGCGTACGGCGCTGGCCAGGTGTTCGCCCTGCGCCAGACGACCGGCCAAAGCGCTGGCCAGTGTGCAACCGGAGCCGTGATAGCTGCCGGGCAGACGCTGACAGATAAAGGTTTCACGCAGACCGTCGCGGCTATACACGCGGTTGTGGATTTCAGTTTCGTCGCCATGGCCGCCGGTGATCAGCAGGTTCTTGACGAACGGCAGGAGTTTTTCTGCGCACTCGTCGGCGGTGCCTTCGGGCAGTTCGGCGAGGATGCGCGCTTCGGGAAGGTTAGGGGTGGCAATGATCGACAGCGGCAGCAGACGCTCGCGCATCGCATAGCCAACTTCGTCCTTGCCCAGGCGTCCGCCGCCACCGGCGCGCAGCACCGGGTCGCAGACCACCGGCAAGTGCGGGTGCGCGGAAAGCAGTTCGACAACGGTGTCGACCATTTCCAGCGAACCGAGCATGCCCAGTTTGACCGCCGCGACTTCGGAGTCGTTGAGCACGGCATTGGCCTGGGCCAGTACCCACTCACGGTCGAGGACGCGGAAGTCAGTAACGTTGACGGTGTCTTGCACGGTCAGGGCGGTGACGGCCGGAGCCGCATGGCAACCCTGCGCGAGCAGGGCTTCGATATCTGCCTGCAAGCCGGCGCCACCACTGGGGTCGTGGCCGGAGAGACAGAGGACAACGGGGCGGGAGCTGTAGATATTCATGGTGCGCGAGCTTACCACCAAAGCTGATTTTCGGGTTCAGTGCTGTTGTGGCGGGCCGACAACCCGGCAAGAGATTGCGACCATGCTGTCACAAGCTGACCAACTCAACAGCTCTAGCCCGCTGCTTTGCTCTGAAACGCCCGTTCTAGAGCCTTTGTAGGAAAAATTTCGATGGTGCTCAATGGCCATCAACGGCTATGCTAGTCTGGATCCAAACCAATAACAGGTAATACCGGTTTTACGTCTACTCAAAGGGAATGGGGGGCTTCCTGACACAACCGGACGAGCCACGCTGGGGCTTCAATGCGCTATTTGCTGATGTTGTTGTTCTGCTTGCCCCTCATGGCGAGCGCCGTCGAATTCGACGAATTTACCCAGAGCCTCCCTCTGGGCCGGTCGCTGCAAGTGTTCGAAGACCCGAGCGGTCAGGCGAGCATTGCTGATGTTCGTGCGCAAGCTGCCGCCGGCCATTTCAAAGTTCACGATAAGGCCACCCTTAATGCCGGTTACTCGCGCTCGGCGTTCTGGCTGAAAATTGACCTGCAGTACCGTCCGAGCAATCCCGCCGCTCAGCGCACCTGGCTGCTGGAACTGGCGTATCCGCCGCTCGATCATCTCGGCCTCTATCTGCCTGACGCCAATGGCGACTACCGCCTCGTCCGGCAAACCGGCGACGCCTTGCCGTTCGCCAGCCGCGAGATCCGCCAGAACAACTATTTGTTCGACCTCGCTTTCGCACCGGGTCAACAACACACCGTGTACCTGCGACTGGCCAGTGAAGGCTCGATTCAGGCACCGGTGACGTTGTGGTCGAGCACCGCGTACCTCGAAGATCAGCCGGTGCGCCTGTATGTGCTGGGGATCATTTATGGCGTGCTGTTGGGGATGGTGGTCTACAACCTGTTCATCTACCTGAGTGTGCGCGACACCAGTTACCTCTATTACATCTTCTATATCGCCTCGTTCGGCCTTTATCAGCTGTCGGTGAACGGTGCGGCGGTGGAGTATTTCTGGCCGGACAATCCGTGGTGGGCCAACGCGGCCACGCCATTTTTCATCGGCTGTGCGGGGCTGTTCGGCAGTCAGTTCGCCCGCAGTTTCCTGCAGACCAAAAACCATAGTCGCTGGCTTGATCGGCTGCTGATTGCACTGATCGCGTTCGGTGCGCTGGTGGTTGGTTTGTCGCTGATGACCAGTTACGCGTTGTCGCTGCGCCTGGCGACGATACTGGCGCTGACCTTCACTGTGGTGATTTTCGCCGCCGGGATTCTGGCCTGGTGGCGCGGCTTGCGGGTGGCGCGTTATTTCATCATCGCCTGGTCGGCGTTTCTGCTCGGCGGCATCGTCAACACGCTGATGGTGCTCGGCCTGCTGCCGAACGTGTTCCTGACCATGTACGCCAGCCAGATCGGCTCGGCGATCGAGGTGGCGCTGCTGTCGCTGGCATTGGCCGACCGGATCAATGCGATGCGCGAGCAACAAGCGCAGACCTTGTATGACGCCGGGCAGAAACTCGAAGTGCTCAACCAGCAACTGGCCCACAGCAACAAACTCAAGGACGAATTCCTCGCGACCCTGACCCACGAATTGCGCACACCGATGAACGGCGTGATCGGTTCGCTGGAACTGATGCAGACCGTCGAGCTGGATCCGGAGCTTGAGCAATACCAGCAGACCGCCGCCGGTTCCGCGCGGGACATGATGCGCATGGTCAACGGCATCCTCACCCTCACGGAATTGCAGGCCGGCAAGCTCAAGGCTGCGCCGGGCAGTTTCAGCCTGCGCGCGGTGGTCGAAGCGCTGCGCGTGCAGTTCGACGGCAACGCGGCGAGCAAGTCGCTGGACTTCAAGGTCGAGGTGCTGCCGACCCTGCCGGATCGCCTGCACGGCGACAGCGCCAAACTCGCGCAATGCCTGGAATGCCTGCTGGACAACGCGATCAAGTTCACCCGCGTCGGCGGGCTGGCGCTGCGGGTGACCGGCAAACCGTCGACGGACAATCGTCTGGCGCTGTCGTTTGCGGTGATCGACACCGGTATCGGTTTTACCGACCTGGGCGAGGCGACGATGTACCAGCGCTTCTTTCAGCTCGACGGTTCGATGACCCGCGAATACGGCGGACTGGGCGTGGGGCTGGCGATCTGCCGACAGTTGGTCGAGCTGCTTGGCGGCAAGCTTACTCATCGCTCCGAACCTGGACGTGGCAGCCGTTTTCAACTGGACGTTGAATTTGAACTGCCGGCGGTTGAAGCTGCGCCGATCATCGCGCCTTCGCACGATTGTGTGCGTGCGCCGCAGGACTGCACGGTGTTGCTGGTGGATGACAACAGTGTCAACCAACTGGTGATGCGCGGCATGTTGCTCAAGCTCGGCTTTCGCGTGCGCACCGCTGACAATGGCGCAGCGGCACTGGACTGCCTGCAGCGGGAAACCTTCGATGCGGTGCTGATCGACTGTCAGATGCCCGCCCCTGAAGGCGCGTCCTTGTGCTGCCAGATTCACGCCATGCCGGGCTGCGCCAACCTGCCGGTGTTCATGCTCGCACTGACCGCGGACCGAGAGCTTTGCGCCACGGGAGCCCCGGTCGATTACCTGAACAAACCGGTGAAATTCGAAGAATTGCAGTCCGCGCTGGAGCGCCGGCTGTTGTGCTGCTGATAGGGTAAAAGCGCCGCAAATTCGGCGGATATGACACTTTGATCGATCCTGGGGCGGTGCTTAACTGACCGCTCCGGTTGATTCAAGGAGCCCGTCATGAACCTGCATCAGTTCGCCGAAACCCACGAAGTCACCAACCAGCCACCGTCGCTGGACGGCACCAACCTGTACCGCATCGACCTGCCGTTGCAGGAGTGGTCGCGCAGGTTCGGCGCCGGTTGGGCCGAGTCGCGGATCGATGCCTACGGCGCGCTGGCCGGTGGTCCGTTGATGGAAGCCGGGTTCCTCGCCAATCAGAACAAACCAACGTTCGCCAGCCATGACCGCTATGGCCATCGCATTGATCTGGTGGAATTTCACCCGGCTTATCACGAGCTGATGCGCACGGCGATCGAGCATGGTTTGACCTCATTGCCATGGGCGCACCCACAGGATGGCGCCCACGTCGCCCGCGCCTCGATGACTTATTTGCACAGCCAAGCCGAGGCCGGCAGCGGTTGCCCGTTGACCATGACCTTTGCCAGTGTGCCGGCCCTGCGCTTGCAGCCGAACATCGCTGAGCAATGGCTGCCGAAAGTCCTCGCCACCGAATACGACCCGCTCAACGTCGGTATGGCGCACAAGGCCGGCGTGACCATCGGCATGGCCATGACCGAGAAACAGGGCGGCACCGACGTGCGCGCCAATACCACCAAGGCTTACCCGGTCGGCGCCAGTGGCCCGGGGCAGGCCTATGAACTGGTCGGGCACAAGTGGTTCTGCTCGGCGCCGATGTGCGATGCGTTTCTGACTTTGGCGCAGACCGACAAGGGTTTGAGCTGCTTCCTGTTGCCGCGTCATCGTCCGGACGACACGCGCAATCAGTTCTACATCCAGCGCCTGAAAAACAAACTCGGCAACCAGTCCAACGCTTCCAGTGAAGTGGAGTTCCGTGGCGCGCTGGCGTGGATGGTCGGTGAGGAAGGGCGCGGCGTGCCGACTATTATCGAGATGGTCGCGATGACACGTTTTGATTGCATGGTCGGTTCCAGCTCGCTGATGCGTCAGGCGCTGACCCAGGCCAGCCACCACTGCGCGCACCGCAAGGTCGGCGGCAAACTGCTCAGCGAACAGCCATTGATGCAGAACGTGCTGGCCGATCTGGCCCTGGAAAGCGAAGCCGCGCTGGCCCTGAGTTTGCGCATGGGCAAGGCGCTGGATCATCTGGATGATCGCCACGAAGCGCAATTCGCGCGACTGGTGACAGCGGTGGGCAAGTATTGGATCTGCAAACGTGCGCCGGGGATGATCAACGAAGCGGCCGAATGCATGGGCGGCGCCGGGTATGTCGAGGACAGTATTCTGCCGCGTCTGTACCGCGAGGCGCCGGTGAACTCGACGTGGGAAGGCTCGGGGAACGTGCAGTGCCTCGACGTGCTGCGGGCGTTATCGAAAGAGCCGGGGGTGCTGGATGTGTTGTTCAGCGAACTCGGTGACGGGCATGGCGACAAGCGACTGGCTGCGCATATTCAGCAGTTGCAGGTGCAGTTCAAGGACACCAGTGATATTCAGTACCGGGCACGGCAACTGACCGAAGACATCGCGCTCGGTTTGCAGGCCAAGCTCCTGTTGGAGGCCGGGAACTCGGTGGTCAGCGATGCCTTCATTGCCAGCCGCCTGAGCGGTGGCGGCCGGGTTTACGGCGCCTTGCCGCGCGGCCTCGACATCGAGTCCCTCGTCGCCCGCTCAACCCCGCAAATCCTCTGACCCCACACAAATCTCCTGTAGGAGCTGCCGAAGGCTGCGATCTTTTGATCTTATAAACAGCAAGATCAAAAGATCGCAGCCTTCGGCAGCTCCTACAAGGATTGGGGGGGGGCCATATATTGTGCGGTTGCCAACATGCCACTGTTCCCGTGACGCCACGATGCAGGCAAGATGAAGCTCTGCAAGTCAGAACACAGGAAGCTGATCGTGACCGAAGCGTTTATTGTCGTTCAAACCGCCGAACAAGCCGTGGACCGTCTGGCCGAGCTGCATGAGCGGGCCACCACTGCGCTGAACTCGGCGCTCAAGCGTTACCTCAAGGATCGCGTCGAACCCGACGCTGCGCAGCGTGCTCTGTTTCGTTATCCCGAACTGCGTCTGACCTATCACTGCCAGGGCGAAGTGCCGCAGACCACCCGCGCTTATGCCAAGGTGCAACTGCCGGGCACCTACAGCGTCACCGTCACCCACCCGGCGGCGTTCCGCAAATATCTGCTCGAGCAGCTTGTGCCGTTGATGCACGACTTCACCGTGACCGTGGAAGTCGGCGTCAGCCAGCAGAACATTCCGTATCCGTACGTGGTCGAGCAGGGCGATGAACTCGCCGGTTCCGGCGTCACCGCTGCCGTGCTGGCGCGGGTGTTCCCGAGTACCGATCTGTCCGCCGCCACCGACGGCATCGCCGACGGTCTCTACGACTGGGAAAACACCGATCCGCTGCCGCTGGCGTTGTTCGACGCCGCGCGCGTGGATTTCTCCCTGCGCCGTCTGGTGCACTACACCGGCAGCGACTGGCGCCATGTGCAGCCGTGGATTCTACTGACCAACTATCACCGCTACGTCGACCAGTTCATCGTCCATGGTCTGGAGCAACTGCGCAGCGACCCGCGTTTCGTGCGCATGGTCTTGCCGGGCAACGTGATCATCGAGAAGGGCATGGATCACGGCGAAGCGTCGGCGATTGCGGCCGGTGTGGTCTGGCACCGATACCAGATGCCGGCCTATCACCTGATCGCCAGCGATGGCCACGGTGTAACGCTGGTCAACATCGGCGTCGGCCCGTCCAACGCCAAGAACATCACCGACCACTTGGCGGTGCTGCGTCCGCATTGCTGGCTGATGATCGGCCACTGCGGCGGCCTGCGTCAGTCGCAGACCATCGGCGACTACGTGCTGGCTCACGCTTACATGCGTCGCGACGGCATTCTCGACCGTGTGGTGCCGCCGAACATCCCGATCCCGGCCCTGGCCGAAGTGCAAATGGCCCTGCAGCAAGCAGCGGCCAACGTCACCGGCGAGAAGGGCGATGACCTGAAGAAACGCCTGCGCACCGGCACCGTGCTGACCTACGACGACCGTAACTGGGAGTTGCGTTGGGCTCAGGAACGACCGTTGATCAACCTGTCCCGCGCCGTGGCCGTGGACATGGAAAGCGGCACGATTGCAGCGCAGGGTTATCGCCTGCGGGTGCCGTACGGCACGTTGCTCTGCGTTTCGGACAAGCCTTTGCACAGTGAAATCAAACTGCCGGGTTCGGCCAATGCTTTCTATGAACGCGCGGTCAGCCAGCACTTGAAGATCGGCATTGAAGCGGTGGACCTGCTGCGCACCGAGCTCAACTCGTTGCACTCGCGCAAACTGCGTAGCTTCGACGAGCCGCCGTTCCGTTAACGCTTAGTCGTGGTCATTTGGCGGTCGGGGCACTAGCATTGTCAGCCCTGATCGCTAAATGTCTGTTCTCTTATGTCTCGTCCCCAGCGTCCACCTTCCCGCCGCCCCGGTGCGAAGCCTCAGTCGTCCTCGCCACGCCGTGTTGCCAAGGCACCGCCGGCCGAGCCGAAACTGATCCTGTTCAACAAACCGTTCGATGTGCTGACGCAATTCAGCGACGGTGAAGGGCGGGCGACGCTCAAGGATTTCATCGATATGCCCGGCATTTATCCGGCCGGACGCCTTGATCGTGACAGCGAAGGATTGTTGCTGCTGACCAACGACGGGCAGTTGCAGGCGCGTATCGCCGATCCGAAACACAAACTGGCGAAGACCTATTGGGTGCAGGTCGAAGGCGTGCCGACGGCTGAGCAATTGCAGCGCTTGCGCGATGGCGTTGAACTGAATGACGGCATGACCTTGCCCGCCGAAGCGCGGCAGCTGGATGAGCCTGAATTGTGGCCGCGAAACCCGCCGGTGCGCTTTCGCGCGACCATACCGACGTCATGGCTGGAATTGGTGATTCGCGAAGGGCGCAACCGTCAGGTACGGCGCATGACGGCGGCGGTCGGGCTGCCGACATTGCGGTTGGTGCGGGTGAAGATTGGTGACTGGACGATCGAAGGGCTCGATCAGGGCCAGTGGAAGGAAGTGCCGGCGCGCTTATAAAGCGCCGGACTCGATCAGGCCGATCACCACACTCTTGATGATGAACGCGGCTACGCCCAGGCCCAGCACGAAGAACAGAATGAACGAGCCAAAGCGCCCCGCTTTGGACTTCTTCGCCAGATCCCAGACGATGAAACCCATGAAAATGATCAGGATGCTGACCAGACCGGTCATCATCCACTCTTCGAATACTGCTGGATCCATTGGGGTTCTCCGGCATGGGCGCGGCTAAAAGGGCGCGGCGAGTATACGCCAAGGTGTGTGGGGTGGCATTGATCTGGGTCTGATCCGGAACTGTTGCCCTCACCCTAACCCTCCCGAAACGTCGGACCGCCCAGAGGGAGAGGGGACTGACCGGGGGATGCTCGCAAAAACGCCGACCTGAACGTTCTGTCGTGAATCCATAATCGACTCAATCTTTCAGGTCGATGTATGACAGCAGACACCTCGGTCGGCTCCCTCTCCTGGGGGAGAGGGCTGGGCGGGCGGCGTTCCGATGAGGGGGCCTTTGATCAGCTACGCAAATGAGTCAGCGGCAGTTCAGTGCTGTTAAGCACCTGATTCAGCACAAAACTCGAGCGCACACTCGTCACCCCTTCAATCCGCGTCAAATGCCCCAGCAACAATTTCTGATAGTGATCCATATCCGGTACCACCACTTTCAACTGGTAATCGGCATCCACACCCGTCACCAGACTGCACTCCAACACCTGCGGCAATGTACGAATCGCCGCCTCAAAATTCTCGAAACGCTCCGGCGTGTGCCGGTCCATGCCGATCAGCACATACGCCGTCAGGCTCAGCCCGAGCATCTTGCGATCGAGCAATGCGACCTGGCGCGAGATGTAGCCGTCGTCTTCCAGCTGCTTGACCCGGCGCGAGCAAGGGGAGGGCGACAGACCGATGCGCTCGGCCAGCTCCTGGTTGGAGATGCGGGCGTCACGCTGCAATTCCGCCAAAATACTCAGGTCGTAACGGTCGAGTTTGCTCATCAATCTGTCCTTGGTTGTAACTATTGCGGCAGATTATCTATCCAGGGTTAAAAATTGCGCAAGTGGTGTTTATTTCAGCAATCTTCGCAATCCTCTGTCGTCGCCTCAGGCCTATTCTTATCACCAGAATCACTGCTCGGTAACACAGTCCACAGCGGCCCGCCCTATCAGGCCCGCCGCGGCCGCCACCCCACCGGGGTTGTGCCGGCCCCCGAGCTGCACACTGTCCAGAAGACGGCGTGAGGTGAGCCGACGTCAAAAGCGTCGAGCCAGGACGAAGTTCTCTAAAGGGAGGCCGACGGGTCTCCCTTTTTTCTTGCCTGCGATTTCATGCCGGACGCTCAATAAATAAGTTGCGTGACTGATAACCTGTTGCAGAACCCGGTGTGTGTATTCCCGGTCTTAGTGACAAGCCCTCTTACATTTACAGGCCCCGCAGTGAGAAAAAGCATGAATTCGCGCATCTGGCGTCTGGCCGGTGTTGGTTTGCTGTGTGTGAGTGTCAGTGCGCAAGCGCTTGCCGATGAACCGCAGAATCGCGGGCCGGAGGGCGGTGGCCATGGCCAGGACCATCAGGGCAATAATCAGGGCCATGGCGGCAACAATCAGCCGCGCCCGCAGAATAATCAGCCACAGCAGAATCAGCCGCGCCCGCAGAACAACGAGATCATTCGTGGCGACAACAGTCGCCAGTTCGAGCACAACGGCCAGCAGCACAACAACAATGGCCAGTGGCAAAACCACGACCAGAACCGTCCGGCGTATAACCCCAACCCGGTGCGCCAGCCGCCACCACCGCCACAACTGCCGGCCAATAGCCTGCCGATCCAGCCACGGCCCGACACCGTGCGTCAGACTCAGGAACCACGTCAGGGCTACTACCGCGACGAGCGTCCGCAAAACGGTTATCACAACCAGCAATGGCAGACCAACAATCGGCCCAATGACAATCGCTGGCCGGGCCGTCCGGATGGTCATGGCAATGGCTGGGGGCCTGGTCCGCAATATCGACCGGGGCATGTGATCGATCGCTTCCCGGATCGTGACTACCGCGTGCCGTATCGCGGTCAGGATTACTTCTACTCCGCAGGCTACTGGTATCGCCCGCAAGGCCCGCGCTACATCGTCGTGCAACCACCGCGAGGCATCCGCATTCAGTATTTGCCGGATTACGCCCGTGAAGTGTGGATCGGCGGTTCGCTATTGTTCCTCGCCGCCGGTGCCTACTACGCCTATCAGGAAGCGACCCAGGATTATGTGGTCGTCGAGCCGCCGGTGCAGCAACAGCCGCAGCCGCAATCCCAAGGCTATGACGTCGAAGCGTATCCGGCCAATGGTCAGTCGCCGGAGCAGGTGCAGCAGGATGGATACCAGTGCTATCAGTACGCAGTGCAGCAAAGCGGTTTCGACCCGCGCACCGCGACCTACCAGCCTGCGCCCGAAGTGGTGCAGGCGTACCGTCAGGCGCAGGGCAATTGCCTGAGCAGTCGCGGTTATCAGGTCAGTTACTGAAGCCGGGTTTGCGCCCGTTCTGACTTGACCACTTCCTGCGGGTCGGCGTGCACCAGCACTTCGGCTCGCGGGTAGGCCTTGTGAATGGCATCGGCGGCTTGGTCGCTGATGCCGTGGGCTACTGACAGGGTCAATTCCCCCGGCAATTCCAGGTGCAACTGCACGAACCAGTGGTTGCCGGAGATCCGTGTGCGCAAGTCATGCGCGCCCAACACCCCAGGCACACTGCAGGCCAGTTCGAGCATGTGCTGGCTGACATCTGTTGGCAGCTCCTCATCCATCAATACCGAAAAACTTTCCCGGGCGATCTGGATCGCACTCCACAGGATATAGGCGGCAATGCCAAGTCCGAACCACGCATCCAGTTGATGCCAGCCGAACCCGGCCAACATCAGCGCCACCAGAATACTGCCGTTGAGTAACAGGTCGGATCGGTAATGCAGTGAGTCGGCACGCACGGCGTTGGAACCGGTCTGCTTGATCACTCGATGCTGCAGCGCCAGCAAGGCCACCGTCAGCAGCAATGAGAAAATGATCACGCCAATGCTGATCCACGGAGCGCCGAGCGGTTCCGGATGCTGGATGCGCTCATAGGCCTGAAACGCGATCAATACCGCGCTGCCGCCAATGAACAGGGCCTGCGCCATCCCTGCCAGCGATTCCGCTTTGCCGTGACCATAACGGTGATCGTCATCGGCCGGGCGCAGCGCGTAATGCACCGCCAGCAGATTGAGCATCGAAGTGACGCCATCCAGCGCCGAGTCGGTAAGGCCGGCGAGCATGCTCACCGATCCGCTGAGCCACCAGGCGATGGCTTTGGCGATGATCAGCGTGCACGCCACCGCTACCGAGGCGCGGGTCGCCAGCCTGAGCAGGCGGGCGTGTTCGGGGCTGGATGTCATTGAACGTCCTTTTTAAGCGGCGGGTTGCAGGCCGAACATCGCCAGTTGTTGAGTGCTGCCCTTGTGTTGAATCAGGCGCGGATCATCCAGTGGGAAATCTCGGCCCAACTCGCTCTCGAGAATAGCCTGCAACTTGTGATTATCGACCTGGCCGTCGGGGCCGATGGCTTGCTTGAGTTTGGCCGGGTCGATCTGCGCGGTGTGGCCCGGTTCGAAGTAGATCGCGCCGGTGGCGAAGTCGACGGCAAACGCGATCAGCCCGGGGATGATGTAGAACAGCAGGCCCACGGCGTCGAGCACGGCAATCGCCGGGTCGATCTTGCCGTCGATCTGACCGCGTCGGTCCGGATAGAAAATCGAACCGCACGCGGTGATTTGCGTGAGCAGGGTGGCAACCAGTACACCGCCGATCAGGCGAAAAGGTAAGCGCATGGGAAATCTCCTGATTCATCTAAGAACGAAGCGTAGTCGTGTGAAGTTAAGACCCTGACGAACGCCTGGCAGTTCGCCGTTATACTCGGGCCTCTGTTTTGGAGCCAGCATGATTTCTTTGCCAATCGATGACGTTTTACCCGCCCTGCGTGAAGCCCTCGCGACACGCCACGAAGCCGTGCTCGAAGCACCGCCCGGCGCCGGTAAAACCACCCGTGTGCCCTTGGCCTTGCTCAATGAAGCATGGCTGGCCGGGCAAACCATTCTGATGCTTGAACCGCGCCGTCTCGCCGCGCGTGCGGCGGCGGAACGTCTGGCCAGTGAGCTGGGCGAGAAGGTCGGTGAAACCGTCGGTTATCGCATTCGCCTCGACAGCAAGGTCGGCCCCAATACGCGTATCGAAGTGGTCACCGAAGGCATTCTCACTCGCCGTTTACAGGATGATCCGGCGCTGGAAGGCGTGGGCCTGCTGATCTTCGATGAATTCCACGAACGCAGTCTTGATGCCGATCTGGCATTGGCCTTAAGTCTGAACGGTCGCGAGCTGTTTCGAGCTGAACAGCCGCTGAAGATTTTGCTGATGTCGGCCACGCTCGAAGGTGAACGTCTGGCCGGGTTGCTGGATGATGCGCCGATCCTGCGCAGCGAAGGCCGCATGTATCCGGTGACGATGCGCTGGGGGCGGCCGTTTCAGCCTGGCGAATACATCGATCAGCGCGTCACGCAAACCGTGCTTGAAGCGCTGCATGACGAAACCGGCAGTCTGTTGGTGTTTCTGCCGGGGCAGGCGGAAATCCGTCGCGTCCATCAACAATTGGCCGACGCCATTGGTGAGCGCAGCGACGTGTTGCTGTGCCCGCTGCATGGTGAACTCGATCTCAATGCCCAGCGTGCTGCAATTGATCCGGCGCCGGCCGGGCAGCGCAAAGTGGTGCTGGCGACTAACATCGCCGAAACCAGTCTGACCATCAACGGCGTGCGCGTGGTGATCGATGCCGGGTTGGCGCGGGTGCCGCGTTTCGATCCCGGCAGCGGTATGACGCGCCTCGATACTCAGCGGATTTCCAAGGCCAGCGCCACCCAACGGGCGGGCCGCGCCGGGCGATTGGAGCCGGGCGTTTGCTATCGCTTGTGGTCGCAGGATCAGCACGAACAACTGGCCGCGTACGGCAGTGCGGAAATTCTCTCGGCGGATCTTGCCAGCCTCGCGCTGCAATTGGGGCGCTGGGGTGTCACGCCGGGTGAACTGGTCTGGCTGGATGTTCCGCCAGCGGCGGCTTATGCACAGGCACAGGATTTGTTGCAACGGCTCGGTGCGCTGGAAGGGGAAACGCTGACCACTCACGGTCAGGCCATGGCTGAGTTGCCGGCGCATCCGCGCATCGGCCATTTGCTGTTGCGCGGGCAGGCGCTGGGGCTGGCGAACATGGCTTGCGATGTCGCCGCGCTGCTGGGCGAGCGCGATATCTTGCGCGGTGCCGGGGCGGATTTGCACAGTCGATTGGTCCTGCTATCCGGCGAAGAACGCGCCGCTCGCGGTGCGCAGGGTGGTGTGCAGCGCGCCCGGCAACTGGCGCGGCAATATCGCGGTTATCTGCGCGGCAAGGCGAGCGAGCCGGTCAGCGATCCCGATCATCCGCGCTGGCTCGGTGCCTTGCTGGCGCTGGCCTACCCGGATCGCGTCGCGCAACAGCGGCGTGCCGGTGGCGCCGAATATCGTCTGGCCAACGGTCGTGCGGCGCTGTTCGCCGAAGCCGACAGCCTGATGAAAGAGCCGTGGATCGTCATCGCCGACCTCGGCAGCCGTCAGGGCCAGCGCGAAGAACGGATTTATCTGGCGGCGGATTTCGATTCGGCGCTGTTCGATTCGGTGCTCGCCGAACAGGTGCGCAATGTCGATCAACTCGATTGGGATGAACGCGAAGGTGTGCTGCGCGCCGAGCGTCAGCGCAAGGTCGGCGAGCTGATTCTCAGCCGTGAGCCGTTGACCGGTCTTGATGAAAATGCGCGCAGTCAGGCGTTGGTCAATCTGGTGCGACGCAAAGGTCTGGAGCTGCTGCCGTGGACGCCGGAATTGCGTCAGTGGCAGGCTCGCGTGGCGCTGTTGCGCCAGTTGGAATTGAATAATCAGGACGACAGCCAATGGCCGGATGTCAGCGATGCAACGTTGCTCAACACCCTTGAAGACTGGCTGATGCCGTATCTGGGCAAGGTCTCGCGGCTCAGTCATTTTGCCAATCTCGACCTGTCGAGCATCGTGCGCAATCTGCTGCCGTGGCCGTTGCCGCAAAAGCTCGATGAGCTGGCGCCGCATCATTTGAGCGTGCCGTCGGGGTCGTCGATTCGTCTGGACTACAGCGAGTCTCCACCGATTCTCGCGGTGCGTTTGCAGGAGTTGTTCGGGCTCGCCGATACGCCACGGATCGCCGGCGGCCGGCAGGTGGTCAAGTTGCATCTGCTGTCGCCGGCGCGGCGCCCGGTGCAGGTGACGCAGGATCTGGCCAACTTCTGGCGCAGCACCTATGCCGAGGTGAAGAAGGATTTAAAGGGGCGGTACCCGAAGCATTACTGGCCGGATGATCCGTTGGTGGCTGAGGCTACTGCGCGGGCGAAGCCGCGCGGTACTTAGTCCGTATGGCATTGAAAATACGCTGCCCATAGAGGCCGACGGCCAGGCCCAGCACGATCAGAACCACTGCGAAAACTTTGCTCGCCGGCACGCTTTCGTGAAAGATCACTACCGAACCCAGCATGCCGAAGATCGGTACCAGCAACGACAGCGGCGCGACGGTCGACACCGGATAAGTCTTGAGCAACGAGTTCCAGATCCAGTAGGCGAATAGTGTATTGGGGTAAACCTGAAACAGGATCGACAGCACGGCGGTCCTATCAACCTGATTGACGAATGTGGAGTAGCCGGCGCTGCCGTTAACCGCATAGTCGATGGCGAACAGCGGGATGGGTGCGAATGCGCTCGACCAGACAAGGAAAGCAAAAACCTCCTGGGTGCGGGCCTTTTTGTTGATGATGTTGGCGATGCTCCACGACGCTGCACCTGACAGCACCAGCAACACGCCGGACAGACTCACCGAGCCGTCGCTGATCAGGATGATGCACAGCAAACCGCCCAGGGCGATCAGCATGCCCAACACCTGAAAACGGGTCAGCGCTTCCTTGAACACCCAACCACCCAGGAGGAGGGTGAAGAAGGCGCTGAATTGCAGAACCAGCGAAGCAATCCCCGCCGACAGTCCGGCCTTGATGCCGAGGTTGACGCTGCCCCACAGACCGATGCCGAACACCAGCCCGTAACCGATGATGTAGCGCCAAGGCACATTCGGTTTACGGATGAAGAAGATTGCCGGTAACGCACACAGACTGAAGCGAATCCCTGCGAGGATGAACGGATCTACGGTGGTCAGTCCCAGCTTGATCACCGAGAAATTGACGCCCCAGATTGCCGTAATCAGTACAGCCAATATGACGTGCAGTGGTCTCATGAATGATTTGCCTTGATAGCGGTGGGTGAACAGCGGGCCAGCAGATCTGGCGATGTCGGCTGATGGCCAACTCTTGCTGGTGACGATGGAATAGTTATCGAGAGCTCAGCGTCAGGTACATCCAGTAGAGCAGCGCAGTGCCACTGAAGGCTGCACCCAATATGCAAACGGCCACCCAGCCCCAGTGCGCATAGGTGTAAGTCGCTGCAATTGCACCAGCGCCACTGCCCACCGAGTAGAAACACATATAGGCGCCCACCAGTCGGCTTTGCGCATCGGGTCGCGCGGCAAAAATCAGGCTCTGGTTGGTCACGTGTACCGCTTGCACGGCGAAGTCCAGCAGCACCACGCCGACCACCATGGCGAGCAACGAGCTTTCAACAAATGCAGTCGGCAACCAGGACAGGGTCAACAGTGCCAGGGCAATGCCGGTGGTGCGATTGCCCAGCCCCTGATCGGCCAGTCGTCCGGCGCGTGCCGCCGCCAGTGCACCCGCCACGCCGGCCAGACCGAACAGACCGATCTGCGTGTGTGACAGGGACAAGGGCGGCGCACTGAGTGGCAACACCATGGCGGTCCATAACACGCTGAAGGCGGCGAAGATCAGCAGAGCAAACGTGCCGCGGACGCGCAGCGTGGGTTCGCTGAGATATAACTGGAACACCGAGCTGAGCAGGCGCCAGTAACTGCCTTTGGTGGGCGGCGTGGTCGAGGCCGGCATGGTGCGATACAGCACCAGCGCCATGCCGACCATCAAGGCCGCCGACACGAAGTAGACGCCGCGCCAGCCCGCGAGGTCTGCCACTGCCCCAGAAACGAAGCGCGCGAGCAGAATGCCCAGCACCACACCGCTGGTCACGGTGCCGATGGCCTGACCACGCTGATCCGGGCTGGCGAGGGTCGCGGTGTAAGCGACGACCACTTGCACCACAACCGCCATCAAACCGACCAGCACCATCGCGCCGAGCAGCATGCCCCAGTCCTGCGCCAGCCCGACCGCACACAGCGCCACGGCACTCAGCAACATCTGCGTGAGGATCAAACCTTTTCGGTTGAGCAAGTCGCCCAGCGGCACGATAAACAGCAGACCTACTGCGTAACCCGCCTGAGTCGCTGTGACGACGATACCAATCGTGCTTGGAGCGACCGACAGACTGGCGGCCATCGACTCCAGCAGCGGTTGGGCGAAGTAGACATTGGCCACGGCCATGGCGCAGGTAATGGCAAAGAGAAATGTCTGGTAACGACTTAAACCGCCACGCTCTGGTCTCTGTAAGGGAGCGCGTGCAGCGGCTCCGGCGCCCGTGTTTTCGGCATCGACGTCCATCTTCGAAGGCTTTTGAGGGTTCAGCGACATCATTCCATCCTTGGGAATAGCTAGTTTCTATTCGAAACCGATTCGTTGATTTTTAACAAGGCTGGTTTTAATCTACAACTAGTTTTTCAAAATATTTTTGTCTGACGTTAGAACTCTTTTCCAACGCACTTCCCTCAAATTGGAGAAACATGGCCAGACAGCAGCTACTCGCACAAAGCGAATGTCCTGTGGCCCGCACGCTTGAGGCTATTGGCGATCGCTGGGTCTTGATGATCATCCGGGACGCGTTTGATGATGTGCGTCGCTTCAGTGAATTCCAGAAGCGTCTGGGCCTGGCGAAGAACATCCTCACGGTGAAACTCAAGAGGCTGGTCGAGCTGGGTGTATTCGATCTCCAGCCAGCGTCCGACGGCACGGCCTACAAGGAATACGTGCTGACCGAGATGGGGCGTGCGGTGTTTCCCATCGTGATCAGCATGCGCCAGTGGGGGGAGCGTTACCTGTTCAGCAAGGGCGAGAGCTATTCAGTGCTTCTGGACAATGAGCACGCGGAGCCGGTCGAGACCATTGCTGTGCGTTCCGGCGCGGGTAAGGTGCTGAGCCCGGCGGATTGCCACCGTCGCGTCGTCAAGCGCCGCAGTTGAAGTCTGCCCGGGCTTGTGGCTTCAGTCAGCGGTTTTGGCTGTCAGGTATTCGCGGCAATAATCGGCGAACAACTGCGCCGGTTTGGTCAGCTGCCCGCGCTTGAGCCACGCCGCCACCAGGCCTGAGCCGGTGACGTCCTCGACGATGTCCACGCACACGACTTTCTTGCCGTCGTAAGTGCATTCCGAATGTGGCTTGGTCACCAGAATCGAGAAGCCGAAACCCTGGCCGACCATTCCGCGCACCATCTCGATCGACGGCGAGCTGAACTCGATGCGCGGGGTCAGCCCCAGTTCTTCGAACAGGCTGACGAAATATGTCCGGCTCGGCTGCACATCAAGCAAGATCATCGGGTCCAGACAGAGATCGCGCAGCGACACTTGCTTGTACTGGGCAAAGCGATGATCCGCCGGCAACAACGCATATGGCCGTTGCGCGGGCATCAGCGGTTCGGTCTGAATGGTCGCGTCGAGTTCATGTTCGTAAAGAATCACCAGATCGAACGCACCCGACGTCAGGCCCTGCACCAGCTCCTGTTGTTCACCGTCGCGGATGCGGATTTTCACTCCCGGATACAACGCAGAGAATCCGGCAATCAATTGCGGCAGATACAACGGAGCGACGGTTTCAAAGCAGCCGATGTCGATCTGTCCTGAAACCACATCGTTGTCGGCCAGAGCGTTCTGCTCGAACTCCTTGGCCATGCGCAATAGTTCTTGAGCCTTGCGAAAGAACCGCGCACCGCTTGGGGTCAGCGACACACCTTGGGCGTGGTGACGGATCAGCAGTTGCACGCCGAAGCTGTCCTCCAGGCCTTTGATCGCGGTGGAAATCGCCGGCTGCGCGATGTACAGCTTGCGCGAGGCCTCGGCAACGCTGCCGCATTCGACGGTGGTGATGAAGTATTTCAGCTGACGCAAATTGTAGGCGGCCACGGCAAACCTCAGGACGAGCGGACTCGACTTCCAAGCAATTTGTGCGCCGCCACGTCCGTTGCGCGACGATGTTGTTATCCCTCAACCATAGCCACCTGCGCGGGGTTTGGGGAAAGTCGTTGCCCAGTGTTTTTATTGCCTGCGAAGACATTTTTACTATTTTTAGCCCGTGCGGGCCTGAGCGACCATCGAGGCACAATAACGTCTCAGGAGCATCCGTCGTGTTCGAGCTTGCAGAGTGGCAGCGCCGCGCCGTTGCATTGAAGTTTCCCGATCAGGCCGTGATCGACGGCAAGCATTGCGCGGCGATATCGGGGCAGACTTTTGCCGCGATCAACCCGGCGACCGGGCAATGTCTGGCCAACGTCGCAGCGTGCGGCGAGGCTGATGTCGACACGGCGGTGCGCAATGCACGACAGGTTTTTGAGGCCGGTACGTGGTCGCAACGTGCTCCGGCCGAGCGCAAACAGGTGCTGCTGCGACTGGCTGATTTACTGATGAGTCATCGCGAAGAACTGGCGTTGCTCGACTCGCTGAACATGGGCAAACCGGTGATGGACGCCTACAACATCGACGTGCCGGGAGCCGCCGGGGTGTTCCGTTGGTACGCCGAAGCCGTCGACAAACTCTACGATCAGGTCGCCCCCAGTGCGCCGAATGTGTTGGCGACCATCACCCGCGAAGCGCTCGGCGTTGTCGCGGCGGTGGTGCCATGGAATTTCCCGTTGGACATGGCCGCGTGGAAGCTCGCGCCGGCGCTGGCGGCGGGCAATTCGGTGATCCTCAAACCGGCCGAGCAGTCACCGTTTTCGGCGTTGCGTCTGGCCGAGCTGGCGCTGGAAGCAGGGCTGCCGCCGGGTGTGCTGAACGTCCTGCCGGGGCTTGGTGAACAGACCGGCAAGGCGTTGGGTCTGCACGCGGATGTCGATTGCCTGGTGTTCACCGGCTCGACTCAGGTCGGCAAATATTTCATGCAGTACTCCGCACAGTCGAACCTCAAACAGGTCTGGCTGGAGTGCGGCGGCAAGAGTGCCAATCTGGTGTTCGCCGACTGTCAGGATCTCGATCTGGCGGCGGAGAAAGCTGCGTTCGGGATCTTCTTCAATCAGGGCGAGGTCTGCTCGGCCAACTCGCGGTTGCTGGTGGAACGTTCGATTCATGATGCGTTTGTCGAACGCTTGAAAGCACAGGCCGAGCGTTGGTTGCCGGGGGATCCGCTGGATCCGCAGAGCAGCGCCGGGGCGATTGTCGATGACAAGCAGACGGCGGGCATCATGCGCTTCATTCGTAATGCCGAGCAGTCGGGAGCGACCCGGGTTTGTGGTGGGCAGCAGCGGCGTTTCAACGGGTCGGATAATTTTATTGAACCGACGATTTTTACCGGTGTGACAGCTGACATGCCGCTGTTTCGCGAAGAGGTATTTGGGCCCGTGCTGGCGGTCGTGCCATTCGACAGTGAAGAGGAAGCGGTGCGGTTGGCAAACGACAGTGTCTACGGGCTGGCGGCGTCGCTGTGGACCGATGACCTTAACCGCGCCCATCGAGTGGCGCGGCAGTTGCGCGCTGGCACGGTGTCGGTCAATACGGTGGATGCGCTGGATGTGACGGTACCGTTTGGCGGCGGCAAGCAATCGGGATTTGGCCGCGACCTGTCGCTGCATTCATTCGACAAATACACCCAGCTGAAAACTACCTGGTTCCAGTTGCGCTGAAACCGGGTCGCCCCCTTCGCGAGCAGGTTCGCTCCGACACTGGATCTATGTCACACCGAAGATCCCCTGTAGGAGTGAGCCTGCTCGCGATTGCGGTGGGTCAGGCAGCCAAGCAATCGACTGACCTTACGCCATCGCGAGCAGGCTCACTCCTACAGGTTTCAGCAGTGTTCACAAAATCCGGGGTTCGCTCGAGATCCCTGTGGGAGCGGGCTTGCCAGCGATGACATTCTCCCATTCGCCGAAAATCCCCGATCTGCACCCATCTCGCGCACCCCCGCAATCCCCGCCCTTCAGCAGTGCGCACTAGCCAGTTTTTTCATCATTTGCAGCCAACAATTTCCTGATTTTCCTCACCGCGCACATGGGCCACCATCGATCTTGCCCGCCAGCCGAATGTTGTCCGCCCAAGCGTCCGCGAGAGACCAACGGCAGCAACTGCACAACGGCCGGCGACCGTACTGCCCATGACAAAACTAAATCAACAGCGTCGGGAGTGCTCCATGATCAAGTCCTTGTGTTCACGTCTTACTCATCCTCTGGCAATCACCGCCCTGGCTGCCACGGTCGCCACCAGCGTCCAGGCCGGCACCCTGTCCATCGGCCACACCACGTGGGTCGGCTATGGCACCCTCTATCTGGCTCAGGATCTGGGCTACTTCAAGGAAAACGGCCTGACCGTCGAATTGCCGGTGGTCGAAGAAGCCTCGATGTACATGGCCGCTCAAGCATCGGGGCAATTGTCCGGCTCGGCCTCGACCATCGATGAAGTGCTCAAGTACCGTCCGCAGTTCTGCTTCAAAGCGGTCGCGGCGCTGGACGATAGCCATGGCGGCGACGGCGTGCTGGTCGGCAAGGATGTGAAGAGCTTGCAGGAGCTCAAGGGCAAATCCGTGGCGGTCAACGAGGGTTCGACTTCACAGTTCTGGCTCTCGTACCTGCTGAAAAAGAACGGCATGAAGATGAGCGACATCACCGTGCAGAACATGACCGCTGACGATGCCGCCACCGCGTTCATCGCCGGTCGCGTGCCCGCCGCCGTGACCTGGGAACCGCACCTGTCGATGGTCCGCGACAAGCAGCAAGGCAAAGTGCTGATCGACAGCAGCAGCACCCCCGGCGTGATCGTCGATGTGGTCGCGCTCAATTGCACGGTTATCGAGAAGCAACCGGAAGACGTCAAGGCGCTGGTCGCCGGTTTGTACAAAGCCGTGCAGTACACCAAGGATCATCCGGAAGACGCTTACAAAATCATGGCCAAAGGCGTCGGCGGTTACCTGTCCGATCCGAAGGAGCTGGCTGCCGCCGCACAAGGCGTGCGTTTCTATGATCAGGCCATGAGCGAGAAACTCTTGGGCTCGCCGGGCAAACCGGGCGACAGCGCGCCGCTGATCAAACTGGCCAACGAAACCGCCAGCGAATTGCAGGGCAAGCCGTACAACGTCAGCAACGACGAGCTGGTCGACAACCGTTTCGTCAGCCCGCTCTAGGAGGTCTGCAATGTTCAAGCGCAATTCGTGGCTGAGCCGCAGCCTCACGCCGAAAACCGCTTTGCCGGTGCAAGTGGTGTGGAGCGCCAGCGGTCTGGCCTGGGTATTGTTGGTCGGCCTGTGGGCCGGGCTTTCTTATGGCGGCATCGTGCCGGGGATGTTTCTGCCGACACCAGGCGCAGTGGTTGAAGCTGCCGTGCGCCTGAGCCGCGACGGCACCCTTGGCACGCATGTGTGGGCCAGTGTCGAAGTGGTGATGGTCGGCTTTATTGTGTCGTCGCTGGTGGCGGTGCCGTTGGGGTTGCTGATGGGCAGCTTCCGCATCGTTCAGGCGTTCCTTGAACCGCTGGTGAATTTCATTCGTTATCTGCCGGTGACCTCGTTTGTGCCGCTGTTCATCCTGTGGATCGGTATCGGTCTGGAGCAGCGCGTGTCAGTGATTATTTTCGGCGTGTTCTTCCAGCAATTGGTGATGATCGCCGACGTGTCGAAAGGTATTTCCAAGGATCTGATCAACGCCTCTTACACCTTGGGCTCCAACCGCCGCGACGCGGTATTGCATGTAATCGCGCCGGCCTCGGTGCCCGGTGTGCTCGACACGTTGCGGGTGACCATGGGCTGGGCCTGGACCTATCTGGTGGTGGCCGAACTGGTCGCCGCGTCCAGCGGTTTGGGTTACCTGAGCCTGAAGGCCATGCGTGGTTTTCAGGTCGACGTGATTTTCCTCGCCATCGCGATCATCGGCCTGTTGGGCCTGGTCACCGATCAACTGTTCCGCTTTCTTCGCTTGAGGGTTGCCGCATGGGCTCAGTGACTGCTGCCAATCATCGATTCATCGAACCTGTTGCGACCCCGGCGCAAGCGGCTCCACGCTTGCAGGTGGACAAGGTCAGCCTGCGTTACAAGAAGCCTGACGGTGGCACGTTTACCGCGCTGGAAGAGGTGTCGTTCGAGGTGCCGGATCAGCAGTTTGCCGTGCTGGTCGGGCCGTCGGGTTGCGGCAAGTCGAGTCTGTTGTATCTGACAGCGGGACTGGCTGAACCGACCTCCGGCGAGATTTATGTCGGCGGCCAGCAAGTGCAAGGGCCTGGCGCGGATCGCGGCATGGTCTTTCAGAGTTACACGTTGTTTCCGTGGCTGACGGTGCGGCAGAACGTCGAGTTCGGTCTCAAGCGCCGTGGCATGCCGGCGGCGCGGCGCAAGGAAATCGTCGATTATTACGTCAACGAAGTCGGCCTCGCCGGGTTCGCCGACAACTACGCCAAGCAGCTGTCGGGCGGGATGATGCAGCGCGTGGCAATTGCCCGGGCACTGGCCAATGATCCACAGATTCTGCTGATGGACGAACCGTTCGGCGCGCTCGACAGCCAGACACGGCTGCAGATGCAACAGTTGTTGCTGCGGGTCTGGGGCAACAGCAAGAAGACTGTGTTGTTCGTCACCCATGACATCGACGAAGCGATTCTGCTCGGCGACCGGGTTTATGTGATGGGCGCCAAACCCGGGCGGATCAAACAGATTCTCGATGTACCGATCGAACGCCCGCGCTCACTGGACATGGTCATGGAGCGCTCGTTCATCGACATGAAACGGCAGATCTTCGGGCTGCTGCATGACGACCTGGAAGAAGTGCACTGATCCAACTGTCGCAACACCTAGCCATTGTGGGAGCGAGCCTGCTCGCGAAGACGTAGTGTCAGTCGATAAAAAAGGTGCCTGACACACCGCTTTCGCGAGCAGGCTCGCTCCCGCAGGGTCCTGTGGTGCAGGGGATGGCGAGGTCAGCTCACGGCCGGGCAAACACGGTTTTGACCCACCCCTGCAAGGTGTACTTCTGGTAGATGTGCTCAGGCACATCGACATACGGATCAGTGATGAACCGTTCCGGAATCACCGGGTTGGCCTCATCGATCACCAGAATGTTCGCCGGGTTGTAAAAGTCATAGTCGACCACGCTCTTGTTGGTGGTGATGACTTTTTTCCGTGAGGCCATGGCTTCGAAGAAACGGAAGCTCAAACCGGCCTGACCGGGCTTGGAAATATCCAGAATGATTCGCGAGCGCTTTACCAGTTCGCCGACGGATTCCAGCGACATTCTCTGCTCGAAGAACGTGATACCCGGATGCGCGTTCGGGATCGGTTTGCACTGAACCAGAAATTTGTAATCGGTCACCCCGAGACGATCGAATGCCTGCGCGAGGCCTTCAAGTGCCGGCACCCGATCCTTGCCCGCCATCACCACAAACGCCGAGTACTCACCGGGCTCGTCGTCGGCGCTGTAGTCGTCGTAGATGAAGTTGTAGAGTTTTTTCAGACCGTAGCTTTCGGCATTCTCCGGATCAAAGGAAAACACCTCGTCATAACCGGCAAGGGCTTCGCGAGTCATCGGCCAACGACTGAAGCTGTCGTAGAGGTAGGCGATCTTGTGGTCGGAGACCTTGAGTGCGGCGGCCAACTGGTTTGCATCGATCTGGGCCGGGTTGATGATGAGTGCCACATCGAAACGTCCATGCGCAGCGATGGCTTTGTTGAACTGGCGTAACTGCGCCCAGCGTTTAAGCGGGCGGCGCAGGATCTTCGGCGCTTGATCAAAGCTGTTCTGCATCGATGACGTATCGATAAAACACACGTCGTTGTCGATCATCAGATAGTCCGCCAGTTTGCGCGCGTAACCCCCAATGTCCTTGCACACCAATAATATTTTCATGGGATTCCATATCGTCAATTCGGGCAGTGTTCCTGGGCCCTGCCTAGGGCGCCGCCGGCAGCAGGAAGCGTGCAATCACCGGCAAGTGATCGGAGATGCGCAAGGTATCGTCCTGGCGCACCATTGCTTCGACCCGCTTGATCTTCGGGCTGTAAAACAGGTAGTCGACTGTACGATCCGGGCCATTCAGGCCGGGATCATTGGGGTAGTGGGTCAGCCAGTGCACACGGTCTATGCCGCTGGCTTCGTTGTTGGTCGGGATCATCGGGTACTTGTCCCACAGCAGATGCAGTTCGCTGTCGGCGGAGTAGGGCGTGCGCTGTTCGGCGGGGAGACGACGATACTGGCCGAGCGGCAACAGGTTGAAGTCGCCGCCGATCAACCACGGCAGGCCCTGACTCTCGTATTTGTCGAGCACCTTGGCGACTGCGGTTACCTGCGCGAGCGAAGTGTCGTCCGGATGGCTGGCACGCGCCAGATGCGTGTTGAACACGGTCAGTTGCCCACCATCACTCAGCGGCAGTTTGGTCGCAAGCAGGGCGTCTTTCGGCTGGAACTGACGGCTGATGAAATTGGCGGAGGGCACCGGCAATTGCAAGCGTTCGGCGTGCTCGATGCGGTAGCGACTCAGGGTCGCCAGTTGCCGGCCGACGCTGCCGTAAATGTGCGGATCGGGGACGAATTCGGCTTTCCAGTCGAACGCACTGGCGCTGCATGGATAGAGGTCGGCCACGCGTTCCTGCAACAGCTTGAGCTGGTTCTGATAGTCGCTGGCCTTGGCCCCGTCATCGAGCTCCTGCAGCAATACCACATCGGGCTGCTCGTCACGGATCACGCGTGCCACTTCGTCGAGGCTGAAGGCCATGTCTTCCAGCGTCGGCGTTTCATCGTCGCCCTGAGCCAGGTCATTCCAGAACACATAGCGCTTGCCCGCGAGAAACTGCACGTTCCAGGTCATGACTTTCAGCGCCTGGCCCGGCACCAGCGTCGGTGGTGTCCCCGTGCAACTGACCGGCAGGGTTTCGCGGGCGTCCGGGCGCCAGGTCAGGCTGAACATCAACCCGCCGATCACGACGATGGCGAGCACGACAAGCAACAGGGTGTAGCGCAGTAGACGGGTCATGGCTCGGCTTATAGCGTTACAAAAAGTGGCCCCGAGCATACCTGACGGTCGTCTCGAAGCCCAAGCGCAGTGCGCTCAGATGGCTCTGTCGCGTTTGTCAGGCAATTCGCTGATCAGCATGAACAGGCGGAACAGCACCACGCTGGTGAACAGTTGCAGGAAGCTGTGAGCACTGTCGATCAATATCGCGATCACAGGATTCTGCGGCTCGGGGTACACCGCCAGTGTCGCGCCTTTGAGCAACCACAGCGGCGTCATCACGCAGAGAATGCACAGCAGGATCCGCCAGAAATGCCCGCGGGTCAGGCGCAGGCTTTCCTTCATCGCCTGCAACGGACCCATACCACGCAGCACCAGCAGGTATTCGCCGAACGCGAGCATGACCATCAGCATCAGGCCCGGCAGGAAATACAGCGACAGGCCCAACAGAATCAGCAAGGTATTGAGCGCCGTGAGCAACGCGAAGCGCGGCCACAGAGTGGCGGCCATCGCCAGCAGGTCACGGTTGCGCGGCGCCTCGCCACGGCTGCGCGCATCGAGGAACAGGATCAGCGCTGCGGTGTACAGCGGATACACCAGCAGACCGACGACGATACTGATGGCCGAGATATTTTCCGGCCCGCTGGCGCGATCGACCACTTGTTGTAAAAACGCTTCGAAAATCACCAGCGGCAGGCACAACCGTACGATGCTGCCCAAATGGCGTTTGAAAAAATACAGAGAGTCGCGCAGCACTTCGAGGGCATTCATCAGTCGGTATCGCAGGTCGAAAACAGTGGCTCACTTTAACCGATGATGGCTGGCGCGACACAAACGTAAACATTCGGTAAAGGTCATTGAAACGTTTTGTCGCCGTCTCCATTACAGGAGAGCACCTCGGCCAACGTGGACGAGGGCAATGTTATCCCCGGCAATCTACGAGGTCGCCATGAACAGCGAAGAGCAAACCCTGATCGATGGACTGTTTTCCCGGCTGCAACAGGCCGAAACGGAGGCAGCCCCGCGCGACGCCCAGGCCGAGGCGCGGATCAAGGAACACCTGACCCGCCAACCGGCGGCAGGTTATTTCATGACCCAGGCGATTCTGGTGCAAGAGGCAGCGCTCAAGAGCCTTGACGAGCAGAACAAGCAACTGACTCAGCAAGTCCAGCAGTTGCAGGCCGAGTTGCAAGCGGCCAAGGCGCAGAGTGCCGCCCCGGCGCCGAGCGGCGGCGGTGGTTTCCTGTCGAGCATTTTTGGTGGCAGCCCGCGTCCAGCGCCGACCCAGAGCGCCCCAGCCTCGACTGGCGGCTGGCGCGAACCGGCACCGCAACAGAATTACGCGGCCCCCGCGCCACAACAGAACTTCGGCGCAGCGCCGCCTAACTATGCGCAGCAAGCCGCTCCGGCAGCCGGCAGCAGCTTCCTTGGCGGCGCCTTGAAAACCGCTGCCGGTGTCGCGGGTGGTGTGATGCTGGCGCAGGGCATCAGCAGCCTGTTCCATCACAACCAGCAGCCTGAAGAAATCGTTGAAGTGATCAAGGAAGAGCCGGCGCAGGTCGCCGACCAGAGCAACAACGGTTGGGGCGATGACCAGCGTGTGGCCGATAACGGCTTCTCTGGCAATGACCAGGGCGGCTTCACCGACACCGACTACGGCAACGACAACTCATCGTTCTTCGATGACGACGATTCCTTCGTCTGACTCACCATTCGTCCGGAGCCCCTGAGGGCTCCGGGCCGATTATTCGCGGAACCCTCCTGATGGCTGGCATACTGAGCGCCTTTTTCGGGCCTGGCGCCTGATCCCGCTTCGTGCGCTTGCGCGCCCACAGGAACTCCGGTGAAAAAAATCGCAGTGTTCGCCGACGTGCAGAACCTCTACTACACCGTGCGTCAGGCTTATGGTTGTCACTTCAACTACGCCGCATTGTGGGCCGACATCAGCAAGGACGGGCAGATCGTCGAGGCCTACGCCTACGCGATCGACCGTGGCGACAGCAAGCAGCAGCAGTTCCAGCAGATCCTGCGCAACCTCGGTTTCACTGTGAAGCTCAAGCCCTACATCCAGCGCAGCGACGGCTCGGCCAAGGGCGACTGGGACGTGGGCATCACCCTCGACATCATGGACGCCGCCGACCACGTCGACGAAATCGTCCTGGCTTCCGGTGACGGCGATTTCGACATGCTGCTCGAACGCATCATCAGCAAGCACGGCGTTCAAGCCGTCGCCTACGGCGTGCCGGGCCTGACGGCCAACTCGCTGATCCGCGCCGCCAGCCGTTACGTGCCGATCGAAGGCCCGCTGCTTCTAAAGAATTGATTTGACGGAGTACCACCCGGTTTGGAACGCATTGCAGTCATCGACTTTGAAACCACCGGCCTGTCGCCGAACAGCAGCTGTCGCGCCACGGAAATCGCCGTGGTCATGCTGGAAAACGGTCGCATCGTCGAGCGTTACCAGAGCCTGATGAACGCCGGCGTCCGCGTCCCCGCGTTCATCGAGCAACTGACCGGCATCAGCAACGCCATGCTGCGCACCGCGCCGTCGGCCGAGCAGGTGATGAACGAAGTCAACGAGTTTGTCGGCTGCACGCCGTTGGTGGCGCACAACGCCTCGTTCGACCAGAAGTTCTGGGACTTTGAACTGGGGCGGATCAAGCGCACGCGATTGCAGAACTTTGCCTGTTCGCTGCTGCTGGCACGGCGGCTGATGCCGGCGGCGCCGAATCACAAGCTCGGTACGCTGACCACGTTTGCGCGCCTGCCTCACACCGGCCAGGCTCACCGGGCGATGGCTGATGCCGAGATGGCGGCCAACCTGATGGCGCATCTGGCGGATGAGTTGCGGCACAAGCACGGCGTCAGCGAGCTATCGCACGACCTGCTGTGCAAGTTGCAGAAAGTCCCGGCCGCGAAAGTCAGCGAGCACCTGCAGCGCTATCGCTGATCCCAAGCCCAACACAGAACCCCTGTAGGAGTGAGCCTGCTCGCGATGACGGTGTGTCAGTCAACATTTGTTTCGACTGACGCGCCGCTATCGCGAGCAGGCTCACTCCTACAGGGGGGGAACTATTGTCATCAGGATTTGCCGTTGCCTTCGATCTGGCCTAACGGCACACGCTTTTCGATGGCACTCGACAACACAATCGAGGTCTTGCTGAAGCCGAACTTCGCCACCCGATTGATCAACTCCTCAAGCTCCGTCATCGATCCCACCGCGGCCTTCATCATCACGCACGGATCGCCTGTCACTCGGAAGCATTCGGTCAGTTGCGGGATTTTCACCAGCTCGTCGTACACCTTCTGACTGCCGTTCTGGTGCAGGCGCAATTCGATCATGCACTGGATCGGCAGACCGATTTTCGACAGGTCGATTTTTGCCTCATACCCGGTAATTACCCCGGCAGCTTCAAGCTTGGCCACGCGCTCGGCGACGGCCGGGGCGGAGAGGTTCACTTTGCGCGCCAGGTCGGCGTAGGACGCACGGCCGTTTTCCAGCAGGGCACTGAGCAGCATGCGGTCGTATTTGTCCAAGGCCGTACTCCTGAAAATGCCAGACTTTCGAAATCGCGGTTTATCCCGTCAATCTCCGTGTTTTCCAAAGTGTACCGGCGCTATAAACAGGTTTTGTAGCTTATTTTTGCTCGTGCGCCTTTCTAGAATAATCCATCCCCTGAGCCTGACTTTCGAGCTGCCCATGCCTGCCTTGCGCCGTTTTTCCTTGCCGCTGATCGCCGCGTTTTTTGCGTTGTATGTGATTTGGGGATCGACCTATCTGGTGATCCGCATTGGCGTCGAATACTGGCCGCCGCTGATGCTCGGCGGGGTGCGCTTCGTGATCGCCGGCAGCCTGATGTACGCCTTCCTGCGCTGGCGCGGGGCACCGGCGCCGACTTGGGCGCAATGGAAAGCGGCGGGGATCATCGGGATTTTGCTGCTCAGTTTCGGTAATGGCGCGGTTAGCGTGGCCGAGCATACCGGCGTAGCTTCGGGCGTTGCGGCATTGGCGGTGGCGACGGTGCCGTTGTTTACGTTGCTCTGTGGCTATTTCTGGGGAGCGCGCAATACCCGCTTGGAGTGGGCCGGGGTGGCGTTGGGGATTATCGGCATCGCCATGCTCAACATGGGCTCCAATCTGCAATCGAGTCCGATGGGCGCGGCGTTGCTGATTTTTGCGGCGGCGACCTGGGCGTTCGGTTCGGTGTGGAGCAAACATCTGCCGTTGCCACAGGGCGCGATGGCCAGTGCGGTGGAAATGCTGGTGGGCGGTGTGGTGCTGCTGATTGGCAGCGCTGCCAGTGGTGAACACTTGCAAGCTGTCCCGCCGATTGAGGGCTGGCTGGCGCTGGCCTATCTGATCTTCTTCGGCTCGATCATCGCTTTCAACTCTTATATGTACCTGCTCAAGCACGTACGTCCGGCCGCGGCGACCAGTTATGCCTACGTCAATCCGGCGGTCGCGGTGTTGCTGGGGATTGTGTTTGTCGGCGAGACCATCGGCATCGAAGAAGCGTTGGCGATGCTGGTGATCATCAGCGCGGTGGTGTTGATTGGCTTGCCGCAGTGGCGTCGGCCGGCACAGCCGCCAGTCGTGGCGCCGACAGCCGTTCCCACAGAAACGCGTACGAATTAGGGTAAACTGCGCGGCATTGCATGCCTGCGTTATTTTTTCCTACGGTACTCCCATGACTTTCGCCACCCTTGGCCTGATCGAACCCTTGCTGCGCTCTCTCGAGACGCTCGGCTACCAGACCCCGACGCCGGTTCAGGCGCAAGCCATTCCGGCCGTGCTGGCCGGTCGTGACTTGATGGCTGCCGCTCAGACCGGCACTGGCAAAACCGCCGGTTTCGCCTTGCCACTGTTGCAGTTGCTGGCCATGGAAGGGCCGAAAGTCGCTGCCAACTCGGCGCGTGCGCTGATTCTGGTGCCGACCCGCGAACTGGCCGAGCAGGTTCATGAGTCTGTGCGCCAGTACGCCGAAAACCTGCCGCTGCGCACGTACGCGGTGTACGGCGGCGTTAGCATCAACCCGCAAATGATGAAGCTGCGCGGCGGCGTCGATGTGCTGGTCGCCACGCCTGGTCGCCTGATCGACCTGTTCCGCCAGAACGCGCTGAAACTCGATCAGTTGCAGACTCTGGTGCTGGATGAAGCCGATCGTATGCTCGACCTGGGCTTCTCCGAAGAACTGGCGAACATTTACCGCATGCTGCCGAAAAAGCGCCAGACACTGCTGTTTTCCGCAACCTTCTCCGATGACATCCGCCTGCTGGCCGGGCAGATGCTCAACGATCCGCTGAGCATTGAAGTCAGCCCGCGCAACGTCGCCGCCAATACGGTCAAGCAGTGGATCGTCACGGTGGACAAGAAGCGCAAGGCCGAGCTGTTCGTGCACCTGATGCGCAAGAACAAGTGGAAGCAGGTACTGGTGTTTGCCAAGACCCGCAACGGCGTTGATGCTCTGGTGGAAAAACTGCAGGGCCTCGGTGTCAATGCCGACGGCATCCATGGTGATAAACCGCAGGCGACCCGTCAGCGTGCACTGGATCGTTTCAAACTCAGCGAAGTGCAGATTCTGGTGGCCACCGACGTGGCTGCCCGTGGTCTGGATATCGAAGATCTGCCGCTGGTGATCAACTTCGATCTGCCGATCGTGGCTGAGGATTACATCCACCGCATCGGTCGTACCGGCCGTGCGGGTGCGACGGGCGAGGCTATTTCGCTGGTATGCGCGGATGAAGTGAACATGTTGTCGGCGATTGAAATGCTGACGCGCCAGACCTTGAAGCGTCAGAACGAGCCGGATTTCGAGCCTGAACACCGCGTGCCGGATACCGATGCCAGCGGTCAGGTGATCAAGAAGCCGAAGAAACCGAAGAAGCCGAAAGCCTCTGGCGGTGGCGGCAAGCGCAATCTGGGCAAGTGGGTCGACAGCGGCGAGACGCAGGCGCCGGAGCCTTCGATCAAGCCTGTGCGTAAAGTGCCGGTGTTCAATACCGGGCCTCGCAAGCGCAAGCCGTAAGATCAAAAACCCCTCACCCTAACCCTCTCCCGGAGGGAGAGGGGACTGATTGGGGGGATGCTTGCGAAGTACGCCGACCTGATCCTATGGCTGTGAATCCATAATCGGCTCAGTCTTTCAGGTCGATGTATGGCAGCAGATACCTCGGTCGGCTGGCCGAGGCCATAATCGACTCGTTGTTTCAGGTCGATGGATGACGTCAGACACCTCGGTCGGCCCCCTCTCCCTGAGAGGGCTGGGGTGAGGGTTCAGGCAGACGCCTCGGACTTGAGCCACTGCACAATCCCCAACCCCGCCGCCCGGCCGCTAGCAAAACACCCCGTCAGCAAATACCCGCCCGTCGGCGCTTCCCAATCGAGCATCTCGCCTGCGCAGAACACTCCCGGCAACGCCTTGAGCATCAAGCGCTCATCCATCGCCTCAAACGTCACGCCACCAGCGCTGCTGATCGCTTCGTCCAGCGGACGAGTTTTCACCAACGTCAGCGGCAAGGCCTTGATCGCCCGCGCCAACAGCGCCGGATCGGCGAAGGTCGCCGCATCAGTCAGTTCCCGCAACAACGCCGCTTTCACCCCATCAATCCCGATCTGACTGTGCAGATGCTTGGCCATCGAGCGCGAACCGCGTGGCTTGCTCAACGCTGCCTGCACTTTATCCACAGGTCGGCCGGGCAGCAGATCGATGTGAATAACCGCCGCGCCTTGCTGATTGATCGCCTCACGAATCGGCGCCGACAGCGCATAAATCAGGCTGCCCTCGATCCCTGTAGCGGTGATTACACATTCGCCCAAGCGCGGAATATCGTCATTCAAACCGATGGCGATATTTTTCAGCGGTGCGCCAGCGAATTTGCTCACCATCAATTCGCTCCAGGCCTGCACTTCGAAGCCGCAATTGCTCGGCTGCAATGGCGTCAGTCCTACACCGCGTTGCTCCAGCGGCAACATCCACGCACCGTCGGAACCGAGGCGCGCCCAGCTGCCGCCGCCGAGGGCGAGCAGGGTGGCGTCGGGTTTTACGGTGATTTCACCTTCCGGGCTGTCGATGCTCAGCGCGCCGTGTTCATCCCAACCGAGCCAGCGATGGCGGGTGTGGATAACCACGCCACTGTCGCGCAGGCGCTTGAGCCAGGCGCGCAACAGTGGCGCGGCTTTCATGTCCGTAGGAAAAACCCGGCCGGAGCTGCCGACAAAAGTTTCGATGCCTAGGTCGTGAATCCATTTACACAACGCATCGGCGTCGAAGCCGCGTAACAACGGAGCGATCTGCGGGGCACGCTCGGCGTAGCGTGAAAGGAACGCCGGGTAGGCTTCGGAATGGGTGATGTTCATGCCGCCGACGCCAGCGAGCAGGAACTTGCGGCCGACCGAGGGCATGCCGTCGTAGAGATCGACGCGGATTCCGGCCTGGCTCAGCACTTCGGCGGCCATCAGGCCGGCGGGGCCACCGCCAATGATGGCGACGTGAGCGGGGGAGGAGGCGGAATTCTGGGTCATGGCGTGCGCTGCGGTATGGCGGGATAAGCCGCGCATTCTAACAGCGCAGATCTCTTGTAGGAGTGAGCCTGCTCGCGATAGCGGTGTGCCAGCCAAATTAATGTTGAAGGTGCTGACGCATCGCGAGCAGGCTCACTCCTACAGGGATCTGAGGTGGCCTTGAGTTGTTGGTTGAAAAGTGATCAGTGTTCTGTAGGCCCTGTCGGATATGGGCTGTAGTCCCTTTCACTCAGGTTATCCACAGGCCGTTCCACAGCGATTGTGGGTAACGCAGCACAACTCAATGACAACCGTGTGACTGCCAGACCCGTTGCGCGCTGTGATGGAGGATGCCGTGGCGGCGGGCGAGGGCGTGGCGATCCTTGCTGTAACCGCCACCAATCACGCCCATCACCGGAATGTCGCGGCCCAGGCAATGGCGCATCACGCTTTCATCGCGGGCGGCGACGCCTTCGTCGGTCAACTGTAGATAGCCGAGGGCGTCGTCCTTGTGCACGTCGACACCGGCGTCGTACAGCACCAGGTCCGGTTGATACAGCGGCAGCAGGTAATTGAGTGTGTCGTCGACCACTTTCAAATAATCAGCGTCGCCCATGCCCTTGGGCAGCGGGATATCCCAGTCACTTTCCGCCTTGCGTGCAGGAAAATTCTTCTCGCAGTGCAGGGAAACCGTAATCGCCTCCGGCGTGTCATGCAGGATTCGCGCGGTGCCGTCGCCCTGATGCACGTCGCAGTCGAAGATCAGCACGCGATTCACCCGGCCGCTTTGCAGCAGGTAATGGCTGATGATCGCCAGGTCATTGAAGATGCAGAAGCCTGCCGGGTAGTCGTAGTGCGCATGGTGAGTGCCGCCGGCCAAGTGACAGGCCAGGCCATGTTCCAGGGCTTTTTCCGCGGCCAGAATCGAACCGCCGACCGCCCGTACCGTACGCCGAGCCAAGGCTTCGTTCCACGGCAGACCCAGACGCCGCTGGTCTTCGCGGGACAACTCGCCGCTCATGTAGCGTTCGATATACGCACGGTCATGGGCGAGGGCGAGGATATCGTTGGGGCAGATCTCGGGCTGCAGCAGATCGGCGTCGCGGGTCAGACCGCTGTCGACCAGGTGATCGCGTAGTAGACGAAACTTGTCCATCGGGAAGCGGTGATCCGCCGGAAACTCGGGGCTGTAGTCTTCGTGGTAGATCAGCGGCAGTGGCATGGCGGTTTCATGTAGGAACGTAGGAAAGAGTGAAGGATCCTACCAGCGATGTAGACTTGCGGCATGGAAACGGAGGGGCATGATGGAGCCGATACTGGAACTTGAAAGCGCGCGCTTGCTGATGCGTCAGTGGCAGGACGAGGATTTGCCGGCATTTGCCGCGATGTGCGCCGATCCTCAGGTGATGCGCTATTTTCCGGCACCATTGAGCCGCCTGGAAAGTGCGTCGATGATCGGCCGCGTGCGCGGGCATTTTGCCGAACACGGTTTTGGCCTTTGGGCGCTGGAGCGCAAGGACAGTGGCGAGTTCATTGGTTTTACCGGGCTCGGCGTGGTTGGTTTCGATGCACCGTTCACGCCTGCGGTGGAAATCGGCTGGCGCCTGGCCAAGGAACACTGGGGCCTGGGTTACGCCAGCGAGGCCGCGTGGACGGCTCTGCGCTGCGGCTTTGATCGGTTGGCGCTAAAGGAAATCGTCTCCTTCACCGCGCAATCCAATCTGCCCTCGGAGAAAGTCATGCAGGCGATTGGCATGCATCACGCCCCGGAAGATGATTTTGATCACCCCAAGCTTGCGGTCGATCATCCGCTAAGACGGCATGTGCTGTACCGCATCAGCCGCGAACAATGGCTGCAAACCTTGCATGGATAAGCCGACACGGACGTTTACAATGGCCGCCATATCATTGGCCCGCGCCAGAATCTGAATCGGCCGCCGCAGCCAAGACTGCGCGGCATAGTGCTTTGTGTGAGGAGAGTCTGAATGAGCCAAGTGTTGGAAGATCTGGTCGACTTGCTGACCCTGGAACCGATCGAAGAAAACCTGTTCCGTGGCCGTAGTCAGGACCTGGGTTTCCGTCAGTTGTTCGGCGGTCAGGTGCTGGGTCAGTCGCTGTCGGCAGCCAGTCAGACCGTTGAAGAGGCGCGCCATGTGCATTCTATGCACGGCTACTTCCTGCGTCCGGGCGATGCCAAGTTGCCAGTGGTCTACTCGGTTGATCGCGTGCGCGATGGCGGCAGTTTCAGCACTCGCCGCGTCACGGCGATCCAGAAGGGCCATCCGATCTTCACCTGCAGCGCTTCGTTTCAATACGACGAGGCAGGCTTCGAGCACCAGAGCCAGATGCCGGTGGTGGTCGGCCCGGAAAACCTGCCGTCGGAGCTGGAGTTGACCCAGCAACGCGCGCACCTGATTCCGGAACACATGCGTGAAAAACTGCTGTGCCCGAAACCGATCGAAGTGCGCCCGGTCACCGAAAAGGACCCGTACAACCCGCAGCCGGCCGATCCGGTCAAATATGTGTGGTTCCGCGCCGACGGCGCATTGGCCGACATCCCGGCGCTGCACAAATACTTGTTGGCGTACGCTTCGGACTTCGGTCTGCTGACCACCTCAATGCTGCCCCACGGCAAATCGGTCTGGCAGAAAGACATGCAGGTCGCCAGCCTTGATCACGCGCTGTGGTTCCACAACGATCTACGCGCCGATGACTGGTTGCTCTACGCAATGGACAGTCCGTGGGCCGGCAATTCCCGCGGATTCTCCCGTGGCAGCGTGTACAACCGCGCCGGACAACTGGTCGCTTCGGTGACGCAGGAAGGCCTGATCCGCCATCGCAAGGATTGGGCATGAGTCTGAAAGAGGTCAAGCACTGGGTGTTCGATATGGACGGCACGTTGACCGTCGCCGTGCATGATTTTGCGGCGATTCGCGTGGCGCTGGCGATTCCGCCGGAGGACGACATCCTCACTCATCTCGCGGCATTGCCGGCGGATGAAGCGGCGGCGAAACACGCCTGGCTGCTGGAACACGAAAGGGATCTGGCGCTAGGTTCGACCCCGGCCACCGGCGCGGTGGAACTGGTGCGTGATCTGCACGCACGCGGTTATCGCCTCGGCATTCTGACCCGCAATGCGCGGGAACTGGCGCATGTGACGCTGCAAGCGATTGGCCTCGCCGACTGCTTTGCGGTGGACGATGTGTTGGGCCGCGACGAAGCGCCGCCGAAGCCACATCCGGGCGGCTTGCTGAAACTGGCAGATGCGTGGGACGTGCCGGCCAGCGCGATGGTGATGGTCGGTGATTACCGCTTTGATCTGGATTGCGGACGAGCGGCGGGCGCGCGGACGGTGTTGGTTAATCTGCCGGAAAACCCGTGGCCCGAGTTGGCCGATTGGCATGCGAAGGATTGTGTCGAGTTGCGGCGGATGCTTTTGGCCTGAAATCTTTGCTGCCTGAGCTGGCCTCTTCGCGAGCAGGCTCACTCCTACAATTGGAATGCGTTCCCCTGTAGGAGTGAGTCTGCTCGCGATGGCGTCAGATCAATCAGCACAAAACTTATTCGAACAACGCCTTCTGCCCCTCCGGCGAGGTCAACATCCCATCGCCGTTATGCCCGACCCCGGGCACTTCAACCAATCGTTGATTCACCCCTTCCGGATGCCGACGCAGCAAATAGCCGAAGTACAACTTCCCACGCTCCAGGCGATACGCACCTTGCGCCTCGGCTTCACAGCGTTTGTCCAACGCTGGATGCTTGGGATCGACGTCCTGCTGTCCAAGCAGATAAATCACCTCGCGCTTGATGTAACTGCTCTCAAGCTGCAACGGCGTTTGCCCACCAGCGTACACCGGCATGTCTGACAGACCGTACTTCCAGCGATTGAAACCCGCGCACTTGGCGTGATCGAACGCCACCGGCCGTTGTTCATTGAAGTAGGCATACGATGACGGGTTGGCGACCACGTAGCGCAAGCGAATGCCGTTCGCCTTCAGCGCAGGCTGATCCTTGGCGAGCAGGGCATAGCGCTGCACCACCTGGCCACCGCCGGAATGACCGAAGATCACGATCTGCTTCACGTCGGGAAACTGTTTGCGGTCGCTGATCCGTCCAACGATCTCATCGAGCGCGGCATAGGAACTCAACGGATTCGGCCCTGTGGATAAGCCGCCGCCCATCCAGTCGTTGCCTTGCCAGCGCAGCAACGTGGCGGGGAGCGAGTACAGCGCGACATCGCTTTCATTGAGGAACTGCGGCGCGATTACCAGCGTGTGGGCACTTTGTCCCGCCAGCTCGGCGGCGCTCTCAGCGCTTTTGCGATAGGTTTCCGAGTTGCGCAACCGGCCGTGAATGACGATCAGCACCCGTTCGATCTTCTCCGGCGCAGGACCAATGCCGACCGCCATTTCCCCGGCCTTGAGTTGCAAGCGACCGGGGCTGATCGCATCGACACCGGCGGCTTGCGCAGTGCTGCCAACGATCAGTAACGCCAAAAGCCATTTATGCATTTACAGGTTTTTCGCCGCGAAGGTGTCGCACTGGCCGACCTGGCCCTGCGCGAATCCGGTTTTGAACCAGCGCACCCTTTGCGCCGACGTACCGTGGGTAAACGAGTCCGGCACCACACGGCCCTGACCCTGTTGTTGCAGGCGATCATCACCGATGGCGTTGGCCGCATTCAAGGCCTCTTCGATATCGCCCGGTTCCAGCCAGTTCAAACGTTTCTGCGCGTTGTAGGCCCAGACGCCGGCGAGGCAGTCGGCCTGCAATTCCTGACGCACCAGCAAGCCGCCGTCGCCTTCCATTTGCCGACCTTGCTGGCGAGCTGTCTGAATTTTCGCCGAGACGCCTAGAAGCGTCTGCACATGATGTCCGACTTCATGCGCGATCACGTAGGCCTGGGCGAAGTCGCCGGCCGCTTTGAAGCGTTGCGACATTTCCTGGAAGAACGCCATGTCCAGGTAGACCTTCTGATCCGCGGGGCAATAGAACGGGCCAGTGGCCGAGGTTGCCAGACCGCAGGCGGAGTTGACCCGGTTGCTGAACAGCACCAGGGTCGGATTTTTATATTGGCGCCCGGCCTGCTGGAAAATCGCGCCCCAGGTGTCTTCGGTATCGCCGAGGATCGAGCGGACGAACTCGGCCTGTTCATCGTTGGCCGGCGGCGCTTGGCGGGTTTGCGAAGTAGGTGCCGATTGTTGTGTGGATTGCCCGGCGAGCTGGCCGAGAATCTGCAGGGGATCCTGGCCGGTGATCCAGCCGATGCCGACGATCAGCAGAATCGCCCCCAGGCTCAGGCCTTTGCCGCCACCGAAGCGCATGCCGCCGCCACCGCCGGCATCATCACCACGGGCATCGACGACGTTGTCACTGCGTCGGCCTTTTTTCCATAGCATGTGGGAATCCTCTGTGTGTATCGGATGGTGATGAGTGTTGCTGCTGTGTGAGTGTGGCGCCAGTCCGGTCGTCCGTCTATTGGCCACACGCAAACAGGCCCGGCCTCGTGCTGACGAGGTCGGGCCTGTTATTGACGGTCTGGCGCGCGGCAAATTCAATCCCGCGCAGGATTTCTATCGCTGGATTATCAATCAGCGATCAAACGCATCCCACTCGGGGGCGAAATCCGGGCTGACCTGACGCTCGCGTTTTGACAGGGCTGCGATTAATGCGCGGTCTTCATTGTCGAGTTCGACCTGCAGCGATGCGAGATTGGCCAGTTGATTGGCCCGGCTGCTGGCCTTGGGAATCGCCGCGACATTGGGCTGATCCAGCAGCCATTTCAGTGCGACCTGAGTCGGCAGCACGCCGTGCTTTTCGGCGATCTGCTGAATCTGCGGGATGTCTGAGACCTTGTTGCGCGCCAGCGGGGTGTAGGCCGTCAGCGCCAGGTTGTGTTCGCGGGCGTAGCCGAGCAGGGCGTTTTGGCCGAGCAGGACGTGGTATTCGACCTGAATCGCTGACAGATCAATCCCATATTCTTCGACGACTTTGCGCAGCAAGGGCAGCGGAAAATTCGCCACGCCGATGTTGCGTGCCAGCCCCTGTTTTTTGAACGAAGCCAATGTCTCGAGGGTACGTGGCAGGTCCCAGTCGGTGGTCGGCCAGTGGATCATGAACAAGTCGACGTAGTCGCTGCGCAACGCGGTAAGGCTGCGGTCCATGGAGTGGCGCATCGCGTCGGGTTGCAGCTGATCCCACCAGACTTTGGTGGTGACGTGAATTTGCTCGCGCGGTGTCGGGGTATTCGCCAGTGCTTGTCCGACGGCGTCCTCGTTGTTGTAGGCCGCCGCTGTGTCGATGTGTCGATATCCCAATTCCAGCGCTTGCTCGACGGCGCGGGTGCATTCTTCGCCGAGCATCGGCCAGGTGCCGAGACCGAGTTTCGGCATGTTCAAACCTTGGGCGTTAACGATGTGCTGCATGGTCGATCTCCTGTTCGAAAGCAGTCATGCCGGCGATATGCCGGGCGGCGATGTAACCGAAAGTCAGCGCGGGGCCGATGTTGATACCGCCCGCCGGGTAGTGGCCGCCCATGATGCTGGCCATGTCGCCCCCCGCTGCGTAGAGGCCGGTGATGGGCTGTTCGTGGGCGTCCAGCACTTGCGCGTGAGGGTTGACCTTGAGCCCGGCGAATGTGCCGAAGCAGCCCGGCTGGACTTTCACGGCGTAGAACGGGCCGGTGTCTATTGGGGCAACGCAGGGGTTGGGCAGGTTCGCCGGATCACCCTGTTTGCGGTTGTAGGGTGTTGCGCCGCGACCGAACAACGGGTCTTCACCGTGACGGGCATGGCGGTTGTAATCGTCGAGGGTGTGGCGCAATCCGCTCGGATCGATGCCGCAGGCTCGGGCCAATTCTTCAACGCTGTTGCCGCTTTTCAGATAGCCGCTGCGGATAAATTCTGACACTGGCAGCGGAAATGGCCGCGATATGCCCAGTCCATAACGGCGTTGAAAGGCGCGCGTGCAGATCAGCCATGAGGCGACTTCTTCACCCTCCGGCGCAGCAGCGACCATGGCGCTGACGTAGTCGTAATAACCGTTGGCTTCGTTGACGAACCGTTGGCCGTTACTCAGTACACCGATGACTCCGGGTTTGCCGCGCTCAATGATGTGTGGGAAATGGCCGATGCTGCCGTCAGAATGTGGCACTTGCGATACTGGCGCCCACGCCACGGGCGAAGCTACATCGGCATTGACCCGTGCGCCGACACTTTCGCCCAGGCGCAAACCATCGCCGTTGACGGCCAGCGGCGGCAGCGCCCAATGCTCGTGACCGGTCGGCGTGCGCGGGAACAGGGCTTTGCGTCGCTCGATGTCATTGGCAAAACCACCGGCGGCGAGCACTACGGCTTTGCGTGCATGAATGCGGATCGGGCCTTTGTCTGTGTTGACCACAGCGCCCGAGACGCGCGAGCCTTCACGCAGCAACGCTGTCACCGGTGCCGATTCCCAGAGCAACACGCCGAGGTCTTCGGCGGATTTTGCCAATCGTGCAATCAACGCCACGCCGTTGACCAATTGCATGGCCCGGCCATGGACCGCGAGATCTAGCAAATGTCGGGTAAAGCGCCGGGTGACATGCCATGCGGCTTTCAGTGAACGGGTCAGATTGAGGAACGCCGACAGATCGGCGCCGGCCATGATCGGCATGCCCATGAAGGACGTTTCGCGCATCGTTGTACGAAGGCGCTTGAGCAAGCGTCCGACCTTGCGTCCATCGTAAGGCGCTGCGATGACCGAGCGGCCACCAGTGCCAGCGCCCGGCGTGTCGCCATGAATGTCGGCAATGGCATTGCCATCGGCAAATTGCAGCGCAGTGTGTTGCTCGAAAAACGCGACCATGCGCGGTCCCGCTTCAAGGAAAGCGTCGATCATCGCCGGGTCGAAGTGCTCGCCCAGTTCATGGCGCAAATAGGTGCGCGGTTGTTCGATGTCTTCGATGATCCCGGCCCGACGCGCTAGAGGATTGCACGGCACCCACGCCCAGCCACCGGACCAGGCAGTGGCGCCACCGAAGACCGGATCTTTCTCGACAACGATGACTTTCAAACCATGCCACGCGGCAGTCACGGCGGCCGATAAACCGGCGGCACCGGAACCGACGACCAATACGTCGCAGTCGATATCAGGGTGTTCGGCAGACATCAAACAACGCTCCGGCAGTAAGTTATTTTTGGAATTCGATTCCAGAAAATAACCAGTGTCGCGAGGACTCGACAAGCCTTGAACCTATAAAATGGGCGGTTATCGAACAGCCGGTTCCAGATTTCGCTTTGCCGCCAATGTCTTCTAGAATCGGCAAAATTTCTTTGGACGTCTCCATGGCCGGCAGTCAAATCGAACGGGTTTTCAGCGTGCTGGAAAGCCTCACCAGTGATCCACGCGGGCTGCCGATGCAGACGCTCGCCGAGCAACTGGATATCCCCAAGAGTGCAACACACCGCTTGCTCGCCGAGCTGATTCGATTGGGCTACGTAAGGCAGAATGCGGAAACGTTGCGCTATCACTTGTCGACCAAACTGATCGCTATGGGCTTTCAATACCTGTCGAGCTGCGGTGCCGATATCGTCCAGCCGGTACTCGACCGACTGGCGCAGGAAACCGGCGAACTGGTGCGTTTGGGCGTGATCGATGGCGAGCGCCAGACCTGGATCGCCAAGGCACAAGGCGCGCGCACCGGTCTGCGTTACGACCCGGACATGGGCCGCGACGCGCCGCTGTTCTACACCGCGTCGGGGCATGCGTGGCTGGCGTGCATGAGCGACGCCGAGGCGTTGTCACTGGTCGAGCGGCAGGCGGCGGAGGTGCCGGTGGGGATCGGGCCGAATGCGCCGCGTTCAAATATCGAGTTGCTGGAACGGCTGCGTCTGGCTCGTGAGCAGGGTTATGCCTGTGTCGAAGAAAGTTCGGCAGTGGGGACTTCAGCGATTGCGGCGGTGGTGAGGCATCCAACGGATGGTCGGGTGATCGGTGTACTGAGTATTGCCGGGCCAAGTGCGCGGATGCCGGGGGCGCGGCTGCATGAGCTGGCACCGCTGTTGCTGACCTTCACCGAAGAATTATCAGCAGCAAGCCTGGCCTCAGAACTGTTTATCTAATCCGAATTCACATAGGCCCTCTGTAGGAGTGAGCCAGCTCGCGATAGCGGTATGTCAGCCAACGTTAACGGCGACTGATACTCCGCTATCGCGAGCTGGCTCACACCTACAGGGGATTTTTGTTGTTCACGAAGTTGTGCGGTGTTCGCACGGTTTTGGGATGAATGGGTGTTTGATTCTGGAACTCGGTTCTAAATTGTTTGCGGAGTGTTATTCCTAGAACAATCACAAGAGGACCGCACCTTGAATTCGCCCCTTCGAATCGCCTTGATCGGCGCCGGCAACATGGGCCAGCAACATTATCGGCATCTGCAAACCCTCAACGAAGCAACGCTGTGCGCGGTGGCGGATCCCGGGCCGCAAGCAGCAGGGCTTGCGGCGGAATGGGGTGTAAGGCATTTCGCTGATCATCGTCAGATGCTGGAGCAAATCCGACCAGACGCGGTGATCGTCGCCAATCCGAATAATCAACACGTCAGCACGGCGCTCGATTGTCTGGCGGCAGGTGTGCCGGTGCTTCTGGAGAAGCCGGTCGGCGTGCACCTGGATGAAGTGCGCGAACTGGTTGCGGCGGTCAAAAGCAGCGGCGTGCCGGTGCTGGTCGGCCATCATCGGCGCCACAATCCGCTGATCGTTCGCGCTCATGAGCTGGTGCAGAGCGGGGCGCTTGGACGGCTGATCACGGTGACCGCACTGTTCCAGTTGCGCAAACCGGACAGTTATTTCGAGATCCCGTGGCGCCGTGAACCGGGCGCCGGGATGTTGCTGACCAACCTGATTCACGACCTGGATCTATTACGGCATCTGTGCGGTGAAGTGCGCTCGGTGCAAGCGATCACCGACAACGCCGTGCGCAGTTTTGCCAATGAAGACAGCGCGGCGGTGTTGCTGCAATTCGAGGGCGGCACACTGGGCACATTGAGCGGTTCCGACGCGGTCGCCGCGCCGTGGAGTTGGGAGCTGGATTCCGGCGAGAACCCGGTATATCCGCGCCAGGCCGATCAGCCGTGCTACTTGCTGGCCGGGACCGCCGGCGCCTTGAGCATTCCGCAGCTCAAGCGTTGGCATTACGCCGCTGATCAGGTCGACGCCGGTTGGCATGAGCCCTTGTTGATGGTCGAAGAATCCTACAGCGGTGACGACGCTTTACGCTTGCAGTTACAGCATTTCGTATGCGTGGCGCGGCGTGAAGTCGAGCCGCTGGTGAGTGCGGCCGACGCTGCGCGCACTTTGGCGCTGATCGAAGCGATTCGCGAGGCCGCCGCCACCGGCCGTGCCTGCACCCCTGCGCTGATTGAGGCTTGAACATGAACGAACGAATCCTGTCTCTGGCCAGCCTCACTGTGCTTGAGTTGTCGCCACCGCAAATGGTCGAAGTGGCGGCACGTGCTGGTTACAGCCATGTCGGCCTGCGCCTGGAGCCCGCGACGCCCGAGGAGCATCATTTCCCTTTGGTCGCCGATGCTGAATTGCGCCGTCAGACGTTGCAGCGGCTGCGCGACACCGGCATCCGCGTGCTCGACGTGGAAATCCTGCGTCTGAAGCCGCAAACCGACGTCGCCGATTTCGAGAAACTTCTTACGGTCGGTGCGGAATTTGGCGCTACCGAATTGCTGGTCGCCGGTAACGATCCTGACGAACAGCGGCTCACCGATAACTTTGCGGCGCTTTGCGATCTGGCCGCGCCTTACGGGCTGCACCCGCATCTGGAGTTCATGCCCTGGACTGATGCGCGCAACCTCGAACAAGCGCTGCGAATGGTCGAAAACGCTGATCGGGAAAACGCTGCGGTGCTGGTCGATGCGTTCCACTTTGATCGTTCGGCGTCACGCTTGGAGGATCTGGCTGAAGTGCCAGTGTCGCGTCTGCGTTATGCGCAATTATGTGATGTGGCGGGGCCGAGGCCGTCAGACATGGCCGAGATCTTGCGTCAGGCGCGCAACGAGCGGCGGTTTCCCGGCGAGGGTGATTGCGATCTGCTCGGGTTGCTGCGAGCGCTGCCGACTAATATTCCACTGAGTCTGGAAATTCCTACGGTAAAACTGCTCGAGCAGGGCGTGAGCGGATTGGCGCGAGCGCAGATGGCGATCGACAGGACGCGGGAATTGTTGGCGCGACTGTGAGTCTTTTTTGTGGCGAGGGAGCTTGCTCCCAGTGGACTGCGTAGCCGTTCCGGATCGGTAACCGCTGCGTGATCTCCTTCGCCACCGTATTGTTGTTCAAACAGAGATAACCAATGACTGTCAGCACCCCGCTCTCCGGTGTCAACCAACCCTTCAAGGGGATTTTGCTGATTGTCGTGGCAACCTTCCTGTTCTCCAGTCACGACGCATTGTCGAAATACCTGTCCGGTTTTTATCCGATCGTGATGGTGGTCTGGGCGCGCTATCTGGTGCACACACTGCTGATGGCGGGGATTTTTCTGCCGCAATCCGGGTTGCGTGTCCTGCGCACCAAGAAGCCGCTATGGCAATTGGTTCGGGCACTGTGCCTGCTCGGCACCAGCCTGTTCTTCACCACCGCGTTGTTGTACATCCCATTGGCGGAAGCCACGGCGGTCAACTTTCTTGCGCCAGTATTGGTGACCGCATTGTCGGTGCCGCTGCTCAAGGAGCGAGTGACCCGAGGTCAATGGATCGCGGTGATCTGCGGCTTTATCGGCGTGCTGATCATCGTCCACCCCGGCGGTGAGTTGTTTACTCCGGCGGTGTTGCTGCCGTTCTGCTCGGCGCTGTTTTTCTGTTTCTATCAACTGCTGACCCGCAAGCTCGCCGAGGTGGACAGCCCGACCACCAGCAATTTTTTCGCCGGGTTATGCAACACGCTGGTGATGAGTGCACTGGTGCCGTTCTTCTGGCAGGTGCCGACGTTGACCCATGCCGGGTTGATGCTGGCGCTGGGCAGTTGCGGGATGACCGCGCATTTGTTTCTGACCCAGGCGTTCCGCCATGCCGCTCCGGCACTGCTGGCGCCGTTCGGTTATTGCCAGATTGTGTTTGCCGGGTTGTTGGGCTGGCTGCTGTTCAATCACACGCCGAGTCTGCTGACGATCATTGGCATCGCGGTGATCTGTTGCAGCGGGCTGGCGGCAGCGTGGCAGCAGAGCCGCCGTTGAAGAGACCGCAACCGCCTGTGTAGGAGCTGACGAGTGAAACGAGGCTGCGATCTTTTGATCTTCAACATCAAGATCAAAAGATCGCAGCGTGCCGCAGCTCCTACAAGGGAGCCGGGTGTAGGCAGGTTATTCGGTGACGGTAGGAATCTTGCGCGGTGCCATGAAGTACATCCACGTCAGCGCAATGAAATACATCGCCGGAATCAGGGTGAACAACACGGTGTAGTTGTTGTTGGTGACGGTGAGGATGTGGCCGACGATCTGGGTCATGAACATCCCGCCGATCGCTGCGCACATGCCGCCGAAACCGAACACGGTGCTCATCATGTGTTTGGGCGTGTAGTCCATCACCAGGCTCCAGATGTTTGCTGTCCACGCCTGGTGCGCACCGATGGCCAGAGAAATCGCGGCCACCGCCACCCACAGGTTGGCTGAGCCGGCGGCCATGATCACGCCGATGATGCAGCAAGCAAACAGGAACATCGACAGCAGCCGCGCCTTGATCGAGTTCATCCCGCGACCGATCAGGAACGAAGACAGAATGCCGCCACCGACGCTGCCGAAGTCAGCCGTGACGTAAATGATGATCAGCGGAATACCCATTTGGGTGACGTTGATGCCCAGATTGTATTGCTGATTGAGGAACGGTGGCAGCCAGTACAGGTAGAACCAGAACACCGGCGCGGTCAGCGAGTAGGCGAGGGCGAAGGCCCAGGTGCCGCGCATCCGCAGGATTTTCGAGAACGGCACGCGGGCCTGTTCCGGTTCGACTTCCTGCTGGATGTAGTCCAGTTCGGACTGCTTAACGCTCGGGTGATCTTCCGGGTTGAAGTACTTCAAGCCCCAGAACAGCAACCAGATGCCGCCCAGTGCCGACATGCACAGGAACGCCGCTTGCCAGCCCCAGACGTGCAGCACCAGTGGCAGCAGCATCGGCGTGAACATCGCACCGACGTTGGTGCCGGCGTTGAAGATGCCGGTGGCAACCGCACGTTCGCCGGCCGGGAACCACAGGCGCGTGGTTTTCACGCAGGCCGGGTAGTTCGCCGCTTCAGTCAGACCGAGAATAAACCGGCAGACCATAAAGCCAACGGCTGACGTTGCCAGACCGTGGGCACCGGTGGCCAGACTCCACAGCAGCACGGCGCAGAAGAACACGCGCTTGACGCCGACCCGGTCGATCAAGCGACCTTGCAGGACGAAACCGATCGCGTAGCCGACCTGAAACCAGAAGTTGATGTTGGCGTAATCCATCGCCGTCCAGCTCATTTCCTTGGCGAGGATGGGCTGCATGACGCCGAGGGCGGCGCGGTCGATGTAGTTCAGGGTAGTGGCGAAAAACACCAGCGCCAGCATGCCCCAACGGGTCTTGCCGACAGCCATGGCGCCGCGGATCTTGTCGCCGATGCCACCCGTGGCAGTGCTCATGGCCGGAGCCATGCGGGAAGTCTGTGAAGGAATCATGTGTTCCACCCGTTTTTGGATTTGTTATTTGGTGTGCTTGTTACTTGCACGCTGCGACCGGTGGTTCAGAACCGGACTCAATGTGCAGTCGATGTTGGGCAGTGGACGAAAAATCGTCAATTCGCCAAACCGCCATTGTGTTCGATAATCGCACGAAAAACTAACCGGGTAGTACACTTTAAATTGCTGCCACGATCGATGCAGCCAATAATTTCCCTACTATAAAAACCATCCCATGTAGGAGCTGCCGCAGGCTGCGATCTTTTGATTCTGTTTTCACGAATAAAGATCAAACGATCGCAGTCTTCGGCAGCTCCTACAGTAAAGATAAAGCGGCGCAGTCCGGGAGTTGAAGCATGCAGCGTTCCATTGCCACCGTTTCCTTGAGCGGCACCCTGCCGGAAAAACTCGAAGCCATTGCCGCCGCCGGGTTCGACGGGGTGGAGATCTTCGAAAACGACCTCCTGTACTACGACGGCAGCCCGCGGGAAATTAAACAGATGTGCGCCGACCTCGGCATCGCCATCACTCTGTTTCAGCCGTTCCGCGATTTCGAAGGCTGCCGCCGTGATCGCCTGGCGCGCAACCTTGAGCGCGCCGAACGCAAGTTCGACCTGATGCAGGAGCTGGGCACCGACCTGGTGCTGGTCTGCAGTAACGCCTCGGCTGACAGCGTCGGTGATCAACAAATTCTCGTCGATGACCTGCGCCTGCTGGCCGAGCATGCCGGTGCGCGCGGCTTGCGCATTGGTTACGAAGCGCTGGCGTGGGGCCGTCACGTGAATACTTATCAACAGGTCTGGGACATTGTGCGTCAGGCCGATCACCCGAGCCTCGGTGTGTTGCTCGACAGCTTTCATACGTTGTCGCTGAAGGGCGATCCCCGCGCCATCGCCGACATTCCCGGCGACAAGATCTTCTTTGTGCAAATGGCCGACGCGCCGATCCTGGCCATGGATGTGCTGGAGTGGAGCCGGCATTTCCGCTGCTTCCCGGGACAGGGCGAATTCGATCTGCCGGGTTTCCTCGCGCCGATCATCCAGAGCGGTTACACCGGGCCACTGTCGCTGGAGATCTTCAACGACGGCTTCCGCGCTGCACCGCCACGGGCCAATGCGGCTGACGGTTTGCGTTCTCTGCTGTATCTGGAAGAGAAGACCCGTCAGCGTCTCGAGCAGGAAGCGACGCCTGTCGCCAATCGCGACATCCTTTTCGAAACACCGAAGGCCAGCGAGTACAACGGCATCGAGTTTCTCGAGTTTGCCGTCGATGAAAGCCTCGGCGCCAAGCTGTCGAACTGGCTGGAACGCTTGGGGTTCGTCAAGGCCGGGCAACACCGCTCCAAGAGCGTGAGTCTGTTGCGTCAGGGAGACATCAACCTGATCCTCAACTCCGAGCCTTATTCCTTTGCGCACAGCTTCTTCGAGGCTCACGGCCCGTCGCTGTGTGCCACGGCTGTGCGGGTCAAGGACAGCGCCAGTGCCTTGGCCCGTGCTGTCGCCTATAAAGGTCAGCCCTATCGTGGACTGGTCGGCCCCAACGAACTGGAACTGGCAGCGGTGCGCGCGCCGGACGGCAGCCTGATTTATCTGGTGGATGAACAGGCCGACGTCTACGGCACCGATTTCAACCTGCTGGCAGACGCGCCGGCCCGTGGCGGTCTCAAGCGTATCGATCATATGGCCATGGCGTTGCCGGCCGACAGCCTCGACAGTTGGGTGCTGTTCTACAAGAGCCTGCTGGATTTCGAAGCGGACGATGAAGTGGTGCTGCCTGATCCGTATGGTCTGGTGAAGAGCCGCGCCTTGCGTAGCCGCGACAGTTCGATCCGCTTGCCGCTGAACATCTCCGAGAACCGCAACACCGCGATCTCCCACGCGCTGTCGAGTTATCGCGGCTCCGGTGTGCACCACATCGCCTTCGATTGTGATGACATCTTCGCCGAAGTCAGTCGCGCCAAAGAAGCCGGCGTGCCGCTGCTGGATATTCCGCTCAACTATTACGACGACCTTGCTGCGCGTTTTGATTTCGACGACGAGTTTCTCAGTGAACTGGCGTATTACAACGTTCTGTACGACCGTGATGCCCAGGGCGGTGAGCTGTTCCACGTCTACACCGAACCGTTTGAAGGGCGTTTCTTCTTCGAGATCATCCAGCGTAAGAATGGCTATGCCGGGTATGGCGCAGCGAACGTCGCGGTGCGTCTGGCGGCGATGGCCAAATCACGCAGTGGCGCCGTGCGTCAGGCGAAGTTGTAGGAAATTCGTAAACGCGGGATTAAACACGGGCCGCGCGGCTTCCTTCACTGTGCTGCGCAGCCCATAATCGCCGCCTGTGCAGTGATGGCCGTGAGCCCGCAATGACGATGAATACAGAACTTTCCGCAGCTTCTGAAGTTTCCACTGTAGAGCCGCGCAAGAGTCGCAAGAACAACCCGGAAAAGACCCGTGAGAACATCTTGCAGGAGGCGATCGTCGAGTTCGTCCAGCAAGGCTTGTCCGGTGCTCGCGTCGATGCGATCGCCGAGCGAATCCACACCTCCAAACGCATGATCTATTACTACTTCGGCAGTAAGGAGCAGTTGTACGTCGAGGTGCTGGAAAAGCTTTACGGTGACATCCGCAGCACCGAAAACCGTCTGCACCTGGCCGAGCTGGCGCCGGTAGAGGCGATTCGGCGTCTGGTGGAATTCACCTTCGATCACCACGACCGCAATGTCGATTTCGTGCGCATCGTCAGCATTGAAAACATCCACAACGCCGAATACGTGAAGCGTTCCGACGCGATCAAGGCGATGAACAACACCATCCTCGATTCACTCGGCGAGATTCTGCGTCGTGGTGCTGCTGAAGGTGTTTTCCGTGCGGGGCTGGATGCGCTGGATGTGCATTTGCTGATCAGCTCGTTCTGCTTCTATCGTGTGTCGAACCGGCACACGTTTGGCGAGATCTTTCAGATCGATCTGCCGGATGAAAGCATCAAGCAGCGGCATCGCGAGATGATTTGCGAATCGGTGCTGCGCTACCTGCAGGCCTGACACCGACCCCTGTGGGAGCGAGCTTGCTCGCTCCCACAGGGGGATAAGGTTGATCTTCAACCGTTCATGCTTTGAAAATGCGCGAGCATTCGCTGCGCATCCGGCACCACGCCGCTGAACAATTCAAACGCCTTCACTGCCTGAAACACCGCCATATTGCCGCCATCCAGCGTCCGGCAACCCAGCGCACGAGCATTGCGCAGCAGTTCGGTTTCCAGCGGGAAATACACGATCTCCGCCACCCACAGTTCCTTGCGCAGCAGCTCGACCGGCACCGGCATGCCCGGCAGTTTGGCCATGCCCATCGGCGTGGTGTTCACCAGCCCGTCAGCCTGATTCAGCGAGCTCGGCAGATCATGCCCGGCGATCGCACGAGCAACGCCGAAATGCTCATTGAGATTGTTCGCCAGGCTCTCGGCGCGCTCACGGTCGACGTCGAAAATACTCAGTTGTTGTACGCCTTCGCTCAACAGGGCGTGAGCCACTGCTGCACCCGCGCCGCCGGCACCCATCTGGACTACGCGTTCACGGGCAGCGTCCTTCAGGCCACGGCGAAAACCTTCGGCAAAACCGAGGCAGTCGGTGTTGTGACCGACACGTTTGCCGTCCTTCAACACCACGGTGTTCACCGCGCCGATGCCCTTGGCTTCCGGCGACAACTCATCGAGCAGCGGGATGATTGCTTGCTTGCACGGGAAAGTAATGTTCAGCCCGGTGTAGTTCATCCGTTCGGCCGCCAGCAGCAGGTCGGGCAGGGCGGTGCTGTCCATTTTCAACTGATCGAGATCGATCAATCGATAGAGGTAGCGCAGGCCTTGGGCATCGCCTTCGTGCTCATGCAGCGCCGGCGTGCGCGAGGCCTGAATGCCGGCGCCGATCAGCCCGGCGAGTATTACGTTAGAGCGGGACATGCGCGTTACCCCTTCAGCCGCTGGCTGAAATGTTCCAGTGCCAGGCGATAGCCATGACTGCCAAACCCGGCCATTACGGCTGTGGCAATCGCCGAGACAAACGAGTGATGACGAAACGGCTCGCGGGCGTGGACGTTGGACAGGTGCACTTCGATCACCGGCAATTCACTGGCCACCAGTGCGTCGCGAATCGCCACCGAAGTGTGCGTCCACGCGGCCGGATTGATCACGATCCCGGCGCAACGGCCACGGGCGGCGTGAATCCAGTCGAGCAGTTCGCCTTCGTGATTGGTCTGGCGAAACTCCACGGCCAGGCCGAATTCTTCGGCAGCGCGACCGCACAACGCCGAGATGTCCGCCAGGGTTTCGTGGCCGTAAGTGGCCGGCTCGCGGGTGCCGAGCAGGTTCAGGTTCGGGCCGTTGAGCACCAGAACGATAGGGGGCATGAGGGGTAACTCCACTTATTGTTTTTGGCTTTGGCCGAGGGTTTCAGCCTGTGGAGATAAAATGTACTAGATGGTTACATCGGTCAATTGAAGTGCTTGAGGCCAGGTTTTTTGTGTTCGGTAATCGAACGCAAGCCATTTCTTACTTAATGCTGTTCGAGTCGTAACGATAGCTTTGCTTACGTTTTCCCTTGGAGATTCACCGACTCATGACCCATGCCGGCGCTAGCCTGAGAGTGGAGAGGAATAGCGCGTGCTGTGCTGCTCCGGTCGTCGGATTTGAGAGGATTATCGAATCCTGAAACTTAATAACCTAACGGATGGGTTAGTATGAAGGTATGCAGCTACAAGGGATTGTCGATACGCGTTATGTTGCGGGATGAGCACTGCCCACCTCACGTTCATGTAAATGCGGGCGTCTGGAATGCGCGATTCCAGTTCAGCTTCTGGCACAACGACATTGATCTGTGGGATGTCGTGCCGCTGTCTCGTCGACCGCCGATGGCCGTGCTGGAGGGCTTGTGTCGATCACTTGGACATCCTGTTCATCTGCGTCGCGCACGTGGGATCTGGTGGTCAGGCTTGCAGACCGTCTGTCTCGACAATCAGGTGTGGGACTGCGAATCAAACGAGGTACCCGTGATGAAAGCGGTTACCGATACTACCTACAGGATCGCTGCAGCGCGCTATGAACCAGAAGAGGACAGGGTGCTTCTGACACTGGTCGGTAAACTGGAAGGAGTTGAAATCCATTTATGAAAGTCATCAAAGCAAAGCCGTCCGTACATCGCCCACTGACGGAAGAAATGCTCGATGCAGCCATAGAACGTGGTGAAGCACGACAGGCCAGCAGTCTGCAGGCGGTTTCTGTGAGCATTGAAAAAACATCTCTGGTCATCCGTTTTGAGGACGGCAGTGGTGTGTTGCTACCGGTGAACCAGTATTCAGAGTTCGACGGGTTTGATGCAGGCGATTACGAGGGGCTGACCGTCGGCTTCGCAGGCACTGCGCTGTGCCATGAGGGCAAAGACCTTGACGTTTCCATTGCCGGGCTGATCTCAGCGAGCCCGTCACTCATGAGGATGGCCGCGTCGGTGGTTGCATCGCGTAACGGTCGTCAGAGCAGTGCTGCAAAGTCCGCCGCGGCACGGGCCAACGGCAAAAAGGGCGGTCGCCCACGCAAGGCCGATCCCGCCCTGTAAGCTCCCACAAAAAAGCCGTCAATCACGACGGCTTTTTCGTATCCGGCATTCGCATTCAGCGCCGGGTCAGCAACACACCCGATTCCATGTGATGCGTCCACGGGAACTGGTCAAACAACGCGCACTGGGTAATGCGGTGCGTGTCGTGCAACTGGGCGATGTTCGCCGCCAGGGTTTCCGGGTTGCAGGAGATGTACAGGATGTTGTCGAAACGCCGGGTCAGCTCGCAGGTGTCCGGATCCATGCCGGCGCGCGGCGGGTCGACGAAGACGCTGCCGAATTCGTAGCTCTTCAGGTCGATGCCTTGCAGGCGGCGGAACGGGCGCACTTCGTTGAGCGCTTCGGTCAGTTCTTCAGCGGACAAACGCACCAGGGTGACGTTATCCACAGCGTTTTCGCTGAGGTTGCTCAGTGCGGCGTTGACCGAGGTCTTGCTGATTTCGGTAGCCAGCACTTTGCGTACGCGGGTGGCGAGCGGCAGGGTGAAGTTGCCGTTACCGCAATACAACTCCAGCAAGTCGTCAGTGCGATCACCGAGTGCTTCGTACGCCCAGTTGAGCATCTTCTGGTTCACCGTGCCGTTCGGCTGAGTGAACGCGCCTTCCGGCTGGCGATAGCTGAAAGTGCGGCCGCCGACATCGAGTTTCTCGACCACGTAATCGAGGCCCAGCACTTCGCGTTTGCCCTTCGAGCGCCCGATGATGCTGACGCCGAGATCCGCCGACAACCTGGTTGCTGCCGCGTGCCAGTGTTCGTCCAGCGGACGGTGATAGCACAGGGTGATCATCGCATCGCCGGCCAGCGTGGTCAGGAACTCCACCTGAAACAGCTTGTGGCTCAGCGCCGAACTGGCTTGCCACGCCGCTTTCAATTGCGGCATCAACTGGTTGATGCGCAGGCTGGCAATCGGGAACTCTTCGATGAGGATCGGCGTGCGTTTGTCGTCCTGCGAGAACATCGCGTAATGCCGCTCGCCGCCCTCGCGCCACAGGCGGAATTCGGCGCGCAGACGGAAGTTCTGCAGCGGCGAGTCGAACACGGTCGGCTCGGGGGCATCGAACGGCGCCAGCAGATCACGCAAACGCGTGACCTTGGCTTCAAGTTGCTCGGCGTAAGCCTGGGAATCGAATGTCATGCGTTGAACCAACCCAACTTGATCACAAACAGAATCGACAGAATCACCAATGCCGGGTTCAGCTCACGGGCGCGACCGGACAACAACTTGATCACGGTCCAGGCGATGAAGCCGAACGCGATGCCGTTGGCGATCGAGTAAGTGAATGGCATGGCCAGCGCGGTCACCACGACCGGCGCGGCGACAGTGATGTCGTCCCAGTCTATTTCCGCCAGACCGGAAGTCATCAACACGGCGACGAACAGCAGTGCCGGCGCGGTGGCGAACGCCGGAACGCTGGCCGCCAATGGCGAGAAGAACAGTGCCAGCAGGAACAGAATCGCCACGACGATGGCCGTCAGACCGGTACGCCCGCCCGCACTCACGCCGGCAGCAGATTCGATGTAACTGGTGGTGGTCGACGTACCCAGCAACGAACCGGCCATGGCCGCGGTGCTGTCGGCGATCAGTGCGCGGCCCATTTTCGGCATGTGGCCGTCCTTGCCCATCAGGCCGGCGCGCTTGGCGACGCCGATCAGGGTGCCGGAGTTGTCGAAGAGGTCGACGAACAGGAACGCGAAAATCACGCTGACCAGACCGATGTCCAGTGCGCCTTTGATGTCCAGTTGCATGAAGGTCGGCGCCAGCGAAGGTGGCATCGAGGTCACGCCGTTGAACGGGGTGAAGCCCATCGCGATGGAAATGATGGTCACCGCCAGAATGCCGATCAGTACTGCACCGCGCACTTTCAGCGCTTCGAGGGCAACGATCAGGGCAAAGCCGAGGGTGGCGAGGATCGGTGCCGGGGCTTTCAAGTCACCAAGGCCGACCATGGTCGCCGGATTGCTGACGACGATACCGGCGTTATGCAGTGCGATCAGCGCCAGGAACAGGCCGATACCGGCGGCAATCGCCGATCGCAGCGGCAGCGGGATGCTGTTGATGATCCATTCACGGATGCGGAAGATCGACAGCAGGAAGAAGCACACCGCCGAGATGAACACCGCGCCAAGCGCCACTTGCCAGGTGTGGCCCATGTGCAGGACAACGGTGTAGGTGAAGAAGGCGTTCAGACCCATGCCCGGCGCAAGGGCGATCGGGTAGTTGGCGATCAGGCCCATGATGGTCGAGCCGATGGCGGCTGCCAGACAGGTGGCGACAAATACCGCGCCTTTGTCCATGCCGGTCTCGCCGAGGATGCTCGGGTTGACGAACAAAATGTAGGCCATGGCCAAGAAAGTCGTGATGCCCGCCAGAATCTCGGTGCGCACGTTGGTGTTGTGTGCCTTGAGTTGAAACAGCCTTTCCAGCATGTCTGCTCCCCGTGGCGCGCGTGGCGCCGTGAATGTATCGACCTCAACAGCAAAGCACAGACCGTCGCAAGCGCCTGGAAAATTGTGGTGGGCCGGAAAAAGCCGCGCATCATACCAGCAGCGTGAGGAATATGGCGGTTGTTGGTGTCGATCGTCGGCGAAGTTTTGCGTTGAAGCCAACTGCGCCATACTGCGCGCTGATTTTTTCGGGACGGGAAGCGCATGAGCAGGTGCTGGATGAAGGTTTCGGGTTTGATTGCAGCACTGATGGCCGTGGCTCCGATAGCGCTGGCGGCCTCGGCGGAGCCGTTGACCCAAGTGAAAGTGATCAAGGTGCAATCGCCGGCCTGTGGCCTGGAGGACATTGGCGATGGCCAGACGCAGACCCAATGCAATCATAGTGGGCCGAGCATCAAGGTCTATGTACTGGAAGTCGGATACGGCCAGAGCCAGCCGCATGCCACCCTGGACGGTTTCGAGGTGAACGGCACCCGAGCGCCGGTCTGTGCCTTTGATAACGGCAACCTGACCGAGTGCACTCCCGGCAACAAGACCGTCGGTTCTCTTTATACCTTCGATCTGGCGGGCAAGCAGGAAGGCACCTTCACCTTCAGCAACACCTCGATCAACGCGCCACGCAATACGATGTCGACCCAGCTTTACATCAAGTAACGGCTGTCTGCGAACAGGGCCGGACAAAGCTGTCTACGCTTGGAAGATCACCCAGCGGATAACGCCCATGACCTTTAGAGCCCTGATTACCCTCGCCGAGGGCATCGATGATCTGCAAAGCGTGACCCTGATCGACGTGCTGCGCAGGGCCGGCATCGAGGTGGTAGCCGCCAGTATTGAAGGGCGACGCATGCTCACCTGCGCGCGTGGCACACGCCTGACCGCCGATGGCATGCTGGTCGATGTGCTGGCGCAAACCTTCGACCTGATCGTACTGCCCGGCGGTGTTGTCGGGTCACAACATCTGGCCGCACATCAACCGCTGCAACAACTGCTCAAGGATCAAGCCAGCGCCGGACGCCTGTTCGCCGCCATCGCCGAATCCCCGGCCGTCGCCCTGCAAACCTTTGGAGTGCTGCGTCAACGACGCATGACCTGTTTGCCCAGCGCCAGCCATCAACTCTCGGGCTGTACGTTTGTTGATCAACCGGTGGTGGTCGACGGCAATTGCATCACCGCGCAAGGTTCCAGCGCTGCGCTGGAGTTTGCCTTGACGCTGGTCGAGCAACTCGGCGGCAAGGCCTTGCGGGTGAAAGTGGCGGGGGAGTTGTAGGTCTGGATCGCTTCAGACCTTCACCTCTTCCACCGGCACATGCATCCGGTCCCGGTTAGCCAGCGTCGGAAACAACTTGATCCACGTCCCCGTCACTACCAGCGTACCGATCCCGCCCATCACCACCGCCGGCACCGTGCCGAACCAGTGAGCGGTGACACCGGACTCGAATTCGCCCAACTGATTGGAAGCGCCGATAAACAGCCCGTTCACCGCGCTGACCCGGCCGCGCATTTCGTCGGGGGTTTCCAATTGTACGAAAGAGGCGCGGATGACCATGCTGATCATGTCCGCCGCGCCGAGCACTACCAGCACCGCCAGCGAGAACCAGAACGAGGTCGACAGGCCGAAGGCGATAGTTGCAACACCGAATACGCCGACCGCCGTGAACATTATCCGGCCAACGTTGCGTTCCACGGCAAATCGGGCGAGGAACAGCGACATCCCCAGTGCGCCGACCGCCGGTGCCGAACGTAGTAGGCCGAGGCCCCACGGCCCGGTCAGCAGGATGTCCTTGGCGAATACCGGCAGCAACGCCGTGGCCCCGCCGAGGAGTACCGCAAACAAATCCAGCGAAATCGCCCCGAGAATGTCCGGGCGGCTGCGAATGAAGCGAATCCCCGCCAGCAACGAGTCCAGCGTGGCTTTGCCTTTGTTCAACGGCGTTTGCCGCGCGGGCAGGTTGAGCATCAAGGTGCAGGCAATGACATACAGCAGCACGGTCGGGCCATACACCCAGACGCTGCCGAACGCGTAGAGCAAGCCGCCCAGCGCCGGGGCGACGATGGTTGCCGACTGTTGCGCCGATTGTGCCGCTGCCACCGCGCGTGGGAACAGTGCGCTGGGCACAATACTCGGCAGCAGTGCCTGGGTGGTCGGCATCTCGAACGAACGCGCCGCGCCGAGCAGGAAGGCGAGGATGAAGATCATCTCGCGGGTGACGTGATCGGTGGCGCTGCCGATGGCCAGCGCCAGGGCGATCAATGCCTGCAACGACTGACAGATCGCCGCGACTTTGCGTCGGTCATAGCGGTCGGCGACATGCCCGGTGTGCAGCATGAACAGCACACGCGGGGCGAATTCGACCAGGCCGACCAGACCCAGATCGAGGACGTTGCCGGTCAATTGGTAGAGGTTCCAGCCAATTGCCACAGTGAGCATCTGAAAGCCGCTGGCGGTGAAGATCCGCGCGAACCAGAAAGCGAGAAACGGACGATGGTGACGTAAAAGCAGGGGCTCTTGGCTGGGCATCTGAAGGCAGGTCTGGCTCGAGGGGAACCGCGAGGTTATCACCAGTCTGTAACAGGAAGTTGCTATGACAAAAAATTTAGTTAGCCAGACATCGATTTCCTCAAGCTCGCCGCAAGAAATCCATTGCAGAGCATTGCCGCGCCGATGAGGCAACTTGTCACGCGGCAAACGACCACGCAGTTGTTCGTCGGAAATGGGACTACTCTTTCAACGTTGCTTGATCCAGATCAAGACCCTCCCGGGCCATGCTCTGGTGGCCCGTTGGCCAGACTCCCTGCGTTGCGATGGTTGTTAAAAAAGAACGAATCAGAATTCGCCGCACTCCATATCCGTGGGGGCAGTAGGCGCAGGGGCCACAAGCCCCGAAGCCGGTATTACCTGACAGAGGAAGACTTATGTTCGGTTTAGAGGCACTCGATCTCGCCCGAATTCAGTTCGCGTTCACCATTTCGTTCCACATCCTGTTCCCGGCCATCACCATCGGCCTGGCGAGTTACCTCGCTGTGCTCGAAGGCTTGTGGCTGAAAACCCATAACGACACCTACCGTGACCTTTACCATTTCTGGTCGAAGATCTTTGCCGTCAACTTCGGCATGGGCGTGGTCTCGGGGCTCGTCATGGCCTACCAGTTCGGCACCAACTGGAGCCGCTTCTCGGACTTCGCTGGCGCCGTCACCGGGCCGTTGCTGACCTATGAAGTGCTCACGGCATTCTTCCTTGAGGCCGGTTTCCTCGGGGTGATGCTGTTTGGCTGGAATAAGGTCGGACGTGGGCTGCACTTCTTTTCCACCGTCATGGTGGCCATCGGCACGCTGATTTCGACGTTCTGGATTCTCGCGTCCAATAGCTGGATGCAGACCCCGCAGGGCTTCGAGATCGTCAACGGTCAGGTAATCCCCACCGACTGGCTGGCAATCATTTTCAACCCTTCGTTCCCTTATCGTCTGATGCACATGGCAACGGCTGCGTTTGTCGCCACGGCGTTCTTCGTCGGCTCTTCGGCGGCCTGGCACTTGCTTCGCGGCAAGGACAATCCGGCGATCCGCACGATGCTGTCGATGGCGATGTGGATGGCGCTGATCGTCGCGCCGATCCAGGCCGTGATCGGCGACTTCCATGGCCTGAATACGCTCGAGCATCAGCCGGCGAAAATCGCCGCGATCGAAGGTCACTGGGAAAACAAGGGCGACGAAGCGACGCCGCTGATCCTGTTCGGCTGGCCGGACATGAAAGAAGAGAAAACCAGATTCGCCGTGGAAATCCCGTACCTCGGCAGCCTGATCCTCACTCACTCGCTGGACAAACAGGTCCCGGCGCTCAAGGAATTCCCGCCGGAAGACCGGCCGAATTCGACCATTGTGTTCTGGTCGTTCCGGATCATGGTCGGCCTCGGTTTCCTGATGATCTTCACCGGTCTGTGGAGCCTGTGGCTGCGTAAACGCGACTCGCTCTACACCTCGCGACCTTTCCTGTACCTGGCGTTGTGGATGGGACCTTCGGGCCTGATTGCGATTCTTGCGGGCTGGTTCACCACGGAAATCGGTCGTCAGCCGTGGGTGGTTTACGGCTTGATGCGCACCGCGGATGCCTCTTCCAACCACAGCTTCATGCAGATGAGCATCACCCTGATCATGTTTGTGGTGGTGTATTTCGCCCTGTTCGGCGCAGGTCTCGGTTACATGATGCGCCTGGTGCGCAAAGGGCCGAAGATCAGCGAAGGCGCCGAGACGCCGGACGGTGGTCCAGGCAAGCAGCGTACTCCGGCGCGTCCTTTGTCCGCCGCCGACGATTCGGCCGATGCCGATCACGACACCCCCAGCCTGACCAAGGAGATTTGAGCCATGGGTATTGATCTTCCGCTGATCTGGGCCGTGATCATCATCTTCGGCATCATGATGTACGTGGTCATGGACGGCTTCGATCTGGGCATCGGGATTCTTTTCCCGTTCATCCCGGGCAAAGTCGACCGTGACGTGATGATGAACACGGTCGCGCCGGTCTGGGACGGCAATGAAACCTGGTTGGTGCTGGGCGGCGCGGCATTGTTCGGCGCCTTCCCGCTGGCTTATTCGGTGGTGTTGTCGGCGCTGTATCTGCCGCTGATATTCATGCTGATCGGGTTGATCTTCCGCGGCGTGGCGTTCGAATTCCGCTTCAAGGCCAAGGACGACAAGCGCCACTTGTGGGACAAGGCCTTTATCGGCGGCTCCGTGGCGGCGACATTCTTCCAGGGTGTGGCGTTGGGCGCGTTCATCGACGGCTTGCCGGTGGTCAATCGGCAGTTCGCCGGCGGCTCGCTGGATTGGCTGACACCGTTCACTCTGTTCTGCGGCGCCGCACTCGTGGTGGCGTATGCCTTGCTCGGCTGCACCTGGCTGATCATGAAAACCGAAGGCAAGTTGCAAGAGCAAATGCACAATCTGGCGCGGCCACTGGCATTCGTGCTGTTGGCGGTGATCGGTGTCGTCAGCCTGTGGACACCGCTGGCACACCCGGAAATCGCTTCGCGCTGGTTCAGCATGCCGAACCTGTTCTGGTTCATGCCGGTGCCGATTCTGGTGTTGGTGACAATGTACGGCCTGATCCGCGCCGTGGCGCGCAATGCCAACTACATGCCGTTCCTGCTGACCCTGGTGCTGATCTTCCTCGGCTACAGCGGTCTGGGCATCAGCCTGTGGCCGAATATCGTGCCGCCGTCGATCTCGATCTGGGACGCCGCCGCACCGCCGCAAAGTCAGGGCTTCATGCTGGTGGGTACGCTGTTCATCATTCCGTTCATCCTGGGTTACACCTTCTGGAGCTACTACGTGTTCCGCGGCAAGGTCACCCATGAGGACGGTTATCACTAAGCACAACCCTTTGGGAGCGAGCTTGCTCGCGATGGCGTCGGTAGCGGCGCCATCGATCTTACTGAGGATCGAAACAATGACCGGCAAACATTCCCTGCACGACATTGAAGAAGCCGAAAAAAAACCGCTGTGGCAGCGGCTCGGCTGGTTGGCCTTGATCTGGGTCGGTAGCGTCGGTGCGCTGTTTATCGCTGCGAGCCTGATGCGCCTGTTCATGAATGCGGCAGGCCTGACCACGCACTGAATCATCCCGTCCCGGCGCCTTCGGGTACGGCTTTGCAACCCTCCTCACGGAGGGTTTTTTTTGCCTTGAGGTTTACTTGCGCGCTTTGAGGATGACGAATTTCGGCGTGGCGGCCACTTGCTCGACGCCGCGGAACAGCCGCGCCAGTTTGCTGTGGTAACCCAGATGGCGGTTGCCGACGATGTACAGTGCGCCACCCACCACCAGCGCTTCGCGCGCCTGCTGGAACATGCGCCAGGCGAGGAAATCGCCCACCACTTGCTGCTGATGGAACGGCGGATTGCACAGCACCACGTCCAGCGACTGCGCTTCCTGTCCGGCCAGGCCGTCGCCGGCTCGCACGATCACTTCGCGGTCGCCCAGCGCTGCGCGCCAGTTTTCGCTAGCCGATTGCACCGCCATGTACGACTCGTCGACCAGCGTGTAGTGCGCATCAGGGTTTTGCAGAGCACTCGCGATTGCCAGTACACCGTTGCCACAGCCCAGATCGGCGACTCGGGCGCTGCCCAGATTTTTCGGCAGATGCGGCAGGAACGCACGCGTGCCGATATCCAGGCCTTCGCGACAGAACACGTTGGCGTGGTTGAGCAACTCGATCGGTGGCTCGTCGAGGCGATAGCGTGACGGGTAGGGCGAGACGGCCGGGGCTTTTGCTTCAGGCGTGGCAATCAGCAAGCGAGCCTTTTTCACCGCCAGCGAAGCTTGCACCGGGCCAATGTAGCGTTCAAGCAGATCACCGGCGGCGCGTGGCAGGTGTTTGACCATGGCCGCTGCGACGACTTCGGCGCCGGGGGCGAGTTGTCCCTGCAAGCGGATCAGTTGTTCTTCCAGCAGTGCGAGGGTTTTCGGCACGCGGATCAGCACCCGGTCGAACGGTCCGACCAATGGCTCGCTGGCGGGGATCCCGCGAACTGCGTCAAACGCCTGACCATTGCGCAGCAGGTTTTTTTCCAGCCCCTGGAAACCGAGAAAGGAGTCACCGCTACTACTGACCCTGACCTTGCCCGACAAACTGGCAGCCAAGGCACCAAAGCTGTCGTTGAGCACCAATACGCGCGTGTCCGCCGCCGGTTGTTGCGCCGCCAGATGGTTGAGCAGGTATTCGTCAGCGGCATCGAAGGCTTGCAGCGGTTCGTTCTGCTGTTCGGGCTGGCGGATCAGGTCGAGTTGGGCAAAGGGCGTATCAAGCAAAGGCATGGGGCGGGAACTCAGGGTAATCAACGGGGTGTTCCACAGCCCTGACATTGTGCTGCGGCACCGACCGAGTGTACTGCAACGCCGAATGTTCACGTCATCACTCAGGAGGGGCGCGAATGGTACGTTTTTTTCTACGTTATTACCTGCACGTTTTATAGGGGACGCAAGACTGCTTGATTAGATGATGCCGGCTCTGGCGGCCGCGATGACAGCGGAAATCTTGTTGCAGACGTTGAGTTTCTCGATGACGTTCTGCACGTGGTAGTTCACGGTGCGTTCGCTCAGGCTGAGGATTTTCGAAATCTCATAAGCGGTCTTGCCGCCGGCTGATAATTGCAGAACCTCCAGTTCGCGGGGCGACAGGTGCGGTTGGCGGGGCTTGAGAGATTGGGGCGGCAGCGACCGGGCGAACAGTTCACTCAGGTGACTGGTGGCGTAGAACATATAACCAAAATGTTCATACAACTCCAGAGGACTGATGGGGCAATGCTTGCGTGCCAGGCTGATAATGCTGCACAAACCGCTTTGCTCATGGTGGAACGACTGTGACCAGCCATATTGCAGTCCATATTGCTGCAAACCCTGCCAAAGCTGAGGCTTTTCTGCAAATACTGACTCGCTCCAGACGATGGGCATCATTGAGTGAGTGCAGTGTGCTATCAGTGGGTCGATTTTACTGTAATGTTTCTGATCATATTGTGCGTTCCATTCTTTGGGGTAGTTGTTGATTTGCATGGGATCAAGACGTAGTTCCCGATTGGGTGAAGTAACCGAAATGGCACAAAAATTAAAGCCCAGGTTTTCTGCGAATCTCAACAAAATCGTATAAGCAGCGTCTATATCCCTGGCGAAAGTCAGTTGCTTTAACTGCGACTCCTTCCACGTTTCCATTACAGAGTCTCCATTGGTATTGCTGGGGGGGGCGCAAAATGGATCCAAAAGATCCGGCACGCAACGGAGTGTAGGACGTTTCATACAAGGGGCATTAAATTTTTTCGGTATTGATGGTGAGAATGTTTTTATAAAAGGTTCTTAGCGAATGACGGCGTTTAGTATTCAGGTCGTCATCCTAACTTTCAGTTTTACATTTAAGTTTTCTTGATGAGTTGAGTTTCTATTCATGTAGGTGAATAGCTGAATGCCATTACTCATCGTCGGTGTTTAAGGCGACCAATATGCGCGACACTGGCAGCAATCGTTCAATGGAGTGCCCCATGACCGCCAGTGCCGAGAAATACACCACGCAGACATTGCTTGATGTTCAACCCTTGACCCCAAGCCTGTTTACCTTGCGTACCAGCCGGGATGCAGGGTTCCGTTTCCGCGCCGGGCAGTTTGCCAGGCTCGGTGTGGCCAAAGCCGATGGCAGCATTGTGTGGCGTGCCTATTCGATGGTGTCGTCGCCTTTTGACGAGTTTCTTGAGTTCTTTTCCATTGTCGTGCCGGGCGGGGAGTTCACCAGTGAGCTGAGTCGGCTGCAGGTCGGCGACACCTTGCTGGTGGATCGCCAGGCTTTCGGCTACCTGACGCTGGACCGTTTCGTCGACGGTCGCGATCTGTGGCTGTTATCCACAGGCACCGGGGTGGCGCCGTTTCTGTCGATTCTGCAGGACTTTGAAGTCTGGGAAAAATTCGAGCGCATCATTCTGGTGTACAGCGTGCGCGAAGCGCGGGAGTTGGCCTATCAGGCGTTGATTGCCGGACTCACGCAGCGTGACTACCTCAGCGAGCATGCGCACAAGTTGCAGTTCATCGCGACGGTGACGCGTGAAGCGCATCCTGGTGCACTGCACGGGCGCATCACCACCCTGATTGAAAATGGTGAGCTGGAGCGCGCAGCAGGTGTAGAGCTGTCAGCGCAACACTCGCGCGTCATGCTGTGCGGTAATCCACAGATGATCGATGACACGCGCGCGCTGCTGAAAAAACGCCACATGAGCCTCAGCCTGTCCCGCCGACCCGGTCAGGTGGCCGTGGAAAACTACTGGTAAACAAACGGCGCCTCGAAGGCGCCGTTGTTTCTATCGTGCACAGCATTCAGGGCCGGGTGTTCTGGGCCTTGAGCAAGTCGCGGATCTCGCCCAGCAACTCTTCTTCCTTGGTCGGCACCGGTGGCAGGGTAGGGGCCACGGCCTCTTCGCGTTTGAGGCGGTTGATGGCTTTTACGCCCATGAAAATGGCGAACGCGACGATCACGAAGTCCAGAATGGTCTGGAGGAATTTGCCGTAGGCCATCACCACCGCAGGCGCAGCGCCATCGGCGGCTTTGAGCGTGATGGCTAAATCACTGAAGTCCACGCCACCGATCAACAGGCCGATTGGCGGCATGATGACGTCCCCGACAAACGACGAAACAATCTTGCCGAAGGCAGCACCGATGATGATACCGACGGCCATGTCGACCACATTGCCTTTGACCGCGAAGGCCTTGAACTCACTTAGCACGCCCATAGTTATTTCCTTGTTACAGATGAGTTTGGTGTACGCAGTGTAAATCAGCAAAACGCGTCCTGCGCGAAACACCTTCTTACAATGCCCGTTTTTATCGACACATCAATCGACGATTAGTTTGCAAAGTGCCAGCAATCGCGCGCGAAATATACTGTAACTCGCTGATCGAAAAGCCAATTTTCTCAATCATGGCGTTACGTTCTTTCTATTTATGTTCGACGCCGCAGGCCTCTAGCCTTGGGTTGGCGCACCTGGATGCGCCCAAAAAAACCAGAGGATCCTGATATGAACTCCGCACTTGGACTGGGGGCTTTTCCCCGTCGTCGCACACTCGGCGTACTCACCGCCAGCCTGTTGACCTTCTCCGTAAACGCCGCGCCCCTGACCCGCGATAACGGTGCAGCGGTCGGCGACAATCAGAACTCGCAGACCGCCGGTGCCAATGGCCCGGTGCTGCTGCAGGATGTGCAGTTGATTCAGAAGCTGCAGCGTTTTGACCGTGAACGCATTCCCGAGCGTGTGGTTCACGCCCGCGGTACCGGCGCCCATGGCACCTTCACCGTGACCAACGATCTCACTGACCTGAGCAAGGCCAAGGTGTTCGCCGCTGGCCAGAGCACGCCGGTATTCGTGCGCTTCTCCGCGGTGGTGCACGGCAATCACTCGCCGGAAACCCTGCGTGATCCACGAGGTTTCGCCACCAAGTTTTACACGGCCGACGGCAACTGGGACCTGGTCGGCAATAACTTTCCGACCTTTTTCATCCGCGACGCGATCAAGTTTCCCGACATGGTGCACGCGTTCAAACCGGATCCGCGGACAAACCTTGACGACGATTCTCGCCGATTCGACTTCTTTTCTCATGTACCGGAAGCCACCCGTACCCTGACCGAGTTGTATTCGAACTCGGGAACGCCGGCCAGTTATCGAGAAATGGACGGTAATGGTGTTCATGCTTATAAGTTGATTAACGCCAAGGGTGAAGTTCACTACGTCAAGTTTCACTGGAAGAGCTTGCAGGGACTTAATAACCTCACGCCAAAACAAGTCGCGAAGGTTCAGGGTCAAGACTACAGTCATATGACCAATGACCTGGTGAGCAACATTAATAAAGGTAACTTCCCGAAATGGGACTTGTACATTCAAGTGCTGAAACCACAAGATTTGTCCAAGTTTGATTTTGATCCATTAGACGCCACCAAGATTTGGCCAGGTATTCCTGAACGAAAAGTTGGACAAATGGTGTTGAACCGTAATCCGGCGAATGTCTTCCAGGAAACCGAACAAGTGGCCATGGCGCCAGCCAATGTAGTTCCAGGTATCGAACCTTCCGAAGACCGTTTGTTACAAGGCCGAGTGTTCTCTTATGCCGATACGCAAATGTATCGCCTGGGTGCCAATGCCCTGCAATTGCCGATCAATGCGCCGAAAGTTGCCGTGAACAATGGCAACCAGGATGGCGCGATGAACTTCGGCGCCAGCAACAGTGGTGTGAACTATCAGCCAAGCCGACTGCAACCCCGTGACGAGACGCCAGGCGCGCGTTACAGCCAATCGGCGCTATCGGGCAGCACGCAGCAGGCGAAAATCCAGCGTGAGCAGAACTTCAAGCAGGCCGGTGATCTGTATCGCTCGTTCAGCAAGAAGGAACGCCGGGACCTGATCGACAGCTTCGGCGGCTCGCTGGCAACCACCGATGATGAGAGCAAGCACATCATCCTGTCCTTCCTTTATAAGGCCGATCCGGAATATGGCACTGGCGTCACTGAAGTGGCCAAAGGCGACCTGAGCCGGGTCAAGGCGCTGGCAGCGAAACTGGTCGACTGATACCGATGCCGCGCACGCGGGGCCTGAGTCAGGCCCCGTTCCGTTAAAGGAGAATGCTGATGCGAAGCTGTCTTTTACTCTTGGCCGGTTGCCTGTCGTTCGCCGCATGGGCGGCACCGGTCGAGCAGAGTCCCGAGGCAATCCAGGCCCAACTGCGCGACTATTACTTCGATGCGGCCCGACGCGGTGATGTGCCGATGCTCGACACGTTCATCGAGTCCGGGTATTCCCTGGACACCCACGACAGCAAGGGTTACACCGCGCTGATTCTGGCGGCCTATCACGGTCAGGCTCCAGCCGTGGAGCGTTTACTTGCAGCCGGCGCCGATGCCTGTGCCCAGGATCAACGCGGCAACACCGCGCTGATGGGGGCGATTTTCAAAGGTGAAGTACAGATCGCCCGGCGCCTGATGGCCACTGATTGCAGCCCCGATCAGCGTAATGGCGCCGGGCAGACGGCAGCCATGTACGCCGGATTGTTCAAGCGTCTGGAATTGCTCGATGCGCTGAAGGCCAAGGGCGCGGACCTGAATGCCGAAGATCCGTTGGGTAATAGCGCCGCGCGTCTGGCCAGTGGCGAAATCCGTAGTGCGGCGCCGCGCTGATCGGCGGTACGTGCGTTATCATCGCGGTTTTTGTCGGGGGTTCTGATGGCCAAGGCCAAGCGCATGTACGGTTGCACCGAGTGCGGCGCAACCTTTCCCAAGTGGGCCGGGCAGTGCGGTGAATGCGGTGCCTGGAACACCCTGACCGAGACCATGATCGAAAGCGGCGGTGCCACGGCACCGACCGGGCGCACCGGCTGGGCTGGGCAGCAGGCGCAGATCAAGACCCTGGCCGAAGTCAGCATCGAAGAAATCCCGCGCTTTTCCACCGCGTCCGGTGAGCTGGACCGGGTCCTCGGTGGCGGTCTGGTCGACGGCTCGGTGGTGCTGATCGGCGGCGATCCGGGCATCGGCAAATCGACCATTCTGTTGCAGACCCTGTGCAACCTGGCCAAAAGCATGCCGGCTCTCTACGTCACCGGCGAAGAATCCCAACAGCAAGTGGCCATGCGTGCCCGGCGCCTCGGCTTACCGCAGGATCAACTGCGGGTAATGACCGAAACCTGCATCGAAACCATCATCGCCACCGCCCGTCAGGAAAAGCCCAAGGTGATGGTGATCGACTCGATCCAGACGATCTTCACCGAACAGCTGCAATCGGCCCCCGGCGGTGTTTCCCAGGTGCGTGAGAGCGCGGCGCTGCTGGTGCGTTATGCAAAACAGAGCGGCACGGCGATTTTCCTCGTCGGCCACGTCACCAAGGAAGGCGCGCTCGCGGGTCCCCGAGTTCTCGAACACATGGTCGACACCGTGCTGTATTTCGAAGGCGAGTCCGATGGGCGTTTGCGTTTGCTGCGTGCGGTGAAAAACCGTTTCGGCGCGGTCAACGAACTCGGTGTGTTCGGCATGACCGACAAGGGGTTGAAAGAAGTCTCCAACCCTTCGGCGATTTTTCTTACCCGTGCGCAGGAAGAAGTCCCCGGCAGTGTGGTCATGGCCACGTGGGAAGGCACACGGCCGATGCTGGTGGAAGTGCAGGCGCTGGTCGATGACAGCCATCTGGCCAATCCGCGTCGGGTGACGCTGGGGCTGGATCAGAACCGTTTGGCGATGCTGCTCGCGGTTTTGCATCGACATGGAGGAATTCCGACGCACGACCAGGACGTCTTTCTCAATGTGGTCGGTGGGGTGAAGGTGCTGGAAACGGCGTCGGATCTGGCGTTGATGGCGGCGGTGATGTCGAGTTTGCGCAATCGTCCGTTGCCGCATGATCTGCTGGTATTCGGTGAGGTGGGCTTGTCCGGTGAAGTCCGTCCGGTCCCGAGCGGCCAGGAACGTCTGAAGGAGGCGGCCAAGCATGGCTTCAAGCGGGCGATCGTGCCGAAGGGCAATGCGCCGAAGGAGTCCCCGCCGGGTTTGCAGATCATCGCCGTGACCCGCCTCGAACAGGCCCTCGACGCACTCTTCGAATAAACCCCGGCCTCTGTAGGAGTGAGCCTGCTCGCGATAGCGGTGAACCAGTCAACGCAAATGTTGCATGACAAATCGCTATCGCGAGCAGGCTCACTCCTACATTGGATCTGTGGCGGATTCTAGATTTCGATCAGGGCAGCCAACTCGCGCTCCAGTTCGGACTCATCCGCCAGATTCAACTCGATCAACCGCCGCAAGCGCTGGATCGATTCCAGGCTGATATGTCGGCAGACAAAACCCAGCTGGCCTTTTTCTTCATGGGCCAAGTGCACATCCATCTGGATATCGACGTCATCGCTCAAATGAATGTCGACGAGAAAGTCCTGCGACTTGTCCCCTAGCCAAGGTTCCGGCTGTTCGATCAGCAATCCTTTGAGCGACAGATCAATCAGTTTGACCGGCCAGATGTATTCGCCCTGACTCAGCTCGGTTCTGGCATCGAACGCAATACGTTTGAAACGACGTCGATTGGCGGGGTGCTCGCTCATGGCGCAATCCTCATGAAGGTTCGCTGACTATAGACCGCGAATGCAGGCGCCAGCCAATCGCTAAAGCGTCTAGACCAACGTCGGGGTATGGCCTTTGGCGCCGTAAGCGCTAAACTCGGGGTGGCTGTCTTTCTTGTCCACCCTGGCTGGAATAATAAAATGAAAAATAATAATAGCCTGCTACGCCACTTACCCTGGCTGCTGCTGGCAATCGTAGGAGCGTGCGCCCTTGGCGTAGTGGCATTGCGCCGAGGCGAGGCGATCAATGCCTTGTGGATTGTGGTCGCCGCCGTGGCCATTTATCTGGTTGCGTACCGTTACTACAGTCTGTTCATCGCCAACAATGTGATGCAACTTGACCCGCGTCGGGCCACCCCCGCCGTGCTCAACAACGACGGTCTGGACTTCGTGCCGACCAACAAACACATTCTTTTCGGTCACCACTTCGCCGCCATCGCTGGCGCCGGACCTCTGGTCGGCCCGGTGCTGGCCGCGCAGATGGGCTACTTGCCCGGCACGCTTTGGCTGATTGCCGGCGTGGTGCTGGCGGGCGCGGTGCAGGACTTCATGGTTCTGTTCATGTCGACCCGGCGCAACGGCCGTTCCCTGGGCGACATGGTGCGTGAAGAAATGGGCCGTATTCCCGGCACCATTGCACTGTTCGGCTGTTTCCTGATCATGATCATCATCCTCGCGGTGCTGGCGCTGATCGTGGTGAAAGCATTGGCCGAAAGCCCGTGGGGCATCTTCACCGTGATGGCGACCATCCCGATTGCGATGTTCATGGGCATTTACATGCGCTACATCCGCCCGGGCCGCATCGGCGAAATCTCCGTGGTCGGCGTGTTGCTGCTGCTCGGCTCGATCTGGCTGGGCGGGCAGATTGCCGCTGATCCAGTGTGGGCCAAGGCGTTCACCTTCACCGGCGTGCAGATTACCTGGATGCTGGTCGGTTACGGTTTCGTCGCTGCATCGCTGCCGGTGTGGCTGATTCTGGCACCGCGCGACTACCTCTCAACGTTCCTCAAGATCGGCACCATCGTTGCTCTGGCGATCGGTATTCTGGTGACCATGCCCGAGCTGAAAATGCCGGCGCTGACCCAGTTCGTCGACGGCACCGGTCCGGTGTGGAAGGGCGGTCTGTTCCCGTTCCTGTTCATCACCATCGCTTGCGGTGCGGTATCCGGTTTCCACGCGCTGATTTCTTCGGGCACCACGCCGAAGCTGCTGGATAACGAAACCAACGCCCGTTACATCGGTTACGGCGGCATGCTGATGGAATCGTTCGTCGCGATCATGGCCATGGTTGCCGCTTCGGTGATCGAGCCTGGCGTGTACTTCGCCATGAACAGCCCGGCTGCCGTCGTCGGCAGTGATGTCGCTTCGGTTGCGCAAGTGGTCTCCAGCTGGGGCTTTGCGATCACGCCGGAAGCGCTGCAAGCCGTGGCGCATGACATTGGCGAAACCACCATTCTGGCCCGTGCCGGTGGTGCGCCGACCCTGGCGGTCGGTATCGCGCAGATCCTGCACAGTGTCCTGCCGGGTGAAAACACCATGGCGTTCTGGTACCACTTCGCGATCCTGTTTGAGGCGCTGTTCATCCTGACCGCCGTTGACGCGGGCACACGTGCCGGGCGTTTCATGCTGCAGGACTTGCTCGGCTCTTTCGTGCCGGCGCTCAAACGCACCGAATCGTGGACGGCCAACCTGATTGCTACCGCCGGTTGTGTGGCGATGTGGGGCTGGTTGCTGTATCAGGGCGTGGTCGATCCACTGGGCGGCATCAATACCTTGTGGCCACTGTTCGGTATCTCCAACCAGATGCTGGCCGGTATTGCGCTGATGCTTGGCACTGTGGTGCTGATCAAGATGAAGCGCCAGCGCTACATCTGGGTCACCCTGCTGCCGGCCACCTGGCTGCTGATCTGCACCACGACTGCTGGTTTCATCAAACTGTTCGATGCCAACCCGGCGATCGGCTTCCTGTCGCTGGCCAAGAAGTACAGCGATGCGCTGGCCAATGGTCAGGTGCTGGCACCGGCAAAAAGCGTCGAGCAGATGCAGCACGTAATCTTCAACGCTTATACCAACGCAACGCTTACCGCGCTGTTCCTGTTCGTGGTCTTCAGCATCCTGTTCTATGCGCTGAAGGTCGGCATCGCCGCCTGGGGCAAGAAAGAGCGTACGGATAAAGAATCGCCATTCCAGGCTCTGCCGGATGCGTAACCAGAGGATTGCACCATGTTCAATGACCTGAGTCGCCTCGGTAAATACCTCGGTCAGGCCGCGCGCCTGATGGTCGGCATGCCCGACTACGACACCTACGTCGAGCATATGCAAACCAAGCACCCGGACAAACCGGTGATGAGCTACGAGATGTTCTTTCGCGAACGTCAGGAGGCGCGTTACGGTGGCAAGGGTGGGCCGAAGTGCTGTTGAGCTGACAGCCAGAGGCCAGTGCTAACCCTGTGGGAGCGAGCCTGCTCGCGAATACGGATTGTCAGTTGATGAATGATTTGACTGACACACCGGTTTCGCGAGCAGGCTCGCTCCCACAGTTGTTTTTGTGTTGTTCATTCATTTTGTGAAGGAGAAAGCGTTTGTCCTCTCCCATCCCGGTCACGGTACTCAGCGGTTTCCTCGGCGCTGGCAAGACCACTTTGCTGCGCCATATTTTGAAAGCCGAGCACGGCCTGAAAATCGCCGTGATTGAAAACGAATTCAGTGACGCCGGCATCGACACTCAGTTGCTGGGTGATGAGCCGGTGCAAGTCATGACCCTGGCCAACGGCTGCGTGTGCTGCACCATTCACACTGACCTGACCAAGGCGCTGTACTTGCTGCTTGAACGGCTGGACAGCGGTGAGATTGCGTTCGATCGTCTGGTGATTGAGTGCACCGGCCTGGCCGATCCGGCACCCGTGGCGCAGACCTTTTTCATCGATGAGGAATTGCGCGAGCGCTACCTGCTCGACGGCATCATCACCCTGGTCGATGCCGCCCATGCCGACGTGCATCTGAGCCAGACCATCGCCCAGGCGCAGATCGGCTTTGCCGACCGCTTGCTGGTGAGCAAAACCGATCTGGTCGATGAGGCTACGTTCAACGCACTGAGCGAGCGCCTGACACGGATCAACCGCCGGGCGCCGATTCGTGTGGTCGAGCACGGCAACATTGATCTGGCAGAACTTCTTGATGTGCGCGGCTTCAACCTCAACGCCGATCTCGGCGGTGGATTGAGCCTGCGTCCGGTGGGCAAGGCGCCATCGATTGATCGCATTTCCAGTCTGGTATTGCGCACCGATCAGCCGCTGGATATCGATCAGCTCAGCGAGTTCATGAATGAGTTGCTCGAAGAACACGGTAAGCAATTGTTGCGTTACAAAGGTGTGCTGAACATCGCGGGTGAGGATCGGCGCCTGGTGTTTCAGGGTGTGTTGAAGCTTTATGGTTTTGACTGGGATACCGAATGGGCCGAGGGTGAGGCGCGGGAAAGTGTGATTGTGTTTATTGCCGATGATTTGCCGGAAGAGAAGATTCGGGCGGGGTTTGCCAGAGTGGCTTCTGCCTGATGGATCTTGGTTGTCAGTGATGGCCTCTTCGCGAGCAAGCTCGCTCCCACAGGAGACCGTATTCCGTCCAGAGAAATGCGGTCAACTGTGGGAGCGAGCTTGCTCGCGAAGGCGGTCTAACCGACAGCACATTGCTCAAGGTCTGAACCCAGCAATGTCTGCTCAAGATGATCCAGATGCCGACTCATCAGCATGCCAGCCTTGGAGGCATCGCCACGCTCCACCGCCTCAACCAGCGCTTTATGTTCCTGCCACGCGCAACAGCTGTGCGTAGAACCCTCACATCGCGCAATCGCCAGCGACGTCAGCGGCACCAGACTGCCAAGAAAATGCGCCAACGGTGCATTCCCCGCCATTTGCGCCAATTGCAGATGAAACTCCCCGGACAAGCGAATCGCCGCACCCCGCCGATCCTGCTCGACCGCCTGACGTTCGCGCTCGATCAGCGTGCGAAGGTGCTTCAAATTGTCTGCCTGCGGCCGCTGACACGCCAGCCGCACCAGCGTGCTCTCGGTCAGCCGCCGCGCATGCAGGGCCTGCCGCGTTTGTTCCCGATCAGGTGCCGCCACCCGCGGCCGGTGATTGGCGCGCAAGACTATGACGTGCTCATGGGACAGTTGGGTCAGCACCCGGCGCACATCGGCGCGACTGGCGCCGAACATCTCTTTCAAACTGTCCTCGGTAAAACGGCTGGCCGAATCGATGCGCCGTTCCAGAATCGCATCGAACAGTCGCGGATACAGATCCTCCACCGATGCGCGCAGGCGGGAGAAGGGCAGGGGGGCAGTAGTCGATTGGGTTGGCGACGGTGAGGCGAAACTGTTCATGACCGGTCTCCCATTGGATCAGCGACTCAGGTTGTCTTCCGGAATATTCAGCTCAATGCCCATGCGCTGGCCTTCGCGCAGAATATGCCGACGCATTTCGGCACTGGCCTGGGCGCTGTTCTTGCTGCGGATCGCGCGGACCACCGCTTCGTTTTCTTCCAGGCGCTCGGCCAGATGCTCCGGCGAATTGCGCAGCACCTCGGCGCTCTGCTTGAGCGCGTTGCTGGTTTGCTGCACCACACTCTGGAAGATCGGATTCGAGGTCAGGGTGAACAGCTCTTCGTGGAAGGCGATGTAGGCGCTGACCCCGGCCTCACTGTCGCCGGCTTCGAGGGCTTCGCGCATGTCCATCAGGGTCAGGCGCAACTGGCCGACTTCCTTGCTGCTGATCGATTGTGCGACCAGACCGACAATGAACGGCTCAAGGGTGTAGCGCAGTTGCAGCACGTCTTCGAGGCTGGCGCCGGCCACCGCGCTGTCGTGGCTCTGGCTGTCGCTCAGTTGTGCGTCGAGGACGACCACGCCTTTGCCCGGCATCGAACGCACCAGACCAAGGGTTTCCAGGACGATCACCGCTTCACGCAGGCTCGGACGGCTGATACCCAGTTGTTCCGCCAGTTCACGCTGGCCTGGCAGCATGTCGCCGGAGCGCCACTGGCCACGGGCCAATGCGGCGCGGAGTTTTTCTACGACTGAGTTGACGACGGTTGATGTGGTAATCACTTGTCTTGCTCCATGTGCCTGCGAGGGCCGCCGCAAATTCGATCAAAAGATCGCCGCTTGCGGCAGCGCCTGCCGGGTTGAAATCAGAACTCCTGCTGGTGCGCCGGAGTTGCTGCTTTACGCGGCTGAAAGGTGTAGCCCTGCTGACCGCTGAGTACTTTGTTGGCGCGTTGGACGTCGATGTCCTTTTCCCAACGGGCGATGGCGACAGTAGCGACGCAGTTGCCGATGAGATTGGTGAGTGCCCGGCCGATGCCCATGAACCAGTCCACCGCCAACACCAAGACCAGACCGACCACCGGGATCGCCGGAATCGCCGTCAATGTTGCCGCCAGAATCACCAGCGCCGACCCCGGAATGCCGTGGGCACCTTTGGAGGTGATCAGCGACACCAGCAAAATGGTCAGCAAATCGGTCATGGCCAGCGGTGTGCCCGTGGCGTTGGCAATGAATACGATGGCTAAAGTCAGGTAGATCGAGAAACCGTCGAGGTTGAACGAGTACCCGGTCGGAATCACCAGCCCTACGGTCGAGCTGCCGATGCCGAGATGTTCGAGTTTGCGCATGATCTGCGGCAGCACCGCGTCGGACGATGCCGTGCCCATGACAATCAGCAGTTCTTCACGCAGGTACTTCAATAGCGGCCACATGCGCAGGCCGGAGGCACGCATCACCAGACCGAGAATCACGCTGACGAATGCGATGCAGGTCAGGTAGAACAAACCGACCAGACTGCCCAGGTGTTGCAGGGAATCAAGGCCATATTTGCTGGTGGTGAAGGCGATGGCGCCGAACACGCCGATCGGTGCCAGACGCACGATCATGCCCATGATCCGGAAGATTACATGGCTCAGTTCGTTGATCAGCCGGGAGATCCCGGAGGCCGCTTCACCGACCAGATTCAACGCGCTGCCAAACAGCACCGAAAACAGCAGCACCTGCAGAATGTTGTTTTCAGCGAAGGCGCCAATCACCGAGGTCGGGATCAGGTCCATCAAGAACTGCGTGGTGGTGTGCATGTGCTGGCCGCGTTCGGCGATATCGCCCATATCGGCGGCGGACAATTGCTCGAGATGGATATTCGCGCCGCTGCCGATGCCGGTGCTGAAGGCGAAGACCAGGCCGATCACCAGCGCGATGGTGGTCAGGACTTCGAAGTAGATCACCGATTTCAGGCCGATGCGCCCGACCTTCTTCAGATCGCCGGCGCCGCTGATGCCGCTGACCACCACGCAGAACACGATGAGGCCGATGAGCATCTTGATCAGTTTGATGAAGCCGTCGCCGAGCGGTTTGAGCTGGGCCGAGTATTCAGGAAGGGTCAGCCCGCAGACGATGCCGAGCATCAGTCCGAGAACCACTTGGAGGAAGATTGAACGCGAGCACCATCTGAGCATGGGAGGAATCCTGGTCGGTGTCCTGGCTGCCGTGCGCGTGGCGCATCAGATTCAGGACTTAATTATTGTGGTCTTACCGGTATGTCCAGTGCGGGTGCAGTCTACGCTCGGGTTTTTCGGGATGACAAGTGAAAATATCAAAATTGGCATGACCGGTCTGACCAGTGGCCATAGCCACGTGTAGGAGCTGCCGAAGGCTGCGATCTTTTGATCTTGTTTTTAAGATCCAGATCAAAAGATCGCAGCCTTCGGCAGCTCCTACAGGGGAATCACAGGCGAAAAAAAACCGGCCAATCACTTGGCCGGTTTTTCATGCTGCGGGTTTAACGTCGCAATTAAGCGCCGTATACCGGCAGTTTCTTGCAGATGGCTTTGACTTTCTCACGAACGGCGTCGATCACCGCCTCGTTGTTCAGGTCAGCCAGGATGTCGCAGATCCAGCCAGCCAGCTCTTTGCACTCGGCTTGCTTGAAGCCGCGAGTGGTCACAGCCGGAGTACCGAAGCGCAGGCCGGAGGTGACGAACGGCGAGCGTGGATCGTTTGGCACGGAGTTCTTGTTCACGGTGATGAACGCTTTGCCCAGCGCGGCGTCGGCGTCTTTACCGGAGATGTCCTGCTTGATCAGCGACAGCAGGAACAGGTGGTTCTTGGTACCGCCCGAAACTACGTCGAAACCGCGCTCGATGAACACTTCGGCCATGGCCTGGGCGTTCAGCACCACTTGTTCCTGGTAGGCCTTGAACTCAGGCTGCAGCGCTTCCTTGAAGCAGATCGCTTTAGCGGCGATCACGTGCTCCAGCGGGCCACCCTGGGCGCCCGGGAATACCGCGGAGTTCAGCTTCTTCTCGATCTCGGCGTTGGCGCGAGCCAGGATCAGGCCACCACGTGGACCGCGCAGGGTCTTGTGGGTGGTGGTGGTCACGACGTCAGCGAAAGGCACCGGGTTCGGGTAGACGCCAGCGGCGACCAGACCGGCCACGTGGGCCATGTCGACGAACAGGTAAGCGCCGACTTTGTCAGCGATGGCGCGGAAACGCGGGAAGTCGAGAATCTGCGAGTAGGCAGAGAAACCGGCCACGATCATTTTCGGCTTGTGCTCAACCGCCAGACGCTCGACTTCGTCGTAGTCGATCAGGCCGTTGGCGTCGATGCCGTACTGTACGGCGTTGTACAGCTTGCCGGAGGAGGAAACGCTGGCGCCGTGGGTCAGGTGACCACCGTGGGCCAGGCTCATGCCCAGAATGGTGTCGCCACCTTGCAGCAGGGCCAGGTAAACGGCAGCGTTGGCTTGCGAACCGGCGTGCGGCTGAACGTTGGCGTAATCGGCGCCGAACAGCTCTTTGGCGCGGTCGATGGCCAGTTGCTCAACAACGTCAACGTACTCGCAACCACCGTAGTAACGCTTGCCTGGGTAACCTTCAGCGTACTTGTTGGTCAGGACCGAGCCTTGAGCTTCCATCACCGCTGGGCTGGTGTAGTTTTCCGAAGCGATCAGCTCAATGTGTTCTTCCTGGCGCTGAGCTTCTTGCTCCATGGCGGCAAAAAGGTCGGCGTCGTACTTGGCAATAGTCAAATCACGGCTGAACATGGCGGTCCTCAAGGATCGGGGGCAGAAAAGGGGGGCATTCTAACCCAATGGGTTTTGGATGGCATATGAAACGACATCATGTCGCAGACAAGTGGCGTTCATGCGCAGATAGATGGTGATTGTGCCGGCCTCAAAAGATCGCAGGACTTCAGTCGAACATGAAGAGCGCGTCATTGCTGAACTGCGCCTCAAACCGCCCCGCCGGCATCGGCCGGCCGAACAGATACCCCTGAACCTCATCGCAGCCATGCTCACGCAAGAAGTCCAGCTGTTCATGGGTTTCCACGCCCTCGGCGATCACCGCCAGATTCAGGCTATGCGCCATGGCGATGATCGCCCGGGCTATCTGCGCGTCCTGCTCACCGGACGGCAAACCATCGACAAAGGTCCGGTCAATCTTCAGCACGTCGATCGGGAATTGCTTGAGGTAGTTCAGCGATGAGTAACCGGTGCCGAAGTCATCGACTGCGATGCTCAAACCAAGGTTTTTCAGCCCGGCAAGAATCTGCATCGCTTCGCTGACTTCACGCATCAGGATACTTTCGGTCAGTTCCAGCTCCAGACACGCTGGCGGCAGGCCGGTTTCGCGCAGGATCGTGGCGATCCGCGTGCCGAGCTGGCCATCGGAAAATTGCCGCGCCGAGATGTTCACCGACACCTTCGGCACGCGCACACGGTTCTGGTGCCAGGTCTTCAACTGACGGCACGCCTCGCTGATCACCCAGTCGCCGACGTCCACCACCAGACCCAGCTCCTCCAGCACCGGAATGAAATCCCCCGGCGGCACCAGGCCACGGCGTGGATGACGCCAGCGCAACAGCGCTTCGGCGCCGGTCAGGCGTTTGCCGTCACCGCTGAATTGCGGTTGGTAATACAGGACGAATTCGTTCTGTTCCAAGGCGTGGCGCAAATCGCTTTCCAGTTCCAGACGCTCCAGTGCACTGGCGTTCATGTCGGCCTGATAGAACTGGAAGTTGTTCTTGCCGCGCTCCTTGGCGTGGTACATCGCGGTGTCGGCGTTCTTCATCAACTGGCTGAGTTCGTTGCCGTCCTGCGGACTCAGGGCGATGCCGATACTGGCGGTGACGAAGAACTCGCGACCTTCGAGCACGAATGGCCGCACCAGGCTGCCGAGGATCTGCTCGGCGACATGAATCGCCCGGTTCAGCGCCAGTTCGCGGCTGGAGCGATGTTGCAGCAGCAAAGTGAATTCGTCGCCGCCCATGCGCGCCACGGTGTCGTCATCGTCGACGCAGGCCAGCAGGCGCGTGGCCATGTCTTTCAGCATGCGGTCGCCGGCGGCGTGGCCGAGGGAGTCGTTGATCGGTTTGAAACGGTCGAGGTCGAGGAACATCAGCACCACCCACGACTTCTGCCGCTCGGCCGATTGCAGCGCAGTGTGCAGACGATCCTGGAACAGCGTGCGGTTCGGCAAGTGGGTCAGGGCGTCGTAGTAGGCGAGGCGGTGAATCCGTTGCTCGCTGGCCTTGCGCTCGCTGATATCGCTGAAGAAGCACACGTAACTGGCCAGATCGCCTTCGTCGTCGAGCACCGCGGTGATGCCGACCCACGCCGGGTAATGCTCGCCGTTGCGACGCTTGAGCCAGACTTCGCCTTCCCAGGTGTTGTGCTGATGCAATTGTTTGAGCACGTAGCGCAGGTGCGCATCCTGTTGCTCATCAACGGTGAGCATGTTCGGCAACTGGTCGAGCACTTCGCTCACCGCGTAACCGCTGACGCGGCTGAAGGCTTCGTTGGCCTGCACGATGTAACCGGCCGGGTCGGTGATCAGAATCGCCGAGGTCGAGTGCTCGAATACCGTGGCAGCCATACGCAGGTCTTTCTCGGCGCGGCGCTGCTGGCTGATATCGCGACCGACACCGAGCACACCCTCAAACGCGCCATGCTCGTCCCATACCAGCACCAGACGCAGCTCGATCGGGATCTTGCGGCCATCGGCGCGCAGGCAGTCGAACAGGAACAATTGCGTCTGCACCTGATTGCGCAACACCGCCAGTTGCTCGGGTTTGTCCAGCGCCTTGCTGACGCGATCCATCAGCGTGTAGATGCCGCTCAGTTGCTGCGGGTTGGCGATGGTCGATTGCCAGCCGTTCTGGAAAATCCACTCAGCGTCATAACCCAGCACGGCCTGCACCGACGGGCTGACGTAGTTCAGCGAGAGCTTGCTGTCGGTGGAGAAGATCACGTCGCTGATGCTTTCGGCGAGCATGCGATAGCGCTGCTCGCTGTCGCGCAGGGATTCGCTGGCTTCGATCTGTTCGGTGATGTCCTTGGCTACGCCGATGATTCGCGTCACCTGATCATGCTTGTCACGAGCCAACGCCTGTTCGCGAATATCGAAACGCCGCCATTTGCCGTCGCGATGGCGGAAACGCAACTGGCACTGGAGCAACTGACTGTAACCGGCGTGGCGCTGCATCTGCCGCGAGCGATGGTAGTAGTCGGCATCTTCCGGGTGCAGCAGGATTTCCCAGAAATACTCGCCCATCTGGTGCAGTTCGGTGCGGTTGTAGCCGAGCGTCTGGCCGAGGTGATGGTTGCTGAAAATCATCCGCTGGCTGATCACGTCCTGCACATACAGGTGATCCGGCACCGTGCGCACCACGTCCGACCAGAAGCCTTCGCGTTCGAGCAACGACAGTTCGATCAGCTTGCGGCTGGTGATGTCGTTGATGCTGAGGATCACCGCTTTGTAGTCGTGCTGCTCGGTCGGCAGACGCAACACCATCCACAGGTGCTGGTCGCGGCCGTTGATGTCCGGCAGTTTGATTTCCAGTTCCAGCTGCTTTTGTTGCTGCAACACGGCGTCGAGCACTTGATTGCCGATGGCGCACTGGCGGTGCGGATGGCCGTCGATCAACAGCTGCCAGGCGTGCTCGCAGGAGTTGACGTTAAGCAGTTGCAGCGCGACCTGGTTGACCTCGGTGACGCGCAGTTCCTGCAACAGTTGTTGGCGCTGCGCCGGTTGGTCGAGCCAGGCCTTGAGCTGGTCGCTGGTCTGGATCTGCGCCTTGTCGAACACCTGCTTCAAACCGGACAGGTCCAGCACACAGAGGGCCACGCCAGTGCCTTCGAAAATGTCCTGATAACGGCGGCGCCCCTCATGCAACTGGCGCTGGCGCCGGCGCATGTTGAGCAGGGCAATCACCGGCAACATCGAGAACGCCAGGCCCAGCAGGCATTTGCCGATGAACGCCGGCAGCAGTTCTTCGAGCACGCGCTGGCGGTCAAACAAACCACGCAACTGCCAGTCGCTGCTGCTCAGCGGCACGGTCAACACCGTGTTGGCCATGTCGTCCGGACTCAAGACGCCGGCCTTGGCCGAGGGCTGCGCTTCGTCGCGGCTGATGATCTGATGATTGAGGCGGTTTTCCACCAGCCACAACGGGCGGATGCCGGTTTCGCCCTGTTTGGTCAGCGAGTCGAAGAACGTCGGCGTCAGGCGCAATGCCCAATAACCGCGCGTGCTGCCGCTGGCCTGATGCAATAACAGATGCACCACAGAACCGTCGTCGGCGTTGCTGAAGTAATGCGCCTGTGCACGGCTGCGGCGCACCAGTTCGGTGAGGTAGCTGGCGTCGTGGCTGTTGTCGTCACTGTCGCTGATGATTTTGCCGGAAGGGGTGAGCAGGGCCAGGCTGCGCAGGTCAGGCAAGGATTGCTGGAGCTTGCGCAATAGCACCTGCTGTTCGTCGGCTGATTGCGGTTGTTCGACGATCGGTAGCAGATTGAGGGCGATTTGCGCGTTCAGCGCCATGTTCAGGCTGACCTGCGCGGCGAGGTCGGCGGTGTAATCGATGGTGTACTGACGCTGGTTTTTCTGGGTTTCGCGCAGTTGATCGAGCAGTTGCCAGAACAGCAACGCGAGCAATAAAAGCACGAGCGTCGCCAGCGCACCCTTTAATGTACCGCGCAGGGACGAGCCGGGCGCCGGTTGGGTGCTGCTCACAGAGGCTGGCGGAGTGACGTTGGACAAGCTGTAATCCTGCGGTCTGGCTGGACTGGCGCGACGTGCACTATAAGCCGGACGCCCAAAGGGCGGCTAGCATGCCTTGAGTTGTGGCGAAGTGCCAGCCCCGCTCGGCTGGACTGCCTTTCATCATTAAGGTAGCTTTGCCGGTTACGCGGGAGCCCAGACACTGTTAAAACTACTGCGCTCGGAAATACTGCGTTGAAAACAGGCTCGGACTGCTCATTTACAACCCGTAAACTCCGCGTCCTCGCCTGTTTTCGCCTTGTCTTTCCTTCGCTCGTTACGTTTTAACAGCGTCTGGTCCAGCTCCTAGACTCAGACTTTTTCAGCGCGCACGCATTGATAACCATCAAGTGAACGACGCGCATGGTCTGGCCGGGCTTCGCCTGCGCTGCAATCATTCATCTGTCACTGACCCAAGGTTCTCCATGGCTCAATACGTCTTCACCATGCATCGGCTGGGCAAAGTTGTTCCGCCGAAGCGGGAAATTCTCAAAAACATTTCGCTGTCGTTCTTCCCCGGCGCCAAGATCGGCGTACTCGGCCTCAACGGTTCGGGTAAGTCCACGCTGCTGAAAATCATGGCCGGCGTCGACACCGAGTTCGAGGGCGAAGCCCGTCCGATGCCGGACCTGAACATCGGTTATCTGCCGCAAGAGCCACAACTTGATCCGACCAAGACCGTGCGTGAAGTGGTCGAGGAAGCGGTCAGCGTGATCAAGGATGCGCAAGCGCGTCTGGACGAGGTCTACGCCGCTTACGCCGATCCGGATGCCGACTTCGACAAGCTCGCCGCCGAGCAAGCCAAACTCGAAGCGATCCTGCAGGCCAGCGATGGTCACAACCTTGAGCGTCAACTGGAAGTCGCCGCCGATGCGCTGCGTCTGCCGGCCTGGGATGCGAAAGTAGAACACCTGTCCGGTGGTGAAAAGCGTCGTGTGGCCCTGTGCCGCCTGTTGCTGTCCGCGCCGGACATGCTGCTGCTCGACGAACCGACCAACCACTTGGACGCCGACTCGGTGGCGTGGCTGGAGCACTTCCTCCACGACTTCCCGGGCACTGTGGTAGCAATCACGCACGACCGTTACTTCCTCGATAACGTCGCTGGCTGGATTCTCGAACTCGACCGCGGCGCGGGCATTCCGTACGAAGGCAACTACTCCGGTTGGCTCGAAGCCAAGTCCGATCGTCTGGCGGCTGAATCCAAGCAGCAGTCGGCCCACGAAAAAGCCATGAAAGAAGAACTGGAGTGGGTGCGCAAAGGCGCGAAAGCCCGCCAGTCGAAATCCAAGGCGCGTCTGCAACGCTTCGAAGAAATGCAATCGCAGGAATTCCAGAAGCGCAGCGAAACCAACGAGATCTACATCCCGGCCGGTCCGCGCCTGGGCGACAAGGTCATCGAATTCAAGAACGTCACCAAGGGCTACGGCGATCGCGTGCTGATCGACAACCTGTCGTTCTCGATGCCGAAAGGCGCCATTGTCGGCGTGATCGGCGGTAACGGTGCCGGTAAGTCGACCCTGTTCCGCATGCTGATGGGCAAGGAACAACCGGATTCGGGCAGCATCGAAGTCGGTGAAACCGTGCAACTGGCCTGCGTTGACCAGAGCCGTGATGACCTGGATGGCAGCAAGACTGTATTCCAGCAAATCTCCGACGGTTCCGACCAGATCCGCATCGGCAACTACGAGATCCCGTCGCGTACCTACGTCGGTCGTTTCAACTTCAAGGGCGGCGATCAGCAGAAGTTCGTCAAGGACCTGTCCGGTGGTGAGCGCGGTCGTCTGCACCTGGCGCTGACCCTGAAGGAGGGCGGCAACGTCCTGCTGCTCGACGAACCGTCCAACGACCTCGACGTGGAAACCCTGCGTTCCCTGGAAGAAGCCCTGCTGGACTTCCCGGGCGCCGCGATTGTGATCTCTCACGATCGGTGGTTCCTTGACCGCGTGGCGACACACATCCTCGCGTACGAAGACGACTCGCAAGCGATTTTCTTCGAAGGTAACTACACCGAGTACGAAGCGGATCGTAAAAAGCGTCTCGGCGAAGCGGCTGCCCAGCCACACCGGGTACGTCACAAGAAACTGGCCTGATATCGGGTTGGTTGCATGAAAAAGCGGAGCCTTCGGGCTCCGTTTTTTTTTGCTCGGTTTTTTTCAGCGGGACCGAGGTGTGGCCATCGCGCAGGCTGTGTAATTGGCGGTGCATTACTTGAATCCAGACTCCCCATTCAGGTGCAAAATCAGCTCAAAAAACCGCCTGATTTATATCCTGTGCACCATTTAATTTCATAACTGCGACATTTTGCGCTGTTCCAGTGCGCAATTCGTTTGTTACAGTCCGGCTCAATCTCCTCCAACGACAATAAATTTGCCGAGACTTTTCCCATGATCGAATCCGTCGAATCCTTCCTCGCTCGCCTGAAAAAACGCGACCCGGATCAACCCGAATTCCACCAGGCCGTCGAAGAAGTCCTGCGCAGTTTGTGGCCGTTTCTCGAAGCCAATCCGCATTACCTGAGCTCGGGGATTCTGGAGCGCATTTGCGAGCCGGAGCGCGCGGTGATGTTTCGCGTGTCGTGGGTCGACGATCAGGGCAAAGTCCAGGTCAATCGCGGGTTCCGCATCCAGATGAACAGCGCCATCGGCCCGTACAAGGGTGGCCTGCGTTTCCATCCGTCGGTGAACATGGGCGTGCTGAAATTCCTCGCCTTCGAACAGACCTTTAAAAACTCCCTGACCTCGCTGCCAATGGGCGGCGGCAAGGGCGGCTCCGACTTCGATCCGAAGGGCAAGAGCGACGCTGAAGTCATGCGTTTCTGCCAGGCGTTCATGAGCGAGTTGTATCGCCATATCGGCGCCGACGTTGACGTGCCGGCCGGTGATATCGGTGTCGGTGCGCGTGAGATCGGTTTCCTGTTTGGCCAGTACAAGCGCCTGAGCAACCAGTTCACCAGTGTGCTGACCGGCAAAGGCATGACCTACGGCGGCAGCCTGATTCGTCCGGAAGCCACTGGTTTCGGCTGCGTCTACTTTGCCGAAGAAATGCTCAAACGCCGCGGGCAGACCGTCGAAGGCAAGCGTGTGGCGATCTCCGGTTCCGGCAACGTCGCGCAATATGCGGCGCGCAAGGTGATGGACCTGGGCGGCAAGGTGATTTCCCTGTCCGACTCCGAAGGCACGTTGTATTGCGAAGCCGGGTTGAGTGAGGAGCAGTGGCTGGCGCTGCTGGAACTGAAAAACGTCAAACGCGGACGCATCAGCGAATTGGCCGCAGCGTTCGGCCTGGAATTCCGCGCCGGTCAGTTGCCTTGGTCGTTGCCGTGCGACATCGCGCTGCCGTGCGCTACGCAGAACGAACTCGACGCCGAAGCCGCGCGCACACTGCTGCGCAATGGCTGCGTGTGCGTAGCTGAGGGCGCAAACATGCCGACCACGCTCGAGGCTGTGGATATCTTTATCGAGGCCGGGATTCTGTTTGCGCCGGGCAAAGCGTCCAACGCTGGCGGCGTGGCAGTGAGCGGTCTGGAGATGTCGCAGAACGCCATGCGCTTGCTGTGGACGGCAGGTGAGGTGGACAGCAAGCTGCACGCGATCATGCAGTCGATCCACCACGCTTGTGTGCATTACGGCGAAGAAAACGGGCGGATCAACTACGTCAAAGGCGCGAACATCGCCGGCTTCGTCAAAGTCGCCGACGCAATGCTCGCGCAGGGCGTGGTTTAAGCCGGTTCGATGCGGATCACTTCAATCACTTGATCGCCGGCGGGGCGCTGCCACAGCACCTCGTCATTGAGCCGGGCACCGAACAGCGCCCGGCCCAAGGGTGAGCCCCAATTGATCAGGCCTTTGCTGGCATCGGCCTGATCTTCGCCGACCAGTTGCACCCGCCGTTCGGTGTCGTGTTCGTCGGCGTAGGTCACCCAACTGCCGATCTGCACTTTGTCGGTGGAGGTCGCGGCAACCGCGACTTGTGCGCTGCTCAGGCGTTGATTGAAATACCGCAAATCCCTTTCGAGATCCGCCAGACGCTGCTTGTCAGCCTGCTCCCCTTTGGCCGATTGTTCGGCATGCAAGGTTTGCAGTTCGGCGACTTTCTCCTGCAGCTGCGCGAACCCTTGAGCAGTGACGTAGTTGGGCTGCGTGCTGACCTGCCGTTCTACCGGCTGATCGGCTTGCGCGGCGGCGTTGTCTTCGTTGACGAATGCGCGACTCATGGTGTCCTCCTCGTATGAGGTTTGGGCCATGCTCGCAGGCATTTGGTTTCACTGGATGTCTGGAAACGACCTATTGCGAGCGATAGGCCCGCCCGGCGTCCTGATCTTTCTGTTGCTGCCAGGCGCGCTCGCGTTCGTCCCAATGTTCATTGCGATACTGTTCGCGGTCCTTGTTTTCCAGCATTGCCTGACACTGGCGGAAGCCGTCGGTCCAGCCTTCGGCGTATTGCTTGTCCTTCAGATAGCGCGGCACGTTCTTGCGAAACTCGCCGCTGATCGAACCCGCCGCCTGACGACCGCTGACACAACCGTCATCGAAGCCGTCGGCGAAGGCCGGTGGATAACCCTTGGCGATCAGATCTTCATGGGTGGTCTGGCAACCGCCCAGTAACAGCACAACACCCAGCAAACCCGCACACCGCCACATCGCACTCTCCCGCGCCGGTTCTCCGGCCTATGGGAAAAGTCTAGAAGCTGATTCGTCGAGCGTTGGTGAAAGGCATGTGAGTAATTCGTTGAGCACCACAAATCCCCTGTAGGAGTGAGCCTGCTCGCGATAGCGGTGTATCAGTCACCGCACCAGTGACTGATGAATTGTTATCGTGAGCAGGCTCACTCCTACAGGATGGATGTGTTCGGGATCAGTAGTGATACCACTTCACTTCAAGCATGACCTCGGTTTCCGGGGTGGCGAGATGGCTGAACTCACGCTGCGCACTCAGGCGTAAACCGAGGTTGCGCGACAACTCCCACTGCTGATTCAGGCTAAGGCTACGGCGCACTTCGCCATTGAAGAAGTAATCACCCTTGGCTTCGAGGCTGAGATTGCCCAGCGGGTTTTTCCACAGCACGCCGGTATTGAAACCGCCGGCCGGGGAGACGAATTCGGCGAAGTCATTGTTGTGCTCGACGCGCACGGTGCCGAGGGCAAAACCCAATACGTCATCACCCAACGCCCAAGTGCCGCCACCGCCACCATTCACGTGGCTGACCAGCGTCTCGTCATCGTGCTTGCCCGGTACGCGCTCAAGACCACCAGTGACTTGCCACGACAGCGGTTGCAGCAGTTCATTGCGCGGTGTCAGCGAACGAATGGTCGCCAGATCCAGTTGCTGAAACTGCCATTGATTGCCCTCGTACTGACGCAGTTTCATCTGCAGGATCTCGATCTGCGCGCCGAGCGGGAAGCTCTCGGCGTTGTCGTTGAGATCGTGATACGCCATGCGCAAGCCGTACTCACCGAACGCACGGTCGCCACGGGTGCCGAGACCGGCCTGCCAGGTGCGCGATTCGTGGCCGTCTTCGGGCAAGCCCGGTTGCGGGATGTCCAGTTCGGGGGCGGGGTTCTTGTTGATCGCCCGCAGCAGTTCGAAACTGCGTTGCGCCCGTTGCGGATCACGTTCCTGGCCGTTGGCGCGGTAGCGCTCCAGACGATATGCCGCGTCGATGATCAACGCTTGACGATCGCGGGGCAGGGCTTTGAACGCCGGATTCTGCAACTGCTGTTGATCGGCGCTGACGTTCAGCACCCATTGCTGTTCGTCACTGTTCAAAGGCTCGGCACGGCTGAGCAATTCGCGCTCGCGGGACGGGCGGTATTCGATACTTTCCACCAGCCCGGCTTCCTTCACCGCTTTGACGGTGTCGGTGGGAATCGCGGTCAACGGGAATTGTTCAGTCAGACGCAGGCTCGGGCGTGCCACCTGCAGCAATTCAAGCAGACGATACGAGCAGTTTTCGTCGAAGAAGAAGTAGTCGAACTGGATCTGCTTCAACTCCCACACATGCTCGACCATGCGCGCGGTTTCTTCCTGGGTCAGGTTCAGTCGGTATTCCCACAGATCGCGGTTTTCCAGGCTGCGGTATTCCGAGAGTTTTTCCTGATAGGGCACCAGCGCGAACAACCCGGGATAGCCGCCCATCAAACCTTTCCAGGCGTACAGAATGCTGTTGTCCGAACCTTCGATGTAGGCGCCGAAGTTGATCGCGTAACTGAGCAGCGAGGTCTTGTCGGCCTGCACATCGGCCTGATCGATGCGTAGCAGGGTGTGGCCGAACATCGATGACGGACTGTTCAAGTACGCCGCCGGGAAGATCATCACCGCGCTGTGCGGCGAGACGTCCTTGAACCATTTTTTGTACTCGGCGCACTCGGGCGTCGGCAGATCGGTCAGGTTCAGTTGCGCCTTCAGCCAGCGGGTGCGTGCCGGATAAACGCATTGCGCATGTTGCTCGCCAAGGCTCGCCGGGGCGTATAGCGCTTGCACGGTGGCTTCCAGCTCATGATCGGGATGTTCATTGCCATCGGGCGCGAGAAAGAATTTCTTGTCGCTGACATAGCTGCGCCAGCCGCCAAGCTTGGCGGTTTCGTAGTGACCGAGGGAAATCCAGAAGCGGTCGTTGGCCAGTTGCTGCAAACGTTGAGGGTCGATGTGGGGCGCGGCGGACAGCGGGGCGCAGACACAGAGCGCCAGCCAGGCAAGGCGTTTGAGCATAGTCGGCAACTTGAACAGGAAAGAAATAAAGACCCAAGGAGGGCGGGCCGAAAAAACAAAACCCGCTTCCCGAAGGAAGCGGGTGGGGTCGAGCTTAAGCTTGAGTCGCGTACTTGGCCAGACGAGGATCCGATTTCAGTACGGCCAGGGTGTTGGTATGCACGTCTTCAGCGGTCACATCAGCCTTGCTGAAGATCTGCTGGAAGTGCTCGTGAGTCACAGCCGCGAAGTGCGCACGGTCTTCCGGCGCCACGCCCAGTACCACGGCATAAGTCGTCAGCGCTTCGCCGTTGCCTTTGGCCATGTCTTCGGACAGCTCGTTCATCATGCCATTCATGGCAAACCAGGATTTGCCGCCGTAGGTCAGCGACGCGTTGGTCGAGCAGCCGTTGGTGCCGGACGTCATCCCGAAGGTGGCGTTACCGGACGTGCCGTTGGTGGTGGAAGCGAGGAAGTGCGCCGGGGTGCCACGCTGACCTTCGAACAGCATGTTGCCCCAACCGCAATCCGGACCGCCTGGAGCTTGCGCCATTGCGTTGATGGATACAGCGGTGAAGAGAGTACCGAGAAGAATCCGTTTCATAGCTTTGTTCTCTTTATGTGCATACCAATGGACAGGGTTCTGGCCCCCCAAGCTCTGTACGAAACAGATCAAAACGAAGCCAGTGGGCCGGTATTAGTTCCAGCCGCGCAGTTTGGAGTTTAGGCATGTTCCTGCGGTTCCGTGATTTTTTACAAAAGATTCGCTAATGACCCCGGTTTCAGGGGGGCTGCTGTGCAGAGGCGCGGTTGTCTATGCTTTGTCGTATGGCGCGCCTTGCCAGTGGGGCACAGGCAGCGCCAGAATGCCGCTATCTGCCCCGCCTGATTGTTAAGGAAGCCCGATGCCTGATCCTGTTGCTGCCAGCTTGCGTCTCGCGCCCGAAGCGCTGACCCGTCCGTTTTCCGCTGAACAGTTCAGCTTCACTACCACCAATGATCTGGAGCCCTTTCGCGGTGTGCTCGGCCAGGAACGCGCGGTCGAAGCCTTGCAGTTCGGTGTGGCCATGCCACGCCCCGGTTACAACGTATTCGTCATGGGCGAGCCCGGCACTGGTCGTTTCTCGTTCGTCAAACGCTACCTGAAGGCCGAAGGCAAGCGCCTGCAGACCCCGGCGGACTGGGTCTACGTCAATAACTTCGATGAGCCGCGCGAGCCGCGTGCGCTGGAACTGCCTTCGGGCACGGCCGGCGCATTCATCGGTGACATCAACGGTTTGATCGACAACCTGCTGGCGACGTTTCCAGCGGTGTTCGAGCACCCGTCCTATCAGCAAAAGAAAAGCGCCATCGACCGTGCATTCAACCAGCGCTACGACAAGGCCCTCGACATCATCGAGCGCCTGGCCCTGGAAAAAGACGTTGCCCTGTATCGCGACAGCAGCAACATCGCCTTCACGCCGATGCTCGACGGCAAAGCACTGGACGAAGCGGAATTTGCCCAGTTGCCGGAAGCCGATCGTGAGCGATTCCACGATGACATTTCCGGCCTCGAAGAGCGCCTGAACGAAGAACTCGCCAGTCTGCCGCAGTGGAAGCGTGAGTCGAACAATCAACTGCGCTCGCTCAACGAAGAAACCATCACCTTGGCCTTGCAGCCGTTGCTGTCGCCGTTGTCGGAGAAGTACGCCGAGAACGCTGCGGTCTGCGGTTACCTGCAAGCGATGCAGGTCTATCTGCTGAAAACCGTGGTCGAGCAACTGGTTGACGACAGCAAGACCGACGCCGTCGCGCGCAAGCTGCTGGAAGAGCAATACGCGCCGAGCCTGGTGGTCGGTCATCCGTCCAGCGGCGGGGCTCCAGTCGTTTTCGAGCCGCACCCGACTTACGAAAACCTCTTCGGCCGCATCGAATACACCACCGATCAGGGCGCGCTTTACACCACCTATCGCCAGTTGCGTCCGGGTGCCTTGCACCGCGCCAACGGCGGTTTCCTGATTCTTGAAGCGGAAAAAATGCTCAGCGAGCCGTTCGTGTGGGATGCGCTGAAACGCGCCCTGCAATCGCGCAAGCTGAAAATGGAATCGCCGCTGGGCGAGATGGGCCGTTTCGCCACCGTGACGCTCAACCCGCAGCACATTCCGTTGCAGGTCAAAGTCATCATCATCGGTGCGCGGTCGCTGTACTACACGCTGCAAGATCTCGATCCGGACTTCCAGGAGATGTTCCGTGTTCTGGTCGACTTCGACGAAGACATCCCGATGGTCGACGAGAGCCTGGAGCAATTCGCCCAGCTGTTGAAAACCCGTACTTCGGAAGAAGGCATGGCGCCGCTGACCGCTGATGCGGTAGCGCGCCTGGCGACTTACAGCGCACGTTTGGCCGAGCACCAAGGGCGTTTGTCGGCGCGCATTGGTGATCTGTTCCAACTGGTCAGCGAGGCGGATTTCATTCGTCATCTGGCCGGCGATGAGATGACCGATGCCGGGCATATAGAACGTGCGCTGAAAGCCAAAGCCACGCGCACCGGGCGTGTGTCGGCGCGGATTCTCGACGACATGCTCGCCGGGATCATCCTGATCGACACCGATGGTGCGGCGGTCGGCAAGTGCAACGGTCTGACCGTGCTCGAGGTCGGCGACTCGGCGTTCGGTGTGCCGGCGCGGATTTCTGCCACGGTGTATCCGGGTGGCAGCGGCATTGTCGACATTGAGCGTGAGGTCAACCTCGGCCAGCCGATTCACTCCAAAGGTGTGATGATCCTAACCGGGTATCTGGGCAGCCGTTATGCCCAGGAATTCCCGCTGGCGATTTCCGCGAGCATCGCGCTGGAGCAGTCGTACGGTTACGTCGACGGCGACAGCGCGTCGCTGGGCGAGGCGTGCACGCTGATTTCGGCGCTGTCGAAAACCCCGCTCAAGCAGTGCTTTGCGATCACTGGTTCGATCAATCAGTTCGGCGAAGTGCAGGCGGTGGGCGGGGTCAACGAGAAGATCGAAGGCTTCTTCCGGCTCTGCGAAGCGCGCGGGCTGACTGGCGAGCAGGGCGCAATCATTCCGCAGGCCAACGTGGCCACGCTGATGCTTGATGAGAAAGTGTTGGCGGCGGTGCGTGCCGGGCAGTTCCACGTGTACGCGGTGCGCCAGGCCGACGAGGCGTTGAGCTTGCTGGTGGGTGAACCGGCCGGTGAACCGAATGCCGATGGCGAATTCCCCGAAGGCAGCATCAACGCACGGGTGGTCGAGCGCTTGCGCGACATCGCCGAGATGATCAGCGAAGAAGACCTCAAGGAAGCCGAAAAAGAGTTGGCCCAAGAAGCGCTGGCCGAGGCCAAACCGGCTTAAGCCTGGCGCGGTCAAACTACTGTAGGAGTGAGCCTGCTCGCGATAGCGGAGTGTCAGTCGGCGAATAAGTTGCCTGGCACACCGCTATCGCGAGCAGGCTCACTCCTACATTGGCCTTTGTGGTGATCTTCGGAAAATTCGCCACAACTCTGACGCCAATATTCACACAATGACCATTCGGCGCCTTCTGGTTCCATTCGGCTTGCGCAGCGGACTTTTCTTCTATTCTCAGCTCAAGGATATCGACAGTATCACTGGATCGAGCCAGTCCTCCCGTGAGGGCTGAATACCGGCTTCACCGAGGGTCGCCGCCATGTCGCGCAACCTCTGTCTCACCCGTCAATGCCTGGGTCTTGTGACCCGTATCGAATGCGCCATCAAGCCGTTGGCCGGCGATAACGGCATGTGGACGCTGCTCTTCGCCGCCGGCATGGCCGGTGAGCAACCTTCCGCCATCAAGGCCCAAGGCCCGTTTCATGGACCGGTCGCCGCCGAATCGATACTCGACACCATCGTTGAAAGCCTGACCTTGCACGGCTATGAACTGGCCGATGATCCGCAGATCTGGAGCCTGCACCTGCAAGCCCAGTTGCGGCAGATCAACGGTGGCCGTAGCCGCGCCCTGTAGGCACTGCCGCAGGCTGCGATCTTTTGATGTGGTTCTTCAATGGGCAGCCTCAGGCACCTGCGCCCTGTCGAGTTTGACCTCAAAGCCGTATTGCACAGTGGCGAGGTCGGTGCGCTGATAGGTTTCTACGTGCGTCGGGCGGCCATAAAAATAGTGCACGCCGAACAGCGCCGGGCCTTCTGCGCTCGCATCGTGGCTGACAGAAAGAATCTGCTTGAGGTAGTTGCCGCTGTCGTCTTTGACGAAGAAACGCCATTCGTTGGGCGGAAACAATTTCAGGTCCGCCACCAGCAGATTGTTCTTGATCTCCAGACCTTTGGGCAAGGACTTGGCGTCGTATGCCTGCTTGGCCACAGTCGCGAGAAACAGCGGCATTGAACCGACGGCGATCGCCGGGGTTTCCGGGAACAGGTTCAGGTCGTAAGTGATCGTCGCGCGCAGCGGATCGACCTGGTACGCCTCGGGCGGCAGTTCGATCGGTTCATCGAGTTTGCCGCTGCGTTTTTCGGTAAAGAACGTGACAGGGCTGACCCCCGGGCTGAAGTCATCGCCCAGCAGTTCATCGTTGAACGTACGGCGATGGGAAAACTCGATGCGTGCAGCGCTCGGTTCTTCAACGTATTGATGAATGCGAATGCCTGCCTTCAGTTGCTCTTCGGTCAGGCTCGCACCCTTGAGCCAGTTGGCTGCCAGATCGTCGTAGACCGTCACTGGCAGATCCAGCGGTTGAATGGCCTTCTGCGTCGTATGTTGATTGAACGTGCGAATCGGCAGATCCAGCGATTTTCGCGTCACCGTCGCCGAGGAGAAGTCGAGCACGCTGACTTCCAGAGTGTCGATCGGGCCATTGAAATAGACCTTGTTATAGCGACGCGGGTGCTTGTCCTCGAATGCCTGTTGCTCTTCGGTGAGTTGCTTTTCCAGCGCATCGCTCCAGCCCTTCTGCTGTTGCAGGTAGGCCAGTTGTTTTTCATAGAAGGCCACTTGCTCCGGACTCTCGTTGATCGAGCCGGCGCGTATCAGGTATTGCCCGGTCTTGTCGCGGGCCTGGACGATCAGCGGATTGAGCTGCGTCTCTGCGACTTCCGCAGCCAGTGGCAAATTGTTGCTGAACTCCACTTCGGCGTAGTTGTTCTCGAGCTTCAGCAGTTTGACGCTGAGGTTGTCGTTACTGCGGGTCTGACCGACGTCTTTTTGCGTCAGGTCGAAGCTGTACAAGCGGCGCGGTGCGATGACTTCGATCTGGCCTTGCAGGCTGACCGGTTGCGGCAGGGACTTCTTGTCCACGTCCAGTCCGTCAATGAACGGGTAGGTTACGGTCAGGTCGTCGGGGTTGGTGACGTTGGAGCTGGAGGGGCTGAGCTGAATGCCCGGATCGGTTTCCGACCATTCCGGCTGATAGGCGATCACGCGTTTGTTGCTCAACGTCACCGACTGCCATTCCACACCGTGTGGAAACAAGAAGCCGCCGGGAATGTTCAGGTTGAACGGGAACACCGGTTGCAGATCGGTGAGGTAATCGGAGCTGGCATCCTTGTGCAGCACGAACAGGCCGTTGATAAACGTATCGACCAGCGTCTGCGGGGCAGGGTAGTGCTTGAGCACGGCGAGCGCGTCTTCACCGTATTCGGTGCGCGACGGATTGTCGTTGAGCTTGAGTTGCGCGCGTTCGAGCAGCAGCAGTGAGCCGCCGAGTTCGGTGATGGCGTCCTTGAGCTTGGAGTCGGTGATGGCGTCCAGTGACTGTTCGAACGTTGCCGTTTTTTCTTCAAGGCTGGTGGCGTGTTTTTCGTCGCCGGGCGAGCAACCGCTGATCAACAGAGCAAGGCAAATTCCGGCCATCGTTATCGGTAATCGCACATCCATTTCCACACGTCCTGTCTGCAGTCACTGGGCTGTCAATGGTTTCGACACTAGCAGAAAAAATCATCCACACGCGCAGGTGGCGGATTTTCGGGCAGTTTCTGGCTGTCACAGGGGGCTGGTATACTCGCCGCCATTTCCACCCCCTTGTGTGAGATTCAATGGAACGCTTTATCGAAAATGCAATGTACGCCTCGCGCTGGCTGCTGGCGCCAATCTATATCGGGCTCTCGCTCGGGTTGCTGGCGCTGGCACTGAAGTTTTTCCAGGAAGTGTTCCACATCCTGCCCAACGTTTTTTCGATGGCCGAGTCGGAACTGATTCTGGTGCTGCTGTCGCTGATCGACATGGCACTGGTCGGCGGCCTGCTGGTGATGGTGATGATTTCCGGCTACGAGAACTTCGTCTCTGAACTGAACATCGACGAAGGCAAGGAAAAGCTCAGCTGGCTCGGCACCATGGACTCTTCTTCGCTGAAGATGAAAGTGGCGGCCTCGATCGTGGCGATCTCTTCGATCCACTTGCTGCGCATCTTCATGGATGCCAAGAACGTCGATCCCGAGCACTTGATGTGGTACGTGATCATCCACATGACCTTCGTCGTCTCGGCGTTCGCCATGGGTTATCTGGATAAGGTCACCAAGCACTGATCAGCCATTGATCGCTGCAAAAAACACCGCCCGTCTGTTGCGAAACAGACGGGCGGTGTCGTTTGTGGCTTGTGCTTTGGTGCGCGCGAGCATATCCCTGTAGAGGTCCTGACTCGCCACTTTGTGAGGTGCGTTCATGAACCTGCAAGAGCTGAATGCGTTTGCCATCGCCAGGAAGGTCGATGAGTTGAACCTGATCTCCATGGAGGGCGGGATTTATCTGCTCGAAGCGCGGATGCACGGGGCGGCATATCCGTTGAGTGACCCCAAAGGCAAGATGCTGACCCTGCGATCAGTGGAGCATGCGCGGGATCTGTTGCATGCGTTTCCGGTGCTGCCCTTCAATCTTGTCCACACCTTGGTGCATGACGAAATGTGCGGCCTGGGCGGCAGTATCGATGAATGCCTGAAGGTGCCGCTCGCCTGGCGTTCAGCCCTGTAGGCCTTGCGCCCCATCGCCGGGCATCTGTGCTAGTCTGCTCGCCCTTTTGGTTCCGGGCGCGCCGGGACGCGCTGTGCTCGCACGGCAAGTCTTGTGGCCGTCCGCACAGCGGAGCAGTGTCATGTCCGAAGTAAATCTGTCCACCGACGAAACCCGCGTCAGCTACGGCATCGGCCGTCAACTGGGCGACCAGCTGCGCGACAACCCGCCACCTGGCGTTAGCCTGGACGCGATCCTGGCCGGTCTGACCGACGCTTTCGCCGGTAAGGAAAGCCGTGTGGGTCAGGAAGAAATGTCCGCCAGCTTCAAGGTTATCCGCGAAATCATGCAAGCCGAAGCCGCTGCCAAAGCTGAAGCCGCTGCTGGCGAAGGCCTGGCTTTCCTGGCTGAAAACGCCAAGCGTGACGGCATCACTACCCTGGCTTCCGGCCTGCAATTCGAAGTGCTGACTCAGGGCGAAGGCGCCAAGCCGACCCGTGAAGATCAAGTACGTACTCACTACCATGGCACACTGATCGACGGCACTGTGTTCGACAGCTCCTACGAGCGTGGCCAGCCTGCAGAATTCCCGGTTGGCGGCGTGATCGCTGGCTGGACCGAAGCCCTGCAACTGATGAACGCCGGCAGCAAATGGCGTCTGTACGTGCCGAGCGAACTCGCTTACGGCGCTCAAGGCGTCGGCAGCATCCCGCCGCACAGCGTTCTGGTATTCGACGTCGAGCTGCTGGACGTTCTGTAAGACCGGGCCTGCCTTGATGGCGGGCTAATGTGGGAGCCAGCCTGCTGGCGATAGGGTCGACCGGGTTTTCCTTCAGGACCGCGTTGATACCATCGCCAGCAGGCTGGCTCCCACAGTTTTTTGGGTGATGCTCATAGTTCTATCTTGTGCTGCAGTTCACTGGTCGGGCGCAAGGCCCGGGCGTAGCAGAACAGGAACAGATTGCGCACCAGTTCCTTGAGCACCAAAGGCTCGCTGGAATTCAGGCTGCTGACGTCCAGATCCCCTTGATCCTGCAGTTCATGCAAGGCTTCTTCTTCAAGCACCGCACAGACTTCACCGGTTTCCCGATGGAGGATTCTGAGGTAAGGGTGTGGGCGATCCAGCCAGGCGTCGATTAGATAAGTCATGGTTCTCATCTCCATTGAAGGTGTTTGATGAGAATAATTCTTATTATCTAAATAGCAAGCGCCTATTGGCAGATTCTGATTTTTTCCGGGTAAAGATTGCGTAAGGTCAAAGCGGCTGGCGTTTGGCTATTGCGCGGTTTTGCTGGGATAGAGCGGGAGGGCAAAGCACCATCCCACGCCTGGCGCGGGATGGATGACAGCGGAATCAGACCTTTCTGACGAACTCGGATTTGAGCTTCATCGGGCCGATGCCGTCGATCTTGCAGTCGATGTCGTGGTCGCCATCGCACAGACGGATATTCTTGACCTTGGTGCCAACCTTGACCACCAGCGAGGTGCCCTTTACTTTCAGATCCTTGATCACGGTGATGGTGTCGCCGTCCTGCAGGACGTTGCCGACCGAATCTTTCTTCACGGCATCATCAGACGCCACTTCGGCTTCGCCGCTGGCGGACCACTCGTGGGCGCACTCCGGGCACACCAGTTGGGTACCGTCTTCGTAGGTGTATTCGGAATTGCATTTCGGGCAGGGTGGCAACGTGCTCACTAAGGCTCCTTGGGTATGGATCGCTAAAAGTCGCACATTGTATAGGGTTTTAATCGCGAGAGGACAGCCAACAAAAAGCCGCAGGCTTCGAAGGAAGGCTGCGGCTTTTGATGATGCGGGCAGAATCAGTGCGTACGGGCGACCGCAAACTCGCTCAGTTCTACCAGCGCATCGCGGTATTCACTGGCCGGCAGCGCTTCAAGGCACTTGATCGCACGGGCCACGTAATCACGGGCCAGTTGCGCGGTGTATTCCAGCGAACCAGAAGCTTCCACGGCAATGCGGATGCTTTCCAGATCTTCGATCCCGCCTTTCTGGATCGCCTGACGCACCAGGGCAGCCTGTTCAGCCGTACCTTCGCGCATGGTGTAGATCAGCGGCAGAGTCGGTTTGCCTTCGGCCAGATCGTCACCGACGTTCTTGCCCAGGGTTTCCGCGTCGCCCTTGTAGTCGAGCAAGTCGTCGACCAACTGGAACGCCACACCGAGGTGATCACCGAAGGTGCGCAGGGCTTCGCTCTGCTCAGCGGTAGCGCCGGCCAATGCAGCGGCGCTGTGGGTCGAAGCTTCGAAGAGCATCGCGGTCTTGCCGCGGATGACTTCCATATAGGTTTCTTCGGTGGTGCTGGCGTCGCGTACCTTGGACAGTTGCAGTACTTCGCCTTCAGCGATGATGCGCGTGGCCTGGGACAGGATCTTCATCACCGGCATCGAGCCCAGTTCAACCATCATTTCGAACGAGCGCGAGTACAGGAAATCGCCGACCAGCACGCTCGGGGCGTTGCCCCACATGGCGTTGGCGGTCGAGCGGCCACGGCGCATGCCGGACATGTCGACCACGTCGTCATGCAGCAGGGTGGCGGTGTGCAGGAATTCGATGGTGGCGGCCAAAAGGCGCATGTCGTCGCCTTCGCGACCCAGGGCCTTGCCACAAAGCAACACTAATAAAGGACGCAGACGTTTGCCGCCGGCCGAGGTGATGTAATCGCCGATTTTCGATACCAGCGGTACTCGGGAAGTCAGCTGCTTCTTGATGATGCCGTCGACGGCGCTAAAATCGTCCGCCACCGCGCGGTAGAAAGCTTGGGGTTGCATCAGCGAGAGTCGCTCCAGAAGGGTTGCGCGGCATGCTAGGACCCCCGTCCAGACCTGTCAAGGCGCGATGGACGGCTACTTGCAAGCCTGCCGCGCCTTGCGTACAATCGCGCACCCTGAACTTCCTGGGCAGCACCTGCCTTACGCAATTGCAACGGGCCTTCCAGCCTTATGCAGCCATGCCAGCCAATACCTCTTCTTATAAAGAGCTGGGTGAGCAGGATTATCGGAGAAATACCATGTCTTATGCAGTAATCGTTACTGGCGGCAAGCAGTACAAAGTCGCCCCGGGTGAATACCTGAAGATCGAAAAACTGGAAATCGCTACCGGCGAATCCGTTACCTTTGATCGCGTTCTGTTGGTTGCCAATGGCGACGACGTGAATATCGGCGCTCCAGTTGTTGCTGGCGCTACCGTTGTGGCTGAAGTGATCTCCCAAGGTCGTCACGATAAAGTCCGCATCATCAAGTTCCGTCGCCGTAAGCACCACATGAAGCGTATGGGCCACCGCCAGTGGTACACCGAGATCAAAATCACCGGTATTCAGGCTTAATTTCAGCCTAATTCCTCACTAGGAGAATTGACTCATGGCACACAAAAAAGCTGGTGGTAGTACCCGTAACGGTCGCGACTCAGAAGCCAAACGCCTTGGCGTTAAGATGTATGGCGGCCAGAAAATCATTCCGGGCAACATCATCGTGCGTCAGCGCGGCACCCAATTCCACGCTGGCTACGGCGTTGGCATGGGTAAGGATCACACCCTCTTCGCGAAAATCGAAGGCGTGATCAAGTTTGAAGTAAAAGGCGCGTTCAACCGCCGTTACGTGAGCGTTGTCGCAGCTTAATTGCGCGATCGCTGGAAAAGCCCTGTCTCGCGACGGGGCTTTTTCGTTTGTGGGGTGAGTCTCTTGCAAAACTGTTTGTATGGGCTGTCGGCGTGCGATACATGTCGTGTTTTGGGGTCGCTGCGCTCATTTTTGCAAGAGTCTTATGTCTTGATTGTTTTTCGGCTCGTCCGTACGGCGAGAGGCGTTGGTTATGAAGTTTGTTGATGAAGTATCGATTCGCGTAAAGGCTGGTGACGGCGGCAATGGCGCCATGAGTTTCCGTCGGGAAAAATTCATCGAAAACGGTGGCCCGAACGGCGGTGATGGTGGTGACGGCGGTTCCATCTACATGATGGCTGACGAAAACCTCAACACCCTGGTCGACTACCGTTACACCCGGCACTTCGATGCCGAGCGTGGCTCCAATGGTGGCAGCACTGACTGCACCGGCAAGAAGGGCGAAGACCTGATCCTGCGCGTGCCGGTCGGCACTACGGTGATCGACTCTGCTACTCAGGAAGTGATTGGCGACCTGACCAAGGCTGGCCAGAAACTGATGGTAGTGCAGGGTGGTTGGCACGGTCTGGGTAACACCCGTTTCAAATCCAGTACCAACCGTGCGCCGCGTCAGACCACGCCGGGTAAGCCGGGTGAGCAGCGCGACCTGAAACTGGAAATGAAAGTGCTGGCTGACGTTGGTCTGCTGGGCTTGCCGAACGCCGGTAAAAGTACCTTTATCCGTTCGGTCTCGGCCGCCAAGCCGAAAGTCGCCGACTACCCGTTCACCACGCTGGTGCCGAACCTCGGTGTGGTCAGCGTTGATCGCTGGAAGAGCTTCGTCATTGCCGATATTCCAGGTCTGATCGAAGGTGCTTCCGATGGTGCTGGCCTGGGTATTCGTTTCCTCAAGCACTTGGCGCGTACGCGTCTGTTGCTGCACCTCGTCGATATGGCGCCGCTGGATGATTCCAGCGCACCGGATGCCGCTGAAGTGATCGTCAACGAACTGATCAAGTTCAGTCCGTCCCTGGCTGAGCGTGATCGCTGGCTGGTGCTGAACAAGTGCGACCAGATCCTTGAAGAAGAGCACGATGAGCGCGTCAAGGAAATCGTTGATCGCCTCGAGTGGACCGGTCCGGTCTATGTGATCTCGGCGATCGCCAAGATCGGTACCGAGCGTCTGTGCCACGACATCATGCGTTACATGGAAGACCGCGCCGATCGCCTGGCCAATGACCCGGCTTACAAGGAAGAGCTGGCCGATCTCGATCAGCGCATCGAAGACGAAGCCCGCGCGCAGTTGCAGGCGCTGGATGACAAGCGTGCCCTGCGTCGCAGCGGTGTGAAGTCGGTCCATGACATCGGCGACGATGATTGGGACGAAGAAGATGTGGATGACGAAGACGGTCCGGAAATCATTTACGTGCGTGACTGATTCGTTGGGTAGGAGCTGCCGCAGGCTGCGATCTTTTGATCTCCAGAAGATCGCTGGTGTGTGCTGAGTCTTCATCTCGGGGCGGTGTTATCATCGCTGCAAGCCGTTTTTCTAAGGCGCCGCTCAATCGAGCGGCGTTTTAGTATCTGGAAATCGCAAGTCACAAATAACGTCATGGGCGGCGCTGGGTCGCGTAGCCCTCAAGCTAAGGTTGAAGATGATGCGGAGCAAGGTGACAGGTGCGCAGCGTTGGGTCGTGAAGATCGGCAGCGCTTTGCTGACAGCTGATGGCAAAGGGCTGGATCGCGCGGCAATGAGTGTCTGGGTGGAGCAGATGGTGGCCTTGCATGAGGCTGGCGTCGAGTTGGTGCTGGTGTCCTCCGGGGCGGTAGCGGCCGGCATGAGCCGTTTGGGCTGGACCGCACGACCCAGTGCGATGCACGAGCTCCAGGCAGCCGCTGCGATTGGTCAGATGGGTCTGGTGCAGGCGTGGGAGTCGAGCTTTGCCGAACATGGCCGGCACACTGCACAGATTCTCCTGACGCATGACGACCTGTCCGATCGCAAGCGTTACCTGAACGCCCGCAGCACCCTGCGCGCATTGGTCGAGCTGAAAGTCATCCCGGTCATCAACGAAAACGACACCGTGGTTACCGATGAGATCCGCTTTGGCGACAACGACACCCTGGCGGCGCTGGTGGCTAACCTGGTCGAGGCGGATCTGCTGGTGATCCTGACCGACCGCGATGGCATGTTTGACGCCGATCCGCGCAACAATCCCGAGGCCCGGCTGATTTACGAAGCGCGCGCCGATGATCCGAGTCTCGATGCGGTAGCGGGTGGTACGGGCGGTGCGCTGGGGCGTGGCGGTATGCAGACCAAGTTGCGTGCTGCGCGACTGGCTGCACGTTCCGGTGCGCACACTATTATCGTTGGCGGGCGTCTTGAGCGCGTGCTTGATCGCCTGAAAGCGGGTGAGCGCATCGGCACGTTGCTGTCGCCTGAGCGCGGCATGCTCGCGGCGCGCAAGCAATGGCTGGCCGGGCATTTGCAGACTCGCGGGACCTTGGTGTTGGACGAGGGGGCGGTGTCGGCGTTGTCCAAGGGCAATAAAAGTTTGCTGCCGGTAGGTGTGAAGTTGGTGCAGGGCAGTTTCCGTCGCGGCGAGATGGTCGTCTGTGTGGCGCCCGATGGTCGTGAGATTGCTCGTGGCCTGGCCAACTACAGTGCGCTGGAAGCACAAAAAATCATCGGTCAGTCGTCGGATGCGATTGTCGGTTTGCTTGGTTACATGGCGGAGCCCGAACTGGTTCACCGTGACAACCTGATTCTGGTCTAAGGAAAATTCGATGCGTTTAGCGAAAGGATTGTTGGGCTTGCTGATGGCGATGCCGTTGCTGGCCTCGGCCGAGGAAATCGGTCGGGTGTCGACGGTGTTCAAGTTTGTCGGTCCGAACGATCGCATTGTGGTCGAGGCTTTCGATGATCCGAAAGTTGAGGGGGTGACCTGCTACCTGTCGCGCGCCAAGACGGGCGGTGTGAAGGGTGGTCTGGGTCTGGCTGAAGATCGCGCAGAAGCGTCGATCGCTTGCCGTCAGGTCGGCCCGATCAAGTTCAAGGGTGATCTGAAGGATGGCGATGAGGTGTTCAAGGAGCGTACTTCGCTGGTATTCAAGACCATGCAGGTGGTGCGATTCCTGGACAAGAAGCGCAATACGCTGGTGTATCTGGTCTACAGCGATCGCTTGATCGAAGGCAGTCCGCAGAATGCCGTGACCGCGATCCCGATCCTGCCGTGGGTGCCCGTCCAGCAATAACACCGCAAAACCAATGTAGGAGCGAGCCTGCTCGCGATAGCTGTGTTAGTCAGCAAATGTACATCTGACTAACCGTCATCGCGAGCAGGCTCACTCCTACATTTTTTTGCGCTGGGTTTACTAAATCGCAGGCAATAAAAAACCGACCCTAAGGTCGGTTTTTTAATGACTACGTCGGATTAAGCAGCTTCTTTCAGTGCTTTGACGTGGCCATTCAGGCGGCTCTTATGGCGAGCAGCCTTGTTCTTGTGGATGATGCCTTTATCGGCCATACGGTCGATAACTGGCACAGCCAGAACGTATGCAGCTTGAGCTTTTTCAGCGTCTTTTGCGTCGATGGCTTTAACTACATTCTTGATGTAGGTGCGAACCATGGAACGCAGGCTGGCGTTGTGGCTGCGACGCTTCTCAGCCTGTTTTGCACGTTTTTTGGCGGAAGGTGAGTTGGCCACCGTCGAGCTCCTCGAAAGACTTTTTAGGAAATAGCAAACAAAATAGGCCGCGAATCATGCCGATGAGTTGAAGTCTTGTCAAGGGCACTTGAAACGTTCCGCTAAGTGGTAGGTATAAAGAGGCGGGATATTTATTTCCGGCGCTTGACCTGTAAACTCGCGAGCTTTGGCTCTGTGCTGCTGCGGCGCGGAGTATCGCACAAGTAGGCGCTTTGTTCGCCTGCTGTTTATCGACAGGCACAAATTCCCTCAATGAATCTGCTCAAATCGTTGGCCGCCGTCAGCTCTATCACGATGCTTTCCCGGATTCTGGGCTTTGTTCGTGACACGCTGATTGCCCGTACATTCGGCGCCGGGATGGCGACGGATGCCTTCTTTATTGCCTTCAAATTGCCCAATCTGTTGCGACGGATCTTCGCCGAGGGGGCTTTCTCGCAGGCATTCGTGCCGATTCTGGCCGAATACAAAAGCCAGCAGGGCGAAGAAGCGACGCGTACGTTCATTGCTTACGTATCGGGCTTGCTGACGTTGGTGCTGGCGGTCGTCACTGTGCTGGGCATGATCGCCGCGCCGTGGGTGATCTGGGCCACGGCTCCGGGTTTTACCGACACACCGGAAAAATTCCAGCTCACTTCTGATCTGTTGCGGGTGACCTTCCCTTATATATTGCTGATCTCCCTGTCCTCGCTGGCGGGCGCGATTCTCAATACCTGGAACCGTTTCTCGGTGCCGGCGTTCGTGCCGACCCTGCTCAACGTCAGCATGATCGTGTTTTCGCTGTTCCTGACGCCGTACTTCGATCCGCCGGTGATGGCGCTCGGTTGGGCGGTATTGGTCGGCGGCCTGGCGCAACTGCTCTATCAGCTCCCGCACCTGAAAAAGATCGGCATGCTGGTGCTGCCGCGCCTGAATCTGCGTGATACCGGTGTCTGGCGGGTGATGAAGCAGATGTTGCCGGCGATTCTCGGCGTCTCGGTCAGCCAGATTTCGCTGATCATCAACACGATCTTCGCCTCATTTCTGGTCGCGGGTTCGGTGTCGTGGATGTATTACGCCGACCGCTTGATGGAATTGCCATCCGGTGTGCTTGGCGTGGCATTGGGGACAATTTTGCTGCCGACGCTGGCAAAAACCTACGCGAGCAAGGATCGCCACGAATATTCGCGGATTCTCGATTGGGGTCTGCGCCTGTGTTTCGTGTTGGTGCTGCCTTGCTCACTGGCGCTGGGGATTCTCGCTGAGCCGCTGACCGTTTCGCTGTTCCAGTACGGTCAGTTCAGTGGTTTTGACGCTGAAATGACTCAGCGTGCGCTGATTGCTTATTCTGTCGGTCTGCTCGGGATTATCGTGATCAAAGTGTTGGCGCCGGGCTTTTATGCGCAACAGAACATCCGTACTCCGGTAAAAATCGCAATCTTCACGCTGGTCGTCACTCAGTTGTTCAACCTGGTGCTGATTGGTCCTCTGGCTCACGCCGGTCTGGCCTTGGCGATCAGCGCCGGTGCCTGCCTGAATGCCGGGTTGCTGTTCTATCAACTGCGCAAGCAGCAGATGTATCAGCCGCAACCGGGTTGGGCCAAGTTCGCCTTCAAGCTTGTGGTCGCGGTGGCGGTGATGTCGGCGGTGTTGCTGGTTGGCATGCATTTCATGCCGGCGTGGGATCAGGGGCACATGCTTGAACGCTTCCTGCGTCTGGGCGCATTGGTTGCGGCGGGCGTGGTCGCCTATTTCGGTATGTTGCTGCTGCTTGGTTTCCGTCTGCGCGACTTCAATCGCAAGGCCTTGAGCTGAGGTTTTACCCTTTATAAACAGGCGCGGGCCGGCAGTTTTGTCGGCTCGTTCACTTTGCGTTACGGTGTTGCCTGTCGTCGACCGTCGGGTGTGGTTATAATCGACCACTTTATGAGCAAGAAGCGCGTTATGCAGCTGGTTCGAGGCCTCCACAACTTGCGCCCCCAGCATCGGGGCTGCGTCGCCACTATTGGCAACTTTGACGGTGTTCACCGTGGTCACCAGGCTATCCTGGCCCGACTGCGTGAGCGTGCGCTCGAGTTGGGCGTACCCAGCTGCGTGGTGATTTTCGAGCCGCAGCCACGGGAATTCTTTGCCCCCGAAACCGCGCCGGCGCGTCTGGCCCGCTTGCGCGACAAGCTGCAATTGCTGGCTGCCGAAGGCGTCGACCGGGTGTTGTGCCTGGCCTTCAACCAGCGTCTGAGCAAGCTCAGCGCCAGCGAGTTCGTCGACACCATCCTCGTTGATGGTCTCGGCGTTCAGCATCTGGAGGTCGGTGACGACTTCCGCTTCGGTTGCGACCGCCTCGGCGATTTCGACTTCCTGCTGCAGGCCGGGCAGATGCACGGTTTTACCGTCGAAGCCGCGCAAACCGTCGAACTGGACGGCATTCGCGTCAGCAGTACGCAGGTGCGTAATGCATTGGCCGCCGCCGATTTTGCCCTGGCCGAACGTTTGCTCGGTCGCCCGTACCGCATTGCCGGTCGCGTGCTGCACGGCCAGAAACTGGCCCGGCAACTGGGTACGCCCACTGCCAACATTCAACTCAAACGTCGTCGCGTGCCGTTCACAGGTGTGTATCTGGTGAATGTCGATATCGACGGCAAGACCTGGCCCGGTGTCGCCAATATCGGCGTACGGCCCACGGTACAAGGTGATGGCAAGGCCCACCTTGAAGTCCATCTTCTAGATTTTGCCGGCGATCTGTATGACCGGCGTTTGACGGTGGTTTTCCACCAAAAGCTGCGTGAAGAGCAGCGCTTCGCCTCCCTGGAGGCATTGAAAACGGCGATCAATGCGGATGTCGCCACCGCCCGTGCACTAGCCGCACCTAGCGCCCATCGCTAATGAAGAGCCTTAAATGACCGACTATAAAGCCACGCTAAACCTTCCGGACACCGCCTTCCCAATGAAGGCCGGCCTGCCACAGCGCGAACCGCAGATCCTGCAGCGCTGGGACAGTATTGGCCTGTACGGAAAGTTGCGCGAGATTGGCAAGGATCGTCCGAAGTTCGTTCTGCATGACGGTCCTCCGTATGCCAACGGCACGATCCACATCGGTCACGCACTGAACAAGATTCTCAAGGACATGATCATCCGCTCGAAGACCCTGTCGGGCTTCGACGCGCCGTATGTTCCGGGTTGGGACTGCCACGGCCTGCCGATCGAGCACAAGGTTGAAGTGACTCACGGCAAGAATCTGGGCGCGGACAAGACCCGCGAGCTGTGCCGTGCCTACGCCACCGAGCAGATCGAAGGGCAGAAGTCCGAATTCATCCGTCTCGGCGTGCTGGGCGATTGGGCCAACCCGTACAAGACCATGGATTTCAAGAACGAGGCCGGTGAAATCCGCGCCCTCGCTGAAATCGTCAAGGGCGGTTTCGTGTTCAAGGGCCTCAAGCCGGTGAACTGGTGCTTCGACTGCGGTTCGGCCCTGGCTGAAGCGGAAGTCGAGTACGAGACCAAAAAGTCCTCGACCATCGACGTCGCCTTCCCGATCGCTGACGAAGCCAAACTGGCTGCCGCGTTCGGTCTGCCGTCGCTGGGCAAACCTGCCTCGATCGTGATCTGGACCACCACCCCGTGGACCATCCCGGCCAACCAGGCGCTGAACGTTCACCCGGAATTCAACTACGCGTTGGTCGACATCGGCGACAAGCTGCTGGTGCTGGCTGAAGAGCTGGTCGAAGCCTGCCTGGCACGCTATGGCGTCGAAGGCTCGGTCATCGCGACCACCACCGGTAAACAGCTGGAACTGATCAACTTCCGTCACCCGTTCTATGACCGTCTGTCGCCGGTGTACCTGGCTGACTACGTCGAACTGGGCGCTGGTACCGGCGTGGTTCACTCCGCCCCGGCCTACGGCGTGGACGACTTCGTGACTTGCAAGAAATATGGCATGGTCAACGACGACATCCTCAACCCGGTGCAGAGCAACGGCGTGTACGCGCCGTCGCTGGAATTCTTCGGCGGCCAGTTCATCTGGAAGGCCAACCCGGCCATCGTCGACAAGCTGACCGAAGTCGGTGCGCTGATGCACACCACCGTCATCGAACACAGCTACATGCATTGCTGGCGCCACAAGACTCCGCTGATCTACCGCGCCACCGCGCAGTGGTTCATCGGCATGGACAAAGAGCCAACCAGCGGCGACACCCTGCGTGTGCGCTCGCTCAAAGCCATCGAAGACACCAAATTCGTTCCGGCCTGGGGCCAGGCGCGTCTGCACTCGATGATCGCCAACCGTCCGGACTGGTGCATCTCGCGTCAGCGCAACTGGGGCGTGCCGATCCCGTTCTTCCTCAACAAGGAAAGCGGCGAGCTGCACCCACGCACCGTCGAATTGATGGAAGAAGTCGCCAAGCGTGTTGAAGTCGAAGGCATCGAAGCCTGGTTCAAGATGGACGCTGCCGAGTTGCTCGGCGACGAAGCGCCGCTGTACGACAAGATCAGCGACACCCTCGACGTCTGGTTCGATTCGGGCACCACGCACTGGCACGTCCTGCGCGGCTCGCACCCGATGGGCCACGAGAGCGGCCCGCGTGCCGATCTGTACCTGGAAGGTTCCGACCAACACCGTGGCTGGTTCCACTCGTCGTTGCTGACCGGTTGCGCCATCGACAACCACGCGCCGTACCGCGAACTGCTGACCCACGGTTTTACCGTTGACGAGTCTGGTCGCAAGATGTCGAAGTCGCTGAAAAACGTGATCGAGCCGAAAAAGATCAACGACACATTGGGCGCTGACATCATGCGTCTATGGGTCGCTTCGACAGATTATTCGGGCGAGATCGCGGTATCGGATCAGATCCTGACACGCAGTGCGGACGCCTATCGTCGTATCCGTAACACCGCGCGTTTCCTGCTTTCGAACCTGAGCGGTTTCAACCCCGCCACCGATATCCTGCCGGCTGAAGAAATGCTCGCGCTGGATCGTTGGGCGGTCGACCGCACCTTGCTGCTGCAACGCGAGCTGCAAGAGCACTACGGCGAATACCGTTTCTGGAACGTCTACTCCAAGATCCACAACTTCTGCGTGCAGGAGCTGGGCGGTTTCTACCTCGACATCATCAAGGACCGTCAGTACACCACTGGCGCCAACAGCAAGGCTCGCCGTTCGGCGCAAACCGCGCTGTTCCACATCTCCGAAGCGCTGGTGCGCTGGATCGCGCCGATCCTCGCCTTCACCGCCGACGAACTGTGGGAATACCTGCCGGGCGAGCGTAATGAATCGGTCATGCTCAACACCTGGTACGAAGGTCTGACCGAACTGCCGGCCGACGTTGAACTGGGCCGCGACTACTGGGAACGCGTGATGGCGGTCAAAGTAGCGGTCAACAAAGAAATGGAAATCCAGCGTGCAGCGAAAGCTGTCGGTGGCAACCTGCAAGCCGAAGTGACGCTCTACGCCGAAGACGCCCTGAGCGCCGACCTGGCCAAGCTGAGCAACGAACTGCGCTTTGTATTGATCACCTCGACGGCCAGCGTTGCACCGTTTGTACAGGCTCCGGCCGACGCGGTAGTGACTGAAGTCAGCGGCCTGAAGCTGAAGATCGTCAAATCGGCCTTCCCGAAGTGCGCCCGTTGCTGGCACTGCCGTGAAGACGTCGGTGTGAACCCGGAGCATCCGGAAATCTGCGGTCGTTGTGTCGACAACATCAGCGGCGCTGGCGAGGTTCGTCACTATGCCTAATGCCGTTGGCCGTTTTGGACGGTTGAGCTGGCTGTGGTTGAGTTTGCTGGTTCTGGTCATCGACCAGGCCAGCAAGTTCTACTTCGAAGGCAAGCTCGAAATGTTCCAGCAGATCGTGATCATTCCTGATTACTTCAGCTGGACCCTGGCTTACAACACCGGCGCGGCGTTCAGCTTCCTGGCTGACAGCTCCGGCTGGCAGCGCTGGTTGTTCGCCCTGATCGCGATTGTGGTCAGTGCGGTGCTGGTGGTCTGGCTCAAGCGCCTGGGCCGCAACGAAACCTGGCTGGCCGTCGCTTTGGCGCTGGTGCTGGGTGGCGCGCTGGGCAATCTGTATGACCGCATTGCCTTGGGCCATGTGATCGATTTCATTCTGGTGCACTGGCAGAACCGCTGGTACTTCCCGGCGTTCAACTTCGCCGACAGCGCCATCACTGTTGGTGCGGTGATGCTGGCACTGGATATGTTCAAAAGTAAAAAGACCGGAGAAGCCGTTCATGACTGAACAGGTATTGGCTGAACAACGCATCGGCCAGAACACGGAAGTCACCTTGCACTTTGCATTGCGCCTGGAGAACGGCGACACCGTCGACAGTACGTTCGACAAAGCCCCGGCGACCTTCAAGGTCGGCGACGGCAACCTGCTGCCGGGTTTCGAAGCGGCGCTGTTCGGCTTCAAGGCCGGCGACAAGCGCACGCTGACCGTCGAGCCGGAAAACGCTTTCGGCCAGCCGAACCCGCAGAACGTACAGATCATTCCGCGTTCGCAGTTCGTCGATATGGAGTTGTCACCGGGTTTGCTGGTGATCTTCAATGATGCGGCCAATACTGAGCTGCCGGGTGTGGTGAAAGAGTTCGACGACACGCAAGTGACCATCGACTTCAACCACCCGCTGTCGGGCAAGACGCTGACCTTTGACGTCGAGATCATCAACGTCAAAGCGATCTAACTGACTCTATGAAGTCAAATGTGGGAGCGAGCTTGCTCGCGAATACGGTGTGTCAGCCAACAGTAATGTTGCAGGTGATGGCCTCTTCGCGAGCAAGCTCGCTCCCACAGTGTTTTTAACTGTTTTCGCGCGCAAGACACGAGGCACAGCATGCAAATCAAACTCGCCAACCCCCGTGGCTTCTGCGCTGGCGTGGACCGGGCGATCGAAATCGTCAACCGCGCCCTGGAAGTCTTCGGGCCGCCGATCTACGTGCGTCACGAAGTAGTGCACAACAAGTTCGTCGTTGAAGACCTGCGCAGCCGCGGGGCGATCTTCGTCGAAGAGCTGGATCAGGTGCCGGACGACGTCATCGTGATCTTCAGTGCCCACGGTGTTTCCCAAGCCGTGCGTACCGAAGCCGCCGGCCGTGGCCTGAAAGTGTTCGACGCAACTTGCCCATTGGTGACCAAGGTGCACATCGAAGTGGCGAAATACAGCCGCGACGGTCGCGAGTGCATCCTGATCGGCCACGCCGGTCACCCGGAAGTCGAAGGCACCATGGGTCAGTACGACGGCAGCAATGGCGGCGCGATTTACCTCGTCGAAGACGAGAATGACGTCGCCGAGCTGCAGGTGCAGAACCCGGATAAACTGGCTTTCGTAACCCAGACCACGCTGTCGATGGACGATACCAGTCGCGTCATCGACGCCTTGCGCTCGCGTTTCCCGGCCATCGGTGGCCCGCGCAAGGATGACATCTGCTACGCCACGCAAAACCGTCAGGACGCGGTCAAGCAACTGGCCGACGAGTGCGACGTGGTGCTGGTAGTTGGCAGCCCGAACAGCTCCAACTCCAACCGTCTGCGTGAACTCGCCGAGCGCATGGCCACGCCGGCCTACTTGATTGACGGCGCGGAAGACCTGCAAAAGAGCTGGTTCGATGGCGTTGAGCGTATCGGCATCACCGCTGGTGCCTCCGCGCCGGAAGTACTGGTGCGCGGCGTGATTCAGCAACTGCAGGCCTGGGGTGCGACCGGTGCCGATGAATTGGCCGGTCGCGAAGAGAACATCACGTTCTCGATGCCTAAAGAGCTGCGCGTGCGTTCGATCTGACGCTTTTGTTCTTTTGACACAGCGCCTGCTCAGCTTTTTCGCTGGCCAGGCGCACGCGACCGGTCGCCGCCAGCACCACCTGGAGCTGGCTGATCGGCTCGTTTACCGAGCAGATATGTAGTTTTCCTGCCTGAAACATTCGTCCGGGCATCAGCGGCTTACCCAGGCTGCCAAACCTTATATAACGACTCACCCACCAGTTACCGGCAATTGGAATTCGCTGATCGCTCGCGCGTTCGACCAGCAGTGGATTGCTGCTGTCCTCCGGCCCCTTGCCGCTGATATCCAGAATGATTCGCCAGCCCCGGCTCCAATCGCCGTCGATGCCATGGATGACCACGCTTTGATTGTGCGTGATCGCTAACGTTCGAGCATTGCGAATACCGTCGAGCAGCGATTGCGCAGCCTGATGGCGATGGTTCGACTCGGTGAGCGCGGCAAACGCCGGACTGACCAGCAGCAGAACAATTGCGCCAATCGCCAGTCCCATAAGCAGTTCGATCAGGCTGAAACCCTGTTGCGGCATGAAAACTCCCTCCATGGAGTGTGAAGAACGGCGCGCTCCATGCGCCGGGCAGGGCAAATCAACCGACGCGGGCCGGTTGAATGTTCTAGCGTGTAGAAGCAGGTATAGCCGACGGCAACGGAGGGCATCGATGGATCTTCGTACAAAAGGTTTCACGCTGATCGAGTTGTTGGTCGCGATCGCGATCTTCGTGATCCTGATTACCCTGGCAGTGCCGGCGTTTACCCGTTCGATACAGGGCAGCAAGGCCGACACCGAAATGGGCGACCTGCAACGGGCGATCAATTTCGCCAGGCTCGAAGCCATCGACCGTGGTACGACGCTGCGCTTGCGTCCAACCGCTGGTGGCAGCGTCTGGACCGGTGAACTGGCGGTCTACGACAGTACTGGCAATCCGGCCAATGTGTTGCGGGTTGTTCCCGCGATGAGCAGTGGCGCGACTCTGACGCTACCCTCAGGAGTGACCGCACTGGATTTCAACAACCTTGGCGGTCTGGCGGCACCGTCGACGGCGGTGGCCATAAGTTACACGCTGGGAACGCAAAGCAGGACGCTGAACGTGTGTTTGAACGGACGAATTCAATTGGGTGGAACTTGCGGATGAGGGCAGGGAGTCAACACGTACAGCAGGGGATGACGCTGATCGAAGTGCTGGTCGCGTTGCTGATACTGACGGTCGGGTTGCTGGGCGCGGCGGCCGTGCAACTGAATGCGCTGAAGTACACCGACAGCTCACGGATGACCAGTCAGGCCAGTTTCATCGCCTACGACATGATGGACCGCATCCGCGCCAACTCCGGCGCTGACTACACTGTCACACCGCCGACCTCGGGCAATCTGAGCGTTGCCCGCGATCAGGACCTCTACGACTTCTCCACCAATATCAGCAATTTCGGCGGGCCGACCGCGACCGGTAGCATCACCCTCAATCAGCGCGTTTACACCATCACGATCAACTGGAGCGATGCGCGGGCAGCCAACACCGCCAGCGCCCAGCGCAGTTTTGTCCTGAGCAGTCGCGCCGCAGTCGATCCGGTGGCCACACCATGAGGCGCCATCAACGTGGTTTCGGCCTGATCGAAATGCTCATCGCCCTGGCACTGGGGCTGATTGTGGTGCTGGGCGTGGTGCAGATTTTCATCGCGGCGAAAAATACTTATGTCAGCCAGAACAGCGCCGCCGCGATGCAGGAAGACGCGCGGTTCGTATTGAGCAAGATGATTCAGGAAATTCGCATGGTCGGGATGTTCGGCTGTCTTGGCACCATTACTGATTCGAGCTCCGCGGGCGACTTCAACGCTGCACAGGTCACGCCGATCAACTGGGACAATGCCAACCTGAAACTGACGCTGGTCACTGCCGATATCGGCAGCGGCGGGGGCACGCCAACCTGGACCGTGGTCTCCGATTGCCGCAACAATGCGACGGCCTATACCGGCTTGCGCTCCCCGGCGAGCGGGCAGATCGCGTTCCCGATCCGGCGTCTGATCTACAGCTTCAGCAACAATCAGATTCTCATGGGCACCGGCAGCGGAACGCCGACTCAGCAGGTGTTGGTGAACAATGTCAGTGCGTTCAACGTCACCTTCGGTCTGGCCAGTTCCGCGACGGATGTGGCGGCCTCGACGTATAGCGCCAACCCCAGCGACCCGGCGCGTATCCGCAGTGTGCGCCTGAGCCTGACTCTCGCTGACCCGAGCAATCGGGTGGCCAATCAAACCTTCAATGTGGTTGCCGCTTTGCGCAACCGCTTGCAGTGAGGGGCGCGCTGATGAGGATCTCTCTGCACACCCGTCAGGCGCAGCGCGGCATGGCGCTACTGGTCAGTCTGGTGTTTCTGTTGTTGCTGACGCTGATCGGCCTGTCGTCGATGCAGAGTGCCAACCTGCAGGAAAAAATGGCCGGCAGCGTGAGTTTGCGTAATCAGTCGTTTCAGACCGCCGAGGCGGCGTTGCGGGTGGGGGAGAGTGCGGTGCAACTCGACAGCTACACCCTCGCGGTTTGCAGCGGTACCACGCAATGCGCACCGCCTGCGGAGTCATCGGTGGTCAGTGCGGCGGGGCTCAACTCGACCTCCGGGGTGACCTGGATCGCCGCCGGCAATGGTTTCTATGGTGTGCAGAATATCGGCACCACGCTCACGGCGGTGAACGTGCCGAGCAATACCTCGGCGACGTTGTATCGGGTTACAGCGGTCGGCATCGCCGGTACTTCGCGCAGTGTGGTGGAGAGTGTTTATGCGAAGTATTGAGCGCTGCATATCACTATTGATCGGCATGCTGCTGAGCTTTTATCTGGCCGCGCCGGCGTATGCGTTCACGCCTTCCGATTCGCCGCTGTTGAGTGCGGCGGCGGTGCCACCCAACGTCATGCTGCTGATCGACGATTCGGGGAGTATGAACAGCATCATTTATGCGGCTGGGTTCGATCCGACGGTTGATCGCACACCGGCGCGGCAATGTAATGCCTTGCTCGGTTTATGCCTGAGTTCGACGACGATCACCGGCGACACGATCTTTCTGTCGAGCCTGCCGACATCCGGTTGCTCGGGCGGCGCCTATGCGTTCTACAACAACAGCCTGGCGCCGTTGTGCCTGAAGCTTCCGGATCCGGTCGGCAGCGGCAATACGCGTTACTCAGGGGATTACATTTCCTACGTATTCGGCCTGGCCATCAACAACGGCATCCGCGATTTCACCACCGGGGCGATTCCCAACGACTACCGCATCAACGTTGCGCGCAACGTCTCCACAGCTTTGGTCAGTAGCAACCGCACCTTGCGTATTGGTCTGTCGACGTTCAATCCGGCCACCAGCAACAACTCCGGCAATGGCGGTTTCATTGCCCGTGCAATCAGCGATTTGTCGCCGGTATCCGGCAGCGTGACTCAGGCCCAGGCCGACACCAATTACAACGCACTGATCTCTTCCATCAACGGCTTGAGCGCCGTGGCCAACACGCCGTTGGCGGAAACCTATTACGAAATCACCCGCTACATGCGCGGCATGGCGCCTTACTACAACAGCACGCCGAGCACCTACACCAGCCCGATTCAGTACCGCTGCCAGAAGAACTATGGTGTGGTGATCACCGACGGCTTGCCGACTTTCGACCGGACTTTCCCCACCAATGACCCACTGGGCGGCAGTCGTTTGCCGAACTGGGATGGCGTCAACAATGACGGCAACAACCTCAATGGCGATAACGAAGGGGATACGCTGTATCTGGATGACATCGCCAAGTTTGCCTTTGACATCGATATGCGTTCGACCGGTACTGACGCGGCGGGCAAGAGCTGGAACGCGGTGGATTTTCCCAAGCAGAACATGAATACCTACACCGTGGGCTTCACCGCCGATAACGACATGCTGTCGGACGCGGCCAGTTACGGACAGGGCAGGTATTACCAGGCGACTGACAGCACCGGCCTCAACGCCGCGTTGTCGTCGGCGTTGAGCGATATCACCTCCAAGGCCGGTTCCGGCGGCGCAGCTGTTGCCAGCGTTGGCACACTCACCAGTGGCAGCAGTTTTTACCAAACCACTTATGATCCCAAGGATTGGCGAGGCACCATCAAGTCTTTCGGTTTTACCTCGGCCGGGGTGGTGAATACTTCGACCGCACTCTGGACGACTGACACAACCATCGTGCCGGGGGCGACCGCGCCAACGTATCAATCGTGGAACACCACCAGCAGCGCCGCCGTGACGCTGGCTTACGGCAACTTTTCCCCTGCGCAGCAGACGACGCTCAGCCAGAGTCTGCCCACGGGTATTACCGGCAATGACCTGGTGGAGTGGAGCAAAGGCACCAACAAAGCCGGGCTCAAGGTTCGCAGCGTTTTGCTCGGTGACATCATCAACTCGCCGTTGGTGCTGGCGGCCCCCACGGACAAGACCGCTGCTGACTTGTCCGGCGATACCACTTACACCTCATACCTGACCACCAAAGCTGCCAACATGAACTCCAGCCTGGTGGTGAATGCCAACGACGGTTTCGTCAACGTCATCAACTCGGCCAACGGCACCCGACGCTATGCCTACATGCCATCCAGTGTGTTGCCGTCGCTACGGTTGATTGCTGATCCGACCTATATCAACGGTGTCAGCCACAAGTTTCTCGTCGACGGTCAGGTCGGGGTGTTCGACGCGCAGTCCGGCACGGCCTGGAAAACCCTGGCCATTGGTGGCGCCGGTGCCGGGGGTAAAACGTTCTACGGGCTGCAGCTGTTTGATGCCTCTGCGGGCAATGTGATCAAAGCGTTGTGGGAAGTCAGCGCGCCGACCACGGCCAACACCGCCAATGTATTTAATGATCTGGGTTACGCTTATGCCCGCCCAGAAGTGGCACGCTTGGCCGATGGTCGTTGGGCGGCATTCATTTCGAATGGTTACGGTAGCAACTCCGGTGTGGCCGCGATGTATGTGCTGGATGTGCGCGATGGTTCGCTGATCAAGAAAATCGTCATCGACAGCACGGAAACCGCTAACGGTTTGTCCTCGGTAAAACTCAAGGTCAACTCTTCAAATGTCGTCCAGGCCGCTTATGGGGGTGATTTGAAAGGGCGCCTGTGGAAATTTGATCTGAGCGCGACATCGACGGACAGCTGGGGCGTGGCGTTTTCCGGTAAACCGCTGTTCACCACGGCGGGCGGGGCGACACAGCCGATTACCGCGCAGCCGCTGCTGGCGGATAACGCATTGGGCGGCAAACAGATTTTTGTCGGCACGGGCAAGTTCAACGAAACGGCCGACAAGACCAATAAGGATTTGCAGGCGTTCTACTCCGTGTGGGATGCCGATGGCGGCTCAGGGAACATCACTGTCAGCAGTTTGCAGGCGCAGGCGATTACCGGATCATTTTCTGGCAGCTCCGGGCAGTTTCTGACCACGACGCAAAATGACACGACATATCCGGGGGAGAAGGGCTGGTACCTGCCATTGGTGTACAACAACGTGTTGACCGGCGAACGGGTGATCAATCAAGCGAATATCGTGCTTGGACGTATTGTCTTCACCACGGCCATTGTCGATACCACCGATCCTTGTGCGAGTTTTGGTACGGGCAAGTTGGTCGAACTCGAGGCGTTCAGCGGTAAGATGCTCAACTATGCGGTGATTGATACTGGTGGCGATAGGTTGGTTGACAGTAATGACTCAATCTCCAGCGGCGTGAGTTTCGCTGATGGTATTCCGAACCTGACGTTTATAACCCCGCGTGGTGAGGAAAAGGGAGTGCATGACACCAGTGGAAAGCTCACGATAATCAAGGAAAAGGGCGGCGGTGGCAGCCGTCGTATCATGTGGCGACAAATACAGTAAGCGAGAGTTTGAGGCATGCGTAGATCCAACCGAGGTTTCACCCTGATCGAAATCATGATCGTGATTGCGATCATCGGTATCGTCATCACCATCGCCGCACCGAGCTATACCGAGTACCTGAAAAAGGGCCGCCGCGCCGAAGTGGTGTCACTGCTTTCGGAGCAGGCGCAGAGCCTCGAACGTTTCTACACCAAGAACAATGTCTATACCGGCATCACCGGACTCAGCACGGGCAATGATTTCTACACCATCACCCCGACCATCGCTGACCAGACCTTCCTGCTGACCGCCACCCGTAAAACGGGCACGGCCATGGCCACCGACAAGTGCGGGGACTTTACCCTGACCAACACCGGCGTCAGAAGCATGAACAACGCGACTACCGGGCTGACCACCAAGGATTGCTGGGGCCGCTGAGGCGCTTTCTTTCGGGTGCCTTTTGCGCCCACTGTCTTTTTTACGGTTGGAACAAACATGACCAGGCAACAGCAAGTGGTGATTGTCGGTGGCGGGGTGATTGGCCTGTTGACCGCCTACAATCTCGCCTCCGAAGTACGCAGCGTGGTGCTGCTCGATCGTTCCAACCTCGGCCAGGAGTCGTCCTGGGCGGGCGGCGGTATCGTTTCGCCGTTGTATCCATGGCGCTATAGCCCGGCGGTTACCGCGCTGGCGCATTGGTCGCAGGATTTTTATCCACAACTCGGCGAGCGTTTGTTTGCCGATACCGGGGTTGATCCTGAGGTACACACCACGGGCCTGTACTGGCTGGATCTGGACGACGAAGCCGAAGCGCTGGCCTGGGCCGAGCGGGAAAACCGCCCGTTGCGGGCTGTGGATATCTCGGCGGCGCATGATGCGGTGCCGGTCCTCGGTGGCGGTTTCTCGCGGGCGATCTACATGGCCGATGTCGCCAACGTGCGCAATCCGCGTCTGGTGAAGTCGCTGAAGGCGGCCTTACAGGCACTGCCGAACGTGACGATTCACGAACAGTGCGAGGTCAGCGGGTTCGTCCGTGAGGGCGCGCAGGTCGTCGGCGTCGACACCTCCAACGGCGTGATCAAAGGTGATCAGGTCGTGCTGACGGCCGGTGCGTGGAGCGGTGATTTGCTCAAGACGCTGGACCTGACGCTGCCGGTTGAACCGGTCAAGGGCCAGATGATTCTCTACAAGTGCGCGGCGGATTTTCTGCCGAGTATGGTCTTGGCCAAGGGCCGTTATGCGATTCCGCGTCGTGACGGGCATATCCTGATCGGCAGCACGCTGGAGCACGAAGGGTTCGACAAGACGCCGACCGATGTGGCCCTGGAAAGCCTGAAGGCTTCAGCGGTTGAGTTGTTGCCGGCGCTGGCGGATGCCGAAGTGGTCGGGCACTGGGCGGGGTTGCGTCCGGGTTCGCCGGAGGGCATTCCGTACATTGGCCGGGTGCCGGGGGTCGACGGGTTGTGGTTGAACTGCGGGCATTACCGCAATGGGCTGGTGCTGGCGCCGGCGTCGTGCCAGTTGTTTGCCGATGTGATGCTGGGAAGGGCGCCGATTATTGATCCGGCGCCGTATGCGCCCGAGGGCCGCATCTAGTCTGATATTTCTTCAGCGTTCGGATGGCCGTCATCGCGAGCAGGCTCACTCCTACAATGGATCTCCGGTTAACTCACATTTTGTGAACACCCTAGATCCCTGTAGGAGTGAGCCTGCTCGCGATGGGGCCCCTCAGTCCAGGCCTAATTTTTTCAGCCTGTAACGCATAGACCTGAACGAAAGACTCAACCGCTGCGCCGCCGCCGTGCGATTCCAGCGCGTTTCTTCCAGCGCCTGCAAGATCAGCTTCCTCTCGACGTTCTCCAGATAATCTTCCAGATTGTCGATCTGCGTCAGATCGGCAATCCCGCCGTCCGCCGCGCAGTTGCCTTCGCTCAGACGTAAATCTTCAGCCTCGATCGTGCGGTTTTCACACAAGGTGTGTGCCCGCTCAAGCACGTTTTCCAACTCCCGCACGTTCCCCGGAAACCGGTAATTCTTCAGCGCTTCCAATGCCTGAGGATGTAAACGCGCTGCCGGTTGGCCGGTGTCCTTGGCCAAACGCTTGAGCATGTGCGCCGCCAACACTTCGATGTCATCGCGCCGCTCTCGCAAGGGCGGCACGCGCAGTTCGATCACGTTCAAGCGGTAATAAAGGTCCTGACGAAAGCGTTCGGCCGCGATCTCTGCATCGAGATCCTTGTGCGTGGCGCAGAGAATCCGCACATCGACCACGCTTTCCTGCTGGCCGCCGACACTGCGCACGGCTTTTTCCTGAATCGCGCGCAGTAACTTCACCTGCATCGACAACGGCAAGTCCGCCACTTCATCGAGAAACAACGTGCCGCCATGGGCTGCCTGAAACAACCCGGGCTTGTCCTCGACCGCGCCGGTGAAACTGCCTTTACGATGGCCGAAAAACTCGCTTTCCATCAGTTCCGTCGGGATCGCTCCGCAGTTCACCGGTACGAACGGCTGGCTGGCGCGCGGCCCCTGTCCATGAATCAGGCGCGCAACCAGTTCCTTGCCACTGCCCGATTCGCCACTGATGTACACCGGCGCCTGACTGCGAGCGAGTTTGTCGATTTGCTTGCGCAGAATGCGCATCGGTGGCGAATCACCAAGCAAGCGCCGATCGATGGAGGTAAAGCTGCCTCCCGCCGCCGGCATACGCAGGGCGGTACCGACCAGTTCGCGCAAACGAGTGAGGTCCACCGGTTTGGTGAGGAAGTCGAAAGCACCTGCTTTCAAAGCGTTGATGGCCGTTTCCAGGCTGCCATAGGCGGTGATCATCGCCACCGGCAGTTGTGAATAGCGTTGCTGGATGTGCTGCACCAACTCTAGCCCGGTACCATCGGGCAGGCGCATGTCGGTCAGGCACAGATCGAATTTCTCGCGGTTCAGCAGCGCTTGGGCTTCAGCCAGATTACGCGCGCTGTAGGTGTCGAGTTTCATCCGTCCCAAGGTGATTTCCAGGAGTTCGCGGATATCCGGTTCATCGTCGACGATGAGGATTTTTTGCCGTGGGCTCGTGTTCAACTTTGTTTCCGTCCGTGAGCAAAGGTGATGCGAAAGCAACCGCCGCCTTGGCGTGACTGAAAGTCTAGGCGCGCTTGGTTGCTTTCGCACAGCTCACGGGACAGATAAAGCCCAAGGCCGGTGCCCTGGCTGCTGGTGGTGAAGAAGGGTTCGAACAGATGTGTCTGTTCATCGGCAGGCACGCCGGGGCCGTTGTCCTGCACTTCGAGGACCGCCAGCTGGCTGTCGGGATCACTGAACAACGACAGCCAGACTTCGGCCTGATCATGCAGCAGGGCGCTGTGGCGCCAGCCGTTGCGTAACAGATTGTCGAGAATTTGCGTGAGCTGGTTCGGGTCCATCAGCGTGGTGAAATCTCCCGAATTGATCCGCAGGTGAATCTGCTGGCGTTCGCTGGCCTGTTCACGACTCTCGACAACGAAGTTTTCCAGCCATGGCTTGAGATCCAGGCGTTGCGGCGCGCTTTGCTGGCGGCGGGACAGTTGCAGGACGTTTTCGATGACTCGGTTCATGCGCTGGGAGTGGTCTTGAATGATCTGCGTCAGACGCCGATCCGCGCTATCGAGTTCCTCGGACTCAGCCAATAGCTGCGCGGCATGACTGATGGCGCCCAACGGATTGCGGATCTCGTGAGCGATGCCGGCGGTCAGGCGCCCGAGTGCGGCGAGCTTAAGTTGCTGGGCTTGCTGGGCGATTTGCGCGAGGTCTTCGAGAAATACCAGGGTCTGCTGGTTGGGACTCTGTTCGAGGGCGATGAAGCTCGGTTGCAGCTCCAGGCCGTTGCCGGGGATTTTCAGGCTCTGCGGGCGCAAGGTCGGGTTGTTCATCCACAGTTGCAGGCGATCGACCAGCGTCGTGGAATAGTCATCGATCAAATGCCCCTGAAGGTGCGACTGCGCAAGCAGGGTTTGCGCGCTGTGGTTGGCCAGTTGCACCCGCCGCGCCTCGTCGAGCACCAGAATGCCGGTGCGCATGCGTTGCAGGATCAGCGCGTTGAGGGCTTCGAGGCTGACCACTTCACTGGCACGTTGCTCGGCAAGGGTTTCGCTGACTTCGAGGCGGCGGATCAGTCCCTGCACCAGCAACGACGCGGCAAAGCACAGCGCACCGAGGGTGCCGGCCTGCAAGTATTCATTGGCGCTAAGGGCATGGTTGAAGCCGAGCAGGAAACTCGAGCCGACGATGCCCAGCGCACCGATGGCGGCGATCAACAGCCCGATGCGCCGCCGTAGCAGGGTGTTGCTGATCGCCACGGAGACAATCAGCAAATTGCCCAGCGCACTGCCGACGCCGCCCGCAGCAAAGAACAAACCGCATAAAAGCAGGACATCGACGAGGGCCAGACTGAACAGCTGCGCTGGCCGTCGGGTGTTTTCAAGGAACACCACCAACAGAATGTTGAGGATCAGATACAGCCAACTGCCACCGCGCAACAATTCGTCGTTGGCCGACGTCAGCAGGCGGTTATCCATGTTGCTGGAGATCAGCAGCACCAGCGTGATGCCGATGCTCAAGCGGTAGAGATGATAAAGGCGCAGCAGGCGCTGCGCCTGTTTGCTGTCGGCGTGGGTGGCCTCAGCGATCACGGGTACCCGGGCCTTGCTCAAGGTGAGCCTGGCTGCAATACCACTGTTGTTGCACGCTCAGCGCGCGGTCGCGCGGCAGATGCACGCCGCAATGGGCGCAACGCACCATTGGTGGGGCGTCCTGTTCGCGAGGGGCACGGTTGGATTGATTGGACGCGGCAGGCGCCTTGAATTTACGCCACAACCATATCGCGGCAAAAATCACGACGATCCAGAACAATAAACGAAGCATGATGAGCGGCTTTCCGACTGATGATCCGGCAGTTTAGCCAAGCTCCCGACAAGCGCACAGCGGATTAAAGCGCAGAAATGAAAAAGGGAGATCCGCAGATCTCCCTTTTTGTACATCCGGTGTGATCAGTCGAACACGCCGAAAGTCATGTAGCTGAACCACGAGCGGTCGGTGTTGCTCGACTCAGGCTCTGGCTCTTCGATCACGTCGCCGTTTTCGTCTTTAGGCTTGAGCTCGTTCGGAATCGCGTCTTTCGCGTCCTGGAACTGCTTCTGCACGTCCTGGTTGGCGCGGGTTTCTCCCGGCGGCAGCGGTGGACGCGACTCGATCAGACCCAAAGTCGCCTTGCTCAGGAACGAACGGTTGTCGGCTTCGGCAACCCGAGGCACGAACTGGCCGTCTTGCAGACTCGGGTGATTCGGGTAGTTGAGCTTCAGGGTTTCCAGACTGGTGGCTGCCAGGTCGTCCAGATGCAGACGCTGGTAGGCTTCAGTCATCACCGCCAGGCCGTCGCCGACCGATGGGGTTTCCTGGAAGTTTTCCACTACATAGCGACCACGGTTGGCAGCGGCTACGTAAGCCTGACGGGTCAGGTAATAGTCGGCCACGTGGATTTCGTAGGCGGCCAGCAGGTTGCGCAGATAAATCATGCGCTGCTTGGCGTCCGGCGCGTAGCGGCTGTTCGGGTAGCGGCTGGTCAGCTGGGCGAACTCGTTGTACGAGTCACGCGCGGCGCCTGGGTCACGCTTGGTCATGTCCAGCGGCAGGAAGCGCGCCAGCAGACCGACGTCCTGGTCGAACGAGGTCAGACCTTTCAAGTAGTACGCGTAATCCACGTTCGGATGCTGCGGGTGCAAACGAATGAAACGCTCGGCAGCGGATTTTGCTGCTTCCGGCTCGGCGTTCTTATAGTTGGCGTAGATCAGCTCCAGCTGTGCCTGATCGGCGTAGCGACCGAACGGATAACGCGACTCCAGAGCCTTCAGCTTGGCTGTGGCGCTGGTGTAGCTGTTGTTGTCCAGGTCAGTCTGAGCCTGCTGATACAGCTCGGCTTCGCTGAGGTTTTCGTCTACGACTTCCTTCGATGAGCAAGCAGCGGTCAATGCGAGGATGGCGATCAGCAGCAGGTGTTTCACTTGCATGGCGGCTTGCGTCCCTATGACGGCCGCTGTCTTGGGCGGGGCCGTCCTGTTATGATGAGCGCCCCGTTGAAAAGCCTCGGGGCAAAAGACGCCGTATTTAACCACAAGCGCGCAGCCGAAACCAAAAGCTGTGCCGACGCACAGTCAGAGCATGTCCGATAAAATTGAACTTCGCGCAGAGGTGCCGTCCGAATTGGGCGGCCAACGCCTCGATCAAGTCGCTGCCCAACTCTTCGCTGAGCACTCTCGCTCGCGCCTTTCCGCCTGGATCAAAGAAGGTCGCCTGACTGTGGACGGGGCGGTCATCCGCCCTCGCGACATCGTGCACGGCGGTGCCATCCTTGAGCTGACTGCCGAGCAGGAAGCCCAGGGCGAGTGGATCGCCCAGGACATCGAACTCGACATCGTCTATGAAGACGACGACATCCTGGTGATCAACAAGCCTGCGGGCCTGGTGGTACACCCGGCTGCCGGTCACGCCGATGGCACGCTGCTCAACGCCTTGCTGCACCACGTGCCGGACATCATCAATGTCCCGCGCGCCGGTATCGTGCATCGTCTGGACAAGGACACCACCGGTCTGATGGTGGTGGCCAAGACCATTCAGGCGCAGACCAAGCTTGTTACTCAATTGCAGAGTCGCAGCGTCAGCCGCATCTATGAGTGCATCGTGATTGGTGTGGTGACGGCCGGTGGCAAGATCAACGCCCCGATCGGTCGCCACGGCCAACAGCGCCAGCGCATGGCTGTGATGGAAGGTGGCAAGCCTGCCGTCAGCCACTATCGCGTGCTGGAGCGCTTCCGCTCGCACACCCACGTACGGGTGAAGCTGGAAACCGGTCGTACTCACCAGATTCGCGTACACATGTCGCACATCAACTTCCCGTTGGTCGGCGATCCGGCGTATGGCGGCCGTTTCCGCATTCCGCCAGCCGCGAACCCGACGATGGTTGAATCCCTCAAGCATTTCCCGCGTCAGGCCCTGCACGCGCGCTTCCTTGAGCTGGATCATCCGACGACCGGTGAGCGCATGAGCTGGGAATCGCCGCTGCCGGAAGATTTCGTCTGGCTGCTGACCTTGCTCAAGCAGGATCGCGAGGCCTTCATCGGATGAACTGGCTGACGCCGGACTGGCCCGCGCCGGTCAGCGTCAGAGCCTGCGTCACCACCCGCGAGGGCGGTGTCAGCGAGGCGCCGTTTGACAGCCTCAATCTGGGCGATCATGTTGATGATCGTCCTGAGGCCGTTGCCGAGAACCGTCGACGCCTGACCGATCACTTCTCTATAAAGCCTGCCTGGTTGCAGCAAGTGCACGGAATTGCCGTGGCGCATGCGGATCCGGGCATTGTTGCGACCGCAGACGCCAGCTGGACAGCAACGCCGGGTATCGCCTGCGCGGCGATGACGGCGGACTGTCTGCCGGCATTGTTCTGCGATCGTGCCGGCACCCGTGTCGCGGCGGCTCATGCCGGTTGGCGGGGGTTGGCGGCGGGTGTGCTGGAAGCTACCCTCGACAGTCTCGATGTTCCGGCCGCAGAAGTACTGGTCTGGCTCGGCCCTGCCATCGGCCCGCAAGCCTTTGAAGTCGGCCCGGAAGTTCGGGAAGTCTTCGTCAAGCAATTGCCGGAAGCGGCATCAGCCTTCGTGCCAAGCCACAATGCTGGCAAGTTCATGGCTGACATCTATTTGCTGGCGCGTCTGCGTCTGGCTGAGCGGGGTGTCACCGCTGTTTATGGTGGCGGTTTCTGCACCGTGACCGATCCGCGCTTCTTTTCTTATCGCCGTGCGCCTCGCACCGGTCGTTTCGCCTCTATAGTCTGGCTCACCCGCTAGAATCTCTGATCTGCATCAACTCTTTGACGCTTGAATCTCCCAGAATCGACCGCATCTACAGTGGTATCTGGCAGGTTTCTTTATTCAGGATGGTTTTTTAGGTCCGGCCTGCTCAAAAGGAAGGTGACTTATGCGAATAGACCGTTTAACCAGCAAATTACAGTTGGCCTTGTCCGACGCCCAGTCGTTGGCTGTCGGCCACGATCATCCGGCGATTGAGCCAGCGCACTTGATGCAAGCCATGCTTGAACAGCAGGGTGGTTCGATCAAACCTCTGCTGATGCAGGTGGGCTTCGACGTCAACAGCTTGCGTAAAGAGCTGACCAAAGAGCTCGACCAATTACCGAAAATCCAGAACCCGACCGGCGATGTGAATATGTCGCAGGATCTGGCGCGCCTGCTCAATCAGGCTGACCGTCTGGCCCAGCAGAAGGGCGACCAGTTCATTTCCAGCGAACTGGTGTTGCTCGCCGCGATGGACGAGAACAGCAAGCTCGGCAAGTTGCTGCTCGGCCAGGGCGTGAGCAAGAAAGCCCTGGAAAACGCGATCAACAATCTGCGTGGTGGCGAAGCGGTTAACGACGCCAACCACGAGGAGTCGCGGCAGGCGCTGGATAAGTACACCGTCGACCTGACCAAGCGCGCCGAAGACGGCAAGCTCGATCCGGTGATCGGTCGTGACGACGAAATTCGCCGCACCATTCAGGTTCTGCAACGCCGCACCAAGAACAACCCGGTGCTGATCGGTGAGCCAGGCGTGGGTAAAACCGCCATCGCCGAAGGCCTGGCCCAGCGCATCATCAACGGCGAAGTGCCGGACGGCCTCAAGGGCAAGCGTCTGCTCTCGCTGGACATGGGCGCGCTGATTGCCGGCGCCAAGTATCGCGGCGAGTTCGAGGAGCGCCTGAAATCGTTGCTCAACGAGCTGTCGAAGCAGGAAGGGCAGATCATTCTGTTCATCGACGAACTGCATACCATGGTCGGCGCCGGTAAAGGCGAAGGCTCGATGGATGCCGGCAACATGCTCAAGCCTGCGCTGGCTCGCGGTGAGTTGCACTGCGTTGGCGCGACCACGCTCAACGAGTACCGCCAATATATAGAGAAGGACGCGGCGCTTGAGCGACGCTTCCAGAAAGTCCTGGTGGATGAGCCGAGCGAGGAAGACACCATCGCCATCCTGCGTGGCCTTAAAGAGCGTTACGAGGTTCACCACAAGGTGGCAATCACCGACGGCGCGATCATCGCCGCGGCCAAGCTCAGCCATCGCTACATCACTGACCGGCAGTTGCCGGACAAGGCCATCGATCTGATCGACGAGGCCGCTAGCCGCATCCGCATGGAAATCGACTCCAAACCGGAAGTGCTCGATCGTCTGGAGCGTCGCCTGATTCAGTTGAAGGTGGAATCTCAGGCGCTGAAGAAGGAAAGCGACGAAGCGGCGATGAAACGTCTGGAGAAACTCCAGGAAGAAATCGTCCGCCACGAGCGTGAGTACTCGGATCTGGAAGAAATCTGGAACTCGGAAAAAGCCGAGGTGCAGGGTTCTGCACAGATTCAGCAGAAGATCGAACAGTCGCGTCAGGAGCTGGAGGCCGCGCGCCGTAAAGGCGACCTCAATCGCATGGCCGAATTGCAGTACGGGGTGATCCCGGATCTGGAACGCAGCCTGCAAATGGTCGACCAGCACGGCAAGAGCGAGAACCAGTTGCTGCGCAGCAAGGTGACTGAAGAAGAAATCGCTGAAGTTGTGTCGAAGTGGACCGGCATCCCGGTGTCGAAAATGCTCGAGGGCGAGCGCGACAAGCTGATGAAGATGGAAAGCCTGTTGCACAAACGGGTGATCGGTCAGGAAGAGGCCGTGGTCGCTGTGGCCAACGCGGTACGCCGTTCGCGCGCCGGGTTGTCCGACCCGAATCGTCCGAGCGGCTCGTTCATGTTCCTCGGCCCGACTGGTGTTGGTAAAACCGAGCTGTGCAAGGCGCTGGCCGAGTTCCTCTTTGATACGGAAGAGGCGATGGTGCGAATCGACATGTCCGAGTTCATGGAGAAACATTCCGTGGCTCGCCTGATCGGTGCGCCACCGGGATACGTCGGCTACGAAGAGGGTGGTTACCTGACTGAGGCGGTGCGTCGCAAGCCTTATTCGGTGATTCTGCTGGACGAAGTCGAGAAGGCGCACCCGGATGTGTTCAACATCTTGCTGCAAGTGCTCGAGGATGGTCGCCTGACCGACAGCCATGGCCGCACGGTGGACTTCCGCAATACCGTGATCGTCATGACCTCGAACCTGGGGTCGGTACAGATCCAGGAACTGGTCGGTGATCGCGAAGCGCAGCGTGCTGCCGTAATGGATGCACTGACGTCGCACTTCCGTCCGGAGTTCATCAACCGGGTCGATGAAGTGGTGATCTTCGAGCCTTTGGCGCGGGATCAGATCGCGGGTATTACCGAGATTCAGTTGGGCCGTCTGCGCAGCCGTCTGGCCGAGCGCGAGCTGAAGCTGGAACTCAGCCCGGAAGCGATGGACAAGCTTATCGCCGTTGGCTACGACCCGGTGTATGGCGCACGTCCTTTGAAACGGGCAATTCAGCGCTGGATCGAAAACCCGCTGGCGCAGTTGATCCTCTCGGGTCACTTCATGCCGGGCGACACGGCAACCGGCACTGTCGAGAACGACGAAATCGTTTTCAACTGAGCCTGAGCGCCAATGAAAAAAGGAGGGCCCCACATTGTGGGGCCTTTTTTTTCGTTAGGCTGTTGAACTCAAAGGAAAAGGCTTGTAAAGTGCGCCCCGCAGTCAGTCGCCAAGACGGTCTCAGCTCACTGAGTTGAAATCTGAAATAAGTTGCAAATCATTAACTTGAAAGCAATTTAGGGGGTTGACAGAGGTGTTCTAGGTTGTAGAATAGCGCGCCTCAGACACACGAACGCAGCGATGCGAACGAGTGGCTAGATGCAGTAAGTTTCACCGTTGTAAATTGAAATATGTAGTTCCGTGATAGCTCAGTCGGTAGAGCAAATGACTGTTAATCATTGGGTCCCAGGTTCGAGTCCTGGTCACGGAGCCAATTTCAAGCCGGGGTATAGCGCAGTCCGGTAGCGCGCCTGCTTTGGGAGCAGGATGTCAGGAGTTCGAATCCCCTTACCCCGACCATTTTTGGGTCGTTAGCTCAGTTGGTAGAGCAGTTGGCTTTTAACCAATTGGTCGTAGGTTCGAATCCCACACGACCCACCATTTTTGAAACCAGTTTGCGCTGGGATCGAATCTTAAGATCAGAGGCCAAAAGCGCTGATCGAAGAAGGCGATCTTTGAAAGGTCGCCTTTTTTTTACCGGGGTATAGCGCAGTCCGGTAGCGCGCCTGCTTTGGGAGCAGGATGTCAGGAGTTCGAATCCCCTTACCCCGACCATATTAAAAATCCTCGTATCGAAAGATACGGGGATTTTTTTTGTCCGACAAAAACTCATTTCCCCTTCAAGTCATCATACAACCTGCCGATAGCCCGCTAACACGAGGGGACTGCCATGGCTTCGCCCCTTGAATCTGGCCAATACAAGAATAAGGGCGTTCGTCATGTTGCTTCGTCAGTTGAATATTGCTCCCCGGGCAGCCCTGGGGTTCGCCCTGATCGCGGTGTTGGTGGCCTTGCTCGGCGTGTTTGCGCTGGGGCAGATGTCGAGCATTCGCGATAGTGAAGTCGCAGTAGAAAACCAGTGGCTGCCGAGCATTCGTGGCGGCGACGAGATCCGCGAGATCATGCTGCGCATCCGCACCATCTCACTGCGCATGGCGCTGGATCAGGATGCGAACAATATCGCCACCTACCGCAGCCAGATGGACACCCGCGACAAGGAGCTGAGCGAGAAAATCGCCGCTTACGACAAACTGGTCAACACCCCGGAAGGCCAGCAGCTATACGACCAATTCAAAAAGACCTTTGCCGCGTATCGCAGCGGTATCGCTCAATCTTTCGCCCTCGCCGAGCAAGGCAAGCGTGATGAGTTGACCAGGTTGTTGCTGGTCGACATGAAAACCGTCGTCGATGGCTCCGGCAAACAACTCAACGATCTGGCGGATCTGTTCGCCAAACAGGTCGCCGCGGAAAGCCAGAAGTCCGCTGCGCACTACGAAAACTCGCGCATGATTGTCAGCTTGTTCATTGCCTTGGCCGCGCTGGCCACGGTGGCACTGGCGATGATGCTCACTCGCAGTATCGTTCGCCCGCTCAGCAGCGCCGTGAGTGCCGCCGAAAGTGTCGCGCAGGGGGATCTGACCCGGCCGATCGAAACCCATGGCAATGATGAAGTCAGTCGTTTGCTCAAAGCCTTGGCGACCATGCAGCAGAACCTGCGCGAGACGCTGCAGGGTATCAGTGGTTCGGCGACGCAACTGGCGACCGCTGCCGATGAACTCAATGCGGTAACACTCGACAGCACCCAGGGCCTGCAACAACAGAACACCGAAATCGAGCAAGCCGCGACGGCCGTCAACCAGATGACGGCCGCAGTGGAAGAGGTCGCACGCAATGCGGTGTCGACGTCTGACGCGACCCGTCAATCCAGCGAGTCGGCGCATCTGGGCCAGGTGCGGGTCAGTGAGACCGCCACGGCCATCAATGCACTGGCCAGCGACGTGCAACAGACCGGTGAGTTGGTGCAATCACTGGCCAATCAATCGCAGGACATCGGCAAAGTGCTCGACGTGATTCGGGCGATTGCCGAGCAGACCAATTTGCTGGCGCTCAACGCGGCGATTGAGGCGGCACGCGCCGGGGAGAGCGGGCGAGGCTTTGCCGTAGTCGCCGATGAAGTACGCGCGCTGGCCTATCGCACGCAGCAATCGACGCAGGAGATCGAGCAGATGGTCCAGGGCATGCGCAGCGGTTCGAGCCTGGCGCTGGATTCGATGCAGGCCAGTACCGCGCGTGCGACGACCACGCTGGCCTTGGCTGAGCGTGCCGGTGAGGCGCTGCAAACCATTACCGCGTCGGTGCATGAGATCCATGAACGCAATCTGGTGATCGCCAGCGCAGCTGAAGAACAAGCGCAAGTAGCCCGGGAAGTGGATCGCAACCTGGTGAACATTCGTGATTTATCGGTACGTTCGGCCGCCGGTGCCGACCAGACCAGTGCCTCCAGCCACGAGTTGTCGAAACTTGCCAATGCCTTGCAGGGCATGGTGCGGCGCTTCCAGTTGTAAACGGGCAGACGTGAAAATGCCGCGTTTCTCTCAGGAGAAGCGCGGCTTGTTTTTTACTGTCGATCAAGCGCCGTCTTGATCTTTCAGGTGCTCGAACAAGCCTTTTGGCATCTTCTTGCCGTTGGCTTCAAAGTTGGCCTTCACGTTGTTGTAGGCCTCTTGCTCGTCGATGAAACCGTCGTGGTTGGTGTCGATCTTGTCGAAGTCGGACTTCGGCGCGACTTTCAGAAATTCGGCGCGCGAGACCTTGCCGTCACCGTCGCTGTCTGTCTTGGCCATCGAAGCATCGCCGCATTTGCCTTCACCGCATTTGCCTTCCGGCGCTTTCACCGAGGTTTCCGCCGACGCAACCATGTAGCCCTGCGCCAGTGGTTGAGCGGCAAACACCGAACCGGACAACATCAGGCCGCCCGCCAGCGCGGCGCCGATCAGGCCAATGGATTTTTTACCGAGGGTCGAAGTACGGGACATTTACATTCTCCTGGGCTGCACTGCGCAACCACACGTTAAGGACGATTGCCTGAGCAGGTGTTGCTCGGGTGTGGCCATTAAGCGGTGGCGGTGTATCGCGACTGTGTCGCGCAGCGGGGGAGTTTGTAAGCGAAGGGCGATAAGGAGGGCGCAGATACACTACGAGACAGAATCACAAATCAAATGTAGGAGTGAGCCTGCTCGCGATAGCGATTTGTCATTCAACAATGATGTTGACTTACAAATCGCTATCGCGAGCAGGCTCGCTCCCACAGGTTTACATCAATGCAGTTTCAGACGCGGTTCAGTGCCACGGCCAATCTTGCTGCCCAGCATCAGCATCGCCGTGCGGAACGGCCCGTACAGCGCCATCTGGTGCATGCGATACAGCGACACGTAAAACATCCGCGCCAGCCAGCCTTCGAGCATCACGCTGCCGGTGAGGTTACCCATCAAGTTACCCACAGCCGAAAAACGCGACAGCGAGATCAGCGAGCCGTAGTCGGTGTACTTGTACTCCGGCAAGGTCTTGCCTTCGATGCGCAGTTTCAGCGATTTGGCCAGCAGCGACGCCTGTTGGTGTGCGGCTTGGGCACGCGGCGGCACATTGCGATCGGTACCCGGTTGCGGGCACGCGGCGCAGTCACCGAAAGCAAAGATGTTCTCGTCGCGGGTGGTTTGCAGCGTCGGCAGCACTTGCAGTTGATTGATGCGGTTGGTTTCCAGGCCGTCGATGTCCTTGAGGAAACCCGGCGCGCGAATGCCCGCCGCCCAGACTTTCAGGCTGGCCTTGATCTCGTTGCCATCGGCGGTGATCAGGCTGTCGGCGGTCACTTCGCTGACCGAAGCGTTGGTCATCACGTTGACCCCGAGCTTTTCCAGGGTTTTGTGCACCGGCCCGCTGATACGCTCTGGCAGGGCAGGGAGTACCCGTGGGCCGGCTTCGATCAGGGTGATGTGCATGTTTTCCGGTTTGATCCGGTCCAGGCCATAAGCCGCCAGTTCATGGGCGGCGTTGTGCAGTTCTGCCGCCAGTTCCACGCCTGTGGCGCCGGCACCGACAATCGCCACGCTGATCTGCTCGACCACATCGGTTTGCCCGGCATGGGCACGCAGATAGTGATTAAGCAATTGCTGGTGGAAACGCTCGGCCTGTTTGCGCGTGTCGAGGAACAGGCAGTGCTGCGCCGCGCCCTGAGTGCCGAAATCGTTGGTGGTGCTGCCGACGCTGATTACCAGCGAGTCGTATTGCACTTCACGTGCAGGCACCAGTTCTACGCCGTTTTCGTCGTAGGTGGCGGCCAGCTGGATTTTCTTCTGTGCGCGATCGAGCCCGCTCATGCGCCCTAGCTGGAACTCGAAGTGGTTCCATTTTGCCTGGGCAACATAGTTGAGTTCGTCTTCGGAGGAGTTCAGCGATCCGGCGGCCACTTCGTGCAACAGCGGTTTCCAGATGTGCGTCAGGTTGGCGTCGACCAGCATCACACTGGCCGTGCCGCGCTTGCCCAGAGTCTTACCCAGACGGGTAGCCAACTCCAGACCGCCGGCGCCGCCGCCGACAATAACAATACGATGGGACATAGGGATAACTCGCAAGGTTTTTAAAGGAAATCGGTGCGGTTACCCAAGCGAGCGCTAAGCTGCTCATAGCGTCAGGTAACTGATAAATCGGCTCAACAGGCCCAGACCAATGGTCACTGCCAGCACCAGCACGAGGAGCATCCACGGCCGGAAAGGCCGGCGCTCGACTCGATGTTGGGACAGTTGCAGGTACTCTTCGACATGTTTCTGGTCTTCGGGGTTCAGGCGGCTGGTCATATTTGCCTCGTCAGGTAGACGTTGCTGAATGGGCAGAAGCTACAGCGGTTTTTATCCGGGGTTGAACGCAGCATAGCCGCTGTCCGGAACCGGTTCGACGCTCACCCGGTCTTCGAGGCGAATGATCCCGCTTTGTAACACCCGCGCGGTAATTCCGCCATGGCCGCGCACCGCTTGAAAGGTGCCCGGGCCGAGGTTGTGCTGCAGGCGTGCGCAGGGCTGACACCAGCCCGTGGTTTCGAATATTGCCTGACCGATGCGAAAGCGCCGACCCTTGAGACTAAACAAATTGATACCGCTGATAACCAGATTGCGCCGCAGATCTTCAGGCCTGACCGGTTGATCATCAGGGCGCCCCATCAATGCGCTGATCACCGCCAGATGTTCCCACTGGATCAGGGTCACCTGCCGCGCGTTACGCACACCGGGACGGGCATGATCGCCGGTCAGTCCTGCTTCCAGCCGCGCCTCCACGGCATCGAGTTCGATCATCGGCCCGCGCGACTCGGGGCGCACGCCAATCCAGCGCACACATCCAGTCTGCGGTACATCGGCGATCAATTGCTGAAGGGGGGTCACAGGCTGATTCCCACATCAAAAACGATGCTGCGACCGAGGTTGCTGCGCAGAAAATCCGGCGCGTCCGGGTGGGCGAACAGCACGCGGGCGAAGGTCGGGCCGACGAGCGACAGCGAGCGCCAGCCCTGACGCAGGTATTCGGTGGGCGGGGGGAAATGGCTGTTCAAATCCAGTACTTCTCGTTTGAGGCTGGCGAAGGCGATGATGTCCAGTTCGCCGAGATCCATGCCGCGTTCTTTGTAGTTGTGTGCTTTTTTGCGCAGGGTCGGCGCCAGTCGCAGCAGGAATTCATTGGCCGGGATCCGTTTCGGCTTGGCTTCGCGGCGCACCAGTTGGCTGAGGGAAAAGGCGCTACGTCGTCGCTGCAATTCATCGCGCCATTCGTCGTTAAGCCGACGGCCCTCGTCGAGCACGAAGAACACCTCGAAATTGGCATCGCGAAACAGCACGTCCGGCGGTTCGCCGGCCGGCGCGAATTCGTCGGCGCGGTAGGGAATGTTCAGGCCTTGCAGCAGGCGCTGGCAGACCCAACGCTCACGCTCCCATTTGCGGGCATTGGACAGAAAGGCGTTGGCCTGCTCGGCCGCGATGGTCAGCAGGCGTAAATAATCTGAGTCATCCATAAGCCCAAGCTTAGCGTTCAAATGCGACAAGCTGAAAGCGTTCCGCGGCAAAGTGCATCAGTGGGCAGTGGAGAAGGGCGGTGTAGACTCATGGAAATCGATTATTTGCGCCAAACCGTGAGGACTCATCGTGAAATTTCGCTGGCTGCTGCTGTTTGCTGTTTTTCCGCTGTGTGCCCATGCGCTCGAAACCGGTGAGCGTCTGGCTCCCTGGACGTTGCTCGATCAGTACGAGCAACCCTTCACCCTCGATAACAGCACCACCTCGCTGCTGGTGGCACGGGATATGGACGGCGCCAAGCTGATCAAGGAAGCGTTGAAGGACCAACCCAAGGGCTATCTGGAGGCCCGTCACGCAGTGTTCGTTGCCGACATCCAGCGCATGCCGGCGCTGATTGCCAAAATGTTTGCCGTACCGGCGATGCGCGACTACCACTATCGGGTCATGCTGGATCGAGAAGGACGGGTTGCGTCGCGCTATCCCGGCGCGGAAGGCCAGGTATTGTGGTTGCAACTCAAGGACGGTCGATTGCTCTCGCAACGTGAGTACGCCAACGCGGGTGACCTGCGCGAGGCACTGGAGAAGGCGCGTCCATGATCGGCGTCGAGGTGCTGGCGACTGAAAGTCTGTTGCTGGGCTGGCTGATTTATCTGCCGGTTTTGCTCTGGGCGATCGCGCGTGCGCCGTGGGTCGAGTTGTTCAGCGACAGCCGGCGTCAGCATCTGCTGTTCGGCACCGTGTTTGCGTTGTTTCTCTTGTGGTTGATGCGCAGGGATTTCGACACGGGCGTGTCGTATCACTTCCTCGGCATGACGGCGGTAACCCTGTTGCTGGACTGGCCGCTGGCGATCGTTGGCGGGCTGGTGGCGCAGATCGGCCTGGTGCTGCTCGGGCGTCAGGATCTCGCAGCGATGGGGGTCAATGGCGCCTTGTTCATTTTGCTGCCGGTGCTGGTCACCGAGTGTGTGGCGATCCTCGTCGAGCGTGCTCAGCCACGCAATCCGTTCGTGTACATCTTCTGTTCCGGCTTCTTTGCCGCCGCGCTGTCAGCCCTGTTGTGCCTGATCCTGAGCCTGACGCTGCTGTGGTACGACGGCCTCTTCGCCATGCCGGAATGGCTGGAAGACTTCATCGGTTACGTGTGGCTGATCATTTTCCCCGAGGCGTTCATCAACGGCATGATCGTCAGTGCCCTGGTGGTATTCAGCCCGGAATGGCTGGAGACCTTCAACCGCACACGCTACCTTTCGGCGCCGTGGAAGGACGACGATCCGAAGTCTTGATCCACATCAAACCCGCTGCGCGCGGGAAATTTCATGCTCGCGCAAATCCCTTCAGGAGCATCGGCATGAGTGTTTACGAGTGGGCCAGGCAGGAAACCCGGCAGAGTCTGGAGATGGCGCAGGAAGTGGGTTTTGACCCGGGGTTGAGTTTGCGCGCCTTGCTCAGTGCGGTGGTGCAGCAGAGCAAGGCCGTGCGCAACGCCGAAGACCTGGCCGACGAGTTGCGCTTTCTGGCGGAAAACCTCGACGACGATCAGGACTACGGCTTTATGCGGCCCTGATCGAGATCAGTGACGCGGATCGAAGTCGCCGGAAAACAGTTCGTCCTCGGCATCCGGTGCGACCGGAATCTTGTGTTCTTCCGACGCCCAGGCGCCGAGGTCGATCAGCTTGCAGCGATCAGAGCAGAACGGCCGAAACTTGTTTTCGGGGATGAATTCCACGGGGGCGCCGCAGGTCGGGCATTCAACGGTGGGGATCTGGCTCATGCTTGGCCTCCGGATAAAGTCAGGTAAAAGTGATGCAGACGCTCGACCTCGCTGTGCAGCCAGGCGAGGTCGCGGTCGTTGACCACTACGTCGTCGGCGCGGCTCACTCGCTCTTCGCGGCTCGACTGAGCCTTGAGGATCGCCTGAACCTGCGCTTCGCTGGTCTGGTCTCGCTGCAAGGTGCGTTCGATCTGCAATTGTTGCGGAGCGTCGATCACCAGAATGCGCTGGGTCATCGCGTATTGCCCGGATTCGATCAGCAGCGGCGACACCAGAATCGCGTAAGGCGATTTTGCCTGCGCCAGGTGATGAGCGATTTCCTCGGCGATCAACGGATGCAGCAGGGCTTCGAGCCAACGGCGTTGCTCCGGCACTTCAAAGATCAGTTTACGCAGGGCGGCGCGGTCCAGCGTGCCATCGGCCTGCAGCACACCGGGGCCGAAGTGTTCGGCAATCTGCGCCAGCGCCGGACGCCCCGGCTCAACCACCCAGCGTGCCGCGTGATCGGCATCCACCACGTGGACACCCAGATCAATGAAGTGCTGAGCCGCTGCGCTTTTGCCGCTGCCGATGCCGCCAGTGAGGCCGAGAATCCAGGGTTTTTCCACAGGGGTATTCATTTCAAACCGACAAACTGCCAATAGAAGGCGGTTATTTGACCACCCCAGAGCAAGGCAATCCAGCCGGCAATTGCCAGATAAGGGCCGAAGGGGATTGGCGTCGAGGTTTTCTGCTCCCGCAGGCGCAACAAAATCACCCCGATAATGGCGCCGACCAGTGATGACAACAGAATCGTCAGCGGCAGAATCTGCCAGCCGCCCCATGCCCCCAGCAGCGCCAACAGCTTGAAATCACCATGACCGATGCCGTCCTTGCCGGTCAGCAGCTTGAACAGCCAGAACACTGACCACAGCGCCAGATAACCGGCCACCGCCCCCCACAACGCATCGTGCAAGGTCACGAACAGGCCGAAACTGTTGACGATCAACCCCAGCCACAGTAACGGCAGCACCAGCACATCGGGCAATAGTTGATGCTCGGTGTCGATCAGACTCATCGCCAGCAGACCCCAGGTGAGGACGATCAGCAGGCACGCCGGCCAACCGAAGCCCAAGTGCCAGGCGATGAAGGCCGAAAGCAGCCCACAGGCCAGCTCGGTCAACGGATAACGTTTGCTGATCGGAGCGGAGCACGCTGAACAGCGCCCGCGCAGCCATAGATAACTGAGCAGGGGAACGTTCTCCCACGGGCGAATCCGGTGGGCGCAATGCGGGCATTCGGAGTGCGGCAGCATCAGGTTGTAGATGGGTTGCGAGGCCTCGCCGGGCAAACCGAGCACATCGTGTGCCTGTTGGCGCCAGTCGCGTTCGAGCATTTTTGGCAGGCGCCAGATCAGCACATTGAGGAAGCTGCCAATCACCAGACCCAGCAGCAGGGCGGTGCCGACAAACGCTAACGGATACACGGCAAACAGTTCGTCGATAGGCATGTCAGATCGCTGAGCCGAGTTGGAAGATCGGCAGGTACATGGCCACCACCAGCCCGCCGACGATCACCCCCAGCACGACCATGATGAACGGCTCCATGAGGCTGGTGAGGTTGTCGACCATGTTATCCACTTCTTCCTCGTAAAAGCCCGCTACCTTGTCGAGCATGTCATCCAGGGCGCCGGACTCTTCGCCAATCGCGGTCATTTGCACGGCCATGCTGGGAAAGACCCCGGTGCTGCGCATCGAGAAATTCAGCTGCATACCGGTGGACACGTCCTGGCGAATGCGCAGCACGGCTCGCTTGAAGACCACGTTGCCGGTGGCGCCGGCCACTGAGTCGAGGGCTTCCACCAGCGGCACACCGGCGGCAAATGTGGTGGACAAGGTTCGAGCGAATCGCGCCACGGCGGACTTGTACATCAGTGTTCCCACCAGTGGCAGTTTCAGCAGCCAGGTGTCTTTGCGATCGCGCAAGGCCTGGGATGTTTTTAGCGCGTGGCGGGTGCCGAAAATCGCTGCGACCAGTGCAGCGAGAATCGCCCACCACCATTGCTGCATGAATTCCGACAGGCTGATCACCATCAGGGTGAACGCCGGCAGTTCGGCACCGAAACCGGAAAACACTGACTGAAATTGTGGCACTACTTTGACCAGCAGAATCCCGGTGACAACAGCCGCGACCAGCACCACGGCGGTGGGATAGGTCATGGCTTTCTTGATCTTGGCTTTGAGGCTTTCGCTTTTTTCCTTATAGGTCGCGACGCGTTCGAGCAGGGTGTCGAGGGCGCCGGACTGTTCGCCGGCATCGACCAGGTTGCAATACAACTCGTCGAAATACTGCGGTTTCTTGCGCAGGGCTGCGGCGAAGCTGTTACCGGCCGCGACCTCCTGTTTCACGTCGTCCACCAGTTTGCGCATGGCCGGGTTATCAAAGCCTTCGCCAATAATGTCGAACGACTGCAACAGCGGGACGCCGGCTTTCATCATGGTCGCCATCTGCCGGGTGAACAGGGCAATGTCCCGGGCCTTGATGCGTTTGCCAAAGCTCAGCAATGACGCGGATTTCTTGCGCACCTTGCCGGGATTGATCCCCTGTTTGCGCAGTTGTGCCTTGATCAGCGCCGGGTTCTGGCCGCTCAGTTCACCGGTGACTTTGCTGCCTTTTCTGTCGGTGCCTTCCCAGGCATAAATACTGATTTTTGCTGCCTTGACCGCCATGTTCAGTCCTTGGTGACCCGGTTGATTTCTTCAAGGCTGGTGATGCCTTGCATGGCCTTGTGCAGCCCGGAGGTGCGCAGGTCGTCGAAGCCGTCGCGGCGCATCTGCAGGTCGATTTCCAGCGAGTTGCCTTCGGCCATGATCAAGTGTTGCAGCTCCGGTGTGTTTTTCACCACTTCATAAATCCCCACGCGTCCTTTGTAACCGCCGTTGCAGTGATCACAACCGACCGGCTCGTAGATCGTGAAATGGCCGATGCGTTCCTCGGGGAAGCCTTCCTTGAGCAAGGTTTCGCGCGGGATCTCGATGGCTTTCTTGCAGTGGCTGCACAGTTTGCGCGCCAGGCGCTGGGCGATGATCAGGCTGACCGAGGTGGCGATGTTGAAACCGGGAATGCCCATGTTGTGCAGGCGCGTCAGGGTTTCCGCAGCGCTGTTGGTGTGCAGGGTCGAGAGCACCAGGTGACCGGTCTGCGCGGCTTTGATGGCGATCTCGGCGGTTTCCAGGTCGCGGATTTCACCGACCATGATCACGTCCGGGTCCTGACGCAGAAACGAGCGCAATGCCTGGGCAAAGTCGAGCCCTTGTTTGGGATTGACGTTGACCTGGTTGATGCCTTCCATATTGATCTCCACCGGGTCTTCGGCGGTGGATATGTTGATGTCGACGGTGTTGAGGATGTTCAGGCCGGTGTACAGCGACACGGTTTTCCCCGACCCCGTGGGCCCGGTGACCAGAATCATGCCCTGTGGCTGCTTGAGAGCGGCCATGTACAGATCCTTTTGCTCGGGCTCATAGCCGAGGGCGTCGATGCCGATCTGTGCGCTGGACGGGTCGAGAATCCGGATCACCACTTTTTCGCCCCACAGGGTCGGCAGGGTGTTGACCCGGAAATCGATTGATTTGCTTTTTGACAGGCGCATCTTGATCCGCCCGTCCTGAGGTTTGCGCCGTTCCGAAATATCCAGGCTGGCCATGACTTTCAGGCGCGCGGCGATGCGCCCGGCCAGTTGAATCGGCGGTTTGGCAACCTCGCGCAGGATGCCGTCGGTGCGCACCCGCACCCGGTAGTTTTTTTCGTAAGGCTCGAAGTGCAAGTCGGAAGAACCGCTTTTGATCGCGTCGAGCAGCATCTTGTGCACGAAGCGCACCACCGGCGCATCGTCGGCGTCGAGGCCGCCGATGGCGTCCTGCTTGCTGTCGTCGACGGATTCGACATCGACCCCGTCGAGATCGACATCGGCCATGTCCTCGAGACCGCTGGTGTGGGTGTCGAAGAATTTTTCGATGGCATCGGTAAGTTTGTCGTCCTCGACCAGAATGGCTTCGGTGCTCAGCCCGGTGCTGAATTGAATGTCGTTGATCGCTTGATGATTGCTCGGGTCGGAAATGCCCACGAACAGCTTGTTGCCACGCCGCCACAAGGGCAGGGCGTGATGCTGACGCACGAGTTTTTCGCTGACCAGGCCTTTGGGTTGGGTTTCCTTGTCGAGGCAATTGAGATCAAGGAACGCCATGCCGAAATGCTCGCTGGCAATCTCGGCCACTTGCCAGCTCTTGACCAGTTTGTTCTGCACCAGATAGCTGACCAGCGACAGGCGATTGCGCTGGGCCTGTTGCCAGGCTTGCTGGGCGCCTTTTTCCGTGATCAGTTCGGCCTGGACCAATTGCTTGGCCAGACCGCTCAGAGCGATGTCATTCATGGGGATTCCGCACGCTTGCCGTTCATGACTTATAGCCTAGTCAAGTGACAGCGCCAAACACGGCGGGTGCAGGTGACAAAAAGTGTCAGATAGTGCGGTTACAGGTTGTAGGAATTGGCGTTGCAAGCGCTTTGCGCCTAATGAACGGGGCTTTGCAGGCATTGGCATGGCCTATGCTCCGTCCCTTGCAGATCATGAGAATTCGACTCATGCATGGAGCGTGTCTATGAAAAAACAACAAGGTTTTACCCTGATCGAGTTGCTGATCGTGGTGGCGATCATCGGGATTCTGGCGACCATCGCGTTGCCGCAATATTCCAAATATCAGGCACGGTCGAAGGTGACGGCGGGGCTGGCGGAAATCAGTGCGCTGAAGGTGCCGTTTGAAGACACCATCAATCAAGGCACTGATCCGACCCTGACCCTAGTGGCGGGCAGTGCCACCGCTGCGACTTCCAACTGCACACTGGCCGCTTCCGGCACGGCATCCACCGGTGCCGGGACCATCACTTGCACATTGCTCAATGCTCCGGGTCCGGTGCTGAGCAAAACCATCACCCTGACACGTTCCTCAGGGACCGGCGCAGGTGTGTGGACTTGTGGTACCACCGTTGCTCCGGACTATTCGCCTAAAGGCTGCACTGCCACCGGTACATAAGCTGACGTGTGCTGGCCAGAATGCTCCGCTCTGCGGGGCATTTTTATTGTCTGGCACTTCACAAAAGCTTCAATAATTTCAGCGCCTTAGGAACTTTCCAAAAAACCGCAACTTGCATGTGAATATTCCACGAGTCATGCATTTTGCATGAATCCGGAATTTTCAGATATCTGTAACTTATTGATTTATATGTGTTTTGTGTCTTTCAAAAAGTTGGCACAGCGTTCGCAACTACCTTGGTAACCCTGCTGACAAGACAACCAGCAGACTTTCCAGAAAAACAGGAGTTACTCGTATGAAGAAGTTCGCTATCACTGCCGCTGCTGCTACCGCGCTGACCCTGACCATGGCTTCCGGTGCATTCGCACAATCCGCCCAGGCTACTCAGGCTCCAATGACTCTGGCTGCCGGTGAAGTCACCAAGGCGAAAGAAGCTACTTCCGACACCTGGATCACCACCAAAGTCAAAAGCGATCTGGTCACTGAAAAAGGCATTCCAGGTACCGACATCAAAGTAGAAACCAACAAAGGTGTGGTTTCCCTGTCGTCGACTGTTGCGGTAACTGATGCTCAGAAAGCGACCGCTGTCGCTATCACCAAGAAAATCAAAGGCGTCAAAGCGGTCTCCGCTGACGGCCTGAAAGCCGAGTAAGGCATGACTTCTCGCCTGGACCGGGAGAAGGCGCGACAGACGGGCCGAGCAATACGTCTGCCGCAACTTTAGAGTTCATGCGAACGGTCACACGGATGTGACCATTACGGGCCCCGGCACTTGTGTCGGGGCCTGTTCTATTTCAGGAGCACTACAAAACAGCTGTAGGAGTGAGCCTGCTCGCGATAGCGGTGAGTCAGTCAGCTATTTCATTCGCTGGTAGACCGCTATCGCGAGCAGGCTCACTCCTACAGGGGGAATCGGCGTCGGGTTTAGTTACCGCGTTTGCTGTTGATCTGCCGCAGGCGATTGCCTTCGAAGCGCAGGTATTGGTACATGCCGTTGCTCGGACCGTAGGTCCATTCCTCGACCTGAAACTCCTCGCGGCGGTTGGCGCTGCGCTTGTAACCCAAGACATCACGGCTGACCGGCTCACCACACTTTTGCAGGACTTCGCTGGAACGGTCGCCCAGGCTGATCAGTTGACTGCCGCAGCGCAGGGTATCGGACGCCGAGGCGTGGCTGGCCGCGAAGGTCATTGCGATCAAGGCCAGCCACTGCAGTTTCATCATTCAGCATCCAGGTGCATTTGCGTCACCACGCGGCCATCGCTCTCGGCTTCACCGAGACTGGCGTCGATGAAGTACACGCGGTCGTCTGCCAGTTGGCCTTTATCGACCAGATAATCCTTGATGCTGCTGGCACGGTCCTGACCCAACTGACGCAACAGCACATCGCTGCCACTCCAGAACTTGATCACGCCTTCGCGCATCTTCGCCGTGCGTTCTTCCTTGCCCAGATCCTTCCATTCGGCTGGCGGCTGGGTTTTCAGACGGGTGCGGTAAATGCCTTCGAGCAGTGGACCTTTTTCGCTGTCCGGCACTTGCAGCAACGACGCTTGCGCCGGGACTTTATCGCCGCGACGCTGGAGCATCTTGTAGTAGTTGTACTGGTATTCACGCTCCAGACGCTGCTCGGCGAGCAATGGACCATCGCTGCTCTGCGCGGCAGTGCCTTCGATTTCCAGACGCAGGGCCGGGCGCTCCTTGAGCGCCTGAGACAGTTTGATCAGCGCCGCTTCGGCATCCTTGTTCAACTCGCTGGAACCCGGGGCAAACGACACCGTGCCAAGGTCTTCCGAACCGCCGCCACTGATCAGCCCGCCAATCATTTTGAAGGGCGCAGCAGCGGCTTTGACGATCAGGTTGCGCAGGGTCTGCCAGACAATCGGCATCACGCTGAACTGCGGGTTGTTCAAGTCGCCGGTCACCGGCAATTCGATGGAGATCTTGCCGTCGACGTCCTTGAGCAAGGCAATCGCCAGTTTCAGTGGCAGGCTCACAGCATCAGGGCTGTCGACTTTCTCACCGAGCTGCAGTTGCTCGACCACCACTTTGTTCTCGGCTTTGAGCTGGCCCTTGGTGATCAGGTAATGCAGGTCGAGGTTGAGCCGGCCCTTGCGGATGCGGTAACCGGCGAATTTGCCGGAGTAGGGCGTCAGCGTGGTCAGCTCGACACGTTTGAAACTGGTGGCGATGTCGAGGCTGGCCATTGGGTCGAACGGATTGACCGCGCCCTTGATGGTCACCGGTGCATAGCGGTCGACCTTGCCTTTGATGTCGACACTGGCCGGTTTCGCCTGACGGCTGTCGATGGTGCCGATCTGGCCATTGAGTTGCTGCACGGCGGTAGCGAAATTCGGCGTCAGGCTGAAGTCGGCGAAGTTGGCCGAACCGTCGTTGATGGCGATGCCGCCGATGTGAATGCCCAGCGGTTTCTCGTTGCTGGCCGGTTTCGCTGCTGCGCTTTTGGCGCCGCTGTCGGCGGGCTGCGGGATCAGCAGGTCATCGATGTTGGTGGTGCGATCATCGTTGATCATGAACCGCACATACGGCTGGAACAGGTTGACCTTGTCAATCGACAGGCTGTCGCCGTGCTGATAGTTCAAGCCTTCGACCACCACCTGCTGCCACTTGAGGAAATCGCGGGTTTTCAGGGTGTCGAGGGTGTGCAGTTGCTCGATCTGCGCGCGCCCGGTGACGCTTAGGGCCAGCGGCTCGGTGCTCTTGAGATTGACCTTGAGATCACTGCCGAGCATGCCGCTGCGCAGTTCCAGGCGAATGAACGGGTTGATGTAAGACTGCGCGACCCGCAGGTCGATGTCCTGGGTTTTTACATTGAGCTGGGCGTTGACCGGAGCGAGATTGACCGTGCCGTCAGCCGTGATCTTGCCTTGCTTGCCCACACCGCTATCGAGTTTGAGCTTGAAGGGCGAGCCGTTGAGGCTGTCGAAATCCTGCAGATCGACATTCAGCGGGGTGATATCCAGTGCTACTGCCGGTTTGGCCGAGCGGTCGGCCAGATGCACGGTGTAGTTGCGCAATTGCACGTCTTTGAGCAGCACTTGCCATGGCTTGCTCGGCGCAGTGGCTTCTGGCTTCGGCGAGTCGGCAGCGGCCGGCGTGCTGGCAGGTTCGGCGGCGGCTTTGGCCGCCGGTTTCGACGGTTGGCTGGCAAACAGTTTCTGCCAGTCCAGTTGGCCGTCGGCTTCCAGTGCGGCCCAGGTTTCCAGTTTGTTGCTGCGGATCTTGCCGACCACCACTTGCTGTTTGGCCAGATCGACCGAGGTTTCGCTGACGTCGAGACGCTCGAGTTTCGCCAGTGGCCGCCCGTCCGGAGCTTTGATGGCGAATGGCGCGATGCTCACGGCGACGTTGTTCAGCAGCAGTTCGGTTTCTTTCGACAGATTGAGTTTGTAGTCGGTGCTGAGGCTGATCACGCCGTCTTCGAGCACCAAGGGCACCGCGTCACGTACATAAGGCCAGAAGCCTTTCATCTTGCCATCGGTGACTTTCAGCGTGCCTTCGGAGGTGAACGGAATCAGGCTGAAATTGCCGCTCCAGTCGATTCTGCCGCCGTAGGGGCCAAGGGCGACGAGGGTCATGTCGGCGCTGTCTTCCGGCAGGGTGCTGAGGTTTTTCAGTTCGAAGCTGAGGTCGTCGTAGAGAAACTCGATGGGTTCGCTTGGACGCACATCCTCAAAGTGCACCACGCCGCCGGCCAGTTTGATGCTGTCGATGCGCAGCGGGAAGGGTTTGGCGTTCGGGTCGGTCGGTGTCGGCTCGCTGGCTGGCACGTTGAACAGACCGAGCAGGTTTAGCTTGCCGTCTTTGGCGAAGAGAATTTCGGTTTTTGGCTTGTCCAGCTGGACGTCGGCCAAGTGCACAGCTTTTGTCCACAAGCTGTCGAGTTGCAGGTCGGCGTACAGGCGTTCGAAACCGACCTGTTCCTTGCCCGGCTCGCCGATAACCAGGCCCCACAGGGTGACTTCAAGGCTGAACGGGTTGAGCTCGATGCGCTGGATATGCGCAGGCACCGTCGCGTAATTGGCCAGTTGTTGATTGGCCACACGCAGGGCGATGCCCGGCAAAATCAGAAACCCCAGCAAGCTGTAGAGGGCCAGAGCAGTCAACAAGGCGCCAATCGCGCGAATCAATCCTTTGGGCATGTGCGGCTTCATCTGTCTGAATCGGAGTGCCTTGGAGTATGGCACGCGATTCTGGTTCCGAAGTACATCGCATGGAGCAGGATTGTTCAGATTCTTCTGTAGGAACGCTTTCCATGTGGGAGCGGTGTCCGCCGCTCGAGCGCTTCAGAGCTGCAGGATCAGGGTTTTCAGCGGCGGTTGCTGATCCATCGACGGGAAGTCGGCGCCTGGGGTCATCACGCTCCACTCACGCACCGGTCGCCCGGCCTTCTCGGCACAGCGCAGCACCTGCTCGCGCCAGTCGTCCATGCTGACTTTCGCCAGATTGTTGCAGCAGATCAGCACGCCATTGTCGGCGGTGGTCAGCAGGGCCGGTTTGAGCAGGCTCTGATAGTCACGCAGCAAATCGACAGTGCCGAATGCGCTCTTGGCCCACGCTGGCGGATCAAGCAGCACCAGGTCGTATTGGCGCTGTTCCAGACGCTGATAGCTCGGCAGCTTCTGTCCACGGCGCTGACTGATTGGCAGACCGGCGAGCTGCCGGATCGCCGGAAAGTAATCGGACTGGATGAACTGCATCTCGGGCAACTGCGGGTTGAGCAGACCGTTTTCGCGACCGACCGCCAGATTGCCTTCGGCGAAATCCAGATTGCACACTTCACGCGCACCACCGGCAGCTGCACTGAGGCCGACGCCGCAGGTGTAGGCGAACAGGTTGAGCACGGATTTGCCTTGGGCGTGATCCTTGACCCAGCCACGGGTGTTGCGCAGATCGAGGAACAGCAGCGGATCCTGCCCGGCATGGCGGCCGCGCACACGGTAGTTCAGACCCCATTCGTGGCCGACCAGATCGGCCAGCGCTGCGTCATCGGCTTTGTAGACGCTGTCTTCCCGGTCGATGCGCGAGTTGCCTCGGGATCGGTCGTTGTAAACCAGCAAGGTTTCCATCCCCAGGCTCTGATTGACCATGGCGTGCAGTTGCAGCAGGTCGTCACGTTCCAGCGTCTGGTGAAAGCTTTGCACCAGCAGCTGTGGGCCGTAGCGGTCGATGGTCAGACCGCCGGCGCCTTCCTGGCTGCCGTGGAACAGCCGATAGCAATCTGTGCCCTGGCTGTGTAGCTCAGCGAGCAAGTCCTGGCGTTGATCGAGGGCGGCGCGCAGCGCCTGATTCAAGGAAGACATGCGGGCGCCTTGCTGGAGAGAATTGGGGCGCGGGAGTTTAGCAGCTTGGCGGGCTATCGAGTTGTGCCCTTCGCGAGCAGGCTCCCACATGGGAATGCATTCCAAATGTGGGAGCGAGCCTGCTCGCGAAGCATTCAGGTCAGCAAACCCATTCTTCGTTTAGCCCGTTGCACCGAGCCGTTACGCATTGCCCAGCGCAGCATCGGTGCGCTGCGTCTGACGCTGGCGCGAATCAGTTGCCGTTGCAGCGAACTCTGCCGCACCTCGAGCATGTCGCTGGCCCAGTCCGGCAACAGGTCGATCCCGGCCTTCATCATCAGGTCGCCAAACGGTCGCGCCAGAACACTCGGCGCCGGTGCGTCGAGCAACAAGCGCAACACTTCGCGGCTGCGCTCATCGCACAGTAACTGCGGGCGCATGCGTTGCAGGTAGTCGGCGACGGCCTGCCGCGATTTCGGCACATCCCGCGCGCCCAGGCGTTCGGCTATCACGGCGATTTCCGTGTAATAACGATCCTGATCTGCCCCCGACAACTGCGGATTGCGATAACGCAAATGCGCCGCCAGAAAGTTACTCACTTCCGCCACATGCACCCAGGTCAACAAATCCGCATCGCTGGCTGCGTAGGGCCGGCCATCAGGCGCCGTGCCGACCACCTGCAAGTGAATGGTGCGCACTTTCTCGATCAACCAGTCGGCGTCCCGGCGCGAGCCAAACGTGGTACCGGATACAAACTGGCTGGTGCGCCGCAAACGCCCGAGCATGTCTTCACGAAAGTTCGAATGATCCCAAACCCCGGCCAGCGCCAGCGGATGCAAAGCTTGTAGCAACAACGCGCTGATACCGCCGATCAACATGCTGCTGAAATCGCCGTGCACCTGCCAACTGATCGAGTCCGGACCAAACAGGCCGGGATCGCCCTTGGGGTTTTCCAGGTCGAGCTGACCAAGCGACAGCCCGGTCAGGCTCATGAGTTGCTGTTCGATACGGCTGCGGATGAATTCCATGACCACTCAGTGAGAAAGGCCAGGCGCGACCGGTTGACCGCGCCCGGGGTGTTACTGATTGAGGCGCTTGTCGATCAGGCCTTGCACCACGCTCGGATCGGCCAGGGTCGAGGTATCACCGAGGCTGTCGAGTTCGTTGCAGGCGATCTTGCGCAAGATGCGCCGCATGATCTTGCCTGAACGGGTTTTCGGCAAGGCCGGCGCCCACTGGATCAGATCCGGTTTGGCAAAGCTGCCGATTTCCTTGCTGACGTGGGCCAGCAATTCTTTCTTCAACTCGTCATTGGGTTCGGTGCCGTTCATGGGGGTGACGAAGGCGTAGATGCCCTGACCTTTGACGTCGTGGGGGTAACCAACCACGGCGGCCTCGGCGATGCTGTCGTGCAATACCAGTGCGCTTTCCACTTCGGCGGTGCCGATGCGGTGACCGGAGACGTTGATCACGTCATCGATGCGCCCGGTGATCCAGTAATCGCCGTCCTCATCGCGGCGTGCGCCGTCGCCGGTGAAGTAGTAGCCGGGGTAGGGTTTGAAATAGGTGTCGACCATGCGCTGCGGGTCGCCATAGACGCTGCGGATCTGCGCTGGCCAACTGGACTTGATCGCCAACACGCCGCTGCCGGCGCCTTTGATTTCCTTGCCGTGCTCATCGAGTAGCACCGGTTGCACGCCGAACATCGGTTGCGTGGCGCAGCCCGGTTTGATCCGTTGGGCGCTGACCAGTGGGCTGAGCATGATGCCGCCGGTTTCGGTCTGCCACCAGGTGTCGACGATGGGGCAGCGCTGTTCTCCTACGACGTTGAAATACCATTCCCACGCTTCCGGGTTGATCGGCTCACCGACGCTGCCGAGCAATCTGAGGCTGGCGCGCGAGGTTTCCTTCAACGGTTCGGCGCCTTCACGCATCAACGCGCGCAGGGCGGTCGGCGCGGTGTAGAAAATGTTGACCTTGTGTTTATCAATCACCTGCCAGAAGCGTGAACTGTTCGGATAGCTCGGCACACCTTCGAACATCAGTGTGGTCGCACCGTTGGCCAGCGGGCCGTAGACGATGTAGCTATGGCCGGTGACCCAGCCGACGTCAGCAGTGCACCAGAACACTTCGCCGTCGCGGTAATCGAGCACGTACTTGAAGGTCATCGCCGCTTGCAGCAGATAGCCGCCGGTGGTGTGCAGCACACCTTTGGGTTTGCCGGTGCTGCCGGAGGTGTAGAGGATGAACAGCGGGTCTTCGGCGTCCATCGGCTCCGGTGGGCAATCGTCGCTGACCTCGCGCACGGCCTGGTGATACCAGAGGTCACGACCCTCGACCCAATCGACTTTGCCTTGGCTGCGTTCGACCACCACGACGGTGCTGACGTCGGGGCAACTTTGCAGGGCTTTGTCGACGTTCTGCTTGAGCGGGACGAACTTGCCACCGCGCACGCCTTCATCGGCGGTGATCACCGTGCGGCAATCGGCATCGAGGATGCGGTCACGCAGGGAGTCAGGGGAGAAACCGCCAAACACCACCGAATGGATTGCGCCGATCCGCGCGCAGGCGAGCATGGCGTATGCGGCCTCGGGGATCATCGGCATGTAGATGCACACCCGATCGCCCTTTTTCACGCCACGGCTTTTCAGCACATTGGCCAGACGGCAGACGTGGTGATGGAGTTTTTTGTAAGTGATTTGCGCCGATTCGGCGGGGTCGTCGCCTTCCCAAAGCAGGGCGGTCTGATCGCCGCGCTTGTCCAGGTGGCGGTCGATGCAGTTGTAACTGACGTTCAGCTTCGCACCGGCAAACCAGGCGGCTTCACCGGTTTTCAGGTCGTAGCGCTGAACGGTCTGCCACGGCGTGCTCCAGTCGAGGAACCGCGTGGCCTGTTCGGCCCAGAAGGTGCTGGGGTGTTCAATGGATTCGCGGTACAGGCGCCGATAGTCTTCCTGACTCAACTGAGCAGCCCGGCGGACGGCATCGGCTTTGGGGAACGTGCTGATATCGAACATGACGGTTCCTTATTCTTGTGGTGCGACAGGAATAAAGATGCGCCGAGCGGGCAAAGGGTTCAAGCCGGATCAGGAATCTGATGGCTGAAGCTGATTCTGAATGCCCCCAAAACAACTGTAGGAGTGAGCCTGCTCGCAATAGCGGTGTGTCATTCAACATCATTGCTGACTGATACACCGCTATCGCGAGCAGGCTCACTCCTACAAGGGATCTCTGTGCCCACAGGGTTTGGGTTGAGCCAAACCTTGTGGGCCGAACCCTCAAATCACCCGCGGTGACGACCGCGGAAGTAGTTGATCAAGCCCTGAGTGGAAGGGTCATCAGCAGTGGTTTCATCGCTGCCGACCAGACGGTTGTAAACGCCTTTGCCCAGTTCCTTGCCCAGTTCCACGCCCCACTGGTCAAAGGCGTTGATGCCCCAGACCACGCTTTGCACGAACACTTTGTGTTCATACATCGCCACCAATGCGCCGAGCCGACGCGGGCTGATGCGCTCGACCACAAGGGTGTTGCTCGGACGGTTGCCCGGGATCACCTTGTGCGGCGCGAGCTTGTGCACTTCATCTTCGCTCATGCCCTTGTCGCGCAACTCCTGCTCGGCTTCCGGCAAGGTCTTGCCGAGCATCAGCGCCTGGCTCTGCGACAGGCAGTTGGCGTACAGCCACTGATGGTGGTCGGAAACCGGGTTGAAGCTGACGATCGGCACGATGAAGTCGGCCGGAATCAGTTGGGTGCCTTGGTGCAGCAACTGGTGGTACGCATGCTGACCGTTGCAGCCGACGCCGCCCCAGATCACCGGACCGGTATCGGTCGACACCGGCGTGCCGTCCTGACGCACGCTCTTGCCGTTGGATTCCATGTCCAGCTGTTGCAAGTGTTTGGTGATGTTACGCAGATAGTGGTCGTACGGCAGGATCGCGTGGCTTTGCGCGCCCCAGAAGTTGCCGTACCAGACGCCGAGCAGAGCCAGCAGCACCGGCATGTTCTGTTCGAACGGCGCGGTCTGGAAATGCTGGTCCATGGTGTAGGCGCCGGACAGCAGTTCCTTGAAGTTGGACATGCCGATGGCCAGGGCGATCGGCAAACCGATGGCCGACCACAGCGAATAACGACCACCGACCCAGTCCCACATCGGGAAGATGTTTTCTTCGCGGATACCGAACGCTACGGCAGCAGCGTTGTTGCTCGATACGGCGATGAAGTGACGATACAGCTCGGCTTCCGAACCGCCCTGCGCCAGGTACCAGGCGCGCGCAGCCTGAGCGTTCTTCAGGGTTTCGAGGGTGTTGAAGGATTTCGACGAAACGATGAACAGCGTGGTCTCGGCGCGCAGTTTCTGCGTCAGCTCGTGGAACTCACTGCCGTCGATGTTCGCCAGATAGTGGCAACGCACGCCTTTCTGTGCGTAGGACAGCAGCGCTTCGGAAACCAGCTCAGGGCCGAGGAACGAGCCACCGATACCGATGTTCACCACGTCGGTGATCGGCTTCTCGGTGTAACCGCGCCACAGACCGTCGTGGATTCGGCCGACCAGATCGGTAATCTGGTTCAGGACCTTGTGGACTTCCGGCATCACGTTGACGCCGTTGACCGACAGTTTGTCGCCTACCGGGCGGCGCAGGGCGGTGTGCAGCGCCGGGCGGCCTTCGGAGGTGTTGACGATTTCGCCTTCAAACAGCGCTTTGATCGCGCCCTTGAGATCGACTTCATTGGCCAGACCGACCAGCAGATTGCGGGTCTGGGCGTTGATCAAATTCTTCGAATAATCGAGAAACAGTCCGCAGCTGCTGAGGGTGAACTGATTGAAGCGCTGTGGATCGGCGTTGAAGGCTTCGCGCATGCTGAAATCCTGCATGGCTTGGCGGTGATCTTTCAACGCTTGCCAGGCGGGCAGAGCGGTAACGTCTTGAGGAGTGAGGTAATACGCCATCGCTGCGGTTTTCCTTTTTACTTGAACGGCCTTTTGAACACTGAACAGACCCGGCACGCCATGTTTGGGCATGGGATCAACTGCGTCGACACGATTTCTGGACACAGGGCGAATACAGTAAACCTCGCGCTGCGTTCTGTCTTGACTTTGTCTGACCAGATCCCTGTACTTTTTTAACATCGAGACCGGGAACTGGCCGACAAACGGAGGGGGAGCGGGGCGATTTCGTGATCAGGCGAGCTGAACCGGGATGGCGTTGCTGGTGTGACTCAGCTCGTTGCCTGGCGCCATGTAGAGCATGCGCGGCTTGAAATTGACCAGTTCCGCTTCGCTGTAATGGGCGTAGGCACAAATGATCACACGGTCGCCAACCTTGGCCTTGTGCGCTGCGGCGCCGTTGACGGAGATCATCCGCGAGCCTTCTTCGCCACGAATCGCGTAGGTGGTGAAACGCTCGCCGTTGTCGACGTTATAAATCTGGATCTGCTCGTATTCACGAATGCCGGACAAGTCCAGCCACTCGCCATCGATGGCGCACGAACCTTCGTAATCGAGCACCGCATGAGTGACTTCGGCGCGGTGCAGTTTGGCCTTGAGCATGATCGCGTGCATGAGGGATTTTCCCAGGATGGAATCGAACGGCGGGCAGTGTGCCCGAAGGCTTTTAAGGCGGCAATACAGCTGAAACCAGATCTTGAAAACACAAAAAAACCTGTGGGAGCGAGCTTGCTCGCGAAGGCGTCATGTCAGTCGATATTTACGTCAGCTGACAGATTGCATTCGTGAGCAAGCTCACTCCCACAGGTTATCGGTGAGGCTTAAACCGGCGTATCGAGATTCAGGTGCAGGTTATCGATCAACCGCGTGGTGCCGAGGAACGCCGCCACCAGAATCACCAGATCACGGTCTTCAGCCGTCGCCGGACGCAACGTCAGCGCATGGCGGATTTCCAGGTAATCCGGGCGCAGGCCCGCGGCTTCGAGCTGTTGCAACTGAGCACTGATCAGCGCCGGGAAATCGCGCTCACCTTGCTTGATCGACTCGGCAATGTTGCTCAGCGAGCGATAGACCACCGGTGCCACTGCGCGCTGTTCTTCGCTGAGGAAGCCATTGCGCGATGACAGCGCCAGGCCGTCGGCGGCACGCACAGTCGGTTCGCCGATGATCTGGATCGGCATGTTCAGGTCATGCACCAGCGCGCGGATCACCGCCAGTTGCTGGTAATCCTTCTGGCCGAAAATCGCCAGATCCGGCTGGACCATGTTGAACAGCTTGCTCACGACGGTCGCCACACCCTCGAAATGCCCCGGACGGCTGGCGCCGCACAGGCCTTCGGACAATTGCGGCACGCTGACCCGAGTCTGTCCGGCCATGCCGTCGGGGTACATTTCTTCGACCGTCGGGGCGAAGAGCAGGGAGCAACCGGCTTCGAGCAGTTTTTCCTGGTCCGCCGCCAAGGTGCGCGGGTACTTGTCGAGGTCTTCGCCGGCACCGAACTGCAGCGGGTTGACGAAAATACTCGCGACCACGAAGTCCACACGTTGGGTGGCTTTGGTGATCAGTGCAACGTGACCGCTGTGCAGGTTGCCCATGGTCGGCACGAAGCCGATACGCTTGCCTTCGCTGCGGGCGCGGGCTACGGCGGCGCGCAGTTCGCGTACGGTTTTAACGGTGTTCATGCAGAGAATCCGTGTTCGATGCCAGGGAACGTGGTGGCTTTGACTTCGTTGACGTAAGCCTTCAGCGCGGACTGGATGCTGTCCTGGCCGTGCATGAAGTTTTTGACAAATTTCGGCACGCGGCCGGTGATCGACAGGCCGAGCATGTCGTGCAGTACCAGGACCTGGCCGTCGGTGGCGTTACCGGCGCCGATGCCGATGACAGGGATCTTCACGGCCTGGCTGATTTCAGCGGCCAGTTCGCTTGGTACGCATTCGAGCAGCAGCATGGCGGCGCCGGCCTGTTCCAGCGAAATCGCATCGGCACGCATCTGCCGCGCCTGATTTTCGTTACGGCCCTGCACTTTATAGCCGCCGAGAATGTTCACTGCTTGCGGAGTCAGGCCCATGTGCGCGCATACCGGTACACCGCGCTCGGCGAGCAGACGGATCGACTCGGCCAGCCACAGCTGACCTTCGACCTTGACCATGTGCGCACCCGCCTGCATCAGCATGGCGCTGTTAGTCATGGTCTGTTCAAGGGTGGCGTTGGCCATGAACGGCAAGTCAGCGAGGATCAGGGCATCGGTATTGCCGCGTTTGACGCAAGCGGTGTGGTAGGCCATTTCTGCGATGGTCACCGGCAAAGTGCTGTCGTGACCTTGCAGGACCATGCCGAGGGAGTCGCCCACCAGCAGCACTTCGACACCAGCCTCGTTGCAGGCGTGGGCGAAGGTCGCGTCATAGCAGGTCAGCATGGTGATCTTTTCACCTTTCTGCTTGAGGCTCTGGAGCGTGGTCAGGGTGATGGCTGGCATGTAAAAAATCCTCGTTCAGGCGCTCTGGAAACTACTGCGAGTAACGCGCGTGATTCTTCATCTACTCAGGCGCACGCTCTTTTGTCGTGCTTATAAGGCCTGGATTGCGCCCGTATGTGCCGGGTTGGCGGCAGCGGGACGCCTATAGTCGTGATGAGCCAACAGGAAGTCAATTGCGTGTGTTACCGCATTGTTACGAGGGGAGTGTTACCGGCGTTACTGATGCGTTTCAGCGCTGCGGCGGGCCTGATTCGACGAATTTTTGTCCGACAAAATCCTGAGGGTAAAACGCTATTCCCTGTAGGAGCTGCGGAACGCTGCGATCTTTTGATCTTGGTTTGAAAATCAAAAGATCGCAGCCTCGTTTCACTCGACAGCTCCTACAGGGGGACTTGTGTCAGGGGGTAGTGAGGCGTTCCAGGCCGACGAACGGGCAGGCGGCGAGCAGATCGGCGAGGGTGCGCCCATCTGCAAGACGCAGATCCTGCGGGGCCAGTTCGGCGAGCGGGTACAACACGAAGGCGCGTTCCTGAATCTGGTAATGCGGGACTTTCAGGCGTAGCTCGTCGATCAAACGATCACCGAACAGCAGAATATCCAGATCCAGCGTACGAGGCCCCCAACGCTCAAGGCGTTCGCGACCTTGATCGTTCTCGATGGCTTGCAATGCATCCAGCAATTCTATCGGTGCGAGTGAGCTGTCGAGCGCAGCGACCGCGTTGGTGTACCGCGGTTGGCCTGGCAGCAACGAGTCGCTTTGATAGAAGGCGGAAACGCCCGCGAGTGTGGTCTGCGGCAGTTGCCCCAGCGCCTCGACGGCGCTGCGCAACTGTTCGGCCGGGTCAGCGAGGTTGCTGCCCATGCCGATGTAGATGCGTTCCATGCCTTTATTCGCCTGTAGCGCTCGGGGCGCCGGCGCGTTTGCGCTTGGAACCACTGCTGCGGCGACGTTTGCGCGGAGCACCGCTGGCGTCATCGCCCTTGCCGCTGAGGTCGCGGATCATGTCGCGACGTTCGCTGTCGTTGGCGTCCTGATAATCCGTCCACCATTCGCCCAGGCCGTCGGTTTCTTCGCCTGCGCTCTCACGCAGCAGGAGGAAGTCGTAACCTGCGCGGAAACGCGGGTTGTCCAGCAACAGGTCGGCACGTTTGCCGCTGCGGCGTGGCAGGCGCTCCTGCATGTCCCAGATCTCGCGGATCGGCATAGTGAAGCGTTTCGGAATCGCAATGCGCTGGCATTGTTCGGCAATCAGCTCGTGCGCGCCTTCCTGCATCGCTGGAATCGGCGGCATGCCACGTTCCTGCAAGCGCAACACGCGAGCCGGCAAAGCCGGCCACAACAGTGCTGCAAACAGGAACGCCGGGGTCACCGGTTTGTTCTGCTTGATGCGCAAGTCGGTGTTGGTCAGCGCTTCGCTGATCAGTGTGTGGGTGTACTCCGGGTTATGTTCCAGCGCATCGGCACTGGCCGGGAACAGCGGGGCGAACAGTTGCAGATCGACCAGCATTTCGAAGGTGATCGCGCCGTGCCCGGAGAGGAACAGCTTGAGCACTTCTTCGAACAGACGCGCCGACGGAATCTCGCGCAGCATCGGTGCCAGTTCGCGGATCGGCTGCACCGTGTGTTTCTCGATACCGAAGTTGAGCTTGGCGGCGAAACGCACGGCGCGCAGCATGCGTACCGGGTCTTCCTGGTAGCGCTGCTTCGGATCGCCGATCAAACGGATCAGGTGGTTGCGTATATCGTGTACGCCGTTGGCGTAATCGAGGATGCGCTCGCTGACCGGATCGTAATACAGGGCGTTGATGGTGAAGTCGCGGCGTTGCGCGTCTTCTTCCAGGGTGCCGTAAACGTTGTCGCGCAGAATGCGCCCGCTCTCGTTACGCGAAGACTGGTTGCTGTCTTCGTCGTCTTCGTTGACCGGGTGATTGGCGCGGAAGGTCGCGACTTCGATGATTTCGCGACCGAAATGGATGTGCACCAGTTTGAAGCGACGGCCAATGATCCGCGCATTGCGGAATTCGGCACGGACTTGCTCGGGGGTGGCGCTGGTGGCGACGTCGAAATCCTTGGGCGTGATGCCCAGCAGCATGTCACGCACGCAACCGCCGACCAGATAAGCCTGGTAACCGGCACCTTGCAGGCGTTCGACGATATTCACCGCATAGCGGCTGAATTGCGTTTTCTGCAGCGAATGTTGGCCGCTGTTGAGCACTTCAGGGGTGCTGCGGATGTGTTGCGTACGACGCACGGGAGATCGGAATGACTGGAACAGCTTCTTCAGCATGGGATGCACTGTTTGAAGGAATGTTCGGCCATACCAAAGAATGACCGCATGATGGGCGCAGATTCTAGCATTTAGTCGGGGGATGGTGTAGGACACGGCCGATTTGAGCTGCAAGCCGCAGGCTACAGGCATCGCGCACGATAAAAAGGGGGGATTTTGCTACGAGGAGAAACTACAAGGGGAGCCGAAGCTCCCCAAGAAGTAGTTGCGTGCTCTTTTTATTATTGATTCGGGCTTCTTGTTTTTGTTGAGTGCCCTCGCCACGAAGTGTTTCCTTCGTGACCCTCCCAATCGGGAGCCAAGAGCAAACGGATTGCTTTGGTCGCTGAATTGCAGTGATCTCTCGATCCAACCAGTACAGGCTCTGTCTTAGGACAGTTTTTGTTGTTCTCGGCCTGGTCGTGGGGCAAGCCCCAAATACAACGCCTCTCCAAAAGAATCAGTTAGCTGCGCCTCTCGCCGTCTTGTTTTTATTGTGCGTGAGTCGATTCGTCTTATTTTTATTGTCTTGTGCATTGCTTGTTATTGTTCTTGTACCAAACATATAGCAGGGGCCGTGCCAACTTTTGCGAAACCCAATAAAACAAGGGGTTAGGTCGATATAACCGTTTTGTCGGGGCGAAAAAAAGCCGGGGTTTCGTTACCGATAACCCCGGCTTCTGTTACGTGAAAGGATCGCGGTAACAGTTTTTTCACATCCTCAAGCGTTACCCGCACACTCGACAGGTAACGTTCAGCTCTCGCTGGCGACCCCGGTCTTGCGCCGTGGGATGCCCAGACGCTGACGGCGTTCCCACAGACATTTACGGCTGACGCCCAGTTTGCGCGCCAGTTCGGTCTCGGTCATGTGGTCCTGATGCTCGAGGACGAAGTGCTGGAAGTAGTCTTCCAGCGACAGGTCTTCGGTCGGCTCATGGCTGCTGTTGCTGGCGTTACCCGCCGTTTGCGGTGGCAGACCGATGAACTCGTCGTCTTCCAGATCGCTGAGTTCGATGTCGATGCCCAGCAGGTCGGCGGAGATTTCCGGGCTTTCGCTGAGAATCACCGCGCGCTCGACTGCGTTTTCCAGCTCACGCACGTTACCCGGCCAGGAATAATGACGAATCGCCTGTTCGGCATCCGCGGCAAATTTCAGGTCGGTACGGTTGATGCGCGCACTTTGGCGAGCGAGGAAAGCCGTGGCGATCTCGTTGACGTCGGCGCCGCGCTCGCGCAGGGCCGGCAGTTTTAACGCGATCACGTGCAGACGATAATAAAGGTCTTCACGGAACTGGCCGATTTTCGCCAGGCTCTTCAAGTCGCGGTGAGTCGCAGCAATCAGGCGCACGTCGACTTTTTGCGACTGCACCGAACCGACCCGGCGAATTTCGCCTTCCTGCAACACACGCAGCAGGCGGGCCTGAGCTTCCAGTGGCAGCTCACCGATTTCGTCGAGGAACAAAGTGCCGCCGTCCGCCGCTTCGACCAGTCCAGCACGCCCGGCGCTGGCGCCGGTGAATGCGCCTTTCTCGTGGCCGAACAGTTCGGACTCGATCAGGCTTTCCGGAATGGCTGCGCAGTTCACCGAGATCATCGGCGCCTTGGCGCGTTTCGACAGGTTGTGCAGGGCGCGGGCTACCAGTTCTTTACCGGTGCCGGACTCGCCCTGGATCAACACATTGGAATCGGTCGGCGCGACTTTACGGATCTTGCTGTACAAGTCCTGCATCGGTGGGCAGGAGCCGATGATGCCAATCTCTCCGTTGCTGTTGTCGACGGCGGATTTGCCGCTGCCATTGGCCGGTTTACTGGCAACTGCTTCGCCAGCAGCCGGTGCCGATTGGCGATCACGCAGGATCCGCGCGACAGCCTGAAGCATTTCATCGTGGTCGAAAGGCTTGGCGATGTAGTCCACCGCGCCCATCTTCATCGAGTCGACCGCCGAGCGCAGGCTGGCATAGCTGGTCATGATCAGCACCGGAGTGCCCTGGCCGAGCTTGATCAGCTCAGTGCCCGGCGCGCCCGGCAAACGCAGATCGCTGACGATCAGATCGAACGTAGGAATGGTGAAGCGTTCTTGTGCTTCCTGCACTGAACCGGCTTCGCTGACCTGGTACTGGTTGCGTTCCAGCAGGCGGCGCAAGGCGGAGCGGATAATTGTTTCGTCTTCGACGATCAAAATGTGCGGCATTGATTCGATACTCTCGACGGTCTCAGTTCACAGCGGACGTCGCTTCGACATGACGCGGTAAGGTCACCCGGATACGGGTGCCGCGTTGGCTTTGTACATCAGCCGGGCTGTCGATGGTGATTTGTCCATAATGCTCTTCAACGATGGAATAGACCAGTGCAAGGCCCAGACCGGTGCCTTCGCCAGGATCCTTGGTGGTGAAGAAGGGTTCGAACAATCTATCCATGATGTTCTTCGGAATACCGCTGCCTTCGTCTTCGACGATCAGATCGACCGTGTGTTCGCCGGCTTCGCTCTTGACCCGTACCGCACTGTGCGGCGGCGAGGCGTCGCGGGCGTTGGAGAGCAAGTTGATCAGTACCTGGGCGAGTCGCTGCGGATCGCCTTCGACCCAATGATCAGGATCGCAGAGGTTGTAGAACTGCACCTCGAAATTGCGTCGGTTCAGGGCCAGCAGGCCGATCGCATCTTGAGCGACCTCTGCCAGACAAACGGGCTCGTCACTGTGCTGGTGGCTGCCAGCGTGGGCGAAACTCATCAGCGACTGGACGATGCGCGACACACGTTTGGTCTGTTCGAGAATCTGCCCGCTGATTTCCGTCAGTTCACCGTCATCTTCACGCTCTTCGCGCAGGTTTTGCGCAAGACAAGCGATGCCGGTGATCGGGTTGCCGATTTCGTGAGCCACACCCGCCGCGAGACGACCAATGCTGGCCAGACGCTCGGAGTGCACCAGTTTGTCTTCGAGCATCTGCGTTTCGGTCAAATCTTCGACCAGTAGCACCAGGCCGCTGTTACCCGGTGCCAACGGTTCGTCGATTGCCGCTTTGTGCAGGTTCAGCCAGCGCGTCTGACCGTCGAGGGCCAGGTGCTGTTTGTGCAAATGCTCGTCGGGCAGGTTGATGAAACCCTGGAGTAACTCTTTCCACGGCTCGCCGATGGTACTCAGGCGCGAACCCACCACGCGTTGCGCGGCGATTCCGGTGAGTTCTTCCATGGCCTTGTTCCACATCAGGATCTCTTGATCCTTGGCCAGCGAGCAGACGCCCATCGGCAGTTCCTGCAAGGTTTGGCGGTGGTAACGGCGCAGGGCGTCGAGTTCGGCGGCCAGACCTGTGAGGCGCGAGTGGTAATCCTCGAGGCGGCTTTCAATGAAGTGAATGTCTTCGGTCACATAGTTTTCGCCGCCAGCCTTGTAGGGCAGGAAGGTTTCCACCATGTCCTGCGCCACGCTTGGGCCCATCAGACCGGAAAGGTTGGCCTCGATACGGTCACGCAAACGGCGCAGTGCATAAGGACGGCGTTCGTCAAAGGGTAGATAGAGGTCACGCAACGCTTGCTCGACTTCTTTCTGCGCAGCCTTGGCGCCCAGCGGTTTGGCCAGTTGTGTGGCGAATTCCTGTGGCGAGGCCGCATGCAGTTCACGGCGCTGCGGACGACGGACGTTGTCTACCGCACAGGCTTCGGCAGCGCTGGCCTCTTCGGGACTGGCGTTGGTGAACAGTGAGATCAGGGTGAACATCAATACGTTGGCGGCGAGCGAGGCGATTGCAGCCATGTGCCAACTGGTGTCGTCGAGCACGTAAATCATGTTCAGCAGCGGGATGTAGAAACCCTGCAGATTGCCGACCAGCGGCAGCAGCATGGTCACTACCCAGACCAGAATTCCCGCCAGCAGACCGGCGATAAAGCCGCGACGGTTGGCGGTCGGCCAGTACAACACCGACAACACCCCGGGCAGGAATTGCAGGGTCGCGACAAACGCGACGATGCCGAGATTGGCCAGATCCTGCTCGGCGCCAAGCATCAGGTAGAAACCGAAACCGGCCATGATGATTGCGACGATCAGCGCGCGGCGGGTCCACTTCAGCCAGCGGTAGATGTTGCCTTCGGCCGGCGGCTGGTAGAGCGGCAAAACCAAGTGGTTCAGCGCCATGCCCGACAGCGCCAGCGTGGTGACGATGATCAGCCCGCTGGCCGCCGATAAACCGCCGACATAGGCGAGCAACGCCAGCGGTTTGCTGTTGGCGGCGATGCCGATGCCGAGGGTGAAGTATTCCGGGTTGGTTGTGGCGCCGAGTTTGAGGCCGGCCCAGAGAATCAGCGGCACCGCCAGGCTCATCAGCAGCAGAAACAGCGGCAGACCCCAGCTCGCACTGACCAGCGAGCGCGGGTTGAGGTTTTCGGTAAAGGTCATGTGATACATGTGCGGCATCACGATCGCCGAGGCAAAGAACACCAGCAGCAGCGTACGCCACGGGCCTTCCTGTAACGGCGTGTGCAGCGCGGCGAGGGCAGTCTGGTTTTGCAGCAGCCAAATCTCAAGCTGTTGCGGGCCGTCGAACACGCCGTACAACGCATACAGGCCGACGCCGCCAAGGGCGACCAGTTTGATCACCGATTCGAAGGCAATCGCAAACACCAGTCCTTCGTGCTTCTCACGGGTGGCGATATGCCGGGAACCGAAGAAAATCGTGAACAGGATGATCAGCGCACAGAACGCCAGCGCGACGCGACTCTGGATCGGCTCGCCGGTCAGAATGCCAATGGAGTCGGCCACCGCCTGAATCTGCAACGCCAGCAGCGGCAGCACACCGATCAGCATGAAAATCGTGGTCAGCGCACCGGCCCAGGTGCTGCGAAAGCGAAATGCAAACAGATCGGCCAGCGAAGACAGTTGATAAGTGCGGGTGATCTTCAGGATCGGATAGAGCAACACCGGCGCCAGCAGAAACGCGCCGGACACGCCGAGGTAACTGGACAGAAAGCCGTAGCCGTACTGATAGGCGAGGCCGACCGTGCCGTAGAACGCCCACGCACTGGCGTAAACCCCCAGCGACAAGGTGTAGGTCAGCGGGTGGCGAATGATCGCCCGCGGGATCATGCCCCGTTCGCTGATCCAGGCGACGCCGAACAGCACCGCCAGGTACGCGGCGCTGATCAGGATCATCTGGGTCAGGCTAAAGCTCATCGGCATCTTTTTGGCTCTGCAGGATGAAGGTCACGACAATCAGGATCAGCCAGAGCAGATAGGGGCGATACCAGGCGCCCGTAGCGTCGATCCACCAATCCATGATGGCGGGGGAAAACAGATAGATCCCCACGACTAAAAGCAGGACCAAGCGATAGATGTACATCCCGGCCTCTCTTTTTTATGCGTGTGCCCGAAAACGTGCGGCGATGGTAACGGATGGGCGCACGACTGCAAGTGTCGTCATAGCAGTTGCGCTTCGGGCAGGGTCAGTGTGCGCGGGATCTTCGTGGCATCCCAGTGTGCGCTGCCCCACTTGAGTAATTCTTGCGGCGAGGCATGAGCCAGTTCGACGCCGGGGTTTTGCCCCAGAGCGCGCAGCGCCCTCAGCAGCAATGGCGTGGCTTGATCTGCTTCCAGCGGTGGCGAGCGGTAAGACTTGCCGAGTTTGTTGCCGTCCGGTTGGGTAATCAGCGGCAGGTGCAGATAGCGCGGCTGGCGCAACCCCAGCAACTCTTGCAGATAGAGTTGGCGCGGCGTCGAGTCGAGCAGGTCGGCACCACGCACGATGTCGGTGATACCTTGCCAGGCATCATCCAGTACCACCGCCAGTTGATAGGCGTAGAGACCGTCGCGGCGGCGGATCACGAAATCGCCGACGTCACGGCCCAGATGCTGGCGATATTCGCCCTGCACGCGATCAATAAAGTGGTATTCCAGTTCGGGTACGCGCAGGCGGATAGCGGCGTCTTGCTGATCGTGGCCGGCATTGCGGCACAGGCCCGGATAAATGCCGTTGTACGCTTCAAGCTGTTTGCGCGAGCAGGTGCAGGCGTAAGCGAGGCCGTGATTGAACAGGCTGTTGAGGACATCCGCGTAGGCGTCGTGGCGATCGCTCTGGCGCACCATGTCGCCGTCCCATTCAAAGCCGTAGCTTTCCAGCGCCTTGAGAATCGCCGCTTGTGCGCCGGGTTCTTCGCGGGGCGGGTCGAGATCTTCCATGCGCACCAGCCAGCGACCGCCGACCGAGCGAGCGTCGAGGTAGGAGGCGAGGGCGGCAACCAGCGAACCGAAGTGCAAATGGCCACTGGGGGTTGGGGCGAAGCGGCCGATGTAGGCAGGGGATGTTTTGGCAGTCATGGAGACGAAGCTACTTTTCAGGCTATACGCAGGTCAACCTGCAGGAGTGAGCCTGCTCGCGATAGCGGTGTGACATTCAACACCGATATTGACCGACCCACCGCTATCGCGAGCAGGCTCACTCCTACAAAAGGCAAAGGCAAAAGGCAGAAACAAAAACGGAGCGTTCGCACGCTCCGTTTTTCGTTCAGGTCAAGATTACTTGCCGACCTGCTTTTCCTTGATTTCCGCCAGGGTCTTGCAGTCGACGCACATGTCGGCAGTAGGACGTGCTTCCAGGCGTTTTACACCAATCTCGACGCCGCACGAATCACACCAGCCGTACTCTTCGTCTTCGATCAGTTGCAGTGTCTTGTCGATTTTCTTGATCAGCTTGCGTTCGCGGTCGCGGGCGCGAAGTTCGAGGGCGAACTCTTCTTCCTGGCTGGCACGGTCGGCCGGATCCGGGAAATTGGCAGCTTCGTCCTTCATGTGGTCAACGGTGCGGTCAACTTCCTGCATCAACTCCTGTTTCCACTTGTTCAGGACCTTGGTGAAGTGCGCGCGCATTGGGGCGCCCATGTACTCTTCACCTTTCGCCGGAACATAAGGTTCGAAACCGCTGATCGTCTGATTCTGCTGTTGCTTTGCTTGGGTGGGCATGAAATGGACCGCCTCTACTCTTGTAATCCATTGCGCAGGATTGCTCCATCACCGACACCTGCCGGCCCTGCGGCTGCAAGCGGGCGAACTTACCAGATCAAATCGGCCTGCGCTACTCCCGGATGTCGAGGCCCCGGCGGGTGGCGCTTGCAAATGTTTGGCAAGCCGTGTCTGGTGGTGTTGAAGACCTGTTCAATCACTGATTTTAGTCAATCCTGGAGCGTACGCTCGTATCGTTACAGTCCAGCGTTCTTGAGGCTGTGACCGCTGCGGGTTCTCGCTCGTTCCGGCAGATGGGTAGAATCGTCTCTTTTTCCCTGCCGAAGGAAAACCAATGGCTCAGCCCTACAGTGCGCGCAGTCGTGCGATCGAACCGTTCCATGTGATGGCGCTGCTGGCGCGGGCCAATGAATTACAGGCTGAAGGCCACGACGTGATCCACCTGGAAATCGGCGAGCCGGACTTCACTACTGCCGAGCCGATCATTCGTGCCGGGCAGGCCGCTTTAACGGCGGGCAAGACCCGTTACACCGCTGCGCGCGGCATTCCTGAATTGCGCGAGGCGATTTCCGGTTTTTACCAATCGCGCTATGGCCTGAACATCGATCCGCGGCGGATTCTGATCACGCCGGGCGGTTCCGGAGCGCTGTTGCTGGCCAGCGCTTTGCTGGTCGATCCAGGTAAACACTGGCTGCTGGCGGATCCCGGTTACCCGTGTAACCGGCACTTTCTGCGCCTGGTGGAAGGTGCGGCGCAGCTGGTTCCTGTAGGGCCGGACGTGCGCTATCAGTTGACTCCGGATCTGGTTGAGCGCCATTGGGATCATGACAGCGTCGGTGCACTGGTCGCTTCACCAGCCAACCCGACCGGCACCCTCCTGACCCGCGACGAACTGGCCGCGTTATCCACAGCCATCAAGGCTAAACACGGGCATTTGGTGGTAGACGAGATCTACCACGGTCTGACCTACGGCACCGATGCCGCCAGCGTACTGGAAGTCGACGACAGCGCTTTTGTGCTGAACAGTTTTTCCAAGTATTTCGGCATGACCGGCTGGCGTCTCGGCTGGCTGGTGGCGCCGGACGCTGCCGTCAGCGAGCTGGAAAAACTGGCGCAGAACCTCTACATCAGTGCGCCGAGCATGGCCCAATATGCGGCGTTGGCCTGTTTCGAACCGGACACCATCGCCATTCTGGAAGAGCGCCGGGCCGAATTTGGTCGTCGCCGTGATTTCCTCCTGCCAGCGTTGCGCGAGTTGGGTTTCAACATCGCCGTGGAGCCGGAAGGCGCTTTCTATCTTTATGCCGATATCAGCCAGTTCGGCGGCGATGCCTTCGCGTTCTGCCGTCATTTCCTTGAAACCGAACATGTAGCGTTCACCCCTGGTCTGGATTTCGGTCGCTATCAGGCCAGTCACCATGTGCGTTTTGCCTACACGCAAAACCTCCCTCGCTTACAGGAAGCGGTGGAGCGTATTGCCCGTGGTTTGAAGAGCTGGCAAGGCTGATGCGCTTTTATCCTGCTCTGGAAGAGGCGCGACTGATCCGTCGTTACAAGCGTTTTCTCGCCGATATCGAAACCGTTGGCGGCGAGTTGCTCACCATTCACTGCCCCAACACTGGTTCGATGCTCAACTGTCAGGTCGAAGGCGGGCAGGTCTGGTTCAGTCGCTCAAACGACCCCAAGCGTAAATTGCCCGGTACTTGGGAAATTGGCGAAACCCCGCAGGGTCGGTTGTTTTGCGTGAATACCGCACGGGCCAACGGTTTGGTCGAGGAGGCGTTGCAGGCCGGCGTCATCAGCGAGTTGAACGGCTTTACCGCGTTGAAACGTGAAGTCGCGTACGGGCAGGAAAAGAGCCGTATCGACTTCCGTCTCGAATACCCCAGTGGCCCTGCGTATGTAGAGGTGAAAAGCGTCACCCTCGGTTTCGACGGCACCGCCGTGGCGGCGTTTCCCGATGCGGTGACCCAGCGCGGCGCCAAGCATTTGCGTGAATTGGCGCATCTGGCGCGGGACGGCATTCGGGCGGTGCAGTTGTATTGCGTCAATCTGACCGGGATTGACGCGGTACGGCCGGCGAAGGAAATCGATTCGGCCTACGCCGATGCCCTTCTCGAAGCGGTCGCTTGTGGCGTTGAGGTTCTGGCGTATGGCGTGCGACTGGACCATGAAGAGATGGTCATCGACCGGCGTCTCGACGTGCTGCTTAACGGCTAAACATCGATCCACAGCCCTTGCGCATCTTCCCGGCAAGGAATGGCGGTGAGTGCTTGCCCGGCGCAAGGCCCGGCGACGCATTCACCGTCCTCGATCAGAAACAGTGCGCCGTGGGTGGCGCACTGGATCAGGCTGTTGCTCGGGTCGAGAAACCGGTCGGGTTGCCATTCCAGCCCCACGCCCCGGTGCGGGCAGCGATTGAGGTAGACGTAGGCTTGGCCGCTGCGGCGCACGGCGAACAGCTTGTTGCCGTCGATCTCGAACCCACGACTTTTCGCTTCGGCCAGATCGGCGCCTGCGCAGAGAAGCTTCATGACTATCCTCTAGTGTCCGCTCGTGTCTGGATATGTCCGAGCTTGACGTTTAAATGCAAACAATTATCAAATGGCGGCCTTCACCCGCAGGCGTCTGGCAGATGTCGAGGATACTTGGCCTGCCATTCGGATGCCCGGGAAAAAACCTTATTCAAGGAAGCTGTGTATGCGCCTGAGTACTCGCGTTGCCGTGCTGTGTGTCGGACTTTTGGTCAGCCACCAGGCTGCAGCGGCCGATTTGCCGCAACGTTGGGTCAGTGCTGGCGGTGCGCTGTCGGAGTGGGTGAGTGCGTTGGGTGGGGAGTCGAAACTGGTCGGTGTCGACACCACCAGCCAGCATCCGGAGTCGTTGAAGGCGCTGCCAAGCATTGGTTATCAGCGCAGCCTTTCCGCTGAAGGCATTCTCAGCCTGCGTCCGGACATTCTCATCGGCACCGAAGAAATGGGCCCGCCACCGGTACTGTCGCAAGTAAAAGCGGCCAAGGTTCAGGTGGCGTTGTTCTCGGCTCAGCCAGATCTGCCAACGCTGGAGAAAAACGTTACTCATTTGGGCCAATTGCTCGGCGCGCAGGCTCAGGCCGCGCAACTGCTGCAAAGTTATCAACAGCAACTCGATGCGCAGAAGGCTCGGGTTACCGAAGTGCAGACCAGACAAAAAGCGCCGGGTGTGCTGCTGTTGCTTGGACATGCCGGTGGCAAGCCATTGATTGCGGGCAAGGACACCGCGGCCGACTGGCTGCTGCAACAGGCCGGCGGGCATAACCTGGCGACTCACACCGGATACAAGCCGTTTTCCGTGGAATCCCTCGCCGGCCTCGATCCTGAAGTGCTGGTGTTCGCCGACCGTGCATTGACCGGTGAGGCGGCGAAAGCGGCGTTGTTCAAGGAAAACCCGATTCTCAATTCAAGTCGCGCCGCCAAGGCCGGGCGTGTGCTGGAGCTGGATCCGACCCTGCTGGTCGGTGGGCTCGGGCCGCGTTTACCGGCCGCGCTGAAAAGCCTGACTGACGGTTTCTACCCGGCCAAGAGCGGCCAATGACCACACTGGTAAAACCCCGGGGCTTGTTCATTGGCCTGACGCTCCTGTGTTTATTGGCGATCTGGCTATCGTTGGCACTCGGGCCCGTCAGTCTGCCGCTGTTCGACACGTTGCGTGCTGCGCTACGCATGCTTGGTGTGCCGTTGGCACCGGACGGACTGGAGCAGGCTGAACTGATCCTTGGGCAGATTCGTCTGCCGCGAACGCTGTTGGGACTGGCAGTGGGCGGTGTGCTGGCGTTGTCCGGCGTGGCGATGCAGGGCTTGTTTCGTAATCCGCTGGCCGATCCGGGACTGGTCGGTGTTTCCAGCGGCGCGGCATTGGGCGCAGCGATTGCGATTGTCGGCGGTTCTTTTTTTGGCGGCCTGCCGGATTGGTTCGGGCCGTATCTGCTGTCGGTCTGCGCGTTTCTCGGCGGTCTCGGCGTGACGGCGCTGGTGTATCGACTGGGTCGCCGTAATGGCCAGACCAACGTCGCGACCATGTTGCTGGCGGGCATCGCACTGACGGCGCTGGCCGGTTCGGCGGTGGGGCTGTTCACTTATCTGGCGGATGACGCGACCTTGCGTACGCTGACGTTCTGGAACCTGGGCAGTCTCAACGGCGCCAGTTACGCGCGGTTGTGGCCATTGCTGATCATCAGCGCCGCTGTCGCATTGTGGTTGCCGCGTCGGGCGAAAGCGCTGAATGCCTTGCTGCTCGGGGAGTCTGAGGCAGGGCATCTGGGGATTGACGTCGAACGGCTCAAGCGTGAATTGGTGTTCTGTACAGCGCTGGGGGTTGGCGCAGCAGTGGCGGCCGCCGGGATGATCGGTTTTGTCGGGCTGGTGGTACCGCATCTGGTACGTTTGCTGGCGGGGCCGGATCACAAAGTGTTGCTGCCGGCCTCCGTGCTGGCGGGGGCGAGCCTGTTGCTGTTGGCTGATCTGGTCGCGCGGCTGGCGCTGGCGCCGGCAGAGTTGCCGATCGGTATTGTTACCGCGTTTATTGGTGCGCCGTTCTTCCTTTATTTGCTGTTGCGAGGGCGTGCCTGATGTTGCGTGCGCAGAATCTGCACATCCAGCGTGGTCGCAAGGCTGTGCTCAGCGATGTCTCGTTGCAGCTCGAACCGGGCGAAGTGCTCGGTGTGCTCGGGCCGAACGGTGCTGGTAAAAGCACATTGCTGGGCGCGTTGTGCGGTGAGTTGGCGGCGAGTACTGGGAAGGTTTCACTCGACGGGCAAGCGTTGAGTCACTGGCCTGGCCCACAGCGCGCGCAACGATTGGCGGTGTTGCCTCAGGTGTCGACGCTGGATTTTGCCTTTCGCGTCGAAGAAGTGGTGGGCATGGGCCGTTTGCCTTGGCAAAGCGGTCGGGCCCGGGATGATGAAATCATCGCGGCGGCATTGGCGGCGGCGGATGCCGGGCACTTGAGCGGTCGCAGTTATCTGGCGTTGTCCGGTGGCGAGCGTCAGCGGGTGCATCTGGCGCGGGTATTGGCGCAGCTTTGGCCGGGGCAGGCCGGACAGACGCTGCTGCTGGATGAACCAACGTCAATGCTCGATCCGCTGCATCAACACACGACACTGCAGGCCGTACGCGAGTTTGCCGATCGTGGCGCGGCGGTGTTGGTGATCCTGCATGATCTGAATCTGGCGGCGCGTTATTGTGATCGCATTCTGCTGCTGGAAGGTGGGTGTCCGGTGGCGCTGGATACACCGCAGCAGGTTTTGCGACCGGACACGCTCCAGGCTGTATTCGGTCTTGAAGTGTTGGTGCAGTCGCACCCGGAGCGCGGGCATCCGCTGATCATCGCCCGCTGACAGGATCATTAAGGTGATGGCATGCGTGGGTTGTGGCGGTTGGCGGTGGTGTTACTTGCGGGGTGTCAGCATGTTGCGGCGCCACCGCCGATCAGTGGCGAGATTCGCGACCTGCACAGCGGTCAGGTGCTGACGGCACAGCAGTTGCTGAGGGGGCTTGCCGAGCCTGAGCGGCTGATCATTGGTGAGCAGCATGACAACGCCGATCATCACGCCGCGCAATTATGGCTGTTGCGCTCGCTCGGTGAACAGCGGTCGCAGGGCAGTCTGCTATTGGAAATGCTCACGCCGGATCAGCAGCCTCGCGTTGATCAAGTGCGTCAGGCGAAAACGCCGCCCGCTGACCTGCCGGGCGCATTGGCCTGGGAGGACGGCTGGGACTGGAATTTCTATGGGCCGATCGTCTCCGCTTCGCGCTGACTCAGCCGTATCCACTGCTGGCGGCGAATCTGGATAGCGCTGAAATCCGCACCTTCTATCGTGATCCGCCGGTGTTAAAGGGGGCGCGCAGCAATACGGAGTCCGTGAAAGCCGTTTTGCTGGAGCAGATCAGCGATTCCCACTGTGGTCTGCTGCCCGAATCACAGATGCCGGCGATGCTCGCCGTTCAGCAACAACGTGATCGGCGTATGGCAGAGCGTCTGTTGGCGGCTCCTTCACCTTCAATCTTGCTGGCCGGTGCGTGGCATGCGCGCAAGGATGTCGGCGTGCCGTTGCATGCTGTGGATCTGGGCGCCGCCCAGGCACCCACCGTGTTGATGCTGGCAGAGCAGGGCGCCGAAGTGACCGCCGCGATGGCCGACTACGTTTGGTACACGCCGGCAACGCCAAAGCAGGATTACTGTGAGCAAATGCGTAAACAGTTCGGCAAATGACTTTTCCACAGGCAAAAAAAGACCCGGTAAAAACCGGGTCAAATAACCGTGATTAGCCTGATGAGGAGATAATCTGAGAGTCCGAACCAAGGGCTTTTCAGAATATCGACTGATCTCGCGACCAGTTGTGATAATCATAGCGATTCTCATTACCGAGTCAACAACTGTTTTTCCGTTTCTTTGAAATCGTCTGGAAAATGGTCGGTACGCCCCGCAAACAAAGACTTTTAGCGTTGACCTTCAGTCGGTGTCATTTGCGTGATCTGCCGATTCAACTGGCCGATCCGCCGTGCCATGCTCTCGATCAGGCTGTGGGCGATCTTTGGATTGGTGCGGGTCATGCTCAAAAAATGATCACCGGGAATCAGCATCACCGTGCTCGGTTCTCGTGCGATCACCGTGGCGTTGCGTGGCTCGCCGGTAAACACGGCCATGGCACCGAAAATCTCGTCTTTGGCCACATCTCCCACCTTATGCCCGTCTACAAACGCTTCGGCATGCCCGTCGATGATCACGAACACGTGATCAGCCGCGTCCCCCTGGTTGATGAGAATTTCACCCGCCTCGACCCGTTTGAAGCCATTGGTGCTGCGAAACTCGCGCGGTTTCAGTTCCGCGACGGCATGGGCAAGGATCGCCATCTGCCCCAGCAGATACTCTAGAAACTGGTCTGTCCGATGAGCGTCGGCATACACATGCTGGAAAACCTCACGGCGCCAATAGGGCGTCAAGCGCAACGCCCCGTCACTGCACAAACGGCAATCAGCCCAGTCCTCACCTTGCTGAAGGCCGATCAAATCGCCGTCCTGCCAATAAAACAGCGGACGGGCGCCGATACAGCCGTTGATCATCCCTTCATTCAGCATGAATAGCTGATCGGCGGGTAACTGCGTCAGCAAATCATCCGCCGCCTCCAGTTCCAGCATCGGCCCGCAAGGCGCCAAATCGCGCAGCCACAGTGCGGGCAAGCTCTGCAAGCGGTTGATCAAGGCATCGGCGCAGGCCGATTGTTCCCCCAGTAAATACATGACGGTCAATGCCCGCTCAGTTCTTGTGGCGCGAGGAAATGGCTTCGAGTTGCTTGTTGAGGGCGTCCTTGCGTTCGGCGGGGATGTCGTTCCAGTGCACATCCATCAGCGCGCCTTCGATCGCATACAACAACACCTTCGATGCGCGAAACCCGCGGGTACGCACGGCCCGGTAGGCGTCCACCGCGCCCAGGCGACGCAAGTCCGAGGCGCTGTGGATGCCCACGGCATGCAGCCATTGCGCCGACGTCTTGCCAAGATTCTTCAGGTGTTGCAGTTCATCATTCATCAAGCCTCCTTGCGACGGCCGAATGGTGCGTGGGCGAGCTTCTCAGGAGTGTAGCCATCAGTAGGAAAAGCGTGATTGTTTGGTCGGATTCAACGCAAACGCTTCTAAGAAAGGGTGCTTGAAAGGCCTGCGAACGCAGAAAGAAGGGGAAAAAACACATATCAATGTAGGAGTGAGCCTGCTCGCGATAGCGGACTGGCAGGCACACATGTGTTGAATGTTAGACCGCTATCGCGAGCAGGCTCACTCCTACAGGGGAGGCGTCGTGTCAGCGAGGGATAAGCCTGTCAGCGAGTGCGATAACGCAAACGCGTACCGAAATTCATCGACATCAGAATCTCGTCAGCACTCAGTTCCGGCGGGAAGTAAGCCCCGGAAATCTGCGCGTGAGCCAGGCTCGCGCCTTCCAGCGACGCGTTGCGGAAATCGATGCCACGCAGATCGGCAGAGCGGAAGTACGCGTCGCGGAAATCCACGCCATCGGCATTCAGTTCACGCAAATCAAGACCACGGAAATCGCCGCCGACCATGTCGATCGGGCCATCTTGTGGGCGCTCTTTGTTGAAACCTGTGATGTCGTCTTTGTGCAGCAAGGCATATAGCGGGGTGTCGAGAAGTTTCGGCTGGCTCATGTCATATCACCGTTGGTTTTATGACGCCAGTATAGTGCCACTATTTGACGGCCGTGAAGCAAGCGTGGGCTTCACGGCCGAAATAGTTTCTTACAGGCCAGGCAGGCGTTGACGAATCTGCGCGACCACGGTGTCCAGCGTGCCGGATTCATTGGTCTGTACGCGTTTGCTGCGCAGGATTTCTTCCGGCGTCAGCGCTTCGCGATTGGCCTGCTGCGCTTCGATCACCGCCAGGGTGGCATCGGACGGATCCTTTTGGTCGGCCTGACGGATCGCCAGCCAGCTCTCGATCACCGCTTGTGGCGCGTTGCAATCGAGGATCAGGAATGGCGTGCCGGTGGCTTCGGCAATTTTTGCCGCGTTGTCGCGTTGTTCGCGCTTCAGGTAAGTCGCGTCGATCACCACCGGGAAACCGGCGTGCAGGATCACTTCAGCGATTTCATGCAGACGCGCGTAAGTGGCGGCGCTGGCGTCGGCACTGTAAATGCCGGCCTGCACATCATTAGCAACAGTTTGCTCACCGAACAGACGCTTGCGTTCTACGTCCGAACGCAGGCGGATGGCACCCAGCGCTTCGACCAGACGCATGGCCACGTGGCTCTTGCCGACAGCGGAAACACCGTGGGTGATTGCCATGAAGCGCGATGGAATGGTGCTGTAGCTTTCCGCCAGGTTGGCGTAGTTGCGGTACTGGCGCAGGGTGGTGGCGCGCTGCACCGGGGTCGCGTCAGCCGGCATGCTGAACAGGGCAACCTTGGCACGCACCAGTGCACGGTAGGCTTTATAGAAGTTCAGCACTTCCAGGCCCTGATAGTCGCCAGTCAGCTCCAGATATTGGCTGATGAAGCGGCGCGCCAGGGATTTCAGACCACGGTCTTCCAGGTCCATCGCGAGGAAACCGGTGTCGGCCCAGACGTCAGTGAAGCGGAACGGTTCGTTGAACTCGATGCAGTCGAAGATCACCACTTTGCCGTCGATGACCGTGGCGTTGCCCAAGTGGATATCACCGTGGCATTCACGGGTGAACCCTTCGGCCTTGCGCTGGGCGAACAGTGGCTTGAGACGCTCGAAGCTGCTTTCGGCCCAGGCTTTCAGTGCGTCGAGTTGCAGCAGGTCATTTTTGTCGCTGAGGAACGGCAGGATCTGTTCGAAGTTTTGCGACACTGGCGCCATCACGCTTTCCGGGGTGCCGGCGTCGTGTGCGGCCGGGACTTTTGGCGCGCTGAGGTGGAAGTGCGCGATCTGCTGCGCCATCTCATCAATGTGCTGGGTGGTCAGTTCGCCATTGGCTTGCAGGGTGCTGAGCAAACCGGTCTGCGGGAATTGGCGCATTTTCAGCAGGTATTCGATGGCCGGGCCGTCACCGCCCAGTTGCGGTGCTTCGACGCTGCCAGTGACTGGTAACACTTCCAGATACAAATCATCGGTCAGGCGTTGGTTCAGACGCAGTTCTTCGGCGCAAAAGTGCGCGCGCGATTCGAGGCCAGTGAAGTCGAGGAAGCCGAAATTAACCGGCTTCTTCACTTTATAAGCGAAGGGACCGGTGAGGATCACCCACGAGATATGGGTTTCGATGACCTGAAACCCTTCGACAGGGTGCGGGTAGAGGGCCGGGTTTTGCAGGGCAGCGATCAGAGACTGGCTCACGGGCGATCCTTCAGAGACTGGGGGAAATTCGAGGCCGCCATTATGGCCGCTCGCCAGCCCGACGCAAACCTCGGAGCGCTCCTGTTGAGGATGAATAAAGTGCGTATAATCCGCCGCCATGACTCGAACTCGATCCCCCCGTACCAAGAAAAAACCACCCTCCAAGGGCCTTAGCCCATGGTTGAGCTGGGCCATTAAACTCAGTCTGGTCGGCCTTGTCGTGCTGGCTGGCTTCGCCGTTTACCTCGATGCCGTGGTGCAGGAGAAGTTCTCCGGCAAGCGCTGGACCATCCCGGCCAAGGTCTACGCGCGGCCGCTCGAGCTGTTCGTCGGACAAAAGCTCAGCAAGGACGATTTCCTTACCGAACTCGATGCCCTCGGTTATCGCCGCGAAGCCGTGAGCAATGGTCCCGGCGCGGCAGCCGTTAGCGGCAACACCGTCGATCTGAATACCCGTGGCTTCCAGTTCTATGAAGGTCTGGAAAAGCCGCAGCCAGTGCGCGTGCGTTTCTCTGGCGATTATGTGGCTGAGCTGTCGGCGACCAACGGTTCGAAATTGTCTGTGGTACGCCTCGAACCGCTGATGATCGGCGGTATTTATCCGAAGAATCTTGAAGACCGCATTCTGATCAAGCTCGATCAGGTGCCGCCATATCTGCTCGAAACCCTGGTTGCCGTGGAAGACCGCGATTATTACAGCCACTGGGGCGTGTCGCCGAAGTCGATTGCCCGGGCTGTCTGGGTCAACACCTCGGGCGGCAAGATGACGCAGGGCGGCAGTACGCTGACCCAGCAGTTGGTGAAAAACTTCTACCTGACCAATGAACGCAGCCTGACCCGCAAGCTCACCGAAGCGATGATGGCGATGTTGCTGGAGCTGCATTACGACAAGAAGGAAATCCTTGAGGCCTACCTCAACGAAGTCTTTGTCGGACAGGACGGTCAGCGTGCGGTCCACGGTTTTGGTCTGGCCAGTCAGTTCTTCTTCGGTCAGCCGTTGTCCGAGCTGAAACTGCATCAGGTAGCGTTGCTGGTCGGCATGGTCAAAGGCCCGTCTTACTACAACCCGCGTCGCAACCCGGAGCGCGCACTTGAACGGCGTAACCTGGTGCTCGATGTGCTTGAGCAACAGGGCGTGGCGACGGCCGAGCAGGTCGAAGCGGCGAAAAAAATGCCATTGGGCGTAACCACGCGCGGCAAGCTCGCCGACAGCTCGTTCCCGGGCTTTATCGATCTGGTCAAACGTCAGTTGCGTGAAGACTATCGCGACGAAGACTTGACCGAAGAAGGCCTGCGCATCTTCACCAGTTTCGACCCGATCCTGCAGATGAAAGCCGAGGCGTCGGTCAACGACACCTTCAAGCGTCTGGCCGGGCGCAAAGGTTCTGATGATGTGGAAGCGGCGATGGTCGTGACCAATCCGGAAACCGGCGAAGTGCAGGCGATGATCGGCAGCCGTCAGGCCAGTTATGCCGGTTTCAACCGTGCGCTGGATGCCGTGCGACCGATCGGCTCGTTGATCAAGCCGGCGGTGTATCTGACTGCACTGGAGAAACCAAGCCAGTACACACTGACCAGTTGGCTGTCGGACGACCCGTTGTCGGTCAAAGGCGCGAACGGTCAGGTGTGGAAACCGCAGAACTACGACCGTCGCTCCCACGGCACCGTGTTCCTTTATCAGGGGCTCGCGCATTCCTATAACCTGTCGACTTCGCGTCTGGGTCTGGAAGTCGGTGTGCCGAATGTGCTCAAGACCTTGGGACGTCTGGGGGTGACGCGCGAATTTCCGGCATTCCCGTCGATGTTGCTCGGTGCCGGTGGCATGACGCCGATTGAAGTGGCGACCATGTACCAGACGCTGGCCAACGGTGGTTTCAATACGCCGATGCGCGGCATTCGCAGTGTGCTGACCGCCGAGGGCGAACCGCTCAAGCGTTATCCGTTCCAGATCGAGCAGCGTTTCGATCCGGCGTCCATCTATCTGATCCAGAACGCCATGCAGCGCGTGATGCGTGAAGGTACCGGCAGCTCGGTTTATAACGTGCTGCCCAAGACTCTGACGCTGGCGGGCAAGACCGGTACCAGTAACGACTCCCGGGACAGCTGGTTCGCCGGTTTCAGTCAGGATCTGCTGGCGGTGGTCTGGCTGGGGCGCGATGACAACGGCAAGACGCCGTTCACCGGGGCCACCGGTGCGTTGCAGGTCTGGACCAGTTTCATGCGCAAGGCCGATCCGCTACCGCTGGACATGCCGCAGCCGGACAATGTCGTACAGGCTTGGGTCGATTCGCGTACCGGGCAGGGCTCCGATGCCAACTGTCCGGGGGCGGTGCAGATGCCGTATATTCGCGGCAGCGAACCGCCACCCGGCGCCGCGTGTGCGGGCGAAACGCCTGCCTCCGGCGAGTCGGTGATGGATTGGGTCAAGGGCTGGATGAATTAAGCAAAGAGGGTTTCAAGTGAACAAGTGGTTGATTCCAGCGGTGACCGCCGTGGCTTTGCTGAGCGGCTGCTCTACCGTACAGCGTGGTTCGATTCCGGTTGTTGACTCCGGTACTGCGGTGTCCAACAGCGAACGTATTTCGGCCAATGGCGGCTTCCGTCAAACGACGGTGAAGCGTCCAGCACAGGGCCAGACCCAGGCGATTCCGCAAGGTGACACTGGCGTGGTGGTGATGGTGCCGGGCGGTGGTGCCGCCGTATCGACACCGATCAGCTCTTCGCCAATCGTGCCGGGCCCGGCGTCCGGTGGCATCACGCCTGGGCCTTACAACCCATCAGCAGTTGAATCGGCGCCGATCAACTCGGGCACTTACAACATGCCTTCGACGCCGAGCGGAATTCCTTCGGCCAGCACTGGCGGTGGACTTTCCGCCGACGAGCAACTGGATGGTCCGGTGCTCGCCTTGCTGACAACAGCGCAGCAACAACAGGCCGGCGGTGACCTCAACGGTGCGTCCTCCAGCCTGGAGCGTGCTCAGCGTGTTGCCCCGCGTGAGCCGCAAGTGCTTTATCGCTTGGCGCAGGTGCGCATGGCCCAAGGTGATGCACCGCAGGCCGAGCAATTCGCTCGTCGCGCGCTGACCATGGCCAACGGTCGTCCGGACCTGCAGGCCAATCTGTGGGAAATCATCGCCCAGTCCCGTGAGAAACAAGGCGATTCAGCGGGCGCTGCTCTGGCCCGTCAGAAGGCCAAGGTCTCGCTGTGATGGATGCCCGGTTCCCGAAAATCGCCGATCAGCTGTTGCTGATCGAGCGTGAACTGCGCACTCAAGGCTGGTGGGACGAGGTTCAGCCGTCGGTGGAAGCGTTGAGCAGTGTCGAGCCGTTTTCGGTCGATACGCTCGACTTCGAGCAATGGCTGCAATGGATCTTCCTGCCGAAGATGAAATATATCCTTGAGCAGGATCTGCCGTTGCCGAACGCCTCGGGCATCCAGGAAATGGCTGAAATGGTCTTCGCCCAGCGCAACCTGGGTGGCAAGGATCGGCAGCTTCAAGTGTTGCTCAAAGAGTTTGACCTGTTGATCACTGCCTCGCGCTAGTACCGATTCTGTGTAGGAGCTGCCGAAGGCTACGATCTATTGATCTTTAAAGTCAAAAGATCGCAGCCTCGTTTCACTCGACAGCTCCTACAGTCCTGCAGATGCCTATTGGCAATTCTCGGCTATCTGTTTCTGAGCCTCGACAATGCGTTCCTGGCGCTGCGCATCATCCAGCCGTCGCATCTGTCCCTCCACCTCTTCCCTCAAACGCGGATTGTTCTGCAATTGCGCAAGATTCGTCCGTGCCTGTTCGCAAAACTGTTTGAGCTGCTCCTGTTGGTCCGCGACCTGTTTCTTCACCTTGTCGTCGATAGCCTTCTGATCACCGAGCGCGCCACTGCCCGGCATTGCCGCAGGTTTCGGCGGGGACGAGGAGGGCGTCTGCAAGGTCGTCGACGGCTGACCTGGTGGCGGCTGCGCATCGAAGTGCGTAACACCCTGGGCATCGACCCATTTGTAGATTTGAGCGGCCATGCACCACGGGCTGAGACCGATCAGCAGAGTAAGGAGGAGCGTTCGCATGCTGATTCCTTAGCAAAATTGCGCAATTGACACTAACAGAGTAGCGGTTTTCAGGTTTTTTCTTGCGTTCTCATGTGCTTACCCACAATTAACCACACAGACGACTTGACTTGGAGAGGGCGAAACAGAAGAATCCAAAGTCCGCTGTAGAGGGACTGCCAGAAGCAGACCCACTCGGTAGATCATGAGGCGCACATCCGCGCCGACCTGTTACACCCGCAACGCGTTACCTCGCGCTGGGTGGGAAAGGCCCGCAACACTTGGGACGATCCCAATACTTGCTCAGTCAGTGCTGACGTAGTCGGCGACCACCGTCGCTCATGCTCTGCCGAGAAGTAAACCTATTAAGACCCGCCCCTTTTTTGTGGACGGTATTCTGGCGTTTTAGAGGTGAACAACGTGGAGCTTTTATCTGGCGGTGAGATGCTCGTCCGCTTTTTGCGTGACGAAGGCGTCAAATATATCTACGGGTACCCGGGTGGTGCTCTCCTGCATGTTTACGATGCCCTGTTCAAAGAACCGGAAGTGACTCACATCCTGGTTCGTCACGAACAAGCGGCAACCCATATGGCTGACGGTTATGCCCGTGCCACCGGTAAAGCCGGCGTGGTATTGGTGACGTCCGGTCCTGGCGCCACAAACGCCATCACCGGTATCGCGACCGCCTATATGGACTCGATTCCAATGGTGATCATTTCCGGTCAGGTGCCAAGCACCATGGTCGGTACCGACGCGTTCCAGGAAACCGACATGATCGGTATCTCCCGGCCGATCGTGAAGCACAGCTTCATGATCAAGCACGCCTCGGAAATCCCGGAAGTCATGAAGAAGGCGTTCTACCTGGCGCAATCCGGTCGTCCGGGCCCGGTCGTGGTCGATATCCCGAAAGACATGACCAACCCGGCCGAGAAGTTCGAATACATCTTCCCGAAGAAAGCCAAGCTGCGTTCCTACAGCCCGGCCGTTCGTGGTCACTCCGGGCAAATCCGCAAGGCGGCAGAAATGCTCCTGGCGGCCAAGCGCCCAGTGCTGTACTCCGGCGGCGGCGTCATCCTCGGCAACGGTTCAGCGCCGCTTACCGAACTGGCGAAAATGCTCAACCTGCCCGTGACCAACACGTTGATGGGCCTGGGTGGTTTCCCGGGTACTGATCGTCAGTTCATCGGCATGCTCGGCATGCACGGCAGCTACACCGCCAACCTGGCGATGCACCATGCTGACGTGATCCTCGCGGTCGGCGCGCGTTTCGACGATCGCGTGATCAACGGCGCGGCGAAGTTCTGCCCGAATGCCAAGATCATTCACATCGACATCGACCCGGCTTCGATTTCCAAGACCATCAAGGCCGACGTGCCAATCGTGGGTCCGGTGGAGAGCGTCCTGACCGAAATGGTCGCGATCCTCAAGGAAATCGGCGAGACCCCGAACAAAGAGTCCGTGGCCAGTTGGTGGAAGCAGGTGGATGAATGGCGCGGTGATCGCGGCCTGTTCCCTTACGAAAAGGGCGACGGCAGCATGATCAAGCCGCAGACCGTGATCGAAACCCTCTGCGAAGTGACCAAGGGCGATGCCTTCATCACTTCCGACGTGGGCCAGCACCAGATGTTCGCGGCGCAGTACTACACGTTCAACAAGCCGAATCGCTGGATCAACTCCGGTGGTCTGGGCACCATGGGCTTCGGTTTCCCGGCGGCCATGGGCATCAAGTTGAGCTTCCCGGATGACGACGTTGCCTGCGTCACCGGTGAAGGCAGTATCCAGATGAACATCCAGGAACTGTCGACCTGCCTGCAATATGGCTTGCCAGTCAAAATCGTCATCCTGAACAACGGTGTTCTGGGGATGGTTCGTCAGTGGCAGGACATGAGCTACGGCAGCCGTCACTCGCACTCCTACATGGAATCGCTGCCTGACTTCGTCAAGCTGGCTGAAGCCTACGGCCACGTTGGCGTACGCATCACTGAATCGAAAGATTTGAAGTCGAAGATGGCAGAAGCGTTCGCCATGAAGGATCGCCTGGTGATCATCGATGTTTCGGTCGACACCAGCGAGCACGTCTACCCGATGCAGATCAAAGACGGCTCGATGCGCGATATGTGGCTGAGCAAGACGGAGCGTACTTAATCATGCGGCACATTATTTCCTTGCTTCTGGAAAACGAACCCGGCGCTTTGTCTCGCGTAGTCGGCCTGTTCTCGCAGCGCAACTACAACATCGAAAGCCTGACTGTGGCCCCGACCGAAGACCCGACCCTGTCGCGTCTGACGCTGACCACTGTGGGTCACGATGAAGTCATCGAGCAGATCACCAAAAACCTGAACAAGCTGATCGAAGTGGTCAAGCTGGTGGACCTCTCGGAAAGTGCTCACATCGAGCGCGAACTGATGCTGGTCAAGGTCAAGGCCACTGGCGCCCAACGCGCCGAGATCAAACGCACCACCGATATTTACCGTGGACAGATCGTCGACGTCAGCGCCAGTGTGTATACCGTTCAACTGACCGGTACCAGCGACAAGCTCGACAGCTTCATTCAGTCCATCGGCACCGCATCGATTCTGGAAACCGTCCGTAGCGGCGTGACCGGCATTGCTCGCGGCGACAAAGTACTCAGCATCTAAACCAAATTAGCGAATGGCCTGAACGGCCTGGATATAAAGGGGAAATTCATGAAAGTTTTCTACGATAAAGACTGCGACCTGTCGATCATCCAGGGCAAGAAAGTTGCCATCATCGGTTACGGTTCCCAGGGCCACGCCCAAGCGTGCAACCTGAAAGACTCCGGTGTCGACGTTACCGTTGGTCTGCGTAAAGGTTCGGCCACCGTTGCCAAAGCCGAAGCTCACGGCCTGAAAGTGACCGACGTTGCTTCCGCTGTTGCTGCCGCCGACCTGGTCATGATCCTGACCCCGGACGAGTTCCAGTCGTCGCTGTACAAGAATGAAATCGAGCCGAACATCAAGAAGGGCGCCACTCTGGCCTTCTCCCACGGTTTCGCGATCCACTACAATCAGGTCGTTCCGCGTGCCGACCTCGACGTGATCATGATCGCGCCGAAAGCTCCGGGTCACACCGTACGTTCCGAGTTCGTGAAAGGCGGCGGTATCCCTGACCTGATCGCGATCTACCAGGACGCCTCGGGCAACGCCAAAAACGTTGCACTGTCCTACGCTGCCGGCGTTGGTGGCGGTCGTACCGGCATCATCGAAACTACCTTCAAGGACGAGACTGAAACCGACCTGTTCGGCGAACAAGCCGTTCTGTGCGGCGGTACCGTTGAGCTGGTCAAAGCCGGTTTCGAAACCCTGGTTGAAGCTGGCTACGCGCCAGAAATGGCCTACTTCGAGTGCCTGCACGAACTGAAGCTGATCGTTGACCTCATGTACGAAGGCGGTATCGCCAACATGAACTACTCGATCTCCAACAACGCTGAGTACGGCGAGTACGTGACTGGTCCGGAAGTGATCAACGCCGAATCCCGTCAGGCCATGCGCAACGCCCTGAAACGTATTCAGGACGGCGAATACGCCAAAATGTTCATCAGCGAAGGCGCAACCGGCTACCCTTCGATGACCGCCAAGCGTCGTAACAACGCCGCTCACGGTATCGAAGTCATCGGCGAGCAACTGCGCTCCATGATGCCGTGGATCGGTGCCAACAAGATCGTCGACAAAGCCAAAAACTAAGTCGTCGTCCCTTGTATGAAAAAACGCGGCCTCGGCCGCGTTTTTTCGTTTAAGGCGGTGGTTCTGGTATAAAGCTGCAGCGTTTGTGGCCGAACTGTCGTCCTCAAGCACCTGTCGAATTTTCTTCAAACCGTTGCAAGGTAATGTCCATGAGCGAACGTCCCGAAGAGCCGAACAAGGCTTCTGACGCCGAAAGCCTGTTGCCCATCGATGAGCACATCGAAGAAGGGCACGACGCAGAAGGTCGTAAAGTCCGGCATCGTGGTATCTATCTGCTGCCGAATCTGTTCACCACTGCGAACCTGTTCGCAGGGTTTTACTCCATCATCAACTCGATGAGCGCCCAGGCTGCGTTGAGTGCCGGTGATTCGGCTAACGCGAGCAAGTATTTCGCGTTCGCCGCGATCGCTATTTTCGTCGCCATGGTGCTCGACGGCCTGGACGGTCGTGTCGCGCGCATGACCAATACGCAAAGTGCCTTTGGCGCCGAGTACGACTCGCTGTCGGATATGGTCGCGTTCGGTGTTGCACCGGCGTTGCTGGCATTCGGTTGGGCGTTGGGCGACATGGGCAAGGTTGGCTGGATGGTCGCCTTCATCTATGTAGCCGGCGCGGCGTTGCGTCTGGCGCGTTTCAACACGCAGGTTGGCACGGCTGACAAGCGTTACTTCATCGGTCTGGCCAGTCCGGCGGCTGCCGGTGTGGTGGCGGGGATTGTCTGGGCATTCAGTGATTACGGGATCCAGGGTTCGAAGATGTCGTTCCTGGTCGCGTTGATGGTGGCGGCTGCCGGCATGCTGATGGTCAGCAACATCAAGTACAACAGCTTTAAAGAGCTGGATCTGAAAGGGCGCGTACCGTTCGTTGCAATTCTTGCCGTCGTGCTGGTGTTCGCTGTGGTGTTCAGCGATCCACCGCGCATTCTGTTGCTGGTGTTCCTCGCTTACGCGGCATCCGGCCCGGTTCAGTACCTGTTGCATCTTCGTCGGCACAAAAAAGCCGAGTGATGTAATTTCCCGCATACTCCGCAGTCTATGGGTGCATCTGTCCTCCAAAGCTGCGGAGTTGCCATGTTGATCAAAGTCCCCAAAGCGTCCGACTGCCACGAGTCGGATGTTACGCCTGAATCCATTTATCTCTCTCGCCGCCAATTGCTGGGGGCCACTGCTGCCGGTATCGCCGTCAGTAGCCTGCCGCGCTGGGCCAACGCCGACGATGCCGCGCGTTATGCCGATGTCGAGCCGGGCAAGGCACCTGCATGGTTCACCGAGAAGCTGCCTTCTACTAAATGGGGGGCGGTCAACGTCAAGGATGAGGCGATCACGCCTTATAAAGATGCCACTCACTACAACAACTTCTATGAGTTTGGTACCGACAAGGGTGATCCGGCAGCGAATGCCGGTTCGCTGAAAACCGAACCATGGAGCGTAGTGATCGACGGGGAGGTGGGTAAGCCAGGGCGCTATGTGCTGGAAGACTTCATGAAGCCGTACCAACTGGAGGAGCGTATCTATCGTTTGCGCTGTGTCGAGGCGTGGTCGATGGTCATTCCGTGGATCGGTTTTCCAATCTCGGCGCTGCTCAAGCAGGTCGAGCCAACGTCCAATGCCAAATACATCCGGTTTGAAACCTTGCAGGATCCCAAGAGCATGCCTGGCCAGCGTTCTGGTTTTGCCCTGATCAATTGGCCCTATGTAGAAGGCTTGCGGCTGGATGAGGCGATGAATCCACTGGCGATTCTGGCGGTGGGTATGTATGGCCGCGAGTTACCGAATCAGAACGGTGCGCCTCTGCGCTTGGTGGTGCCATGGAAGTACGGCTTCAAGAGTGTTAAATCCATCGTCCGTATCAGTCTGGTCAGCGAGCAGCCGAAGACGACCTGGCAAAGCATTGCAGCGGATGAGTACGGCTTCTACGCGAATGTGAACCCGACGGTTGATCACCCACGCTGGACCCAGGCGCGAGAGCGGCGATTGCCAAACAGTCTGTTCAAGCCAAATGTGCGGGATACGCAGATGTTCAACGGCTACTCGGATGAAGTCGCTTCTTTATATACAGGGCTCGATCTGCGGAAGAATTACTGATGCGATTCCCGTACTGGCGTATAGGCGTTTTCATTGCGGCGGCAGTCTGGCCGATGCTGTGGTTGTATCAGGCTCTTGGGGATTTGCTCGGGCCCGATCCTGGCAAAGTGCTAGTGGATCGGTTGGGCTTGGGTACGTTGGTGTTGTTGTTGATCACTCTGAGCATGACACCGATGCAAAAGCTCACCGGCTGGGCTGGGTGGATTGCAGTGCGCCGACAGTTGGGGCTCTGGTGTTTTGCCTATGTGGCTTTGCATCTGTGTAGTTATATGGCGTTTATTCTGGGTTTCGATTGGTCGCAGCTGACTGTCGAGTTGCGTAAGCGGCCCTACATAATAGTGGGGGCTTTGGGTTTTCTCGGATTGTTGGCGCTGGCGGTGACGTCAAATCGCTACAGTCAGCGTCGTTTGGGTTCGCGCTGGAAGAAGCTGCATCGTCTGGTCTATGTGATTCTTGGTCTGGGTTTGCTGCATATGCTGTGGATCGTGCGTGCTGATCTCGAGGAATGGGCGATCTATGCCTTTGTAGGTGCGGTGCTACTGTTGCTGCGTATTCCGCCAGTGATGCGTCGGATCCCGCGGTTGCTGACTAAAAAGCAGGTTTTGCAAGAAAAGCGAAATTAACGGTTGACGGCAGATTCAGGATGTCTATAATTCGCCCCACTTCCGGCGCAGTCGAAACGGAAAACTCCTTGAGATTCAATGAGTTATGCAGGTTTCGGCAGCAGGTTGCTTCAGTTCATCGAAGCCAGAAGGAAGTTGAAAAAGAGGTGTTGACAGCAGCGTGTAACGCTGTAGAATTCGCCTCCCGCTGACGAGAGATCGGAAGCGCAAGTGGTTGAAGTTGTT
>NZ_JACOPX010000008.1 GCF_015461835.1 Pseudomonas neuropathica | reverse complement strand
CCCTTGCCTCTGGCTAACACTTCCCCTTGCCGGGTGTGTAGAGGACTTCCACCTCCAAGTCACCAGCGTGGCCACCACAGCCAAGCTGGTTGCGCTTGCGCGCAACGCGCCATGCCTGGCGCACCCAAAAAAAAACCCCGCCAAAGCGGGGCTCTCTCACAACACACCCAATCAGAAGTCAGCCTTGACCGACATCACGAAGTTACGCGGATCACCATAGAAGTTACCGAACCCTTCGGTACCAATGGTCGAGTAGTAACGCTTGTCAAACAGGTTGTTCCCGTTAAGCGCCACCGACCAAGTGTCATCGATACGGTAGCCAATGCGACCGTTCCAGACCGCATAACCGGCACCGTCAATGTTGTCACCGCCCAAAGGCGAAGTGCGGTAGTTGCCCGTCTGCGCGTTGACACCCGCACCGATCGTCACGCGATCCAGCGGCCCGCTCAGGCTGTAGTCACCCCAGACACGCAGCAAATGGCGCGGCACGTAGGAGTTGTAGACCACGCCATCCTGCGTGGCGTCGGCATCTTCCAGCACCTTGGTCTGGGTGTAGGTGTAACCGGCGAGCAATTGCAGGCGATCAATCACCTCACCGCTGACTTCAGCTTCGAAGCCCTGCGCGCGAACCTTGCCGGAGTTGATCGAGCAAGAACTGTCTTCGCAGCGCGGGTCATCCTGGGCGGCATCTTTCTGGATGGTGCGGAACAGGTTGAAGGAGCTGTTCAGACGACCGTCGAACCACTCACCCTTGATCCCCAGCTCGTAGCTCTGGCCAACCAGTGGCTTGAGGGTGCTGCCATCGATGGTCTTGTAAGCGCCTTGCGGGGTGAAGATGTCGGTGTAGCTGGCGTAGGCGGTCAGGTTGTCGTTGAGGTCGAACAGCACACCGGCGAACGGCGTGACCTGGCCGGTTTCGGTGGACTTGGTGTCGACCTGGGTACCTTCGCCACGGAAGTACTGCACCGAATCGGTGTCGGACTTGTACCAGCTGACACGGCTGCCCAGTACCAGGGTCAGCGGATCAGCCAGTTTCAGGCGGGCGATGGAGTAAGCGCCGTATTGTTTGATGTGCATGTCCACCGGGCCGCCACGGGAGGCGTTGGCCAGGTAGTAGCTTTCGTCCGGTTGCGGGATGTGGTGGTTGGGGTCGAGCACGTTCTGCCGTTGGGGCAGGGCGGCGACGGCGTAGAAGTCATCCTTGTGCGAGCGGCTGGCGTTGGCGCCGATGGTCAGCTCGTGTTGCTGACCGAAGGCGTCGAATTTGCCGTCGACATAGGCATCGAAGCCGTAGTCGCGCTGGTCGTAGTCGTAAATACTGCCCAGCATCAGGGTGTTGGTGGCGGTGGCACCGACCGGCACGGCGCCGCTCGGGAAGGCGTATTCCATGTCCTGGGTGTTGCGCGAGTACACCCCGGCGACCTTCAGCGACCAGTCGTCGTTGAACTGGTGTTTCAGGTCGGCGAAGTAGGTGGCGCGTTTGCTGCGCTGGTTGTTCCACGCGGTGTTCAGGCAGGTGGAGCGCTTGAGGTGCAGGTCGGAGCCGTCGGCGTAACGCGGCAGACCGCCCCAGCATGGCGTGGCGTCGACGTCTTCCCAGGCGAAACCCAGCCCCAGGGTGGTGTCGGGGCTGAGGTCGAAGTCCAGGGCGCCGTAGTAGATCTGGTCCTTGCGGCTGGCCACGTCATAGAAATATTGACGGGTCTGTTCGGTGACCACGGCGCGACCACGGATGGTGCCGGAATCGTTGAGCGGGCCGCCGGTATCGACCTGGCCACGATAGTTGTCCCAGGTGCCTGCCGACAATGAGAGCTGCGTGTGCGCAGTGTCCTGGCCGCGTTTGCGTACGAAGTTGACGCCACCGGCGGTACCGCCTGCGCCTTTCATCATGCCGGCTGCGCCACGCAGAACTTCCACGCGGTCATAAATGGCCATGTCGCTGTTGAAGCTGTCGGCCTGCACGTAGCTGCTGCCGATATCCAGCGGCACGCCGTCGTACTGGTATTGGCCAGTCATACGGAAACCACGGGAGTAGAAATACTTGCCGCCCATGGGCGAGTCATACACGGTGATGCCCGGGGTCTTCTCCATCACCTGTTCGATGGTGTTGAGGTTCTGGTCATCGAGCATCTTGCGGGTCATCACCGTGACCGACTGCGGGGTTTCCTTCAGCGAGTGCACGCCCTTGCCAATGGTCACGCCGCCGGTGGTGTAGGAGTTGCTGCCCTCAGTGGTGGCGCCCAAGCGGCTGGCATTGACGTTGGTCGGGGCCAGTTCCATCGCGCTGCCGGTGGCCGGGCCGAGCACGGTCACGGTGTTGCCGTCACGCTGGTAGCGGATGCCGGTACCGTTGAGCATCGCCTTGAGCGATTCATCATCCTGGTAGCGGCCGTTGAGCGCGCTGGAGCGCAGACCTTGCAGGTTTTCCGGGCTGTAGATGATTTGCAGACTGGTCTGCTGGCCGAGGGTTTGCAGCGCCTGCGCCAGTGGCTGCGACGGGATGTTCAGGGTCCATTCCTGGGCCTGGACATACGGGGCTGCCGTGAGTGTCAGTGCCAGACCAAGGCCGGTGCCGGCCAGTCGAGTGCGTGTCGCGCCGTGCATCAGCAGGGCTCGAGTCAGAGGGCGAAGCATGAAACGGGATGCGGACATGAGGTTAAGACCTTGGCAGGTATAGTTGTTAATGGTTCTTATTCATCTCATTAAGACGAGGAAGCCGCGGCAAACCGGAAAATTATTTTTCCGGCCTGGCCGCGGCCTCGTCGATCAAGCGGTTTGCAGTTCGCTTCTGACCTTGCCGGCCTCCATGCGCACCAGTTGATCGGCGACGTCGAAGTAACGGTCATCGTGGGAAATGACGATGATGGTCTTGCCCAGACGTTTGAGGTCAGGCAGCAACTCGGTGTAGAAAATCCGCCGGAACGTCGGGTCCTGATCGGCCGCCCATTCATCGAACACCAACACCGGCCGCTCTTCGAGCCAGGCGTTGACCAGGGCCAGGCGCTTGCGCTGACCGGTGGACAAATCGGTGGTGCTGAACGCGCCGTCGCGCACGCTGACCTTGTGCGCAATCTCCAGGCGTTCGAGGTAGCGGGTCGCGTCCTGCGGGACTTCGCGGTCGCCCTGAATCAGATCGTCGAACAGGTAGTAGTCGGCAAAAATCGTGGTGAAATTCTGCCGGTAGTCATCGCGGTTGAGCGCGGTGATCGGTTGATCGTTGACGCGGATTTCGCCTTCGGTTGGCGCGTACAAGCCCAGCAGCAGTTTGATCAGCGTGGTCTTGCCGCAACCGTTTTCACCGACGATAAACACGATGTCGCCCTGTTCGATGCGCAGGTTGACCGGCCCCAGACGGAACGGTTCGCTGCCTTCCACGGGTGGGAAGGCGTAACGCACGTTGTGCAGTTCCAGGCTGTTGACCGCACCGGGTTTCTTGCCTTGGTCTTCCAGCAGCAGATGCGGTTCGGGCGAGGAGAATTGCTCGCTCAGTTCGGCGATGCGGCGGAAGGCAATCTGCGCACGGCTGATGATCGGCAAGGTGCTGACCAGGTGCTCCAGCGGCCCCTTCATGTACAGCAGCACCAGGACGAATCCGCTCATCACCGCTTTGTCGCCGCTGGGCCAGAAGGATTGCAGGGCCAGGGCCATGCCGATGACCACGAAGAACAGCATCGAGCCGAAGGACTTGGCGATCACAAAAGTGTTGATGGATTTGATCTGGGTGTCGCAGATCTTCTCGGCGGTTTTCTGAATACCGGCGACAAACATGCGCTGGCGACGCGGACGGTGAATGCGCAGTTCCTTGGCGCCCTCGGCAATCGCGTTGTAGTGCTTTTGCAGTTCATCCTCAGAGTCGCGTGCAGCGTAGAAACCGCGCATGCCCTTGGCCCGGGCAATCGCCTGAATGGTCGTACCGATCGCAATCGCCACCAGCATCATCAGGAACATCGGCCAGGACAGCAGCGCCAGATAGCCGAGGCAGCCGAGAGTGACAGTCATGGAAATCGCCAGCGGGGCAAAGGCGAAGGCGAAGTCGCTGATGGTGTCGACGTCGTGGGTCAGCACCGGGATCAACCGATGGCTGCGGTAGCGTTCGATCTGGTCGATCGGCGCCGACAGGACCTTCTCCCCCAGCTCTTTGCGCAATTTGGCGATGATGTGCTGGCCGACGTAGTTGGTGCCGATGTCGGACAAAATCGTCGTCAACAAGGCCAACGCACAGAGGCCAGCGAAGATCATTACCACGGTGCGAGTCAGGCCGTCGTCGGAATGCAGGGCGTTGTTGATGGTCGCCAGCAGCACGGTGACGCTCAGGCCGCCGATCATGCCGAGCACGATGGACACAGAGACGATCAGGCGGAAGGGCTTGAGCAAGGCGAACAATTCGTTGATCGCCCCACGCGTAGGCTTGGTCATGGAGGATTCCTGCTTCGGTGCGGAGGGAGTGCCGGTACTTAAGGAAAACGAATGGTCACGGACTTTCTTTAAACGACCGCAGGCGGGGCTGCGGTCGTGGCGGGCAGGATCAGAGGTCGCGCACTACGCGAAACCCGAGCCAGTCGCCTTTGCTGGTCGGCCAGCTGCTGTTGCGGTTGCCGGAGCGCGAGAACACCGGCGCCTCGCCCCAATCGTTACCGCGCATGACCTGACGCTCGCAGTTTTCCTGGGTCCACGGGCGACCGTCGTTGGGTACGCCAGAGTAGTCCTTGTGATAACAGTCGGCGGTCCATTCGTAGACGTTGCCGTGGGCGTCGTAAACGCCGAAGGCATTGGCCGGGAAGGTGCCGGCAGGGGAGGTGAAGTTGTAGCCGTCGGCGGCGCCATAGGTGTTGGCGTGTTTGGAGATCTGGTAGTTGTTGCCTTCATCGAACGGGAAAGGGAAGGGCCCGGTGCTGCCGCCGCGTGCGGCGTACTCGCGGATCGATTCGCTTTGCAGGCGATAGGCATGACCGGTTTTTTTCGACAACCAATCGATGTACCCCTGGGCTTCGGCGACGTTCATGCACACGGCCGGGTCGCGGGCGGTCTGTTTGAATTCCGGTTTGCCTGCGGTGCAGCGGCGACCCGGGCGATCATCGAAGTCGTAAGGCTTGTTGCCGGTTTCGCGCACATACGCGTCCCACTCGCCGACCAGCACCTGAAAGCGGCTGATGGCGAAGGGTTTGCTGAAGGTCACTGCGTGGCGCGGACCTTCGTCCGGTTCGCGGCCGACTTCGTCATCCGGAGTGCCCATGGTGAAGGTGCCGGTCGGCAGCACGACCATTTCCGGGCAGTCTTTGCAGTCCTTGAACACTTTGCCCGGCGCCGGCGCTGTCGCCGCTTGAGCTGCACCGGGCAACAGGCCGGCGCACAGCGCGGTCAGGGCCAGCGCGGGCAAGGCCTTGAAGGTGAAACAGGCGTGAGGCTTTTTCATGAGTCGTCTCTGTGAAAGGAAAACGGGAGGCGAAGGATCAGGCGCGCAGTTTTTTGCCGAGGATGGCTATGAAACGGTCCACTTCGGCTTCGTTGTTTAGCAGGCCGGGCGCGGTGCGAATCACCGGGCCGACATCACGGCTGACCGCATCGCAGATCACCCGGTTTTGCATCAGGTAGGCGGCGACTGCATCACTGTCCTGACCCTTGACCCGGAAGAACGTGAAACCGGCGGAAAACTGCGGATCGAGCGGGGTCACCAGTTCGATGTTCGCGTGTTCGCGCAGGCGCTGCTTCAGGTAGCTGTTGAGCTGATGAATGCGCGCCTGAACGTCAGCCTTGCCCAGTTGCAGGTGCAACTTGAACGCTTCGTCCACCGCCCAGCGATGCTCGAAAGCGTGATAACCGCCCGGGGTCATGATCGTGGCGAAAGAGGTGGCTTCGGAGAACGTCGGCACGCTCGGGCTGACGTATTTCAGCTCTTCGCTGCGGCTGCACACGATGCCGGTGCCGCGCGGGCCGAACATCCACTTGTGGGTGCCGGCGATAAAGAAGTCGCAGTTCATCTGCGGGAAACTCAGGTCGTCGACACCGAAACCGTGCACGCCGTCGACCACGTAAATCAGCCGATCCTTGTCGTCGCGTTGACGGTTGTGTTCATCGACCAGCCGCGAGATAGCGCTGATCGGCAATTTCACACCACTGCCCGAATGCACCCAGGTCATGCCGAGTACGCGGGTCTCAGGGCGAATGTTGCGGTTGATGGTGTCGAGCACCTGATCCAGGGAAATGCTTTGCGGGTTGTCGAACAGCCTGAGTTTACGCACCCGCGTGCCATCGCGGCGGCTGCGGAAATCGAGGATGTTGCGGGTGGAATAGTGCTCGTGTTCGGTGGTGAGGATTTCCTGATCCGCGCGCACTTGCACGCTGCCGTAAATCATCGCCAGGCCTTCGGTGGTGCTGCCGGTGAGGGCGATCTGGCCGGGCCTGGCTTGCAGGTATTGGCCGGCCCAGACTCGCACGTTCTGCTGCAATTGTTCGTTGCTGCCCAGGTCCCAATCCATCGCCAGTCCCGGATTGCGGTCGAGCGTCGCACGATGGCGTTCGATGGCTTCGCGCACGGGTTTTGGGTGGGAGGTGATCAGGAAGTTGGCGAAGTGGATCGCCTGCGGGTCCTGATCGAACAACTGGCGCAATTGCGTCCATTTGTTCGCAGAAGCCACTGGCGAAGTCGTGGCCATTGCCGGCGCCGCGAGGCTGGCGCCGAATGGCAGGGCAGCCGCCATCACACCGGCCTGTTTCAGAAAAGTCCGGCGGTCAGTCATGGCTTGGCAGTGTCCTGACGGGAAATCAGTGCCGGTTTTGCGGCTTTTTGCACCTGATCCCAGACGCGCATGAAGTTGCCGCCCCACAGCTTGGCGATGTCCGCTTCGGAGTAGCCGCGCTGGATCAGTTCGGCGGTGACGTTGCGGATTTCGCCAACGTTTTCCCAACCCTTGATGCCGCCGCCGTCGTTGAAGTCGGACGAGATGCCAACATGGTCGATACCGATTTTGCGCACGGTGTAATCGATGGCGTCGCCGAGATCCTTGAGGGTGGCTTTCGGCTCTTCTTCAAGGATGCCGTAGAGGCCGCTGGCGTACTGACCGAGTTTCTGTTCCGACCAGGCCGTGATGATCGGATCGCCCGGCATCAGCGCCATGGCCAGGTTTGGCAGTGGCGGCAGATCGAAGCGTGCGCGCAGGGCATTGAGTTTGTCCTGCGTGCCCTGAGTCAGCGGTTTGAGGTACTGCGAGAAACCAACCACCTGGACCACGCCGCCGCTGTTCTTGATCAGCTGCAGTTCCTTGTCGCTGAGGTTGCGCGGAATATCCACCGCCGCACGCGGCGCCGAGTGCGAGGCCACCAACGGTGTGCGGCTCAGCTGTGCAACCTGTTCCAGGCCTTTGGTCGACATCTGCGAAACGTCGATGATCACGCCCAGGTCGTTCAAGCGCTGTACGGCTTGCTTGCCGATATCGGAGAGACCGTCGAGGGCGTCCGGCGAGTCATTGAAGAACGGCAGCGGGCGCGAGGAGTCCGCCCAGCTGTTGTTGCCGATGTAGCTGAAGCCGAACATGCGCATGCCGCGCCCGGCCCACAGGTCCAGTTTGCTCAGGTCGTTGCCCAGCGGATAGGCGTTGAGCATGCTGATGAAAATTGCAAACTTGCCTTCGCCATGCAGGCGGCGGAAATCATCCGGGGTGTAGGCGATGCCGACCTGATTGGGGAAGTCGCGGACCATGCCGGTGATGATCTTGTAACGGACTTCCTGTTGGTTGCGGGCTTCTTCGACAAAACCTTCGGTGGGGCGATGCGGAGCGTTCGGGCCGTTCCACATTTCCGGCCAGCCGAACACCGTCAGCGCAGCGCCCGACAAGCGCCCGCGATTGGCCTTGATCAGGTCGAACTGGCCGGAGCCGTCCTTGTCGGCTTCGTTGCCGTGGGCACCGAAACTCAGCGGTACGGTGATGTGGCTGTCGAAGGAGAGAATGCGATCCTGGAACTCGGTCGCCTGTTTCATCACTTTTACCGGGTAGCCAGGGTTGTCCCGAAACCAGTAATCCCAAGCCAGAAACCCTGCGCCGGCGCTGATCGCCAAGGCCAGCGGCAGGCCGATAAATAGAGCCTTTTTCGAACGCGGTTTTGTCATTGCCATCTCATTCAGGTTCGCCGTCGAGGTGCAGGCGCAGGGGCCTTTGCTATCTGGGAAGAACGAGTGGCCGGGCGGGTAATTTAGTCGCGCGCAGGAAAAGCGCTGACGGCGCGCAGCGATCTTTTGCCGGGGCCGTAAATTTCCCCGGCGAGCAAACGTTCTAGCTTGGATAAAGCCTGCTTCATGGCTGACACAGGTAGGGCAATGACGATCTCTCGACGCTGGTTCATGGCGGGCATGGCACTCACGGGCGCCGCGCTGCCTGCCGCTTTTTATGCACATCGTGAGCTGACCCGCGAGGAGTTTCCGATCACCCCGGGCGAGGCCACGGTCGATCTGGCTGATACGGCTGGTCAACAGTTGGCGGACAACCTGCGCGGCGTCTGGGATATCCGTTTCAGTGGATCTGTGGCCGGGCTTGATGGCTTGCCACGCGACGGCCTCGAGTTGTTTCTCGACATTGCCCACCGGGGGCGCGGTTTGCGCGGGTTTCTCGATACCGGTGCCAACCTGCGCTCTGAAGCGCCTGCGCGTTACCAAGTGATCGGCGATCTGGCACCAGGCAACGGCGCCGAAATGTACTGGCGTCTGCTGCGCACCGATGCGCCGCACGCGCCGCCGGTCTACGAATTCAAAGTCAAACTCGACGAAGTCTGGGCGGCGTTCGGCAATGCCGGCAGCGGCACGTTCACCGGACAAGTGTTGCGCCTGGACCGGCCCCTGGCGCTGCCCGAACTGGACAATCATTTCATCGCCATCAAGCGGCGTTTTCCCGAAGCCCGCGAGCGCACCGGTTTGAACCCGACGCTGTTGGCGTGGCTGGTGGCGCCGGAACATCGCCTGTTCCACCAGCTCTGGCACGCCAGCCGCGACAAGTGGCACAAGCTCTCGGAGAAAAAACGCGACGCCCTGCGCGGTATTGGCTGGCAACCCGGCCCCCGTGACAAGGAGCGCGATGCCCGTGGGCCCAGCAAGGATCGTAACGGCTCTGGCATCGATTTTTTCTTCATGCACCGGCACATGCTAGGCAAGGCCCGTTCGATGCAGGATCTGCCGTCATGGCAGGCCTTCCCGATGCCGCAGCCGGAGCTGGAACGCGACCGCCAGGGCTTCGCCCGCTACTTCGACAATCACGACGGCGATGCACTGCCACCGACGTGGCTGACCGAAGGTGATGACGAATACACCAAGTGGGTCAGCGATATCAAAGCGGCCGAGACCTATCACAGCAATTTCCAGGTCTGGGAATCGCAGTACCGCGACCCGCGCTACTTGGCGAAACTCAGCCTCGGCCAGTTCGGCTCGGAAGTCGAACTGGGCCTGCACGACTGGTTGCACATGCGCTGGGCGTCGGTGGCGCGGGATCCGTCCAACGACATTCCGGTGCCGATGGCGCGCGATCAGGCGGATTTTGCCGCGCGTTGGTATGCCCCGGAAAACGACTTTCTCGGCGACCCGTTTTCCTCCCATGTGAACCCGGTGTTCTGGCGTTTCCACGGCTGGATCGATGATCGCATCGAAGACTGGTTCCGCGCCCACGAGCGTTTTCATCCGGGCGAGGTCAGCCGGCTGGAGGTCAACGGCGTGCCGTGGTTTGCGCCGGGGCGCTGGGTTGAGGTCGATGACCCGTGGCTGGGGCCGGACACCCATGGCTGCAGCACCGTGCCGGGGTTGCAGATCGGACGCTCGGTGGAGATGGATCCTGAGACGATGAAGCTGGCGTTGCGCATCACCTTTGGCGATGAAGACAACATGGCCGACCTGTTCCGCAAAGTGCCGCAGCGACCGTGGTACGCGCGGCATCTGAAAGTGAAAGGGCGGCAACTCTGAGCGCAAAAAAATCGCAGCCCGGTGCTGCGATTTTTTTTGCCCCGAGAATTCAATCAGTCACGACACGATCCCCGTGTAGGAGCTGCCGAAGGCTGCGATCTTTTGATCTTGACTCTTAAAAGCAAGATCAAAAGATCGCAGCCTCGTTGCACTCGCCAGCTCCTGCAGGAGATGTTGCTGTCAGATAACCTGCCAACCCCCGCCCAGCGCCTTGTACAGAGCAATGCTGGCCTGCAGTCGCGACAAGCGCAATTGCACATTCATATCCTGCGCCGCATACAAGGTGCGCTGGGTTTGCAGCACCGTCAGCAAGTCTTCGGCACCGGCCTGATAACGGCTCTGGGCGATGTCGAACGCGGTCTGCGCCTGGCTCAGTTCTTCGCTTTGCCACTGGCGTTGTTCATCGAGGCCGCGAATGCTGCTCAGGGCTTTTTCCACGTCGGCAAAGCCATTGATGATCGCCCCTCGATAGGTTTCCAGCAGTTCGTCCTGACGCGCGTTGGCCTTGTCACGCTCGGCGCTCAGGCGACCGTTGTTGAAGATTGGCGCGGTCAAGCCGGAAGACAGATTGTAGAACGTTGTGCGCATCAGGTCCGCCGCCAGATCGGCGCCGGTGCCGAGGCTGGCGGTCAGGGTGATTTTCGGCAGCATGGCGGCGCGGGCCACGCTGACGTCAGCCTGTGCCGCTGCCAGTTTGGCTTCGGCGCTGGCGATGTCCGGGCGCCGGCTCAGCAGATCGCTGGGCACGCCACTGGCGATGTTCGGCCATTGCAACTGTTCGAACGACTGTTGCGGTGCGGACAATGCCTGCACCGGTTGGCCGAGCAGGGCGGCGAGGGTGATCAAGGCTTCGCGGGCCTGTTGCTGCACCAGCGGCAGTTTGCGCTGTTGTTCGGCGACCAGGCTTTTTTGCTGGGCCAGTTCCAGTGCGGTGGCGCTGCCGGCGTCGAAACGGGTTTGCACCAGGTGCAGGACGTTCTGCGCGTTGGCCAGATTGAGCTCGGCAATGCGTGCCTGTTCGCGCAACGCCAAGGTTTGGGTGTAGCTGCTGGCCACGCCGCTTTGCAGGGTCAGTTCGACGGTGGCGCGGTCGAATTCGCTGGCCTGTACGCCGAACACGGCGCTGTCGCGGGCCGCGCGTTTGCCGCCCCAGAAGTCGATTTCGTAACTGGCGCTCAGCTCGGCGTCGTAATAATCCAGCGAGCGATTATCCGGGCTGACATCGAGTTGGCTGTAGCCTTTGCCGTGCAACAGTTTCTGCCGATTGGCATTGAGACCGGCCTTGATTTCGGGGAGCAGCGGGGCGCCGGCAATCGTCGCGCTGGCCTGGGCTTGCCTGACCCGCGCAACAGCGGCGCCGAGGTCATGGCTGCCCAGTCGCGCCTGTTCGACCAGTCGATCCAGCTCGGGGCTGCCGAACTGCGTCCACCACTGGCGGTTGTTCTGCACGGCGCCGGGATGGTCCGGTGATTGCCAGGCGGCCGGTGGCTGCACACCGCTGTCGGGGCGTGGCGCAGGGCTGTTGCAGGCTGCCAGCAACAGGCTGGCGGCAAGGATGGTCAGTGGCGCTTTCATAGGTCGATCATTCACTGGTAAGGGCCGTGACCGGGTCGAGCCGGGCAGCCTTGCGGGCAGGCATGAAGCCGAAGAGGACGCCGGTGGCCAGCGCGCAGGCGAACGCACCGATCACGGCCAGCCATTGAAACGCGATCGCCACGCCGCTGAACAACAGCACGCCGCCGACCAGCATCGCCAGGCTGATGCCGGCAATGCCGCCGACCACCGAGAGCATCACCGCTTCAGTGAGGAACTGGCGCAGGATGTCGCGCTGTCGTGCACCCGTGGCCATGCGGATACCGATTTCCCGGGTGCGTTCGCGCACGGTCATGAGCATGATGTTCATCACGCCGATACCGCCGACCAGCAAAGAGATTGCAGCAATGGCGCCGAGCATCAGCGACAGCGTGCCTTGCGTGCGTGCTTCGGCCTGAATCATTGCGGCGTTGTTGGTCAGTTCGAAATCCTTCTTGCCGTTGTGGCGCCGCAGCATCGCCTGTTCGATCGCCTGCTCGGCGTCTTTGACCTTGCGTGCGTCCTTGGCGGCGATCACCACGTATTCCGGATTACGGCTGCCGAACAGGCGCGTGCTGGCCGCCGAGTAGGGCACGGCGATGCGGTTGTCGCTGTCGGAATCGCCGGAGCTCGAGCCCTTTTCCGCCAGAACACCGAGCACTTGAAACGGTACGTTTTCGATCAGGATGTATTGGCCGATCGGGTCGGCGACATCCTTGAGCAGCTTGTCGCGCACCTTGGTGCCGATCACCGCCACGGCGGCGGCGCTGTCTTCATCGGCCTGGGTGAAGTAGCTGCCCTGAACCACTGGCCAGTTGAAAATGCTTGGAAAATTGGTGTCGTTGCCACCGACGTAACTGCTGTGGTCGGCATTGCCGAAACGCACGCCGGCGGTCGAGCCGTTGACCGGCATGATCCGCTCGACTTGGGGCAGGGCAGCCAGTTCGGCGACGTCGTCGAGGGTGATGATGCCCGGTGGCGTGCGCGGATTGGGTGCGGCGCCGCTGAGGTAAATGATGTTGGAGCCGAAGGCGCCCATTTGCGCCATCACCTGGCGTTTGCTGCCTTCGCCCACCGCGAGCATCACCACCACCGAGGCCACGCCGATGACGATCCCGAGCAGGGTCAGCGCGGTGCGAAAACGATTGATCCACATGACCCGCCACGCCGCTTGCACGGCGTCGACCAGTTCACCTTTCCAGGCGCCGGTCTGGGTGCTGCCGCTGCTCAGGCGCTGGCGCAGATCCACCGCTTGCAGGGCGCCGGGATTGGCGCTGCGCGGTGGGGCTGACGGCTGTTCGGCGGTGTCGCTGATGATCAGGCCGTCACGGATTTCGATGATGCGCTTGGCTCGTTGTGCGACTTCGCGGTCGTGGGTGATGAGAATCACCACATGGCCCTGACCGGCGAGCTCGTCGAGCAGGGTCATGACCTCGGCGCCGCTGTGGCTGTCGAGGGCGCCGGTGGGTTCGTCGGCGAGGATGATGTGGCCGCCGTTCATCAGCGCCCGGGCAATCGACACCCGTTGTTGCTGACCACCGGAAAGCTGATGCGGACGGTTGCCGGTGCGGCTGCCCAGGCCGAGCCGCTCCAGCAAGGCACTGGCGCGGGCGTGGCGTTCGGCGGCCGGGGTGCCGGCGTAGATAGCCGGCATTTCGACGTTTTCCTGGGCGGAACCGGACGGAATCAGGTGATAACCCTGGAACACAAAACCGAACGCTTCGCGGCGCAGCCAGGCCAGCTCATCGGTGTCGAGTCGGGCGACGTCTTCTCCGGCGAAGCGGTATTCGCCGCTGGTAGGGCGGTCGAGGCAGCCGAGGATATTCATCAATGTCGACTTGCCGGAGCCGGACGCCCCGACGATGGCGACGAACTCACCGGCATGAATCGACAGATCAATGCCGCGTAATACTTCCACCAGCGGGCTGTCATTGCCGCCATAGGATTTGCGGATCTGCCGCAGGTCAATCAGAGGGGTTTGCATTCAGCCTCCGCTGCCGGTGGCCGGCGCGCTGAGGATGTGATCGCCTTCGGCCAGGCCTTCAAGCACTTGGGTGCGCAAGCGGTCGCTGATGCCGGTGCGCACTTCGCGGGACTGGATTTCGCCATTGGCGGCGACGATCTGCGCCCGTTGCCATTGTGGGCGTGAGCCGGGTTGCAGGGCGGCGCTGGGCACGGTGAGGGTGTCTTGCGCCTGTTGCGCCACAAAGAACACCTGCGCAGTCATGTCGGTCATCAGGCTGTTGTCGGCGTTGTCGACGTCGAGCAACACGGTGTAGAGCACCACGCGTTCGCTGCCGCTGCGACCGCTGGTGGGGCTGCCACCCTGATTCTGTTCGAGCGGGCGCGGCGGCACCGGCAGAATTTGCCGGACGGTGCTGCTCCAGCGCCGACTGCCGCCGCTGAGCGTGGTGAAGTAGGCGGTCATGCCGGGTTTGACGTGGCCGATGTCCGCTTCGGAAACCTCGGCCCACACGGTCATCGGTGAGAGCCGGGCGATGCGCAGAATCAGCGGGGTTTGCTGTTGCGCATTGAGCGTCTGGCCTTCGCGGGCGCCGACGGCCACGACGGTGCCGCTCATCGGTGCATAAATGCGTGTGTAGCCGAGCTCCGCTTCATCACTGCGCAGGCTGGCCTGAGCCTGACGGATCTGCGCCTGGAACATGTCGATGCGTGCCTGGGTCGCGCGGACTTCGGCGCGGGCGGTCTGCACGTCTTCCTCACGGGTGGCGCCACCGGCGGCGAGTTTCTGCTGGCGTTGGTATTTCTGCTGCGCGAGGTCGTGCTGGGCGCGTTGCTCCTGCAACTGCGCCTTGAGGTTTTCGATGGAAAACCGCCCGGCATCCAGTTTGGCCTTTTGCGTGGACGGATCGATCTCTACCAGTAACTGGCCTTCCTTGACCGTGTCGCCAGCCTCGACATGAATCTTCTGGATCTGCCCGGACGCCTGCGCACCGACGTCCACATAACGGCGTGGCTGCAGCGTGCCCAGTGCGGTCACGCTGTTTTCGATACTGCTGCGGGTCACCTGCACCGTGGCGAGGGCGTCGCGCCCGGGCGGCAGGACTTGCCACGCGGCAACGGCGATCACGGGAATCAGGCAAAGGGCGGCGAACAGAGCGCGTCGGGCGGGGCGGGGACGTTTCATGCAGGGTTCCGGCCAGTGGAATCGGCCCGTCATTCGGCCAGTACACAGGCGTGCAGAGGCGCTGAACGCTGTCGCATGGCACGACAGATACGGGGAGCTGTCCTGTAAACGATGAATGCACAAGGGAATTTAAGCGCCGTACACATCAAGTAACAGGTAGCCAGACGCGACTATTTGGGGCGGATGTGGAAACAGCGCTTTAAATCTATATGAGAATTACTATAAATTACGCACCTCACGTTGCCACTATCTTGCTACTGCGTTTGCGGCGGCTGGATCAGTGTGCTCAAGGACAGGAACTGCATCGATGCGGTCGGGAGTCATGTTGGAAAACTACTATCGCGAGCTGGTGTGTTTCCTTAACGCCAAGCTGGGTAACCGTCAGGTGGCCGAAGATGTGGTGCATGACGCTTATGTGCGGGTACTGGAGCGTTCCAGCGACACACCGATCGAACAACCGCGGGCCTTTCTTTATCGCACGGCATTGAACCTGGTCATCGATGATCATCGGCGCAACGCCTTGCGCCAGGTCGAATCGCTCGATGTGCTGGACAGCGAAGAGCGCTATTTCACCCCGTCGCCCCACGGCACCCTCGACCACGGTCAACGTCTGGAGATGCTTCAGCGCGCGTTGGCCGAGTTGCCGCCGCGCTGCCGGGAAAGTTTTCTGCTGCGCAAGATCGAAGGTCTGTCCCACCCGGAAATTGCCGAGCACCTCGGGATTTCCAAGGCGTTGGTGGAAAAGCACATCGTCAACGCCATGAAACATTGCCGCATGCGCATCAAACAATGGGATGCCCATTGATCCTTCCTCGTTAAATTTCCTTTCATCGTCCTCGTTCCTACTCAACAGACGACCTGCTGACCTGATTCAGGCCGGTCAGGCCACCCAGGCTTTATCCCCGCGTTGAGGGGTTCATCCAGAGGACACTGGAAATGACACAGGCAATTGCATCGCCCATCGTTCACGACCTGATCGGCGTCGGTTTCGGCCCTTCGAACCTGGCGCTGGCCATCGCTCTGCAAGAGCGCGGCCCGACCCAGGGTGAACTGGATGTGCTGTTCCTCGACAAGCAGGCCAACTACAGCTGGCACGGCAACACCTTGTCGACGCAGAGCGAGCTGCAGATTTCCTTCCTCAAGGATCTGGTGACCCTGCGCAATCCGACCAGCCCGTACTCGTTCGTCAATTACCTCAAGTACCACGGTCGTCTGGTCGACTTCATCAACCTCGGCACCTTCTATCCGTGTCGCATGGAGTACAACGACTACCTGCGCTGGGTCGCCGGGCAGTTCACCGGGCAGAGTCGCTACGGCGAAGAAGTGCTGACCATCGAGCCCGTGCTGCACAACCACCAGGTTGAAGCGCTGCGGGTAATTTCCCGCGATAGCCAGGGCCTGCAACATGTACGCACCACCCGTTCGGTGGTGGTCAGCGCCGGTGGCACACCGCGTATTCCGGAGGCGTTCAAAGCGCTGAAGGGCGATAGCCGCGTGTTCCACCACTCGCAATACCTCTCGCAAATGGCCAAGCAGCCGTGCGTGAACAATCAGCCGATGAGCATCGCGATCATCGGTGGTGGGCAGAGTGCGGCGGAAGCCTTTATCGATCTGAACGATTCGTTCCCGTCGGTGCAGGTCGACATGATCCTGCGCGGCTCGGCCTTGAAGCCTGCTGACGACAGCCCGTTCGTCAACGAAGTGTTCTCGCCGGAGTTCACTGATCTGGTGTTCCAGCAGAACAGCGTCGAGCGTGAGCGTCTGGTCAACGAGTACCACAACACCAACTATTCGGTGGTCGACATCGACCTGATCGAGCGCATCTACGGCATCTTCTATCGGCAGAAAGTCTCGGGTGTTGCCCGCCACGCGTTCCGTACCCTGACCACCATCGAGAAAGCCACCGCCACCGAAAACGGTATCGAACTGGCCGTGCGCAACAACGCCACCGGCGAAGTCACTGTACGCAATTACGACGCGGTTGTTCTGGCCACCGGTTACGAGCGGCAGATGCATCGCAAACTGCTGGCGCCGCTGGAAGAATACCTGGGCGACTTCGAGGTTGATCGCAATTACAAACTGATCACCGACGAACGCTGCCAGGCCGGCATCTACATGCAGGGCTTCTGCCAGGCCAGCCATGGTCTGAGCGATACGCTGCTGTCGGTGCTGCCGATTCGTGCGGACGAGATTGCCGGCTCGCTGTATGACCATGGCAAGAACCGTGGGCATCGGTCGATGGCGGATCTGCTGTTGGCGACTGCCAGCTGATTTTTTAGCGCCTCACATATCGCTTTCGCGAGCAAGCTCGCTCCCACAGGGGATTTTCAGTGAACACAGATTTTGTGTCAGATGAAGATCCAATGTGGGAGCGAGCTTGCTCGCGAAGGGGCCATCAAAAGCGCCACACATTCTGTTCCTGAACCCTTCCTGAACATCCCCCACATTCCCCGACACACTGCCTTTTGCGGGTTTACTCTCCAGACATCGGGGCGTAAGCTTCGCGCGTTTTCATCAATAGCGGAGACCCACAGTGGGTACTTGTTCGAGTGACAGTTGTCGGCCGGTCTCGGTAACCGGCAGATTCTCGGCAAGATAACGCGCAGCCTTTCTCTGCCGTTGTCTCGCCGTAACAGCGAGCAGCGGCATCCCGTGCATGACCCGTCCTGGGCCATGTCTGGACGTTCCTTCTCTTCGACGCTGAACAGAGCGTGATTTCGACTGCACAGTCGTGATCGCAGCCCTATCGACACGCCTGTCGTTTCTGACCGGCGCGCCAGGCCTTGCCGTGCCGGTTGTACCGGTGGACGAGGCGCGGCCGTACCTGCTTGACGGTTTCCCGGCTGACCATAGGGGCAACAGCCATGAAACTTACGCTCAAGGAATTCTTCGCAGGTTTTCTGCGGACCCGCCACATCGCCCGGCACTTCCGTCGCCTGGCGCTGCTGGAATCGATCAACGACACCACGGTCAGCCGTGAGGTCCCGCCCACGCTGGCCAACACGTTGGTCGATGCCGCGCATTGCGACAGCGGCGTATTGCTGTCGTCACTCGGCACTCATTCCGATGGCCTCACCGATTTCGAAGTCGATGCGCTGCGTGCGCAATACGGCCTCAACGAAGTCGAACACGAGCAGCCGCTGCCATGGTGGATTCACCTGTGGCACTGCTACAAAAACCCGTTCAACTTGCTGCTGACGTTGTTGGCGGTGATCTCGTGGCTGACCGAAGACCTCAAGGCCGCCGTGGTGATTTTTTCCATGGTGGTGCTGTCGACGCTGCTGCGTTTCTGGCAGGAAAGCAAATCCAACCAGGCCGCCGATGCGCTGAAAGCCATGGTCAGCAACACCGCCACGGTGATGCGCCGTGACGCGCCGCGCAGCGAATTGCCGATCAAACAACTGGTGCCGGGCGATCTGATCGTGCTCTCGGCCGGCGACATGATTCCCGCTGATTGCCGGGTGCTCAGCGCCAAGGATCTGTTCGTCAGCCAAGCCGCAATGACCGGCGAATCGATGCCGGTGGAGAAATTTCCACGGCAGGCTGATCGCGACACGCGCAATCCGCTGGAGCTGGACAACATCCTGTTCATGGGCACCAACGTCGTCTCCGGCACGGCGGTGGCGGTGATACTCACCACGGGCAACAGCACCTATTTCGGTGCGCTGGCCCAGCGAGTTGGCGCAACCGATCGCGCGGTGACTTCGTTCCAGCAAGGCGTCAACAAAGTCAGCTGGCTGTTGATCCGTTTCATGTTCGTCATGGCGCCGCTGGTGCTGTTCATCAACGGTTTCACCAAGGGTGACTGGACCGAAGCACTGTTGTTCGCGCTGTCGATTGCCGTCGGTCTGACCCCGGAAATGCTGCCGATGATCGTCACCTCGACGCTGGCCAAAGGCGCGGTGTTCCTGTCGCGTAAAAAAGTCATCGTCAAACGCCTCGATGCGATCCAGAACTTCGGCGCCATGGACGTGCTGTGCACCGACAAGACTGGCACGCTGACCCAGGACAAAATCTTCCTCGCGCGCAATGTCGACGTCTGGGGCGAAGACTCTGACGACGTGCTGGAAATGGCCTATCTGAACAGCTACTACCAGACCGGCCTGAAAAACCTGCTCGATGTCGCGGTGCTGGAGCACGTGGAAATCCACCGTGAACTGAAAGTCGGCACGACGTTTCGCAAGGTCGATGAGATCCCGTTCGACTTCAATCGCCGACGCATGTCAGTGGTGGTCGAAGGACGTGGCCAGCCACATCAGTTGATCTGCAAGGGTGCCGTGGAAGAAGTCCTGGCGGTGTGCAGCCGCGTGCGTCACGGCGACGTCGATGAAGCCTTGAGCGATGAATTGCTGACCCGGATTCGTCAGGTCACCGCAGCATTCAACGCTGAAGGCTTGCGCGTGGTGGCGGTGGCCGCCCGCTCGATGCCTGAAGGTCGCGAGATTTACAGCCTGGCCGATGAACAGGAACTGACACTGATCGGTTACGTGGCGTTCCTCGATCCACCGAAGGAAAGCACTGCACCAGCGCTCAAAGCCTTGGCCGAACATGGCGTGGCGGTGAAAGTGCTGACCGGCGACAACGAACTGGTGACCGCGAAAATCTGCCGCGAAGTCGGCCTCGCGCAACAAGGCTTGCTGCTGGGCAACGACGTCGAGCGCATGAGCGATGCCGAACTGGCGGTTGCCGTAGAGACCACCAACGTCTTCGCCAAACTGACACCGTCGCACAAGGAGCGCATCGTGCGCGTCCTCAAAGGCAACGGTCACGTGGTCGGCTTCATGGGTGACGGCATCAACGATGCGCCCGCGCTGCGCACCGCCGATATCGGTATTTCCGTGGACAGCGCGGTGGACATCGCCAAGGAAGCGGCCGACATCATCCTCCTGGAAAAGAGCCTGATGGTGCTGGAGGAGGGCGTGCTCGAAGGGCGGCGCACCTTCGCCAACATGCTCAAGTACATCAAGATGACCGCCAGCTCCAACTTCGGCAACGTGTTCTCGGTGCTGGTCGCCAGTGCGTTCATTCCGTTCCTGCCGATGCTGCCGATGCACCTGCTGGTGCAGAACCTGCTCTACGACATTTCGCAGATCGCCATTCCGTTCGATAACGTCGATGAGGAAATGCTGAAGAAACCACAACGCTGGCAGCCGGGTGACGTCGGGCGCTTCATGCTGTTCTTCGGCCCGATCAGTTCGATCTTTGACATCACCACGTTCGCCTTGATGTGGTACGTATTCGATGCCAATACCCCGGATCACCAGACCCTGTTTCAGTCCGGCTGGTTCGTGGTCGGGTTGCTGACCCAGACGCTGATCGTGCACATGATCCGCACGCCGAAGATTCCGTTCCTGCAAAGCCGCGCCGCCATGCCGCTGCTGGTGATGACCGGAATCATCATGGCGGTCGGCATCTTCCTCCCGATGGGGCCGCTGGCGCACTACTTCAAATTGCAGGCGCTGCCATCGATGTATTTCGTGTTCCTGCCGGTGATCCTGCTGGCGTACATGGCGCTGACCCAGGCAGTGAAAGGTTTTTACATCCGCCGGTTCGGCTGGCAATAACCGCAGGATTGCTCTCCCCTGTAGGAGCTACCGCAGGCTGCGATCTTTTGATCTTGTCTTTTAAAAACAAAATCAAAAGATCGCAGCCTGCGGCAGCTCCTACAGGGGGATTTGTGTGTATTCAGGGAAATTACTATGCAAGCCATCAACAACCTCAACCTCGATTCGCTGCTCGACACCCTCGTCAGCCTCAGTGCCGCCTTCATCCTCGGTGGCCTGATCGGTTTCGAACGTCAGTACCGGCAACGCACCGCCGGCCTGCGCACCAACGTGCTGGTCGCGGTCGGCGCGGCGATATTCGTCGACATGGCCAACCGTCTCGCCGGTGCCGAAGGCGCGGTGCGCGTGGTCGCCTACGTGGTGTCCGGCATCGGTTTTCTCGGCGCCGGGGTGATCATGCGCGAAGAGGGCAATGTGCGCGGCCTCAATACCGCCGCGACCCTGTGGACCTCCGCAGCGGTGGGCGCCTGCGCCGGTGCCGACCTGCTCGCCGAAGCCGTGCTCGGCACATTGTTCATCCTCGCCGCCAACACCCTGCTGCGGCCGATCGTCAATAACATCAACCGCCAGCCACTGGACGTGGTCTCGGCGGAAGTCACCAACATCGTCTACGTCATCGCCCGACGCTCACAGCAAACCGCCGTGTTCGCCTTGCTTGAAGCCGAGCTTGAGCGCAGCAACTACCCGGCCAGTGATGTTGATGTGCATGCGTTTGGCGCCGATGAAATCGAGATTGAAGCGACGCTGGCGACAACCTCGGTCGATGGTGATGAACTCGACGCACTGGTTGCGCGGATTTCCACATCGGCGCTGGTGGTGCAGGCGTTCTGGAGTCCGAGTACCACGGAATGATCATTCTCGGTTGCTGAGAATTGTCCTACAAGGCAGCAAGAAAGAACTTACATTTTCACCCTTGGGTCTCGATCACTATTTGTTCCGGAGCAGAGATGCCCGGCGTTCTGATTACTTGTTACGGATTTACGGCTGTGCAACGGATACCTGGAAAGTTCGGCAAGGAATGGCCGGATATATGGGGGGGACCATTGGTTGCAGAGTCCGTGATGAAGTTTGTTCGCTAAGACCAACAAACCTATTGCCGTTCATGAGTGATTTGGGAAGCCAGGCCGCTGGGCCGAATAAATAACTATCCCAAGAGATGTAAAAAATGAAAAAGATCGTCGCTGTTACCGCCGCTACCGTTGTCATGGGTCTCGCTTCTTTCGCTAACGCTGCGACGCCAGCATCCGGCAACCCCGGCACCGTTCGCTTCATCGGTGAAATCGTTTCCGGCGCCTGCGGTATCGACGCCAGTTCGCTGGACCAGACCGTTTCCCTGGGGCAGGTGCCATCGAACCAGTTCAAGGCGATCGGTGATCGTTCGACGCCGACCAAGTTCGACATCATCCTGACCGAGTGCGACACCACCACCCAGAAGAACGCGCGCTTCACCTTCAGTGGTGTCCAGGATCCGGCCGTTCCCGGCCTGTTTGCCACCACCGGTCTGGCGCAGAACGTCGGCATCCGCCTGCAGGCCAGCGCCGGCGAAATGCTCGACAACGGTACTGAGCAGGTTGCCCCGGTTGTGCTGCAAGACGGCAACAACACTGTGACGTTTGCTGCCATGTATGAAGCCACCGCCGCGACCGTCACCACTGGTGAAGCGGACAGCGTCGCTAACTTCACCGTGGCCTACAACTGATACCCGCGTATCGCCAGGTGTAAGAAAAAGGGGTGAAAACCCCTTTTTTCTTTTCCGTCAAAGTTCTGATAAAGGCTATTTCCCGTGTACGGCCGAAAACTTTTCGTGTCTTGCGTGTTGATCTCCTGTGCGCGTTATTCAAACGCTGTGGAGTTTAATTCGGAGTTCCTGAATATCGATAAAAACGACGATATCAGTCTCGGACAGTTTGCCCACGCCCAATACACTGTGCCCGGTCGTTACTTGCTGGATATCACCGTCAATCAGCGTTATTTCGGCTCACGTTCGATCGAGTTCAAGAGCGGCGCCAACCCGGAAGAAAGTTACGCTTGTCTGCCCGAAGACCTGGTGGCGACCTTTGGTCTCAAGCCTGCGTTGCTCAAAAGCCTGCCGCGTCTGGCTGAGGGGCAATGCGTGGATTTGCGTGGCATTGAAAATGCCTCGATCAAGTACATGAAAAACCTTGGACGTCTGTCGATCAGCCTGCCGCAAGCCTCGTTCGAGTATGACGATCCCAACTACATTCCGCCTGCCGCCTGGAGCGACGGGCTCAACGGCGCGTTGCTTGATTACCGAGTGATCGCCAACAGCCGTGAAACCAATACGCCGTCCGGCGATTCGCGGTCATTGCAAAGCTATGGCACGGCCGGGGTCAACCTCGATGCCTGGCGCATCCGCGCCGATTATCAGGCGCGGCAAGAGTCAGGTAGCCAGAATAATGATCCCCACGGCGAAGCGTTCCAGTTGAACCGCTTGTACGCCTATCGCGCGTTGCCATCGATACGTTCGAAGCTGTCGGTAGGAGAGGATTATCTGAACTCCGATGTGTTCGACACCTTCGCCTTGCGCGGTGCGACCCTGAGCAGCGACGACCGCATGTTGCCGCCGAACCTGCGCGGTTATGCGCCGCTGATCAGTGGCGTGGCGCGTACCAACGCGACCGTCACCGTGTCCCAGCAGGGCCGTGTGTTGTACTCGACCACGGTGACGCCGGGCGCGTTCAGCCTTCAGGATCTCAACAGCAGCGTGCAAGGCACACTGGACGTGACCGTGCGCGAAGAGGATGGCAGCGAACAAACGTTTACCGTAGCCACCGCCGCAGTTCCGTTTCTGTCCCGTGAAGGCGAGTTGCGTTACAAGGTTTCCGCCGGCCAGCCGCGCCTGACCGGTAACGGCGGCACTGAGCCTGAGTTTGTCGCCTCGGAAGCGGCCTATGGTCTGCCAAGGGACTGGACGATCTACGGTGGCGTGCTGGCTGCCTCGGGTTATCAGTCGAATGCCATCGGTATCGGCAAGGACCTTGGCGTATTCGGCGCAGTGTCTGGTGATGTCACCACGTCTCGGGCGAAGCTGCGCTGGAACGGCGAAACCGTGGCCGGCAACTCTTACAGAATCAACTATTCCAAGCGTTTTGACGCCATTGGCACCGACCTGCGGTTTTTGGGTTATCGCTTTTCCGACAAGACCTTCACCAACTTTTCGCAGTTTGTCGGCGATGCCGATTCCTATGCGATGAACTCGGGCAAGCAACGTTATTCGGTGACCCTGGCCAAGCATTTTTCCTGGTTATCGACGAGTTTTTCCTATGACCATTCGACTTATTGGGATGCGCCGGCAGCCGATCGTTTCGGCATGACCGTGGCGCGCAGTTTTTCTCTTGGCAACGTCAGGAATATCACCGCAAACCTGTCGGCTTACCAGACGCAAAACAGTCGGCAGAATGACTCGCAGATCTACCTCGGTGTGACGGTGCCACTGGGGGGCAATTCGATGGCCTCCAGTAACCTGCAGCGCTCGGGCTCCGGCGATTCGTCCGCCAGTGTCGGCTACAGCCATGACGACGGCGAAGGCGTGAACTATCAGGTGTATGGCGGCGTTGGCGACAACCGCTACGTCAACGCCTATGTCGGTAAACGCGCTTCGAGTTACCGCGCCAATGCGTCGGCCTCCACCGATGGCAGCACCTATCGCTCGCTGACCGGCGAACTCGACAGCTCGCTGGTCGCGACCCGGTATGGCGTGTCGGCCCATGCCAATGGCACCAGCGGCGATACGCGTCTGCTGGTGTCTACCGATGGCGTGCCGGGCGTGGCCTTCACCGGGCAGACCCGCACCAACCGAGACGGTTATGCGGTGATGGATGGTTTGCCTTCGTTTCAGGCGTACGAAGCGCGGGTCAACGTCGAAAAACTGCCGCTCAACACCGAAGTGTCCAACCCGATCCAGCGTCTGGCGCTGACCGAGGGGGCCATCGGCTACGTCAATTTCGCCACGGGGCAGGGCCGCAACGCATTTGTCGTATTGACCCGCAACGACGGTAAACCGGTGCCTTTCGGCGCATCGGTGCAGGACAAGAATACCAACCGGGAGGTGGGCATCGTCGGCGAGGCGGGCGTCACTTATCTGTTGGGCATCAAGGTCGGGGCTGAACTGGTAGCGCGTTGGGATGACGCCGGCCAATGCAGTCTGGCCAAACTCCCTGAGGAGGACGTGGTGAGCAATATCGCCAAGCCTGCCCAGTGTCTGTAACCGCGTCTTCCAATAAACCCGGAGTCATCATGTCTCGTTTTGCCTTGTTTACTGCTCACCGTCTGTTTCTGGCCGCGGCCCTTGGTCTGCCGCTGTTGGCCAGCGCCGCTGTGGTGCCGGATCGCACCCGTCTGGTGTTCGAGGAAAGTGCACCATCGGTCAGCGTCACAGTCAGCAACAAAAACCCGCAACTGCCGTTCATTGTGCAGTCATGGATCGAGAACGAGAGTGGCCAGAAAGTCACCTCGCCTTTCATGGTCCTGCCACCGTTGCAGCGCATCGAACCGAATGAAAGCAGTGTGCTGCGTATCGTGAAACTGCCCGAACTGGCGCTCCCGGCTGATCGTGAGTCAGTGTTTTATCTGAACATTCGCGAGATCCCGCCGAAAAGCCAGGCGGTCAATTCGATGCAGATTGCTTTGCAGTCAAAGATCAAGCTGTTCTATCGCCCGGCAGCGGTGAAGCGTGAGCGTGGCGAAGACCTCGCGCTGGGCCTGAACCTGAAAATCGACCCGGCGGCGAAACAACTCATTGTCGATAACCCGACACCGTTTCACATCACCGTGGTCGGCCTGTTGGCCGGCCCGGAAAAAACCAGAATGCCGATCGATACCGTGATGATCGCGCCACGCGGCAATGTGCGGTTTGCCCTGAGCAACACCGCGTTCAGCACCTTGCGGGTGTCGAACATGAATGACTTCGGTGGCCAGTCCGATACGTTGTTCAACTGCGTGGCGAACGTCTGCAAAGGCGTGAAACCGTGAACCTGTTTACTGCACTGACTCGACTGGCCGCAGTCGCGGTGCTGATGGCTGTGTCGCAGTTGGCTTCGGCGATGGTCTGCAAGTCGCTGGACGGCGGCAGTTACCTGAGCGAATACATTGGTCCAGTGTCGGTGCCGGACACCGTGCCGGACGGTACGATCATCTGGCGCTCGAAAACCCATGTGGTGCCAGCCGACTGCTGGAAACTCTTCGACATCCATTTCAGGGAAGACGACCCGATCTACTTCTACGGCAATCCGGCCGGACTCAATGCCACCCCGTGGGGCATCGAATTCGGTCTGGTGTATCGCGGCGTGACAGCCTGGGACGGCGACTGGAGTTCCAACCCGACCCAGGGCGTGAACAGCGGATTCGTATCTCGTGGTTGCCCGGACGCAACCAGCGGCGCCGACATGCTCAGCTGTTCGCGGGTGACCCCAAGCATTGCGTTTCAGGTGGTGATCCGCAAACGCGGATTGCTACCGTTGCAGCGCCCTTCGCAAGACACCTACGACGTGTTCCAGTTCGACGGTCTCTATGGCTTGAACGGCGGGCCGAGCAACCCGGCGGGCAACTTCCGTTTTCAACTCACCGGGTTGCAGAACATTGTCGGCACTGCGTGCACGGTCGACGTCACGGTGACGCCGGAGCCGGGCATTGTCGATTTTGGCGTGATCCAGAAAACCACCACCGGTTTTTCCCCGCCCAATCCGACGCGTCCCTTCAGCCTGGCCCTGGAGAAAAAGTGCAGCAGCGCGATCAACATCGGTGCGACGTTCGTGACCGGCAATCAGCAGGGTCTCTACAACATCCTGCCTTCCGCCGGCAGCCAGTTCGGCATTCAGGTGCGCGATGCCCACAACAATCTGGTGCAGATCAACGAGCCTTTCCCTCTGGCGAATTTTCCGGCGGACGTCAGCCATATCGATGTGCCGTTCAGTGCATCGGTGGTGTCGCTGGGCAATCCCGAGGTCGGACCGTTCGAAGCGATCATGGTTGTGCAGATCGTTTACTACTGATGACGCATTATTCTCTGGGAAATTTCCTACATTGAGGCAGGATAAGTCCTGCGTTCAACCCTGCTGGCGCAGTCCACTATCCGGTCTCCCGGGTCAATTGAGTGATTAAAGGAAAATGACCTCTCCACGTATTCTGGTGCTGGAAAATCATGAGTTTGCCCGCAACGTGCTGGTCAGGATGTTGCAACGCCTGAGCGTGCGTGACGTGCTGCAAGCACCCGATGCCGAGCAGGCCATGGTGCAGATGCACCTGCAGGGCGGGGTCGATATCGTGATCTGCGACCTCACTGACCGGGGCCTCGATTGTCTGGAGTTTTTGCGTGTTGCCTGCCACAGCGGCATGGTGCGCGGGGTACTGCTGTGCTGCGAGTTACCTCCGGAGCTGACGCGCGCCCTGGGGCAAATGGCCTCGCTGGCAGGTTTGCAATTGCTCGGGGTGCTGAGCCGGCCGGTTCAACTGCGTTCGTTGAACCGCCTGTTGTATCGCTATAAACGCGGGCGGATACCTCCCTTGCTGACACCGTTAAGCAATGAACTGCCGGGTGAAGATGAAGTGCGTCGCGGGCTGGCGCTGGGGGAGTTTAGGGCGTGGTTCCAGCCGCAATTTCAATTGCATGGCGGCGCGGTGATCGGTGTCGAGGCGCTGGTCCGTTGGCAGCACCCGGCGCGCGGTACGTTACTGCCCTGTGACTTTCTCGCCGCTGTGCTGGCATATGACCTGACCGATCAGATGTTCAAGCAGTTGCTCGAACAGGGCCTGAGCCTGCTGGGCATTTTGCGCCATCGCGGCATGACTCTGCAGTTGGCGTTCAACCTGCACGCTTCACAACTGACTGACAGTGCATTGGTGGAACATATCAAACGGGCGCTGGAGCGGCACGGGTTCAACGGATCGGTTCTGATGCTTGAATTGGCGGAGAACGGTTTGCTCGATTGCCCGCCCGGCACTCAGGAGAACCTGGTGCGTTTGCGCCTGCTCGGCTGCGGATTAGCGGTCGACGATTTCGGTGTCGGGTTTTCCTCGTTGAAGCTTATGTGTCAGTTGCCGTTCACCCAGATAAAACTCGACGGACGTTTTGTCCAGCACCTCGACCGTCAACGCAACCGGACGATGGTCGCCAGTACGAGGGTGCTGGCTCGTTCGTTAGGAATGGATCTGGTGATCGAAGGCATCAGCAGCCCGAAGGTGCTTGAGCATGTGCGCGAGCTGGAGTGCGAAATGGGTCAGGGTTATTACCTGGCCCGCCCCATGAACGGACATGACCTGCTGCAGTGGCTGGAGAAGCCGGAGGGCGGGCGCTGATCGTTTGTGCGGCGCCGTACGGTTTTTCAAGAATTTTCCTACACTCCTGTGGTGCTCGTGTATGTTCGACACGTGAATCATCTGGACTGCTGTCCCATTGTTGTTTGTGGCGTTGCCAAGTAGTTGATCAACGTCTTACAGGGGTTCTTATGTATAAAGCGATCATCGTGGACGATCACCCGTTCATTCGCTCTGCGGTCAGGATGCTATTGAAACACGAACATTTCGAGGTCGTCGCGGAAGCGGACAATGGTGCCGATGCTGTGCAGCTGGCCCGCGAACATACCCCCGACCTGATCATTCTGGACATCGCCATGCCCAAGCTCGACGGCCTGGAGGTGATCTCGCGTATCCGCGCGCTGAACCTGTCTTGCAAGGTCCTCGTGCTGACGTCGCAGTCGGCACAGTTCTATTCCATGCGCTGCATGAAGGCTGGCGCAGCCGGCTACATGTCGAAAACCAACGACCTCGACGAGTTGGTCAAAGCCATCAAGGTGGTGATGGACGGCTATACCTTCTTCCCCAATCTGGCCAGCAGTTCGGTGCGCCGCAGCGATGCCCAGGCCACCGATCTGGAACTGATCCAGAGCCTGTCGGATCGCGAGTTGACGATCCTGCAGCAACTGGCCAAAGGTTTGAGCAACAAGGAAATCGGCGAAGCGATGCTGTTGAGCAACAAAACCGTCAGCACCTACAAGACGCGTCTGATCGAGAAACTCAACGTCAAGTCGGTGGTGTACCTCGCCGATTTTGCCAAGCGCAACAACCTGCTCTAGATGATTACTTTCGTCAGAAATTGCCTCGCCGCTCTGGCACTGTTCGGCTCAATGTCGTTGCTGCAGGCCATGGCCGCGACGCAGCCCGATACATTGCAATTGCTCGGTCGATCGGATGTCGACGAGTACGCCGTGCCACTCGATGAGCCGGACTGGAGCTGGTTGCGCCGCAAGGGGCGTCTGTTGCTCGGCGACAGCAGCCCTGATTACGCGCCTTTTGCGATCACCGGCAACGGCAATGATTACGAAGGCCTGACGGCCGATTACGCGCAACTGGTCGAGCAACTGCTGCACGTCAAGGTCGAAGTGCGGCGTTACGCTTCGCGTGGGGATTTGCTGGCGGCGCTGAAGAGCGGTCAGATCGATATGATCGGCACCGCCAACGGTTTTGAAGCAGCGGATCCCGACCTGGCGATTTCTGCGCCTTACGCCGACGATAACCCGACCCTGGTGACGCGCATTGAAGAGAGTCACAACCTGCCGGAAGACCTGGCGGGCAAACGGGTGGCAATGCTTTATCACTACCTGCCACCGGAAACGGTCAAGGCGTTTTACCCTAATGCCAGTGTGCAACTGTATCCCTCGACACTGTCGGCAATCGGTGCCGTGGCATTCGGTCAGGCTGACGTCTATCTGGGCGACCTGCTCAGCTCCAATTACCTGGTCAAGAAGAACTACCTCAACAACGTTCAGCTCAGCGATTTTTCGCGCATGGAGACCCAGCCCTTCAGTTTTGCCGTGACTCGGGACAACACCCGGTTGTTGCGTATTCTCGATGCGGCATTGAACGTGATTCCTGCTGAGGAACGCATGAGCATCCGACGGCGCTGGAGCGTCGGCGGGGTGGCCATTCCCGGCCAGCACCGGCTGCATTTCAGCGTCAACGAACAGCGATGGCTGGATCACCATCCGCGCATCAAAGTCGCGATCAACGAGAACTTTCTGCCGTTGACCTTTGTCGATGAAGCGGGAAAGTTTCGTGGCATCAGTGCTGATGTGCTGGCCAAGATCAGCCTGCGCACGGGCTTGCAATTCGATATGCAGCGCGTTGATTCGGTGGGCGACCTGATCGGTGAGGTCACCAGCGGCAAGGCCGACATGCTCGCAGCCTTCACTCCAAGCACTGAACGCGAAGGCGAATTGCGTTTCACCCGGCCGTACCTGATCAACCCGTTTGTGCTGGTCACGCGCCGTGACAGCGAGCCTAAGACGCTCGATCAACTGTCCGGCAAACGCCTGGCGCTGATCCGTGGCAACGTCTTGCGCGAGTACCTCATCGAACAATTTCCCACCGTGCAATTGGTGCCGGCAGGTAATGCTGCCGAAGCCATGGAAATGGTCGCGGTGGGCAAAGTTGATGGTGCGATCAACTCGCTGGTCAGTGCCCGCTATATGATCTCTCGTCAATACAGAGACACATTGCAGGTCACCAGCACCGTTGGCACTCAGCCGGCACGTATTGCACTGGCGACCAATCGCGGTGCGTTGGAGCTGTACTCGATTCTCGACAAGGCCTTGTTGAGCATCAGCCCGGAAGAAATGGACGAGCTGACCAACCGCTGGCGCAGTGAAGTGGTGGTGGATGACAGTTATTGGCTGCGCAATCGCGGCATGATCATTCAGGGCTTCGTGATTGCCGGCGTGTTGTTGCTGGTGGCGTTGGGCTGGATTGCCTATCTGCGTCAGTTGATGCGCAAGCGCCGTCAGGCGGAAATCGCGTTGAACGATCAGATGGAATTCATGCGCGTGCTGATCGACGGTACGCCGCATCCGATCTACGTGCGCGATCGCGAAGGTCGCCTGGTGATCTGCAACAGTGGTTATCTGCAAGTGTTTGGTACCGAGCGCGAAGCGGTCATCGGCAAGTTGGTCACGGACGGCGTGCTCAGCGATATGCAGCAGGCACAGACGTTTCAGGATGATTATCTACGGGTGATGGAGGACGGCTTGCCGAGCATCCAGGACCGTAGCCTGAATCTGGCGGACGGCCGCGCGCTGACCATCTACCACTGGATGCTGCCGTATCGTGGCAGCGACGGTGCAGTCAACGGCATGATCGCTGGCTGGATCGATGTCAGCGAGCGCCAGCATTTGTTGCAGGAACTGCAGATCGCCAAAGACGTGGCCGATGACGCCAACCGCGCCAAGACCACTTTCCTGGCAACCATGAGCCATGAGATCCGCACACCGATGAACGCCATCATCGGCATGCTCGAACTGGCACTGAAAAAAGCCGATCAAGGTGTGCTGGATCGCTTCGCCGTTGAAGTGGCCTCGGGTGCGGCGCGGAGCTTGCTGGATCTGATTGGCGACATTCTCGACATTGCGCGGATCGAGTCCGGACGCCTGTCGCTGGCTCCGGAGCGCGCCAATCTGCGTGAACTGGTGGAATCGGTCGCGCGCATTTTTGAAGGCTTGGCGCGGCAGAAACAGCTGCGTCTGCAACTGGATCTGGACGCCCTGAGCAATGTCGATGTGTTGATCGATCCGCTGCGCTTCAAACAAGTGCTGTCGAACCTGTTGAGCAATGCAATCAAGTTCACGGACGCAGGGCACGTAATGTTGAGTGTGCAGGTCGAAACCGGCAGCGATGAGCGACTGAGTCTTTGCCTGCGCGTAAAGGACAGCGGTCGCGGCATCTCGCTGGCAGATCAAGCGCAGTTGTTCACGCCGTTTTCCCAGGCGGGTAATCATGGCCAGTCCGTCCAGGGCGGTTCCGGATTAGGCCTGATGATCAGTCGCACGCTGTGCGAGATGATGGGCGGCAGCCTCACGCTGACCAGCGAGTTGGGGCAGGGTACACAGATCGAGGTGCGGTTGAATCTACCGACACTCGACCCTCTGGACGCCGCGCCGGTCGACGAAAACCAGGCACTGCGGGCCAGTCACTGTCTGAATATTCTGGTGATCGACGACTACCCGGCCAACCGCCTGCTGTTGTCACAACAGTTGAGTTATCTGGGCCATCGGGTGACGGATGCCGAGGACGGCGCCCATGGCCTGCGTGCCTGGCGCAACCAGACGTTCGACGTGGTCATCACCGACTGCAACATGCCGATCATGAATGGCTACGAACTGGCACGGGCGATCCGCGATGAAGAGGCCGCGCGAGGTTTGCCGCGCAGTCTGGTTTTGGGGTTCACCGCCAATGCGCTGGCCGAAGAGAAGGATCGTTGCGCCGAGGCCGGCATGGACGACTGCCTGTTCAAGCCGATCAGCCTCAAGGATCTGAACCTGCGTCTGGCGGCCGTCGTTCCACGACCGCGTTCGCCCACCGAAGAACACGGCGAGGGGGCTGTTACCGGTGACATCGATCTGGGCAGCCTCGAACAACTGACGCGCGGTGATCCTGCGTCGATCAACAGTCTGTTGAGCGATCTGGCCACGAGCAATGCACAGGACATGGCCAAACTGATGCGCCTGTTTACCCAGCACGATATGCCCGGGCTCGCCAATCTGGCCCACCGGGTCAAGGGCGGCGCACGCATTATCAAGGCGCACTCACTGATCCAGGCTTGTGAAGCGCTGGAAGTTGCCAGCGAAGGTCTCGACACGCAGGTTCTGACCGAAGCGGTGGATGCCTTGCAGCAATCGATGGAGCGTTTGGCGGCACAACTGGATGAGCGTCTGGCGTAGCAACCTATTTCCATTTTCCCTGTCGTTCTTGCGAATTTTCCTACATTCGTCACTGGCCCTCTGTCGCTAACGTGCGGTGGTCTCGGCATACAGCCGAGCTCACTTCACTGGTTAACATTTGGAGCTGTTGATGACCCTTCCACGTATGTCTTCCCGTGCACGATTGGCCGTCTGTGGACTGGCCGTTGCTGCGGCGTTGAGTGCCTGCGCCAGCGCGCCGCTGCCAGAGCAACAGATCAGCTTGTCCAAGGACGCGGTCAACCGTGCGGTGTCGGCCGAAGCAACCCAATACGCACCTTTGGAAATGAAGGCAGCGCAAGACAAGATGTTCCAGATGGAACGCGCCCTCGGTGAGAAAAACTACCCGCAAGCCAAGTTGTTGGCCGAACAGATCGAAGCCGATGCCAACCTTGCCGAACGTAAATCGCGCGCTGTGAAATGGCAGAAACAACTGGCTGACGCGCGCAATGGCATTCAGGTGCTCAAGCAGGAAATGCTGCAAGACCCGGTCACCGGTTTCAATCCGCCAGCCAGCGCTCAATAAGGACTTGTTCATGTCGAATTTCAAACTGTTGCCCATCGCTTCGCTGATCGCTCTGACACTGGCCGGTTGCGCCACGCCGCCTGAAAACCCGCAACTGCTGCAAGCCCGCGAACAGTTCGCGGCGCTGCAAAACAAGCCGGAAGCCAACACCCTCGCAGCTATTGAAACCAAGTCTGCCTTTACGGCGTTGAACGCAGCCGACCAGGCGTCGCAGAAGGACCGTCAGGCACCGCAAGTCGATCAATTGGCCTATCTGGCCAGCCAGAAAATCGCCCTGGCCGAGCAGACCATTGCCGGCCGCCAGGCCGAGGCGGGTCTGAAGAAAATCGACGCCGAGCGTACTCAGGTGCAACTCGACGTGCGCACTCAGCAGCTCAAGGCGCTGCAAGCGATGAAAGCGCAGAAAACCCAGCGCGGGGAAGTCGTGACCTTCGGCGACGTGTTGTTCGACACCGGCAAGGCCGATCTCAAGTACGGCAGCCAGCGCAACTTCGAACAACTGGCGCAGTATCTGGCGGCCAACCCTGAACGCAAGGTGCGCATCGAAGGGTTTACCGACGATGTCGGCGGTGACGATTTCAATCAGCGTCTGTCGGAGCGGCGCGCAGACGCCGTGGCTTTCGCGCTCAAGCAAATGGGCATCGGCGCTGATCGGCTGATCACCAAAGGCTACGGCAAGCAATTTCCGATTGCCGATAACGGCAATGCCCGCTCCCGTCAGCTCAACCGTCGGGTGGAGGTCATCATCTCTTACGGTTCAAGCGTGGTCGGTGCACGCGGCTGATGACCGATCAAGCGAGCCTGCAACGGGCTCGCTTTCTTGCATCTGAGCATGGGTCAATACCGATCAATGCTCTTGGGAAATTTCCTACAAAGACAAGGAAAAATCCTACTCAGAAAATCCCTTCGCTTCTCTAAATTACCGGTTCCCCGAGTGCGAACCGGTTCCCTCAAGGTTCTGACTCAACTCGATTTACGCCGTTGCCCAAGAGGGCGCACGTGAGGTTCTGTTGATGAAAACCTGTTCCCCGTTGTTCCAGCGCCACCCTGTCGCCGTTGCCGTCGCCGTTGCGTTTTTGCTGCCACTGCATGCCAGTGCCTATACCCCCTTAGTCAATGGCGGGGCGGTGATTTATGACGAAAGCGTCACCACAGGCCTTCAATCGATCGGAACCAACGGCACAGCCCATCGCACCACGGTCAGCGGTAGTGGGACGCAGAGCGTATTTCAGAACGGTGTGACCTACGACACCGTGGTGGACGGTGCGACACAGAACGTTTCCAGTGGCGTCAGTCATGGCACGGTGGTCAATAACGGCGGCACACAACTGGTGGGCACCAGCGGAATCGCCAATGACACCGTACTCAATGCCAGTCAGCAGACCGTCACGCGTTCCACGGCCAACCGCACGCTGATCAATGCGGGCAGCGTACAGACGCTGGATGTCATGGCGATTGCCAACGATAGCCAGGTCGGCGCCGGCGGCACACAAAACCTGATCAATATGGCGGTGGCCAACGGCAGCGTGATTGGAGCTGGCGGTGAGCAAACCCTGCGCCGCGGCTTGCTCGGTGGGGCGGTGGCCAACGACACGCGCGTTCTAGGCGGTACGCAAAGTGTTTACGACACCGGCACGGCCAACAACAGCACGGTCAGCAATGGCGGTCAGGTCAATCTCTACACGGGCGCCCGTGCCAGCGGCTTGGTAGCAGACGCAGGTGGCACGGTGAATGTCATGGAGAACGGCGTGAACACGGTGGACTCGCTGACCCTCAATGGCGGGCGTCTGGCGTTCGCGCCGGGCAGCGACGGTACGTTCAAGACGCTTACGGTCAATGCTCTTGCCGGTAGCGGCAGCATTTTGATGAATACCGATATCGCCAATCAGCGTGATGATTTGCTGATCGTGCAAGGCGCCGGCATGGCCAGTGGTAATCACACGCTGATCGTCGGCGATAGCGGTAATGAACCGACGACCTCCGATGGCCGCTTGCTGTTGGTCGATACGAACGGCGGCAGCGCGAAATTCGCCCTGTATGGCGGCCACGTCGATGCGGGTGCATTCCGCTATACCTTGCGCCAACAGGGTGATGACTGGGTACTGGCGAGCGGGGGAGCGATTCCGGTTGATCCGGTAACGCCAGTTGATCCCGGCAATCCGGTGGATCCGGTAACGCCAGTTGATCCCGGCAATCCGGTGGATCCAGTGACGCCAGTTGATCCGGTCAATCCCGTGGATCCGGTTAGCCCTGTGACGCCGCCACCGCGCCCGATCGACCCGGCGCCGGAAAACCTGTCCAAAGGGGCCAACGCCGCCATTGCCGCGCACACCGCCGGCGCCAGCCTGTGGAACGCGCAGATGAACGCTTTGGTCAAGCGCCTCGGCGAGTTGCGCATGGGCGAGGATGACGGTGGTCTGTGGACCCGCGCCATCGGCAAGCGTTTCGATGTCAGCGAGCATTCCAGCCGCGCCTATTCCCAGGACGTCAGCGGTCTGGAAATCGGTGCCGACAAGGCTTTCGCAGTGGACAGCGGCAAGATTTATGTCGGTGGCATGGTCGGTACTGCGCGTTCCGATCTGGGTTTCGGCGAAGGGGCGTCGGGCGATATCGACAGCCGCATGTTCGGCATTTACGCCACCTACCTCAATGACAATGGCGTCTACGTTGACAGCGTCTTGAAGTACAGCCGTTTCGATACGGACATCAAAACGCCGAACAATCTGGGGCAAGCGGTAAAAGGTTCCTACAGCACTAATGGTGTCGGTGCTGATATCGAGGTTGGCAAGCGCATCAATCTGAAGGATGGCTGGTTCGTCGAGCCGCAACTGGAAATCACTGCGACCCGCACCCAAGGGGCTAGTTACACCGCCAGCAACGGTCTGCGCGTCAAGTCCGATGATCTGGATTCACTGCAAAGCCGTGTCGGTTCGCTGTTCGGTCGCAGCCTGGAGCTAAGCAATGGCATGAAGGCCCAGCCGTATGTCAAAGCGTCGTACATCACCGAGCATGCCGGCAGTAGCAAGGTCAGCGTCAATGGCAACAAACTCGATGCCGAGCTGCCGGGCAACCGCGTCGAACTCGGCTTCGGCGGCGTATTGCAGGTCAGTGAGAAAAGCAAGATATCGCTGGATGCCGAGTACGCCAAGGGCAATGGCATCGAACAGCCATTCGGAGTGAGCCTGGGGTATCGCTACCTTTGGTGAGGCGGGTTGCCACGTCGGATCTTCCGACGTGGCGTTGTTCTTCAAAGGGCGTCGGAGATTTCTTGGTATTTTTTCAGACTCGTCCTACATGCTTTGACGACTGTTTTGCCTAGTGTGTCGCCTCTTACGCCGCGAGCGGCGACCTTTTCTACCTCTGTCGAAACCAATGTCCTACAAAAGCTGGCGAATTCTGATTGCCGACGAGCAGCCTGCGTTGCACGCCCGAATCAGCAAGACCTTTAAAGAACTGGGCTGTCGCGAACTGACGCGGGTGCACTCCTTTCGTGAGCTGTTGGGCGTGACCCATTACTCCAGCGAGCCCTTCCAGCACTTTGACCTGATGATCATCAACGCTGGGTTGATCGCCGCCGCTGGCGTGGATTGGGTGCGGTTCTTTGCAAGCAATGCACAGATTCGCCACGGCGTGATTCATGACACCGTTCGCGGCCAGCCGCAGGCTCAGACAATTTTTGCCAACCACCGACGACAGTTGATGCTGATCCGTACCCCGGACCGGCAAACCCTTGGCCCTTTGCTGGAGCACCTCGATGTTCAGGAACAATCCCACAACCGTTGAGACCTCTGCTGGCGAGTCGAATACGCGATTGGCCACGACACAGCGTGCTCCCGGCATCGACGACTCAATCGCCGTGCCTGCTCTGCCGCTGCGTGTGTTGGTGTTGGAAGACCATGCGTTCCAGCGCTCGGTGGCGGTCAACATGCTGCGTACGCTGGGTTGTCGCGAAATCTTCGAGGCCAGTGACGGAGCTCAGGCGCTGGCGCTCTTGCAGGAAGTCGGCACCGTCGATGTCGCCCTGTGCGATTTGCAGATGGAGGGGATGGACGGGCTGGAGTTTCTGCAGCGGGTGGGGGCCTCGGGGCAGGTCAAGTCGGTGATCATCAGTAGTTCGCTGTCGGCAGACCTGCGTCGTGCGGTGCATCAGATGGTGGCGTTGCTTGGCCTCGATCTGCTGGGCGATGTGGGCAAGCCGCTGCATGTTCAGGTACTGGCGAATCTGCTGGACAAATACCTCGACAGACCCGCTCTGGCACAGCCAACGACCGCTGCCGTGACGCTGGCCAGTGAGGCGGCGGTTCGCCAGGCGTTGGCGCAGCAGCAATTGCAGGCCTGGTATCAGCCCAAATTCAACCTGCAGACCGGTGAGGTCTGTGGCGTAGAGGTGCTATGCCGCTGGCTTCACCCGATTCACGGCATCCTTTCACCCGCGCTGTTCATGCCTGTGCTGGAGCGTTGCGGGTTGCTCGACGAATTGCTGTTCACGCAGATCGAGCAGGCACTGGGTGTACAACGAAGTGCCCACGCGCAGGGGGTTACCCTGAATGTTGCGTTCAATCTGCAGGCTGTTCAATTGGCCAATGCTCAGCTCACCGCCACGCTGAAAAGCCTGCTTGCGGAGCAGGGCGCTTGTGGCTCGGGCCTTACATTCGAATTGACCGAAAGCGGCCTGCTCGAGGCCCCGGCCACTAGCCTGGAAAGCCTCGTCCGCCTGCGAATGATGGGCTGTCGTCTATCGATCGATGACTTCGGCGCCGGCTTCTCATCTTTGCAGCGCTTGTGTCAGTTGCCGTTCAACGAGATCAAGCTCGACGCCGAATTCATCCGCAATCTTGAGCACGAACCGCGATGCCGGGCGGCGATCAGCAGCACGCTGGCGTTGGGAGAAACCCTCGGCATGAGCGTGGTGATCGAAGGGATCGAGACCGATGCACAGCGCCGTGAACTGTTGGCATTGGGCTGTTCCCAAGGGCAGGGCTATTGGTATGCGCGGCCGATGTCGGGGGCTGATTTGTTGCTTTGGTTGCAGCAGCACGGTGATCGGCGTGACTCGGATAAGTGAACCTTCTTTTAGGAAAAGTCCTACAGAACCTGTCGTGTGGCTTGCGTAGTCTTGCCGCACCCAGAAACCGTGACACCGGGAGATTGAACATGATCAATAAAGCCCTGCGCATCCTGATTGCAGACTCGCAGCATTTCCATCGGATGAAAATCGAGCGTCTGTTCAACAGCCTCGATTACTACCGCGTGGCCCCGGTGCAAAGCCTCACTGAACTGTTGACGCTGGTGGACTACGGTTGTGAGCCGTTCGATGTGGTGGTCATCAACGCCGAGCTGGCGGCGCGTTCGCTGGATCTGCTGGGGTTTTTCCTTGATAACCCGCAGATTCGTCAGGCGTTGATCTACAACGAAGGCACGGCGCCGTTGCAACAGACCTCGGGGTTCGCTCAGGAGAATGTGCAGATCAGTCATTTGATGTTGCCTTCAAAGCAGTCGATCAGTCAGTTGATGGCGCTGGTCGATGTGCCCGCAAAGCCAGGTAAACCGGTCGCTCACAAGCCACACCCGGTGATGCAGTACGTTGCGCATGCATAAAAAGTCCCCGGCCGCAACTGTCAGACCTGACAGGTGCTTTGCTCCCCGTTCCATGCAACAGTCCCTGTGCAGCCACTGAGTCTGGATCAGCCCCCATCGGTGGCCTGACCGTCAGTCTTTGCACCGGGAGTGGCCATGAAGTTAGCGCTGATCGTCGACGATCATCCGGTGGTGCGTGCTGCCATCCGGATCGTGTTGCAAGCCGAAGGATTCAAGCAGATATACGAGGCGTCCCAAGGCAACGAGGTGATCTCGCTTATTCGTGAACACAAGCCTCAATTGGTGATCCTCGACCTGAATCTGCCAGTGCTCGACGGGCTGGAGGTGCTGGCCCGGATCAAGGCCAATGATCTTCATTGCCGAGTGCTGGTGTTCAGTACACACGAGCCGATGTTCTATCAGGAACGCTGTGTGCGCGCCGGGGCCATGGCCTACGTGACCAAAACCAATCAGCTGGAGCAGTTGCGCAATGCCATCCGGGCGGTGGTGTCGGGGCATACCTTTTTCTCTGCGCTCCCGGACCATTTCAGTACGCTGAATGCCGTACAGATCACGGAAAAACAGATGATCGAGCAGCTCTCCGACCGAGAGTTGAGCATTTTCGCGCGACTGGGGCGGGGCAAGTCCAACAAGGCGATCGCTGAGGACATGCACCTGAGTCACAAAACCGTCAGCACCTATAAGACCCGTCTGATGAAAAAACTCGGGGTGAACTCAGCGGTACACTTGCGCGATTTCGCCAAGCGCAATCATGTGATCTGAGCGGACAGACATGAGGCAGGGGCGCCGGATTGTCTGGCTGTGGCTGGCGCTGATGACCACCTGTTGGGCAAGCGACACGCCGCAGGTGCTGCAAGTGCTGACCCGTACCGGACTGGAAAATGTCCAGCTGCGCCTGGATGAACAGGACCGGCAATGGCTGCGTCAGCACCCGGTGTTGCGCATGGGCATTTCCGGGCCGGATTACCCGCCGTTCGAGATCACCCGTAATCAACAGGAACTCGAAGGGCTGACTGCCGATTACGCCGACCTGCTGGGGCAGTTGCTCGGCGTGCGCATCGAAGTCCGCCGTTTCGCCAACCGCGATGCCGTGATGGCGGCACTCAGAAACGGCGATCTCGATCTGCTGGGGACCTCCAACAGTTTTGAAGCCGCCGACCCGGCCCTCATCCTGTCTCGTGCCTACGCCGAAGATCAGCCGATGCTGGTGACTCGACTCGATGAACAATTGCCCACCGATCTGGCCGGCAAGCGCCTGGCCATGGTCGAGGACTATCTGCCTCTGGCCAGCGTGCAGGCGTTTTATCCCCGGGCAAGTGTGCAGCGTTACCCGTCGGCGATGGATGCGCTCGGTGCGGTGGCCTTCGGCGCGGACGATGTTTATCTGGGCGACTTCATCAGTGCCAACTACCTGATCAACACCAATTATCGTAACGACCTGCAATTGGCCGGTCCGGCCGGGCTGGACGCTAATTCGTTCGGCTTCGCGCTGTTGCGCAGCGATGGGCGCCTCAAACGCATCGTCGACAAGGCATTGACGGCCATCCCCATGGAGCGGCGCCAGCGCATCGAGCTACGCTGGAGCGTCGGCCTCGCCGATATGGCTGAACAGTCGCGGGTGCAGCTCAGTGCGAATGAGCAGGAGTGGCTGGACCAGCATCCAGTTGTCCGGGTCGGAGCCATCGAAGATTTCGCGCCGCTGACATTTTTTGATGCCGATGGCCGTTTCAGCGGACTGTCGGCGCAACTGCTGAGTCTGATCAGCCAGCGCAGCGGGTTGAACTTCGAGATCGTGCGCGGGGCGTCGCTGGATCGGCAGATCGAACAGCTCAAGGCCGGTGAGCTGGATGTATTGCCGGTGGTGACACCGAGCAGCGAGCGCGAAGCCGAACTGCAGTTTACCCGCGCCTACCTGAATAATCCGTTTGTGCTGGTCAGCGCAATCACCGCGCAGGGACCGCTCAACCTCGATGATCTGGCCGATAAACGGCTGGCGATTTATCGCGGCCATCCGTTACGTGCTTACCTGTTGAGCCGCGTGCCGCGAATCCGTCTGGTCGAAGTCAAAAGTCCCGCTGAAGGCATGGCGTTGATTGCCAAGGGGCAGGTCGATGCCACGGTGAGTTCATTGCTGGTGGCGCGCTTTCTGATCGCACGTCACTACCGTGAGCGTCTGCGCATTACCGGCACCATCGGCGATCAACCGGCGCGCATTGCGTTGGCGACGGCACCGCAGATGCCGGCATTGCATTCGATCCTGAACAAGGCGCTGTTGAGCATCGCCCCGCCACAGATGGACGAACTGGTGGAGCGCTGGAGCCACGATGTGGTGGTGGAAGACAGTTATTGGTTACGCCATCGTCGCGAGATTCTCCTCGGTTTTGCCGGTGCGGCGGTGTTGCTGGCGCTTGCGCTGGCCTGGATCGTTTTCCAGCGCCAACAGATTCGCCGGCGCCAGCAATGGTTGCAGCAATTGCAGGAAGCCAAGGACGCGGCAGACGATGCCAATCGCGCCAAGACCACGTTTCTGGCGACCATGAGCCATGAAATCCGCACGCCAATGAACGCCTTGATCGGCATGCTCGAACTGGCCTTGAAGCGCGCCGAGGAGGGCGTTACCGATCGCTTGGCGATTCAGGTGGCATCCAACGCAGGGCAACAGTTGCTGGCGTTGATCGGCGACATTCTCGACATCGCGCGGATCGAGACCGGGTATCTGTCCCTCGTCCCCGAACGCGCCAACCTGCGCGAGCTGGTGGTGTCGGTGTCTCGGGTGTTTGAAGGGCTGGCGCGGCAGAAGCGCTTGTTGTGGCACATCGAACTTGATGCCCGCAGCAACGTTGACGTGCTGATTGATCCGACGCGCTTCAAACAAGTGCTGTCGAATCTGTTGAGCAACGCGATCAAGTTCACCGAGGAGGGCGAGGTCAGTCTACGGCTGACGGTGACCACCGCGACGGCGGAACGCCTGAGTGTGAAAGTGCTTATTGAAGACAGCGGGGTGGGGATTAACGCCGACGACCGACGACGGCTGTTCAACCCTTTCGTGCAGGCGAGCCATGACTCGCAATCAGCACGCAGTGGTTCCGGGCTGGGGCTGGTCATCAGTCGCAACCTCTGTGAAATGATGGGCGGTACGCTGCGGCTTGACAGTGCACCGGGTGAAGGCACACGCGTCGAAGTCAGTCTTGAACTGCCGTTGTTGGCTGCTCTGGCTCGCGCGCCAAGTGCTCCGCAAGCAGCGCTTGCGGTAACGGCTTCACTGAGTGTTCTGGTGGTGGACGATCATCCGGTGAACCGATTGCTGTTGTGCTGGCAGTTGAGTGAACTCGGCCATCGCACCGTCGACACCGAGAACGGTGATGAAGGCCTGAAGCAGTGGCGGGCGCAGGCGTTCGATGTGGTGATCACCGATTGCAACATGCCGCGGCGCAACGGTTACCAACTGGCGCGGGCCATCCGCGATGCCGAGTCGCATGCCGGCCGCAAGCCTTGTCTGATCCTCGGCTTTACCGCCAATGCGCAAGCTGAGGAAAGGACGCGCTGCCTGAATGCCGGCATGGACGAATGCCTGTTCAAACCGATCCGCTTGCACGACCTGGCGCAGGCGTTGACGGCTGCCAGTCATTTCGAGAAGACGTTGGACCCCGGCGAGGTGCCCGCGCTGACGGAAATCGACCTGAGCACGCTGGAGCAAATGGCTGGGGATGATCGTGCCTTGATCGAACAGTTGCGCAAGGAAGTGTTGAACAGCGTGCGCCTCGATCTGCAACGTCTGCAGGTTTTGCAGCAGGAGCAGAATCGCGCAGGGCTGCGCGAGCTGGCGCATCACATCAAGGGTGGGGCGCAGATGGTCGGCGCGGCACGGGTGGTGGCGGCATGTGTAGCGCTCGAGCAGGCGTGTCGCGAGACGCACGCGGCGCCGCTGGACGTGGCAAGCGAGACGTTGCGCGAGGCCATGGCCGGACTCGCGCAACGCTTGCAAATCTGACGGGCGCCGGCTCAGTCCCAGTGCGGCGCGATGCCTTTCGGACTGGTCAGGCGATGGCCGCGATCAAGCGTGGCAATCAGCGCCATATCGGCGTCGCTCAGTGTCAGCGCCATAGCGGCAAGGTTGCTTTGCAGGTTGGCGCGCTTGGTCGACGACGGAATCACCGCGTAGCCAGACTGCATGGCCCAGGCCAGGGTCACTTGCGCCGGGGTGGCTTGCAGGCGCTGGGCGATCTGCTGGATCAGCGGATCTTGCAGCACTTCGCCGTAGGCGAGGGTCATGTACGAGGTGATCTGGATGCCTTGGCTCTGGGCGAACTCGACCACTTTGCGGTTTTGCAGGTAGGGGTGCAGTTCAATCTGATTAGTGGCGATGTTGTCGGCACCGACCGTCGCGATTGCCTGTTGCATCAGTTCGATGGTGAAGTTGGAAACACCGATCTGTCGGGTCAGGCCCAGACGCTTGGCTTCGAGCAGGGCGCCCATGAACTCTTCGACCGGTACCTGGTTTTCCGGCGACGGCCAGTGAATCAGCGTCAGGTCGAGGTAATCGGTCTGCAGTTTTTGCAGGCTTGTCTTGAGGCTGTCGATCAAGCGATCCCGGGCGAAGTTGGCGACCCAGATCTTGCTGGTGATGAACAGCTCTTCGCGCTGTATGCCGCTGGCTGCGATGGCCTCGCCGACGTCGGCTTCGTTTTCGTAGATTTGCGCGGTGTCGATGGCCCGGTAGCCGAGTTCGAGAGCGGTGCTCACTGAATCAATGACGACCTGGCCTTGCAGGCGAAATGTACCCAGACCGAAAGCGGGAACAGACATGAAAAACTCCAGGGTTGCAGTGGGAATGGGCAGGAGTATCCGCATCCGGATGGTTGAGAAAAACCGTTGGTGGGACAAAGCACTGTTGATCAGAAGTCATGAAACATTTTCAGGATTTGTGTTGTCCGGGCTGGCCTCTTCGCGAGCACCACCCATTCAGGCAATGTCACTGTGGGCAAATTCCTCGCCGAGAAAATCAATCAACGTGCGCACCGACGGCAATAACCCGCGCCGCGAAGGGAAAATCGCATGCACCAACCCGCACTTCGGCGCCCAACCGGGAATCAACTCCACTACACGGCCGGCCGCAATGTCCTCACGCACCACTACACTCGGCAAATGCGCCACGCCAACGCCGGCAATCACCGCCTGGCGCAAGGCAATCAAATCATCAGTGACCATGCGTGGCGTATGGCGAATCAGTGCCGTGTTGTCATTCGGCCCGAGCAGCTCCCATTGATATTCGCGCTGCGCCGCGCCCCAGTGCAGGCTCGGCAAGCCGTTGAGGTCGGCAGGTGAGGGCGGTGAAGACAGGCGTTCGACAAACTGCGGGCTGCCGACCACTGACTGCGTGCTGTTGCCCAGCACCTTCATGACCATGTCGGTGTTCTCCAACGGCGGAAAGCGCACGCGCAGGGCGATGTCGAAGCCTTCGTGCAGCAGATCGACGCGGCGATTGGTGCTCTCGATGAACAACTCCACCAGCGGATATTTGAGCATGTAACGGGTGAGCATCGGCCCGACCCACGAGTTGAGCAGCGCTGTCGGGCAACTCAGGCGCACCAGCCCCTGCGGTTCGGAGCGGTTGCGTTCGATCAGCTCGGCCGCGCTTTCCGCCTCAACCCGCATGGCCAGGCAGCGCTGGTAGTACGCCTGACCGATTTCGGTCAACGAGCAATGGCGGCTGGTGCGGTGCAGCAGGCGCACCCCGAGGCGTTCTTCCAGTTCGGAAATCCGTCGGCTGAGTTTCGATTTGGGCATGTCCAGTGCGCGCCCGGCGGCGGCAAAACCATGATGTTCGACCACTTGGGTGAAGTAGTAGAGGGTGTTGAGGTCTTCCACCATCGTTCTCCATATAGAACGCTAAGGCTGATTTTTGCAGTCTAGTGCATTAATGGGTACGGATTTAAGCTTAATCCATCGCATCACTCACCCCATTGGAGACAACCATGAAAAACATCATCGGTATCTACACCAGCCCGCGCGGCCATTGGGTCGGCGATGGCTTCCCGGTTCGCACGCTGTTTTCCTACGACAATCTGGGCAAACACATCAGCCCGTTCCTGCTGCTCGATCACGCCGGCCCGGCCGATTTCACCCCGACCACCGAACGCCGTGGCGTTGGTCAGCATCCGCACCGTGGTTTCGAAACCGTGACTATCGTTTATGAGGGCGAAGTGCAGCACCGCGACTCGACCGGTAGTGGCGGCGTGATCGGCCCGGGCGATGTGCAATGGATGACCGCCGCTTCCGGGATCCTCCACGAGGAATTCCACTCGGAAAACTTCGCCAGGACAGGTGGCAAACTGGAAATGGTTCAGTTGTGGGTCAACCTGCCGGCCAAGGACAAAATGGCCGCGCCGGGTTACCAGACCATTCTCGACAGCGACATCCCGAGCATCGCGCTCAAGGACAACGCGGGCAGCCTGCGCCTGATCGCCGGTGAATTCGATGGCCACACCGGCCCGTCGCGGACTTTCACACCGATTGATGTGTGGGATCTGCGCCTGAACGCCGGCAAGTTGCTGACGCTGGATCTGCACGAAGGCCGCAATACCGCGCTGGTGGTGCTGAAAGGCTCGGTGCAGGTCAACGGTGTGGAATCGGTGCGTGAAGGGCAGTTGGCGCTGTTCGAACGTGACGGCCATCAGATGACACTCGAAGCCAGCCAGGACGCGGTGGTGTTGTTGCTCAGCGGCGAGCCGATCGACGAACCGATCGTCGGCCACGGCCCGTTCGTGATGAACACCGAGCAGGAAATCCACCAGGCCTTCGCCGACTTCCAGTCCGGCCGCTTCGGCCAGATGCACGCTTAACGCACAACCACTGCGCTCTACACAGGACGCGTAGGCCGGTTCGCAGGCCAGGGATGGCTGTTGCCTGCAGAAAAGCGACAACTGCGAGGTTACTCGCCGTGTTCGATGCATCCGGCAATCAAGCCAGACCGGCCGCTGATCCGACAGTTGCCCGTCTGTCCCGGGCCTGGGTGGTGCCGGTCGTCATAATGGCTACGCTTTCCGGGCTGCAAGGCTCGACATGTCGCGAACGAACACGAAGCGGCGGAATTCCGGCGCTGACCGTTTCCCCCACGCCGATCAAAAGTCGGCTTCGACAACACGCGAGGATTACTGCAATGACCACTCAATACAAACGTCTGGACAAGAACAACGCTGCGGTGCTGCTGGTTGACCATCAGGCCGGGCTGCTGTCGCTGGTGCGCGACATTGAACCGGACAAATTCAAGAATAACGTGCTGGCGCTGGCCGATCTGGCCAAGTACTTCAAGCTGCCGACGATCCTCACCACCAGTTTTGAAACCGGCCCCAACGGCCCGCTGGTGCCGGAGCTGAAAGCACTGTTCCCGGACGCGCCGTATATCGCCCGTCCGGGCCAGATCAACGCCTGGGACAACGAAGATTTCGTCAAGGCGATCAAGGCCACTGGCAAGAAGCAATTGATCATTGCCGGCGTGGTGACTGAAGTTTGCGTGGCGTTCCCGGCGCTGTCGGCGCTGGAAGAGGGCTTCGATGTGTTCGTGGTGACGGACGCCTCTGGCACGTTCAACGAACTGACCCGTGAATCGGCGTGGAACCGCATGTCCAGCGCTGGCGCGCAATTGATGACCTGGTTCGGTCTGGCCTGCGAGCTGCACCGCGACTGGCGCAACGACATCGAAGGGTTGGGCACGTTGTTCTCCAACCACATCCCGGACTACCGCAACCTGTTCACCAGCTACAACAGCCTGACTAACGACAAATAATCTGTCACTCCGTAAACCTGTGTAGGAGCTGCCGCAGGCTGCGATCTTTTGATGTTGTTTTTTAAAGATCAAAAGATCGCAGCCTGCGGCAGCTCCTACAAGGGTTTTGCGGTGTTTTTGCGCGGGCGTTCATCCTCTGAAATCAATTGCTCCTACACTTGCTCAATCTGTGCGATCTTCTCGCGATTGGCCCCCGTCGGAGTTGTTTGATGCTGTCTCTGCTCACCGAACATCCGTTGTTCTGCGCGTTGATCCTGATCCTCCTCGATCTGGGGTTATGGCGTCTGATCAGTTCCCATGGCAGCGAGTGGAAACTGCTGGTGCGGGTGCTGATTTTCAGCCTGTTCAGCGTTCTGCTGTTCAACGAAGGCCTCAATCCGATGGAGCCGGCGCCGTGGGCCGACAACGTGCCGCTGCACCTGGCGGCGACTGGCCTGCAGATTGGCTGGTGGCTGTTCGGTGCGCGCACCCTGACGGTGTTGATCGGTGCGGTAATGATGCAGCGGGTCGGCCACACCGGGCGGTTGTTGCAGGACTTGCTCGGCGCGGTGATTTTCCTCATCGCGATCATCGCGGCGCTGGCCTATGTGCTGGATCTGCCGGTCAAAGGCGTACTGGCGACCTCCGGGGCGTTGGCGATCATTGTCGGTCTGGCCTTGCAGAGCACGCTCAGCGATGTGTTTTCCGGGATCGTCCTCAACACCACCAAGCCTTATCAACTCGATGACTGGATTTCCATCGACGGCACCGAAGGCCGCGTCACCGATATCGACTGGCGCGCCACGCGCTTGCAAACCAGTCAGGGCAGCATGGCGGTGATCCCCAACTCGCTGGCGGCCAAGGCCAAGATCATCAATTTCAGTCGGCCGAGCAATATGTTCGGCGTCGCGGTCAGCGTGCAAGTCAGCCCGCATGCGCGGCCCAGTTCGGTGATCGATGCGCTGGAGCGGGCGATGCAGGGCTGTCGCCAGTTGCTCGACACACCTGCGCCGAGCGTCGCACTGAAAAGCTCCGGCAGCAGTGGCGCGGAATACGAGATCAGCGGGTTCGTCGCCTCAATGGGCGAGAAGCGCGTGGTGCGCAATCAGCTGTTCGATCTGGCCTATCGGCACTTGCAGGCCTCCGGGGTCAATCTGCTGTCGAGCGATGAAAGTGCTGCGCCGACCAACCTGTCGCGGCCCCGGGCGTTGCTCGACAGTTCGCCGATTTTCTCCACCCTGCGCCAGGAAGAGAAGGACACCTTCAGCCAGAACATGAGTCTGCAAACCTTCCGTGCCGGCGAAGTCATTCTGGCGGGTGGGGAGGTCAGCGATCACTTGTTCATTATCGAGTCCGGTGTGGTGTCGGTGACGTTGAAGCGCCACGGCACACCGTTCGAATCCGGGCGCATGGGGCCGGGCGAGGTGATTGGCGAGGCCGGGATCTTGTCCGATTCCGCATTGCCGGCAGACTTTTCGGCGAAGACCTTTTGCGCGTTGTATCGCATCGAGAAGTCCTACCTCAAGCCGTGCCTCGATGCGCGTCATGATATCCACGACGCGATGCAGACGCTGCTCGACTACCGCTTGCACAAGGCGCAGTCCCTGACCGAGGAAGCGCCGGCGGTGGTACCGAAAAGAGGCTTTCTGCAGTGGCTGCGCAATCGCGCCTGAAAGGTCAGGCGCCGAGTTTCTGCTCCAGGTGCAGACGCACCTGTGGCCATTCGTCATCGATGATGCTGAAGCGCACCGAGTTGCGCTTGCGTCCATCCGGCATGATCCGCTCATGCCGGACGATGCCTTCCTGCTGCGCACCAAGGCGCAAGATCGCATTACGTGATTTCTGGTTGTTCTCGTCGGTGGTGAACTGCACGCGCACGCAGTTGAGCGCTTCGAAGGCGTGGCGCAACATCAGGTATTTGGCTTCGGTGTTGACGAAGGATTTCTGCCAGCTCGCGGAGATCCAGCTGCTGCCGATTTCCAGCTTGCGATTGAGCGGGTCGATCTTCCAGAAACGTGTAGAGCCGATCACTTCGCCAGTGTCTTTGAGCACAATGACAAACGGCATCACCGTGCCGGCATCACGGCCATCGAGGGCTTTTTTCAGATAACTGTCGACAGTGCTGGACGAAGGCACCACGGTGACGGTGAGGTTCCACAATTCGCCGTCAGCGGCAGCGTGGAGCAGGGCGTCGGCATCTGAATACTGAAGCGGGCGCAAGAGAATGCGCTGACCTTGCAGCGTGGTTTGCATGGGATTCCGGTCTCGGCAGTGCGGGCGAATGGCGAGCGCCCATTACGCCGCACGAGACTGATCCGATGCAACCGGCGCGATGATCACGGGGTCACAATTTTTACAACCCTTGGGCAGGAGCCTCAGCCGATGAAAAACCTGCGAATCGCCACTTACAACGTCAACGGTTTACGCGCACGTTTGCCGAACCTGCTGGATTGGCTCAAGCGCGAGCAGCCGGATATCGCCTGCCTGCAAGAACTCAAATCCGTCGACACGGCGTTTCCCGCAGCAGAACTGGAAGCCGCCGGTTACGGCGCGATCTGGCAGGGCCAGGCCTCCTGGAACGGTGTAGCAATTCTCGCCCGCGATGCGCAGCCGCTGGAGAGCCGACGCGGTCTTCCGGGTGATCCCGATGACAAGCACAGTCGTTATCTGGAAGCGGCGGTGCACGGCGTGCTGGTCGGCTGCCTGTACCTGCCCAACGGCAACCCGCAGCCGGGGCCAAAATTTGACTACAAACTAGCGTGGTTCGAGCGGCTGATCAGCTATGCAAAAGACCTGCAAAGCAGCGATCACCCGGTGGTGCTGGCCGGCGACTACAACGTCGTGCCCACCGACAGGGACATCTACAACACCCGCTCGTGGCTCAAGGATGCGCTGCTGCAACCCGAGAGCCGCGAGTGTTATCAGCGCTTGCTTGATCAGGGCTGGACCGATTCGCTGCGGCATCTGTATCCCGAGGATCGGCTCTATACGTTTTGGGATTACTTTCGGCAGCATTGGCAAACCAACTCCGGTCTGCGCATCGATCATCTATTGCTCAACCCGGCGCTGAGTCCGTATTTGCATGAGGCCGGGGTCGACGCCTGGGTGCGCAACGAACCGCACGCCAGTGACCATGCGCCCACGTGGATTCGGATCGGTTCCCGCAAGAAACGCTAGCGGGCGATTGGCTAAATCAATTGTCGAAAACAGTGCCTGATCCCGTATACATGGCGACCATCAACGCAGTGACCTGCGGCCCCCATGCATAAGGATCGAGCAATGAGTGAGCCACGCCTGACGAATCTGAAGCTGTACCTGCAACGTCTGGGTTTTGAAACGCCACCGCAACCGACACTGGACACCCTGCGCTTGCTGCAACTGCGCCATACCGGTGTGTTCCCTTTCGAGAATCTGGCGACGATTACCGGAGCGCCAGTGCTGATCGATCTGCCATCGATTGAAGAGAAAGTTCTGCTCGGCGGTCGCGGTGGCTACTGCTACGAGCTGAATAATCTGTTCTTCAACCTGTTGCTGGAACTGGGTTTCGACGCTCGCGCCATCAGCGGGCGCGTGGTGATGAATCAGCCGGAAGGCAGTTGGGCGGCGCGCACGCACCGCTTGAGTCTGGTCACGCTAGACGGTGTGCGCTACATCACCGACGTAGGCTTCGGCGGCATGGTGCCGACTGCGCCGCTGCTTCTCGATACCGAAGCCGAACAAACCACACCGCACGAACCCTATCGCATCGAAAAGCAAGCTGATGGCTACATGCTGCGCGCCAATGTCGCGGGCGAGTGGCGGTCGATGTATCTGTTCGATTTGCAACGCCAGGAAGACATCGATTTCACCATTGGCAACTGGTACGTCTCGGCCCATCCCGACTCTCCGTTTACCCAACGCCTGATGGCGGCGCGTACCGGTGATGGCTGGCGCAAAACTCTCAACAACGGCAGTTTCGCCCTTCATCGCATGGGCGCAAGCAGCGAGCGGCGGGAAGTCACCGAAGTTGCGGCATTGATCGAACTGTTGAAGCAGGAATTCGGCATTCACCTGCCGGACGTGCCGCCTACACGGCATTCCCTGGAACGAATGATCGTACCGGCCAAGGCTTAAGGCTTGGCATCCGGTTCCAGCACCCGGCGAATTTCCCCGGCCGCTGCCGACAATTTTTTCTCAAGGCTCTTGAGGTCGGCGGCGGTGATGCCTTTGCTGAACTGCACCGGTTCGTCCTGATCTTGCTTTTCAGCATCGAGCAAGGCATGGCGCAGCGTGTTGTTGATCACCGTCTGATAACCAAACCCCTCGTTCTCCGCCACCGTGCGCGCGGCGTCGATGACAGCATCGTCGAGCATGATGGTGATGCGCGTTTTGCCTTTGGTGGACGCCACAGCGCCGCGTTTGCCCTGAGAGAAGTCATATTCGTCTTTCATTGGTCATGCCTCCAGAAAATAGTCACAGCGTTCGCTCGGTGTGGCGACGCGTGCAGAAATGATTCGAACCACATTTGGCTCGCGATAGCTGTATGCAACGACCAGCAAGCGTCCCTTGGCGTCGAGACCGAGAGTGATCCAGCGTTGTTCGTCATGGTCGTTGTCTTCAACAGTTATTGCTCGTTCGTCGTAGAAGACCGCTTCGGTCTCGGTGAGGCTGACGCCCCTGTGCTTGAGTTTGTTGGCTGCGTTCTTGCTTTTGTCGAACTGAATATCAATTAACTGCATTATGCATACTTTATATGTATTAAAAAGACTGCGACTGCACCGTCGGTCGCCGTGAACACTTCAGCGTAGTGGCGGCAGGCGAGGGCACTGGAGAGGAAGTGTTGCCGGATTTGTGGGGGATGGGAGCAGCGGGCTAGAAGCTTGGGTGGCTACCTATCCATTATGTGACTGATAAGTTGTATACAACTCTATGGACATTTGTCACGAGTATTGAATACAGTGTGCGCATAACAAAAACCAGGGAACCCCCCACCATGAAAACGCCCCATGTTTCACACCAACGGCCCGAGGACGAAAATCTCGGGGTCGGCGCGAATATGGCTTACGGCCTGCAACATGTTCTGACCATGTACGGCGGTATCGTTGCGGTGCCACTGATCATCGGCCAGGCGGCCGGCCTTTCGCCGGCGGACATTGGTTTGCTGATTGCTGCTTCATTGTTTGCGGGGGGGCTGGCGACGCTGCTGCAAACCCTGGGTCTACCGTTTTTTGGCTGTCAGTTGCCGCTGGTACAGGGCGTGTCGTTCTCCGGTGTGGCGACCATGGTCGCGATCGTCAGCAGTGGCGGGGAGGGCGGCTTTCAGTCGGTGCTTGGCGCAGTGATTGCCGCGTCCTTGATCGGCTTGTTGATCACACCGGTGTTCTCGCGCATCACCAAGTTCTTCCCGCCGCTGGTCACCGGCATCGTGATCACCACCATCGGCTTGACGCTGATGCCGGTGGCCGCACGCTGGGCCATGGGCGGCAACAGCCATGCGCCGGACTTCGGCAGCATGCAGAACATCGGGCTGGCGGCAGTCACGCTGGTGCTGGTGTTGCTGCTGAGCAAGGTCGGCAGCTCGACCATCTCGCGTCTGTCGATCCTGTTGGCCATGGTGATCGGCACAGTGCTGGCGGTGTTCCTTGGCATGGCGGATTTCTCCAGCGTCACCACGGGGCCGATGTTTGGCTTCCCGACGCCGTTCCATTTCGGCATGCCGACCTTCCACTTCGCCGCAATTCTGTCGATGTGCATCGTGGTCATGGTGACCCTGGTGGAAACTTCGGCGGACATCCTTGCGGTCGGTGAAATCATCGGCACCAAGGTCGATTCCAAACGTCTGGGCAATGGTCTGCGGGCAGACATGCTGTCCAGCATGTTTGCGCCGATTTTCGGTTCGTTCACCCAGAGCGCTTTCGCCCAGAACGTCGGGCTGGTGGCGGTTACCGGGATCAAGAGCCGTTACGTGGTCGCTACTGGCGGTATTTTCCTGGTAATCCTTGGTCTGCTGCCGTTCATGGGCCGGGTCATCGCAGCAGTGCCGACGTCGGTACTCGGCGGCGCCGGTATCGTGCTGTTCGGTACGGTGGCGGCGAGCGGTATCCGTACGCTGTCCAAGGTTGATTATCGCAACAACGTCAACCTGATCATCGTCGCCACTTCGATCGGTTTCGGCATGATCCCGATAGCCGCACCGAACTTCTACGATCACTTCCCAAGCTGGTTCGCGACCATTTTCCACTCGGGCATCAGCTCGTCGGCGATCATGGCGATCCTGCTCAACCTGGCGTTCAACCACTTCACCGCCGGTAACTCGGATCAGCAATCGGTATTTGCGGCAGCGGAAGAGCGAACCCTGCGCTATCGCGATCTGGCGGCGCTGCGTGAAGGCGATTACTTCAGCGACGGCAAGCTGCATGACTGCGATGGCAAGGAAGTGCCGGTCATCGAGCCTGATGATCACGATCATGGGCACGGTGCGCCGAAGGTGCAGGTGAAGAGCAGCGAACACGTCTGACGGCTGTCTCTAAACAAAAAGGGCCGATCTGTTAAACACAGATCGGCCCTTTTTCATTTCAAGATCAAAAGATCGCAGCCTTCGGCAGCTCCTACACAGATCTCATACTCCGCCGATTCTGCGGATGAACGCTGAATCTGTAGGAGCTGCCGAAGGCTGCGATCTTTTGATCTTTTCGAGCGCCCACAAAAAAGCCCCTGAATCTTTCGATTCAGGGGCTTTGCTATTTGGCTCCACAACCTGGACTCGAACCAGGGACCCAATGATTAACAGTCATTTGCTCTACCAACTGAGCTATTGCGGAATTGGTGCGTATGTTACTGATTCAAAAAGAGAAGTCAAGCATCGGTTGGAAAATGAGTGAATTCTCGGGGCGGACGGTGGTTTGTCAGCGATTGGCGGTTACCAGAACTGCAGCAGAGGTCTACCATGGGCGCCCGGAAGTGGTCACACGCGCTGCCGGCCATTCGCCGAAAAAGGTCTGCGTCATGAACCATTTAACCCGCAACAGCGAGGTGTTCGCATGAGCATCGCGCAAATCAGCCTGCCCAAGGGCATTGGCCCTCACGCCGAAAAACTTTTTGATGCCATCACCCAGGCCAGCACCGCTGAGGAATTGAACCGCGCCGGTGGCAAGGCCGAAGGCTTCGTCCTGGGTCTTGAAAGCACCAAGGCGATCAAGAGTCAGATCGCCGAATCGCTGTACGTCGTTTATGACGACGCCGCGAGTCAGCGTGCGATCGAACTGGCTTAACTGCCGAAGGTGATGGTGCCCATCATCAGTTTGGCGTAAGCCGCAGTGGCGGCCAGTTGAACCAGCCACAGGACCAGGCCACCCAGGAACACCCCGGCGGCGACTTGCAGCACCAGGCTCTTTTCGCGCTTGGCCGATGCGCGGGGGATGAAATCATCCAGATCGTCACGGTCGGCGCGCAGGTTGTCGTTTTTCATTTAGGGTCTCTTCAGAAATCTCGGGTGTACACAAAACCTGTAGGCCTTCGCCTGCTCGCGATAGCGTCGTGTCAGTCGAAGCTTCATTACCTGACATGCCGCTATCGCGAGCAGGCTCGCTCCCACAATTTTGATTTGTGTGCAGTCTAGAGGGTATGGGGCGTTATCCGGGACAAATAAAAAACGGGAAGCCCCAAGGCTTCCCGTTTTTCATTACAGTGCGAAATCAGATGACCTGAACAATCGCATCCGTTACCGCCTTGATGTTGTTCTGGTTCAGCGCAGCCACGCAGATGCGGCCGGTGTCCAGGGCGTAGATGCCGAACTCGTTACGCAGGCGATGCACTTGTTCAGTGGTCAGGCCCGAGTAGGAGAACATGCCGCGCTGACGACCGACGAAGCTGAAGTCGCGGCCCGGGGCTTTCTCTGCCAGCAGGGCAACCATCTGCTCGCGCATGCCGCGAATGCGCAGACGCATCTCCGCCAACTCGGCTTCCCATTGTGCACGCAGTTCCGGGCTGTTCAATACAGCTGCAACGATGCTTGCGCCGTGGGTCGGCGGGTTGGAGTAGTTGGTGCGGATCACACGCTTGACCTGCGACAGCACGCGCGCGCTTTCTTCTTTCGATTCGCTGATGATCGACAGCGCCCCAACGCGCTCGCCGTACAGCGAGAACGATTTGGAGAACGAGCTCGAAACGAAGAAGGTCAGGCCGGACTCAGCGAACAGGCGCACAGCTGCGGCGTCTTCGTCGATGCCGTCGCCGAAGCCTTGATAAGCCATGTCGAGGAATGGCACGTGACCTTTGGCGCGGACCACTTCCAGCACGTTGTTCCAGTCCGCCGGGGTCAGGTCGACGCCGGTCGGGTTGTGGCAGCAGGCGTGCAGGACAACGATCGAGCCGTTCGGCAGGGCGTTGAGGTCGTCGAGCATGCCAGCACGATTCACATCGTGGCTGGCTGCGTCGTAGTAACGGTAGTTCTGCACCGGGAAACCGGCGGTTTCGAACAGGGCACGGTGGTTTTCCCAGCTTGGGTCACTGATCGCCACGACGGCGTTCGGCAGCAGTTGCTTGAGGAAGTCGGCACCGATCTTCAGTGCGCCGGTCCCGCCGACGGCCTGAGTGGTGATGACGCGACCGGCGCTGATCAGCGGCGAGTCGTTGCCGAACAGCAGCTTTTGCACGGCCTGGTCGTAGGCGGCGATACCATCGATCGGCAGGTAGCCGCGCGAAGCGTGCTGAGCTGCGCGAACGGTTTCAGCTTCGATCACGGCGCGCAGAAGTGGAATTCGCCCCTCTTCGTTGCAGTAAACACCCACGCCCAGGTTGACCTTGGTGGTCCGGGTATCGGCGTTGAATGCTTCGTTGAGGCCCAGGATTGGATCGCGGGGTGCCATTTCGACAGCGGAGAACAGGCTCATTATTGCGGCGGCTCTGAATGGAGAATGGAGGGACGTGTCGCGCTCCAGCCGGATGCACTAGAGCGGTGCACAAACGGGGAGCTAGTATAGAGGCCATTACGGAACAATGGCGACAGGCGATTCGGCTTTTAGGGTAAGTTTTTCCGATTATTTCTTGACCGTTAGTCGACTGCACGTGTCAGAGTCTTTACCGGATGTAGGACGTTTGCCTTGAAAGGTGAGGCAATCGCCACCACATTGAGCACAATCCAGGTTTTTTCTTGCGCGACACCGGTCGTTTGCGGTTGTCCCCGTGGTGCTCCGCTTTGCTCGGAATGCCGCGATCCCAGAGGTGTATATGTCCGAATTCCAGCTCGTCACCCGCTTTGAGCCTGCCGGCGATCAGCCGGAAGCCATTCGCCAACTGGTGGAGGGCATCGAGGCCGGGCTGGCGCACCAGACGCTGCTCGGTGTGACCGGCTCGGGCAAGACGTTCAGCATCGCCAATGTCATCTCGCAGATTCAGCGTCCGACCCTGGTGCTGGCGCCGAACAAAACTCTCGCCGCGCAGTTGTACGGTGAGTTCAAGGCGTTTTTCCCGAACAACGCCGTCGAGTATTTCGTTTCCTACTACGACTACTACCAGCCCGAAGCCTATGTGCCGTCGTCCGACACCTTCATCGAGAAGGATGCGTCGATCAACGACCACATCGAGCAAATGCGCCTGTCCGCGACCAAAGCGTTGCTGGAGCGCAAGGACGCGATCATCGTCACCACGGTGTCGTGTATCTACGGTCTGGGCAGTCCTGAAACCTATTTGAAGATGGTGCTGCACGTCGATCGCGGCGACAAACTCGATCAGCGCGCACTGCTGCGGCGCTTGGCCGACCTGCAATACACCCGCAACGACATGGACTTTGCCCGCGCGACTTTCCGTGTACGCGGCGATGTGATCGACATCTACCCGGCGGAATCCGATCTGGAAGCGATCCGCATCGAGCTGTTCGATGACGAGGTCGAAAGCATTTCCGCGTTCGACCCGTTGACCGGCGAAGTCATCCGCAAGATGCCGCGCTTCACCTTCTACCCGAAGAGCCACTATGTAACGCCACGGGAAACCCTGCTCGACGCCATCGAACACATCAAAGTCGAACTGCAGGAACGCCTCGAATACCTGCGCAGCAACAACAAACTGGTCGAAGCCCAGCGTCTTGAACAGCGCACCCGTTTCGACCTGGAAATGATCCTCGAGCTGGGTTATTGCAACGGCATCGAGAACTACTCGCGCTACCTGTCCGGTCGCCCGGCCGGTGCCGCGCCACCAACCCTTTACGATTATTTGCCGGCTGATGCCTTGCTGGTGATCGACGAATCCCACGTCAGCGTGCCGCAGGTCGGCGCGATGTATAAGGGCGACCGTTCGCGTAAGGAAACCCTCGTTGAATACGGCTTCCGTTTGCCCTCGGCGCTGGATAACCGACCGATGCGTTTCGACGAGTGGGAAGGGGTCAGCCCGCAGACCATTTTCGTCTCGGCAACGCCGGGCAACTACGAAGCCGAACACGCCGGTCGCGTGGTCGAACAAGTAGTGCGGCCGACCGGTCTGGTCGACCCGCAGGTTGAAGTGCGTCCGGCGCTGACGCAGGTCGATGATCTGCTCTCGGAAATCAGCAAGCGTGTGGCAGTCGAGGAGCGGGTGCTGGTCACCACGCTGACCAAACGCATGGCCGAAGACCTGACCGATTACCTTGCTGATCACGGCGTGCGTGTGCGTTATCTGCACTCGGATATCGACACCGTTGAGCGCGTGGAAATCATCCGTGATCTGCGCCTCGGCACCTTTGATGTGCTGGTGGGGATCAACCTCCTGCGTGAAGGCCTGGACATGCCGGAAGTGTCGCTGGTGGCGATTCTTGATGCCGACAAGGAAGGTTTCCTGCGTTCCGAGCGATCGCTGATTCAGACCATTGGTCGCGCCGCACGTAACCTCAATGGCCGGGCGATTCTCTATGCCGATCGCATGACCGGTTCGATGGAGCGGGCGATTGGCGAGACCGAGCGGCGTCGCGACAAGCAGATAGCGTTCAACCTGGAAAACGGCATCACCCCGCGCGGGGTGATCAAGGATGTCGCCGACATCATGGAAGGCGCCACCGTGCCGGGCTCGCGCAGCAAGAAGCGCAAAGGCATGGCCAAGGCCGCCGAAGAAAACGCCAAGTACGAAGCCGAATTGCGTTCGCCGAGCGAGATCACCAAGCGCATTCGTGCGCTGGAAGAGAAGATGTATCAGCTGGCGCGGGATCTGGAGTTTGAAGCGGCGGCGCAGATGCGCGACGAGATTGCCAAACTGCGCGAGCGGCTTTTGGCTGTTTGATCTTCATCGCCTGAGTGGGCCTCTTCGCGAGCAGGCTCACTCCCACACAGGAATTGTGTCGTTCACAAATCCCCTGTGGGAGCGAGCTTGCTCGCGAATGGAGCGCCGCGGTCTTAATGAGACTCCCCAGCCTTCAGCCCCTCTGGCAATTTCTTGGTCAGCAAAATCGCCAACATGCTGATCCCCAGCGCAATCCCGACAAAATGAAACGCATCGTTGTACGCCATGATCGCCGCCTGCTGATGGACAATTTCACTCAACTTGCCCAACGCCGCCGTGTCACTGCCAAACCGGTCGGTCATCGACGCCAAACGCTCGGCCACCTGCGGATTGGTCGGCACCACCGCCTCGCGCAAATAATCGAAGTAAGTCTTGGTGCGCGCATCCAACAGTGTCGCGAGCAGGGCAATACCAATCGCGCCGCCCAGATTTCGCAGGATATTGAACAGGCTCGACGCCGACCCCGCATCCTGCGGCAAAATGTAAGCCGTGGCGATCAGTGAAATGGTCACCATGATCAGCGGCTGCCCCAGCGCACGAATGATCTGGATCTGATTGAACTGCGGCCCGGCAAAATCCGGGTTGAGCACCCCCGAAGAAAAACTCGCTAGCCCGAACAATCCAAAGCCGATCGTGCACAGCCATTTCGGCGAAACAAACTTCATCAGTTTCGGCACTAGCGGAATCAGAAACAGCTGCGGCACGCCCATCCACATGATCACTTCGCCGATTTGCAGGGCGTTGTAGTTCTGGATCTGCGCCAGATACAGCGGCAGCAGATAGATTGAACCGTACAACCCGACACCCATGCCCAGACTGGAAATACTCGACAGACCGAAATTGCGATTACGCAGGATGCCCAGATTGATCAGCGGATTCGGTTTGGAGATCTGCACGATCACAAAGGTAATCAGGCTGAGCAGGGCAATGCTGCCCAGGGTCACGATCAGACTCGACTCCAGCCAATCCTTGCGATGGCCTTCTTCAAGGAATACCTGCAGACAACCGAGGCCAATCCCTAGCGTTAGGATGCCGGTGTAGTCGGTGCTTTTCAGCAGTTCCCAGTGCGCTTCTTTCTTCTCCAGCCCGTACATCAGGCCGGCAATCATGATCAGGCCCGGCGGAATGTTGATGTAGAAAATGTATTCCCAACCCCAGTTTTCCGTGAGCCAGCCGCCCAGCGTCGGGCCGATGGACGGGGCGAACGTGGCGGTCATGGCGAACATCGCCATGCCTTTGGCGCGGTGGTGTTCGGGGAGTTTGATCAGAGTCAGGGTGAACGCCAGCGGGATCAACGCGCCGCCAGTAAACCCCTGCATGGCACGAAAGACGATCATGCTCTCCAGGCTCCAGGCCATCGAGCACAGCAGCGAGGAAACCAGAAAGCCCAGCGACACCCACACCGCCAAACGTCGCGCCGACAGCAACTGCACCAGCCACGCGGTCAGCGGAATCATGATGATTTCCGCGACCAGATAAGAAGTGGAAATCCACGAGCCTTCTTCCAGCGTCGCCGACAACGCACCCTGAATATCTTTCAGCGACGAGTTGGTGATCTGGATGTCGAGCACCGCCATAAAGGCGCCGAGCATCACGCTCATCACCGCAATCCAATCGCGCCGGGTCGGTTCGCCGACCGGGCGGATCAGCGAATCACCGGCCATTGTCCGGGGCGTCTTTGATGTTCACGGTGGCGGTGACGGACATGCCCGGGCGGATCTTGCCGTGCAGCGGGTTGTCGGTTTTGAAGGTCAGTTTTACCGGAATCCGTTGCACGACTTTGGTGAAGTTGCCGGTAGCGTTGTCCGGCGGCAGCAGGCTGAATTGCGCGCCGGAGGCGGCGAACAGGCTATCGACCCGTGCTTCGATCGGCGTGTCGCTGTAGGCATCGAAGGTCAGCTCGGCTTTTTGCCCGGGCTGCATGCGGCCGATCTGGGTTTCCTTGAAATTGGCCTGTACCCAGATGTCTTCATCCGGGACGATCGACAGCAGATAAGCGCCAGCCTGCACCACTTGGCCGTTACGGGCGGCGCGCTGGCCGACCAGACCACTGATTGGCGCGTGGATTTCGCTGCGGGTCAGGTTGAGTTCGGCTTGCGCGAGATCGGCGCGGGCGTTGGCGATCTGTGCGTCGAGGCGTTTGATTTCTGCGTTCAGAGCGTTGACCTGCTGACGCTGACCTTGCGCATCGGCCTGCGCCTTGGCCACTTGCGAACGGGCGATATGAGCGTCAGCGGAGAGGGTGGTCACGCGTTCTTCGGACACGTAACCGGGCTTGCGCAGGGTTTCGGCACGTGACAAATCCATTTGCGAGCGGCCCAGCGTTGCTTGGGTGGTTGCCACTTGTGCGTCGCTGGAAGCAATCAGACTGGCTTGCTGAGTCAATTTGCTTTGCGCTTGCAGGCGCTCGGCTTCGCGGGTGGCGAGGGCGGCATTGGCGCGATCGATGGCCAGACGGAAATCATTCGGTTCGAGGCGCACCAGCAACTGGCCTTTTTCCACGTGTTGATTGTCCTGCACCAGCACTTCATCGATGCGCGCGCTCAATTGGCTCGAGACGCGGGTGATTTCGCCCTGGACATAAGCGTTGTCGGTGCTTTCATAAAAACGCCCCTTGAAAAACCAATGGGCGAAAAAGCCCCCGGCAATCAGCAGGACGAGCAGCAGGAAAATCAACAGGCGACGCTTGAGTTGGGCAGGCATGGGCAAACTGTAGTCGATGAATTGTAAGGAAAGTTATCAGCAGGCGAATCTGGCATACAGCCGATAAACGGTAAATGCCATCCGCTGATATTTGCCCATTCACCACGGCTTACGGGCGTTCCAGACGCAAACTTGGCTTAAATGCCCTGCCCGCTGGAGCGGGGCGGGTGTCGCCTGTTACCATTCGCCGCTTGATTGTTTTGCTTTTCATTCTTTTCGAGACATGCCATGACCACCGTCCGCACTCGCATCGCGCCATCGCCTACCGGGGACCCCCACGTAGGTACCGCTTACATCGCATTGTTCAACTACTGCTTTGCCAAGCAGCATGGCGGTGAGTTCATCCTGCGGATCGAAGACACTGACCAGTTGCGTTCGACCCGCGAGTCCGAGCAGCAGATCTTCGACGCCCTGCGCTGGCTGGGGATCGACTGGAGCGAAGGCCCGGACGTTGGCGGCCCGCACGGCCCGTATCGCCAGAGTGAGCGCGGCGAGATTTATCAGAAGTACTGCCAGCAACTGGTCGACATGGGCCACGCGTTCCCGTGCTTCTGCACCGCTGAAGAGCTGGATCAGATGCGCGCCGAGCAAATGGCTCGCGGCGAAACCCCACGCTATGACGGCCGCGCGCTGCTGCTGTCGAAGGAAGAAGTTGCCGCTCGTCTGGCCGCTGGCGAACCCCACGTGATCCGCATGAAAGTGCCGAGCGAAGGCGTTTGCGTGGTGCCGGACATGCTCCGTGGTGATGTCGAGATCCCGTGGGATCGCATGGACATGCAAGTGCTGATGAAGACCGACGGCCTGCCGACGTACTTCCTCGCCAACGTCGTCGACGATCACCTGATGGGCATCACCCACGTGCTGCGTGGCGAAGAGTGGCTGCCATCGGCGCCGAAACTGATTCTGCTGTACGAATACTTCGGCTGGGAGCAACCAGAGCTGTGCTACATGCCGCTGCTGCGTAACCCGGACAAGAGCAAGCTGTCCAAGCGCAAGAACCCGACCTCGGTGACGTTCTACGAGCGCATGGGCTTCATGCCGGAAGCGATGCTCAATTACCTCGGCCGCATGGGCTGGTCGATGCCGGACGAGCGCGAGAAGTTCTCGCTGCAGGAAATGGTCGACAACTTCGACCTCAAGCGTGTCTCGCTGGGCGGGCCGATCTTCGACATCGAGAAGCTGTCGTGGCTCAACGGCCAGTGGCTGCGTGATCTGCCGGTGGAAGAGTTCGCCAGCCGTTTGCAGACCTGGGCGTTGAACCCGGAATACATGATGAAGATCGCACCGCTGGTGCAGGGCCGCGTTGAAACCTTCAGCCAGGTTGCACCGCTGGGCGGGTTCTTCTTCGCCGGTGGCGTTAACCCGGATGCCAAGCTCTTCGAGTCGAAAAAGCTTTCGGGCGATCAGGTTCGTCAGTTGATGCAGTTGATCCTGTGGAAGCTGGAAAGCCTGCGTCAGTGGGAGAAGGACAACATCACCGCGACGATTCAGGCTGTGGTCGAATCGCTGGAGTTGAAACTGCGCGATGCGATGCCGCTGATGTTTGCTGCGATCACCGGTCAGGCGAGTTCGGTCTCGGTGCTCGATGCCATGGAAATCCTTGGCCCGGATCTGACCCGTTATCGTCTGCGGCAGGCGATTGACCTGCTGGGTGGCGTGTCGAAGAAAGAAAACAAAGAGTGGGAAAAGCTCCTGGCCGCTATCGCCTAATCGCTTCGCCTCTTGTAGGAGCTGCCGCAGGCTGCGATCTTTTGATCTTGTTTTCAAAAGATAAAGTCAAAAGATCGCAGCCTGCGGCAGCTCCTACAGGGGCGTACGTTATCCCGAGTCCCGAATTTACGGGGGGAGGGCGGTAAGTGATTGTTATGCCGACGAAAAATTTTGAAATTTTTCAAAAATAAGTTTGACAGGCTTTCGATACGCCCTTAAGATTCGCCCCGTCCTCAGCGATGACATCAACGATGAGGGGCTATAGCTCAGCTGGGAGAGCGCTTGCATGGCATGCAAGAGGTCGACGGTTCGATCCCGTCTAGCTCCACCAATTTACACTTCGAAGCCTGGCCACACCGGCTCCGAAGCGATCAGCACTCAGCGTTGATCAGTTGTATAGAAGGGTTTGCGTCCCCTTCGTCTAGTGGCCTAGGACACCGCCCTTTCACGGCGGTAACAGGGGTTCGAGTCCCCTAGGGGACGCCAGTTTTACAGAAGCGATGTTGCAAGATGTCGCTCCGCCGCGAGGCGAAAAATCCGGGGCTTTAGCTCAGCTGGGAGAGCGCCTGCATGGCATGCAGGAGGTCAGCGGTTCGATCCCGCTAAGCTCCACCAATTTTACAAGTTCAAGGTCTGGCCACACCGGCCTTGAATCGATCAGTTCTCAGCGCTGATCAGTTGTATAGAAGGTTTGTGTCCCCTTCGTCTAGTGGCCTAGGACACCGCCCTTTCACGGCGGTAACAGGGGTTCGAGTCCCCTAGGGGACGCCACGATTACCCGCTCTGCGGGATTTTATAAGGGTCATTCAATTATTGAATGGCCCTTTTGTTTGTCTGGCGTTTGGCCAATTCTCCTTTTTCCTTACACTGTGCATCAGACCAGCGGTCATATCCTTGACTTGCAGAATATTATTATGCGAATAATATTCTAGTCGTAATATTCGGAGGCAACGATGAACGATAAAAAAGCTCAAACCCGCGAACGCATCCTCAAGGCTGCCAGCGCCGCACTGATTCAGCGTGGCCCGGCCGATCCTAGCGTGGGCGAAGTGATGGGCGCAGCCGGCCTCACCGTCGGTGGCTTCTATGCGCACTTCGAAAGCAAGGACGCGATGATGCTCGAAGCGTTCAAGCAGCTTCTCGGCCGCCGCCGCGACCTGATTGCCGACATGGATGCCGAGCTGACCGGTGAAGAGCGTCGAGCCTTGGTCGCCGCGTTTTACCTGTCGCGCAAGCATCGTGATTCCAGCGACGCGGCATGCCCGATTCCAGCGTCGATCGGCGAGCTGGGTCGCTTGCCGGAATCGTTCCGCATCGCGCTCAACGAACACTTGGAATTGATGATTGCGCAGTTGGCGTCCAGCCCTGAGGACACCGACAAAGCCCTGGCCGACGTGGCCTTGATGGTGGGTGGTCTGGCACTCGCAAGAGCGCTCGGCCCGGGAGACTTATCCGATCGATTGCTGCGCGCTGCCAAGTCGGCGGTGCGTTGACCTGAAGGCAACTCGCCTGAGGAGAGAGCGATGAACACGTTGAAGTGGGTTCGTGGCGTTAATGGCACCTTGGGCTGGATTGCACCGAAACGCGTGGCGAGCAAAATGCGTCTGGCATTCATGACGCCACGTTCGCTGCCTCTTCGTGATTGGGAATTGCCGCTGCTGACCAGCTCCGAACGGATCACTTTGCGCTTCGGCCTCTCGGCGCTGCGCTGGGGTCAGGGCCCGACGGTGTTGCTGATGCACGGTTGGGAAGGGCGGCCAACCCAGTTCGCCGCGCTGATCACCGCACTGGTTGACGCCGGTTATACCGTCGTCGCGCTCGATGGTCCGGCCCACGGTCGCTCGCCGGGGCGGGAAGCCAATGTCGTGTTGTTCGCTCGGGCGATGCTTGAAGCCGCTGCCGAGTTGCCGCCGCTGCAAGCGGTCATCGGCCACTCGATGGGCGGCGCCAGCGCCATGCTCGCCGTGCAATTGGGCTTGCGCACCGAAACCCTTGTCAGCATTGCCGCGCCTGCGCGCATTCTTGGCGTACTGCGCGGTTTCGCCCGCTACGTTGGTATGCCGCCGCGAGCGCGCTCCGCCTTCATCCGTCAGGTCGAGCAGGATGTCGGTATGCGCGCCGCCACACTGGACGTTGCCCACTATCAACTGGATATGCCCGGCCTCATCGTGCATGCCGAGGACGACAACTTCGTCTCGGTCAAGGAGTCGCAACTGATTCACGAATCCTGGTTCGACAGTCGCCTGTTGCGCCTTGAAGGCGGCGGTCATCAGCGTGTGCTGGCCGACCCTCGAGTGATTGATGGTGTGTTATCACTACTGGCCGGCCGCAGCCTTCAAGCGCGCCAATCGGCGTGAGCTCCGTTACACTGCCCCGGTTGAATACATTGACCGGGAGTGGGGCATGGGCTGGGATCGGGCAACGCCGTTTACCATTGATCTGCAGGTAGGCGCTGAGGATATCGACGGGCTGGGCCACGCGAATAACGCGGTGTACGTGACCTGGCTCGAGCGTTGCGCCTGGCGCCACTCGCAGCGTCTGGGCCTGGATCTGGTTGAATACCGGCGACTGGATCGGGCGATGGCTGTAGTGCGCCACGAGATCGATTATCTGGCCGCAGCCTATGAAGGCGACGAACTGCAACTGGCGACGTGGATTGTCGATTGGGATCAGCGCCTGAAAATGACCCGGCATTTCCAGCTCAAGCGCCCGAGCGACAATGCCACGCTGTTGCGCGCGCAGACCACGTTTGTCTGCATTGAGCTGTCCACGGGTAAGCCGAAGCGCATGCCGGCTGAGTTCATCGAAGGTTATGGCCCGGCGATCCTGCTCTCGGAGTCTGCGCAAATCTAAATTGTAGGAGTGAGCCTGCTCGCGATAGCGGTGTACCAGTCGATGCAGATGTGACTGACACACCGTTATCGCGAGCAGGCTCACTCCTACAAGGTTTCTGCGGATTTGTGCGTAATCCAGTAAACTGCCGCACGTTTTTACTCAAGTAGTGTTTCCTCATGCAAATTGCTCTGGCGCCCATGGAGGGGTTGGTCGACGACATCCTCCGCGACGTGCTGACCCGTGTTGGCGGCATCGACTGGTGCGTGACCGAATTCATCCGGGTCAACGATCAGTTGCTCACGCCGGCCTATTTCCACAAGTTCGGCCCGGAGTTGCTCAACGGTGCCCGCACCGCCTCCGGTGTGCCATTGCGCGTGCAATTGCTCGGTTCCGACCCGGTGTGCCTGGCGGAAAACGCTGCACTGGCCTGCGAGCTCGGCTCCGAAGTGATCGACCTCAACTTCGGCTGCCCGGCGAAGACTGTCAACAAGTCCCGTGGCGGCGCGGTGCTGCTCAAAGAACCGGAACTGCTCAACCAGATCGTCGAACACGTGCGCCGCGCTGTACCCGCGCACATTCCCGTCACCGCAAAAATGCGCCTGGGCTTCGACAGTCCCGACGGTTCGCTGGTCTGCGCCACAGCGCTGGCTGAAGGCGGTGCCGAGCACATCGTGGTTCACGCCCGTACGAAAATGGACGGCTACAAGCCGCCGGCGCATTGGGAGTGGATTCCGCGCGTGCAGGAGGTGGTCAAAGTCCCGGTGTTCGCCAATGGCGATATCTGGAGCGTCGAAGACTGGCGCCGCTGCCGCGAAATCAGCGGCGTCGAAGACATCATGCTCGGTCGCGGTCTGGTGTCGCGCCCGGATCTGGCCAGGCAGATCGCTGCCGCCCGCGCCGGTGAAGAAGTGGTCGAGATGAGCTGGGCCGAGCTGATGCCGCTGATTCAGGACTTCTGGCTGCAAGCCAAAGCGCAGATGACTGCACGCCAATCGCCAGGCCGTTTGAAGCAATGGCTGGCCATGCTGACGCGCAATTATCCTGAGGCTGCCGAGCTGTTCACCGTCCTGCGCCGTGAGACCGAACCGGATCATGTCTCGCGTCTGCTCGGCCTGCCAGTCGCTGAAGCGGCCTGAAAAAAATCTGCAAATAATCTCTTGAAATCATTTCAGCGGTCCCTATCTAAGGGTTACGCGATGCCGAATTCGGGTCGCGGAGTCAAAAAACCTTGCTGATTGTTTTCAGGAGATTTGAACCATGAGTACTGCATTTTCCCTCGCGCCACTGTTCCGTTCCTCGGTAGGTTTCGACCGTTTCAATGACCTGTTCGAAACCGCCCTGCGCAACGAGCCAGGCAGCAGCTACCCACCTTACAACGTCGAAAAACACGGTGATGACCAATACCGCATCGTCGTAGCGGCCGCCGGTTTCCAGGAAGAAGACCTGGAACTGCAAGTCGAAAAAGGTGTGCTGACCATCAGTGGTGGCAAGCGTGATGCCAACGAAGGCGTGACCTTCCTGCATCAGGGCATCGCCCAACGTGCTTTCAAGCTGTCCTTCCGCCTGGCCGATCACATCGAGATCAAGGCGGCGGATCTGAGCAACGGTCTGCTGAGCATCGACCTGCTGCGCGTGATCCCGGAAGAAGCGAAAGCCAAACGCATCCCGATCAACGGGACGCAAAAGCCGGCGCTGCAGCACTGAGTCATGTGCCGCAACACAATCGTCTGAACGGACGATGAGCCGCTGAATGAAGGCCCCGATACGTCGGGGCCTTTTTTGTGCGCGCAAGAAAACCGTTGTTCGACTTTGCCGCTGGCGGTGGTTTCTCTACAATCCGCGGCAGTTTTGCCGACCCCCATTTCTCACCGGTCGGCCTGGAGCCTTTTTTCATGGACGAGATTCAACAGCGCTGGCTGTGCGCTTTGTCTGCGCCAATGGCGGCGATCAATACCGGCGCCAGCTACGACGACCCCGCGTTTTGCGATGATCGCTACATCGACCTGAAAGACAGCTGGGGTATCGATGACCGTGGGCAATTGTTCGATATGCTCGAACGGATGACCGACGACGGCCATGCCAAGCACCTCAGCGCGGCCTATCTGGCGTGGCAGCGTTGTCTGCCGAGTGAATGGCAGGCCTTGCTCGACGACCTGAGTCCCCGCGAACGCATCCTGCATGAATTCGCCAGCCGCACCTTCGGCAGTTGCGGGCCGGGTGGGATATTGTCCTGGGACTATGGGCGCATGGGTTTTCTCTTGCGCTGTGCGGTGCGCAATCAGTGGGTCGACCTGGACGAAAGCAACTGGCTGCACAGTCGTTTGGCCCTCAGAGCGCAATTTCACTACGGTAGCTGGATGGCTTATTTCGATGGCTTTGTGGTGGGCCGGACGTTTTGGTCCTGCCTGAGTGCCAGCGACGATGAACTGGCGCGCGAACTCGATCGACAAGGCGCCAGCGCCCTTAACGTGCGGATTGCCCGTGGGCTTGCCGAGAACATTCCTCAGTTCCTTGCTGATTTGCCGTGGCACATGGAAATTGATTTGCCGCCACGTCCGGCATCGCTCAAGGAGTTCGACTGGTCATGAGTTGCTGGATCCGCCTGGGCATCGAGCCTACTAACGACGAAACCCTGATTCGCAACGCCTACCGCGCACGCTTGCCGGCACATCACCCGGAGACTGACCCGCAAGGCTTCCAGGCGCTGCGCATGGCCTACGAAAACGCCCTGCGTCTGGCTCGTGAAGACGAGGAAGAGGAGCCCGAGCACGAGTACGAGTCCCAAGTCTCAGAACAGACTGTCGTTGAGGTCCCTCCAGTGTTCGGGGAGTTCTGCGAGCTGCTGGATGATCCCGCGCGCCGGTTCAGTTTCGCCGCGTGGCAGGCCTTTATTCGAAGGCTGGATGAGCTGTCGCTGGACGTGCTCGATGAACTCAGCTGGCCGCTTTACCACCGGATGGCCGACGCCGGTCCGTTGTCGTACCGTTGCGCGAATCTGTTGGCCAAGCGTATGGCCTGGGATCAACAGTTGCTGGATCTGGGCTTCGACGACGCGCATCAGGTGGGCTTCTTTCTCCAGCGAATCGAAACGCCGGACCCGTTCGATACGGATCTGATGTGCACATGGTCAGAGGCCGCCCAGACTGAATCGCTGTGGTACGCCCGCAGTCTCGACTTCATCTTCAACCAGCGTCCACTGCCTGAGTTCGCCGACTTCGCCAGTCAGCACACCTGCCTGCCGTTGCCGGAGGATGCCGTGTTCCTCAAGCGTCTGCTGGTGCAGTTCACTCAGGCAGGTATTGGCGGGCCGACGTTTTTGCTGTGCTGTATCGAGCAGCAGCTTGCTGCACCGGACGATGTCGACTGGCTTTACCTGTTGGCGTGTCAGAGCAGTCTGCTGGGGCGCGACGATCAGGCATTGCCGTGCTGGATCCGGCTGTGGAACGAGCACCGCCATCCGATGGCGGAAAGTCGTCTGCTGGAGTTGTGTGCCAAGCGCCAGCCGACTTTTCTGCCCTTGCTGATTCAGGCATTCGATCGTCTGCAGGGCATTTCTGCCTGGCCAGAGGATCTTGCCGATGACGCCCAGGTGTATGGCTGTCCGTCACAACATCCCGAGACGCTGAACCGTTGGCTGGGTGTCGGGCGGTTAAAGCTTGAGAGCCTTGCGCAAAGCTTTGTCGATTGGCGCATGAGCGGTGATGAGCTGCCATTGCTCGCGCAATTGCTGGGCGAAAATGCCGACAGCCGATTGCTGCATCTGTATCGCCACGCCTGGGCGCTGCATCGCGGTGATGCGGCGTTGTTGCAGCAGATCGTGGATGCACCGCTGCCGATCGATGCCCTCGAAAGCCTGGTGATGAGCGGGTTCAAATATCAGGCTGAGCAACACCTGCGCTGGTTGCGCAGGGCGCCGATTGCACTGGCCATGGGCGCTTTCAGTGACGCGGATTCAAGTGCGCGGCCCTTGCCGCAGGTACTGACGCAAGGCGAGCCGCACAAGGTCTGTCGTCTATGGTTGCGCCGCTTGCGGCCTTACAGCGACGCTGCGCTGGAAAGACTGGCAGACGCGTTCAAGCTGGCCGCGGTCAAAGATGATTGCGACTTGTCCGAACTCGATTTGATTCTGCAGTTGAGCCGTCGCGGGATTCAGTTGTCGCCGTTCGGGCTGGGTGAGGCCGCTTGGGAGTGGCACGCGCAGACCCTGTTTTTGCTGGCATTGCTGGAACAACCCGAACGCTGGCTGCAAATGATTGATGGGCAGTGCGTGGAGCGCCTGCCTTTCAATCCGGCCCATCCGTTGAGTCGCCTGCAACCGTTGTTACGGCGCTTGCAGCGTGAGCAAGGCAGTTGTGATGGTTTGCTCGGATGGTTGCAAGGCAATGACCCGGTGCACGGCTTGTTGGTGCAGCAATTGTTCAGCGTACAGCAGGCACTCGACAGTGCCCGGTTGCCGGCCAATAGCCTGCTTTACACCTGCCTCGAAAGCGATCGTGCTGCCTGCGGCGATGATCTGCTGGGGTTGATGATGTTCTGGGGCGTGCTCTATCACGATCCGAGCCTGAGTGCTGAGCAGCATCGCGCATTGTTGCAGTCGATTGCGGCGATCAGTTGTGAGGACGATTGGTTCGAAGGCTTCCGCGACGGTTTGATCAAAGGCGAGCCGGTGTGGCCGCCGCGCAAAGTGCTGACCGATTTTGGCGTCGACAAACTGTTGGCGTATGAAGCGCTGGATGCGCTCAAGGGCCTGATTCGCTATGGCGCTGCTGGCGTGCCGAAAACGCGCGTCCTGCGCCAACTGCAACAGGGCAAGGACGATGTGCAGAACAGCATCGGGCTGCGCCTGGCTCTGTGCGCGATATTGTCCTGGTCGGAACGATTATTGCTGGCGAAAAGCGATGCTCAGCCGGTACCGGCGACAGCGATCTGGCGTCTGGGATCGCGGTTGGGGCGCAAGGCTTTTATCGCTCAGGTCTTGGCCTGCGTGGTGATTGCGCCGGTGGCAGGGCTGGTCAGTGGCACCACGGGTGCTGGCATTCTTATCCTGATACTCGGAGTTCTGCTGGTATTTGGCGCGATTTTGCGTCGCTTGCACGACATGGGCCGGGGCATCCCGACCTTGTTGATCTTCATGACGCTGACACCGATGTTGCCATTCCTGCCGTTGCTGCTGTTCGGCTTTCCCGGTGACAAGTTGCCCAACCGCTATGGTGTGCCGCCGGACAGCGGCGATAGCGAGATGCTGTCCGGCGGCCTGCAGGCTGCCTTGCGGCGGCTCAACGGCTAGAGGCGCAGTTGATCCAGTGCCTTGTTCAGCTCGGTGCGATGGCTGGCGATCTCCGCTGATTGCTGGCCACCGAGCACCGTGGTGAAGCTGTGCAGCCACTCGGCTATGTGCTCGCGTTGCGTGCCGAGGCTCTGCATCCATGCCCGCTCCAGACGGGCCAGCAATGTGCGGTTGGGCAGTGCATCGCGTGGATGGACCTTCAGCGTCGACAGCCGGTTATGGCTGTCGCGGCGCGCTTGCTCGTCCAGACCGGTGGGGCTGCGATCAATGCTGTGACTGTGACGCTCGCCGGTTTCGAGCAGGGTGACGTCGACTTCGAGCAAACCGTTGATGTCATAGCTGAAGCGCACGTCCAGTTCCTGGATGTGTTGAGTAGGCGTCAACGTGACTTCGAAAGCATCAATCAGAATGTTGTCGCACACCCACGGCCGTTCACCCTGATAGACGGCGATGCGCAGCACTGTTTGCTTAGGTTGGGTGGTGTAATAGCGCTCCACCCTTGACGTCGGAATGATGGTGTTACGTTCGATGATGGGCGAGAAGGCACCTTTGATGTCTTCTCCACGCATGGTCGCAATCCCCAGCGTATACGGGCAGACATCCGTCAGAATCAACTCTTCAACCGCCCCGTCACGCGCCTTGCACGCCGCTTGCGTCGCCGCCCCCAGCGCAACAATGGTGTCCGGATCAAGATGCCGGTAAGGCAGGCGCCCGAACAACGTCGCGACCATCTGCTGCACCGCCGGCATGCGCGTGGCGCCGCCGACCAGCACCAGGCTGTCGAGGTCACGGGGCTTGAGTCGGGCATCGCGCAGCGCTTGTTCGATTGGTGCACGCAAACGGGCCAGTAGCGGCTCCCAGATTTTCACCGCAGCGGCTTCGTCCAGCGACCACTCGAACGTTTTGTCCCCATGGCGCCAGCTCAGCGGCTGAACACCTTCAGCGAGTTTGCATTTCAGTTGCTCCAAGGCATCACCGAGGCTGGCCATGCTTTGCGCATCGACCATGGCCGCGGTCAGTTGCCAGTGTTTCAGGCAGGCCTGCAACAGCGCAGCGGTGAAGTCTTCGCCGCCGAGAAAGTTGTCGCCAGTGGAGGCGTGCACTTCGATCAGGGGCAAAGCGTATTCCAGCACCGTGACATCAAAGGTGCCGCCGCCCAGATCGAAGATCAGCGTGCGTTCGAATTTCTGTTCATGCAGCCCGTAAGCCATCGCGGCGGCGGTTGGCTCGTTGATCAGGCGTGTCACCGAGAGCCCGGCCAGTTCGGCGGCAAACAGCGTGCGTTTGCGTTGTTCGTCGCTGAAATACGCCGGGACGGAAATCACCGCTTCCGATACCGCGTGGCCGAGAAAGGCTTCGGCGTCCTGCTTGAGTGAGCCGAGTACCAGCGCCGACAACTCTTCCGGACTGAACAGGCGCGTACCGAGCTGGACTTGCTTATCGCTGCCCATGAAGCGCTTGAATGCTGCAGCGCTGCGCTCCGGGTGCGTGGTCAGGCGCGCGCGGGCGGCTTTGCCGACCAGAATCGTGTCGTCTTCATCGAGGCTGACCACCGAGGGTGTCAGCACATCGCCCAGGGCGTTGGGAATCAGGCGGGCCTGACCGTCCTGCCAGACGGCGATCAGACTGTTGGTGGTGCCAAGGTCGATGCCCAGCAGAGCCGGGCGGGGGAGGGTTGCATCCTGCATGACAGATCTCGAAACGGCGCAAAAAACGCGACCCTACAGGTTGCTGCAAATCGTGGCAATTGTGCGTCTGTTGCAACGTGCACCGGTTATGGCAGGAGCTTTTTCAGATCCTCGAGCGCAACCGGTCGACTATGCAGATAGCCTTGATACAAATGGCAGCCCAAACCCTGCAGGAACGCCAGTTGTTCGGGAGTTTCCACGCCCTCGGCAATCACCTCCAGCTCGAGGCTGCGCGCCATGGCGACAATCGCGCGAATGATCTCGGCATCGTTCGGGTCGGTCGTCGCATCGCGGATAAACGACTGATCGATTTTCAGCGTGTCCACCGGCAGGCGCTTGAGGTAAGTCAGCGACGAATAGCCGGTGCCGAAGTCATCCATCGCAAAGCTCACGCCGAGTTTTTTCAGCCTGCGCATTTTGCTGATGGTGTCTTCCAGATTCTGGATGACGATGCCTTCGGTGATCTCCAGTTTCAGTAGCGAGCAGGGCAGGCCATGGCTGCTCATGCTGTGTTCGATGCGCTCGACGAAATCGTTCTGGCGGAACTGTCGCGGGCTGATGTTCACGCACAGGCTGAACTTCAGCGGGTCGACCAGCCTCTGTGCGATCAGTTGTTTGAACGCATTGCAGGCCTCATCAAGAATCCACGTACCGACTTCGAGAATCAGGCCGCTGTCTTCCAGTACTTTGATGAATTCGGTGGGTGACTGCGCGCCCAGCTCCGGGTGATTCCAGCGCACCAGGGCTTCGGCGCCGATGATGCGGTTGTCGCGGGCATCGACCTGCGGCTGAAAGTGCACGTTGAATTCACCGCGAGACAGCGCCAGACGCAAGTCGGTTTCCATGCGCAGCCGCTCGCTGGCGGCCTTCTGCATGGTGTTGTGATACATCTGCGTGGTGTTGCGCCCGGAATCCTTGGCCCGGTACAGGGCAATGTCGGCGCGTTTGAGCAGGTCGGTCGGCGTCGAGCCGTGATCGGGGATCAGTGCCACGCCAATGCTTGGCGTGACTTGCAGGCGCTGGCCGTCGAGGAACATCGGTTCCGAGAGCAATTCGCGCAGGGTGTCGGCCAGATTGCGCACTTGCGCGCTGACCTCATTGCGCGAGCCTTCGAGGCCGCTGAGCAGCACGACAAACTCGTCGCCACCGAGGCGCGCGACGGTATCTTCCATGCGCACACTGGCTTCGAGCCGCGCCGTGATGATTTTCAGCACGGTGTCGCCGACCGGGTGGCCGAGAGAGTCGTTGATGTGCTTGAAGTGATCGAGGTCGAGAAACAGCAAGGCGCCGCGCAGATTGTGGCGCTTGAGCAGGGCGATCTGCTGGCTCAGGCGATCCATCAGCAGGGCGCGATTGGGCAGGTTGGTCAGCGGGTCGTGATAGGCCAGATGCCGGATCTGTGCTTCGGCGTTTTTCAGCAGGCTGACGTCTCGGGCAGTCAGCAGCAAGCACGCGGTTTCATTGAGGGTGATCGGCTCGACCGAGACCTCCACCGTCAGCATTTCCCCGCGTTTGTTGCGCCCGAGCATTTCCTGATGGTGCACGCGGCCCTTGATCTGCAACTCGGCGAGTAACGCCGAACGCTGTTTCTCTTCAGCCCAAATACCCACCTGATAAACCGTTTTGCCCACGACCTCTTCGGCACGATAGCCAGTGAGACGGCAAAAACCGTCGTTGACCTCCAGATAACGCCCGGTGTCGCGCTCGGTAATGGTGATTGCGTCGGGACTGGAGTGGAACGCCTTGGCGAATTTCTCCTCACTGGCTTTCAGCGCCGCTTCCGAGCGCTGCTGCTGGGTGATGTCGCGCAGGGTGGTGACGATACAAGGCTGATCGCCGACGCTGATCTGCCGGCTGGAAATCACACAGGTCAGCGACTGGCCGTCCTTGTGCTGGACGATGATCGCGACATTGCTCAAGCCCTGTTCGCGGATGACCCGTTCGATGCGTTGCAGGCTTTTTGCCGAGGCATCCCACAAACCGATTTCTTCGGCGGTGTGGCCGATGACGTCGGCGGCGCTCCAGCCGAACGTCTGGGTAAAACTGTTATTGATTTCGATGAACTCGCCACTGTCCTGGCGGGTGACGCAGATCGGGTCCGGGCTGACCTGGAACAGCGTGGCGAATTTCTCTTCCGAGGCCACCAGCCGCTGTTCACGCTCGACCTGATCGGTGATGTCGAGCAGGGTGCCGGCCATGCGCAGCGGTGCGCCGTTGTCGTCGCGGTAGAGGCGGGCGCGGCTTTCCAGATAGCGCGAACTGCCGTCCGGCAATTGCACGCGATAAGTCAGTTGATAATTGCCCGCCGGGCCTTCGCGCAGGCTGCGGTAGGCGTCGCGCATGCTGTCGCGCTCCTCACCGGGGACGCCTTCGAAAAACTCTTCGAACGACTCATGAAACGGTTTCGGCTCCAGCCCGTGCAACTGCGCGGCGCGCGCCGAGCCGTAAAGCATGCCGCTGGGAATGTGCCAGTCCCAGGTGCCGAGTTGTGCCGAATCCAGTGCCAGATCGAGACGTTCCTGGCTGTCCTTCAAGGCGTGTTCGGCGGCTTTGCGTTCGGTGGTGTCGAGGAACGTGCTGAGCAGATACGGCTGGCCTTCGAGTTCGACTTTCTGCGCACTGAGAATGCCGTCGTGGATCTGCCCGTTGCTGGCGCGAAACTGCACTTCCATGGCGATCAGCTCGCCTTTGGCTTTGGTTTTTTTCACCAGTTCTGCGCGCTGCTCCGGGTGCACCCACAGGCCCAGCTCCAGCGTGGTGCGGCCGATGGCGCTCTGCACCGGCCAGCCGAACAGGCTTTCAAAGTACTGATTGGCCTCGCTGATCAAGCCGTCTTCCTGACGGGTCAGCAGGACCATGTTCGGGCACAGATGAAACAGTGTCGCGAAACGTTTTTCCGAACTGCTCAGCGCCTGCTCGCGCTGGCGCTGGTGGGTGATTTCGCGAATCACCCCGATCATTCGGGGGCGGCCGTTTTTATCCGGCAGCAGGCTGCCGCTGATCTCCAGCCAGTGCAGGCTGCCGTCAGGCCAACGGATGCGGTGGTGCATCGCTTGTTCCAGCGGCGCCCCGGCAATTACCGCGTGGAAGGCGCGAACCGTTTTCGCGCGGTCTTCCGGGGGCAGCAGATCAAGGTATTCAAGGTCTGCCGGCAGCGGCTGGCGCGGGTCGAAACCGAACAAGGCCTGGGTGCCACGCGACCAACTGATCTGCCCGCGCTCGATGTCCCAGTACCAGGCGCCGAGCCGCGCGCCGTTGAGCGCCGCCAGCAATTGCGGCGCGCTCTCCCAGCTCTGCTCGGAATGTCGCGGGTCAATCGCCTGAATACGCGGCATCGGCGGAATTCGGTCAACAGATTTCGGCATCGTGGACAAGCCTTGAGCTGAGGGTGACGTTAGGCACAGGGGCAGCGGCTCTTTAGGAGTAGCACAAGATGGCCTCAAGTCCCTGGCAGATCGATTTGTGCATCCAGTAAGGCCATAAAGGCCCGCGCCGCATTCGAGAGCGTCCGTTCAGTGTGCAGGATATAGCCTAGCTGGCGACTGAGCTGTATGCCCGGCAATACGATGCTTGCCACCTGCTCGTCGAGCATGGTGCGCGGCAAAACGCTCCAGGCCAGGCCGATCGAGACCATCATCTTGATGGTTTCCAGGTAGTTGGTACTCATGGCGATGTTCGGCGTCAGGCTCTGGGCCTCGAATAACCGTTGGACAATGTGGTGCGTGAAGGTGTTGCCACCGGGGAAAACCGCCGGATGACCGGCAATGTCCGCCAGAGTGACGGGGCCATTGCTGATCAGCGAATGCTCCGGGGCGACCACGAAATCCAGCGGGTCATCCCAGACCGGCGTGGCTTTGACCAGTGCGTGAGGCTCCGGCGCCAGGGTGATGACCGCCAGTTCAGCGCGGCCATGGAGAATTTCTTCATAGGCCACTTCCGAATCGAGGAACTGAATATCCAGCGCCACCTCTGGGTAGCGGCGGGTGAATTCGCGCAAAAGCGGTGGCAAGCGGTGCAAGCCGATGTGGTGACTGGTGGCCAGGGTCAAACGCCCGCTGACTTCGCCGGTGAGGTTGGTCAGGGCGCGGCGGGTGTCATCCAGCACGTTGAGAATCTGATAAGCCCGTGGCAGCAGGGCGCGGCCGGCCTCGGTCAGGCCGACTTCACGACCCAGCCGATCGAACAGGCGCACCTTCAATTGTTGCTCCAGCCCGGCGATGCGTTTGCTGATCGCCGGCTGTGTCAGGTGCAGCCGTTCGCCGGCGCCGGAGAAGCTGCCGGTCTCGGCAATCGCGATAAAAGCATTGAGGTTGGCCAGATCCATGTTCGTATTCCAGTTGGTTATCCAAAGCATAAAAAATATGAATTTGAGTTATTTAATCTAACCCCATAGGATCGGCCTCACAAGCCAAAGGGTTATTGATAAGCCCAGGGCATAGAAACAAGCTGATGAGGAACCGTCTGATGGCCGGCAAAACGCTCTACGACAAGCTCTGGGATTCGCATTTGGTCAAGCAGCGCGACGATGGCTCGGCGCTGATCTATATCGATCGTCACATCATTCACGAAGTGACTTCGCCGCAAGCCTTTGAAGGCCTGCGTCTGGCCGGGCGCAAGCCTTGGCGCATCGATGCCAACATCGCGACCCCGGACCACAACGTACCAACGACTCCAGAGCGCAAGGGCGGCATCGAAGCCATTGCCGATCAGGTCTCGCGTTTGCAGGTTCAGACCCTCGATGACAACTGCGATGAATACGGCATCGTCGAGTTCAAGATGAACGACGTCCGCCAAGGCATCGTTCACGTGATCAGCCCGGAGCAGGGCGCGACCTTGCCGGGCATGACCGTGGTCTGCGGCGACTCGCACACCTCGACCCACGGCGCGTTCGGCGCTCTGGCTCACGGTATCGGCACTTCCGAGGTCGAGCATGTGCTCGCCACCCAGTGCCTGGTCGCCAAGAAAATGAAAAACATGCTGGTGCGCGTTGAAGGGCAATTGCCGTTCGGCGTGACCGCCAAGGACATCGTCCTCGCGGTGATCGGCAAGATCGGCACCGCCGGCGGTAACGGCCATGCCATCGAGTTCGCCGGCAGCGCGATCCGCGACTTGTCCGTTGAAGGCCGCATGACCATCTGCAACATGTCCATCGAAGCCGGCGCCCGCGTTGGCCTGGTGGCAGCGGACCAGAAGACTGTCGACTACGTGAAGGGCCGTCCTTTTGCACCGAAAGGCGCCGAATGGGACATGGCCGTCGAGGCCTGGAAAGACCTGGTCTCCGACGCCGACGCCAAGTTCGACACTGTGGTTGAACTCGACGCTGCGCAGATCAAGCCGCAAGTCAGCTGGGGCACTTCGCCGGAAATGGTTTTGGCCGTTGATCAGAACGTGCCGGACCCAGCCAAAGAGATGGATCTGGTCAAGCGCGACTCGATCGTCCGTGCCTTGAAATACATGGGTTTGACCGCCAATCAGGCGATCACCGACATTCAGCTGGATCGCGTGTTTATCGGTTCCTGCACCAACTCGCGGATCGAAGATTTGCGCGCTGCGGCGGTGATCGCCAAGGGTCGCAAGGTCGCTTCGACCATCAAGCAAGCGATCGTGGTGCCGGGTTCGGGTCTGGTGAAGGCTCAGGCTGAAGCCGAAGGTCTGGACAAGATTTTCCTCGAAGCCGGTTTCGAATGGCGTGAGCCGGGTTGCTCGATGTGCCTGGCGATGAACCCGGATCGTTTGGAGTCCGGCGAGCATTGCGCCTCGACCTCCAACCGTAACTTCGAAGGCCGTCAGGGCGCCGGTGGCCGTACCCACCTCGTCAGTCCGGCCATGGCGGCTGCGGCAGCGGTGAACGGTCGTTTCATCGACGTTCGTGAATTGATCTAAAGGAGCGCAGCATGAAAGCTTTTACCCAGCACACTGGTCTTGTCGCGCCTCTGGATCGTGCCAACGTCGACACCGACCAGATCATTCCGAAGCAGTTCTTGAAGTCGATCAAGCGCACCGGTTTCGGCCCGAACCTGTTCGACGAGTGGCGCTACCTCGATGTCGGCCAGCCGTATCAGGACAACTCCAAACGCCCACTGAACAAGGACTTCGTGCTCAACGCCGAGCGTTATCAAGGCGCCAGCGTGTTGCTGGCCCGTGAGAACTTCGGTTGCGGGTCCAGCCGTGAGCACGCGCCGTGGGCGCTGGAAGAATACGGTTTCCGCAGCATCATCGCGCCGAGCTACGCCGACATCTTCTTCAACAACAGCTTCAAGAACGGTTTGTTGCCGATCATCTTGAGCGACGCGGAAGTCGACGAGTTGTTCAAGCAGGTCGAGGCTGAGCCGGGCTATCAATTGCAGGTCGATCTGCAAGCGCAGACCGTGACTCGCCCGGATGGCAAGGTGTACAGCTTTGAGATTGATGCGTTCCGCAAGCATTGCCTGTTGAATGGTCTGGACGATATCGGTTTGACCTTGCAGGACGGTGATGCGATTGCCACGTTTGAGGCCAAGCATCGTGTGAGCCAGCCGTGGTTGTTCCGCGACGCGTGATTTGCGTATGGCGAATGGCGCCATCGCGAGCAGGCGAAGGCCTACATTTGAAATGCGTTCCCCTGTAGGAGTGAGCCTGCTCGCGATGAGGCCCTCAAAAGCACCACAAGACTCACCCTAAAAAGGAAGTCCCTCATGACCAGCACCGCCCAGCACACTCAGGTCGTACAAAAGCAATTCGGTGAACAGGCCGCCGCCTACCTGAGCAGCGCCGTTCACGCTCAAGGCACCGAGTTCGCACTGCTACAGGCTGAGCTGAAAGGGCAGGGCAGCGCCCGGGTGCTGGATCTGGGTTGCGGCGCCGGACACGTCAGTTTTCACGTCGCACCACTGGTCAGGGAAGTGGTCGCCTACGACCTGTCGCAGCAAATGCTCGACGTGGTCGCCGCCGCTGCCGTTGAACGCGGCATGAGCAACATTGCCACGGTCAACGGCGCCGCCGAGCGTCTGCCGTTTGCCGATGGCGAGTTCGACTTCGTGTTCAGCCGTTATTCGGCGCATCACTGGAGCGATCTCGGTTTGGCTCTGCGCGAAGTGCGTCGGGTGTTGAAGCCGGGCGGTGTGGCGGCGTTCGTTGACGTGTTGTCACCGGGCAGTCCGTTGTTCGACACTTACCTGCAAAGCGTCGAGGTGCTGCGTGACACCAGCCATGTGCGCGATTATTCCGCCGCCGAATGGCTGCGTCAGGTCAGCGAGGCCGGTTTGCATGTACGCAGTACCACGCGTCAGCGCCTGCGTCTGGAGTACACCAGTTGGGTTGAACGCATGCGCACGCCTGAAGTGATGCGCGTCGCGATCCGCCAGTTGCAGCAGTCGATGGGCCACGAAGTGCGTGAATATTTTGAGATTGATGCCGACGGCTCGTTCAGTACAGATGTAATCGTGCTGATGGCTGAGCGATAAGAATTTTTCCGGGCGCGCTTAAGATGGCGCACCGACTGAAGACACGAGGAAAGCATGAGCAAGCAGATTCTGATTCTCCCAGGTGACGGTATTGGTCCGGAAATCATGGCCGAAGCGGTCAAGGTGCTGGAACTGGCCAACGACAAATACAGCCTGGGCTTCGAGCTGAGCCATGACGTGATCGGTGGCGCCGCCATCGACAAGCACGGCGTGCCGCTGGCCGATGAAACCCTCGACCGCGCTCGCGCTGCCGACGCTGTGCTGTTGGGCGCCGTCGGTGGGCCGAAATGGGACACCATCGAGCGTGACATCCGCCCTGAGCGTGGCCTGCTGAAAATCCGTGCCCAACTGGGCCTGTTCGGCAACCTGCGTCCGGCGATTCTGTACCCGCAACTGGCCGATGCTTCGAGCTTGAAGCCGGAAATCGTTGCCGGTCTGGACATCCTCATCGTCCGTGAGCTGACCGGTGGCATCTACTTCGGCGCGCCGCGCGGCACCCGTACTCTGGAAAACGGCGAGCGTCAGTCCTACGACACGCTGCCGTACAGCGAAAGCGAAATCCGCCGCATCGCCCGTGTCGGTTTCGACATGGCCATGGTCCGTGGCAAAAAGCTCTGCTCGGTGGACAAGGCCAACGTGCTGGCGTCCAGCCAATTGTGGCGTGAAGTGGTCGAGCAAGTGGCCAAGGACTATCCAGAAGTCGAACTGAGCCACATGTACGTCGACAACGCCGCCATGCAACTGGTGCGCGCGCCGAAGCAGTTCGACGTGATCGTCACCGACAACATGTTCGGCGACATCCTCTCCGACGAAGCGTCGATGCTCACCGGTTCCATCGGCATGCTGCCGTCGGCCTCGCTGGATTCCAACAACAAGGGCATGTATGAGCCTTGCCATGGTTCCGCTCCGGACATCGCTGGCAAAGGCATCGCCAACCCGTTGGCGACCATTCTGTCGGTGTCGATGATGCTGCGTTACAGCTTCAATCTGCATGACGCGGCCGATGCCATCGAGAAAGCCGTCAGCGTGGTGCTGGATCAAGGCCTGCGTACTGGCGACATCTATTCGGCCGGTTGCACCAAAGTCGGTACGCAGGAAATGGGCGACGCAGTAGTCGCCGCGCTGCGGAATCTGTAATCTCTCGGGCCCGCTGCGAAATTCAATACAAAGCAGCGGCCCACTTTTCAAGAAGGTGTAGTTGCGATGAAACGTGTAGGTCTGATCGGTTGGCGCGGGATGGTCGGTTCCGTGCTCATGCAGCGGATGCTGGAAGAGCAGGATTTCGATCTAATCGAGCCGGTGTTTTTCACCACGTCCAACGTCGGTGGCCAAGGCCCGTCCGTGGGCAAGGACATTGCTCCGCTCAAGGATGCTTACAGCATTGACGAGCTGAAGACCCTCGACGTGATTCTGACCTGCCAGGGCGGCGACTACACCAGCGAAGTGTTCCCCAAGCTGCGCGAAGCCGGCTGGCAGGGTTACTGGATCGACGCGGCCTCGAGTCTGCGCATGAACGATGACGCGGTGATCATTCTTGATCCGGTCAACCGCAAGGTCATCGACCAGCAGCTCGACGCGGGCACCAAGAACTACATCGGCGGCAACTGCACCGTCAGCCTGATGCTGATGGGCCTGGGTGGTCTGTTCGAAGCCGGTCTGGTCGAGTGGATGAGCGCCATGACCTATCAGGCGGCCTCGGGTGCCGGCGCGCAGAACATGCGTGAACTGATCAAGCAAATGGGCGCGACCCACGCCGCTGTCGCCGATCAACTGGCTGATCCGGCCAGCGCGATCCTCGACATCGACCGTCGCGTTGCCGACGCCATGCGCAGCGAAGCGTACCCGACCGAAAACTTCGGCGTACCGCTGGCCGGCAGCCTGATCCCGTGGATCGACAAGGAACTGCCAAACGGCCAGAGCCGCGAAGAGTGGAAGGCTCAGGCCGAGACCAACAAGATCCTCGGCCGCTTCAAGAGCCCGATCCCGGTCGACGGCATCTGCGTGCGCATTGGCGCTATGCGTTGCCACAGCCAGGCGCTGACCATCAAGCTGAACAAAGACGTGCCGATCGCCGATATCGAAGGGCTGATCAGCCAGCACAACCCTTGGGTCAAACTGGTACCGAACCAGCGCGAAATCAGCATGCAGGAGCTGAGCCCGACCAAGGTCACCGGCACCCTGAATGTGCCGGTGGGTCGTCTGCGCAAGCTGAACATGGGTTCGCAGTTCGTCGGTGCCTTCACCGTCGGCGACCAACTGCTGTGGGGCGCGGCCGAACCGCTGCGTCGCATGCTGCGGATTTTGCTTGAGCGTTGATCGCTTGAAGCAATGAAAGAACCCGCGCCTTGTAAGAGGTGCGGGTTTTTTTATGCCTGAGGGTTCTCGGTTGCCGGGTCTGGCCCCTTCGCGAGCAAGCTCGCTCCCACAGGGGAATGCATTTCAAATGTGGGAGCGAGCTTGCTCGCGAAGGGGCCGGCGCAGTCGCCGCAAATCCCGCAGAAATTGCCTGTGCGCCAGTCACCCGGTAAAGTGCCGCTCCCCCCGTTTCGCCAGAGGCTCGCACCATGACCCAGACCCTAGATATTGCCGTGATCGGCGCCACCGGTACTGTCGGCGAAACCCTCGTACAGATTCTCGAAGAACGCGACTTCCCGGTCGGCACCCTGCACCTGCTGGCGAGCAGCGAATCCGCCGGCAGCTCGGTGCTGTACCGCAACAAGAACGTGCGCGTTCGCGAAGTCGACGAGTTCGATTTCAGCAAGGTCAAACTGGTGTTTTTCGCCGCAGGCCCGGCGATTACCCTGAGCTACGCCGCCCGTGCCCACGCCGCCGGTTGCTCGCTGATCGACCTGTCCGGCGCGCTGCCGGCCGATCAGGCGCCGCAAGTAGTACCCGAAGCCAACCCCGAAGTGCTCGCTGGTTTGAAAGCACCGTTCCAGGTCAGCAGCCCAAGCCCGTCGGCCACTTCGCTGGCCGTGGTGCTGGCGCCGCTGCTCGATCTGATCGATCTGCAATATGTGAATGTCACGGCCAATCTGGCCGTTTCCGCTCAGGGGCGCGAAGCCGTGACCGAGCTGGCGCGGCAGACCGCCGAGCTGCTGAACATGCGCCCATTGGAGCCGACGTTCTTTGATCGGCAGATGGCCTTCAACCTGCTGGCCCAGGTCGGCACGCCCGACGCGCAGGGGCATACGCTGCTGGAAAAACGTCTGGTGCGCGAGTTGCGTCAGGTGCTGGCGAAGCCTTTATTAAAGATTTCCGCAACTTGCGTTCAAGCCCCGGTGTTTTTTGGCGATAGCCTTAGCGTGACCTTGCAGTCAACGTCGGCTGTCGACCTGGCAAAAGTCAACGCTGCACTCGAAGATGCGCCGGGTATCGAGCTGGTCGAGGCCGGTGACTACCCGACTGCGGTCGGTGACGCGGTGGGGCAGGATGTGGTTTATGTCGGTCGCGTGCGCAGCGGTGTCGACGATCCGGCGGAACTAAATCTGTGGCTGACGTCAGATAACGTACGCAAAGGCGCGGCCCTTAACGCTGTGCAGGTGGCTGAATTGTTGATAAAAGACCTGCTGTAAAAGATACTTGGCAACAATTTGTCGACTGATTCTAGGTGAGCGCTATGCTTGCCCAGATCGCTTGATAACGTGTCACCCTCCGGGACTTTCCGGGGCATCAAAGAAATGATCGCGCGCGACATCTGTCGTCGTCGCGCGCAATGCCTTACGGCAGCGGTATTCAACATCTTCTCGCTGGCCGAGGAACGTTCAAACAAAGGATGAGGCTATGGTTCAAGTTCGCAAACTGGTGTTAGCAATAGCGGCCGCCTCGGCGCTGTCCTCCGGTATGGCGCATGCCCTCGGGCTCGGGGAGCTGACCCTGAAGTCGACCCTGAACCAGCCGCTGGTGGCTGAAATCGAGCTGCTCGACGTCAAGGATCTCACCGCTGCCGAAGTGGTGCCGAGCCTGGCTTCACCTGAAGATTTTGCCAAGGCCGGCGTCGACCGCCAGGCCTTCCTCAATGATCTGACCTTCACCCCGGTGCTCAACGCCAGCGGCAAAAGCGTGCTGCGCGTAACGTCGAGCAAGCCGCTGTCGGAGCCGATGGTCAAATTCCTCGTGCAGGTGATGTGGCCGAACGGCCGTCTGCTGCGCGATTACAGCGTGCTGCTGGATCCGTCGAAGTTCTCGCCACAGACCGCTGACGCCGCCGCACAACCAGCGCCGTCGCAGACCATCGCCGCGCCGACCACTGGCGCCACGCATCCGACGCAATACACCACCACGCCGCGCGATACCCTCTGGGAAATCGCTGCGAAGGCGCGTACCGGCGGCTCGGTGCAACAGACCATGCTCGCCATTCAAGCGCTGAACCCGGATGCGTTCATCGGTGGCAACATCAACCGTCTGAAAACCGGCCAGGTGTTGCGTCTGCCGGATGCGGTGCAAAGTACGGCGCTGCCGCAATCGAAAGCGATTGCCGAAGTGGCAGCGCAAAACGAAGCCTGGCGTCAGGGTCGTCGTTATGTGGCCAAGCCAGGCACTGGTCAGCAGCAGCTCGATGCGACCAATCGTGGTCGCGGCAACACCGGTGCAGCACAGAACGCTCAGGACAATCTGAGCCTGGTCTCCGCCGAAAGCACCAAGGCGCGCGGCAAAGGCCCGGCAGGTGATGCCAAGGCACTGAGCAACAAGCTCGCGGTCACTCAGGAAAGCCTCGACACGACCCGTCGTGACAACGAGGAACTGAAAAGCCGCATGTCCGATCTGCAGAGTCAGCTGGACAAGCTGCAAAAGCTGATCGAGCTGAAGAACAATCAGTTGGCAAAACTGCAAGCTGAAGGCGCGGGCCCTGCGCCGGCCACCAATCCTGCCGCACCGGCGGTGCCTGCAATCACGGCTGAGCTGGCCGCCACCCCGCCAGCTACTCCGGCAGACGCAGCGCCGACGCCAGAGTCCGCCATTGCGCCACCGGCTGAGACGCCAGTCGTCGAGCCAGTGGTCGCGCCGAAGCCGGTTGTCGAAGACGAGAAAACCTTCAACGAACTGCTGACCAACCCGATTCTGCTGGGTCTTGTGGGCGGCGGTGCTGTGGTTCTGCTGCTCCTGTTGTTGCTGCTGGCGCGTCGCCGCAAAGCGCAGCAAGAGGCCGAAAAACACATGCGCATGGCCCGCGCGCTGTCGGAAGAGCAAGAGTTCTCCGCCGAGCAGGATCTGCCGGAAAGCAGCTTCGAAGGTCTGGAAACCCCGGCGGCGAGCGTCAAGCTCAACACTCCGGCACCTGCACCCGTAGTGGCTCCGGTAGTCGCCCCGATCGTGATGGCTGAGCCGATTGCCGCGCCGCTGGTAGCTCCCGCCGCCGAGCGATCCGATGACGTGCTCGACAAGGCGCAGTCGCATATCAACGCCGGTCGCCTGAATCAGGCTGCCGCGCTGCTCGAAGAGGGCGTCAGCCTGGAGCCGCAGCGCAGTGATCTGCGTCTGAAGCTGATGGAAGTCTACGGTCAGCAGGGCGACCGCGACGCGTTCGTCGGTCAGGAGCGTCAGCTGGTGGCCAACGGCGACAACTTCGCCAAGGTCGAAGAACTGAAAAGCCGCTTCCCGGCCATGGCCGTCGTCGCTGCCAGTGGTCTGGCCGCTGCTGCCGTGGCTGCCGAGCTGGACGCGCAATACGTCAAGGATCTGCTGCTCGATGAGCCTGAAGCGCCGGCGCCTGCGCCAGTGGAAGACGACCTCGACAGCGCGTTTGATCTGAGCCTGGACGATCTCGACAACATCACGCCGGTAGAGCCTGCGCCGGTGATTGAGCCTGAAGCGCCGGTCGAGCTGGATGAATTTCCGGCGGACGACGACCTGAGCTTCGAATCGGTGCTGCAACAGCAGACCGACATCAAAGAGAATCTGGATGATCTGTCGGACTTCGACCTCGATCTGGACCTCGGTGCCGAGCCGGCAGCTCCAGCGGTTGATCTGGCGGACGATGACTTCCTGCTGGACCTGGACGAAGGCGTGAAGGATCTGCCGCCGGTCGAGGCGCCAGTGGTGGCTGACGTGCCACAAGATGATCTGGAGCTGCCGGCCGATTTCGATCTGTCGCTGGCCGACGAAATGGACAGCAATCCAGCGGCCGAACCGGATGCGTTCGCGGCTGAGCTGGATGACGTCAACGCCGAGCTGGATCGTCTGTCGCAAAGCATCGCCGAACCGACCTTCACCGAAGCCGATGCAATGAAGGGTGATGATCTGGGCGAAGATGATTTCGACTTCCTCGCCGGCACCGACGAAGCGGCGACCAAGCTCGATCTGGCTCAGGCCTACATCGACATGGGCGACAGCGACGGTGCGCGCGACATCCTCAACGAAGTCGTGAATGAGGGGAGCGAAGCGCAGAAAAAAGAAGCCCAGGAAATGCTTTCGAACTTGGCGTAAGTTCAGTGGTAAACAAAAACGGCAGCCCAGTGAGGCTGCCGTTTTTGTTTGGGCCGGATCCAGTGGTGTCTGAAGGATTGCTATCGCGAGCAGGCTCACTCCTGCATTTTGGAATGCGTTCCCCTGTAGGAGTGAGCCTGCTCGCGATAGGGCCAGAACTGCCAATAGAGAACTCTGGTATCCCTGGTCCACAGCCTTATAATGCCCGCCTTTGCACAAACAGCAGGCTGTCCCACCTTGGCAAACATAGATAACCCGGTCGCCGAAATGGCCCCCGACGGCTTTTACCGCGTCGCGCTGGGCGTTGAGTACAAAGGCTCGCGCTACAGCGGCTGGCAGCGTCAGTTGACGGGTGTGGCGACGGTGCAGGAAGAGCTCGAAAAAGCCCTGTCGAAAGTCGCCAATTCACCGGTTTCGCTGCAGTGCGCCGGACGCACCGACGCCGGCGTGCATGCCTGCGGGCAAGTGGTGCATTTCGATACGACCGTCGATCGTTCGCTGAAAGCCTGGGTCATGGGCGCCAACATCAATCTGCCCCATGACATCAGTGTCAGCTGGGCGCGGGTGATGCCAGCGCATTTCCATGCGCGCTTCAAAGCCATCGCCCGGCGCTATCGCTACGTGATCTACAACGATCAGATTCGGCCGGCGCATCTCAACGAAGAAATCACCTGGAACCACCGCCCGCTGGACGTCGAGCGCATGGCTGAGGCAGCGCAATACCTGATCGGTACTCACGATTTCAGTGCGTTCCGCGCCGGTCAGTGCCAGGCCAAGTCGCCGATCAAAAAGATGCATCACCTGCGCGTAACCCGTCACGGCAAGATGATCGTGCTAGATATTCGCGCCAATGCGTTCCTGCATCATATGGTGCGCAATATCGCTGGCGTGTTGATGACCATTGGTGCCGGCGAGCGTCCGGTCGAGTGGATGAAGGAAGTGTTGGAAAGTCGCGAGCGCCGTTCCGGTGGCGTTACGGCGCATCCGTACGGCTTGTATCTGGTGCAGGTCGAGTACCACGACGAATTCCCGTTGCCCGAGCGTTTTATCGGGCCACATTTCCTTACGGGTTTCTCCGAACTTGACGGCTGACGCCCTCGAGCGCTTTTGTTACCATCCGGGACTTTCCCGGATTTTGCCTCGGAGTTTTTCTCGATATGTCAGCCGTTCGCAGCAAGATCTGCGGGATTACCCGCATAGAAGATGCGCTGGCCGCCGTTGAGGCCGGGGCAGATGCGATCGGGTTCGTGTTCTATGCCAAGAGTCCGCGTGCGGTCACAGTGCAGCAGGCGCGAGCGATTATTCAGGCATTGCCGCCGTTCGTGACCACCGTGGGCCTGTTCGTCAACGCCAGTCGCTGCGAGTTGGGGGAAATCCTCGATGCCGTGCCGCTGGATCTGTTGCAGTTCCATGGTGATGAAGTCGCGGAAGATTGCGAAGGCTGGCATCGCCCGTACATCAAGGCGTTGCGGGTCAAGGCGGGTGATGATATTGCCGCAGCGGTGGATGCCTACCCGAGCGCCAGCGGTGTACTGCTCGACACTTATGTCGAAGGCGTACCGGGCGGAACCGGCGAGGCCTTCGACTGGTCATTGATTCCGCAAGGTTTGAGCAAGCCGTTGATTCTCGCGGGTGGTTTGACCCCAGAAAACGTCACAGAAGCCGTGGCTCGGGTAAAACCGTACGCGGTAGACGTCAGCGGTGGGGTAGAGGCGAGCAAAGGCATCAAGGATCACGCAAAGATTCGCGCGTTCATCAACGCAGTACGCAAAGCGCCATATTGATGTGACGGCTGGCAGTCTGCCGCCGTCCATCAATGCACTTGCACAAAGCAGGCGCGGCTGAGGGTTTCTGGATCGCACGCAGGTCATGTTTCGCGCTGACCGCGGCTGTCCACCAACCATCGCCACACACATGAATTTAGCTGAAGGGCATACGCGGGGCTGCGAACCAGAGCGTTCGGGCCGCCGGTACTGGAGAAAGAAAGCATGAGCAACTGGTTAGTAGACAAACTGATCCCTTCGATCATGCGTTCCGAGGTCAAGAAGAGCTCGGTCCCTGAAGGTCTGTGGCACAAATGCCCGTCTTGCGAGGCGGTGCTGTATCGTCCGGAGCTGGAAAAGACCCTGGACGTTTGCCCTAAATGCAACCACCACATGCGCATCGGCGCACGTGCGCGCATCGACATTTTCCTCGATGCCGAAGGTCGCAACGAACTGGGCGCCGATCTGGAGCCGGTTGACCGCCTGAAATTCCGCGACGGCAAGAAGTACAAGGATCGCCTGACCGCTGCCCAGAAGCAGACTGGCGAAAAAGACGCGCTGATCTCCGTCAGCGGCACCTTGCTGGGCATGCCAGTGGTGGTTTCGGCCTTTGAATTCGCCTTCATGGGCGGTTCCATGGGCGCCATCGTCGGTGAGCGCTTCGTTCGCGCCGCCAACTACGCGCTGGAAAACCGCTGCCCGATGATCTGCTTTGCCGCCTCCGGTGGTGCGCGCATGCAGGAAGCGCTGATCTCGCTGATGCAGATGGCCAAGACTTCGGCAGTGCTGGCGCGTCTGCGTGAAGAAGGCATTCCGTTCATCTCCGTGCTGACCGACCCGGTCTACGGCGGTGTTTCGGCGAGTCTGGCGATGCTTGGCGACGTGATCGTCGGTGAGCCGAAAGCCCTGATCGGCTTCGCTGGTCCGCGCGTTATCGAGCAAACCGTGCGTGAGAAGCTGCCGGAAGGCTTCCAGCGCAGCGAGTTCCTGCTGGAACACGGCGCGATCGACATGATCATCCATCGTCAGGAACTGCGCCCGCGTCTGGGTAACCTGCTGGCACAAATGACTGGCAAGCCGACGCCGAAGTTCGTTGCCGCGCCAATCGAGCCGATCGTGGTTCCACCGGTCCCTGCTGGCCTATGACCGAGCGCACCCTTGGCGAATGGCTCGCCTACCTTGAGCAGTTGCATCCTTCGGCCATCGACATGGGCCTGGAACGTTCACAACAGGTAGCGTCCCGCATGGGGCTGGGCCAGCCGGCGCCTCGGGTGATCACGGTCACCGGCACTAACGGCAAGGGTTCGACCTGCGCATTCGTGGCTTCATTGCTGCGGGCGCAGGGCCTGAGCGTCGGTGTCTACAATTCTCCGCACCTGCTGCGTTACAACGAGCGGGTGCAGCTCAATGGCGTCGAAGCCACTGACGCGCAGCTGTGCGAAGCCTTTGCAGCAGTCGAGGCCGGACGCGGCGACACTTCCCTGACTTACTTCGAAATGGGCACCCTCGCGGCGTTCTGGCTGTTTCAGCAGGCCGGGCTGGATGCGGTGGTGCTGGAAGTAGGGCTGGGCGGGCGGCTGGACACGGTCAACGTGGTCGATGCCGATATTGCGCTGGTCACCAGCATTGGCGTCGATCACGCCGATTATCTGGGCGATACCCGCGAATCGGTGGCTTTCGAGAAGGCCGGAATTTTCCGTCAGGGCAAACCTGCCCTGTGCGGCGATCTGAATCCTCCGCAACCGTTGCTCGATAAAGTGCGTGAGCTGGCCTGTCCGTTCTTCCTGCGCGGGCGTGATTTTGACCTCGGTATCACCGATCAGCACTGGCAGTGGCGCGGCACCGACGCGCGGGGGCAGGTTGTCGAATTGCGTGACTTGCCGCTGCTTGATCTGCCGATGGAGAACGCCGCGTTGGCGTTGCAGGCGTACTTGCTGCTCGGTTTGCCGTGGAATGCGCAGCAGATTGTGGCGGCGTTGCAGGCGACTCGTGTGGTCGGTCGACTGGATCGCCGCTCGTTCGATTGGAACGGCAAGCGCCTGAATCTCTTGCTGGATGTCGGGCATAACCCGCATGCCGCCGAGTATCTGGCTCGTCGTCTGGCCTCGCGACCGCCGGTCGGCAAGCGCCTGGCGGTGTTTGGTCTGTTGGCCGACAAGGATCTGGATGGTGTTGTCAGCGAATTGAATGCTAGTGTCGAGCATTGGGCGGTGGCGCCGCTGGATTCTCCGCGTGCCCGTCCTGTGGCTGAATTAAACGCTGCATTGCAGAACCTTGGTGCGTCGGTCACGTCTTACGACAGTGTCGCCGCTGCGCTGGAAGGGCAGTGCGCAGTAGCCACCAGTGACGACGAGATTCTGTTGTTCGGATCATTTTATTGTGTCGCCGAGGCCCTTGAATGGCTGGCCCGGCGCTCCACGGAGGAAGCGGCAAATGGCTTTGCTGGATAAAGCGTACAAGCAGCGCATGGTTGGCGCTTTGGTGCTGGTCGCGCTGGCAGTGATTTTCCTGCCGATGCTGTTTTCCCGTCAGGACGAGCAACGTCAGGTGACCGTCGAAGCACCTGCCGCGCCGCAAGCGCCTGTCGTGCCGCAAGTGCAGATGGAAACGGTGGCTGTTCCCGAGCCGCAAGCCTTGCCGCAGGAGCCAGTGCCAACGGATGAAGAAGTCGCCGAAGACACGGCGCCTGCTGCGCCCGTCGCCGCTACGCCGACGGCTCCCATCATGATCACCAAGCCTGTTGCGCCGCCGGCGGTGGCCAAGCCGATTCCGGCTCCTGCTCAGCCGATCACTGCGGCCTCGAGCAAGCCTGACACCACGCAAAGCCGCGTCGATGCCAATGGCCTGTCGGTGAGCTGGTCGGTGCAGCTGGCCAGTCTGTCGAGTCGCGCCAGTGCAGAGAGTTTGCAGAAAACCCTGCGCAGCCAAGGCTACAACGCCTATATCCGTTCGGCCGATGGCAAGAATCGGGTGTTTGTCGGTCCGCTGATCGAGCGTGCCGAAGCCGATCGTCTGCGTGATCTGTTGGGTCGTCAGCAGAACCTCAAGGGCTTTGTCGTGCGCTTCCAGCCCGAGCGTGGTTAAAAACTATCGCCTCGATTGAAATGCACTGACAATCGCAGCTTACCGAGAGGCATGCGCTCTGCTAAAATGCGCCGCCTTATCCGTCTGTAGGCTGCACTGTGCCATTTACCTGGGTTGACTGGGCGATCGTTGCAATCATCGCCATCTCCGCTTTGATCAGTTTGAGCCGCGGCTTCGTCAAGGAAGCATTATCGCTGGTGACCTGGATCATCGCAGGAGTCGTCGCCTGGATGTTCGGTGGCTCATTGTCCGAGTACCTCGCCGGATACATCGAAACCCCATCGGCTCGCGTGATCGCGGGCTGTGCCATCATGTTTGTCGCCACACTGATCGTGGGCGCAATGATCAATTATCTTATCGGCGAGTTGGTTCGCGTCACCGGGTTGTCCGGGACCGATCGATTCCTCGGCATGGCCTTTGGCGCAGCGCGTGGCGTGTTGCTGGTGGTCGTGGCGGTCGGGCTGTTGAGCCTGGGGCCGGTACAGCAGGACGGGTGGTGGAAAGAATCACAGCTCGTACCAAAATTTCTATTGGTCGCTGATTGGTCCAAAAACCTGATTCTCGGGTGGAGCAGTCAGTGGCTTGCCAGCGGAATCAGCGTACCCGCTGATATTCCGTTCAAGGAGCAACTCTTGCCGTCGGCGAAAACGCCTCAGTGAGTGTTGTTCAGTTCAGATCCATTAAGTAGGGGTTGCGTCGCATGTGTGGCATCGTCGGTATCGTCGGTAAGTCGAACGTCAATCAGGCGCTGTATGACGCGCTAACCGTGCTCCAGCACCGCGGCCAGGACGCTGCCGGTATCGTGACCAGCCATGATGGCCGGTTGTTCCTGCGCAAGGACAATGGCCTGGTGCGTGACGTCTTTCAACAGCGTCACATGCAGCGTCTGGTCGGCCACATGGGGATCGGCCACGTCCGTTACCCGACCGCGGGCAGCTCGACCTCGGCCGAAGCCCAACCGTTTTACGTCAACTCGCCTTACGGCATCACTCTGGCGCACAACGGTAACCTGACCAACGTTGAACAGTTGGCCAAAGAGATCTACGAATCCGATCTGCGTCACGTCAACACCAGTTCCGATTCGGAAGTGCTGCTCAACGTGTTCGCTCACGAGCTGGCCCAGCGCGGCAAACTGCAACCGACTGAAGAAGACGTGTTCGCCGCCGTAACCGACGTGCATAACCGTTGCGTCGGCGGTTACGCGGTAGTCGCCATGGTGACCGGTTACGGCATCGTCGGTTTCCGTGACCCGCACGGCATTCGTCCGATCGTGTTCGGTCAGCGTCACACTGACGAAGGCGTTGAATACATGATCGCCTCCGAAAGCGTTTCGCTGGACGTGCTCGGTTTCACCCTGATTCGCGACCTGGCGCCGGGCGAAGCGGTCTACATCACTGAGGACGGCAAGCTGCACACCCGTCAGTGCGCGACCAATCCGTCCCTGACCCCGTGCATTTTCGAACACGTCTACCTGGCGCGTCCGGACTCGATCATCGACGGCGTGTCGGTCTACAAGGCTCGCCTGCGCATGGGTGAGAAGCTCGCCGAGAAGATCCTGCGCGAGCGTCCAGAGCATGACATCGATGTGGTTATCCCGATTCCTGACACCAGCCGTACCGCGGCACTGGAGCTGGCCAACCACCTGGGCGTGAAATTCCGCGAAGGTTTCGTCAAGAACCGTTACATCGGTCGTACCTTCATCATGCCGGGCCAGGCGGCTCGCAAGAAGTCGGTTCGCCAGAAGCTCAACGCCATCGAGCTGGAATTCCGCGGCAAGAACGTGATGCTGGTCGACGACTCGATCGTGCGCGGCACCACGTGCAAGCAGATCATCCAGATGGCCCGCGAAGCTGGCGCGAAAAACGTCTACTTCTGCTCGGCAGCGCCAGCGGTACGCTTCCCGAACGTCTATGGCATCGACATGCCGAGTGCGCACGAACTGATCGCACACAACCGTTCGACTCAGGACGTGGCGGATCTGATCGGCGCTGACTGGCTGATCTATCAGGACCTGCCTGACTTGATCGAAGCGGTTGGCGGCGGCAAGATCAAGATCGAGAATTTCGATTGCGCGGTGTTCGACGGCAAGTATGTCACCGGTGATGTCGACGAGGCTTACCTGGACAAGATCGAGCAGGCACGCAACGATGCCTCGAAGGTCAAGACCCAGGCGGTCAGTGCGATCATCGATCTGTACAACAACTGAGTTATCACCGGCCCTGAGGGGCCGGTTTTGTATCTGACTTTCAATTTTCGAGAATACGGCAAGGAGTGACAGCATGAGTCAGGAATGGGATGCCGGTCGGCTGGACAGCGACCTCGAAGGCGTAGCGTTCGATACCCTGGCCGTACGTGCCGGTCAGCATCGTACGCCGGAAGGTGAGCACGGTGATCCGATGTTCTTCACCTCCAGCTATGTGTTCCGCACCGCTGCCGACGCGGCCGCACGGTTCGCCGGGGAAGTGCCGGGTAACGTTTACTCGCGTTATACCAACCCGACCGTGCGCGCGTTTGAAGAGCGCATCGCTGCGCTGGAGGGCGCCGAGCAAGCCGTTGCGACCGCAACCGGCATGGCCGCTATCATGGCGGTGGTGATGAGCCTGTGCAGTGCCGGCGACCATGTGTTGGTTTCGCGCAGCGTGTTCGGTTCGACCATCAGCCTGTTCGAGAAGTACTTCAAACGTTTCGGCGTTGAAGTCGATTACGTACCGTTGGCCGACCTGTCGGGTTGGGATGCGGCGATCAAGTCGAACACCAAACTGCTCTTCGTCGAATCACCATCCAATCCTTTGGCGGAACTGGTCGATATCACCGCACTGGCTGAAATCGCTCACGCCAAAAGCGCGATGCTGGTCGTCGATAACTGCTTCTGCACGCCAGCGTTGCAACAGCCGCTGAAAATGGGCGCAGACATCGTCGTGCACTCGGCAACCAAGTTCATCGACGGTCAGGGTCGTTGCATGGGCGGTGTGGTGGCCGGTCGCAGTGAGCAGATGAAAGAAGTCGTCGGCTTCCTGCGCACTGCCGGGCCGACCTTGAGTCCGTTCAACGCGTGGATCTTCCTCAAAGGTCTGGAAACCCTGAACCTGCGGATGAAGGCGCACTGCGCGAATGCTCAGGCGCTAGCCGAATGGCTGGAGCAGCAGGACGGCATTGAGAAGGTGCATTACGCTGGTCTCAAGAGCCATCCGCAGCACGAACTGGCCCAGCGTCAGCAGAAGGGTTTCGGTGCGGTTGTAAGCTTTGAGGTCAAGGGCGGCAAAGAGGGCGCGTGGCGCTTCATCGATGCGACCCGACTGATTTCGATTACCGCCAACCTCGGCGACAGCAAGACCACGATCACGCACCCAAGCACCACCTCTCACGGCCGTCTGGCGCCGCAAGAGCGTGAAGCGGCGGGCATCCGTGACAGCCTGATTCGCATCGCGGTCGGTCTGGAAGACGTCGCTGACCTGCAAGCCGACCTGGCGCGCGGTCTGGCCGCGTTGTGATCGAGTTGTCTACGCCGACATCAGGTACCCATGGCCGCGTTGCGCTGGTCACGGGTGCTGCGCGCGGTATCGGTCTGGGCATCGCTGCCTGGCTGATCAGTGAGGGCTGGCAAGTCGTGTTGACCGATCTGGATCGGGCGCGCGGTTCGAAAGTGGCGAAGGTGTTGGGCGAAAATGCCTGGTTCATTGCCATGGACGTTGCCGAGGAAAGTCAGGTGGCGCTCGGCGTGGCTGAGGTGCTGGGTCAGTTTGGTCGTCTCGATGCGCTGGTGTGCAACGCGGCGGTCGCTGATCCGCACAACATCACACTGGAAAGCCTCGATCTGGCTTACTGGAATCGCGTGCTGGCGGTAAACCTCAGCGGGCCGATGTTGCTGGCCAAGCACTGTGCGCCGTATCTGCGTGCGCACAACGGTTCGATCGTCAATCTGGCCTCTACTCGTGCGCGGCAGTCGGAAGCGGACTCCGAGGCGTATGCGGCGAGCAAGGGCGGTTTGTTGGCGCTGACGCATGCGCTGGCAATCAGTCTGGGGCCGGAGATTCGCGTCAACGCGGTCAGTCCAGGCTGGATCGACGCGCGTGATCCTTCTGCGCGTCGCGCCGAGCCGTTGGCCGATGCCGACCATGCTCAGCATCCTGCGGGCAGGGTAGGGACGGTCGAGGATGTGGCTGCGATGGTTGCCTGGTTGCTGTCGAGGAATGCCGGGTTTGTTACCGGACAGGAATTCGTCGTTGATGGCGGTATGACGAAAAAGATGATCTACAGCGAGTAGGTCGCCTTTTTCGCCTGAATTTGCGTTGAATGAACTGACGCCTTCGCGAGCAAGCTCGCTCCCGCATTTGGAATGCAATCCCCTGTGGAAGCGAGCTTGCTCGCGAAGGCGGTCTTGCAGGATCGAAACAATTTCGTCTTTTTCAGAAAAACTTCAATCCTGCTATTGACTTAGGTTCGCTACCTGCGTAAATTTCGCGGCCTCGGAGATGCAAACGGGTGATTAGCTCAGCTGGGAGAGCGTCTGCCTTACAAGCAGAATGTCGGCGGTTCGATCCCGTCATCACCCACCACTCCCCGAGAGACTTGCGTAAGCAAGAGCGTAGGCTGAAAGTGCCTGCACCGACGCGCAGCGGTAGTTCAGTCGGTTAGAATACCGGCCTGTCACGCCGGGGGTCGCGGGTTCGAGTCCCGTCCGCTGCGCCATATTTTACGAATCAGACTTGTCTGGTTCGCGATTGCAAGGCACCGAAGCCTGCAGTCAAAACGAGTTACTTGAGCGCAAGCTCAAAGCGATACGCAGCGGTAGTTCAGTCGGTTAGAATACCGGCCTGTCACGCCGGGGGTCGCGGGTTCGAGTCCCGTCCGCTGCGCCATATCTGCTCCAAGGACCACTGAACGCCTTGAAGCACCGAAAACAGTCATTGGCTGATTCGGAATCGATAGCAAAGACCCTGGTCGAAAGACCGGGGTTTTTTGTGTCTGCAATTTGGCTTTTCCCTCTGCTCCTTTCCCCTGATTCTGAATTCGACACAAATCCCCATGTGGGAGCGAGCCTGCTCGCGAATGCGGTGTATCAGCAAAAAATGCGCTGACTGACACTACGCCTTCGCGAGCGGGCTCGCTCCCACATGGGTCGTTGGTATGTTCAACGAGCTCCTGCGGTGCCACGTCGCATTGATTTTCTGATCCTTTAGTCAAATTTTTGTAACTGGTTGTTTGCTGCGAGCGCAGAAACCTTTAAAGTTAACCTTTCGGTCAGCTTTGCACTGTCATCACGCCTTTCGTTTAGCCAAGAAAGGCTTCTGCAAGACTCGAGATTCCCCAGTAGATAACCAGAAGGGCGGACACATAACCGCCCAGAGGATGATCCATGTCCAACCGTGAAATATCCCGGCGCTCGTTCCTCCAGGGCGGGCTGGTGGCGGGTGTGAGCGTCACGCTCACGCCGCTCAGCAGTCAGGCGCTGGCAGCCTTGATGGAAAACACCGTCACCGTGCCGTCCGAGAAATGGCTCGGCAACAACGGCAAGGCGCGTCAGCGCAACGATGCACTGTCCAAGGTCTGCGGCAGCAAAGTCTTTGCTCGCGACATCCGTTCCAAGGACATGCCGGGCTGGCCTGAGCAGCAAGGCCACGCCATGCTGCTGAAAACCATCAAGGCTGACCGAATCTACGACGGCTACGACCTGTCGTGGCTTGGCGCTGACTTGCAGCCTGACCGCATTGTCACTGCCGCTGATCTGGACAAGGACGGCATCGTCTTCCCCGAAGAGCATGCGCCGGACCCACTGCTGCCAGAAGGCAAAGTGCCGATGTTCATCGGTCACCCGGTAGCGATCCTGATCTGGAACGATTTCGAGCGTTTCCGTCAGGCGAAGAACAAACTCAAATTCAATGACAAAGCGATTCGTTACGGTGCCAAAGTGCCGTTCTACGAAGGCGACCCCTACGGCAGCTTCCGCTATGTGCGCGTCGGCGGCGCGACCTCGGCCGACGAAGACGAATTCGCCAGCCTCAAAGACTCGATCCTGTTCCCGATGCTGAAGAACCGTCGTCCGGTGTGGAATTCCCAGCCGAACCTGCACGGCAACCTGACCGAACGCGGCCTGTTCTACGCCGACCGCATGAAGCAAGAGATCGATACGCCACCGGACAACTGGCTGGTGTTCGACGAGCGCTACAAGACTCCGTCGATCGAGCCGGCCGCCATGGAGCCGGACAACGGCAACGGCTGGTATGACCCGAAAACCAAGACCCTGCATTTCGTCGTGGCCACCCAGTGCCCGCTGGAGGCAGCGACCGAAACCGCGAAGATGATCGCGCCGTCGCGTTTCGGCCTCGACAACCTGAACATGCACCCGGGTTACACCGTGGGTTACGGTTCCAAAGACCACAACATCTTCGTCTACTACGCAGCCCTGGCGGCGCTGTATGGCGCGGGTGTGCCGGTGCGCCTGGCCAACGACCGCTACGAGCAGTTCCAGAGTGGCATCAAGCGCCACCCGTTCGACATCCGCTACCAGTTGGCCGTGGACAAGAACGACTACAGCTTCAAGATTTTCCGCGCCGAAATGAGCGTCGACGGTGGTGGCCGGATCAACTACAGCCCGTCGGTAGCGGCCGTTGGTGCCACAGCGGCGCAGTCGATCTACTACATGCCGCAGAACGATCTGCAGGTCACCGCTTACCACTCGCGTGGTGTTGAGGCCGGTTCGATGCGTGGTTACGGCACCCTGCAAAGCATGGCGGCGACCGAGATGATGGTCGACGAAATCGCCAATCGCCTCGGTGTCGATGCGATCGATCTGCGTCGCAAGAACGCCCTGCGTTCCGGCATGAAAAACACCCAGGGCGCGATCCCGGCCGGTGCCTTGCGCCTGCACGAAATCCTCGACAAGGCCTCGGTACACGAAGTCTGGAAAAACCGCGACGCGATCAAGAAACAACGCGAAGCCGCAGACCCGGACAACTGGTACGGCGTCGGTTTTGCCATTTGCCAGAAAGACTTCGGCACCGGTTCTGAAGCGCCGATGGCCAGCATCGAATTCACGGCTGATGGTCGTATCACCCTGCGCCATATCGGCATTGAAATCGGTACCGGCATGTCCACCTCGCAGGCGCTGGTGGTGGCCGATTTCCTCGGTAGCCCGGCGCACGAAGTGAAGACCGGCGAAACCGAATGGAAGGAAATGCAGCTGATCACCAGCGGCAACCCTTACATCATGAGCCAGGCCGAGCAGGACAACCTGCTGCGCAACCCGCGTTGGGTGGGCAAATTGGCTTCGGCTTCGTCGGCGACCAACTCGGCGTACTACTTCAGTCACGCCACCCGTGAAGCGGCACGCGTGCTGTTCAATAACGGTCTGTGGCCGGCGGCCATGGAAATCTGGCGTCAGGGTCCTTACGGCGGTCAGGCCAACCCTTACGTTGTGCGTCGCGAAGATGCGCATTGGGTCGACGGCAAACTCACGGCTAACGGCATGCAGCCGCTGAGCTTCGAAGAGCTGGCCAAGCGCGCTCACGAGCGTGGTCTGGTGACTGGCGCTACCGTTCACGCATTTAACCGCTGGAGCTGGGCCGAGGCCGAATACAGCATCGACGGCGTGCGCGAGCGTCTGCCGCTCGATGGTCTGGCAGTGAAATATGGCGATGGCGCGCCGAAGGCGAAAAAAGCGCTGATGAACACGGCGGGTTTCCACCTGCTGGATCGCCAGAACATCAATTACCCGGTTGTGCAGTTGAACAACGCTGCCGTGACTTATTACAGCCCGGTCGCGACGCTGGTCGAACTGAAGGTCAACAAAGGCTCGGCGGAAGTCGAAGTGCTCAATCACCATTCGTGGGTCGAGTGCGGTCGTGTGCTGGTCGAAGAACTGGTCAAGGGCCAGCTCGAAGGCGGTATCGCCATGGGCATCGGCCACGCCTTGATGGAAGAAATGCCGCTGTATGAAGGTGGACCGGGGGAGGGTGACTGGAACTTCAACCGTTACCGTTTGCCGATGGCCCGTCACGTTGCCGTGTGGAAACAGACGTCGGAGATTCTGCCGGCACTGTCGCCAAGTGATCCGTCCAAAGGCATCGCCGAAGTGGTGATGATCCCGATCGTCGGTGCCATCGGCAACGCCGTGGCCCACGCCATCGGTAAACGTGTTCGCGACCTGCCAATCACTGCTGCGCGCATCAAGGAGGCCCTCAATGGCTAACCGTCCGCTTCAACTGACCCTCAATGGTCAATCCGTCGGCCCGGTGGACATCCCTGATGACCTGCCGATGATCGACTACCTGCACGAATACAAGAACCTCACCGGTTCGCGCCTGGGCTGCGGCCAAGGCATCTGCCACGCCTGCGTGGTGATCGTCGATAACCCGGACGGCACCAGCGAAGAAGTGCGCACTTGCATCACTGGCGCGCACTATTTCGAAGGCAAGAAAGTCCGCACCATCGAATCTCACGCCAAGCGTGACGAGAGCGGCCAGGTCACCGAGCTGAATCCGATCCAGCAACGCTTCGTCGACGAGTTCGCCTTCCAGTGCAGCTACTGCGCACCAGGCTTCGTCAACGCCGCTACCGTGCTGGTTGAAAAGCTGCAGCGCCAGCCGACCGTGCAAAGCAAGCTCGAACAAGTCATCGAGGACAGCCTCGGCCATCACGTCTGCCGTTGCACTGGGTATGTGCGTTACTACAACGCCACCCGCAACGTGCTGACCGATCTCGGCCTGGTCAAGGAGGGTTAAGCATGAAGCTTTTACTGACCCGCCTGACCCTGGCGGTCGGCCTCGCTGCGCCGCTGTTGTTTGCCCACGCCGATGATCAGGTCAAGCGCGGCGAGTACCTTGCCCGCGCTGCCGACTGCATGGCTTGCCACACTGCACCCGGTGGTGCGCCGTTCGCTGGTGGCCTGCCGATTGTGTCGCCGTTCGGCACGATCTACGGCACCAACATTACCCCGAGCAAGGAGCACGGCATCGGTTTGTACAACGATGATGAGTTCTTCGCTGCGCTGACCGAAGGCAAGCGTCGCGATGGCGCGAATTTGTATCCGGCGATGCCGTATACCTCGTATCACCTGATGCTGCGCGAAGACTCGGATGCGATCCATGCGTATCTGAAAACCATCGAGCCGATCGAGCGCGCAGCCCCGGTTACCAGTCTGAGCTTCCCGTTTAACGTGCGTCCGGGCCTGATCGGCTGGAACATGATGTACGGCAAAGCCCTGAAACTGGAGCCGGCCGAAGGCAAAAGCGAAGCCTGGCAGCGCGGCCAGTACATGGTCGAAGTGCTCGGTCATTGCGGCGAATGCCATACGCCGCGCGGCCTGCCGGGGGCGATGCAGCTGGATAAACGCCTCACCGGCGGCATCCTCAATGGTTACCTGGCGCCGAGCCTGCTGGCTACTGATCTGGCCGCGCGCGGCTGGAACGAGCAGGATCTGGGCACGTTCCTCAAGCACGGCATGAGCGCGCAAGGGACGATGTTCAACGAGATGTTCCCGGTGTTCCACAACAGCACTCAAGGCCTGAGCGATGCCGATCTGGCGGCGATGGCGACGTTCCTGCTCGGCGACAAACCGCCGGCAGCCAAAGCCCTCGTTGAAGTGCCAGTCGAGAAACTCGGCGCCAGCGCCCAGCGCGGCCAGCAGGAATACCTGAACGTCTGCGCCGGTTGCCATGCGGTCGGCGGCGAAGGCAAGCCGCATATCGCGGTGGCCATGCGCGGTAATACCACGTTGCGCCTGGAAGACCCACGCAACCTGTTGCGCGTGATCGAGGACGGTATCGGTGAGCAGAAGTTCTCCGGGTTCGAGCGCATGCAACCGATGCCGGGCTTCGCTGGCAAGCTCAGTCCTGAGCAACTGACCGATCTGCTCAACTACCTGCGTCAAGGTTGGGGTGGTCAGTCCGCTGAGTTGGCGGTGAGTGAAGTGCAGAAGCTGCAAGCCGACGCACCGTCCATCGAGCACAAGGCGCACTGACATGCAGCATCTTGATCTACAAGTGGTGCGCCGCGCGCTGGAGTGGTCGGTGGCGGGGCAGCGTATCTGGCTCTGCACCGTGCTGACGACTTATGGTTCGGCACCACGTGCGCCGGGTTCGCTGCTGGCGGTGAACGATGGCGGACAGTGGATCGGCTCGCTGTCCGGCGGTTGCGTCGAGGAAGATTTCCTTGAGCGCGTCGCCGAAGGGGCGTTTCTTGATGCGGTCAACGTCGTGCGATATGGGGAGGGTGATGATCCGCGCTCGCGGGTCAGCCTGCCTTGTGGCGGCATTCTCGATGTGCTGGTAGAGAAATTTGACGCCGACTGCGAGGTACAGGCGCATCTGCGTGAATTGGAGTCGGCGCTGCTCGGTCAGCGCCGCTTGATTCGCGAGGTCGATCTGGCCAGCGGTGCACGCAGTCTGTTCGCTGATCGCGAGCAGGGCGCGCGGATCGAGCGTGAGATTGATCGGGTGCGCGTTCGTGTCGGCGCGGCGCAGCGTTTGTTGCTCGCCGGGTATTCCAGTGTGGCGCAGGCGTGCGCCGAGTTTGCGGTCGGTCTCGGCTTTGAAGTGATTCTCTGCGATCCGCGTGACGAGGTGCTTGAAGGCGTGGTGCTGGATGGCGTGGAGATTCGTCGGCAGTTGCCGTCGGTGTTTATTGCTGACGGTGGCTGTCATCGTGATACCGCAGTCGTAGCGCTCACTCACGATCCGCGTATCGATGACCTGGCGATGATGGAAGCGGTGCGCACCGAAGCGTTCTACATTGGCGTGATGGGCTCGCTGCAGACGTCACAGAAGCGCTTCGAGCGTTTGCGTCGGATTGGCGGCTTGGGCGAGGCGGAGTTGGCGCGGATTCATGCGCCGATCGGTCTTAACCTCGGCAGCAAGACGCCAGCGGAAATTGCCTTGGCGGTGCTGGCGGATATCCTGCGAATCCGTAGCGGGATTGCCCGAGACCAACTCTGAATCCGTTCAGTGTTGAATAAGAAGGGCCGCTGTTCAGCGGCCCTTTTTTACATCCCGAATTTGTCGCGTAAGCCGTAATACCAAGCGCCCAACGCCGCAAATGGCGTGCGCAGCAACTGCCCGCCGGGGAACGGGTAGTGTGGCAAGTCGGCAAACGCATCGAAGCGCTCAGCCTGACCGCGTAGCGCTTCTGCCAGCACTTTGCCTGCCAGGTGCGTGTAGGTCACGCCGTGGCCGCTGCAACCTTGCGAATAATAGATGTTGTCGCCCAGGCGCCCGACCTGTGGCAAGCGCGACAAGGTCAGCAGGAAATTTCCCGTCCACGCGTAATCAATCTTCACATCCTTGAGCTGCGGGAAAGCCTTGAGCATTTTCGGGCGGATGATCGCTTCGATGTTCGCCGGGTCGCGCGCGCCATAGACCACGCCACCGCCGAAGATCAGGCGTTTGTCGCCTGTGAGGCGGTAGTAGTCGAGCAGGTAATTGCAGTCTTCAACGCAGTAGTCCTGCGGCAGCAGCGCTTTCGCCAGCTCGTCTCCCAGCGGCTCGGTGGTGATTACTTGCGTGCCGCACGGCATCGATTTGGCCGCAAGCTCCGGCACCAGATTACCGAGGTAGGCATTGCCCGCAACGATGATGAATTTGGCCCTGACCTTGCCCTGCGGCGTGTGCACCACCGGGTTGGCGCCGCGCTCGATGCGCACGGCGGGTGACTGTTCATGGATCGTGCCGCCGAGAGACTCGACCGCCGCCGCTTCGCCCAGCGCAAGGTTCAGCGGGTGGATGTGCCCACCGCTCATGTCGAGCATGCCGCCGACGTACTGATCGCACGCAACCACTTCGCGAATGCGGCGCTGATCGAGCAGTTCCAGTTGCGTATGACCGAAGCGCTCCCAGAGGCGCTTCTGCGATTCCAGGTGGCCCATCTGCTTGGCCGTCAGCGCGGCGAACACGCCGCCGTCCTTCAGGTCGCACTGGATGTTGTACTTGGCCACGCGCTCGCGAATGATCCGGCCACCTTCGAATGCCATCTGCCCGAGCAGTTGCGCCTGCTTCGGCCCGACGCTGCGTTCGATCACATCAATGTCACGGCTATAACTGTTAACGATCTGCCCGCCATTGCGCCCGGAGGCGCCGAACCCGACCTTGGCCGCCTCCAGCACGGTGACGCGAAAACCGTTCTCCAACAGGAACAGCGCTGAGGACAATCCGGTATACCCGGCGCCGATCACACAGACGTCCGTCTCCACATCATCCTGCAAGGCAGGGCGGGGCGGTACGGCATTGGCCGACGCAGCGTAATAAGACTCTGGGTAAGGGGTGTTCGCCATCCTGCAGCCTCTGTTTAATATATTTTACGAGTGCGTCGATCCTACCCGAGTTGAAAAACCTCCGCCAGCCACCGGAAAATCTGCGTCGGCGAGCCGAAATTAAATATTTTGCATATTCATAGGGTTAGGTGAAAAAAAGGTGTTGACACCCCTCCGGAATTCCGTAGAATGCCGCCTCACAGCAGGCACGTAGCTCAGTTGGTTAGAGCACCACCTTGACATGGTGGGGGTCGTTGGTTCGAGTCCAATCGCGCCTACCAAACAAAATCCGCTCTGCTGGGCGGTCTAGAAGGGCTCACCGAAAGGTGGGCCCTTTTTTGTTGTCTGCGATTTGCAAAACTTTTGCAAAACCCTCCTCAGGGCGCCAGCTGGACTTCGCGTTTAGTCGATCTCAGGGCATTCGAAATTCCATGCGAGGTCCGTTGATCCACTGCGCGTCGTGCTTCACCGTTTAGCGGTCCTTGCTGAATGGCGTGCGCAAGTCCTCGTCGTGCCTCCCGCCTCTGATCGAATTTCTGCGTCGTCGGGTCAGGCAGTTGGTGGGCGATTCACCGTTCGTCGCCAGCGCCCTTTGAAAAAGTGTGGATATTGAACAGGTTACGAGTGTTACTAACCAGCCAGTTATCAAAAAAATGTTGTTACTGTTCGTGGGATTAAGTAACATTCGTCCCGCGTTCACCACCACGGTTTATGCATTTTTAAATCCCAAGCTTCCATCAGCTGCTTGGGATTTTTTTTGCCTGCGATTTGCCTCAACTGGCTGAAATCTCTCCTTTCTATCTCTCCTGAAAGCCTGGCGACACCCCGCAGGCAGATCCTTATTTTTTCAACTACTACTGACTGGCCGATTTTCAACTCTGCGATGAGGGGGTATCGATGCTGGTTCATTGGTTTCTTGCAGCTGTTCATCTCTTGGCATTTGCCTTGGGTTTTTGGGCGGTACTGACGCGTGGGGCGGCGTTTAGTCGCCTTGCTGCCGGTTCAGGTGAGCCCCGGCGCGTTTTGCTGGCCGATAACCTATGGGGAATCTCTGCATTGGTTCTGCTGGTGACAGGCGGGATGCGGGCTTTTGGAGGCTTCGAAAAGGGCACTGACTATTATCTTCATCAGCCACTGTTTCATCTGAAGATGACGCTGTTTGTGCTGATCCTGATTGTAGAACTCGCCCCGATGATCACGTTGGTCAAGTGGCGGATCGCTTCCGCACGCGGCGCAGCAATCGATACCGGGCGCGCGAAGCTGTACGCGGGAATCAGCCATGTCGAGGCGTTGTTGCTGGTGCTGATGGTAATTGCGGCCACAGGCATGGCGCGTGGTGTGACATTCGGTTAGAGGGCGAATTCTCTGCGCTCTATCGGAAATGTCCGACAGCCAGTCTAAGGGATGGCAGGTAGTATCAGGCGGCAAGGGCGTAAGAAAGGGGGGGGGCGTGGGATTGCAATAAACGTGTCAGGCGCCGTGCCCAACAGAGTGGGGAGCGGATGGCAATACGGCGCGTGAATCTCTAGCCAGTCATTCCACAAGGTAAACGGACTGGCTACTGACTGCGATCTGGCTCAGGGAGTTTGTGGCTTGTCCGGGGCGGTCAGGCCAGCCTGAATGCGCTGGTAAATCTCTTCACGGTGCACTGCAACGTTTTTCGGAGCGTTGATGCCAATGCGGACCTGTTGGCCGCTTACGCCCAGAATGGTGATCGTAATGTCATCACCAATGTTTATGCTTTCACCGACTTTGCGGGTGAGTATCAGCATGGTCTTCTCCTTGATTGCTTTGTAGGGCACCTGATTCAGACAGTGCAGAGGTCGGTGTACGTATAGATTAGTGCGAAGTCTCACGGTTTGGGTGCCTCTTTCTGACGCGCAGAAGCGGCATTAATTCCCAGGGCGTAACTATACAGAGGCTGCAAGCATCAATCTCGTTGTTTTGTGCCCATTTTGCGGGGCTCGCGAAGTATTTATGAATGATAAGATCGCGGCTTTGAGAATTTCGAGGAAAGCGTTGTGCGCAAATTGGTTTGGGTAGTCGCGGCACTGGTATTGGCAGGGTGTGGTGAAAGCAGGAATGTAGAGGCGCCAAAACCACAATCGGCTGCAGTAACCGCGCCGGCGGCGGCCGCTGCACCACAATGGGATCTCGAAGTGCGCGGTGAAACGCCACAGGCTGTCAGCGACCTGAGTGGCTGGCTGATCGAGCACGCCTTCGTGCCTACGGTGATCAAGGACAGCAGCGGCAAAACGCGAATTCTGATTGGTCCGTTCAACTCTCAGGCTGAAGCTGAAGCACGTAAGGTGCAAGTGGATGCAGCGTTGGTGAAGGCCAAGAAACAGAACGTTGAGTCGGTGCTGGTCGAGCATCCGCTCACGCCGTAAACGAACGGGCGGTGACTCTGCCAGTTGATATGGCAGCAGCGGGGCAAGCGATTGAATTGGCTGACGTTCATGGAAAAGAACATTCTCCGGGAAATCGTCGACACCGCCACTGACGGCTTTTACGGCTGGATTGCCGGAGAGTCGGCAGCCGTCATGAAGATTGCGCAGATACCTGATCAAAGAGCGTGGCATACCTCGCGAGTCACTTAACCTGGTGGGGTACAGGCGATACAACAAGTCGGTCATCCGGGCGCAAACAAAAAGGCCTCGAACATCACGTTCGAGGCCTTTATTGTCTGCGCTGCAATCAGCCGCAGGCTTTCATGTTCACCGGGCCGACAAACTCATTACCGCGTCCCATCACGCACGCGACGCTCTGATTACGCTGACGCTCCCAGTCCTGCACCGGGTAAGTCTTGTCCCACGCTTCATACAATTGGCGATCCTGCTTCGACAGGCGCAAGCCGTATTGCTTGCTCATGTAGAAGTACGTGCGGGCAATCATGCCGCGAATTGACGGGCGGGGCATGACCTTCTTCGCCTTGAAGTCGACCTGGGTCAGGCACGAACCGTATTGCCCGGACTGCACGGGCAACCAGCCGTAGCTGAAGTTGCTGCGATCGCCATTGACCTCGCCAATGCTTGGCACCAGGTTATGCAGATCGGCTTCGGCCTTCTGATAGGTCGGGTCGTAACGGGTGCAGTTCTTGCGTCCGCCTTCCTGCCAGCATTGGCGCTGATGACCGAACTGCCAGGCCGGCACAATGTGTTCCCACTCGATGCGTGATGCGCGCTTGGCATTTTTGCGCGGTACGTAACCGCAAGCCTTCAGATCAACTTTGTTGCCAGTGTACTTGCACCCGCAATAAAACTCTGTGGACTGCGGCGCATACAGTTTCCAGGCGACCTTCTTGGCTTCGGTGAATGTGCGGGGTGCGCCAGCCTGGGCACCCATGGCGAAAAACAACAACAGCAAAGCAAAACAGCGGACACTCATTGAATCAATCTTCCTTCGGCACAACCCAAAAAATCTGCACGCCACCGTCGTCGCGATAAGCGAGGGTGACGTTATCGTTCTCGTCGATTTCCTCAAGCAGGCGCTCCCACTCGTCCATCGGCTCGTCCGGAAGACGAAAGATCAGTGCGGCTTTGGCTTTCTGTGCGGTGGGGGAATTGATAATTTTCTGAACGCGCATGCCTATGCGTTCGTAAGCGTCAGGAGCATCAGGGGAGGTGGCCACGAGGTTATCCTTATTAAGCTGTACGTGCATACAGTATTTAACTGTAAGCATTTTCGCAACTGCTTAAAATTCAAGAAAATCCTCTGACAGCGGTTTTCCGGATTTGGTGTAGGTCGTGTCGAGTTTTTTGTAGGAAAAGTGCGAGAGCTTTGTGAGCGTTGCACCACCCGCCCGTCAGGCGAGTGGTGCAGGGTGCCCAATCAAGAAATGACCGGGCGGAAGTCCATCAGTATTCCCAGAACATCCGTTGCAGCTCTTTGCTGTCGTTGGTTTTGGTCAGGGCGACCATTGCCAGGATGCGGGCTTTCTGCGGGTTCAGGTCGTGAGCGACAACCCAGTCGTATTTGTCGTCAGGCTGCTCGGCGTTACGCAGAACGAAGCCGCCAGCGTTGACGTGGGACGAGCGAATGATTTGCACGCCATCCTTGCGCAGCGCTTGCAGGGCTGGAACCACGCGGGAGGATACCGAACCGTTACCGGTACCGGCATGGATGATCGCCTTGGCACCGGATTGCGCGAGAGCCTTGTAGGCGGTATCGCTGACGTTGCCGTAGGAATATGCGATTTCTACGTCAGGCAGGCTCTTGATATTTTTGATATCGAATTCCGAATCCATGGTGTGACGCTTGGCTGGCAAGCGGAACCAGTAGGATTTGCCTTCAACCACCATGCCCAGTGGGCCCCAGGCGCTTTTGAACGCTTCGGTTTTGATGTTGATCATCTTGCTCACGTCACGACCGGACTGGATTTCATCGTTCATGGTCACCAGTACGCCTTTGCCGTGTGCTTCTTTGCTGCTGGCCACGGCCACGGCGTTGTACAGGTTGAGCATGCCATCGGCGGACATCGCGGTACCCGGACGCATTGAGCCGACGACGATGATTGGCTTGTCGGTTTTTTCTACCAGGTTGAGGAAGTAAGCGGTTTCTTCCAGGGTGTCGGTGCCGTGGGTGATGACGATGCCATCGACGTCTTTGCTATCGGCCAGTTCGGCCACGCGACGACCCAGTTGCAGCAGGTTTTCGTTGGTGATGCTTTCCGAGGCAATCTGCATGACTTGTTCGCCACGCACGTTCGCCAGTTTGCTCAGCTCGGGAATGCCGGCGATCAATTGTTCGACGCCAACCTTCGCCGCTTGATAGGTGGCGCTGTTGGCGGCGCTCGCGCCGGCGCCGGCAATGGTGCCGCCGGTGGCAAGTACCACGACATTGGCGAGCTTGGTCTGGGTTTCGACTTCTTTCGCCTGAAGGGCGGTGGGCAGGAGCAGGAGAAGGGCCAAAGCACCCGGGACCAAAGTGTTGAAAGCAGATTTCATTATTTTTCTCTCTAGTAGTGAGACGGTGCTGATGCAGGTTCATCTAGATGCGCCCCGAGCCGATCTGAATGCTCGGGGTGCAGGCTAGGGAGCAGGATCTGTACCAGCCCTACTTTGCTTTGGAAAAATGTTTAACTTGATGATTTACATCAAGATTTTATGAATTTGCAAATGGTGGGGCAAAGCGTTTATCCGGGTTTCCGAACATTGGAGGCTTTCGCGTTCGGTTCACCGAAAGGGGCTACGGCTTTTGTCGAATGAAACCGGTTGCCGGCTCGGGATTCTTTGCTAAAGAAACCGGCCTTGAGGCCGATGGTTGTTCTGGGAAACGCTTTATTAGGGAGTTCACATGTCACTGACGATCGGTTTTTCAAACCCGGGTACAGTCACCATCGGCGGTAAAACCGCAGCGACGATCAATGCAATGAACCAGGCAGAAGCGGACGCTTCCGACGAGGCGCTGGGCGTTGAAAAAGAACCGAGCAAACAAGTCAGGACTGGCGGCCCTGCGCAAGAAGCCAGCCAGGCCGATAGCGCGGACAGCGGCGACAGTCTGAATGTCACCGTGAAAATGCTGCTCAAGCGGATGAAGGAGTTGCAGAAGCAACTGCAGGAGCAGCAACAGCAACTGGCGGCGGCTCAGGCTGCGAGCTATCCGACGCCTGAGGCCAAGTCGCAGGCGGTGATGTCCATTCAGGGTCAGATCGCGCAGACCAGCGGCGCACTCATGGAGGTCGCGGCGGCATTGCTCAAGGAAATGTCCCAGGGCTCCACCAGCGGCAACGTGGTCAACACCACAGCCTGAGCATCGAGGGACGAAGCAACGCATTCGTCCTTTATTCAATACCGATTTCTGATTGTTGACAAATGTCGGCGGGATTCGCATAGTTCGGTCTACGCAAACGTTTGCGCGGCGCTCTCGGGGCACTATGGCCCTGCAGAAAGCCAAGTAGCTTACGCCAGCGCAAGCGTTGCTCACAATAATCATAAGATCGGAGTGAACCCATGAAGCTGCCATTCGCTGGACGTCTTCTTGCTGTCGCTATGCTGGCTGCTACAGCCGCCGCACTACCTGTCTCCTCGGCATTCGCCGAATCCGCCGAAAAACCCAAAGTTGCGCTGGTCATGAAGTCTCTGGCCAACGAATTCTTCCTGACCATGGAAGATGGCGCCAAGGCCTATCAGAAAGAACACTCCGCCGATTTCGACCTGATCTCCAACGGGATCAAGGATGAAACCGATACTGCTGGCCAGACCCGCATCGTCGAGCAAATGATCCTGGCCAAGGTCAATGCACTGGTGATCGCGCCTTCCGATTCCAAGGCCATGGTGCCGGTGATCAAGAAAGCCGTCGATGCCGGCATTACCGTGATCAACATCGACAATCAGCTCGATCCGGCCATCGTCAAAAGCAAAAACATCAGCGTGCCCTTCGTAGGCCCGGACAATCGCAAAGGCGCGCGTCTGGTCGGTGAGTACCTGGCCAAGCAGCTCAAGGCCGGTGACGAAGTCGGCATCATTGAAGGCGTGTCCACCACGACCAACGCTCAGCAGCGTACCGCTGGCTTCAAGGATGCGATGGACGCTGCACAGATCAAGATCGTTTCCCTGCAATCCGGCGACTGGGAGATCGACAAGGGCAACAAGGTTGCCGCTTCGATCCTCAGCGAATACCCGGACGTCAAAGCACTGCTGGCCGGTAACGACAGCATGGCCGTCGGCGCCGTTTCCGCAGTACGTGCCGCTGGCAAGGCCGGTCAGGTTCAGGTGGTCGGTTACGACAACATCAACGCCATCAAGCCAATGTTGAAGGATGGCCGCGTGTTGGCCACGGCTGACCAGTTCGCTGCGAAGCAGGCAGTGTTCGGCATCGAAACCGCGCTGAAAATCATCAAGGGCGAGAAAGTCGACAGCGGCGCCAACGGCGTGATCGAAACACCGGTCGAGCTGGTCACCAAGTAAGTCTTCTGGCGACACAACGGCGCTCGTCCGTCCGGGCGAGCGCATGGAGAGTTTTTATGTCAGTTTCCGCCCCGAACGCTGTCCTCTCGGTCAGCGGTATCGGTAAGACCTATGCGCAACCGGTGCTCACCGGCATCGATCTGACGCTGATGCGCGGTGAAGTGCTGGCGCTGACCGGCGAGAATGGTGCCGGCAAAAGTACTCTGTCGAAGATTATTGGCGGACTGGTCACGCCGACCACCGGCCAGATGCAATTCCACGGCAAGGACTACCGTCCGGGCAGTCGTACACAGGCTGAAGAACTCGGCGTGCGTATGGTCATGCAAGAGCTCAATCTGTTGCCGACATTGTCGGTCGCGGAAAACCTGTTTCTCGACAACCTGCCAAGCAACGGCGGCTGGATCAGTCGCAAACAACTGCGCAAAGCGGCGATCGAAGCCATGGCGCAAGTCGGTCTCGACGCGATTGATCCGGATACGCTGGTCGGCGAGCTGGGGATCGGGCATCAGCAGATGGTTGAAATCGCCCGTAACCTCATTGGCGATTGCCATGTGCTGATTCTCGATGAGCCGACCGCGATGCTGACCGCACGTGAAGTCGAAATGCTGTTCGAGCAGATCACCCGGTTGCAGGCGCGCGGCGTTTCGATCATTTACATTTCCCACCGTCTCGAAGAGCTGGCCCGTGTCGCACAGCGCATTGCCGTGCTGCGCGACGGCAATCTGGTCTGTGTCGAGCCGATGGCCAATTACAACAGCGAGCAACTGGTTACGCTGATGGTCGGTCGTGAACTGGGCGAACACATCGACATGGGCCCGCGCAATATCGGCGCCCCGGCGCTGACTGTTACGGGTTTGAATCGCTCTGACAAAGTGCGCGATGTTTCATTCGAAGTCCGTGCCGGCGAGATCTTCGGGATTTCCGGATTGATCGGGGCAGGGCGCACAGAACTGCTGCGACTGATTTTTGGTGCGGACGTTGCCGACAGCGGCACCATCGCGCTCGGCTCCCCGGCCAAAGTGGTCAGTGTGCGCTCGCCGGTCGATGCGGTGCGCAACGGTATCGCATTGATTACCGAAGACCGCAAGGGTGAAGGCCTGCTGCTGAGTCAATCGATCAGCGCCAACATCGCACTGGGCAACATGCCGGAAATCTCCAGTGGCGGTGTCGTCAACAATGGCGACGAGATCGCTTTGGCGCAGCGTCAGATCGACGCCATGCGCATCCGCAGTTCGAGTCCGACACAATTGGTCTCCGAGCTGTCCGGTGGCAACCAGCAGAAGGTCGTGATCGGCCGCTGGCTGGAGCGCGACTGTTCGGTGCTGCTGTTCGACGAGCCGACCCGTGGCATCGACGTCGGCGCGAAGTTCGACATTTATGCCTTGCTCGGCGAACTGACGCGCCAGGGCAAAGCGCTGGTGGTGGTGTCCAGTGATCTGCGTGAGTTGATGCTGATCTGTGACCGCATCGGTGTGTTGTCGGTCGGCCGGTTGATCGACACCTTCGAGCGCGACAGCTGGACCCAGGATGACTTGCTTGCCGCCGCGTTCGCCGGCTACCAAAAACGTGATGCGTTGCTCAATGAAGCGGCGCCTAGGGATCTCCCATGAAAACTGCATCTCCTGCCGGCAAACGTAGTGGCAACTTCTACGGTCTGGGCACTTATCTGGGCCTGGCCGGCGCCTTGCTGGCGATGATTGCGCTGTTCTCGGTCTTGAGCAGCCACTTTCTGTCCTATAACACCTTCAGTACGCTGGCCAACCAGATCCCTGATCTGATGGTGCTGGCGGTCGGCATGACCTTCGTGTTGATCATCGGCGGCATCGACCTCTCGGTGGGGTCGGTGCTGGCGCTTGCCGCTTCAACGGTCAGCGTCGCCATTCTCGGTTGGGGCTGGAGCGTATTGCCGTCGGCGTTGCTCGGCATGGCAGTGGCAGCACTGGCCGGTACGGTCACCGGTTCGATCACAGTGGCATGGCGGATTCCATCGTTCATCGTCTCCTTGGGCGTGCTGGAAATGGCTCGGGGTCTGGCTTATCAGATGACGGGATCGCGCACCGCGTACATCGGTGATTCGTTTGCCTGGCTGTCGAACCCGATCGCGTTCGGCATCTCGCCATCGTTTATCATTGCCTTGCTGGTGATTATCATCGCTCAGGCCGTGTTGACCCGTACCGTATTCGGTCGCTACCTGATTGGCATTGGCACCAACGAAGAGGCGGTGCGCCTCGCGGGGATCAATCCGAAACCCTACAAGATTCTGGTCTTCAGCCTGATGGGGCTGCTGGCCGGTATCGCTGCGCTGTTTCAGATTTCCCGTCTGGAAGCCGCTGACCCGAATGCCGGTTCCGGTCTGGAGTTGCAGGTAATCGCAGCTGTGGTTATCGGCGGTACCAGCCTGATGGGCGGGCGTGGTTCGGTGATCAGCACATTCTTTGGCGTGTTGATCATTTCGGTCCTGGCGGCAGGTCTGGCGCAGATCGGTGCGACTGAACCGACCAAACGAATCATCACCGGCGCCGTCATCGTGATCGCGGTGGTGCTCGACACTTATCGCAGTCAGCGCGCCAGTCGCCGGGGCTAAGACATGGCAACGATCAAGGACGTGGCAGCCCTCGCGGGGATTTCCTACACGACGGTGTCGCATGTGGTGAACAACACCCGGCCGGTGAGTCGGGAGGTGCGGTTGAAAGTCGAGGCTGCGATCAAGAGCCTCGACTATGTGCCGAGTGCGGTGGCGCGCTCGCTCAAAGCCAAGACCACTGCAACCATCGGCCTGCTGGTGCCCAACAGTCTCAACCCGTACTTCGCCGAGTTGGCGCGGGGCATCGAGGATTATTGCGAGCGTAACGGCTATTGCGTGATCCTTTGCAACTCCGACGACAATCCCGACAAGCAGCGCAGCTATTTGCGCGTGTTGCTGGAGAAACGCATCGACGGTTTGATCGTTGCTTCTGCTGGCGGTGACAGCGGGCTGGCGCAGGGGTTGGCCGGGGTGAAAACGCCGATGGTCATCGTCGACCGAGGTCTGGATGGCGTCGATGCCGATCTGGTGCGTATCGACCACGAATACGGCGCTTACCTCGCGACCCGGCACTTGCTTGAGTTGGGGCACCGCGACATCGCCACCATCGGCGGCCCGGCCAGCACCAGTGTTGCGCAAATGCGTCTGGCCGGTTATTGCCGAGCGCTGAAAGAGGCGGGCGTTGACGTCCGTCAGGAGCGCATGCTGGAAAGCGATTTCACCAGTACTGGCGGGTACAACGCAGCGGCGATTCTGCTCGAGCGCAATCCGCCGAGCGCAATCTTTGCCGGTAACGACATGATCGGCATTGGTGTGCTGCGAGCGGCGGCGGAGCGCAATGTGCGAGTGCCGAGCGAGCTGTCGGTGATTGGTTTCGACGATATCCAGATGAGTCGTTACGTCTACCCGGCACTCACCACGGTGGGGCAATCAATCCTGCAACTGGGCGAGATGGCGGCCGAAGTGCTGCTGCGCAGGATTGCCACGCCGAGCCTGGGCACTGATCAACGGATCGTGACCCCGAGTATTGTCTTGCGCGAATCCACTGCACCGTTGTCCGGCGTGTTCACCGAATACCGCTGAAACCGAATTGACGAGTAATGATGTATGCCAGCAAATGTAGTGGTAATAGGCAGCCTGAACATGGATCTGGTGACCCGGGCGCCACGGCTGCCGGTCGGCGGCGAAACGTTGATCGGTCATTCGTTTGCCACGGTTTCCGGCGGCAAGGGCGCCAATCAGGCGGTGGCCGCAGCGCGTTTGGGCGCGCAGGTGGCGATGGTTGGCTGTGTTGGCAGCGACGATTATGGCGTGCAACTACGCAACGCCTTGTTAGCCGAACAGATCGATTGCCAGGCAGTGAGCACCGTCGATGACTCCAGTGGCGTGGCGTTGATCGTGGTCGATGACAACAGTCAGAATGCCATTGTCATCGTCGCCGGCGCCAATGGCGCCATGACGCCCGCAGTGATCGACCGGTTTGATGCGGTGCTGCAAGCCGCAGAGGTGATTATCTGCCAGCTCGAAATTCCGGATGCCACGGTGGGGCATGCGCTCAAGCGTGCGCGCGCGCTGGGTAAAATTGTCATCCTCAATCCGGCACCGGCCAGTCGTCCACTGCCGGCGGACTGGTTTGCGGCGATCGACTACCTGATCCCCAATGAGAGCGAAGCGACCGTGTTGAGCGGGTTGCCGGTGGACTCGCAGGAAACGGCAGAAAGTGCAGCCAGTCAGTTGATCGCCATGGGGGCGGGCAAAGTCATTATTACCCTTGGTGCGCAAGGCTCGCTGTTCGCCAATGGCCAAAGCTTTGAGCATTTCCCGGCGCCAAGAGTGAAGGCTGTCGACACCACGGCCGCAGGCGACACGTTCGTGGGTGGTTTCGCCGCTGCGCTGGCCAATGGCAAGTCCGAGGCCGAGGCGATTCGTTTCGGGCAGATCGCCGCCGCGTTATCGGTAACCCGCGCCGGCGCACAGCCGTCCATTCCAACCCTATCCGACGTACAGGCCTTTAAACCCGCATGAAAAAGACTCCTCTGCTCAACGTCGCATTGTCGCGGCTGATCGCGTCCCTGGGCCATGGCGACATGGTGGTCATTGGTGATGCCGGGCTGCCAGTGCCGCCGGGTGTCGAGCTGATTGATCTGGCGCTGACTCACGGCATCCCGGATTTCGTCAGCACCCTGAAGGTCGTGCTCAGCGAGATGCAGGTGGAAAGCCATGCACTGGCCAAAGAAATCTTCGACAAGCAACCGACCGCGCTGAATACCCTGGAGCAGTTGAGTGAAGGGGGCGCTCTGGGCCGTCGTGATCTGCTCAGTCACGAGCAATTCAAGGTTCTCAGCCGACAGGCTCGGGCGATTGTTCGTACAGGGGAATGCCAGCCGTACTGCAACATCGTGCTGGTCGCTGGAGTCACCTTTTAACTTTTGATTTCACAAGCACAAGGAATGCGCCATGCAACGCTATGCTCAGAAACTGCATCAATTCATCCGGAGCCTGCTGCTTTTGTCCGTCATAACTGCCACCGGCGCCCAGGCGGCGGAGAAAATCGACCTGATCATCGACACCGACCCGGGTGCGGATGATGTGGTTGCCTTGCTGTTCGCCCTGGCCTCGCCGGACGAACTGAACATTCGCGCGCTGACCACCGTGGCCGGCAACGTGCGCCTCGACAAGACTTCGCGTAACGCACGACTGGCGCGCGAGTGGGCAGGGCGCGAGGACGTACCGGTTTATGCTGGCGCGCCGAAGCCGCTGATGCGCACACCGATCTATGCCGAGAACATCCATGGCAAGGAAGGCCTGTCGGGTGTCACCGTGCACGAACCGAAAAAGGGGCTGGCTGAAGGCAGTGCGGTCAATTACCTGATCGATACCCTGAAAAAAGCCAAGCCGCACAGCATCACGATCGCCATGCTCGGTCCGCAGACCAACCTGGCGCTGGCGCTGATCCAGGAGCCTGAAATTGTTCAGGGCATCAAGGAAGTGGTGATCATGGGTGGGGCGCACTTCAACGGTGGGAACATCACCCCGGTGGCGGAATTCAACCTGTTCGCTGATCCGCAAGCGGCTGAAGTGGTCCTGAAAAGCGGCGTCAAACTGACCTACCTGCCGCTGGACGTGACCCACAAGATTCTCACCAGTGATGCGCGCCTGAAACAGATCGCTGCGCTGAACAACAACGCGAGCAAAATTGTCGGCGACATTCTCAACGAGTACATCAAAGGCGATATGGAGCACTACGGTATTCCGGGTGGCCCGGTGCATGACGCCACCGTTGTGGCGTATCTGCTCAAGCCGGAACTGTTCACCGGTCGCTCGGTGAATGTCGTGGTGGATAGCCGTGAAGGGCCGACTTTCGGTCAGACCATCGTCGATTGGTACGACGGCCTGAAGGCGCCGAAAAACGCCTTCTGGGTGGAAAATGGCGACGCGCAAGGCTTCTTTGACTTGCTCACCGAACGCCTGAAACGTCTGAAGTAAGCCACTCGCCCGCAGGTGCCAGCCTGCGGGTTTACCCTTTCTCTGCGTGTTCGTGTTCGACCTGTTCGGTCGGGTAGCGCTCGAAAATCTGCTTGATGAATTGCTTGGCCGCTTCTGTGCCCAACTCTTTGACCAATAAATCGATACCAATCAGCGCAAGCTCCTCGGTGGTTCCCGGGCTGTAAGAGCTGTGTCCGTCTGCCCATTTGGCATTAATGGCGGCGTCGATGCTGATCGTGGTCATGAGAGCGCTCGAATAGTCGGAAGATCTTGGGTTTGAGTTAACCATTTTGACGGGCATTTGGCACTGCGACTTAGGCATGAGCGGAGCGCTATGCGACACTTGGTCTTTTAAGGCTTCCAAGGATTGTGCTGTGCAGATCGATTTGAACACCCCTGACGGCCTCACGCTCGACGCGGTGCGCCAGTTGCTCGCCTCGGCCAGTGATGACGAACACACGCAGCTGCGCGTGACCAAGGGCGGTATCGCTTACATTTCCTCCGGCGTTACCGGTGGACAGGATATCGACGGCTTGCTGTTTCGCCTGGAAACCTGGGCCAAGGGCTCGGGCTACGTGGGCAATGTCGCGGCCAGTGACGAGGTATGGGTCATGCAGATTTTCAATGCGCTGAAGGACAACTGGCCGAACCCGCCGTATGACTACATCGACGTCTATTGAGCGCCGTTAATATTCAGTCACGATTGATTGATGAAGTGACGCATGCCCCTCAGGCACACTCGGCGTTTTTCCGATCGTGGGGCAGGGTGATGGTGATGGCCTTGGCTGTGAAACCAATCGCTTGAATGGCGGTCGCACGATCTCAGCTTAACCATTTTGAAAACAAGGAGGCTTCATGCCTTTGAAGTTCGCGACACTGGGTGCACTTATGGCCGCTGCCATGCTGGCCGGTTGCAGCACGACCTCCAGCGAGTCGGCAAAGGAATCTGCGGCAACCGAAGCCGGTCACAGCCGCTGTGAAGCATCGGCGGCGGAATTCGCCATTGGCAAGAAAGCTTCGCCAGAGCTTCTGGAGCAGGCGCGCAGCAAAGCCGGGGCGCAAAATGCCCGCTTCCTCAAGCCGAACGACATGATCACGCTCGAGTACCGCTCCGATCGCTTGAACCTGAACACCGACAACAATCTGGTGATCACTCGCGTCAACTGCGGCTGATCACGCGCCACTTTTGTTGCAGGCATAAAAAACCCCGTCACTTGGACGGGGTTTTTTTAGTGCGCGCAGAAATTACTCTGGGCGAACCTGTGCAGCTTGCATACCCTTTTGGCCTTTCTCAGCCACGAAGGAGACGGTCTGGCCTTCTTTCAGGCTTTTGAAACCGTCGGATTCGATAGCTTTGAAGTGTACGAACAGGTCGTCACCGCCACCTTGAGGAGTGATGAAGCCGAAGCCTTTTTCATCGTTGAACCACTTAACGGTGCCGGTTTGGCGATTAGACATGGTGTATCTCCAAGAAACATATATTTTTCAGTACTGTGCTGCTCAGGCCAACTGGGCACACCCGGGTATCATAGTCGAAATGTTCGCTTTGGTAGCCCCCCGGACGTGCTGTTTGCCAATCAGTCGTGTTTTCTTTACTGCCTTTATCGGCTGAAAGCCCCGGTTTACAAGGCTTTTAGCGGAACGTAAAGACGATAAAAAAACCTGTAAAACCTGCATAAAACGTCTGAAAAGACGCAAATTCAGCCCTTTTCAAGGGCGCTGGGCCGAGTCAGGACGCTTTTTTTCTTACTTTTTCGCCGGAGTATTCGCCTTGCATTTGGCGATCTGGCCCAGCGCTTTCTGCTGCAGTTCAGGGGTGGCCTTGTTGTCCATCAGCGCCTGAATGTCGGCGGCAGGATAGGACTTGATGGCGTCAGCGCCACAGGCACAATGAGATTTGGCTGCCGCAGCGCCGATCTGTGGGGTCGCCGCCTGGGTGCATTGCGCCATGTACTTGTCACGCTCGCCTTTCGGCCAGTCGGCGTGGGCGCTCAGCGGCAGCAGCATAACGATAGGGGCGACTACGGCGAACAGGGTATTCAGACGCATGCGAGGATGCTCCTTGTGGGTCAATGTCTTGTTATCTGAGGGCTGAAAGGCCTATCAAGTTCAGCACTCTGGCATAAAAACAGACGATTTGCCTTCTGATCAAACAGAGGCATAAGTGACCGCTCATCTGTGCTAGCATGCCGGGCTCAAGCGTTCTCAGGCGCCGGATCACCTTCAGTCCCGGCCGCGGTCAACGTGCGAATATTTTCGATTTGAATCCCAGTCACTCTGGTTCGGTTTTCCGGTTGGCCGCAAGGCTCCTGCCGCTGTAAGGCAGGCGTTCGTCATTGAATGGCCTGGATCGGATCTTGTACTGGCTCATCCCAACCCACGTGACCTTTGGTAGGGGTCACCACTAGGAGAGGAGGCGCCATGCCAACTATTACTCTTCCCGACGGCAGTCAACGTTCATTCGATCACCCGGTTTCCGTAGCCGAGGTCGCCGCATCCATTGGTGCCGGTCTGGCCAAAGCCACGCTGGCCGGCAAGGTCAATGGCCAACTGGTCGACGCCAGCGACATCATCAGCAGCGACGCGACCCTGCAAATCATCACGCCTAAGGATGAAGAGGGGCTGGAGATCATTCGCCACTCTTGCGCGCACCTGGTTGGCCATGCGGTCAAACAGCTGTACCCGACTGCGAAAATGGTCATCGGGCCGGTCATCGACGAAGGCTTCTATTACGACATCGCCTTCGAACGTCCTTTTACTCCGGACGACATGGCCGCTATCGAACAGCGCATGCAACAGCTGATCGAAAAAGATTACGACGTCATCAAGAAAGTCACTCCGCGCGCCGAAGTGATCGAAGTGTTCAAGGCTCGTGGCGAAGACTACAAGTTGCGCCTGGTTGAGGACATGCCGAACGAGCAGGCCATGGGTCTGTACTATCACGAAGAATACGTCGACATGTGCCGTGGCCCGCACGTGCCGAACACGCGCTTCCTGAAATCCTTCAAGCTGACCAAGCTGTCTGGCGCCTACTGGCGCGGCGACGCCAAGAACGAGCAATTGCAGCGGGTTTACGGCACCGCTTGGGCAGACAAGAAGCAGCTGGCGGCTTACATCCAGCGCATCGAAGAAGCTGAAAAGCGCGATCACCGCAAGATCGGCAAGCGTCTGGGCCTGTTCCACACCCAGGAAGAATCCCCTGGCATGGTGTTCTGGCACCCGAACGGCTGGACTCTGTACCAGGTGCTCGAGCAGTACATGCGCAAGATCCAGCGCGACAACGGCTACCTCGAAATCAAGACGCCGCAAGTCGTTGACCGCAGCCTGTGGGAGAAATCCGGTCACTGGGCCAACTACGCCGACAACATGTTCACCACTCAATCGGAAAACCGCGACTACGCGATCAAACCGATGAATTGCCCGTGCCACGTGCAGGTGTTCAATCAGGGCCTGAAGAGCTACCGCGAGCTGCCGATGCGTCTGGCCGAGTTCGGTGCCTGCCACCGTAACGAGCCATCGGGTGCATTGCACGGCATCATGCGCGTGCGTGCGTTCACTCAGGACGACGCCCACATCTTCTGCACCGAAGAGCAGATGCAGGCTGAGTCCGCCGCGTTTATCAAGCTGACCATGGATGTTTATCGTGACTTCGGCTTTACCGATGTCGAGATGAAACTGTCCACTCGTCCGGAAAAACGCGTCGGTTCCGACGAACTGTGGGATCGCGCTGAAGCTGCACTGGCTGCAGCCCTTGATTCTGCGGGCCTGCCGTACGATCTGCAGCCGGGTGAGGGTGCGTTCTACGGTCCGAAGATCGAGTTCTCGCTGAAAGACTGCCTCGGCCGCGTCTGGCAATGTGGTACTCTGCAGCTCGATTTTAACCTGCCTGTCCGTTTGGGCGCTGAATACGTCTCTGAAGACAACAGCCGCAAACACCCAGTGATGTTGCACCGTGCGATCCTCGGTTCCTTCGAGCGTTTCGTCGGGATTCTGATCGAGCACTACGAAGGTGCTTTCCCTGCGTGGCTCGCGCCAACCCAGGCGGTGATCATGAATATCACTGATAAACAGGCAGATTTTGTTGCAGAAGTTGAAAAAACTCTCAACGAAAGCGGATTTCGTGCCAAGTCCGACTTGAGAAATGAAAAGATCGGCTTTAAAATCCGCGAGCATACTTTGCTCAAGGTTCCCTATCTTTTGGTTATCGGAGATAAGGAAGTCGAGATGCAGACTGTCGCTGTGCGTACTCGTGAAGGTGCTGACCTGGGCTCGATGCCCGTCGCCCAGTTCGCTGAGTTTCTCGCGCAAGCGGTTTCCCGGCGTGGTCGCCCAGATTCGGAGTAATTATTATTAAGCGTGAAATGAGACAAGATAAACGAGCTGCACCGAAAGCCCCGATCAACGAGAATATCTCGGCACGCGAGGTTCGGTTAATTGGCGCTGATGGCGAGCAGATTGGCATCGTCTCGATTGATGAAGCGCTTCGTATTGCTGAAGAAGCAAAGCTTGATCTGGTGGAAATCTCCGCAGACGCAATCCCACCGGTTTGCCGTGTGATGGATTACGGCAAATCGATCTTCGAAAAGAAGAAGCAGGTTGCCGCGGCGAAGAAGAACCAGAAGCAGATTCAGGTAAAAGAAATCAAGTTTCGTCCAGGGACGGAGGAAGGGGATTACCAGGTAAAACTGCGCAACCTGGTACGTTTCCTGAGTGATGGGGACAGGGCCAAGGTATCCTTGCGATTCCGCGGCCGTGAGATGGCCCACCAGGAGCTGGGGATGGAACTCCTCAAGCGGGTTGAAGCTGACCTGCTCGAGTACGGTTCGGTCGAACAGCATCCTAAGATGGAAGGACGCCAGCTGATCATGGTCATCGCCCCGAAAAAGAAGAAGTAATCAACAGGGCACGGCAGGCCTTCTGATTATGTTTATCAACTGAATGCGGAGTATCCGAACATGCCAAAAATGAAAACCAAAAGTGGTGCTGCTAAGCGGTTTCTGAAAACTGCTAACGGTATCAAGCACAAGCACGCTTTCAAGAGCCACATCCTGACTAAAATGTCGACCAAGCGTAAGCGTCAACTGCGCGGTAGCAGCTTGCTGCATCCGTCTGACGTGGCAAAAGTCGAGCGCATGCTGCGCCTTCGTTAATTTAGTCAAGAATAGAGGAAGTAACTCATGGCTCGTGTAAAGCGTGGCGTCATTGCCCGTAAGCGTCACAAAAAAATTCTGAAACTTGCTAAAGGCTACTACGGCGCACGCTCCCGCGTATTCCGTGTTGCCAAGCAAGCGGTAATCAAGGCAGGCCAATACGCCTACCGTGACCGTCGTCAGAAAAAACGTCAGTTCCGCGCTCTGTGGATCGCTCGTATCAACGCTGGTGCTCGTGTTAACGGTCTGTCCTACAGCCGTTTCATCGCTGGCCTGAAAAAAGCGTCCATCGAGATCGACCGTAAGGTTCTGGCTGATCTGGCAGTGAACGAAAAAGCGGTGTTTGCTGCGATTGTCGAGAAAGCTAAAGCCACCTTGGCTTAAGTACCCCCGACAATCACCCGGCCTCACTTCCGTGGGGCCAGGTGGTAAACGTCTTAAATAGGGGAAGAGCCTTCAAGCTCTTCCCCTATTTTGTATCTGGAGTCTGTACATGGAAAACCTGGATGCGCTGGTCTCTCAAGCACTAGAGGCTGTGCAAAGCGCTGAAGATATCAATGCCCTGGAGCAAATCCGGGTTCAATACCTTGGCAAAAAGGGCGAATTGACTCAGGTGATGAAGACCCTGGGGAATTTGCCGGCAGAAGAGCGTCCGCAAGTCGGCGCCCTGATCAACGTTGCCAAGGAACGTGTCACAGGCGTACTCAATGCGCGCATGGCTCTGTTTGAAGAAGCTGAACTGGCTGCCAAACTGTCCGCCGAATCCATTGACGTGACGTTGCCGGGCCGTGGCCAGACCTCTGGTGGTCTGCATCCGGTGACCCGGACTCTGGAACGTGTTGAACAGTTCTTCACCCGCATCGGCTACGGCATCGCCGAAGGCCCTGAGGTCGAAGACGACTATCACAACTTTGAAGCGCTCAACATCCCAGGCCATCACCCGGCCCGGTCGATGCATGACACTTTCTATTTCAACGCCAACATGCTGCTGCGCACCCATACCTCGCCGGTACAGGTCCGCACCATGGAATCGAAGCAACCGCCGATCCGCATCGTCTGCCCAGGCCGCGTGTATCGCAGCGACTCCGATATCACCCACTCGCCGATGTTCCACCAGGTCGAAGGCCTGCTGGTTGATCGCGACATCAATTTTGCCGATCTCAAAGGCACCATCGAAGAATTCCTGCGGGTGTTCTTCGAAAAAGAGCTGGCCGTACGTTTTCGTCCTTCGTACTTCCCGTTCACCGAGCCGTCCGCTGAAGTCGATATGGAATGCGTGATGTGCAGCGGTAAAGGCTGCCGTGTCTGCAAGCAGACTGGCTGGCTGGAAGTGATGGGCTGCGGCATGGTTCACCCGAACGTGCTGCGCATGTCCGGCATCGATCCGGAAGAGTTCTCCGGTTTTGCTTTCGGCATGGGTGTCGAGCGTCTGGCCATGCTGCGTTACGGCGTGAACGACTTGCGTCTGTTCTTCGACAACGACTTGCGGTTCCTCGCGCAATTTCGCTAGTCGTAACGAATTCTTAGGAGAGCAGGATGAAATTCAGTGAACAATGGCTGCGTGGCTGGGTTAGCCCGCAGGTAGATCGCGATGAGCTGGTTGCTCGTCTGTCGATGGCGGGCCTTGAGGTCGATAGCGTGACCCCGGCCGCCGGTGTTTTCAGTGGTGTGGTGGTGGGCGAGGTGCTGAGCACCGAGCAACACCCTGATGCCGACAAGCTGCGTGTGTGCCAGGTCAGCAATGGCGCGGAAACTTTCCAGGTCGTGTGCGGTGCGCCAAACGTGCGTCCGGGCCTGAAGATTCCGTTCGCCATGATCGGCGCTGAGCTGCCTGGCGACTTCAAGATCAAAAAGGCCAAGCTGCGCGGCGTTGAGTCCAACGGCATGCTGTGCTCGCAAGCCGAGCTGCAGATCGGTGAAGGCAATGACGGTCTGATGGAGCTGCCGGTCGATGCACCGGTGGGCGAAGACTTCCGTGTGTACCTGGATCTGGAAGACGCCAGCATTGAGGTCGATCTGACCCCGAACCGCGGCGACTGCTTGTCCCTGGCCGGTCTGGCCCGTGAAGTCGGCGCACTGTATGCCGCGCCGGTCACCCGTCCGGTGGTCATGGCCATTCCTGCCGCGCACGACGAAGTGCGTTCGGTAGAAGTGCTGGCCCCAGCCGCGTGCCCGCGTTACCTGGGCCGCGTTATCCGTAACGTTGACCTGTCCAAGCCAACGCCGCTGTGGATGGTGGAACGTCTACGTCGTGCTGACGTGCGCAGCATCGACGCTGCCGTCGACATCACCAACTACGTGATGCTTGAGCTAGGTCAGCCGCTGCACGCCTTCGATCTCGCCGAAATCAACGGCGGCATCCGTGTACGCATGGCGGAAGAGGGTGAGAAGCTCGTTCTGCTCGACGGTCAGGAAGTCAGCCTGCGTAGCGATACGCTGGTCATCGCCGACCACACCCGCGCGCTGGCGATTGCCGGTGTGATGGGTGGCGAACACAGCGGCGTCTCTGCGACGACTCGCGACGTATTCCTGGAGAGTGCGTTCTTCGACCAAATCGCTGTTGCTGGCAAGGCTCGCTCCTACGGCCTGCACACCGATGCTTCGCACCGCTATGAGCGTGGCGTTGACTGGCAACTGGCCCGTGAAGCCATGGAGCGCGCCACTGGCTTGCTGCTGGACATCACTGGCGGCGAAGCTGGCCCGATCATCGAGACCGTCAGCGAACAGCATCTGCCGTCGATCGCACCGATCACTCTGCGTTCTCAGCGCATCGCTCAGATGCTTGGTATGGAAATGGATTCCGCTCAGGTTGAGCGTTTGCTCGGCGGCCTGGGTCTTGGCATTGTTGCCGACGGTGAAGGCCAGTGGCGCGTCGAAGTGCCAAGCCATCGCTTCGACATCAGTCTGGAAGTCGATCTGATCGAAGAACTGGCGCGTCTGTACGGCTACAACCGCTTGCCGGTTCGTTACCCGCAAGCGCGTCTGGCGCCACAAGCCAAAGCTGAAGCGCGTAGCGATCTGCCGGAACTGCGTCGCCTGCTGGTAGCGCGTGGTTATCAGGAAGCGATCACATACAGCTTCATCGATCCGCGTCAGTTCGAACTATTCAGTCCGGGCGTTGAGCCGCTGTTGCTGGCCAATCCGATCTCCAACGACATGGCTGCCATGCGCTCGTCGCTGTGGCCTGGCTTGGTCAAAGCGTTGCAGCACAACCTGAACCGTCAGCAAGATCGCGTGCGTCTGTTCGAAAGCGGTCTGCGCTTCGTCGGTCAGCTCGAAGGCCTGAAGCAAGAGCCGATGCTGTCCGGCGTGGTTTGCGGCAGCCGCCTGCCGGAAGGTTGGGCGCAAGGTCGCGACACGGTCGATTTCTTCGACGTCAAGGCTGACGTGGAAGCGGTGCTGGGCTTCGCCGGTGCACTGGATTCGTTCACCTTCGCTCCGGGCAAACACCCTGCGTTGCACCCGGGTCAAACCGCGCGCATCGAGCGCGAAGGGCGTGAAGTCGGTTTCATCGGCGCCATTCACCCCGAATTGTCGAAAGCCTTGGGTCTGGATCGTCCAGTCTTCGTTTTCGAGCTGGTTCTGGCTGAAGTGGCACTCGGTAAAATGCCGAAATTCCACGAGTTGTCGCGCTTTCCTGAAGTGCGTCGTGACCTTGCACTGATTGCGCACAAAGACGTCGCGTCCGCGGCCGTACTGGACGTAATCCGTGAAAATGCAGGCGAATGGCTCACGGATCTCAGGCTGTTTGACGTGTATCAGGGTAAAGGTATTGATCCTGATAGAAAAAGCCTTGCAGTTGGCTTGACCTGGCAGCATCCATCGCGCACTCTTAATGACGATGAGGTGAATTCGACGACGCAAAATATCCTCACCTCGCTCGAACAAAGGTTGAACGCCACGTTAAGGAAGTGACGTATGGGGGCTTTGACGAAAGCTGAGATGGCGGAACGTCTGTATGAAGAGCTGGGCCTGAACAAGCGGGAAGCCAAGGAATTGGTAGAACTGTTTTTCGAGGAAATCAGGCACGCTCTTGAAGACAACGAGCAGGTCAAATTGTCCGGTTTCGGCAATTTCGACCTTCGGGACAAACGCCAGCGGCCTGGCCGCAACCCGAAAACGGGGGAAGAAATCCCGATCACGGCTCGCCGTGTGGTCACCTTTCGTCCAGGGCAGAAGTTGAAGGCCCGAGTTGAGGCTTATGCTGGAACCAAGTCATAACGACGAACTACCCGTCATCCCGGGCAAGCGCTACTTCACCATCGGTGAAGTCAGCGAGCTGTGTGCCGTAAAGCCACACGTGCTGCGCTATTGGGAGCAGGAGTTTCCTCAACTCAACCCCGTCAAACGCCGCGGAAACCGCCGGTATTATCAGCGCCAGGACGTGCTGATGATCCGGCAGATCCGCGCGCTCCTTTACGATCAGGGTTTCACCATCGGCGGCGCACGCTTGCGCCTGTCCGGCGATGAAGCCAAAGACGACACGACCCAATACAAGCAGATGATTCGGCAGATGATTGCGGAATTGGAAGATGTGCTGGTGGTTCTCAAGAAATAAAAAGCAGCGTTTGAATACTTCCAGTTTTCAAACGCTTGCGCTATATTCTTGAGCGTTCTTCGAGATGAAGAACAGTTGCAAAACCAGTCGGGGCGTAGCGCAGTCCGGTAGCGCACTAGCATGGGGTGCTAGGGGTCGAGTGTTCGAATCACTCCGTCCCGACCATATAATTCAATGACTTAGCCCAATCTGAAAAGATTGGGCTTTTTCATGCGCAGTGATTTTTGCTCTCTATGGAAGAGTATTCCCCGTCAGCTTCTTCCACTTGCCGTTTTCTGCGCCGAATCGATGCAAAGCGAATAAAAGTTTTTCTGAAAGTCAGCCACCACCTTCTCCTGCTTCCTCGCGTCCGACTCCCTAGGCATATCGTAGGCCTGCCCGATCAGCGCTTTGTACAAACTACCCACATACTCGCTCTCCTTTCCTGCGTTGTCGGCCAGTTCCAGAACGGAAGAGAGGGGCACGCCTCCTTGTCTGGCTTTCATGATGGCTTTGGCCGAATTTTCGACTCGCTGGCACTCTTCCAGGTATTCGCTGGGCAAGGGTGCGCTGTGTGCTGCAAAGCTGAAAGTGAGCAGTATTGCCGTTGTCGCCAGAAACCGATTGAACATGGCGCGCCATCCCTGAATGTTGGCCGGGAACGTTAGCATTCATGGCTCGGCGCTACCATCTGTTCAGCGGCCAAAAGCGGCGGTTCACTGGCTGGGTTTTTTAACATCTGCAGAATCGCTCGAGGTGTTGGCATCCTTCTGTGTTTCGTGTGCTTCGGCACCGGAATTTGATCCTGATGCTTCCTCGCCTTTCTTGTCAGCTTTGTCTTCTTTTGACTCGGATCCGCCTTGGTTTACGCCGGGAATCGCAGTGGCTGGAACTGAGGAGCCGCCTGTTTTTTCAGCCGCAAGGGAAAACAGTGGGCACAGTGAAAGCAGGCTTGCCAATCCGATAGCAATCATTCGCTTGTTCATGAGGTTGTCTTCCAGGTCGGGGATGTACTGCATTGGAAGAACTCACAGGGCGAAGGTGCGGTACATCAGACCAGCGGCATCCGGTCAAGTAAGGTGGCCAGGCGTTATACGTCTCAGAGATCTACGGCGCCAACTGGCTCCATTCAATCCCGAACCGGCCCAAGTACTTGCGCAAACGGTCCGCATCATTCGGTTGCGCCTTGGCCAGGCGCGAGATGCCAAACAAGCGGCGACCGGCATCTGACAGGCTGTCTGCTTGCCGGCAGACCTCAAGCACTGCCCGCAACTGTAAGCGGTCAAACAGATCCATGCTCTCTTCATTCCCTGGCAAATCTTCTGAGTTGCTTCCCACTTGGGTCAGGCCCCAGGCATAACGCAATCGCTCAATCTCTTCCTGCACCTGCGCCTCATCAATTCTCCCGCTATCCGCCAATGTCGCCATGCGCGTGATCGACGCAGACAGTTCGCGGAAATTGCCCAGCCACGCCGCTTCGCTAGAGCTGGCGAAGGCCAGATAGCGGCGGCGTGCTTCAAGGTTGAAGCGCACCAATTGCCCATGCTCACGGGCATGGCGCTGCAACTCGAAATCAATATTCGGCTCGATATCCTCGCGGCGGCCGGCGAGGCCGGGAAGGTCGAACGTCCAGAGGTTGATGCGTGCGTACAAGTCTTCGCGAAACAGGCCTTCAGCGACCCGGCTGCGCAGGTCGCGATGGGTGCCGGCGATGATCAGGAAGTCGCTCTCCACCTCCTTGTCAGAACCCAGTGGAAAGAAGCGTTTCTCTTCAATCGCTTTGAGTAGCATCGCCTGCTCGTCGGCGCCCAGTTCGCCGATTTCATCGAGAAACAGCATGCCGCCATCGGCCGCACGCAGCAGGCCGTCGCGGGCATTCTGTGCACCGGTGAAGGCGCCTTTGCTGTGGCCGAACAAGGTCGACATCGCGCCGTCGCCACGCAGGGTGGCGCAGTTGACTTCAACAAAGCGGCCCTGCATCTGATGGCGGTTGCGTTTGAGTTCGTAGATGCGCCGGGCCAGGAATGATTTGCCGGCGCCGGTCGGGCCGATCAGCAACATGGGGGCTTTTGAACGTTCCGCAACGCGTTCGATCTGCTCGATTGAGCGGTTGAATGCGGCGTTGCGTGTGGCGATCCCGGACTTCAGAAATGCCAGGCCTTCGAGGCGTTTATTGGCAAAGCGTGAGGCGATGCGATCGTATCGCGACAGGTCGAGGTCGATCAGGGCGTGGGTGCCACAGGCGTGCTCGTCTTCGCTCTTGCGCCTGGCGGGGGAGGTCTGGATGAGGCGAGCGGGCAAGTAGCGCGCCTCGGTCAACAGGAACCAGCAGATTTGCGCGACGTGGGTGCCGGTGGTGATGTGGACGAGGTAGTCCTCGTGTTCGGTGTCGAACGCGTAGGCAGTGGTGAAATCGTGCAGCGCGCCGTAGACCTCTTCAAAATCCCACGGATTGCGCAATGCCATCGAGTGCAGGCGCACTTCGGTTTCCGGTGAAACCTGCTGAATGTCGGCGCGCACCCGCTCGGCGAGACTGACGTCGCGGGCGTCGATGCCGTGAATCAGCTCAAGTCGATTGATCAGCACATCCGCCTGCTGGCAGAGGCCCACGCTCGGTCGCCAATGGCTCCAGCGATTGGCGCCTTTACCGACGCGATCAAGGGTGGCTCCGATAAAACCGATGGCGACGGTACGTCTATTTTGCATGCTTATCTCAAAAGATAAAAAACGATATCTAATGATAATTTTTTTACGCCAGGTTTGTCGTCAATTCAAACGATCAAAAAGTCGATAGATAATAAATGTCATTTAAAACAGAGAGTTATGAAGTTTTTTCGAGGGAATTGAAAACCTGGCACGGCCGCTGCTATGTCTATCGCAACGAACAGCAAAACCCAGCGAGACGCCAAGATGGCCAACTCAGATTTATTTAATACGCAGTCGAATAAAGACATGAAAGATCACACTTACCAATTGCTCGAAGTCGCCAACGGCAAACCGATCAAACTCTGGACCGAAGGCGTTCCGGTAGAAAACGAGGCCCGCGAGCAGTTGATGAACACCGCGAAAATGCCGTTCATCTTCAAACATCTGGCGGTCATGCCGGATGTGCACTTGGGCAAGGGCTCGACCATCGGCAGCGTGATCCCGACAGTCGGCGCGATCATTCCGGCAGCGGTCGGCGTCGACATCGGCTGCGGCATGATCGCCGCGCGCACGTCACTGACGGCTGCCGATCTGCCGGACAACCTGCACGGGCTGCGCAGCGCTATCGAGCAAGCAGTGCCGCATGGCCGCAGTTCAAACCGTTCGCGGCGCGACAAGGGCGCCTGGGATGAGATCCCGCAGCAAGCCGATCAGGCCTGGGCGGGGCTGCAGCCACGGTTCAAATTGATCACTGACAAGTACCCGAAACTGGCCAACACCAACAACCGCGGGCACCTCGGTACGCTCGGCAGCGGCAACCACTTCATCGAAGTGTGCCTGGATGAAGCCAACCGGGTCTGGTTCATGTTGCACAGCGGCTCGCGTGGCGTCGGCAATGCGATCGGCAACCTGTTCATCCAGATGGCTCAGGCGGATATGCGTCAGCACATCGCCAACCTGCCGGATCGTGATCTGGCCTACTTCGAAGAGGGCAGTCAGCACTTTGATGATTATGTGGAAGCGGTGGGTTGGGCGCAGGACTTCGCCAAACAGAACCGCGAGCTGATGATGCGCGCGGTGATTCAGGCGACGCGACAGATTATTCGCAAGCCGTTTGAAGTGGCGCTGGAAGCGGTCAACTGCCACCACAACTATGTGCAGAAAGAGCGGCATTTCGGCGAAGAGGTATTGGTCACGCGCAAAGGTGCGGTGTCGGCGAAGAAGGGCGAGTTGGGGATTATTCCAGGCTCGATGGGCGCCAAGAGTTTCATCGTTCGCGGCCTGGGTAACGAAGAATCCTTCAGTTCCTGCAGCCACGGCGCCGGCCGCACCATGAGTCGGACCAAGGCCAAGAATATGTTCACTGTCGAGGATCAGATTCGCGCCACGGCCCATGTGGAGTGCCGCAAGGACGAGGCGGTGATCGACGAGATTCCGATGGCCTACAAGGACATCGACAAAGTCATGCACGCCCAGCGTGAGCTGGTGGAAGTGCTGCACACCTTGCGTCAGGTGGTGTGCGTCAAAGGATGAAGGAAAGCAAATCATGGAATTCGAAGAGCGTCACCCGCTGTGCAATACGATGCGCGCGCGGGTTCTGCAAGAGCTGGCGCGGATAGAGCGCGAGCGCAATGTCAGGGTGTTGTATGCCTGTGAGTCCGGCAGTCGAGCCTGGGGTTTTGCCTCGACCGACAGCGATTACGACGTACGGTTTGTGTACGTGGAGAAGCCCGAGTGGTTCGTTCAGGTCGATGCGCCGCGTGATGTGATCGAACGTCCGCTGGACGATGAACTTGATGTCAGTGGTTGGGAGCTGCGCAAGACCCTCGGATTGTTGCGCAAATCCAATCCGACCTTGCTGGAGTGGCTCGACTCGCCGCTGGTTTATCGCAGTGAAATCGCGCAGGTGGCACAGCTGCGCGAACTCGCCGAAGCGTTCTACAGCCCACCAGCAGCGCGCAATCACTATCTGTCGATGGCAAAGAAGAACTTTCGCGGTTACCTGCAAGGTGAAACCGTGCGTTTCAAAAAGTACTTCTACGTGCTGCGACCATTATTGGCCGTGCGCTGGATCGATCAGGGACGAGGTCGGCCACCGATGACGTTTGCCGACCTGCTGACCACCGTCGACGACCGCGCGTTGCTCGATGAAGTCGACGAATTGCTCGCCCTTAAACGCAATGCCGATGAGAGCGCCTACGGGCCGCGTCGACCGGCGTTGCACGGGTTTATCGCGGCCGAACTCGAGCGCGAAGTGCCCACATTACTCAGAACTCAGGAAGACTCGCGACGGCTGGATCAGTACCTCCGGGATACCGTCGGGCTGTACGCGTAAGGAATGCCATGAAACAGGAAGTGATAGAACTGGACGGTGCCATCGGTGGCGGCCAGGTGTTGCGTAGTGCCTTGAGCCTGTCGATGGTGACGGGCAGGGCGTTTCGCATTAAACAGATTCGTGCCAGGCGCAGCCGTCCGGGATTGCTCAGGCAACATTTGACGGCGGTCATGGCGGCGGCTGAGGTCTGCGGCGCGACGGTTTCCGGTGCGCACTTGGGCTCGCAAGCGTTGAGCTTTGAGCCCGGCGCGATTCGCTCTGGCGAATACCAGTTCGCCATCGGTACCGCCGGCAGTTGCACGCTGGTATTGCAGACCTTGTTGCCGGCACTGTTGCGGGCACCAGAGGCGAGTCGGGTGCGAATCTCGGGTGGCACGCATAACCCGCTGGCGCCGCCGACCGATTTTCTCACGCGCAGTTGGCTGCCGCTGTTGCGGCGCATGGGCGCCAACGTCGAGCTGGACTTGTTGCGACATGGATTTGTCCCGGCAGGCGGTGGTGAGATTGAAGTGAACGTGCAACCGTCGAACCTGACGCGGCTGGACCTGTGTGAACGCGGCAAGGCGGTTTCGCAGCACGCATCGGCGCTCACTGCCGGGCTGGCACCGACGGTGGCCGAACGTGAGTTGAGCCAAGTGGCCAAGCGTTTGAGTCTGCCGTCTGCGGCGCTGCAACATGTCACCCTCGATCCGGCGCGGGGCCCGGGCAATGTGTTGTTGCTGGAGTATGCATTCGAGCACGTCACCGAGGTGTTCAGCGCATTTGGCCAAGTGTCGCTACGGGCAGAAAAGGTCGCCGATGCCGCGATCAATCAGGCCGCCGACTGGTTGCGCAGTGGTGCTGCGGTGGCCGAGCACCTTGCCGATCAATTGCTGTTGCCAATGGCGCTGGCCGGTGGCGGCTCGTTTACCACGCCACGCATGACCGAGCATCTGCACAGCAATATCGCGGTGATCGAGGTGTTTTTGCCGGTTCGCATCGATTGTCGGGAAGAGGGCGCTGATCGATTGCGCGTTGAGGTCATCGCCAACTGATCGTCAGGCCAAGGGCGGTGGGATTTCATCAGAAAATCCCATCGCCCTTTTTTACGTCCGCAAAAAACTCGCGAAAGGCGGCAAATTGCTGGCCCCCGGGCGTTCGCTTCCCCGGCAAAATCGCCTTTTTTCAAAAGGTTAGGTGGGCTCTATGCGGACGATTGTTATCACCGTTGCAACGCTTTCCCTGGCTGTCTTCGCCACAGGCGTGCAGGCGAAAGAGTTAAGCAAAAGCCATCGCTTTGCCTGCACCTGGGGTTCGGATATCGCTGCCGGTGCTCAGCAATCGAAGCTGTCAGGCGTCTCGCTGTATGGCGCGCGCAAACAATTGCAGGTGCGACGATTCCAGCAACCGTGGATGCGTATGACCGCGATGGGAATTACCGAGCAAACCTACAACAGCACGTCGAAGCTCAAACCAGCGGCGGTCAAACAGACCTATTACGAACAATGCGTACGCCACGAACTGGCCCAGCGATAACGCAGAAAGCCCAATCTTTTCAGGTTGGGCTTTTTCATGCCTGACGAAATGTCAGGGTTACTTTTCGCTCTCGCAATTGACCATCCACGACACTCCAAAACGATCGACCAGCATGCCGAAACGCGCCGCCCAGAACGTCGCTTCCAGCGGCATATCGATGCGGCCGTCCTTGGCCAGCGCGTTGAACACGCGCTCGGCCTCGGCAATGCTGTCGACGTTCAGCGAAATCGAGCAGCCACTCATGCCCTGGGTCGGGCGATCGGGTGTGGTGTCCGAGGCCATGATCATCTGATCACTCACTTTCAGGCAGGTGTGGATGATCAGGTTGTGGTGTTCTTTCGGCACGTGTTCGGCGGCGGGTGTTTCGCCGAATGTCATCATCGCTTCGAGCTTTCCTTGCAAGGCTTGCTCGTAAAAGGTGAAGGCCGCGCGGCAATCTCCGTTGAAGATCAGGTAGGGATTGATTCTCATGTCTCTGCTCCCGGCAGTCAGGCGCGGAGCGGGCGGGTGTCGCCGGGTTCCGCGTAGGGCGGTTAAACCATAGCAGAGCGTTGGACGCCGGAAAGGGATGAGTCTTCCAGATTTTTTTGTTCTGAAAAGCACGTCGACGATAACGCGCTCGTCGTTTGAAATTCAGTCGTAGCGCTGGAGTACCATGACGCACAATCATCACCTGCAGAGTCCAAAGCCCCATGCCTGATCTATCGCGTTTCACGTCCTTGTTCGATCAGGCGCAGCGAGCCTTGCGCCTGGTCTGGGGGACATCGCGTGGCTTGTTTCTGGGGCTGGTGCTGGCAACATTGGTTGCCGGTTTGCTGCCGGCACTGGCGGCATGGTTGGGGCAGCGGATTGTCGATGCGGTGGTGGCAGCGATGCAGTTGCACGCGCAGCACGGCAGTGCGCCGCTGTGGCCCGTGTTGCGTTACGTGTTGTTGGAGGCCGGTGTATTGGCGCTGTTGTCCGGCACGCAACGGGCACTGTCGGTGCAGCAATCGCTGTTGCGGGTGCAACTGGGGCAGAAGGTCAATACGCTGATTTTGCAGAAAGCGCAGACCCTGTCACTGGTGCAGTTCGAAAACTCCGAGTTCTACGACAAACTGGTGCGTGTCCGTCGCGAGGCTTCGACCCGGCCACTGGCGCTGGTCATGAAGTCGTTGGGTTTGATTCAAAACCTGATCATGCTGATCAGCTTCGGGGTGCTGCTGGTGCATTTTTCCCCTTGGGCGCTGGCATTGCTGGTGGTCGGTGCGTTACCGGTATTCTTTGCCGAAGCGCATTTTTCCGGTGACGCCTTTCGTTTGTTTACTCGCCGCGCGCCGGAGAGTCGGCAGCAGAATTACATCGAAACCCTGCTGTCCCACGAAACTTATATTAAAGAGGTCAAGCTGTTCGGCTTCGCGCCGCTGTTACTGCAACGCTACCGCGACACGTTCGCCAGGCTGTATGCCGAAGACCGCCGCCTGACGTTGCGACGCGATGGCTGGGGATTTGGCCTTGGCCTGCTCGGTACTGCGGCATTTTATGTGGCCTATGCCTGGGTGGTGATCGATGCCGTACATGGCCAGATCAGCCTCGGTCAGATGACCATGTATCTGGTGCTGTTCAAGCAAGGCCAAAGCGCGGTGAGCAGCAGTCTGAGTGCGATCAGTGGCTTGTACGAAGATGGCCTCTACCTGACCAGTCTGTATGAATACCTGGCCGAACCGGTTCAGGTCGATAGCGGCCACCTGACGGTCGGCGTCTGCCCGGGCGATGGTTTGCGTTTCGAGAACGTCGGTTTCCGTTATCCGGGTGCCAGTCGGCCAGCGCTGGAAAACATTGACCTGCAACTGGTGCCAGGCCAGAGCATGGCGCTGGTCGGCGAGAACGGTTCAGGCAAGACCACGCTGATCAAGTTGCTGACCCGACTCTACCGCCCCGATCAAGGGCGCATCCTGCTCGACGGCAGCGATTTGCAGGATTGGCAGGAGACCGCGTTACGTCGACGCATTGGGGTGATTTTTCAGGACTACATCCGCTACCAGTTCAGCGTCGGAGAAAACATTGGCGTCGGCGATACCCTGGCGTTCAACGACGCGCAACGCTGGCAGGAGGCCGCGGCCCAAGGCATGGCGGCTCCCTTCATCGAAGGGCTAGACAAGGGTTATGCCACGCAGTTGGGACGCTGGTTTGCCGGTGGCCAGGAGTTGTCTGGCGGGCAGTGGCAGAAGATTGCCTTGTCCCGTGCGTATATGCGCCGTGATGCCGATATTCTGATCCTCGATGAGCCAACGTCCGCCCTTGATCCTGTGGCCGAGGCGGCGGTGTTCGAGCATTTCAGCCAGCACAGCGAAGGTCGCATGACGTTGCTGATTTCCCATCGGTTTTCCAGCGTGCGCAATGCCGACCACATCATCGTGTTGCAACAAGGGCAAATTCTGGAGCAGGGCAGCCACGATCAACTGATCGCCGCCGCCGGGCATTACGCGCAACTGTTCGATTTGCAGGCTCGCGGCTACCGTTAAGTGTCCCGCCCGTTGCGCACGGTGGCAGGTCCGGCCACCCGGGGGGCCGGTTTGCTCTGCATCAGGCTGTCGAGCGCCTTGCGGTAATTCTGCCCGCCGAGCGCCATGCTGTTGTTGTGCGTAGCGCCCGGCACCAACAGCAGGCGCTTGGGTTGTTGCGCGGCGTTGAACAGTTGCTCGCTGAAGCGCGGCGGCACGAAAGCGTCAGCTAAACCGTGGACCACCAGCAGCGGCATGTGGATATCAGCGATCTTGTCGATCGAGTCGAATTTCTGCGACAGCAGCCAGCGCACCGGCAGCGAAGTGTTGGCCACCGACGCGGCAACATCCGCCAGCGTGGTGAATGTGGACTCGATCACCAGTCCGCGCACCGGTAATGCAGACTGATCGCGAGCGGCGGCCTGGCCGAGTTCCGCGGCCAGATCGATGGCCACGGCGCCACCGAGGGAGTGCCCGTAGATCAGGCGTTTGGCCGGGTCCGGTTGCAGCAGTTTGAAGCGCTCCCACGCCACCCGCGCATCTTCGTAAACGCTGCTTTCGGACGGCAGATCACCATGGCTCTTGCCGAATCCTCGGTAGTCGATGGCCAGCACTGAATAGCCCGCAGCGCGCAGTTGCTCGATGCGGAACAACTGCCCGGTGAGGTTCCAGCGCACACCATGCAAATAGAGAATGGCCGGCGCATTGGCTTTTTCCGCCGGCCACCACCAGGCATGAATGTTCTGCCCGGCCTTGAAGCTCTTCGGTTGCAGGTCGAGTTCCTGCACGCTGCCGGGCAAGCCGTGATACCAACCGGCAGTGCCCGGTTCGATGCGAAACAGCAGTTTGCGTTCGGTGTGTTCGAGCACGGCACAACTGGTCGGCACGCCGATAATCAGCGCGGCCATGCAGGCAAACGCCAAACGGCGGCGGCGCAGACGCGTCATGAAGGACAGGAACATTAAACGTTTCACCCAGGCGCAGACAAAGAAGGCTTTTTACCAGATGCCTCGGTCTGCGCGTGAGTTTTTCGACCACCGCCCCGGCGCAACAATTACCAAATGCTGCAAAGACTCACACGACTTGCAGAACGATCTTGCCGATATGGTCGCCAGCCTCCATGTGCGCGTGAGCCTGAGCGGCGTCGGCGAGCGGGTAGACCTTGTCGATCATCGGCAGGCAGCGCCCGGCAGCCAGCGCCGGCCATACATGCTCACGCAGTTGATCGGCAATCGCGGCTTTTTCGGCGGCAGTGCGGGCGCGCAACAGGGAGCCGGTGATCACCGCGCGTTTGGCCATCATTGCCAGCAAGTCAAAGTCATTGGCTCGCGCGCCGCCGAGGAAACCGAGCATGACCAGTCGGCCATCCATCGCCAGGGCGCTGACGTTATCGTTGAGGTACGAGCCGCCCATGATGTCGAGGATCACATTGACGCCTTGGCCTGCGGTTTTCTCGGCGATGACTGCCGCGAAATCCTCATCGCGATAATTGATCGCTTCGCCACCGAGATCGCGAATCGCTGCGCATTTGTCCGGGCTGCCGGCAGTGGCGAAAGCTTCTATGCCGAACTCGCGGCACAGCATCAGTGCGGTCGTGCCGATGCCGCTGGTGCCACCGTGAATCAGAGCGCGCTGACCACGACTGGCGCCGCCGAGGCCGAACAGGTTGGCCCACACGGTAAAGAATGTTTCCGGGATTGCGGCGGCGTGCACCCAGTCCAGACCGTGTGGAATCGGCAGAGTCTGGCCGGCGGGGACGGCGCAGTATTCGGCATAACCACCGCCGTTGGTCAGCGCGCAGACTTTGTCGCCCACGGCGAACTGGCTGACACTGGCTCCGAGGGCCACGATTTCGCCGGCGACCTCCAGCCCGGGAATCGGGTTCATGCCGGGTTTCATCGGGTATTTACCGGCACGCTGCAAGGCGTCCGGCCGGTTGATCCCGGCGGCGTGTACGCGGATCAGCACCTCGCCTTCTGCGACGGTTGGAAGCGCCACGCGTTTGGGTTGCAAGACCTCGGGGCCACCGGGTTCGCTGATTTCGATGCGGGTCATTTCGTTGGGCAGGGACATATCGATTCCTGTTGGCATAAGTTCTGTAGATGGGAGCGTGCTGTGCAAGCAATGATTCCCTTCAATTTGCACAGCAGCGCGACTCAGTAGGGGCGGGCAGCCATTTCATGGCTTGCTCCAGCAGCAGCGCCACGACGATCGCGCCAGCGGCAATGACGAACAACAGCGCGTGATGACCGCCGCTGGCATTGAACAGCGCTGAATAGGCAAATCCGGCCAGCGCCTGAAAGGTGGCGAATGACACCGTGGCACGGCTCCAGGCGATCTGCTGGCGATGGTGTTCCGGCACCAGTTCATGCACCCGAGCCAGCGCCAGCGGCACAATGCCGGGCGGAAATGAACCGAGAATCACCGCCAGCAACGCCAGCGCCAGAAACGAGTGAGTCATTGCCAGCAACCCAAGGACAATCGCCTGCACTACCAGCACCAGGCGAATGCCGAGCCGCGCACCGAGCTGATCGGCCAAAAAGCCATAACTCACCGGGCCGACAATCGCACCCAAGCCGTACATCACCCACACCAATGCGCCGATATGCGCCCCGGCACCGAGTCCACGTGCCACGTAATCCACCAGAAACACCATGGCCGGCACCAGGCCGGCGGCCATGAAGGCGTATTGGGCGAACAGCAAATACACACCGCGAGGTGTCGGTTCTGCGGACACCGTTTCTTGCGCAACGACCGGGTGCAGGAAATCAGACGGCCAGCCAAACCAGCTCAGCGCCGTCAGCACCAAGGCCAAAGCCCCCAGGCCCAGCCATGTCGCTTGCAAGCCGAGGCTCAACAGCGGCGGCACCAGCGTCCCGGAACCGGCAATGCCAAGACCGATGCCGAGAAAGATCGCGCCACTGGCCAGCCCTTTACGCGCCGGCGGAACATGCGGCAGAACCGTCGCGGCTACCAGCACCATGATCGCACCACCGGCAATCCCCGACAGCAGCCGCCAGCCGAAGAACCAGCTCACCGACAACGGAAACGCGCAGGCAAAAAATGCCGCCGTGACCACCAGCATCATCAATCGCAAGGCATTTTTATTGCCGAGCTGGCGCGCTGTCGGCCGGCCGAGAAGCGCGCCGATCAGATAGCCCACCAGATTGGCCGCACCGAGGTAGACCACATCGTTGGCGCTGAACCACTGCGCCTCAATCAGCGAAGGGATCAACGGGGTATAAGCGAAACGCGCCAGCCCGATGCTGACCAGGCTGGCGCAGAGCCCGGCGAAAATCGGCAGCCAGATACCGGTGGAAGTTGAAGTGCGCATGATAGCGATCTCGCGGAAGGTTTATGGCGTTCAGCATATCGGCTATTGTTGCTGCGTTAATGCAGCGATTTAGCGTCGCTGCGATGCGAATTTGCATCAACTGGAGGCAGCATGAATTGGGATGACGCACGGGTATTTCTGGCCGTTTGCCGCGAGTCGACGCTACGTGGCGCTGCACGGGTTTTGGGGGTGGATCAGGCCACTGTCGGACGACGGATCACAGCACTGGAAAAGTCCCTGAGCGCGACGTTGTTCCTGCGCACCTCCGACGGCTACGCGTTGACCGCTGTCGGTGAGGCGGCGCTCAGGAGCGTGCAGAAAATGGAGCATTCGGCACTGGAGCTGGAGCGGCAGATTCAGGGCCTGGATGATCGCCTGACCGGCACGGTGCGCGTCAGTACCACGGATTCGCTGGCGATCGACTTTCTGATCCCGGCCATCGCCCGTTTGCACGAGCAGCACCCGGACGTACGAGTGCAACTGGATGCGTCCACGCAGATCCTCAGCCTGGCCAAGCGCGAGGCGGATATCGCGGTGCGCAACACCCGGCCGGACAATCCTGATCTAATCGCTCGGCGAATCGCCCGATGGCCGGTGGGCTTGTTCGCCTCTCAGGCCTATATAGACGCCAATGGCGTGCCGCAACCAGACACCGCGTTTGAGGGGCATGATCTGGTGGTCTATCAACCGTATCTGCAAAGCAAAAAGGACCTGACCCTGGTGTCGGAGCCGCTAAGTCGCGGCCGCATCGTCGCCAGCCTCAGTTCCAGCCTGCTCGTCCGCCGGTCAATTGCCGCAGGGTTGGGTGTAGGAGAAATCCCGGTGTACATGGGCGAGCGCGATGGCCTGATCAGGCTCTGGCCGGAGCGCACTCGACCATTGCCGTACGAAGTGTGGTTGGTGACCCACGCGGACTTGCGGCATACCGCGCGGGTGCGGGCGGTGATTGAGCAGATTGTCGACGTGTTCGCGTCGGAGAATGACTAGGCAGATGTTCTTTTGGCAGGGCTACAAGCTCTGACGAAACGGCCTACATCAGAGGCAGAATCTCCCAGCTTGTGAGGAGGTTGGATGGGGCCTATTGTTTCGTCATGTCGGTGAGGGGCGCAGGGCTCGCACTGATGTTGATACCAGGGACGGTATCGGTAAACCCAGGAAGGTGTCGAATTGAGAACCACGGAATTCAGTCAAAACCCAATCAGTGACCTTGCGAGCAAAGGTCGGAATACTCAAGCCATGAACGCTATCAGTCGTGAAGAATTCAATGCCAGGATCGAGACCATTGAGAGCAGGATGGACGCTCGGGTCGAAGGTGTGTCGGCGAGAATCGATGCTTATCTTTTGACTCAGGCGGAGAGGGACAAACGATACGATCTGATGTGGGACGGCGTACAACAAATCGCCGAAGACTCAAAAGAAGCCATCAAACACGCCTCGACAGTGAAGGCGCATTACTGGGCGACGACCGCCGTCCATTTTCTCGGAATGATCACCGTCGTCGTAGGGGCGCACTTTGCCAATCAAGCAGCGGTATTAACCACCTTGCAGACGACACTCGCGGCTATCCAGATCGGCAAGGATATAAGTGCACCAAGACCTGCTTCGCAACAAGTACCCGAATCACCACAATAGAAAACGGCCTTCAAAGAAGGCCGTTTTTCGTGAGCATTGAAACACCGCATCATGGCATTTCTGGCAGCTCCTGCGGCCGCAAGTCGAACACCAGCACCTCGGCATCGACACCATTGCTCAAGGTCAGCAACTGTTCTTCGCGAACCCGTACGCCGTCACCTTCCTGCAAGGGCTGGCCATTGAGTTCAACACTGCCGCGCGCCACATGCACGTAGGCATAACGGTTGGCTGGCAGCTCCAGCGTGGCAGTTTCTTTACCGTCGAACAGCCCGGCAAAGACCCGTGCGTCCTGACGCACTTTCAGCGAACCGCCGTTGCCGTCCGGCGAGATGATCAATTGCAGGCGACCGCGTTTTTTCTGTGCGCTGAAATGCTCCTGTTGATAGCGCGGTTTGGCACCGCTGACTTCCGGCACGATCCAGATCTGCAGGAAATGCACCGGTTTGGTCGCCGAATGGTTGAACTCGCTGTGCGCTACGCCGCTGCCAGCACTCATCAGTTGCACATCGCCTGGGCGGATCACCGAACCGGTGCCCAAGGTGTCTTTGTGTTCCAGTGCGCCTTCCAGCACGTATGAAAAGATCTCCATGTCGCGATGCGGGTGCTGGCCGAAGCCTTTGCCGGCAGCGACTCGGTCATCGTTGATCACCAGCAGGTCAGAGAAACCTTGCTCACGCGGGTCACGGTAGCTGGCAAAGGAAAAGGTGTGAAAGGACTTCAACCAGCCATGATTGGCGAGGCCACGATCGGAGGCTTTGCGAAGGGTCAGCATGATGAAATCTCCTTGCGGGACGTGAATTCGTCCGAGTGAGGAGAAGGTTACTGTTTACTGTATTGCGTAATAAGTAGATGAAAATTGAAAGACTGTCCCTGTCAGGTTGACAGTTTTGCGATAGCCTTCACACAAAACTTTTGCGCTCAAACGGCTACAGTTGGCCATAATGTCTGGTCCGTATCATGTCTCTCTGATTGAAGTGATGTCTTCCCATGAAAACCGTGGCAATGGTGCTGTTTCCCGACTTTCTTCTGCTCGACATGGCCGGGCCATTGGAGGTTTTTTCGGTTGCCAATCGCTACCTGAAACCCGATGCGCATTATCAATTGATCACCCTTGGCACCGAAGAGGGCCCGCTGCGGGCGTCAAATGGTGTGATGGTGCAGGCCGACCGGACTATCGAAGACAACAGTGAACATTATGATCTGCTGTTGGTGCCGGGCGGCCCAGGTGCCTACAACCAACAGTTTCCGTCGTTGTTCGCCTGGCTCAAGGGTGCTGTTCAGCGCGTCGACTATTACGGTTCGATCTGCACTGGCGCTTTTGTCCTGGGGCACGCCGGTTTGCTTGACGGTTACCGTGTAACCACGCACTGGAACTACACCGAACGCCTGATCAAGGGGTTCCCGAACGCCCATGTCACGACCGATCAGATCTATGTCGAGGATCGCGACCTGATCACCTCGGGAGGCGTTACCGCGGGTATCGATATGGCGCTTGCCGTGATCGCCCGCGATCACGGCAAGAAGCTCGCGCAGGATGTGGCCAAAGTCCTGCTGGTGGTGATGAAACGCCAGGGCGGGCAGGCGCAGTTCAGCCCGTTGATGGCTGCCGTGGCACCGCAGGAAACGCCGATTACCCGCGCGCAGAGTTACGTGCTGGAACACCTCGACGAAGCCTTCACGGTCGAGCGCATGGCGGCGATTGCCAATATGAGCGCGCGGCACTTCGCGCGGGTGTTCACTCGCGACATCAACATGACGCCGATGGAGTTTCTGCAAAGTGCGCGCATCGACTGCGCACGAAACTTGCTGGAAACCAGCGATCTACCCCTTAAAACCGTGGCTTACAAAAGTGGTTTCGGCAGTGTGCGGCACATGCGTTCGCTGTTCGCTGAAAAGCTCGGCCTGACGCCCGCGCAATACCGCGAACAGTTCAGCTAGAGCGCTGTTGTCCGTCTGGCGCACCCGTATGTCCGAATTGAGTCTCGTGTAGCGGTTGTCGCGTCATCTGAGGCTGCCAAGATAGTTGGCATGGATAGCCTCATCGATTTGAACACGGCGTCGGTGCTGCATTTCGGCCCCTACGCCTTCCACCTGCGCCAACGGCTGATACTCGACGGAGATCGGCCTTTGCGCATGGGCGGTCGTGCGCTGGACATTTTGCAGGTGTTGGTCGAGCGTGCCGGGCGAGTGGTCAGGAAGGAGCAATTGATTACCCTGGTTTGGCCAACGTCGGTGGTCGAGGAGATCAACCTGCGCGTGCACATCGCCGCGCTCAGGCGCGCCTTGGGTGACGGCGAAAACGGTCAGCGCTACATCGTTAACGTGCCGCAATGCGGTTACAGTTTTATCGCCCCGGTGCGCTGCGACAGCGTCGCGCAATTGGTCTTCGAGGGGCTGCGAACGCCCGAGCATAATCTGCCGGCGCGACTGACCCCGGTCGCCGGGCGCGACTCGCTGGTCGGCGGGCTGGTGCGGCAAATGCCACTGTGTCGGTTGATGACCGTCACGGGGGCGGCCGGGGTGGGGAAATCCACTGTCGCGTTGCGGGTCGCGGAACTGCTGTTGCAGTACTACAGAGACGGCGTGTGGCAGATTGATCTGAGCTTGATCGACGACGACACACCGCTGCTCGATCAGGTACTACGCACCCTTGAAAGCGATTTGCCCGGACTGTCCACTCGCCATGCGTTGCTGCTGCTGGATAACTGTGACCACCGTCGCGCTGCTTGCCGGGCAGCGGTTGAAACGTTGCTCGAGGCTGCTCCCCGGCTGTCGGTTCTCGCCACCAGCCGCGAGGCCTTGCAGGTCGGTCTGGAAACCCTTCAGGGCGTGCCACCGCTGACCCTGCCGAAACGTTCCGCAGGCGATTGCATCACTGAAGCCATGGGCCATTCTGCGGTGCAGTTGTTTGTCAGCCGCGCTCGCGCACGACAGCATGATTTCCGCCTGCGTGAACAGGATGTCAAAGCCGTCCTGGAGATCTGTCGCCAACTCGACGGTTTGCCGCTGGCGATCGAACTGGCGGCGGCGCAGATCGATGCCTTGGCATTGGTCGGCTTACAGGCGCAAATGAGCAATGGTCTGCAAGTGCTCAGCCATGGCCGGCGCACCGCGGTACCGCGGCATCAATCGATGCAGGCAGCACTCGACTGGAGCTATCAATGCTTGAGCGAGCAGGAGCAACGCGCGATGCAGCGTTTATCGGTGTTCAAAATGGCGTTTACCCTGGAGGCGGCGCTGGCGGTGATCAGTTGCCCGCAACTCGCATCATCGCAGCTTGCCGCGATCATTGAAGGCCTGGCGTGCAAGTCATTGCTGGTGATGGAGCGGGGCGGCAGCACAGGCCGATACCGAATGCTCCGCACCACTCGCTGCTATGCGCGCAAGCAACTGGAGTGTAGCGGTGAAGGGATTGATCTCGAGCGCCGGCATACGCGTTATATCAACCGGATTCGCCGGGCTTCAGGCGTGCCCGTGCTCGCGTAAATCGTCGATCAGCAGGCGCACCTTGCGCAAATCCGGGGTCGCGTAGCCCTCGTTGAAGCGCTGATAGATCGGCGTGAGCAAATCCAGCGCCTCTTGGCAGCGCGATTGGCGCTGCCAGAGTTGCGCCAGTGACGTGGCACTGCGCAGCTCCCAGGCGAGCGCACCTTGGCTGCGGGCGATGGTCAGCGATTGTTGCAGGAGTGTTTCGGCTTCCTGAAGAACCTCTTCGCGAGCAGGCTTGCTCTCCCATGGGGTCTGAGTACACCCAAAATCCCTGTGAGAGCGAGCCTGCTCGCGAAGGGCCCCGTCCAGACAATCCGGATCGTCTTTCAATAACGCAGCAGCCCGCGCCCGCAAAACCTCCGCCGTGCTCCATCCCGCATCACCACTCAGCGCTCGTTCAAACAGTGCTTCATCCACAAAGCGGTCATCCAGCGTCACCATGATTTCCCGAATCAGCCCACTGCTGTCCTTCGGCACAGGCGTGCTGGTTTGTGTGTCGATCACCTGCGCGTAATGTCGCGCCCACGTGTTGAACAGCAGCACCGAATGCTTCTGCGATTGTTCCAGCAGCAGTTGCAACAGCGCCCGTGCGTTCTGCTGATCGCCGTTGTAATGAGCGATCAGGCAACTGGCCAGTGCCAGGGTGTAACAAATCGAGGTGCCATGGTCGATCTGCACGGCAATATCCAGGGCCAATCGCGCCGTATGCCACGCTTGCTCCGGCAATCCCTGCATCCATAGCACTCGCGCCAGCACCGTCAGCGACGCGACGCTCTGGTCGTATTGCACGCCAAAACCGTGAGTGAAGCGGTTGACGTGGCCGCTCTGTGCCATGCGCTGCAGCACCTGCTCGGCATGAATGCGCGCCTGCGGCTGATCGCCGGCATAGTGCAGGGCCAGCACGCGCAAACGGTGGGTACTCAGTGACAACAACGGGTCGCCGTGCACGCCGAGGCGATCGAAGTGCTCACTCTGCGCCAGCGCCATGCGGTAGTGCCCGCAACTGAGGTTGACCGCCATGTGTCCGGACACCGCGCGCAATTGCCCGGCGACGTCGTCGTGTTCGAGGGCCAACTGGCGAGCCTCGACGAACGCCTGGATGGTTTCCGGGGTGCCTCCCCACGTGTGATAACAGGCACTGCCGAGGGCCAGTTTCAGAGAGATTTTCAGACGGGGGCAGGATTCGCCGAGTTCATCGAGCAGGCTCAGCGCCCGCCGCACATAGCCGCCGTACTCCTTGAGCAGCGACAACTCTTGCCACAGAGGCGCCGACGCTGCTGTCAGGCGAATCCCCAGACTACCCGGGCCGACACCGTTCAGGCTCCAGTCCAGCGCCGCGCGCAGGTCTTCCAGCCCTCGGGCGTAACGCTCGATCCACAAAGCCGTCGGCGTCATTTCCCAATCGCTTTGCGCCTGTTGCATCAATGCCAGGCAGCGTTCGGCGTGGCGTTCGCGGGTTTCTTCGCATTCGGCGGCGTGCTCGAGTTTCTCCAGTGCATAGCGGCGGGTCGTGTCGAGCAGACGATAGAACACCTCTTCGTCACCGACTTCGACGCTGAGCAGGGATTTCGCCACCAGTTGGGTGATCGATACACACACCACCCCCGGATCGATCTGTTGGCCGACGATGACGGCCGCCGCCGACTCCAGGGTAAACCCTCCGCAAAACACGCTCAGACGGCGCAGGCAGGTTTGTTCGCACCGGTCGAGCAGGTTGAAACTCCAGTCCAGCGTGGCGCGCAGGGTGAGATGGCGCTCAAGACTGCTTTGATTACCCGCTGCCAGCGGTGGCAAACGGCCCTGCAACTGGCTCAGCAAACCTTCCAGGCCCAGTTCGGCGACCTGCGCTGCCGCCAGCTCCAGCGCCAATGGAATACCGTCGAGTCGGTGGCAGATCTCGATTGCTTGCGGCAACTGCGTATCGCTCAGTTCAAAGCTTTCCTGCGCGGCCGTGGCCCGTTCGATGAACAGTTGCAGCGCCGAATAATCCAGCGCTTGCTGACGATTCAATGTCGCGCTCATCAATGGGTATTCGAGCGAATCGAGACGCTGCACGAATTCGCCTTCCGCCCGCAGGCTCTCGCGGCTGGTGGCGAGGATATGCACCTTCGGCGCGCCGCGCAGAATGCTTTCGCTGAGCATCGCGACGGCATCGATCAGGTGTTCGCAGTTGTCGAGCAATAACAGCATCTGTCGCTGTTGCAGGCCATTGACCAGCGCCGCCAGCGGATCGCCTTCGGGGAGTGCCAGATCGAGCAGGGCGGCCAGGTGTGAGCAAATCAGCCGCGGATCGTTGAGCGGTGCCAGGTCCACCAGCCGAATACCGTCGCGGTAATGCCCGATCAACTGCTCGGCCACGCGCAAGGCCACCGTGGTCTTGCCGATCCCGCCGGGGCCGACCAGGGTGATGCAGCGTTGGCGCGGTAACTGCGTCATCAAGCTGTCGACGAGCGCCTGGCGACCGAGCATTCGCGTGCGCCGCAAGGGCAAATTGTGCCGACCGCCAGCATCGCCCACAGGACGCTCCTCCATGGATTGCGGTAGAACCGGGGCGACGAAACTGTAACCGCGTTGCGCCACGGTGATGATGTAACGCTGGCCGGCCTGACCGTCACCGAGGGCTTTGCGCAGTGCCGCCATGTGCACCCGCAGGTTGATGTCCTCGACCACGCTGTCCGGCCAGACCCCGGCCATCAGTTGCTGCTTGCTCACCACTTCGCCGGCATGGGCCAGCAGAATCAGGAGGATGTCCATCGCCCGTCGACCCAGGCGCAATGGCTGATCGCCTTCGAGCACCAGGCGTTGGCCGGGATGAATCCGATAGGGGCCAAAACCGAGGGCCTGATTCGGGGAAAGACTCAACAGCTCACTCCTGCGGTGCTGCGGCGGACAGAGCGGAGTAGGGCCGGGCGCGTGCGCAGGCCTTCTATTCCGGGGTGTCCCGGCATAATCCTCAGGTTTGAGCGTCAGTGCAACGGGGACCGCGATCAAAACATGGCGGGTTGTGAACGCTGGGCTTTGGGTTCACGCATGATCTGGCAGCGCCAGGCAAACGGATTAATGCCCTCGCTGCGGGTAAACATATGGCAGAAGTGCGCCTGATCGCAGAACCCGCATTCCAGGCTGATTTGCGTCAGGCTCAGGTCGGTGTGCTGGATCAGCAGCTTGGCTCGCGCGAGACGCTGGGTGCGAATCCAGTCCTGCGGCGACACCCCGGTGCTGCATTTGAAGGCGCGGGAAAAGTGACTGCGCGACAGCGAGCAGGCGCGGGCCAGTTCGGTGACCTCGAGACTTTCGCCGAGGCGTTCGAGGATCAGTTGTTTGACCTGTCGTTCGCGTTGCGGACTGAGTCCGCCGACCCCGGTCTTGCGTGGTTCGTTGGCAGGGGCAAGGGCGACGCTGTGCTGTAAGTGAGCCATGGCCAAAGTCCGTGTTGATGGGGAATGCACGGTTGGCGCATCCCCTCAGGTCAAAAAAACAACGCTGCGCAGAGGGTTTCATTGTTGGCCGAGGGCGGGAGGCTGACGAGTTAATCGTTGTTAATTCCAGCGCATTGGCCTGAACTCAGCACATCCCTGCAAGTCTGCGCCCCGCGGTTTGCGGCACGATGACTGCAAGCACCGAGGGGGCGCCGCAATCGGCAGGTCCAAGGGGAATCAAATGAAAGGCATCCTTAAAGCAGCGACGGCGCTGACGTGCGCGCTGGTGATTTCCGGTGCCATGGCGCAGGCACCACAGCAGGGCACTCAGGCGCCGGGCTATTTCCGCCTGGCCGTGGGGGATTACGAGGTCACCGCGTTGTTCGATGGCTACAACGACCTGTCGCCGAAGCTGTTGCAGGGCATGAGTCAGAGTCAGATTCGCGCACTGCTGGCACGCCGTTCGATTGAAACCCCGGGTGTCCAGACGGCGTTTAATGCCTTTCTGGTCAACACCGGCAAGCAACTGATTCTGGTCGACAGCGGCGCCGGACAATGCATCGGCGCCACCGCCGGGCAGCTCGTGGCGAATATGCAGGCGGCCGGCTACCAGCCAGAGCAGGTCGATACGATTTTGCTGACGCACCTGCACCTTGATCATGTCTGTGGTCTGGTCGATGCACAGAAACAACCGTTGTTTACCCATGCCACGGTGTATGTCGCCAAGGCTGAAGCGGATTACTGGCTCGATCCGGCCGCACTGGCCAAAGCTCCGGCCGGTGCCAGAGAGTTTTTCAAGATCGCCCAGGACTCCACTGCACCCTACGTCGCCGCCGGGCGTTTCAAGACCTTCGCCGCGGGCCAGTCGCCATTGCCGGGATTAGTCGAGGCGACACTGGAAGCCGGACATACGCCGGGCAGCACCACCTACCGTTTCACCTCGCAGACTCAGAGCATCGTCTTCATGGGGGATCTGGTGCATAACCTGGCAGTGCAGTTTGAGCATCCGGAAGTGTCCATCGGCTTTGACGTCAACAGTGCGCAAGCGATCAACGCGCGTCAGGCGGTCTTCAGCGCGGCGGTCGCCAGCAAGACGTGGGTGACGGCGGCGCACCTGCCGTTCCCGGGCATCGGTCACATTACCGCGCAGGGCAAACATTTTCAGTGGGTGCCCGTGGAATACGGTCCGTACAAGCGCGCGGCCAAGGTGCCGTTAATCGAGTAAAGTGCGCAGCGCCCACCCGCAAAAGCCGCTGACACCGAAAAGGAAAACATGCCCATGAACCGTAACGATCTGCGTCGCGTCGACATGAACCTGCTGGTGATTTTCGAAGCGCTGATGTTCGAAAAGAACCTGACCCGCGTCGCCGAAAAACTGTTCATGGGGCAACCGGCCGTCAGCGCTGCGTTGGGGCGTTTGCGCGATCTGTTCGACGATCCGTTACTGCTGCGCAACGGTCGCGGCATGGAGCCGACCGCGCGGGCGCTGGCGATTCTCAAAGAGCTGCAACCGGCGATGGACGTCATCTCTGGCGCAGTCAGCCGGGCCAAGGAGTTCGAGCCGGCGAGCAGTTGCGAAGTGTTTCGCATCGGCCTGTCGGACGACGCCGAATTTGGCCTGTTTCCACCGTTGTTGCGTCAGCTTCAGCAAGAGGCGCCGGGGATTGTCGTGGTCGTGCGCCGCGCCAATTACTTGTTGATGCCGGCACTGTTGGCCTCTGGGGAAATCTCAGTGGGCGTCAGTTACACCACTGAGTTGCCGGCCAACGCCAAGCGCAAAAAACTGCGCGACATTCCCTGCAAAGTCCTGCGCGGCGATGACCGCCCGGGGCCGCTGACCCTCGACGAATACTGTGAGCGCCCGCACGCGATGGTGTCGTTCTCGGGCGACTTGAGCGGCAATATCGACATGGACCTGGCCAAGGTCGGTCGTACCCGCCGCGTGGTGTTGGGCGTGCCGCAATTCAGCGGCCTGCGCGCCTTGCTCGCTGGCACCGAGATGATCGCTACCGTGCCGGATTACGCGGCCTGCGCCTTGGTGGAAGGCTGTGCGTTGCGTGCTGAAGATCCACCGTTCCCGATTGATGCGGCGCAATTGTCGATGGCGTGGAGCGGGGTGCATGACAACGATCCGGCGGAGAAATGGCTGCGTTCGCGGATCAGCCAGTTCATGGCGGCGCCGCTGGATATCCCCCCGGTCGAGCGCTTCGAAAGCAAGGCCTGAATTCGCCGGGCAGGGTTGTGAAAGTCCACGAATGTTCCGCCATTGTCACCTCGCCATTCGTCGGAAAAGGCTCTGCACCTGTCAGATCTGACAGGTGACGATTGTCGATTTTCCAGCCTTTAATCACTCCGTCGCCCAATCCCCCGGAAGGAGTGTTTTGTCATGCTTTTACAGCTCAAAAAACAGATCGCAACGCTGGCGCTTGCTGAGCCGGATATCACCGGTCGTACGCATCCGATACTTCCCTCGGGGGAATGGGGGATCAATCGCGCTGCGGCGCTAGGGGTTTTTCCGGACCATGGATTACAGGTCTACCTCAGCCCATGGACGACCAAGAATAAAGGCGACTTGGTGGTGCTCAGGAAAGGCTCTGTCGAGGTGGATCGGTACACCGTCCGTGATCAATCAGAATCTGATCAGCGTGCGACCCTGTTCGTTGCTCCGCGGCATCTTGCTTCGGGCTCCCATGAAATCGACTATTGGGTAAAGCGATTAGGCCTGGATCCCGCCGAGACGTACACGCCGCCATTGAAAATATTCGTCAAGCTGGAAATTCCCGGCGGACAGGATACGGAGGAGGGGCCGGGGCATTCCAATCTGTTCATGTTCATTCCGCCGGAATTTGTCTCCGGTGGAGTGGACAGCGAGAACATTCCGGTGGATCCGGATGATCCGGATAATCCGGAGGCGCCGAAAGCGGGTGTGCCTATCGTCATTCGACACGCATCCGGTAGCGGCGAACCCTATCCTGAGATTGCCGTGGGCGACCAGCCTCAGATCAGTTGGGGTGGCATTTTTATCTGGGGCGACCCGGTGACGGCGGAGCAAATCAGTGATCCGGTGAAAAATCCCATCACTGTTTACGTCAAGCGGGCAGTTATAGAAAAGGCAGGTGATACCGATGCGGTGGGCCTGGCCGTGAGCTTTCGCGTGCGCGATATCGTCCATAACTATTCGGAGGACTGGTGTAAAGAAACCCGGATCATGGTTTCGCTCAACACCAATCGGCTGGTTGCCCCTATTGTCAAGGATGCGCTCAACAATGTGCTCGACCTTGACCTGTTGGGTAATAAAAATATCTTCGTTCAGGTCTGGGCAACCCCAAGCCAATTCAAACATAAGGACTGGATTGAAGTAAAAGTCAGCGGTACCACCGCCGATGGCGAAACCGTCACATTCACTGCGCCGAAGCAGGAGGTCGACAATCTTCCCCACACCTATGAGTTCGAGTTCGAGAATGCCGATCTGCGCAGGCTTGTCACAACCCAGGTGATTTTTTCTTATGAGGTCGAGCGCGAAGGAATTCCCGATCCGCTGCAATCCAAAGGCCAGTTCGTGCAAGTCAACGGTGAGGCCACGCGCCTGGATGCCCCTGTTGCTGAAGATGAAAACCAGGGCGCCATTGATCCTGACCTGGCACGTACCCGGATTCTGATTCGCTCTGATTCGGTGTTCAACTATGGCGATGCGTTTGAACTGGTGTGGTTCGGTAAACGTCCGGATGGCAGTGTCTATATCCCGGAATTCGAAAGGTATACACCGAGCCGGGATGAAATCGCCGACCCGGTCGGTTTTTTCCTCACTGTCGAAGGCTTGCACTTGAAGACCATTGAGGGCGGAACACTGGTGCTGTCGTTCGTCCATCTGAGTGTGGATGGGAACGACGACATTGTCAGGCGCGTGTCGCGCCCTGCAGCACCGCTGAACGTGGGCGAGCCAGAATTCGAGTTGGTCAAACCGATCGTGCTGGGCGAAAACAATGGCTCTCTGGAGCCTGATGATTTACCCAACGGCGTTGGTCGGCTCACCGCTCCCAAATCCATCGTCACGCCGACGAAACGCGGCGATAAGGTGACTTACAAATGGGAAGGGGAACAATCAGGCAAGACCAGCGACTTCATCGACATTACTGCGCTCAACGAGAACAGCGACGTGCCATTCCGACTCAGCGAGAAGTTTGTTGCCGAGCATATCGAGCCAAATCGCGGTGCCAGGATCACGGCCAGTTACGAAATCTGGCGCAAAGAAACCGACACGATCAGTTATTCCAACCCTCTCGTGTTCTCCGTCGGTGAGTCCACGCAATTGCTGGATCCGGCCCGCGTAGTGCAGGCGCCCGATGACATTCTCGATCCGGCCAATGCTCCGGACGGAGCGACCGTCGAGATACCGGCCAATGACCCCGAAAATGCCGGTGATCACTTTTATATGACCTGGGAATCGTCAGATGGAGTGGTCAAGCACACCGATGACAAAGCGGTCAGTGGCAATAACAAGGGCAAACCGATCGAGTTCACTGTTGACCTGTCCGTTGTGCAGGCCAGCCTGAACAAAAAAGTGACTGTCGATTATCGGGTCGAGTTGTTTGAAGGTGGCGAGGCGCAAGGCAGACCTTATGAGTTTGACGTGCAAGCGCAAGAGTTCCGGCTGCCGGTTGCCACCTTCAGGGAAGCCACGGGGGCGCAGAAGGATCAGTTGAACCCGGACGATGTCTACCCCAACGGCGCAACGGTGGTGATCCCGGCGACGGCTCAACTGAAGACCGACGATGAAATCACCGTGACCGTGGTCGGCAAAACTACCACCCCTTACACCCACACGGTTCTGGCAGCAGAGGCCGACAAAGAACTCAGCGTGATCAAGGCGGCCCACGCGGTGATCAGCGCTAACCTCGATGACAGCATCGCGTTGAGTTATGAGGTAAAGCGCAAGGCGGGAGGGACCGATGGCCCGTCGGTGCCGACGGTTTACGATGTTCGCCGGGTCATTGGCAGCGGTACCCTGAAGATTATGGGAGCCCGTTATAACCGCAGTACTTATCGCGCATCCAGTGCCACTCGTGTACTGAGCGCATTCAACGCCACCACGGGGCAGCCGCTGCAAGCGCAGTGGAAGTACGCTTCGGACACAGAGTGGATGACCGCAGCCACCTGGCGCGACACCTCACCGCAGCTGCCGCTGCAAGTGCGCACTGCCGATGATCTGGTCACGCTCAACTCGGCGAATATCATTGGCAACGGGATCGATACCACGGTCACAGGTTTCGCGGCTTTCGTCGCTCACCGGGATGTCGGGGATGTCGCTGGTTGGGGCAACGCTGCGTACGGCGCCAATATTCCTCCGACCATCATCACCATGGATGACATCGTTGAGGTGAGCTGCACGCGCAGTGCTTATGCAGCTCGCCGCGCCAATAGCGCAGTTGTCGCCTGGGGAACCGCCGCCGAGGGCGGAAGCATGAGCGGTATAGATCCGCTGGGTTTTGTCGAAGTCATCGGTAATGCGACCGCGTTCACCGGGTTGAAGACTACCGGGCAGGTGTTTGCCTGGGGCACAGCAGCCGATGGAGGTAGTGTTCCAGCAGAAATCAGCGCACTGACGGATATTGTTCGAGTGGTGGCGGCGGGTCAGGCTTTTTCAGCAAAACGAGCCGCCGGTAATGTTGTGGCCTGGGGTCTGGCGGCAAACGGTGGGAGAGTTCCGGGTGAGATTGCAGGCTTGACCGATATCGACAATCTGATCGGCAGCTTTGGTGCCTTTGCCGCGCATCGTGGCAATGGACGGATTGTCGGCTGGGGCCACGCCACCTATGGCGGCGTTGTGCCGGCTGAAATTGCGTCCCTGACCGACATCATCGAATTGAGCTGCGCCAATGCGCAGGCCTTCACCGCAAGGCGCGCGACCGGGCAGGTGGTGGCGTGGGGGACGGCCGCGTACGGCGGGACGATTGACGCGCTGATTGGCGGGCTCACGGACATTGTCGAGGTCAGTTCCACCTGGCGCGCATTCGCAGCACGCCGAGGCAACGGTCATGTAGTGGCGTGGGGCACTCCCGCGGAGGGTGGTCTGGTGCCTGCCGAAATCGCAGCGCTTGATGACATTGTTCAAGTGTGTGGTTCCTCCATGGCTTTTGCCGCGTTGCGCAAGAACGGCACAGTGGTCGCCTGGGGGAATGCGACCGTAGGTGGCGACACCTCGACGGTCGTCACTGAGCTGACTCAGGTGCAAGCGCTATACGACAACACTCATGGATTTACTGCGCTAACCGTTGACGGCCGCGTCGTGACCTGGGGACATGCCGATGGCGGCGGGGACAGCAGCGCCGTACAGGAGCGGCTGAGGGGCAAGGTGTCTTATCACGCCACTCCGACCTCCAGAGGCCGGGCACTTCTGGCCAGTCGCTGGGCCGAGCTGAATACCGAGCGTTGAACGCCTGCCATTGAGCCTTCCTTCAACCCCGAAATACGGTGCTCGACAGAGCACCGTGTGAGGTGTCGCCATGCGCAAAGAAACCAACGCCCCGCTTAAACCGTCAGTAGACGAAGCGCCCGGCGATGTACTTGATCCTGCAGACATTCCGGCCAAAGGCGTGACTGTGAGAATCAAACCCTATACCGGCATGGCCTACCGTGATCGTGTGTATCTGTTTGTTGGTGAGGAATACACCGATGACATCCCGATTGCTTCGACCGCTGTTGGAAACGACGTCACATTTACCGTGCCCGGCAGTGCACTGATCGCCGACGCGAACGACATCGTCTTGATTGAATACAAAGTGCAGTTTTATGGCGGCGATCTGGTGGATTCGCAGCCACTGCATCTCGTATTGCAGTCGGGCTTTGACGCAAAAGCGACCCTCGATCTGAGCGCACACAACCACGTGGTGTCAGTAGACAAACCGCCGGTCAAGTTACCCGCCGCCGCCCGAATGACGCGACTGGCGCAGTGGGGGAGTGGCCCCTATCAATACACCAGCAGCGACCCGGCCATTGCCAGTGTCGATGAGCAGACGGGCGAAGTCAGCGCCCGACGCAATGGCGACTGTACGATCAGCGCCACCGACAGCCAGAGCCAGACCCGAACCTACCCGTTGACTGTGAAGGGCATTGTTGAAGTGCACTTCCTTACCCACAGTGCGGATTTTCAAGGGATGCTCACACTGTGCGAAACAGCAAAATTGCAGCCGGTCACGCTGACCCAGATCAAACGCATGTGGACGCTGTACTTCCCCGACGCCGGCCCGGTGACCGATTACCTTGAGTGGCTGAATTATCCCGTATGGACCGGCGAAGATCTGGGTGGCGGTACCGCGTGGACTTATGACCTTAACGGCGATTCTTTCAATGACAATGCCAGTGCGCACAACAAGGACACGTATTGGCAGGTCCTCGGGGTTAGTGCGACTCAAGCGAAGCGTCAAAAGGGCAGGGGGTAGAAGCCATGCAAGGCGCACGGAGGCAGATAACCCGATACCTGCTGGCATTGCTGTTGCTCAGCGGTCCGATCCTCGCCGCCACCGGCCCGGAAACCGCGCAGTTGCTCAACAGACGCTATCAGAACACCACGGCAGAATGCCCAGGCGCCAACCCGGCGTATTTTTGCAGCGGGGTGCTGGTGCGCGGTAGTGATCCGGCTCTTGAGTTCTGGAAACACGGTGAGGTCGCCACGCAACTGGGGGCCGAGGCTTTGGTTTATCTGCGCAGTGACTTGGGGACTCGCACCTTGTCATCAGCCAACGGCGTTGTCTTCAGTGATTCATTCACTGCCATAGGTCTGGGTAAATCGCTGAACGTGTTATGTGCCTATCCATTCGAACTGGCACTGGATGACGATAGACCGGACTTTGGTTGCGGCGCAGTGACGTCAGGACGTGACAGCAGTTCTTGCGCTGCCCAAGGCGTGACCGATGCCGAGAGCTGGTTGACGCATTTTCATCAGCAGGATTTACAAACAGCAAAGCAGTGTTCATTGAGCAGCCTTGACCCGGCACAGTTCAGGGCCAGCCTGCTGGCACATCAGGGCATTGATAACGAATGGTCGGCTCGGTCGATGCAGGTGCAGTTGCGCAACTGGGATGTCAGTGCACCGAAACAACTGCCGCTACAAGGCCTGTACTACGACATGACGCAACCCGCCGCGTTACTCGGCGCGCAGAAAGATCAGCGTGATTACTTCATCGCGACCGGCGACTGGCTGCCCATCATGCGTACGGACCTGATGTACGGTCCCGATGCCGTGTTCGGTTTCGATCTCAAGGAGCAGGTTTACAGTGGCTATGAAGTGGCGGCGCGACTCAATGCTCGTTACGCCGATACGTCGATGGCATGCCGGGGCAATACCGCCGCTTACAACTGCAACGGTGTGCTGATCCGCACCACCGACGCCTCACCGAACTTTCATGCCTGGAACCCAAGCCCCGGTTCGATCGAGCGCAATGGTGTGTCTTTTTCCTATCTGCGGGCGGATGTGCATTTGCCCCGTCTTGCATGGGCAAAAAATGAAGGCCTGATCATGAAAGAACTGGCCTTTCCGACGGCATATCCGCTGACGTTACGTTGCTCTTTCCCCTTCGATGGTGCCACTTTTTATCGAAGCGACAGCTGCAACGGTCATTCTGAATCTCCCGAAAAAAGCAAACCGTGCGATGAGCAAGGAATCAGTGGTGTGGATGCGGTTATCACTCATTTTTACGCACAGCCCAGTCGATATCACGGCTGCAGTCTCAGGGGTACCCAGGCCGAGTTCGCGGTGAGTGTTGAGGCCCGATCCAGGTTGACTGCGGCGGATCAGGGAATACACAACGAAGTCATTATCGCCAACTGGCCTCAGGACATACCTGCGCAACTGCCGCTGGAAGCGTTCTTTTATGTCGCGGCCTCGGGACGCCCGAAGGCTCGGTTTTTTCAGTGGGATTACTTCCAGCAGACAGGACGCTTTCTGCCCATCGTTCAAGTGAGCTGGAACACGACGAGCAGCAGCTATAGGTTCGATTACGATCCTGCCGATCAATGGTTGAGTCCGGAACAGCCGGCATTGACCCGTGGTAACGCTCAGTGAACACGGCGGCCAATGCACTCGACGAACTCAGACCCGTCCATGGCGGCACCGCGGATATCCCAGCGGTTTAAATCCCTGACAAAATTCCAGCAAGCACGCAAAACCCCTGTGGGAGCGGTGTTTCAAAAATCCTGGCACGCCGTGGAACTGAGCACACCCATCCAATTTCCTCCCACCCAACCCCGGCATGATTCACCCAATAATTATTCACGGGTGAGTCCATGCACGTTTCTCAACGGGATGAACAGGCACGCGACATCGGTTTGCTGTTCCTGCGGGTCAGCGGCGGGTTGTTTTTGCTGTGGGTGCACGGCTTGCCCAAGCTGCTGGATTTCACCGCGCAACTGCAACTGATCGAAGACCCGTTCCACCTCGGCGCCCACCTCACCCTGATTCTGGCGATCTTCGCCGAAGTCCTCTGTCCGCTACTGATCGTCGCCGGGGTGCTGGCGCGATTGGCGTGCTTGCCTATTCTCTTTGTGCTGCTGGTAGCACTGCTGGTCGTGCATCCGCAATGGAGTGTGGCCGAAGGGCAGTTCGGCTGGTTGCTGTTGATCCTGTTTACCACTGTGTTGATCGCCGGGCCGGGACGGCTGGTGATTCCTGTTCGTTTGCCCGGAGTGCTGCGTTATGCCTGAAGTCCTCGATCCACAAACGCCGGGGGCCGATGAGACGGTCACGCTGATCATCAAGCACCGGGTCAAGGCCGGTTTCGAGTCAGCGTATGAGGCCTGGCTGCGCAATATCGTCCGCGTCGCGAGCCAGCGTGAAGGCCATTTGGGCGTGGACGTGGTGCGCGGCAAGCGCGGGCGTCTCGATTTTTACACTTGCGTGCTGCGTTTCAGCTCCACTGAAGCGATGCAGGGGTGGCTGGAGTCGCCGCAGCGTCAGGCACTGGTCGCCGAAGCGGCGCCGATGCTGGCTGACGGCGATCAGACTGAAGTCGCGCCGATCAAGGAGTTCTGGTTTACACCACTGGCCGATGCCGCTTCGCCGCCGCCGCGCTGGAAGCAAGCGGTCGTCACGCTACTGGTGATTCTGCCGCACACCTTGCTGGTGCCGCTGATCTGGGGGCCGCTGTTGGCGCTGCATCCGCTGCTTTCCAACTACGTGGTCGCCACGTTCCTGATAACCCTGACCATCGTCCTGTCGGTGGTCTACGTGGTAATGCCGCCGGTCACCCGTTTGTTTGCGCCGTGGCTCGAAGCCAGCCAGGCCCATGAACACCTCGATTCCCAAGAGACCTCGCCACGCTGAGCGCGCGGGGTTTGCTTCTTTTCACTTTGCTTGAGGAACTGCGATGAGCGCCGATCTGATTTTATTCAATGGCCAGTTTCATACCGTAGACCGCACCAAACCGCTGGCCAGTGCCGTGGCCATCACCGACGGCCGCTTCGTCGTCGTTGGCAACGACAACCAGGCCATGGCCCTGCGCGGGCCGAACACGCAAGTGGTCGATATGCATGGCCGCTGCGTTATTCCGGGTCTCAACGACTCGCACTTGCACTTGATCCGTGGCGGTTTGAACTACAACCTCGAACTGCGCTGGGAAGGCGTGCCATCGCTGGCCGACGCGCTGCGCATGCTCAAGGATCAGGCTGACCGCACGCCAACCCCACAATGGGTGCGCGTGGTTGGTGGCTGGAACGAATTCCAGTTCGCCGAAAAGCGCATGCCGACCCTTGAAGAAATCAACCAGGCTGCGCCGGACACACCAGTGTTCATCCTGCACCTGTATGACCGCGCGCTGCTCAATCGCGCCGCCCTGCGCGTGGCCGGCTACACCCGCGACACGCCGAACCCGCCGGGTGGCGAGATCGTTCGCGATGCCAACGGCAATCCGACCGGCATGCTGGTCGCGCGGCCTAACGCGATGATCCTCTACTCGACGCTGGCCAAGGGGCCGAAGTTGCCGCTGGAATATCAGGTCAACTCGACCCGCCAGTTCATGTGCGAACTCAATCGCCTCGGCCTGACCAGTGCGATCGATGCGGGCGGCGGTTTCCAGAACTACCCGGACGATTATCAGGTGATCGAGCAACTGGCCAAAGACGACCAGTTGACCGTGCGCATCGCCTACAACCTGTTCACCCAGAAGCCGAAAGAAGAGCTGAGCGATTTCCAGAACTGGACCGGCAGCGTCAAGTTGCATCAGGGCGACGACTTCCTGCGCCACAACGGCGCCGGGGAAATGCTGGTGTTCTCGGCAGCCGATTTCGAAGACTTCCTCGAACCGCGCCCGGACCTGCCGCAAACCATGGAGGAAGAGCTGGAGCCGGTGGTGCGCCATTTGGTCGAACAGCGCTGGCCGTTCCGTTTGCACGCGACCTACAACGAATCGATCAGCCGCATGCTCGACGTGTTCGAGAAGGTCAATCGCGACATTCCGTTCAACGGTCTGCCGTGGTTTTTCGACCACGCTGAAACCATCACCCCGCAAAACATCGAACGGGTGAAAGCACTGGGCGGCGGCATTGCGATTCAGGATCGCATGGCGTTCCAGGGCGAATACTTTGTCGACCGTTACGGCAAACAAGCCGCCGAAGCGACGCCACCGATCAAGCGCATGCTCGCCGAAGGCGTACCGGTCGGCGCCGGCACCGACGCCACGCGGGTGTCCAGCTACAACCCGTGGACTTCGCTGTACTGGATGGTCAGCGGTCGCACCGTCGGCGGTCTGGCCTTGTACGAAGAAGGTCTGCCGCGCACCACCGCGCTGGAACTGTTCACCCATGGCAGTGCCTGGTTCTCCTCGGAGCAGGGCAAGAAGGGCCAGATCAAGGTCGGCCAATTGGCGGATCTGGCGGCGCTGAGCGCGGACTTCTTCCATGTCGAGGAAGAAGCAATCAAGTGGATCGAATCGGTCCTGACCGTGGTCGGCGGCAAGATTGTTTATGCCGCTGGCGACTTCGAAGACCTCGGCCCGCGCTCGATTCCAGTGCTGCCGGACTGGTCGCCGGTGGTCAAAGTCCCAGGCCACTGGCGGCCAAATTCGCCATTACAGGCGCAGGTTCACCAGTGCAGCGGGCCGTGTGCAGTGCACACCCACAGCCATGAAAAGGCGCGGATGTCGAACGCACCGGTCAGCGATTTCGCCGGTTTCTGGGGCGCGTTTGGCTGTTCCTGCTTCGCCTTCTGATTTCCCCTAAAGCGTCGGCCATCCGGTCGGCGCTTCACGCTTCATCCATCCGTCCATCAGGAGTTTTCCCATGAGCGTTCCTTACACACGTCTGAACAAAGATGATGCGGTTGTATTGCTGGTCGATCACCAGACCGGTCTGATCTCGCTGGTCCAGGATTTCACTCCGAACGAATTCAAAAACAACGTGCTGGCGCTGGGCGACATCGCCAAGTTCTTCAAGCTGCCGACCATCCTCACCACCAGCTTCGACGCAGGCCCGAACGGCCCGATCGTGCCTGAGCTGCGCGAGCAGTTCCCGGATGCGCCATTCATTCAGCGCCCGGGCCAGATCAATGCCTGGGACAACGAAGACTTCGTCAAAGCGATCAAAGCCACGGGTCGCAAGCAACTGATCATCGCCGGTGTGGTGACTGACGTTTGCGTAGCGTTCCCGACCTTGTCAGCGATTGCTGAAGGCTATGAAGTGTTTGTCGTGACTGACTCGTCCGGCACCTTCAACACCACCGTGCAGCAGGCAGCGTGGGCGCGGATGTCGGCGGCGGGTGCCCACCTGCTGAACTGGTTCTCGGTGGCGTGCGAGCTGCAGGGTGACTGGCGCAACGACATGGAAGGTTTGGCGCATTTGCTGTCGGAGCGTCTGCCGAACTACCGCAACCTGATCAACAGCTATACCAAGTTCACTGCCAAGTAATCGGCTGATCTCGAAGAGCCCCTCACCCTAACCCTCTCCCGGAGGGAGAGGGGACTGACCGAGGGGTTCTTTCGAGGTACACCGACCTGCGATACCGAATCGAACTCAGGTCTTGAAGTGCCCGGAGATCGACTCCCTTTCCCTTCGCGGTCTCGGGGAGAGGGGACTGACCGAGGGGGTTTTTCGGGGTACACCGACCTGGGGAATCGAGTCGAACTCCGCACTTGAAGCAAACGGAGATCGGCTCCCTTTCCCCCTCGCCCCCTTTGGGGGAGAGGGCTGGGGTGAGGGGGTAGGCTTTTGATCTTGAAATCCCCGCATCAGCGCTTCTGCAACCATCCCAAAAACCCACCTTTCCTCACCGCCACCGGTTTAGCCATCAACGCGAGGCGACTGTTCTGCTGACGCACCGCCTGCAACTTGTTCAACGCCCGACCCACCTCCGTGCGCTGCTCCATGCACTGACGAGTGAGGTTCTTGTCGAGTCGATAAATGATGCTCGACGTCAACGCCGTGAACGTCGCCTGCGACGGCGTATCGGCGAGAATACTTTGCTCACCCATGACCTCACTCGGCCCCATCCGCCCGGCCTCGACCTGGCTGTCGCCGTCCGGCACCGTCGCACTGACCACCCCGGTGGCAATCACGAACAGACTCTCTGGAACCTCGTCCAGATCCAGCACCACCTGGCCCGCCGAGTACTGCTGGGCAACCATCGATTCCGCCAGGCGATCGCGCTCATCACTGCTCAGCGAGCGGAAGATTTTCACTTCATCGAGCAACGCGCGAGCACGAGTCGAGGGTTCGATCACGCCATCCGGATGCCGCGAAATCCCCGCCGCTTCCAGATGCCGGTGGGCGAGGTCGAACAGTTGATTGCGTACTTCGCTTTTCTTGCCGAGTTCGGCGATGAACCCGCTGGCGACGTATTCCGACATGGTTTCGCCGGCCTCTTTCAGCACGGCTTTCGGCGCTGGCGTCAGCAACAGCGAACTGCTGCCCTGCAAGGTGCGATCAAGCGCATCGAGTACCCGGCGCGGGCGGATGTGATTCGGCACCTGAATGCTGATCGACACGCCATGCATGTTGTTCGGGCGACTGAGGTTGACGATCTTCGCCTTGGCCGCCACCGAGTTCGGCACCACGGCCATGGTTCCGGCGCTGGTCAGCAGGTGCGTGGCGCGCCAGTCGATGTCGAAGACCTTGCCCTCGACGCCGTCGATCACCACGAAATCATCCACCTGATACGGCTTGGTGGTGTTGAGCACGATCCCGGAAAACACATCGGCCAAGGTGCTTTGCAGCGCCAGACCGACAACGATGGCGACCACGCCGGAGGTTGCCAGCAAACCTTTTACCGGCAGCTCCAGCACATAACCGGCCGCGGCAACGGTGGCGACCAGAAAGACCAATGCGCCAATCACGTCTTGCAGCAAACGGCCGCTGTGGCCGATGCGGCGCATCAGCGCCAGGCCGATGACTTCGGTCAGTACCCGCGCGGCGTACAGCCACCAGAGAATCCCCAATGCCGTCGCACCCAGTTGCGCCACGCGATCATCGGTGAATTGTGGTGCTTGCAACGGACTGACGCCGGCGTTGATCACCAGCGCCGTGAACGCCAGAAACAGCACCAGCCGTACACCGACTCTCGGGGCGCGATGGCTGAAGGGCGAGAAGTGCCAGAGCACCGCGTCGAGCATCAGCAGGGCGGCGCTCCAGGACAGCAGGTGAGTGTAGAAAAGGTTCATGACCGAAGCTCCGCAATGTCTGCCGATACAAAGATCGCAGCCTGTGGCAGCTCCTACAGAAGAACGTATTCCAAAGTAGGAGCTGCCGCAGGCTGCGATCTTTTGCTGTTATGGATTCAGATGGGTTTTCAGCTCAGCCGCCGCCTGACGCACTGCCGCTTTCACTTCCGGAATCTGACTCAGCGGATTAAGCAAACCGAAGTCATGAATCATCCCGTTGTAACGCACCGAGGTCACCGCTACACCCGCCGCATCCAGGTGTCGCGCATAGCCTTCGCCTTCGTCACGCAACACATCGAACTCGGCAGTCTGCACCAGTGCCGCAGGCAAGCCCTTGAGTTGTTCGGCGCTGGCATTCAGCGGCGAGGCGTGAATCTGCGCACGCTCGGCGGGGTTGGTGGTGTAGTTGTCCCAGAACCACTGCATCATGCCTTTGGTGAGGAAGTGGCCCTCGGCAAATTGCTGGTACGAGCCGTCGTCGAACTGCGCGTTGGTCACCGGCCACATCAACAGCTGGAAGCGCAGCGCCGGGGCTTTCTGTTCCTTGGCCATCAGTGCCACGACCGCCGCCATGTTGCCGCCGACGCTGTTGCCGGCCACCGCCAGGCGCTTGCCGTCGACACCGATGTCCTTGCCGTGCTCGGCCACCCATTTGGTTGCGGCGTAAGCCTGGTTTATCGCGGTCGGGTACTGCGCTTCCGGCGACGGTGTGTAGTCGACGTACACCGCAACCGCGCCAGAACCCACCACCAAGTCACGAATCAATCGTTGGTGGGTCGGGAAATCGCCGAGCACCCAGCCGCCACCGTGGAAGAACATGAACACCGGCAACTCGCCTTTGACTTTGGCCGGGCGCACAACTTTCAGGTTGAGGGTCTGGCCATCGACCTTGATCGCCTTGTCGCTGACTTCAACACCGGACAAGTCCACCTTCACCGAAGCCTGCGCGCCGGTCAGCACCGCACGGGCGTCTTTCGGGCTCAGTTGCTCAAGCGGTTTGCCACCACCGGCGGCGAGGGCATTGAGGAAGGCTTGGGTATTGTGTTCGACACCGCTGTTTTCGGCGGCGAAAGCGTTGCCGATGGACAGGGCGAGGAGGGAAGCGGTAAGGGTTTTCTTGACGATGTTCATGGTGGAAATCCTTTTGAATGTTTTTGATTTTTTATGCCTGGGTTGCGGGCTGCTGTGGCGCTGGGCTTCAGGCCTCAGCAACACCGTGAGCACAGATTAATGGGCTGCTCAAAAGTGAAAAAGCGGCTATAAAGCGTTTAACTGTCTACCAGAGAGTGACAATGAACCCGTTCGAAGACATGCGTATTTTTTGCCAGGTCATGGACTCCGGCAGCTTCACCTCGGCGGCCGATCAGTTAGGCCTGTCCAAGCAGTTCGTCAGCCGACGCTTGATGCAGTTGGAAGAGCGTCTCGGCGTGCGGTTGTTGAACCGCTCGACTCGGCGCCTGGACGTCACGCCGCTGGGGCAGAGTTATTACGAATCGGCGTTGCGCCTGTTGGGTGAAGTCGAGCAAGTGGAGCAGGGCATCGCCGGGCAGACTGCCGAGCCACGAGGGACGATTCGTCTGAGTGCGCCGCTGTCGTTTGCCGTGGCGCATCTGGGCTGTCTGCTGCCGCTGTTCTTGCAGCGCTATCGTGAGGTTACGGTAGAGGTCGATCTGAGTGATCGGCCGGTGGATTTGCTCGGTGAGGGCTACGATCTGGCGCTGCGCATTGGCGTGCTCGAAGACTCGACGCTGATTGCCCGGCGCATCGCGTCGATCGAGCGGGTGTACTGCGCCAGTCCGGCGTACCTCGCCGAGCGCGGCACGCCGCTCAAGCCTGAAGACCTGCACAGCCATGACTGCCTGCCTTATGGCCATGGGCGTTCGGTGCAATGGCGCTTCAATGCCGGGCAGGGCAAGCCGTTATTGGTCAATGTCACCGGGCGCATGCGCGTTAACAACGGCGAGTTGCTCAGGGATGCGGCGGTGCAGGGGATGGGCATTACCTATTTGCCGACGTTCATTGTCGGCGCGGCGCTGAAGGATGGCCGGTTGGTGCCGGTGCTGGATGACTTGCGCCCCGAGCCGCTGACGTTATCGGCGGTGTACCCGCAGCATCGTCAGGCCTCAAGGCCGGTGCAGGCGCTGATTGAATTTTTGCGTGAACGCTTGAACGAGAGCCACGTCGCCCTCTGATTTACACGCAGATCAAACTGTAGGAGTGAGCCTGCTCGCGATAGCGTTTCGTCTGTCACAGTTTCAGTGTCTGAATGACCGCTATCGCGAGCAGGCTCACTCCTACAGTTGATGGTGGTCGTCTGCGTAATCTGCGCACGCCACAAAACCTTGTGGGAGCGAGCTTGCTCGCGAAAGCAGTGTGTCAGTCATAACATCATTGGCTGACATACAGCATTCGCGAGCAAGCTCGCTCCCACATTTGATAAGGGTCGTCTGCGTAATCTGCGTATGCCACAAAACCTTGTGGGAGCGAGCTTGCTCGCGAAAGCAGTGTGTCAGTCAAAACATCATTGGCTGACATACAGCATTCGCGAGCAAGCTCGCTCCCACATTTGATAAGGGTCGTCTGCGTAATCTGCGTATGCCACAAAACCCTGTAGGAGTGAACTTGCTCGCGATAGCGTTTCGTCTGTCACAGTTTCAGTGTCTGAATGACCGCTATCGCGAGCAGGCTCACTCCTACAATTGATGGTGGTTGTCTGCGAAATCTGCGCACGCCACAAAACCCTGTGGGAGCGAGCTTGCTCGCGAAAGCGGTGTGTCAGTCAAAACATCATTGGCTGACATACAGCATTCGCGAGCAAGCTCGCTCCCACAGGTTTTGCGGTGTGTCTGATGATCAGTTGGCGCGCTTGTCATCGCCCGGCTCGCCGCCGACATGTACGCCGCGATCATCGCCGGCTTCAGCCGCAGCGTGGACGCCACGATCATCACCGACTTCACCGGCGCGGTGGACCCCGTGGTCATCGCCGACTTCACCGGCGCGGTGGACCCCGTGGTCATCGCCGACTTCACCAGCGCGGTGGACGCCATGGTCATCTCCCGCTTCAGCATGGGCGCCGTTGCGGCCGGATGAGGCGCTGTCGCCCGAGTGCCCCGAGCCGTGGTCGCTGCCGCTGTGGCTACTGTTGCCACCGCCACCACCACTGCCACTGTTGCCGCCACCGCCGTGACTGCCTCCGCCGCCACTTCCGCCCCCACCATTTCCACCGCTGCCACCACCACCGCTGCCACCGCTGCCACCACCGCTGCCACCGTGACCGCCGCCGCCCCCGCCACTTCCTCCACTTCCGCCGCCGCCCCCTCCGCTACCGCCACCACTGCCTCCACCACCACTTCCACCATCCTTGGCATGAGCACTGGATACCCCGGACAAACTGTCCGGAATCAGCACCGTAGACGCTGACAGAACTGCGCCGATGGCCATTGCGAGCACGAGCTTTTGAATGTGCATATCGTTCTCCGTCTTTGTGGTTTTGTTGGGAACGTAAAAGTGCGTTGTTGCAGGGACCGGACCCGTTCCCGGGAGTCAGTGAATACTCGAAGCCAGTTCGAAAATCGGGATGTACATCAGGATCACGATGACCCCGATCAGCAGGCCGATGAAGGTCATCAACAGCGGCTCGAACAATTTAACGAACCACTCCAGCCAGCGGCTGATTTCCTCGTCGTAGAAGTCGGCGCTGCGTTCCATCATCTGCCCGAGGTTGCCGGACTGTTCGCCGGCGCGCAGCAATCGTAGCGAGACCGGCGTCACCAGGTGATTGAGTTCCAGCGCGGTGGACAGCGATTGCCCCTCGCGCACCCGCTCGCAGGCCTGATCCAGCCGCGTCCGCGAAGCGACGGTGAGCAAGCCCCTGACCATGGCCATGGCGGTCACCAGCGGAATTCCGCCTTGCAGCAGAATCCCCAGCGAACGATAAAACCGCGCCAGCTCATACATGAAAATCCGTTGATGCACGGCTGGCAGTTTCTCCACCAGCCGATCCAGCCCACGGCGAAACGCCGGTTGCTTCTGCAGGACGGCGAGGGCAATGACCAGCGCCGCCAGCCCGCCAAAAAACTCAGCCTGATGCGCATGCAGAAACATGCCGCTGCTCATCAACACCTGCGACAGCCACGGCAGGTTATTGCCCAGCCCTTCAAACACCAGACTGAAACGCGGCACCACATAACCCATCAGGAACAACACCACGCCACCACCGACGATCAGCAACAGCATTGGGTAGATCGAGGCGCTGATGATCTTCTGCCGCACCTCGTCCATGCGCTGGCGATAACTGACGTAGCGACCGAGCGCATCGCCGACCGCGCCGGTCTTCTCGCTGGACTGTACCAGCGCCACGTACAACGGCGGGAACACCGCCGACAACTGGCCCAACGCCTGCGAGAAGGATTTGCCCTCATAAAGCAGGCGCACCAGCTCACTCAAGGTTTTCCGGGCAGCGGGGGCGGTTTCTTTTTCGGCGAGGCTTTCCAGCGCATCGATCAACGGTAGGCCGGCATTGAGCAGCGTGGTCAGTTCCTGGCTGAACAACACCAGGTTGAAGGTCTCGCGCTGGCGCAGTTTCAGCGAGCGCCAATGCTTGTCGGCATGCGAGCTGAGCACCCGCAAACCTTGATCCTCGGCGATCCGCCGTGCGTCGCTGTCACCCGCCGCTTCGACGCTCAAGGACACCACGCCAGCCTTGCCGACCGCTTTCAAATGAAATCGCATGGGCCGCGCTCCGTTTACTGCCAGTTGGTCACTTCAGCGTTTTCACCTTCACCGCCGGGCTGGCCGTCCTTACCCATCGACAGCAAGTCGTACTCGCTGTTTTCGCCGGGATAGCGGTAGGTGTAGTTACGTCCCCACGGATCCTGCGGGAGCTTTTTCTGCAAGTACGGGCCGGTCCATTTCGCTTCGTCACTCGGTGCGGTGACCAACGCCTGCAAGCCCTGTTCGGTGGACGGGTAGTGACCGACCTCCAGTCGATAGATATCCAGCGCTTTGCTCAGCCCTTCGATCTGCGCCTTGGCCACTTTCACTTCCGAGCGACCGAGTTGGGCGAAGTATTTCGGCGCGACGATCCCGGCCAACAGGCCGAGCACCACCAGCACCACGAGCAATTCGAGCAGGGTAAAACCGCGTTGGCCACGCGGACGAAATTGCAGCTTCATGATGACCTCCCGTGAGTGGCAGCCGTGTCGCCTGAAGGGCTTATGCAATTGCCATGCTCAGCCTCACTGAAGATCGGTTGATTGGCTGAAGCCCTTGTAAATCGGGCATTTCAAGAGTCGGCACAGTGCTTGCGTATGGCTCAAACGTGATCGGCCATTGGGGCATTTCCCCCAATTTATCGGGGTCGATCCGGGGAGGCCCGACATGAAATTTCTCGCCAGCGGATTGCTCGGATGTGTGCTGCTCAGCGGCGCCGCGCAAGCCGACGTATTCATCTCCGTGGACGCCAAGGGCAGCTATGTCCTGTCCAACGTTCACCGGCCCGGACGCACCTACGAACGGGTGATCCACGAGGCTGAAATGCCTGTGGCCAGCCTTGATCAACAGCCACAAATGATCGCCAACCAGCCCTACGCGGAACTGGTGTCGGCGGCGGCCAAGGTCAATCAATTGCCCGAGGCGCTGCTGCACGCGGTGATCAACGCCGAATCCCACTACAACCCCGGTGCGACCTCAGCCAAAGGCGCGGGCGGGCTCATGCAGTTGATGCCCGACACCGCGCGCGAACTGGGTGTGACCGACGTCTACGACCCCAAGGCCAACATCCAGGGCGGGGCGAAATACCTCAAACGCCTGATGACCTTGTTCGACAACGACATTGCTCTCGCCGTGGCGGCCTACAACGCCGGGCCCGACGCAGTGCTCAGCCGTGGCCGGGTGATTCCGCCGTTCGCCGAAACCCAGCGTTATGTACCGAACGTATTGCGTCAATACCGGCGTTTGCAGGGCCTGGCCATGGATGCGCCGTTGTGACCCAACCCGGTTTTCCCCACATTCGGGGGCAAACCGCAGAGGCCCGAAAAGTGGGGAAAACCGGTGGGGAATATCCCCCAGATCCTCAAATGGTTGCGGTAACTGATTGAACGGTAATGAGATTTTTTGTGGCACGCGGATTGCTCCGAGGCATTTGTCGAGAAGTGTTCCCAAGAGCACCCACTACGAGGTTACTGATCATGGTTGGCATTCATCACGCTCCGTCCCTGTTCAACTGGCTGCTGATTCTGGCCTCGATGCTCAGCGTCGAGCTGGCCAGCGCGGCCGTGCGTTGCGAGCGCAACCTGGTGGCCAACGTCGTCGCCTTCGATCAACCGCTGATGTTCAACCGCCTCGGTGCGCAGAACATCAACGGCATGATGTTCGCCCTGCGCCGCGATGTGGTCGATGAACATGAGCAGTCGCTGGCTTACGGCGGCGCCGCAGTGCCGGGCAAAGTCTCGCTGCGTCCGGACAAGCGTCCACGGCCGTTGGTGCTGCGCGTGGCGGCGGGTGATTGCCTGACGATCAATCTGCAGAACCTGCTCGACTATCAGGCCAATCCGAACAAGCACTTTGAAAACCAGGGCGAAGAGGAGGGCGTGGAAAACGCCAACGGCGCCGAAGCCTTCAAAGTCGACGAGCAAGTGGCGGATCGTCACGTCGGTTTCCAGGTCAACGGCCTGCAAGCGGTGAACAGCATCGATGACATCTCTTCGTTCACCGGGCGTAACGCCAACAGCCTGGTGCCTCCGGGCTCCAGCCGTTCCTACACCTTGTTCGCCGAACGTGAGGGCGCGTTTGCCGTCAGTAGCCGTGGCGCGACGTTTGGCGGCGAGGGCGCGGCCGGCAACGTTGCCAACGGTCTGTTCGGCCAGGTCGTCGTGCTGCCCAAGGGCGGTCGCACCTATCGCAATACCCTCACTGAAGAAGAAATGCGCCTGGCCACCACGGGCCGCGCACCCACCGGCCAACCGATCGTCGATTACCAGGCGCGCTACCCGCAGCGCGAACCGTGGCTGCGTGAAGGCAAGGCTGGTACGCCGATCATCGGCATGGTCGACGGCAATGAAATCATCTCCAGCGAAAGCGATGCGATTGTCATGGGCAGCAACGCCGACGGCAGTTTCCCATCCAGCACCTACCCGCTGGAGTCGATGGGCAAACGCAACCCGGCGATCCCCAACCGCCTCGAAGCATTCCGCGATTTCGCCTCGCAATTCCAGGACGAAACCGCCGCTACTCAAGCATTCCCGGCTTATTGGGCTGACCCGGTAATGGCCCATGTGCTGGAGCCGACCCGCGACTCGTTCATGATCAACTATGGCTCCGGCGGCATGGGTGCCGAAGTGGTCGCCAACCGCTTGGGCGTGGGGCCGATGCACGACTGCCTGTCGTGTGCCTATGAAGAATTCTTCCTCAGCTCGCACACCGTCGGCGATGTGGCGATGCTGGTGGATGTGCCGGCCAACACCGGGCTGGAGAACATCGCCCCCGGCCAGATACCGCGCGCCGATCAGATCGGCGTGAAAGCCACCATGGCGCTGTATCCGTCGGAGCCGTCGAACGTCAACCACAGCTACATCGGTGACTTCGTCAAATTCCGCAATACCCACAATGGCCACGAGCAGCACATCTTCCACCTGCATGGCCATCAGTGGCTGTTCAATCCCAACGACGACAACTCCGATTACGTCGACGCCCAGGGCATCGGACCGGGCGCCGGTTATACCTATGAAATCGCCAACGGTGGTTCGGGCAACCGCAACCGCGTGGCCGGTGATGCGATCTATCACTGCCATTTCTATCCGCACTTTGCTCAAGGCATGTGGGCCATGTGGCGCGTGCACGATGTGTTTGAAGAGGGCACGCGGCTCGACGTTTCGCAACAGGGCGCCGACGGCTATCACAGCGAACCGTTTGCCTTGCGCAGCGGCAAACCCGCCGCTGGCGCGCGGGCCTTGCCGGACGGCGAAATCATTGCCGGCACACCGATTCCGGCGATTGTTCCGCTGCCGGGCAAAGCCATGGCACCGATGCCGGGCAAAGTCGTGGTCGTGCCGAAAATCGGCGAAACCCTGATCGCCGGCAATGATGACGACGAGGATGAAGAAGAGGGCGACGACGGCGAACATCACGGCGGCAATACCGGCGGTCAAGCCATCGGCTCGCTGGCGCTGGTCGATCGCAGCGAAGCCAATCGCAATGCCGACGGCAGCCTGAAAAACCCAGGCTATCCGTTCTGGATCGGCGGTATGGAAAGCTCGGTCGGCCAACGTCCGCCAACGCCGCCACTGGACATGCTCGACGCCGCCACCGCACAGTCGCTCAAGGCCAGCGGCAAGGCACTGTGGGCCAATCTCGACCCGGCGCAGTCCGGCGGTTGGAATGGCGGCTTGCAGCGTCACGCACTCGATGGCGTCGCGGCCGGTGGCGAGGCGCACACCGTCACCACTTCGCTGGATTTCTCCAAGGAAGTCACCCGAGCCAAACCGATTTACCTGCCGGAAGAAGGCACTGAAGTCGAACAGGCGGCGATGGCCTTCCACGCGAAAAAAGACCACCCAAGCTACGCCTTGCTGCCCGGCAATCAAGTGGTGGCCAAGGCCTTCCGCACCAACGGTGCCTTGCCAATGGCCGGCGCGCCGTACTACGAGCCGTGCATGGACGATCGGCAAAAACGCCTGACCAGCAACGCCGGCAGCGGCGAGTTCGCCAGCGGTGAGCGCATCGACGGCATGTCCTTTGTCGGCGCCTCGAGCTTCACCGCCGACCGCCCACGCATCTACAAAGCCGCCAATATTCAGTTCGACGCGGTGTACAACAAGGTCGGCTATCACTTCCCGCAGGCGCGCATTCTGGCGCTGTGGGAAGACGCCTGGCCGGTGATCACCAAGCAGCGTCCGCCAGAGCCGCTGGTGATGCGCATGAACACTTTCGATTGCGTGCAATACCAGCAAACCAACCTGGTCCCGGCCACCTATGAGATGGACGACTATCAGGTGCGCACGCCAACCGACGTGATCGGCCAGCACATCCACTTGCCGAAGTGGGATCTGACCTCGGCGGACGGCTCCTCCAACGGCTGGAACTATGAGGACGGCGTGCTCTCGCCCGGCGCTGTGCAGGAGCGCATTCATGCGATCCGCGAGTTCAACCAGTGCGCCGGCACCGATCCACGTGACGGCACCCAGGCCTGCCCGATAGCCAGGAACCACCCATTCTTCGGCCAGTATGGTCGCGCCGACTGGCTGGGTGCGCGCACGGCGATGCAGCGCTGGTTCGTCGATCCGGTGGTCAACGCCAAAGGCGTCGATCGCGGCCTCGGCACGATCTTCACCCACGACCACTTAGGCCCATCGACGCACCAGCAGATTGGTCTGTACGCAACCGTTCTTGCAGAGCCGGCCGGTTCCACCTGGTTCCACGCCGAAACCGGTGAGCCGTTGTACAGCGGCGCGCGTCAGGATGGCGGCCCGACCTCGTGGCAAGCGGTGATCAACACCGGCGACCTCGATGGCGACGGCAAGAACGACAGCTTCCGCGAGTTCTTCCTCGAATACAGCGACTTCCAGCACGCCTATGAAGCTGGCGTCTATGTCGGTGCCGGTCCCAACGGTGTGCCGAATGCGCAGGCGTTCCCGGCCACCGCCGACAGCTTCCGTTACGCGATCAACCCGCCAGTGCGCAACAACGCCAGCAACTTGCTAGAAGGCGTGCTGGAAGTGCAGGGCGGTCAGGTGCCGGGCTGCCCGAGCCGGCCATGTCCGCAGGCGATTTCGGTGGATGACCCGGGCATGTTCGTCGTCAACTATCGCAACGAACCGCTGGCCCTGCGCGTGTACGACCCGAACAAGGTCGGCCCGGATGGCAAACGCGGCATGCAGGCTGACGGCCTCGGCGGTGATCTGTCGTTCGCCATGCAAAGCCGCACCGACCGCGCGATTCCGGCGATGAACCTGGCGCCGAATCTGCTCACCTCGGCCACCGGCCCAACCGGCGGCACCACGCTGTTCCCGCCGCACATCAACAAGGGCGGCGCCGAACCCGGTGACCCGTTCACGCCGATGCTGCGCACCTATACCGGCGACAACGTGCGGCTGCGGGTGCATGCCGGCGGCCATGAAGAAGAGCACAACGTCACCCTGCACGGTGTGAAATGGCTGCAGAGCGGTTCCGGTTTCGGCAACAGCTCCAACTCCGGCTGGCGCGCGTCGCAGATGATCGGTATTTCCGAACAGATGGGCTTCATTGCGCCGGTGTCGATGCTGTCCAGTTCGGCGGCGACCACGGGTGATTATCTGTACTCGATGGACGCTTCGATCGAAGGCTACTGGAGCGGTATCTGGGGCGTGATGCGCAACTACACCGCCAAACGCGCCGACCTGTTCGCCATCCCCAACAACCCGAGCCCGGCGGGCATGCGCAATACCGTGGCGTTCGAGGGCAGTTGCCCACGCTATGGCGCCAATCCTAACGGCATTGGCACTCGGCCGACTGTGCAGCGCAACTATGAAGTGGTCGCGGCGCTGGCCAATGACATCCTCGGCAATACGCTGGGCCTGACCATCGGCGATCCCGAAGGGCTTGGTCAGCATGTCGGCGGGCCGCTCAATCCAGCGGGCGGCACCCTGGTGCTGAATTCGCGCACGGTGAGCATTCCACAAGTCACCGTGACTGATCCGGAGGATGGCGAAACCATCACCATCGGCGGGCAGAGCGGGCCGCTGCATGATCCGACCGCGATTCTCTATGTGCGTAAATCCGACCTGGATCCGCTCAGCGGCAAGCTCAAACCCGGCATCCCGGTCGAACCGCTGGTGCTGCGCGCAGCCGCGGGAGATTGCATCAACATCACTCTGGAAAACCGTCTGCCGAGCGTGATGCCCGACTTGACGCAAACCGCGGTGATGCAAGGCATGGTCAAGCGTGATCGCAACAGCGGTCTGGGCTCGACCACCTTCAGCAACAACCTGATGCGGCCGTCCAGCCACGTCGGCCTGCATGCGCAATTGCTGGCGTATGACATCACCAAATCCGACGGTGCCAATGTCGGCGCCAACCCCATCCAGACCGTGCCACCGCGTGTCGGCAACAGCGGCGCGTACCCGACGCGTACCTATCAGTACTACGCCGGGCACCTGGAGCGTGAAGGCAAACCGGTGACGCAACTGGGTCGCAGCGTCGACAACATCAACGCCACGGCGGTCGAGTTCGGTGGTTTGAACATCACCCCGGCGGACGTGATCAAGCAGCCGCAAAAAGGCCTCGGTGGTGCGATGAGCATTCTGCCGATCGGCGCGACCTGGGTCGACGATGCGCGCAAGGTCAACGCCACGGTCACCGCGCCTGGGCAAACCAGTTACCGCGACTTCGCGATGGTCTGGCACAAGGCGTTGAACACTCGTTGGGCCAATGGCCGGCCGGTGGAAGGGATCGCTGCTGAAGGCTTCGGCGTGCCGACCGATCCGCAGGACAACTCGAGCATGGCGATCAACTACAAGACCGAACCGCTGTGGTACCGCTTCGGCCTCGCCCCGGATGCACCGTTCGGGCATGCCGATGGCGCGGGTTATGGCGACATGACCAACGCGCACATGGCCTACAGCAACGCGTTGGTGGGCGGCGATCCGCAGACGCCGGTGCTGTATGCCAAACCCGGGCAACCGTTGCGCACGCATATTTTGATGCCGAGCGGTGGCAGTCGTGGCACCACGTTCCAGCTCGACGGGCATGTCTGGTCGGTCAATCCGTTCCAGGCCGAGAAGAGCGACACCGGGGGTTATCCGATGGGGTCGCCGGGCGTGGGTTCGGTGCGCTTCGGCTACAACCCGATGTCGATGTACATCGGCGCCCACGAAAGCGTCCTGCCGGCCGCGCACTTCAGCTTCATGATCCCGAGCGCTGGGGGCAGCAATGCGATCCCGGGGGATTATCTGTTCCGCGATTACGCCGCCTACGGCAACACCTCCGGGTTATGGGGCTTGCTGCGGGTGACCAACGAACCGGAACCGGCGCCGCAGGGGCAGTAGACACAACGACAGGCCTACAGAGGGCCGGTGGTGGGCAGTGAGGGTGCGGTAGGAATGCAAATCCCTTGTGGGAGCGAGCTTGCTCGCGAATGGGAGCAACCCGGTTTCAAGGGTGCAGCGGAAGACGCCTTCGCGAGCAAGCTCGCTCCCACAGTGGGCAGTGGTGGCAGTGAGGAAGTGGGATGGATGCAAATCCCCTGTAGGAGTGAGCCTGCTCGCGATTGGGGCAACTCGGTTTCGGATGGTGAGACGGATGACGCCATCGCGAGCAGGCTCACTCCTACAGGGGCCGGTGTTTTGCCAGATGAAGAGGTAGGGGAGTGCTGGATGAACAGGATCATCAACATCATCGGTATTTGCACGCTGGCCATGGCCGGGGCGTTGTTGACGCTGAGTGAGATTGCGCTGGCGCAAACCGGCGGGGGGCAGACGCTGAACCGTGATGGCGTGGCGGTGGACTTCAACCTCAAGCCACTGGCCGCCGACGGCAAGCTGCGCGAAGGTGAATTCGCCGACGTGCAGTTCCACATCACCGACAGCGCTTCCGGTCAGCCGTTGTCCGGGGTAGCGCCGGGGGCCTGGGTCGATCCGCAAACCCTCGCCGCCGATCAGGCCCAGGGCCGCGACCAGAGCTGCAAAGCCCGGGTCGGGGTGTTTCTCAAATCCAACATCGGTGCGCGGCCGTTGCTCGACCTCAACAGCTATTTCCTGCTGGTGATGAACCGCGACGCCAGCATCGCCGTGGTCGATCCGTCGGTCTCGGTCGGCGGCATCACCAGCACCCTCGCGCGAATCGAACTCAAGCAGCCGCCGATGGACTGGGTCACGCCCAAAGACAACAAACGCGTGTTCGTTTCCATGCCGACGGCCGGCGAAGTGGCCGTCATCGACAGCGAACAATTCAAGGTTCTCGATTCGATTAAAGCCGGCAGCCAACCGGTACGCGTGGCGCTGCAACCGGATGAACGTCTGCTCTGGGTCGGCAACAACGCCAGCAAAGCCGAAGACTCCGGCGTCACAGTGATCGACAGCCAAAGCCTCAAACCCCTCAAACACTTGCAGACCGGGCGCGGCCACCACGAAATCAGCTTCAGCAAGGACAGCCGCTTCGCCTTCGTCAGCAATCGCGATGACGGCACCGTCAGCGTGGTCGACATCGCCAGCCTGAACATCGTCGAGCAAATCAAAACCGGCTCGCATCCACTGTCAGTCGCCTATTCGGGGCTGTCCGGCGCGGTCTACGTGGCCGATGGCAAGGACGGCACCGTGACCGTGATCGACGCCAGCACCCACGCCATCCGCCGGGTGATCAAACTGCAGCAAGGCCTCGGCCCCATGGGCTTCAGCGCCGACGGCCGCTTCGGCGTGGTGCTCAACACCGTGGAAAACCGCGCCAGCGTCATCGACGCCGCGACCAACAGCGCCATTCACGACCTCGACGTCAGCGCCGAACCCTACCAAGTGGTGTTCACCCAGGCCTACGCCTACATCCGCGGACTCGCTTCACCGAAAGTCACCATGATCAACCTGTCTTCTTTAGGCGAAGGCCGCCAGCCGATCAGCCAGGGGTTCGAAGCCGGCCCGCAAGCGCCGCGTCTGGCCGGGGATTTGCCGCTGGCCTCCAGTCTGGCAGTGTCGCGTGACGACAACGCGGTGTTCGTGGTCAACCCGGTCGACAACACCACCTACTTCTACGCCGAAGGCATGAACGCGCCGATGTCCGGTTACCCCAATCGGGGGCAGATCGCCCGCGCCGCCATGGTCATCGACCGCAGCTTGCGCGAAATCTCGCCGGGACTTTACAGCGCGCGGGTGAAGCTGCCGGCGGCGGGGCGCTTCGACGTGGCGTTCCTGCTCAATCAACCGAACATCATTCACTGCTTCACTGCGCAGATCGAAACCAATGGCGCCGTGGCAAAACACCTCGGCCAACCGAAAGTCGAGTTCCTCCTCGACAAGACTGCCGTGGCACTCAACGACCCCTACGTCGTGCGTTTCCGCATCGTGCAGGGCAAAGACAAAACCCAGCGCAGCGGCGTGAAAGACGTGCAATTGCGCTACTACCTCGCGCCCACCTCGCATCCCCGCGAAGTGGCCGCGCTGGAAGTCGCCGACGGCGTGTACGAAGCGCCGATCACCCTCGACCGCAGCGGCGCCTGGTATCTGCATGTGCGTGCGGCCTCTTTGGGTGCCGGTTTCGATGACAAGACCTTTGCCAGTGTTCGGGTAGCCCCCGGCCAGGCCCGTTGAAGAGGAGTTTCGACATGAACCGATTTGCATCCAGTGGCCTGCTGAGCCTGTGCCTGTTGAGCCTCGGCATCCAACAAGCCCAGGCCCATTCGGCGGACGAGCACGCCGGGCACAAAGCCCCGGCCAGCAATACCCAGGAACACGCCCAGGTGAAATTCGCCAACGTGCCGCTACTCGACCAGAACGGCAAAACCGTACGCCTGGAACAAGACCTGGTGCAGGGCAAAATCGTCGTCATGAGCTTCATCTACACCAGTTGCACCACGGTGTGTCCGGTGGTCTCGTCGATCATGGGCAAGGTGCAGAAACAGCTCGGTGCACGGGTCGGCAACGAAGTGCAACTGGTGTCGATCAGCATCGACCCGCAGCGCGACGACCCGAAACGCCTGCAGGATTATGCGCGCACGTTCCAGCGCGGGCCGGGCTGGAGCTGGCTGACCGGCTCGCCACAGTCGATCAATGAAACCCTCAAGGGCCTCGGCAGTTTCAGCGGCGACCTGAAGAGTCATCAACCGCTGATCCTCGTCGGCGACGGCGACAGCCGCCACTGGATGCGCTACTACGGCTTCACTGATCCGGCGCTGCTGGCCAAGGAAGTGGAAAAACTCAGCGGCCTGCGCACCCACGCCAAACACACTGCCATCGCCATGGAGCAACAGCCATGAGACTGCTCGACTGGATCTCCCTGACCGTGTGTTTCTGGATTCTTGGTAACGTCGTGTTCGCTCACGAAGGCCACGTCTCTGAGCCGCCAGCCGCTGTGGCCGCCGCGCCGGCCAAAGGCACCCACGACGCGAAAACCTGGTTCACCGACACGCCTTTACAGGATCAGAACGGCGAGACCCTGCGCTTCTACAGCGATGCGCTGCAAAACCGCATCGTCCTGCTTAACGTGATCTTCACCAGTTGCAATGACGCGTGTCCGCTGATCACCCAAAAGCTCAAGGAAGTCCGCGAGCTGCTGGGTGACAAGGCGCAGGACATCACCTTTATTTCCCTTACCAGTGATCCGCTGCGCGATACGCCGGCGGTGCTCAAGGCTTACACCTTGAAGCAGGGTTCCGATGACCCTCATTGGCTTTTTCTTACCGGCGACAAGGCGCAGATGGACTTGGTATTGAGTCGCATCGGCCAGATCGTACCGACGCCAGAGCAACACTCCACGCAGTTGATCGTCGGCGATGTCGCCAATAAACGCTGGAGCAAAATCCGTCCCGACGCCCCGGCTGCCGCCATTGCCCAGCGCTTGCAGTTGCTGACAATGCCCGTGGCCGGCCGCTGAGTCCGCGCCATGAAACGCTACTGCGTCCTCGCCCTGGTCCTGCTCGCCGGCGTCAGCCTTGGCACGAGCGCTGCGCCGCTGACACCCGAAGAGGCGGCGGGAAAACGCTTGTACCGCCAAGGCTTGTCGGCCAGTGGCGAAGCGATCATGGCGCGGGTCGGCGCGGCGGATGTGTTGCTGCCGGCGACCAGCCTGCCGTGCGCCAATTGCCATGGCACCGATGGCCTCGGCCGACCTGAAGGCGGCGTGCGTCCCCCCGAATTGAACTGGGCGCGACTGACCAGCACGTATGGCCAGCAACAGGTCAACGGCCGCAGCTATCCGGCCTACAGCGAAAGCACTCTGGCCACGGCCATTGAGCAGGGCCGAGATCCCGGCCACAACCGTCTCGACCCGAGCATGCCGCGCTTTCTGCTGTCGATGAAGGATCAGCGCAACCTCACCGCCTATCTCAAACGCCTCGCCGACGAACGCGACCCCGGCCTCGATACCGAGACCTTGCATCTGGGCACCTTGCTGCCCAGCCAAGGGCCGCTGGCCGAGGAGGGCATGACCGTTGCGGCGGTGCTCAACGGCAGTGTCGCGCGGATCAATCAGGCCGGTGGCATACACGGCCGGCAGTTGCGCTTGACGGTGATCGATCCCGGCCCGGACCGCGCCAGTGCCGAACAGGCCTTGCAGCAACTGATCGAGCAGGAACAGGTGTTTGCGCTGATCGCGCCGCTGGCACCGGCTCTCGACAGCGAACTGGGGCCACGCCTGGAACAGGCCGGGGTGCCACTGATCGGGCCGATGTCGATCCTCGGCACCCTGCAGGCCAGTCCGCAGATATTCGAGCCATTACCGGGATTGCGTGAGCAGTTGATCGCGCTGGCCGATTACGCCACGGCCAGTTTGCGCGTGCTGCAAGGGCCGACGCTGATTGCTTATCCCGATGACCCGATCCAGACGCAAGCCGCGCAAAACCTCGGCCAGTACTTGCAGGATCACGGCTGGCAGAAAGTCCATCTGCAAGCCTACGACCCGACGGCGGATGCGCTGCCGCTGGGTTCGCGTTCAGTGTTTTATCTGGGCACTGGCGGCGGCTTCAGTCGTCTGGCGACGCGGCTGCAAAGCGCCGGGCAAGTGCCTTACCTGTTTGCCGCCTCTAGTCAGGTGGCGGGTGATCTGCTGCAAGTCCCCGACGGATTCACCCGGCGGGTGTTTCTCGCCTATCCGTTCGTGCCCAGCGACTGGACCCAGGCCGGGCGCATGGCCCTGACGTTACTGCGTGAAGGCCAAGGCCTCGGCGCCCAGCACGCGGTGCTGCAAGTCGGCGCCTATGCCTCGATGTTGCTGCTCAGCGAAGGCATGAAGCAGGCCGGCCGCGACGCCAGCCGCGAGAAACTGGTGGCGGCGCTGGAAGGCCTGCACGACTTCGACACCGGCCTGACCCCGCGCCTGAGTTTCGGTCCCGGTCGACGGCTGGGCTTGAGCGGCGCGCATGTGGTTACCGTGGATTTGCCCGATCAACGTTTCTATCTGGTCGCACCCTATAAACCGATGGTTGCCAGCCCCTGAACGGAGGGCCCGATCATGAAACGCACAACGCTGATCTTGCTGCTGACTTGCTGGCTGCCGCTGGCGTGGGCGAATAACGAGCCGGCCGTGGCACGGGTCAACGGCACGGAGATTTCCGGGTTTCGCTTCGAGCGCTTCTTCGCCGAATACCTGGAAGATCAGGGCCGCGCGGTGACGAGTATTCGCAGCCCCAAGGCCTACAAGGAACTGCGCCAGGCCGCGTTGCAAATGCTGATCGACAAAGAATTGCTGTGGCAGGAGTCGCAGAAACGTGGCCGGCAGATCGACGAACAATTGCTGCGTCAGCAGATCGAGCAAACCCGCATGGCCATCGGCGGCGCGGATAAATTCGTCCGGCGCTTGCAGGACGCCGGTTTCGATGAGGCCTCCTTCACCGAGTACACCCGCCGCGAACTGGCGGCGCAGCAGATGTTCGCCGAACTGATCCGCGCCAATACCTTGCAACCCCGTCACCTGTTGATCCGCGTGCCCGTGCAAGCAGATGCAGCCACAGTGGCTCAAGCGCGTCTACGCTTGATGCAAATGCGCGCCTCGATTGTCAGCGGGGCGAGTTTTGCCAGCCAACCACTGCGTTCACCGTTTGGCTGGCATGTGATTTATTTGCCGAACCACTTGGAGGCCGCCGATGTCCCAGATTTACAGGGGCTGGATACAGTCAGGGCAGAGTTCGCCCGACAGCAACAGACCCAGGCTCGTCGTCAGGTGCTCGCGCAATTACGGGTGCAGAACAGGATCGAACGAATTGACGACGACTGAAGGTTCCCCCCCAATAGTGGGGAATGGCTTCGATGCCCATTCAGGTGCTTCCCCGTTTCTGGGGAACGGGGTACCAGGACGAGCGGGCATTGTCATTAAATTCAAGGACATGAAGAGATAAAATTACCGGCACTCAGCCTGGCATGAAGTGTGCGTTACCCCTGGTAAGGCGCACTCTCAGGGCGGGGTCATCGGACCTGCTGTTTCAAGGAGTCGACCTTGGTTAACAAAGTACTGGTTGTCGAAGACGAACAGCTGCTTGCACAGAACCTTCAGGATTATCTGTCGGCGCAGGGGCTGGACGTCGCGATTGCACATGACGGAGCGACGGCTATCGGTTTGGCCGAAACCTTTGCCCCCGACGTGCTGGTGTTCGATTACCGCTTGCCCGATATGGAAGGCTTTGAGGTGCTCGACGCGGTCCGCCAGAACAGGACGTGCCATTTTGTGCTGATAACGGGTCACCCGACCGCTGAAGTCTGTGAGCGGGCGCGGCAACTGGGGGTCAGCCACATCCTGTTCAAACCGTTTCCCTTGGCGGAACTGGCGCGGGCGGTCTGCGACCTTCTGGGCATCAAGCGTGAAGCGAAACCCGGTGCGAGCCCTTCCGAGGGATTTGTCGAACGACGCCAGAGCAGGACCGAGAGCTTCCCGTTGCAGTTGTACGATGGCAGTTGGGTGTTGGCGGATCGGCGACGACAGTTGCACGCCATGGCACCGGACGACGATCAAATGCTCACCGGGGAGTAATGGCGCGAACAGACGTTCCGGCACTTGCCGCCAAGGTTTGCCGCGCCGACAGGGCTCTAAGCCCCGGTTGGAGAGCAAGCCATGGAACGTCTGTCCGTTGTCGTCGAACCGCTGTTGGCCGCAAGTGCCACCGAGCGCTTTTCCAGTGAATACTTTTCCAGCGAGCAGTTGTCCCAGGCCCGGGCGCGGGCCGCCACCTCCGGCGAACGCGTCCTTGAAGCCCTCGGCGTACTCTGTGAACTGGCGCCGATGCCGTTCATTCACACCCTCGGCGCCACCCTGCATTACCCGGTGCTCGACACGGACAGCCTGTTTGCCGCGACGCCGGTGTTCGACCGGGTCACCCTCGCACAATGCCTGAAACGCGAATTCATCCTGCTGCGCCACAACGACGAAGTCATCGGCGTATTTGCCGACCCCTTCGACCCGGCGCGGCTGGCCTGGATCGACGATTGCCTGCACGGCGCGCCGCTGTATCTGGTGCACGCCGATGACCTCAAGGCCTATCTGGCCCGCCACGAAGAAAGCTTTCATGCCGTCGAATCGCTGAACGCTCAGGGCGACACCCACCACGAAATCGACACCCTGCAAAGCCTGTCGCTGACCAGCATCAGCGAAGACGCCAGCAGCGTGGTGAAACTGGTCAACTCGACCCTGTACGACGCGCTGAAAATGCACGCCAGCGACATCCACCTCGGCACCACCGGCCACGGTCTGGTGATCAAGTACCGCATCGACGGTGTGCTCAACAACATCAGCAAAGTCCAGGGCAGCGAGTTCGCCGAGCAGGTGATTTCGCGGGTCAAGGTCATGGCTGAACTGGACATCGGCGAGAAGCGCGTACCGCAAGACGGTCGCTTCAAGATCGGCATCAGTGGCCGCCAGATCGATTTTCGCGTATCGATCATGCCGAGCATCTTCGGCGAAGACGCGGTACTGCGGGTGCTCGACAAACAGGATCTCGCCGACAAGGTCTGCGGCGTGCAATTGCAGGCGCTGGGCTTTGAAGACGAAACCCTGCGCCAGTTGCGTCGCCTCGCCGCCGAACCCTACGGCATGGTCCTGGTGACGGGCCCGACCGGCAGCGGCAAGACCACCACGCTGTACGCGATGATCACCGAGATCAACCACGGCGTGGACAAGATCATCACCATCGAAGACCCGGTCGAATATCAGTTGCCGGGGGTGCTGCAAATTCCAGTCAACGAGAAAAAAGGCCTGACCTTCGCCCGTGGCTTGCGCTCGATCCTGCGTCACGACCCGGACAAGATCATGGTCGGCGAAATCCGTGATCCGGACACCGCGCAGATCGCTGTGCAATCGGCGCTCACCGGTCACCTGGTGTTCACCACCATCCACGCCAACAACGTCTTCGACGTGATCGGCCGCTTCACGCAAATGGAAATCGACCCCTACAGCCTGGTTTCGGCGCTCAACGCGATTCTCGCCCAGCGCCTGATCCGGCTGGTGTGCGCCAGTTGCAGCGCACCGGTCAATCCGAGCGATGAAGAACTGCGCGCATCGGGCCTCGATCCGCAGAAAGTCGATCACTACCACTTCGTTCACGGCAAGGGTTGCGGCCACTGCCGGGGCAGCGGCTATCGCGGGCGCACGGCGATTGCCGAGTTGCTGCACCTCGACGACGAGCTGCGCCAGATGATCGTCGAGCGCCAACCGATCAAACAAATCAAAGCCCTGGCCTGCGCCCGTGGTTTGCGCCTGCTGCGCGAATCGGCGCTGGAGCTGGTGGAACAAGGTCGCACCACGCTGGAGGAGATCAACCGTGTCACATTTATCTCGTGAGCGTTTTGTCGCCGTGCTCGGCGCCAGCGGTGTTGGTCTCGGTCAGCGGCGCGGCAGCGACACCCTGTGGCTGGGCAGCGTCGGTTACATCGACGAAGGCTTCCAGAGCTACGCGGTGGCGCTGGATACCCTCGATCGCCTGCTCGGTGAACACGCCGGCGCCGGTGCCGAATTGAGCGTGGTCATTTCCGGTCACTTCAGCCGTTTCTGCCTGGTGCCATGGAGCGCGCAGATCAGCAGCCCTGAGGAACTGCGCGGCTTTGCCCAACTGTGTTTCGAAGACCTGTTCGGTGCACCAACCCAGCCGTGGAGTCTGGTGTTGTCCGCCGAACCGGCCGGTTACGACCGCATCGCCAGCGCCTTGCCGCAAGACTTGCTCGAACGCCTGCGCACGCTGGTCAGTGGTCGCGGTTTGCGCCTGCGCTCGGTGCAGCCGTACCTGATGGCGGCGTTCAACCGCTTCGACAAAAGTCTCGATGCCGGCGACTTCCTCTTCGTCGTCGCCGAGCCGCAACGCAGCGTGTTGTTGCTCGCAAGGGAAGGGCGCTGGGCCGGTGTGCGCTCAGTGGGCGGCAGCGACAGCGATGCCGCGTTGAATGCCCTGATCGGTCGCGAACGGCAGCTGCAGGCCTCGACCAGCGAACGCGCCTTCAACGTTTATCTGCATGCGCCGGCGCGCCTTGATGCGCATCCGGACGTGGCGGGGGTGCAACTGCGCACCCTTGAAGACGACGCGATGACCGTGCGTGACGGCTTGTACGTCATGTCCCGGGCGGTGGCCTGACATGCGCGCGCTTAATCTCGATTTTCAGCCACGTCCACGTTCCGGCCCGTTGGGCTGGAGCCTGCTCGGCGGCGGCGTGCTGCTGGCGCTGCTGTGCTTCGGCGTGCAACAGCACCTCGACGCGCACACCGAACAGCAACAAGGTCATCTGCAAACCACGCAGCGTCAGCTCACCGGCGACAGCGGCGCCAAGTCCACCCTGAGCCCGGCGGAAACCCGCGAGCAAGCGGCAAACCTCGCCGAGATGCGCAAGGTCTCGCAGCAACTGCGCCGGCCGTGGGAACGCCTGTTCGCCATGCTCGAAGCCATGCCGCGCGATGACGTCGCGCTGCTGACTCTGACCCCGGATGCGCGCAAGGGCCAAGTGCGGATCAGCGCTGAAGCGCGGGATCTGCAAGCGATGCTCGATTTCCACAAACGGCTGGAAGCCAGCGACGAGCTGTCCGACGTGTCGCTGCTGAGCCACGAAATCGTCGTCAAATCGCCGGAGCAACCGGTGCAATTCAACCTGTCGGCGACCTGGGAGATGGGCGATGCGAATCCCTAGACTGATCGTCCACGAATACCTGCAAGGCCTCGGCGTTCCGGGCCTCGCCGGGTTGGCGTTGCTGCTGGTCGCCGTGGCTTGGGCACTCGGTGGCTTGCTGCCGGGCTGGCAATCGTTGCAGCACTTGAGCCAGCAGACTCAGGAAGCCAGCGAGTACCTGGCCAAGGTTGAAGACGGCAGCATCGCGCCGCCGGTGGTGCCGCAGCGTCAGCTCGACGACTTCCGCAACAAACTGCCGGCGCAGCCGCAAGCCACCGTCGCCATCGACCGCATCTACGCCCTCGCAGCCCAGGAGCACATCACCCTGGCGCGCGGTGAGTACGCCCTCGGTGTCGACCCGAAAACCCATCTGGCGCGCTATCAGATCCTCTTGCCAGTGCGCGGCAGCTACCCGCAACTGCGCCGCTTCGTGCACGCCTTGCTCGGTCAGTTGCCGGCGGTGGTGGTGGAAGACCTCGAGTTGCAACGCAAGAAGATTGGCGACACCGACCTCAATGGCCGGATCCGTATGACCCTTTACCTGTCGAGGTCGTGATGAATACCAAGCGCGTGACAGGGTGGCTGGCGTTCTTCGGTGTGGCGGCGGCGTTGGCGTGGTTGCCGGCGTATTTCTCGCCAAGCGAAGACGCCGATTCGAACCAGGTTGCCGTCGCCACACCGGGGAAAACCCGGGGCGCGCTGCCGGCCAGCACCGCCAAGGCCAAGGATGCACCGATCAAGGACCTGAGCCCGGCCGGCGATCTGTTCGCGGCGAAATCCTGGAAGGCCGCGCCGACCCTGGCCACGGTCACCGAACAAGCGATCAACCCGGCCACAGTGGTGCAAGCCCCGAGCCTGCCACCGGTGCCGTTTCAGTTCGTCGGTCGGCTGCATGACCGCAGCGACCTGCAAGTGTTTTTGCAGAACGGCGAAAAGATCTACGTCGTGCGCAACGGGGATGTGATCGACGACACCTGGAAGATCACCGGCATTTCCGATGTGGAATTGAGCCTGGTCTACCTGCCTTTGCATTTGTCGCAGACCTTGTCTGTGGGGAGTACGCAATGAACCGTTCCCGTTTGCTGATGAGCCTGGGCCTGTGTGCCGGGCTGGCCGCGTGCAGCACCGCGCAGGTGGCCAACAAGGAAGCCGCCGACCTGATTGAACAGGGTCAGTACGAGGCGGGGCTGGCGCGGATCGAAGAAGGCCTGCGTGAAAACCCTCGCGACACCGAATTGCACCTGCTGCTCAACACCGGCCGGGCCAAGGCGATCACGTCGTTGCTGACGGCCGGCGACACCGACCGCGCGCGTCGCGACTTCACTTCGGCGCGCACCGCCTACATGCGCGTGCTGACCATCGAGCCGAACAACCGCCGCGCCCAGGATGCGCTGAAGCAGATGGAGTACCTGCGCAGCATGGACGAGAAACTTGAGCTGGCCCGCGGCGACCTGCGTCGTGGCGACATCTACGGTGCGGATCGTCAGGTCAAACAGATCCTCGAACTCGACCCGGCCAACCAAGGCGCGCTGGAGTTGCAAGGCAACATTCGCCTGGTGCAGAGCCGCAACGTGATTGCTTATCCGCAACTGCGCACCAAGCTCGATCGCCCGGTGACTCTGGAATTTCGTGACGCCAACCTCAAGACCATTTTCGAAGTGCTGTCGCAAGTCGCCGGGCTCAATTTCATCTTCGACAAAGACCTGCGCCCGGACATGAAAGCGACGATCTTCGTGCGTGACGTGCGCATCGAAGACGCCGTGACCTTGCTGCTGCAACAGAACCAGTTGCACCAGAAAGTGGTGAACGAAAACACCTTGCTGATCTACCCGGATTCGCCACAGAAAGTGAAGGATTACCAGGAACTGGTGATGCGCACGTTCTACCTGACCAGCATCGACGCCAACACCGCGCTAAACATGGTCAAAACCATGCTCAAGACCCGCGATGTGTTTGTCGACGAACGACTCAACACCCTGACCATGCGCGACACCGAAGACGCCGTGCGCATGGCCGAGAAACTTCTGCAATCGCAAGACCAGTCCAACCCCGAGGTGGTGCTCGAAGTGGAGGTGATGGAAGTCGCCACCCAGCGCATTCTCGACCTTGGCCTGCAATGGCCGAGCACCTTCGGTGTGGTCAACTCCGATGGTTCGCCAGTCACCCTGTTGGGCCAGCTCAAGGGCATCAACTCTGACCGCATCTCCATCGGCCCATCGCCGCAAGCCAAGATCAACGCGCAGGACAACGACATCAACACCCTCGCCAGTCCGGTGATTCGCGTCAGCAACCGCGAGCAGGCGCGCATTCACATTGGTCAGCGCGTGCCGATCATCAGCGCGACCTCGGTGCCGTCGACACAGGGGCCGGTGATCACTGAAAGCGTGACCTACCTGGATGTCGGTCTGAAGCTCGAAGTGACGCCCACCGTGCACCTGAACAACGAAGTGGCGATCAAGATTGCTCTCGAAGTGAGTAACGCCACGCCGCTGGAACCGACCCGTCAGGGCACGATCCCGGTGCAGGTCGACACCCGCAATGCGCAAACCTCGCTGCGTCTGCACGATGGCGAAACCCAGATCCTCGCCGGGCTGGTGCGCAACGACCACGGCGCCACCGGCAACAAGATTCCGGGGCTCGGCGATATTCCCGGACTCGGCCGTTTGTTCGGCAGCAACAAAGACACCATCGGCAAATCCGAACTGGTGCTGTCGATCACCCCACGGATCGTGCGCAACCTGCCGTATCAGAGCCCGTCGGACATGGAGTTCTCCACCGGCACCGAGACCAGCATGCACATCCAGGCCCCGGATCGTTCGCAGAGCTACGTGATGCCGTCGCCTGCCGCGCAGCCGCGTGCCGTCGGTGAATCGGCCGTGGCCACCACCCGCGTCACTGTCGAGAAGCCTTGATCATGAACGCCTCCCAACGCGGTTTCACCCTGATCGAAGTCGTGGTGACGCTGGCCCTGATTGGCCTGTTGGCGAGCATGGCCGCGCCGCTGACCGAGACCCTGGTGCGGCGGGGCAAGGAGCAGGAATTGCGCAACGCGCTGTACCAGATTCGCGATGCCATCGACGCCTACAAACGCGCCTTCGATGCCGGCTACATCGAGAAGTCGCTGAACAGCAGCGGCTACCCGCCGAACCTGAAAGTGCTGGTCGAAGGCGTGCGCGATGTGCGCAGCGCCAAGGGCGCCAAGTTCTACTTTTTACGCCGCATCCCGCGCGATCCGCTGGTGCCGGCCAAACGTGATGATGAAGGGGGTTGGGGCGTGCGCGCCTACAACAGTTCGGCTCAGAATCCGCGCGATGGCGAGGACGTGTTCGACGTCTACTCCCACGCCCGGGGCAAGGGCCTCAACGGCATCGCCTACCGCGAGTGGTGAACCTCATGCGCCGGGAAAAAGGTTTTACCTTGCTGGAGCTGATGGTGGTGATGGCGATCATCGCCACGCTGATGACCATCGCGCTGCCGCGCTACTTCAACAGCCTCGAAGCGTCGAAGGAAACCACCCTGCGCCAGAGTCTGTCGGCGATGCGCGAGGCGCTGGATCACTTCTACGGCGACACCGGCCGTTATCCGGATTCCATCGAGCAACTGATCGAACAACGTTACCTGCGCAACGCGCCACTCGACCCGATTACCGAACGCAAAGACCAGTGGGTGCTGATCGCGCCACCGGACGGCGTTGCCGGTGGTGTGGCTGATATCAAAAGCGGTGCTACCGGGAGGGCGCGTGATGGCAGCCAGTATTCCGAGTGGTAACCGCGCGCAGCAGGGCGGCTTCACTTACCTGGGCGTGCTGTTCCTGATTGTGGTGATGGGCATGGGCCTGGCCAGTGCTGGCGAGTTGTGGTCGACCGCGTCGCGCCGTGACCGTGAACGCCAGTTGCTCTGGGTCGGCACTCAATACGCCCAGGCGCTGCGCAGCTACTACCGCAGTTCGCCGGGGTTGGCGCAGTACCCGAAAGAATTGGTCGACCTGCTCGACGATCAACGTTTTCCAGAAGCGAAACATCATTTGCGTCAGCTTTATCCAGACCCGATCGGTCAGGGTGAATGGGCAGTACAACGCGGTTTCGATGGACGCATCACCGGCCTCAACAGCCCGTCGACCGAGCTGCCGTTGAAGCAGGCGGACTTCCCGACACAGTGGTCGGATTTCGAAGGCATGCAGCGCTATTCGGACTGGCAGTTCGTTGCCGAAAAAGCCTTTCTTGAAGGCACCAATGGCCCGGCCAAAGGCCAGTCAAATTTGCCGCAGGCGTTGCAGCCATGACTCGTCAGTGGTGGTGCGCGCTGATCCTCACCGCTGTGGCGTGCTGCGCCCACGCCGGTGAAGAAGACGAAATGATGGGCTTCATCGTCGACGACACGATCTCGCACATCGGCCACGACTTTTACTACTCGTTCAGTGAACGCCTGCGTGACACCAGCCCGATGGATTTCAACCTGGTGGTGCGCGAGCGCCCCGACGCGCGCTGGGGCAGCCTGGTGACCGTGGAATATCAGCAACGCCTGGTTTATCGGCGCTTCCTGCCGCCGAACACCGTGGAACTGAAGGACGAGGCCTACGCGGCCGCCGACTGGGTTCGACGCCAGGTTGTCCAGCGCAAGCTGGAGGCTCTGTTGCAGGACACCACCGACCTTGAGAAGGACGAACTATGAACAGCACAACGTTCTCACGGCGCAGCGGATTCTGGATCTCGGGGTTGTTGATCGGGCTCGCCAGCGTTGCGGCTGTCCAGGCCACTGAACTGGTCTACACGCCGGTCAACCCGTCGTTCGGCGGCAACCCGCTCAACGGCACCTGGCTGCTCAACAACGCGCAGGCGCAAAACGATCACGACGATCCGGACCTGAAAAGCCGTTCGAGCGTGGCCGGCACCTCGGCGCTGGAGCGCTTCACCAGTCAATTGCAATCGCGGCTGCTAGGGCAGTTGCTGGACAACATCTCCACCGGCAACACGGGGAGCCTGTCCACCGACTCTTTTATCGTCAACGTCATCGACGACTCCGGGGCACTGAGCATTGAAGTGACCGATCGAGCGACCGGTGAGGTTTCGGAAATTCAGGTGAACGGCCTCAACCCATGACGGGCTGACGGTTCCGGGGAGAACGGACATGAAAAAGATCATCGCGTTAGGGCTGCTGTTGGCGACATTACAAGGGTGCAGTCTGCGTGAGCCGATGTCGGCCGAGCAGGACACCGAAACCCCGACCCTGACTCCAAGGGCCTCGACTTATTACGACTTGCTGAAGATGCCACGGCCCAAGGGGCGGTTGATGGCGGTGGTGTACGGGTTCCGTGATCAGACCGGGCAGTACAAGCCGACGCCGGCGAGTTCGTTTTCCACCAGTGTGACCCAGGGTGCAGCGTCGATGTTGATGGACGCGATGCAGGCCAGTGGTTGGTTTGTGGTGCTGGAGCGGGAAGGGCTGCAGAACCTGTTGACCGAGCGCAAGATCATTCGCGCGTCGCAGAAGAAGCCGAATACGCCGGTGAATATTCAGGGTGAGCTGCCGCCGTTGCAGGCGGCGAACATGATGCTTGAGGGTGGGATCATCGCTTATGACACGAACGTGCGTAGCGGTGGGGAAGGGGCGCGGTATCTGGGGATTGATTTGCAGCGTGAGTATCGGGTGGATCAGGTGACTGTGAACTTGCGTGCGGTGGATGTTCGCAGCGGGCAGGTGTTGGCGAATGTGATGACCAGCAAGACGATTTATTCGGTGGCGCGCAGTGCCGGGATTTTCAAGTTTATCGAGTTCAAAAAGTTGCTTGAGGCTGAGGTCGGGTATACGACGAATGAGCCGGCGCAGCTTTGTGTGTTGTCGGCGATTGAGGCGGCGGTGGGGCATATGGTGGCGCAGGGGATTGAGCGGCGGTTGTGGCAGGTGGCGGGGGACGCTTCTGTGCCTGGGCAGGATGATGTGTTGAATCGGTATTTGAGCCAGAACAAGATTGACCCTGAGGCGGAGTGAACGTGGCGGCCTTCGGGCCGACCAGGTTCTGGTTGGGCGGGTGCATATCCGTTGCTGCGGTAACGGCAGCTTAGGGTTCCGCCCTTACGGCGGGTCACTTTTTCCAGACGCCGAAAAAGTAACCAAAAAGGCTTGCTCCTACGTGCGGCCCGCTCGCTAAAGCTCGGGGTTCCTTCGCTCCGTGATCGATCCGGGCGCAGCGCCTACGGTTTGCTTCGCTGCACCTCCTCTCGCTGTGTTTGGCTGCGCCAAACGGTCGCTGCGCTCCCACGCCCGGATCAATCCCTCCACTCAGCCTTCCGACGTCGCCCGTGGATCAAGATCAAGAGCAGGCGAGCTGACACTCGGCCTATTGAGTGGTGAAGAGCGCGGGTGTTCGGCTTTGGATTTGTGGTGGATTTGCCCCTCACCCCAGCCCTCTCCCCGAGGAGAGGGAGCCGATTTGTGTGCTTTTCAAAACCTGAGTTCAACGCGGTATCGCACGTCGGCGTACCTCTACCAAACCACTCGGTCAGTCCCCTCTCCCTCTGGGAGAGGGCTAGGGTGAGGGGCTCTTGCTTCAACGCTTCAAAATCTGAGTTCAGCTCGGTATTTCACGTCGGCGTACCTCACCCAAACACCTCGGTCAGTTCCCTCTCCCTCCGGGCGGTCCGACGTTTCGGGAGGGCTAGGGTGAGGGCTGCGATCTGAAGTGTGTTTAAAGAAGTGTCTGAATCGGCGGAACCTTCCCACAAGGTTTTCAGGTTGTCCGTCGGACGTCCGGTCTCTAGCCTGTGTTCGTCGCTGCCAATTCAGCGACCGGGCATGGAAACCCGAAGACACGAGAGAGCAGATACGCCTTTCATAACGTATGCTTGCGCACTTTCATTGTGTGCACTCTGTTATGGCGGTTGTGCGCGGGAGACATTCGTGTCTGCCGGGTTGCTCTCTCCCGGATTTCCAGCCTGCGTACAGCTGCCACCCATTTTTCCTGGAAGTCGAATGGGCCAGCTGCAACTATCAATGAGAGAGAATCACTATGAAAAAACCAACACCCAACCCCCCAGAATCAGACACCAACACCACATCCCCCTACGCCTCAGTCGACAGCAAAAAACTCCACGAAGCCGCCGACCGCGCCCTGGATTTCTACCTCAACCCCACCGCCCACATCATGTCCAGCGCCAACGAGCCGGAACCCATGTACCTCGCCAACCCCAGGTACAACACCGAATCCCTGCTCGCCAACGCCAGCGAAACCCTCGGCTCGGCCAGCGAAATGCTCATCAACTTCGCCGCCTCCCTGGAAACCTCGCATCGCAAGACAGCACTGGGCATCGCACAAGTCGTCATGCTGGGCGAACTGGCGGTGAATCAAGCCCTCGATCACGTCGAGCTGAAGGATGGCTGATTGATCGTTCCCACGCTCTGCGTGGGAATGCAGCCCCTGACGCTCTGCGTCAAATTCGTAATTTGGAACGCGGAGCGTCCCGAGAGGCATTCCCACGCAGAGCGTGGGAACGATCAAGAACAGAGACAGGGTTTTACCCTCGGTCCGGAGGCACCATGGATCCACTGTTTTCCACAACCGTTCAATATTTCGAAAGCGAAGAACAGGCCGCCAGCTACGACCGTTGGCTCTGTGCCAAAGTCCAGAAATCGCTCGAAGATCCGCGCCCCTGCATTCCGAATGAGCAGGTAATGGCAGATATGAAGGCATTGATGACGGAACGGCGAATCAAGCATGAAACTCAAGAGACGTTGCGCAAAGTAGACCCGGCGCTCCCACGTTGATCATTCCCACGCTCTGCGTGGGAATGCAGCCCCTGACGCTCTGCGTCAAATTTGCAATTTGGAACGCGGAGCGTCCCGAGAGGTATTCCCGCGCAGAGCGTGGGAACGATCAAGAACAGAGACCGCGTTTTCACCCTCAGTCCGGAGGCACCATGGATCCCCTGTTTTCCACAACCATTGCAGATTTCGAAAACGAAGAGCAGGCGGCCAGCTACGACCGCTGGTTCCGTGCCGAAGTCCAGAAGTCACTCGATGACCCGCGTCCGAACATTCCGCATGAGCAGGTAATGGCAGAGATCGAGGCATTGATGGAAAGGGTGCGGCGCAAGCAGGAGGCACTTGAGGCGTCTGACAACGATGAATCCTTGACCGTTCAGGAGTCATCAAAGATCAGGTAACATCGGTTGATTGTAATATTCAAAGGAGAGAAACGATGGCAGGAAAGCCAGTCGCAAGGCTCGGAGACCCAGGGAGTCACGGCGGAAACATTTCCACTGGATCAAGTCCTATTTTTGTTAATTCAATGCCCGTGGCATTGGTAGGAGATATCTATTCCTGTCCTCTTCACGGCAGCAACCCCATAACGACGGGCGCTCCCCATGTTTTCGGTTTGGGGAAAGACGTTGCCCATGTTGGCTCCCAAACAGCATGCGGAGCGACGATTACTGCCGGATCACCCGACACCTTCGTCGGTGAGTCTGGTGGTGGCGCTTCCACTAGCTTCTTCTCGCAGTTTCTGAAAGAAAAGACTTTTGTCGAGTTTCAGTTGCTTAACGAAAAAGATGAGCCCATCGCCAATGAGGCGTATGAACTGACGCTGCCGGATGGAACCTTGATGACTGGCGTCCTTGACGAAAATGGCTTTGTGCATGTTGCAAATATTCCTAGAGGGAGTTGCAGCATAAAGTTTCCGAAACTTGAAGATACGGAACATCTTTAATGGTTCAGCCTACTAAAACTAACAGCACCACACAGGCAGCAAAAAATACAGGCGCATCAGGAAAAACTACAAAGACTAATCAGGTAGTCGTGTCAGGTGCCTATATGGAAATACTGGTTGGTGGTCCCTATACCCGCGATAAAGAAGAGCATCCTTTCGGGCACGCAGCTTTACACGTGGTGGTTGGTAGCAAAGACATCACCTACGATTTTGGTCGTTATGGCAAAACATGGGGAACCTTCGATAGCGAGGGGGAGGGTGTGTTGAATGTTTGGACGTCCTTCAAAACGTATATCTCTGGTGAGAATAGTTTGGGGCGTACAACAACTGGTTTTGTTTATTTTTTGGATAATGCTAAGGCTGAGGCTGTTATCGCCCATTTCGACGGTATTGTCGCTCAACAAAAAGAACAGAGAAGAAAGACAGCGTCGTCAGCACGTTACGTCCTGCCTTCAAACTATCATCCAACTACGAATAACTGCACAACCGTAACAATTGCAGGAGCAAAAGTTTCGGGTAAGCCAATTGTGCATAATCCGGCGAAATATAATGAGATGCGCGGTCTTTCTTTCATTGAAAGACAGGCAGCGCGTACGCAAAGTAGTCCGCAGGACGGAATTTTTATGCCAGCGGATTTGCAAGCCATGCTCGAAGCGAATACCGAGGCACCTTATGATAAGAAAAATGTTTACAAATAGGCGACTTGGCCTTTGGCTGGTGGCAGTTTTATCCGTAAATGCGATTTTTTTGGCTTTTCTGATTTCTGATGATATTGCGAAGGGGCACGATATGAAAATGATCAAAACTAAAGAACCGTTGCTTATCGAAGGTCCAAATGGCGACGATAATTTCTATGTCCTGCCTCTGGGCACTACGCTCTACCACGATAAAAGCTTTCCTGAAGGTCACGATCGTTATGTGGTGTATCTGAATCATAAAGGCGCGATTGCTCACGAAGAAGTGCCCATGAAGCCTGAGTATGGTGGTTCTTTTATTGATCCGCTCTGGCTGGCAAATGTGGATGCAGATACTTTGAAAGAAATTTTCAAGCGTTTTCCGCTTTCCAAAAAAGATATCGCTGCCGCCATTAAGGCCAATGAATTAACCAAGGATGATCTGGCCGACATTATTCGTTCAATGCCAGATTGATCGACTATGAGCTGCCGAAGGCTGCGATCTTCTGATCTTCAATAGCAAAATCAAAAGATCGTAGCCTTTGACAGCTCCTGCATAGGCCAAAAAAAACCGCGACCCCCCTCACCAGAGAATCGCGACCCATCAACACCCAACCCCTACTGCTGCAAAACCGTCGCCTGGTTAGCCGACCCAAACTGCTGAATGTTCGCCGTCTGCGTAACCCCACTCTGATCGACATTGGCAATGTTCCCCGTCCCGCCCTGGGTCACATACGCCACGTTCATCGTATCCGCCTGTTTCACCGTGATCATGTTGTCACTGCCATACAGCTGCGCGGTATACGCCTGGTTGCCAGTCCCGGATTGATCGAACTCAGCGCTGTTCCCCGTGCCATTCGAAGAACCCTGCACCAGGTTGCCCGTCCCGCGCTGATCCGAGATCAGAATGTTGTCGCTACCATTCTGATCAAAGTACAGCTCGTTATACGACTCAGCCTGACTGACCGTGGTCTTGTTGCCAGTCCCGGTCTGATGCGTGGTCATGACTTGCCCGACGCCGTCCTGAGTGAAGCTGGCGATGTTGCCATTCCCCGCCTGAGTAACCGTCGCACGCTGGCCGCTGCCGAACTGACCGCCGGATTGCGGGCCTTTCCAGTTGCTGGCATAGACCTTGTTGTCGTTGCCCACCGAGGTGGCGTTGAGCACGTGGCTGTCGCCGTTCTGGTAGGTGAAGTGCACGTTGCCGTTACCGACCTGATACAGCGCCAGTGTCGAGTTGACCGATTCGAACTGGTCGGCGTAGATCGCGTTGGTATTGCCGACCTGGGTGACGGCGGCGTTGTTGTTTTCGCCGAAGCTTTGGTCGACCACGGTTTCGTTGCTGTCGCCGTACTGGTTGACGGTGGCCTGGCTGGCCAGTTGCGCGTCCTGCCAGATTTCCGTGCCGTTGAGGTTGCCGAACTGGTTGATGGTGATGTTGCCGCCGGTGCCGTTGCGCTGGTCGCCGTAGGCGTAGTTGCCTTCGCCGGCCTGGTTGATGCCGATCTGGCCGCCGTTGTGCAGCACTTGTTCGGCGGTGCCGTAGTTGGCGGTGCCGTACTGGGTGATCACTGAACTGTTGCCGCTGCCTTCATAGAGTTGTTCGATGTTGGCTTCGTTGCTGTCGCCGAACTGGAAGGTTTTGCCTTCGCTGCCGTTCTGCGAGTCCTGATAGATGAACGAGAAGTTGCCGGTGCCTTGCTGCTGTTGCAGGGCGCTGTTCGGTGAGCCGAAGCCCAGCGACTGGCTGGCGTGGGCGGTGTTGAAGGCGCCGACTTGTTGCTGGGTGATGGTGGCGTTGTCTTCGTAAAGTTGTTCGGCGTAACCGGCGTTGTAGTCGCCGACCGCGTCCTGGGTGATCACGCTGGTGGCGTGGTCTTGCACGGCGGCGGCGTCGTTGCCCTGGCCCAGTTGGGTCTGGGTGGCGGTGCTGAACGGCGCCTGGGTCTGTTTCACGTCGGCGATGTTGGCGGTACCGACCTGGCTTTGGTTGGACAGGCTGTCGTCGGCCATGGCCTGGGCACTGATCATGACCAGGAGGGCGGCGGTGAGGGGCGTCAGTTTGAACATGATGAACTCTCCGATGATTTGCAGTGCTTAGCGATATTGCTTGACCGAAACGCTCATGCCGTTGCCCGACTGGGTCACGGCGCTTTGCAGCCCCGCGCCGGCCTGCTCGATGCTGGCGTCGTTGTTGTTGCCGTTTTGCGAAATCTGCGCGCGGTTGTGGCTGCCGTTCTGCGTGATGGAGGCGGCGTTGCCGGAACCGTTCTGGTTGATCAGCGCCATCAGGTCGCTGCCCTGTTGCAGGATGTATGCCTCCTGATTGCTGCCCGATTGCACGATCTGCCCGAGCAGCGACTGACCGTTCTGTTGCAGCAGGGCGACGTTGGCCTGGCCGAGCTGGTCGATCAGGGCTTGCTGACCCACGGGTGGGGGCAGTTCGCCGAGGTCGCTGCTGGTTGGGGCCAGGTCGTCGTTGTCCATCAGGTCGTCGGCACGCACGCCCGCAGTGCTGCACAGCAGGAGCAGGCAAAGCAGGGCGGCGGTCGGCGTGTTCATGGCTCACATCCTGTCAGGCGTTAACCGATTTCAATTCAGCCCCAGCCACCCGCGAGTGGCTGGGGATCTGGCTTACAGCGTGGTCACCGAGACCGTGCGCACGGTGCCCTGGGACGAGCGGATCGTCGCGGTCGGGTTGGCCGATGGCACCACCAGCGTGTTGTTCAGCGTCAGCCGCCAGCGTCCGGTGACCGGTACGGTGGTGGTGCCGAGGGTGACCAGCCCGGTCGGGGTGGTGACCTGCACGGTGATGGTGTTGCCGGTGGTCACCGACGAGGTGCCGGCGAAGTCCCAGTTGAAGCGTCCGCCCGAGCGTGCCTGCACCGTCGAGGTGGTGATGGTGAAGGTCTCCGCCGCTGGCCGTGGCGACACTTGTACCGTGACCGTGGCCGGCGTCGACAGGGCGCCGAAGCTGTCCCGGGCGATGTAGGTGAAGGTCGTGGTGAACGCCGTGGTCACCGTGGCCGGTGGGGTGTAGGTGATCACCGTGCCGTCAGTGCTGACCGTGCCACGGCCGGCGGCTGGTTGGGTCAGGCTGGCGACGCCCAGCGGCACGTTGCCTTCCGGATCGGTGTCGTTGGCAAGCACGTTGATCGGGATCGCTACACCGAGGGTGGCGACGCTGTCGGCGACGGCGGTCGGTGCCCGGTTTGGCGCGACGGTGATCGTCACGGTGGCCGGGTTGGCCGAGGCCAGACCTTTGGCGTCCTGCGCTTTGTAGGTGAAGGTCGTGGTCAGTGGCGTGTTGACCACGGCTGGCGGCGTGTAGACCACGGCGGCGGTGCCGCTGAGGGCGACGGTGCCTTGGCCGGCCGCCGGTTGGGTCAGCGCGGTGATGCCCAGTGGGTTGTTGCCGTCGGGATCGCTGTCGTTGGTCAACAGGCTGAGGGTGATCGGCACGCCGAAACTGGTGCTGCCGGTGTCGGCGTTAGCGATCGGTGCCTGGTTTTCTCCGGTGTCCGGTGCGGTGCCAACTACGACGACTGCTTCAGTGTCACTGCCGCCAGCGGCGGATTTCACCGTCACGGTGGCCGGTGGCTGAGTCAGGTCGGCGACGGTGATGCGCTGCAAGGTGCCGGACTTCGATAGACGTCCGTAACCTTGGGCAACCATGTCCGGGATCGCTACTTCATCGGTCGATGTCGCTTCGATCAACAAGGTTTTGTTGGACCAGTTGTAGCGCGCAGTCTGCACTTTCACCACGTCGGTGAGCTTGCTAGACACCGATGTCGGGCGTGTGGTCCCGGCCGGGTTGGTTGCGGTCACGACGACGACTGACGGCAGGGTGCCGTTGCCCAGGCGCTGACCGAAGAACAAACCGGTATTGTCACCGGTCAGGCTGGTCTGGCAAGGCGTTGGCGGAGGGCCGGGCAGCAGCGCCACGGTTTCGCGGAAGCACAGGGTCGAGTTGCTGTCAGCCTTGGCGAACACTTCGGCACGCACACCGGCCGAGGTGCGGCGATAGGTGGCGCGGTCGATGTCGACATGGGTTTGCTGACGGCTGTCGAGCACTTTGCCGGCGACGGTGAACAGGGTGGTTTGAATCGTGCCGGCGCCGGACGGCCCGACGATGCGGACGAAGTTGGTATTGAACGGGCTGCCGGTTACCGCTTCAGTGAGGTTCGGGTCGCCGACGAAGGTTTCGACGCCGCCGGTGTCCGGGTTCACTTCGGTGTAGGGGCCGTTGATGCTGCGCAGGAACGGTCCGATGGCGCCGTTGAGCGTGCCGCTGAAATCGCCCGGCGCACCGATGCCGATGTCCTTGGTGATGTTGATCGCGCGGCGCCCAGGGGTGGTGACGTTGACCGTTTCCACGCCATACGGGTGGGTGATGACGTAGGTGCCGGCCACCGGAACGTTCACCCGGATGCGGATCCGCGCAAAACTTTGCTGATCGCCATCCGCCGGGTTTCCCGAGGCAAATGCCGCCTCTATCCCGGCGACATAAGCGTCCATGCCATAGCCAGCGCCGTTGTTGGGAATAGTGGTTTCGGCGAGAAACCAGAAGGCTTCCGGCGGCCAGTTGTCGGGGAACACCATCGGCAGGCTGTCATCGAAGATGCCCGGTTCCGGCAGCAGGGTACACATGTAGGCCGGTGGCGTGGTGACGCCGACGCGCGAACTGGCGGCGCGCGACTGGCACAGTTCCATCGACAGGTTGTTGCTGTCCTGATACCACATCGGGAATTTCCCGGTGGCAAAGGTGTAGGGGCCGGGGTCGACGGCGGCAAGTTGCGCATAGGCACTGCCGGTCAGCGAGAGAGCGAGCCCGAGCGCGTTGAGCGCAAAGCGTGGCCACTTGTTCATGATGCCTCCTGATGCGGATCTGGGCATGTGAGCGTTCATTGCACGATGACCACTTCTTCGGTGTCGCTGCCGCCGTTGGACGACGTCACGCGCACCTTGGCTGGCGGTATCGGCGAGATCCCGGTGGCCAGACTTTTCACCGCGCCGTCGCCACTCAGCGCACCGATCGCGGCGCCGCTGCCAGAGGTGGCGGTGAGTACGGGTGGCGAGGTTTCGTCACTGGTCGAGGCCACCACGGTGAGTTGTCCGGAGCTGAGGCTGTATTGCGCGCTCTGGATCACTACCAGGTCGGTCAGGGTCATGGGCAGGGTGGTCGGCGTGCTGCTGGCGATGGCCAGGTGGTTGTCGGCGGTCACTTGCAGGACGCTCGGTACGGTCGGGTTGGCCGACGATTGCGCATACCAGGCACCGGTGGAGTTGGCTTCGGTCATGTTCAGCAACGGGGTGAAACTGGTCACGGCGACGGTGCCCGGGGCTGGCGGTGCGAGGACGAACACGTCCTGTTGGGCCACCGGTGCGCTGGTCCCGGCTTTGCGCGAGTAAGTGCTGCGCTGGGTAATCATTGGTGTGGGTCGAACTACCGTCGACAACTTGCCGGAGACGGCAAATGTCGTCGTCCGCAGATCCAGACCATTGGGGCCTTCGATACGGATGAAATTGGTGTTGAACGGGCTGCCGGTCACGGCTTCTTCAAGGTTCGGATCACCGACAAACTGTTCTGCCGAGCCAGTCACCGGGTTGGTTTCGGTGTAGGGCCCGTTGAGACTGCGCAGGAACGGTCCGACGTCACCCTTGAGCGCACCGTCGTAGGTTTTCGGTGTGCCGATGCCGATGTCGCGGGTCATGTTGATCGCGCGGCGGCCGGGCGTGTCGATGTTGAACACTTCGACACCATACGGGTGGGTGATGACGTAGGTGCCGGCCGTAGGAATATCGACCCGGATGCGGATCCGCGCGAAGCTGATCTGATCGCCTTCCGCCGGGTCACCGCCACTGAACGCGGCTTCGATCGCCGAGCCGTAGGAGAGGTTGATGCCGCGCGCGGCGTCGACAATCGTGCCGTCAGCGGTAAACCAGAATGCCTCGTCGGGGAAGTTGCTGGGGAAAACCAGCGGCTGGGCGTCATCGAATATGCCGGGCGCCGGCAGCAGCGAGCACATGTACGAAGGTGCGCCGGGTGCGCTCGGTACGCGAGAACTGAGTGCTTTGGACAGGCATAGGTCCAGGGTGCGACCGTGGGTGTCCTGATACCAACTGGCGAAACCGCCGTTGGCCGGCGCGTACGGACCGGGGTCAACAGCAAACAAAGCGGCCTGAGCAATGCCCTGGGCCAAGGCGCTCACGACCAGGACAGTCGCGGTTTTGGACAGTAAAGGGTGCATGAGTTAATCCCTCTATCAAAGTACCTGCCCCTTGGGGATGGGTCAGTTGCACAGGGCCTGTACACCTTCCATGCCAATGTGTGGTGGTTGGGCGGGAGAGGGCCGGGATAGAGGGCTTGACGCGCAGAAGGGTCAGGTTTTTGGCCTGCGGGAAAAGGGCGTCATTCCCCAGAATCGGGGACGGTGGGGATGCTCTTAGTGGCCCGTCGTACGCAGAACCCCTGTAGGAGCTGCCGCAGGCTGCGATCTTTTGATCTTGATTCACAAAAGCAGGATCAAAAGATCGCAGCCTCGTTGCACTCGACAGCTCCTACACAGATCTGAGGTGGGTTTGGGAGGTGTAGATCGGGTCGATATCCCCGCATCCGGGCAAACCCCCACCCGTGGGCTATAACCCTATAGGACGTATCGGGAAGTCGCCGCCATGAACATGCAGTCGAAATCGCTTCCGGTTGAGGAGGGCACGCTACGCTTGGGTTCGCGCAAGCAACCGTTCAACCTGCTGCGCTGGTTTTCGCTGATCAGCATGGCCGTGATCGGCACCGTGGCCATCGCACTGGGCGCGGTTTCAACGCGTTTCGTGATCGAAGAAAGCGTGCAGCGCGATGCCTTGCTCACCGCGCAGTTCATCCAGGCCATCGCTTCGGCCGAGGTGCGTCACGTTTCCATTCCCAATATCCGGACGATGGGTGAATTGCTCGACCCGCGCCAGGACAAGGATTTTCCGGATGTCGACCCACAGGCTCGGGCAGGGGCGCGGGGCGAATTTCTCGATCATATCGAGCACCTGCCGGACGTGATCCTCGCCAACATTTACGCGCCGGATCGCCAAGTGATCTGGTCGACCAATCCCGCGCTTATCGGCACCAGCATTCATGCCGATGAAGATCTCGATCGCTCCTTCAACGAAAAGATTCCGGTCTCCGCCAGTTACCACGACGTCGACAAGGCCCGGGAGGAACAGAAGTTCGTCATCCCGCCGGATTACATCTTTATCGAAAACTACATTCCGCTGTTCGACGCCGAGGGCAAGAACGTCACGGCGATGGTCGAAATCTACAAGGAACCCAAAGACCTGATCGCGCGCATGGAACGTGGGCTGACGCTGATCTGGCTGGCCACCGCGCTAGGCGGCGGGCTGATTTATCTGGGTTTGTACTGGATCGTGCGGCGCGCGGCGATTCTGCTCACCGCCCAGCAAAAACAACTGATCGCCAATGAGACCTTTGTTGCCCTCGGCGAGATGTCCTCAGCTGTTGCGCATAGCCTGCGCAACCCGTTGGCGACGATCCGTTCCAGTGCAGAACTGGCGCTGGAGTTCGATGCCGGCCCGGCAGAAAAGAACATCAAGGACATCATCGGCCAGGTCGACCGCATGTCGAAATGGGTGCGCGAGCTGCTGCAGTCCCTGCGCCCGCTCAACGATGATCCGGAGCCAGTGAACCTGGTGGCGGCGTTGCACGAAAGCCTCGTTGCGTTTGAACAGCAGATCGCCAAGGCCGGCGTGCAAGTGGTGTTTCATCCGCAGCACACGCCGATGGTGCTCAGTCAGCCGGTACAACTGACGCAGATCCTCAACAGCCTGCTGGCCAACGCCCTGGAGGCGATGGACAAGGGCGGCACATTGACTGTCAGCCTGGAACCGAGTGATGACCGTGGTGTGTGCGTGGTACTCAGTGACACGGGTAAAGGCATGAACGAAGAACAACGGACCATGGCGTTTCGGCCGTTTTTTACCACCAAGTCTGGCGGCCTCGGTGTCGGTCTGGTGCTGGTCAAACGCATCATGGAACGCTTCGGCGGCGGCGTGACCCTCGACAGCCGCGAAGGTGAGGGCACCACCGTTCGTCTGGCGTTTCAGCTTGTGCCGTAAATCGGCAAAACTTCTCTGAACTTCCCCCGCTAGTGGGTGTCAAGCCCCGGTCACCGGGGAGTGGGGAAACCCGTAGATCTTCCAAGTCCCTGTTACAACTGGAAATAATTTATTGGCGCACTAGTTGCAAAACACCATCACCCCTTCCTTGATGAGGCGGCTGGTGATGGACAGAACAACGCGTAACCCAAGCAATACCTTTCTGCTGACGCCCCTGAGTGTCTTTCTGATGTTGACCCTCGGCACCATGGCCGGCGTTCGCGCCAGTCCGATCGATGACGAGCGACAGCCAGAAACCTCCGATCCGTCGGCGTACTACGACGAGCCGGCAGACGAACCGACGGCGCTCAACGCCATCCTGACCATGCCCGAGGCCAACGAAGACTCCTTCGACTTGCCCGACGGCGTCAAAGGCACCCGTGCCGAAACGCGCATCGAAAACGTCTTGCCGCCGTCCGTGCAGACCAGTTTCAACTACCCTACCAACGGCAAACCGAGCCCGCTGTATGGCGCGCAGCCGTTCACCCAGCAGTTGACCCTGTTCGAAGAGTTCGGCCCGGAAAAGCTCGACCCGACCACTCCCGCCGCGCCGCTGCCATTTCCACCGGCGGCGATTGGCCCGGCACCGGCTCAGGACCCGAACAACGTCGCCCGCAGCGCGCCACCCGGCACCGCCCTTGATGCGTTCCTGCGGCAACCGGGGCTGACGCCATTCCCCAGCCAATTCTCTAACGTGGTCGACCGTAACCCGTGGCAGGCGCAGATCGAAGTGTTCCTCAATCGCCACATCGGCTCGTCCGCTGAAGGCCGGCCACCAGGAAAAGGCTGGGCACACCAGCGCTGGAACGAGTTCTACCCACAGGTCGCCTATAAAACCGCGCAGACCGGCGCGCGCCTCAATGGTGGCCTGCGTGACAGCGTGCAAATGCACCATTACGCGGTGGGCGAATTCGGCCCCGGCGGCCTTTACCACAACGTCGCGGGTGTACCGCTGACTGACGGTACTGCGAAAGGCGTCGACCCGCGTTTCCACCCGGCGATGCCGGCGCAAAACCACAACTCGGTGTGGACCTTCGACGGCACGTTACCGCCAAAACTGTTGATGGTGCGCTATGGCCAACCGGTGATGATGCGCCACTACAACGGCTTGCCAATCGACCCGTCGGCCAACCGTGGTTTTGGCCTGCACACCATCAGCACCCACGAGCACAACGGCCACGCGCCAGCGGAAAGCGACGGCTATGCCAACGCCTTCTTCTTTCCGGGGCAGTTCTATGACTATCGCTGGCCGATCCAGCTCGCCGGTTACGACAGCATCAACACCAAGGCTGAAGACCCGCGCGCAGCGTTCCCCTGCGCCCCCGGCGAAACCCTGTGGGTCAACGATCTCGCACCGGCGAAAAAGACCTGTGACAACGGCACCATCAAGATTCGGGGCGACTGGCGCGAAACCATGAGCACCCACTGGTTCCACGATCACATGCTCGATTTCACCGCGCAGAACGTCTACAAGGGCAACGCGGCGATGATGAACTACTACAGCGCGCTGGATCGCGGCAACGAGTCGGTGAACGACGGCGTCAACCTGCGTCTGCCCAGCGGCAGCGCCTTGCCGTGGGGCAACCGCGACTACGACGTCAATCTGGTGTTCGCTGACAAGGCCTGGGATCAGGAAGGCCAATTGTGGTTCAACCCGTTCAACACCGACGGCTTCCTCGGTGACCAGGTGCTGGTCAACTGGCAGTGGAAACCGACCCTCGACGTGCGCGCGCGCAGTTATCGCTTCCGCATCCTCAACGGCTCGGTGTCGCGCTACTTCAAACTGGCGCTGGTGCGCGAAATCAAAGGCAGCGGTGGTGAATTTCAGGGGCCGAAAAACTCTGGCCTAACCTACAGCCGCGTGCCGTTCCACATGATCGCCAACGACGGCAACATCATGGAGCACAGCGTACCGTTCGACGGCAGCATGGACCTCGACGCCGATGGCGATAAACAGAACCACAACGCGATCCTGCCGACCCAGGGCATCGCCGAGCGCTTCGATATCATCGTCAACTTCTCGAAAAACGGTATCAAGCCGGGGGACAAGTTGTTCTTCGTCAACCTGCAGGCCCACGACGACGGCAAGGGACCCAAAGAGGTCATTCCGTTGGGCGACATCCTGTCGGAGAAATACCTGGCGGTGATCAAGCAGACCAGCAAGGGGCCGCAATGGGACAGAGGCGATCCGGCGGTGGGCAAGGTCTTGCAGCTCAACGTCAAGGCTTACACCGGTCAGGATCTGGCGATGAACCCAGCTGCGTACGAACCGGCAAAACCGGGCAAGGCTGAAGGGCTGGTGATGATCCCGCTGAAGCTCCACCGCGACAACGCCGCCGACAAGGCACTGCTGGCCAAGGCCCGCCACCGCACCTTCACCTTCGGCCGTTCCGACGGCACCGATGAAGCGCCGTGGACGGTCAAGACTGACGGCGGCTTCGGCTTCCACATGGACCCACGCCGGCTCAATGCCTCGACCCAATTGTCCAGCGGCCCGACCGACGCCGGTGTCACCGGGTTCGGTACGCTGGAAGTGTGGAAGATCAAGGCTGGCGGCACGGGCTGGAGCCATCCGGTGCACGTGCACTTCGAGGAGGGGATCATCCTCAGTCGCGGCGGCAAGGCCCCGCCAGAGTGGGAAAAGTGGGCGCGCAAAGACGTCTATCGGATTGGTTCTGAAGCGGATGGTCTGGACAACGTCGAGATGGCGATCAACTTCCGCGAGTTCGCCGGGACCTACATGGAGCACTGCCACAACACTCAGCATGAGGACAACTCGATGCTGCTGCGCTGGGACCTGGAAAAACCCGGTCAGCTGCAACTGATGCCCACCCCATTGCCGAGCTGGGACGGTGTGCGCTACGTCAACTCGGCCGCGCTGCCTACCTTCCGCAGCGGCGACGGTATGGGCCCACAAGTGGTGGTCAAGCCATGAACCGTCGCCACGGTGACAGCCAACCCGTGCATACCCCGCGCTCCCGGGCGCTGGGCATGCACCTGGTGCTGCTGCTGGTCGCCTGTGTGCTCGGCAGCCGCGTGCTGCTGGCACATCAGGCCAGCGTCGGCGAACCACCTGCGGCCAGTGAATCCGCCACCCCGTGGGGTGGCGACTATTTCCCCAACACCTTGCTGACCGATCAGGACGGTCAGCAGGTGCATTTCTTCGATGACCTGATCAAAGACAAAGTGGTGGTGATCAACTTCATCTTCACTTCGTGCAGCGACTCCTGCCCCTTGGAAACCGCGCGCCTGCGCCAGGTGCAAAAACTGCTTGGTGATCGGGTTGGCCAGGACATCTTTTTCTACTCGATCAGCATCGATCCGCTCAGTGATACGCCCGAAGTGCTCAAGGCCTATGCGCAGCGCTTCAAGGTCGGCCCGGGCTGGAAATTTCTCACTGGCGAATTCGCCGATGTCACTGACTTGCGCAAGAAGCTCGGGCTGTTCATCGAAGGCGTCGACAACGGTCGCAACAAGGATCACAACCTCAGCCTGATCGTCGGCAACCAGACCACCGGGCGCTGGATGAAAGCTTCGCCGTTCGAAAACCCGTGGATCCTCGCCGATCAACTGGCCAACACCTTGCAGAACTGGAAGCAGCCGAGCATCGAAGAAAGCTACGCCAATGCCCCGGACATTCGTCCGCCGAGCAATGGCGAAGAACTCTTCCGCACGCGCTGCGCCTCCTGCCACAGCCTCGGCCCAATGGATGGCCAGGGCCTTGGCATGCGCAGCATCGGCCCTGACCTGATCGGCGTGACCCGTCACCGTGATCCGAAGTGGCTGAATCGCTGGATCCGCGAGCCGGATCGCCTGCTCGCGGAAAAAGACCCGATTGCCTTGCAACTCTACGAACAATTCGAGCGAATCCCGATGCCCAACCTGCGCCTCGACGAGGCATCTGCGCAGTCGATCATCGATTTCCTCAGTGACGAAACCGAGCGCCAGCAACCGCCCACCACGGCCGTGGCCGACGGTGCTTTGACGCCAGTAAAACCGGGCGATCGAGCCGCGACGGTGAGTCAGATGCGGTAGCGGCGAAATAGCATCATTGAACCGTGTGTCGCGGTCAGAGCCACCTACACTGATGGCTGTAACTGGCTCGATACAAAACCTCCAGGACACTCCCATGCAGCGACTGGAAGCACAAACAACCTCTGCGCCGGACACGCCGGCGGCAATGGGCAAAAGTTGGCGCGAACAGTTCAATCTGCTGCGCTGGTTCTCGCTCGCGAGCTTTTTCATCATCGCCGCCGTGGCCGTGGGGCTGGGGTACATCTCGACGCGCTTCGTGGTCACCGAAAGCGTCGAGCGCGACGCCTTGCTGACCGCACAATTCGTCCAGGCCATCGGCTCGGCAGAAATACGCCACGCTGGCATCAGCCCGGCGCGGACCATGGGCGAAATGCTTGACCCGCGCCAGGACAATAACTTTCCCGATGTCGATCCGGGCGCCCATGCGGCGGCCCGCGCCGAGTTTCTCGACCATGTCGAACACCTGCCCGACGTTCTTCTGGCCACGGTTTATGCGCTGGACCGCACGGTGATCTGGTCGACCAATCCCGAGCTGATCGGGGTCAAATTCGAAGATGACGACGAACTCGACGAGTCGTTCGAGATGAAAGTCGCGGTGTCTTCCAGTTATCACAAGATCGACGATGAGAAACCCGAGCAGCAGTTACTGCGCGAACCGAAGTATTTGTTCATCGAGAACTACATCCCGATGTTCAACGCCGACAAGAGCAAAGTCGTTGCCATGGTCGAAATCTACAAGGAGCCGGCGGATCTGGTCGACCGCATCGACCGTGGATTTGCCTCGATCTGGGCCGCTACGTGTTTCGGCGGTGCGGCGATCTTTCTGGCGTTGTTCTGGATCGTCCGCCGCGCCGCGAAGTTGCTGCAGAGCCAGCAGCAACAACTGATCAGCAACGAAACTTTTGTTGCCCTCGGCGAGATGTCATCGGCGGTCGCGCACAGCCTGCGCAATCCATTGGCGACCATTCGTTCCAGCGCCGAACTGGCCCAGGAAATTGCCAGCCCCGGTGCGCAGCGCAACATCGGCGACATCATCAGCCAGGTCGATCGCATGTCGCGCTGGGTGCGCGAGTTGCTGGTGTCGCTGCGGCCGATGAATGACGACGGCGAGGCGGTGGACCTGGTCATGGCGGTCGAAGACACCGTTGGCGCCTTCGAAGCATTGATCAAGCGCTGCAACGTCGAAGTGCGCTTCACACCGCAGAATTGCGCGCCGGTCGTCAGCCAGAAGGTGTTGCTCACGCAAATACTTAATAGCCTGTTTGCCAACGCCCTCGAAGCCATGCCCAAGGGCGGTGTGCTCAGCGTCGAATTCGAATCGCCGCAGCCCGACAGCGTGCGCCTGACCGTGAGTGACACCGGCAAGGGCATGAGCGCACAGCAGCAGTTGTTGGTGTTCAAACCGTTTTTCACCACCAAACAGGGCGGCCTCGGGGTTGGCCTGGCGTTGGTCAAAAGAATCATGGAGCGTTTCGCAGGTTCGGTCGTGCTGACCAGCCGCGAGCAGGAGGGAACCCGCGTCAGTCTCAACTTCAAAGTGGCATCGGGAGGGGAATATGGAACACAGCATTCTGCTGGTCGAGGATGACGAACTGCTGGCCGAGAATATTCAGACCTACCTGGAGCGCAAGGACTTCGAGGTGACCGTCTGCCATTCGGCCGAAGACGCGTTGGCGCAACTGGAAACCTTCATGCCCGACATTGTGCTGACCGACAACTCGCTGCCGGGCATGAGCGGTCACGACCTGATCCAGAAGCTGCGCATCAGCGCGCCGGATCTCAAAGTGATCATGATGACCGGCTACGGCAACGTCGAAGACGCCGTGGTGGCGATGAAGGAGGGCGCCTTTCATTACGTCACCAAACCGGTCGCGCTGACGGAGCTCAAACTGCTGCTCGACAAGGCCCTGGCCACCGAAAGGATGGAGCGCACGCTGTCGTTCTATCAGGAACGTGAAGCGCAGAAATCCGGGGTGCAGGCGCTGATCGGCGACTCGGCGCCGATGCAGTATTTGAAGAACACTATCGGCCAGTTGCTCGATGCCGAGCGACGCATGGCCAACACCGATCTGCCCCCGGTTTTGGTGGAAGGCGAGACCGGCACCGGCAAAGAGTTGGTGGCCCGCGCGTTGCACTTCGACGGTCCGCGTAGCAAAGGGCCGTTCATTGAATTCAACTGCGCGTCGATTCCATCGAATCTGGTCGAGTCAGAGCTGTTCGGCCATGAGAAGGGCGCATTCACCGATGCCAAGGATCGCCGGGTCGGGTTAGTGGAAGCAGCGGATGGCGGCACGCTGTTTCTCGATGAAATCGGCGAGATGGATCTGCTGTTGCAGGCGAAAATTTTGAAGTTGCTGGAGGACCGCACCATTCGCCGGGTTGGCTCGGTGAAGGAGCGCAAGGTCAACCTGCGGGTGATCAGCGCGACCAACTGCAACCTGGAGCAAATGGTGCAGCAGGGCAAATTCCGCCGTGATCTGTTTTTCCGCCTGCGGATCATTTCGATCAAAGTGCCACGCCTGTATGCCCGGGGCGACGATATTCTGTTGCTGGCGCGGCACTTCCTCGCCAGTCATGGCAAACGCTATGGCAAGCCAAATCTGCATTTCAGTCAGCAGGCCGAAGAGTTGTTGCTCAGTTACACCTGGCCGGGCAACGTGCGCGAACTGCGCAATATGCTCGAGCAGACCGTGTTGCTGGCGCCGAGCGACACGATTGCTGCGCATCAGCTCAACGTGTGCATGAGCCTGGTCGACGAGCCGCCGCTGCATATTCATGAAGCACCGATGCACTACGAACCGCGTCCGGCGAGCAACACCGAATCAATGAACCTGCCGGAAGTCGAGCGCGACATGGTGCGCAAGATGCTCGACAAGACCGACTGGAACGTCACCAAATCCGCGCGCCTGCTGGGCCTGAGCCGCGACATGCTGCGCTACCGCATCGAAAAACTCGGCCTCGCCCGGCCGGATAAACGGCAGTGGTAACCCCACCGCAAATCCCCTGTAGGAGTGAGCCTGCTCGCGATAGCGGTGTGTCAGTCGACCTTTTTATAGGCTGACACACCGCTATCGCGAGCAGGCTCACTCCTACAAGGGATCGGTGGTGCCGCAAATGTTGTGGGCAACCCGGATCAATGCTGCTGCCGACTCAAACACTCCAGCAAACAACCCGGATCCAGCACCTCGTCATTCACATAAATCCCGCGCTCGGCATCGTACGTGCGGATAAACACCCGTACCGTCGCATCCGCCACGGTCGGCAGTTGTGAATCGTAGAATTCATGGTCACCCGGAATCACCACAAAATCCTGCGGCGCCGTATCGTCGTAAGGCTTGGGCGGCGTGGAACTCAGTGAATACGGAGCAGGGTGAGCAAAGGGCTGGTTGGGCCCGTAATAATTGAAATTGCTGTCCAGCGCTTGCGCCTGAGTGGCAGCGAGCAGACAGCCGGTCAACAACAGCCGATCGAGCATATGCATGGCGGCACCTGCGAGTGCGGTTTTCCCCAAGGCTATTAACTATAGCTGCCCCACACGAAACCCATGTAGGAGCTGCCGAAGGCTACGATCTTTAAAAACAAGATCAAAAGATCGCAGCCTGCGGCAGCTCCTACACGAATTGGCTTACAAGTTTGCAACAACCGCAATTGAAGAGCTGATCTAGACTCGGATCCGCTCAATCACGAGCATCGTCCGGAGTGCGCCATGGAAGTGCCCAACAATAAAACCGCCATCGAGAGCAATCGACAGGCGTGGAACGATTCCGCCCGCCATCATCAGGATTCGCCTGACTGGCAGGCCTTGCTCGGCGAGGTCGCACAGGCGGATTTCTCCTGCCTCGATGAGACCCTGAGTGGGTTGCTGGATGTCGACGGCAAAGATGTGATTCAACTGGGTTGCAACAATGGCCGTGAGAGTCTGTCGCTGTTTGCGCTCGGTGCCAGAAGCGTGGTCGGTGTCGATCAGTCGGCGGCGTTTCTCGAACAGGCGCGTGAGCTGAACAAGCGTTCACCGCACAACGCTGAATTCATCGAAAGCGATATCCATCATTTGCCAGCGTCCTTGCACAATCGTTTCGATGTGGCGCTGATCACCATTGGTGTTTTGAACTGGATGCCGGACATCGGCGAGTTCTTCCGCCACGTCGCCTCGACCCTGAAACCGGGCGGCAAACTGGTGATCTACGAAACCCATCCGTTTCTGGAAATGGTCGACCCGGATGGGGAAGATCCTTATCGCCTCGCCAGTTCGTACTTCCGCGCCGAGCCGTTTGTGCAGGAAGAACCGATTGTCTATGTCGGCAAGGTTGAGCAGCAGGCGGCGAAGTCGTATTGGTTTGTGCATAACCTTGGCGCCATTTTCAGCGCTGCCATTGCGGCGGGGCTGAATATTGCGCACTTCAAGGAATATGCGCATTCGAACCGGGAAGAGGTGTATGACCGGTATTTGAATCAGGAAGCGCAGATGCCGATGTGTTTTACCTTGGTCGCCACCAAGTCCTGATTGATCGGTGCGGCAACCGGCCTCATCGCGAGCAGGCTCACTCCTACATTTGAAATGCGTTCCCCTGTAGGAGTGAGCCTGCTCGCGATGACGGCATCACTGCCGCTAAACATTTCAGATGTGATTCAAGCCTGCGCCGCCGCACTCACCACCGGCCGCCCCGGTTTGCGCAGCGGTTCCAGACGCGAACCCTCATACCGCGTTTCGCGGAAAAACTTCCAGCGCCCGAACAGGCAGTAAACGTGCATCACGCGACCCTGCTCGTGGTAACCCATGCGCAGATGCAGCTTCAGCGCCGGAATATTGTGCGTCTCGCAGACATCCACCACCTTGTCGCAACCCTGCGCCGCCATCGCCTCCCACAGCGCCACCTGCACGTCCACCGACAGGCTGCTGCCGAAATACGCACGGGTCATCTCACCACCGAATTCAAAGAACTCGCCGGGCTTCACCGGAAAGGTGCAGCCGTAATAGTGACGGTCGTGATAATCACGAATGCTGCCCCAGATAAACGCGACGGCGTGGCCGTCGGCATCAAGGTACATGTGCCCGGTGTGTCCCTCAGTGGCCAGCTCGGCCATGGTCTGCACGCGGTCACCGAAATGCTTGCTGAACGCCACGGCATTCTCCGGTGTGATGTCGACTTTGCGCAGTCCGTCGTAAGGCCGCAGCTTGTGCGGCGGTACCGGGCTGACCAGGTCACGCTCCATCCACAACAGTTCCCAATGGAAGAACACGTAGCGTTTCCACAACGTGCCGAACGTGCGGCCGAAGCCTTTTTGCCGGATGCGCTCTTGTAGTTTTTCGATCACGCTCATGATGCCCTCCGTGGCCGCAGCCCGGGTGTGGTGGATGGTGCTTTTGTGGGTATAGATCACGCTGGCCAGTTAATTTCAAAGGGCCACTTTGGAAAGTATTTCAACGTGTGTATCTCAATCGAGTGCCGTCGCCCCGCGTAGAAAATCCTTGTTCACATCGGTATAGGAAACCCGCGGAACGCCCGTCAGCCGCTGCTCTAGCACAAGGCTCAATGACTCGTTCGGGTTGAGATAGGCGTCACCGAAATCAGCGCCGAGTTGCGTCGGGTGGACGACGATTTCCAGCACGCCGTCGGTCGGCGCGTTGCCGTTGCGCAGGTCGATCGGCGTGCACACATAGTCGGCGGTAACGCCGGCCAGACTCTGCAAACGCCAATTGAGCAGTCCCTTGAACACACGCTTGGGCAGATTGAGGTTCTGCCCCAGGTTGCGCGCCAGCCGAATCGGTACACCTTGATGCGCGGCAAACCGCGCGACGATCTCGCCGATCGGCCAGATGTTGTGCACGTGCTGGTGAGAATCGATGTGGCTGGGACGCATGCCGTGATCGACGCAGCGCTGCCACTGCGCCTGCAATTCTTCGCGTACCGCCTCGCGATCCTCGCGGCCCAGCCAGAAGCTGTGGCGCGGCAGGCTGAGGTCAAACACGCCGAAGTCATCGCAAAAGGTGCGACGCGCCAGAATCCCCTGGCTCAGTGGTCGTCCGTAAGTGAGGTTGAAGTGCAGCCCGACCCGACCTTGCAACGTCGGATGCCGCGCCATGGCACACGCCGCTTCGAACGCCGGCATGTTGGCCATGGCGGTGGCAGAACTGATGACCCCAGCCTGAAACGCGGCGAAGATCACCGAATTTTCGTTCGGACTAAGGCCGAAATCGTCAGCGTTGACTATGACTTGGCGAGGCATGTTCGCCCTCCGTGGTGATCGCGACAGGTTTCGGTGTGGGTTTCGCAGGCTCGGTACGACGGGCGCGCCAGGCTTGTACGTGCGGTTTGAGGCGATGCCACAGGCGCAGGCCCAGACCGAGCACCAGACCACTCGGCCGCCAGGAATAAAAACTCCAGCGCCAGTGCTCCAGTTGCCCAGTCATGCGTTCATGCAGTTGATGGCTGGAGTTTTCCAGGCTGACCCGCGAGGCGTCGATCCAGCGCCAGTTGTCGTCCAGCCCCCAGCGAATCCATTCCTCCAGCAACACCCGGCCGCTGCCCAGATCGGCGTATTGCGGCAGGAAGGCGAGGTTGTAATCGTAGAGCCGTCCTTGCTCCAGCAGACCGAGGCGATAACTGATGCAGCGGCCATTCAGTTCCAGTGTCACCACCCGCACCAGGCCCTGGCCGGCGAGGGCGGTGAAGGCGCGCTCGATCAGTTGGCGGCTGTGTTCGCTGGCGAAAATCCCCACGCCTTCGTCGCCTTTCCAGCTCACCGCTTCGACGTCGCTGATAACCTTTAACAGCGGGCCCATGCTCAACGCATCGGGCACGATGCGCCGCACTTCGGCACCGCACGCGGCGATCCGCTTGCGTGCCCGCCGCAGCTTGTAGCGCGGGTCGCCGGAGACTTCCTGATGATCGGCCTCGCTGATCAGATGCACCGGCACCCGACAACTCAGGCGTCGTTCAGCGGTGGGACTGCGCGCCATCCATTCGGTCAGCGCACTTTCCTCACCCGCAGGTTCGGACAATTCATTGAGTTGCAGCAACGCGTGGGGCAGCCGTTGGCGAATCAACAGCAAGGCCTTGCGCATGTCTTCATGGCCAAGCAAAGACAACAGCGCCAAACGATCGGCCAGTGGATACCCCAAGTGATGCACGACCCGGAACGGCAGGCCGGCAAAGCGCTCGCGACTCGCCACCAATGGCAGGCACAGACGCAATTCGTCCGCTTCCCACCCCAACAGAATGTGCAAACGCTCATCCGCGCCAAGGGCCTGCTCGGCCGCGCACAACCAACCGAGGTGGTTGAACGGCGTGTGATCCGTCACCCGCAGGCGCAGCGCTTCATACGCTGCTTCCGGGAAATCGGCGGCGCACAGCGAAGTGCGCCATTCGAATCGCGTCACCATAGACTCAGGCCGCCGTGGCTGTTACGGGTGGACGGGACGGTTTGCGCAGCGCATCCAGACGCGAACCGCTGTAGCGGCTTTCGCGGTAGAAACGCCAGCGACCGAACAAGGTGTACACATTCATGATGCGGTTCTGCTCGGTGTAGCCCATGCGCAAGTGCAGCTTGAGCGCCGGGATGTTGTGGAATTCGCAGACGTCGACAACCTTGTCGCAACCCTGTGCAGCCATGGCTTTCCACAGCTCCAGTTGCAGATCCACCGACAACTCGCTGCCCCAGTAGGCGCGAGTCAGTTCACCGCCGAACTCGAAGAACTCGCCGGGTTTCACCGGAAACATGCAACCGTAATAGTGCCGGTCGAAATAGTCCCGCGAACTGCCCCAGATAAACGCCACGGCATCGCCCTGATCGTCCAGGTGCATGTGCCCGGTGTGACCTTCTTTGGCCAGCTCCGCCATGGTGCCGACGCGGTCGCCGAAGTAGCGCGCGAAGGCGCTGGCGTTGTCCGCCGTGATCTTCACCACCCGCAGCGGCGGGTACGGTTTGAGGTTGTGCGGCGGCACCGGGCTGACCAGATCGCGCTCCATCCACAGCAGTTCCTGATGGGAAAAGATGTAGTGTTTCCACGCTTTTTTGACGGTAGCAGTGAGTCCTTTCTGCCGCAGGTGTTCAGTCAGTTTGCTTAGCATGTTCATGGTCTTGGCTCCTGATGACGAGGCATCGCGCGGCCACAGGCTTGCGCGGCTGAACATCAACGGACGGTTCATGAAGCGCTCCAGCCGAGGGCGAACAGGGTTTGCCCCGGCAGCTCGAAACGCACACGCCCGTCCTGGCAGGTAAACGGCGCGTCGCGACTGCGATTGTCAGCACCGAAGTAGCGCAGGGCGCCGTTGTTCAGCGGACACTTGGCGCCGGCCAGGTCTACACGTTGCAGCCGAGTGCCTTTATTTACCCCGAGCAAGACGCGCTGATCGTCGTCGGCCATCGCCAGCACATCGACTTCAAAGGCATCGTTTTCCAGCCACAGCACCTGATGCAGCCAGTGTTGGGCTATGAATTGCTGGGCCAGGCCTACCGGCTTCAGCTCGAAGTGTTGTTCATCGGCCGAGACACGCAGCATGCCCTTGGGGTACTGCGGCTCATCGGCGGCCTGGAACCAGTTGAGCATCGTCAACAAGCCATCCTGCGACGCGTTGATCACCACCGACGCCCACCACAGCGAGGTGTAGTGGGTTTCCTGATCATAAGGGCTGAGGCTGGAGCCGCTGGACAGATTGGTCTGGTCGAGCAACAAGGCTTTGCGCGGCTGGCCTTTGCCATCGAGGCCAACCAATTCGGCCGCGCGGCGCACGCTGTCGCGATAGACACGCGTGGCGAGCAGGTCGCGGATCATCCATTCGTGCCACGCTAGTGCATCGACCTGATCGCCGGATTCGCTGAGCAGACGCCGCGCCCAGTCGATGCCACGTTTGTCTGCCGCATTATTGGCAAATGGCCCGTTGACCAGCCGCGAACTGGCCGGCATGGCGATGCGCACGCCGGCCTTGGCATTGGCCGGATCGCTGCGCACCTGCCGCGCCATGCTGGTGAAAATCGCCTGATACTGCGCATAACTGGAGTAGTTGAGGTTCGGCTCGTCGGCAAAACCGATGTAGTGGGTGCCCTTGCCACCCAGCGCTCGGGTGCTGGCTAACCACGCATCAAGTCCGCCGTTGCTTTGCACATCGGCGCGCAAGTCAGCCTGGCGCTGACTGCCGGCGAGCAAGGTGATGTCCTGCCTGATACCGAAGCGCTTCTGATACACCTGACGGAACGCATCTTCGAACTGCGGATTTTTCGCCGTCACGTCGACAAAACTGTAGTAACTCGCCGCCGTCGGTTTCAGCGCATCGAGCGCGGCGTGACTGGCGGGTGGCGGCATCACGTAGGGCAGGGCGATGCCCAGGTCCGGCGTACGTCCGAGGACTTTGTCGTGCAAGACCAGATGCGTCTGACCGGCGTCTTCACGCAGCGCTTTCAGTTGCTGCGGGTTCTGCGCGAACAGGTTGGCCGTGCCATCCAGCCAGAACGCCGCTTTGCCGCTGCCTTGCAGACGCAAGCGCCAGACTTGCTCGCGCTCGCTGACGGGCAGGGCAACCTGATCGAACTGCCAGTAGGCGCGATAGGGTTTCAGCGCCAGCGTCAGTTGCTGCTCAGCGCCGACCCGCTGTGCCTGCAACCCGCTGACACCTCCGTGAAACTTGCCCGCCAGCACCGCGTGTTCACCCGGCGCGACCTTGAAATACAATTCGTCGCCATTGCGGGTGTCGACGCTGAAATGCACTTTCGCCGGGGCGAACAGCGCGACCGTGTGCTCGTCATGTTCGACGCGATAATTGCGGAAGCTGTAGCCGGGAATTTCCAGCCGATAACTCGCCGCGCCGGGCAGCAGCGGCCAGCTTTGACTGCCACGAATTTCACTGGCCTTTATAAAACGATCACCTGCCAGTTTGCCCTGGCCATCGAGCAAATACAGATGCTCTTCATTGGCATCGGCCTGCCACGCCGGCGTCCAGCGCACGGTCAGCGTGTCCGGACGATCGGTTTGCAGATACAGGCTGCCGTCACGAATCTCGGCCCAGCGCATCGACGTCGCGAAGGCGTCCAGCGACAGGCCGAGACCGAGCAGCAGGGCCAGGCCTTTCATGCGGTTTTCCGGCGTTGCAACATCAGCCACATCGGTGTGACGTCGCGCGGCAGGATGATCAGGGTTTGCCAGAACGGCACGTCGCTCAAACGGCAGTAAAGCACCAGCATTGCCACGGTCACCGCCAGGTAGGCAATCGACGAAGCCGCCGCCGCGCCGACGATGCCGTAAGCCGGAATCAGCACCAGATTCAGCGCCAGATTGAGCAGGGCACCGAGGCCCATCAGCAACGACACCGTGCCGGGACGATTCTTGCCCAAGAGGTCCAGGCGCAGAATGCTCGCGTAGCACAGACCCAACAGCCCCGGCAGCAAGGCGAGCAGCGCCGGATACGCTGGTTGGTACGCCGCACCAAACAAGGTGACGATCAGCCATTCGCCAATCACCGCCATGGTCAGGCACGCGCCGAGCATCACCGTGGCGGTCAGGCGCAGGGCCAGCGGCGTGACCTTGTCCATGCCTTCGTCTTGCTGCAGCAGGCGTTTCATCAGTGGCGTGGTGACTGCTTCCGGAACGATCAGCAGGAGTTCGGCGGCGGCGCTGGCCATGGCGTAGTGGCCGAGGGCGGTGCTGCCGAGCAGGGCGCCGATAAACAGGTAATCCGAACGCAGGATCACTTGCTGGAACAACAGATCCGGATGGCTGCGCGCGCTGTAGCGCAGCAGTTCGTTCTGGCTGGCGCGGTCCCATTGCAGTTGCAACGGTTGTGCGCGTTTGAGCCAGACCCAACCGACCAGCACTACCAGACTGATGCCGGCCAGCCAACTGATCAGCGCCGCTTCCAGGGCCGCGCTTTGCCACATCCAGAACAGCGCGAGAAACAGCAACAGCGGCGCCAGCGACTCGACCAGGCGCAAGGCATTGAACGCGACCACGCCACCGGAGGCGTTGTGCAACGTCAGCAAACCGCTTTTCAGCACGGTCAGCGGCACTGCCAGCAACAACAGCCAAGCGAGCAAACCGAGCTGCATCGTCACATCCAGCTCGGTGCCAAACTCACGCACCAAAGCCACCACCAGCAAGGTCAGCAACGCCGCGAGCAAACAGCCGAACACCAACACCTGACTCAGCAACAAACCCATCGGCCGCTGCTTGGCGGCCTGATAACCCACCGCCGAATTCAAGCCGCCACTGGTGGCGGCGCTGATCAGATCCGGCAGCGTGCTGAGCAACGCAAACAGCCCGCGCTCGCTCGGCCCGAGAATCCGCGCCAGCAACACATTGCGCAGCAAACGCAAGGCGATCATCGCCAGTTTGGTGCCCATGCTCAGCGCCAGATGCTTGAGGTAATTGCTTCGGCTCATGGCCGCGCCCCGCGAAAAATCCGCCACGACAGCAGTTGCGGATTACGCGCGGTGCGCTGGCTGACGCCGAAACGCGGCAGGTTCAGCGGATCGCCTTCGCCGCGATAAATGCCGGTGCCGGTGCCGAGGGCGAACGGGTAATCGTGATTGGCAATCTGTTCGCGCACGCGCTCATCGTTGTCGCCATTGGGGTAGCAATACACCGGCAACGGCCGGTTGCAGCCGTTGTGCAACGCATCGCGGCTGCGGCTGATTTCTTCGCTCAGGCGCACATCGTCGAGACCGGTGAGGATGGCGTGACTGGCGCCGTGCGGACCGAAACGCACCAGCCCGGACGCCTCCAGCGCGCGCACCTGATGCCAGTCCAGCGCTTGCGGTTGCGACTCCTGCGGGCATTCATCGGTCAGGCGCTCCAGCTCCTGCGGGTCAATCGATTTCAGCCCTTGCAGGTAATGCAGCAGCGCGAGGCTGCGACGGTCGACGTCGATGTCATCCAGCAGCACTGGCAGAGGGTGATGCAGGGCGTGCAGGCATTCGATCAGATGCATCCGTGCCTTGTCGCCATGGCTGCCCCAGAGGGTTTCGCCAAGGCTTTCCCACCAGAAGCGCTGACGGCTGCCGATGAAATCGGTGGAGAGAAAAATGCTCGCCGGCACCTGATGTTTTTGCAGCAGCGGGAAGGCGTTGACCGCGTTGTCGCGCCAGCCGTCATCGAAGGTCAATGCCACCCTTGGACGTTCGGTACGCAGTGAGTTGGGCTGAAGGATTTCCATCAGCGGCACGCAATCGAAATGCTTGCGCAGCCACACCAGCAAATGCTCGAAAGCTTTCGGCCCGACGCACAGTTCGTTGCGGTGCGGCAGATCGGCTGCGCGGTCGTTCGACAGCACCCGGTGCAGCATCAGGATTACCCCGGCGCCGTGCAATTGGTTACGGCCCATGGACGAGTTGAGATAGAGCCAGCCACTGGTGCGTTTGAGTAATTGTTTGATCGCCATGGCTTCGGTCCTCTTAACGGTTCTGTTCCGGATTCCACTGGGCATACCGCTGACCGCGCAGGAACTGCCACAGGCCAAGACTCATCCCGGCGAGGGTGACCAGCAGAAACGCGGCGAGGCGGAAGGGTTTCGGCAAGCGGTGTTGCGAATCCAGCAAACCGGCAATTGCGATGGCATAGCCAAACAATTGCGCGATCAGGGCCAGGCGGTAGAAACCATGGTCGTCCCACAGCCAGAAGTTGCTCAGCAGCAACGGCAGCAACAGGACCGGCGCCAGGCGGCGGATCAGTTTGTGGCTGATCAACGCAATCGAATACAGGCCATATTTCAGCGGATTGAGCAGCTCGCGGCGCTGGGCGAGGCTTTGCAGACCGCCGACGGTGACGCGTTGGCGGCGGCGGAATTGCTTGTCCGCCTCATCCACGCCATGGTCGATCACTTGCGCTTCAGGCACGTAGACGATGCGCTTGTGCGCCACCGGTGCGCAGGTGCTGATAAAGAAATCGTCGTTGACCTCGGCCGGCACGTTCTGGAACAACTCGCGGCGCAAGGCGAGCAGGGCGCCGTCGGCGGAAACCATGCAGCCGGTGCGGTTCTCGACCCGGCGCAGCCAGCCTTCGTAATGCCGATAGAGGCTGTCGCCGACGCTCAAGCCGCCGCCGGTGACCGGAATCACCATGTGTCCGGCACAACCGCCGACATTCGGATCACTCAGTGGCGCGAGCAAATACCCAAGGGTTTCGCGCGACCATTGGTTGTCGGCGTCAGTGAACACCAGAATGTCGCCGGTGCTGAGGGCCACGCCGGCATTCAGCGTCGCCGCTTTGCCTTGGCGCGGTAGATCGAGGACGGTGATTCGCGGATCAACGACCTTGTGTGCGCAGGCCACCGTGTCATCGGTCGAGCCGTCACTGGCCAGAATGATCTGCAGCGAGGCCGGCTGGTAATCCTGCGCCAGCAAGGTGCGCAACTTGTGTTCGATGTGCCGCGCCTCATTGTGCGCGGCAATCACGATGCTGACGCTCAATGGCGGCGCCGGCGTGTGACGCCAGGCCGGGAACAGCGGCGCCAGAATCGTCAGCAGCAGCGGGTAGCCCACATAGGCGTAGACCGGCAGCAACAGGCACATCCAGAAAATGAATTCAGCCACGGGCAGGCCTCCTGGCGTTCCAATGACACAGACTCAAAATGAACGCGGCGCCGGCCAGGTGCAGACGCACCCAGTGCAGCCCCCACAGTTGCAGGGTCAGACCGATGTTCCGGTGTTTGAAGCTTTGGCGCAGGCTGAGCACCAGCCCTGGCAGCAATGTCAGGCTGACCATGACGATCGCGTGATGCGGAAAGCCGTCGAGCAGCGCTGAAATCGCCAGAAAGTCCAGCAACCACACCAGCAGCGACAGCATCGGAAAACGCAGCAGGCGCAGGCTGAAACCGTGGGTGCGCAGCAATTGCAGATGGCTGCCCTGACGCCACAGTTCCTTGCCCATCCATTCGCGCCAGTTCATTTCGTAACCCCAATGCAGGGCGACGTTGTCGTTGATCGACAGCAACCGCGCACCCTGTTCGTGCAGGCGCAGGGTGAATTCCTTGTCCTCGCCGGTGCGCAGGCTTTCGTTGAAACCGCCGACCTTGTCGAACCAGCCCCGGCGCATCAGCAGGTTTGAGCTGGGCAGCCAGTCAACGACGTGGGACGCCTGCGACGAAGCGCGCGCGGTGCGGCGTTGCCAGGCTGTGGCGTACCACGGCGCTTCGGCGGGGGTGTGCAGATCCAGGCCGAAGACATCGGCCTGGCCGCTGCCTTCAATGTCGAACAACGGCTTGAGCCAGCTCTCCGGCATTTCAATGTCGGCGTCGATAAACGCCAGCCATTCACCCGTGGCGACGGCCGTGCCGCGATTGCGCAGGGCGCCGATCAACAAACCCGGCTGCACCAGCACCTGCGCGCCGAACTGGCGGGCGATCTGCGGACCCTGATCGCTCGAGCCGTTGTCGACCACGATCAACTCGCACTCGACATTGGCCGCGTGGGCAGCTTTTTGCGCGGCAAGCAAGGTGCGGCCAATGTGCCGCGCCTCGTTGAACATCGGGATGACGATGCTGATGCGGCTCATGCCTTTGCCTCCGTGCTCAGGGGCGCCTGCTCGGCTTTCAGGCGCAGGACGCTGGTCATGGCGAGCATGATCCACACGTATTTCTGGTTCGGTGCGCTGAGGAACATCAGGAACAAGGTCAGCGACAGAAAGCTCACACCGAGGTGGGTCATCATGTCGGCCTGATGCCATTCGCGGCGCAACATCCACGCGGCGCGTGCGCGAATCAGGTTGTACAGACCGAGGCCGAGCATGCCGACGAACAACAGCCCGGCAGGTACTCCCAGCTCACTGAAGATTTCCAGATAGGTGTTGTGCGCGCGTCGATAGAGGTCGCCGATTTTGCGGTTGGCCGAAAACGCCTTGGCGTAACCAGTGGTCGCGTAGTGCAGCGGAAAGGTGCCGGGGCCGGAGCCGAGCAGCGGGTTCTCGCGGATCATCTGACTGCCGACGACGATGTACGAGGCGCGGCGCCCGAGGGATTCGTCCTGAGCCTTGGAACCGGCGCTGAGAATACTCAGGGACTGGATGCGCGCCATATAACCGGCCGGCATCGCGTAGATCGCCAGCGGAATCACGATCGCCGCGCCAAGCATGGCGAAGCCCAGATGCCGCGGGCGAATCCGCGTCAGTTGGGTGCGGTAATGCCAGCAGCCGATCAGCAGGCTCAGCGCCAATACGACCAGCCCGGAGCGCGATTCGGTTTTGGTCATGCCGCCCAACAGCAGCAGGCAGCAACCGCCCCAGAACAACCGGTGCAGCAGGTTCGGGCTGCGGATTACCAGTAGCAGCGCCAGCGGAATGGCAAAGGCGATCAGCAGGGCGAACGCGTTGGGGTCTTCAAGCAGTCCGGCGGCGCGACCCTGATCCTGAAATTTGGTCGAGAACATTGCCATCGCACAGGTGGTGCTGACGGCGAGGGTGACCAGCCGGGCGAACAGATCGAGGTTCAGCTCGCGGCCGATCAACAGGGTGATGACAAACAGAATCAGACCGACGCTGAGCTCGCGCAGGTGGCCGAGCGACATGCCCAGGTCATCGGTGTTGAGCAAACTCAGAAAGTACAGCACCAGAAACCAGATCAGGAAGCGCCAGATATTGCTGCGCAGACGCTCCGAGGGAATCTGGTGCAACGCCAGTTGCAGCATCAGGATTACCGCCAGTGAAGCACCGATCAGCTTGCTGCCGGAGAACGACGTGTCCTTGAAGAAGCCCTCGAACGGCACCAGTGCGGCAATGCCGAGCAGACCCCAGGTCGGCTTGCGGTACAACACCGCAAAACCCACCAGGCCCAGCACCGCCCCCGGCGCCAGAAACGGATAAGGGCTGGCCAGCAAACCGATGCAGACCAGACCGAGCAGACTGACGATCGAGAGCGGGAAAATCATGCGCGTGCCTCCCGTGCCGTGCGGATGTACAGCTGCGACCAGCGCTCAGCGAGCGCCTTGAGGTCGTAGCGATCCTGTTGTGTGCGTTTTGCGTTGTCGCGCAGTTGCCGGGCCAGCTTCGGCTCGCTCAGCAACGTGTCGAGCTGACGGGCGAGGGCGGCGCAGTCGGCCGGTGTGGCGAGTAAGCCGTTGTGCCGGTGTTCGAGCACATCGGGAATGCCGCCGACGCCGAACGCCACCACCGGCACCCCGGCCTGCATGGCTTCAAGCAAAATCATTGGTGTGCCTTCGGTGCGCGAGCTGATCACCAGCGCATCGAGTTGCCGCCACCACGGTTGCATGGCGATCTGATAACCGGGCAAACGAATACGTTGCTGCAAACCGGCATTGTCGATCCGCGTCTGCAACACTTCGCGTTCCGGGCCGTCACCGAGCATCACCGCATCCAGTTGTGGATGCTGGTGACACAGCGGAATCAGCGCATCAAGAAACAGATCCGGGCCTTTCTCGCTACTCAAGCGGCCGACGTAACCGACCAGCCAGCGCTGCCGATCCGCGTCAGGCACCAGCGCCGCAGCGGCTGGCAAACCATTGGGGATCACCTGCAATTTCTCCGCGCGGACGCTGGCCTGACGGTGCAGCGCGGCGATGCTTTCCGCCACGCAGACCACCCGATCCACCGACGCCGTGCGGCACAGTTGCAGACTCAGCCAGGTGTAGAACTTCTGCTTGCGACTGCGCGGTGTGAAGCCGTGCTGGGTGATCACCAGCGGCAGTCGCATCAGGGTTGCGCCGACCCAACCGAACAACAGCCCTTTGAAGTTGTGCGTATTGATCAGCGGTTTTTCACTGCGGCGCTGACGCAGGTACTGCAGCAATTCTCCGAGTCCGGCGCAGCCGCGACAGTCGACCCCGGCCGTGCGAAAGCGCGCGATCAGTTCAGGCGGCGCGTCGAGGAACAGCACCTGATGCTGACCCGGTGTCGCCAGACAATGATCCAGCAACATGCGCTCGGCGCCATAGAAGCCGCCGCTGCTGAGCAAATGAATGATCGGCAGCGCGGCAGTCGGGGAGGATGCGGTGCTCAATTGCGCACCCAGTGCAGGAAGCTTGGCACCGTCCAGTTCTTGTGCGGATTGCTCGGCAGCGCGTTCTGGTCGTTGATCACCAACAGCACCGGCAGACCGAGTTCGTGGCTGATTTGCGCCGGGTGTTTGAAGCGGTGATCGAAGAACTCACGCACGTAGACCAGGGCAATCGCCAGCAACAACCCGGTGAACAAACCGAATGGAATGATCAGGCCCGGTTTCGGGAACGCTGCTTCGGTCGGTTCGAACGGCGGGCTGAGCACCCGGGCGTTGGACAGATCGTCGTTGAGCGCGCCGGTGGTGCTGCTTTCGGCGAAACGCTGGGCGTAGGTCGAGAAGGCGGCGTGCAGCGCATCGATTTCGGTGTCCATCTGCCGCAGCTTGCTCTGGGTCTGCTGCAACTCGTGGATGCGGTTCTTGAACTCGGCGATGCGCGCGGTTTTCTGATCGATCACTTGCTTGACCACCGCCAGATCGTTGGTGCGCTCCTGGATGCGGTTGCTCACCACTTTGAGGAACTGGCCACGGGTGCGAGCAATCTGCTCGCGGGTCAGCAGCATCGGTTCGCTGCCGGGCTGGAACACCGCCAGGTCATTCATGTAGCGGCTGACCTGGGTGGTCAGTTGTTCGCCCATCTGTTTGATTTCCCGATCTTCGAACGCCACGTTGTCGACGGTGGTGGTGAAGGTGTAGGGGAAGGTGTAGTCGTTGAGCTTGTTGTTGCTGGCCGCAGCCAACGCGGTTTTCAGGTATTCGAGCCAGCGCTGGCTCTGCAACAGGCGATCCTGATACAGGTTCAGGGCTTGCTCTTCGGTGTTGATCGCGTTGAGGCGGAAGGTGATTTCTTCCTTCGGATCCGACGAGCCGACACTTTCCAGCAAGGCTTGGCGATTGCCTTCCAGACCGTCGAGGCGCACCTGGTAGAGATGCTTTTTCGACTCATAGAAGGACTGCGGCAAGTCGATCGACTGCAAGGCCTGACGGCTGAACAGATAGTTCTGCAGCAAGGCTGAAACAAACGTCGTGCCCTGATGCGGATCGGGGAAGCTGTAGATGATCGAGATCACGTTGGAGCCGGGCAGGGTCTCGATTTTCAGGCTATCGATGGCTTGCTGGGTGAAGGCGTCGAGCGCGGTGTCACGCACCGGATCAGTCTCAAGTCCAAGCACGTTGCGCACCGGGTTGATCACGTACTGGCGCAGCGGCGAACTGACGTAGCGCTTGAACGGCTCGGCCACCAGTTTGCTGAAGATGCCCGGCGAAGGTGTGTATTCACCCTTGTCGCGCAGTTCGCTGATGGTCTGACGGATCAGCGCCGGCGAGCGGAGGATATTGCTCTCGGTTTCCATGTCCGCCAGCGACGGCGGAATGAACGTGGCGTTGTCCACCGTGAGTGACGTGGTGGCGTCACCCTGGGAGAGTTTTTTCGACTGCACGATGACCTGCGCGGTGATATCGAAGCTCTGTTTGAGCACCAGCGGCAGGAGCAGGGCGATGACTGCAAAGATCAGGAAGACCCGTTTCACCAGTTGTTTGTTGGCGAAGAAGATCCTGAAGAACTCATGCAGGTAGTTTTCCTTTGGATTCATGTCGGTCACCTGAGAGTCAGTTGTTGTTGCTGTCTTTGTTGTCGACGCGGTAGCCGAAGCTGAACCCGACACCCTGGAACAGCACCACATCGGCCAGTTGGCGAGCGAGTTCGCCGGCGCTGGCCAGTTTGGTTTTTGGCACGAACAGCATGTCGTCCGGTTGCAGGTAAGCGATTTGCGAGGCATCGCCGGACAAGGCTTTTTCGACGTCGTAATGCACCGCCTGCACCTGATTGCCATTGCGGCGCATGATCACCACCGAATCCAGGCGCGCCTTGACGTTGGTGCCACGGGCCAGAGTCAGTGCTTCAAGCACCGACACCGGCCGGCGGATCGGGTAGGAACCCGGTTGACCGACTTCGCCCAGCACATAGATTTCGTTGCCGGCGGTGGATTTCAGCAGCACGTCCACGGTCATCCGGCCCGGCAGTTGCGCGTATTTCTGGTTGAGGAAGGTTTCCAGTTGATTGACGGTCATGCCTTGCAGCGGCACGGCGCCGATTTCCGGGAAACTTGCGTAGCCGTCAGTGCCGACGGTGATCTCGCGGCTCATGCCGGTGGCCGGGTGGTTCAGCGCGCTTTTCAGGTTCTGCTCATTGGTCAGCGGGCTGATGATTTGCACGGTCAGCTGATTGCGGTTGGGCTGGAACAGTTGCTTGCGCTGATAGGCACGCTGGATTTCTTCGCGGGCCTGATCGCTGGTCAGCCCGGCAATTTTCACCGAGGTGTTGGCGCCCGGCAGTTCGATGGTGCCGTCGGGCAGCACCAGTTGATTGCCGTTGAGCTGGCTGGCTGCGGTGAAGTTCAGGCCGATCTGATCACCCGACTGCACACGGTAGGCGTCCGAGCCGCTGGTGCTGATATGGAAGATCACGTCGAGCACGTCCTGCGGGCGCAGGGTCTGCTCGATCTTCGGCATATCAGTGGCCTGGGCGTTGGCCGGGGTGGCGGTGAGAATATTCACCGGCATGTTCTGGGTTTCGGAGGTGCTCGAGCAGCCTGCAAGCGGCAGCATCAGCAGCACAAGAATCTTGGCGTTCATGGCGTCATCCTTCGCGTTCGCTTAGAGGTTTTTGTAAAGCCATTTGGGCATGTAGTACTTGCGCCGGTTGAACACGCTACCGACCACTTTGGCTCCGGCCTGAGTCAGGCGTTGCACGGCGGCCTGGGCGGCTTCCCAGCGGGTGTCTTCGGCGCGTACGACAAACACCACGCCGTCGACCTGAGTGCTGATGACCAGCGTGTCGGCAGCGGAATACACCGCGTCGCCGTCGATCACCACGAAGCGGTACTGGCTGCCCAGTTGATCGAGCAACGGGCTCAGGCGCTCGGCGGTCAGGTGTTCCATGGTGCGGATCGGCCGGCCATTGGGCAGCACATGGAAGGGCAGGCTCGACACCTGCACCACGCAGTCCTGCAACAGCGGCGGGTTGTCCGGGTTGAACAGCAGGTCGCGCAGGCCGCGCTCCTTGCTCAGGTTCAGTTGCTGGGTGAGGTTGCTCGCTGACTGGCTGGCATCGACCAGCAGCACCTGGCCGCTGCTCATTTGCGCGAGTTGGCTGGCCAGCGCCAGGGCACTGGTGGTGGTGCCGGCGCCGGGATTTGCGGCGGTCAGGAACAGGATCCGCAGATCAAGATCCAGCACGGTCGAGGTCAGGTTCGATTCGCTGGGATTGGCGATGCTCAGGCTTTTGTTGGTTGAACCGTCCATTAGCTTGCTCCGTGGCCGCTGAATACTTTGAAGGGGGTTTTCAACAGAATCTTCAGATCAAGCAAAAGGCTCTGCTCGGCGATGTAGCTGAGGTCCAACTCAACGCGCTGGTCGAAGTCGATATTGCTGCGTCCGGAGATCTGCCACAGGCCGGTCATGCCGGGGTAGATCGCCAGACGGGCGAGGTGATTGTCCTTGTAGCGGTAAGCGTTGAATGAGGTCGGGCGAGGGCCGACCAGGCGCATGTCGCCGGTCACTACATTGATCAGGTTGGGCAGTTCATCGAGGCTGGTGCGCCGCAGGAAACCGCCGATGCGGGTGATGCGTGGGTCCTGGTCAATCTTGAAATCGATGGCGTCGGCACCGTGCTTGTTGAGGTGGCGCAGCGACTCTTTCAATTCTTCGGCGTTGGCGACCATGGTGCGGAATTTGTACATGCCGAACTTGCGGCCGCGGTAACCGGTGCGCTTTTGCACGAACATCACCGGCCCTGGGCTGCTGAACTTGATGACCAGTGCCAGACCCAGCAGCAGTGGCGAGATCAGCACCAGAATCATAAGCGCACCGAGGCAGGCGACCACGCGGTTGGTGCGTGACAGTTGCCATGGGCGACCGCCGTCGCGGCCAGTGAACCAGCCGCGACCCTGGCGATGAATCGCCGCGTCGAGACGCATTCGGTGCTCGGGGTCAACGCGCTTGTCACGGCGCATTTCCTGGATCGGCACACCTTTCTCATGTCCAGTCATGGAGTCCTCCGCATTAATTCAGCCGCGAGCGGCGCGTGGGCGATAGGCAGTGGGGTAGTAGTCGCGGAACCAGGCGATGAATCGCGCAAGTCCCTCATCCAGCTCGATCCGGGGCTGAAACCCGGTGGCCTGGGCCAGGTCGCTGGCCTCGGCGCAAGTGTTGAGCACGTCGCCCGGTTGCAGCGGCAGCAGCTCGACAATGGCTTTCTGGCCGAGATGTTTTTCCATCAGCGCCAGATAGGTTTTCAGCTCGACCGGATGCTGCCCGCCGATGTTGAACAGCCGCCACGGCGCCATGCTGCTGGCCGGGTCGGGCTGCTCGCGATCCCAGTGCGGGTCGGCGTGCGGTGGGCATTCGGTGAGGCGGGCGATGCTTTCGATGATGTCGTCGATGTAGGTGAAATCGCGCTGGTGCTCGCCATAGTTGAACAGCTTCAGTGGCTCGCCTTCGCTGATCGCCCGGGCAAACTGGATCGGCGACATGTCTGGCCGGCCCCAAGGCCCGTACACGGTGAAAAAGCGCAGGCCGGTGCAGGGAATGCCAAACAGGTGGCTGTAACTGTGCGCCATCAGCTCGTTGGCTTTCTTGGTCGCGGCGTACAGCGACAGCGGGTGATTGACGCCGTCCTTGACCGAGTACGGCGTGTGCTGGTTGGCGCCGTACACCGAGCTCGACGAGGCGTAGATCAGATGCTCGACCGGGTGATGCCGGCAGCTCTCGAGAATATTCAGGAAACCGTTGAGGTTGCTGTCCAGATACGCCTTGGGATTGTCCAGCGAGTAACGCACCCCGGCTTGCGCGGCGAGGTGAATCACCACTTGCGGCCGTTCGCGGACAAACAGCGCGTCAATGGCCGAGGCATCGGCCAGGTCAACCGTGACGAGCTGGAAATCGCCGGCCTGCTCACGCACCCACTGCACGCGGTCGTGCTTGAGTTGCGGGTCGTAGTAGGCGTTGAAATTGTCCAGACCGACCACTGAATGCCCGTCGCGCAGCAGCCGCAACACGCAATGGGCACCAATGAAGCCGGCCGCACCGGTGACCAGCACCTTCATGGCCGTAGTCCTTCAGGGGCAATGTGACGTAGACCGATGCCGCTGTAGTGCAGGCCAGCGGCCGCCACTTGTTCCGGGTTGTACAGGTTGCGGCCGTCGATGATCACCTTCGAACGCAGCTTTTCGGCGAGCAATTCGAAATCGACCACACGGAAGTTTTTCCACTCGGTGCAGATCACCAGTGCGTCGGCGTCTTCCAGGGTGTCGTCGCGGGTGGCGCACAGGTGCAGATCGTTGCGGTAGCCGTAGAGGCGCCGGCATTCGGACATCGCTTCCGGATCATAGGCTTGCACGCTGGCGCCTTCGGCCCACAGCGCATCCATCAAGTAGCGGCTGGGCGCTTCGCGCATGTCATCGGTGTTGGGTTTGAATGCCAGGCCCCAGATCGCGATGGACTTACCGGCAAGGCCTTGCGGGAATTGCGCTTTCAGTTTGCTGAAGAGTATGTGCCGCTGCAGGTCGTTGACGTCGGTGACGCTGCGCAGCAGTTTCAACGGCATGCCGTTGTGTTCAGCGGTGTGCAGCAGCGCGCGCAGGTCTTTGGGAAAGCACGAGCCACCGAAGCCGCAGCCCGGATAGATGAAGTGGTAACCGATGCGCGGGTCAGAACCGATGCCTTTGCGCACCGCTTCGATGTCGGCGCCAAGCAGCTCGGTGAGGTTGGCCAATTCGTTCATGAAGCTGATGCGGGTGGCCAGCATCGCGTTGGCGGCGTACTTGGTCAGTTCGGCGCTGCGGTTGTCCATGAACATCAGTTTTTCGTGATTGCGGCAGAAGGGTGCGTACAGCTCGCTCATCTGCTCGCGAGCTGCGTCGTCACGGGTGCCGACGATGATCCGGTCCGGGCGCATGCAGTCGGCGAGGGCGCTGCCTTCCTTGAGAAATTCAGGGTTGGAGACCACCCGTACGGTCAGACCTGCCTTGTCGCGGCGCTGCAATTCGCTGTTGGCGGTGGCCAGCACCTGATCGGCCGTGCCGACCGGCACCGTGGATTTGATGATCAGCGTGCGATCGGCCTCCATGTGCGAAGCGATTTGCCGGGCGACGTTGAGCACGTGGCTGAGGTCGGCAGAACCGTCCTCATCGGCCGGGGTGCCGACGGCGATGAAGATCAGCTCGGCATGCTCGACCGCATCGCTGGCCTGGGTGCTGAACAGCAGACGGCCGGCCTTGATGTTCTCTTCAAGAGTGCTGGACAAACCTGGCTCGCTAATTGGCGGCACCGCTTGTTGCAGTTGTTTAATCTTGTTTGGGTCAATATCCACGCATAAAACGCGATGACCGACATCTGCAAGTGCGGCGGCTTGTATTAATCCAACATAGCCCGTGCCAAATACGCTCACGTCCATCTGCGCACCCTCGATAGAGCGGAAAGAAGAAGTTCGAAATGAGACTGTCAAAAGGGGTATAGCGCAGGGTTTGAAACGCGTGTCAGCAAAATGACATGTTGCACCTGTATAACAGCCCCAATTTTGGGGGCGATTGGCCATCAAGTGCTTGCTATTGCTGGATTTGTCCCGTGCTTGACGCTTTTTTCACATTTCAAAGAAAACGATGGACGGTCGAAGGCCGCGAATTTAAAGGCTTTCAGCAACTTGAGTGTGTCAGATTTGAGTCATCGGTTTTTTGACGCTTTGTCAGAAAGTCAGCCATTTCTTGCGCTTTGATGGCCGGGTGCTAGTGTCAGATTTTGACCGACAAACTCTTGACCCTTTACGGTTTTTGCCCGACCGGAATTGCCATGTTTCGATATCTGAAAGAACTGCTTTTAGTTATTTATTTGCTGCTTTATTCCGAATATTACATTGATCGGTTAAATGCTATCGGCTTCGGTTTTGCTGTACTTCTTTTTGGCGCGATGTTTTTGGCGCTTACTTTAGCGTTATATCTAACGGCCTATATACGGCAAACCCTCATACGACATTTATTCGCATTGGCGATGTTCGCCTCGGCGGTATTTTTTGATGTATATACCCGCGTCACCGCGGATTACCTGAGCTACAGCAGCTTCGTCTCGCTGGTGTATTCCGGCGGCTTCATCCAGGAAGCGGCGTACCAGTATCGAGACGCGATCCTGCACGGCGCCCTCAGTGGTTTGCTGTTGCTGTTCGGCATCGGTCTGAAGCCTCGCCACGGTTTGTCGATTCCCAACGCGTTGCGTGTGGCGGCACCGCTGTGCGGCGTGTTGCTGCTCAGTACGGTGTTGTTTTTGCGTGCGGGTGAGGGCGCCCGGGGTTTGCCGATCATGTACACGCCGCTGGCCTACCTGAACCTGTTTGCCTACGAAGCGCTGCACAACACCGTCGGCCCGCGCGAACCAGTGACACTGACGCGCACCTCGCCAGCCGTCGGTCACGATATTGTGCTGATCATCGATGAAAGCATCTCCGGCAATTATCTGGACATCAACGCGCCGTTCGGCGTGCACAGCAACCTCAAGCAGGCGCATCCCGGTGTCGACATCTTCAATTATGGCTACGCCGCGTCCATCGCCAATTGCAGCGCCGACACCAACGTGACCCTGCGTTACGGCGGCACCCGTGCTGACTACATGCGCATCAACAGCACACTGCCGTCGATCTGGCAGTACGCAAAAAAGGCCGGGCTGCGTACGGTATACATCGATGCCCAGCGCACGGCTGGCAATCTGCAGAACCTGATGACTGATACCGAGAAGAAGGACATCGACCAGTTCGTGCAATTCGACCAGACCAGCGTGCGCGATCGCGACATGGCGGCGGCAGCGAAGCTCATCGAATTGCTCAACGACGACCAGTCAGAGCTGGTGGTGATCAATAAGGTCGGCGCGCACTTTCCGGTGCACGACAAATACCCGGATGCGTTCATGGCCTACCGCCCGACCTTGCCGCGCGGGCAGTTCACCGAGGTGGCCGATACCGGCGAACGCACAGGTTTCAACGGCCAGCCAGACGATTGGGTGCTGTATCGCAACGCCTACAAGAACACCGTGTTGTGGAATGTCGGCGAATTCTTTGCGCGGGTGTTCGCCCAGGGCAATCTGAACAATGCGTTGCTGATCTATACGTCTGATCATGGCCAGGATTTACACGAGCGCGGTAATCCGGGCCTGAACACCCATTGCGGTGGCGATCCGGTGGAGGAGGAGGGGCTGGTGCCGCTGGTGGTGATTCAGGGCAGCGATCTGAAGACACTGGACTGGTCGGCGCAACTGGCGGCGAACAAGGATCGCTCCAGCCACTACAACATCTTTCCGACGTTGCTGCAGTTGATGGGCTATGACCTGGCGGGGATTGAGGCGCTGTACGGCAAGCCGCTGACGGTGCCAACGGCGGATGAGTTCACCTTCAACTACCGCTTCAATGCACGGTTGGGGGCCAAGCCTGAGTGGAAGCATATTGATCTGGGCAGCATTGTCACGCCGTCGCAGGCGCCCACCAGTGTGGCGGCGGGGCAGTGAGTTTCAGCTTGTCCGGGTTGACGCTTTCGCGAGCAGGCTCGCTCCTACATTTGGAACGCGATCAACCTGTGGGAGCGAGCTTGCTCGCGAAGGGGCCGGTCAATTCAACGCTGAGTTCAAGTCGGTCATCGCCATCCGCTATCCTTGCCCCACACTGACCGATCAGGTGGCGGCATGCTTCGTGTTGAAAACGTCTTCAAAAGCTATCTCACCCCGCAAGGCCCATTGCCGGTGCTGCAAGGCGTCGACCTGACGCTGGAATCCGGCAGCAGCCTGGCACTGATGGGCGAATCCGGCAGTGGCAAAAGCACCTTGCTGCACCTGGTGGCCGGTCTCGACAAAGTCGACAGCGGCAGCATTCGCAGCGGCGAGCATCGGCTGGAAAACATGAACGAAGCGCAACTGGCGAACTGGCGGCGGACGGAAATCGGTCTGGTGTTCCAGCAGTTCAACCTGATCGGCAGTTTGCGCGTCGAGGACAATCTGGCCTTTCAGGCGCGCCTGGCCGGGCGCCATGAGCCGCGTTGGCAGGCGCATCTGGTGCAGCGTCTGGGCCTGGGCGATTTGCTCAAGCGTTATCCCGAGCAACTTTCCGGTGGCCAGCAGCAGCGGGTCGCGTTGGGCCGGGCGCTGGCGTCGCAGCCGAAATTGCTGCTGGCCGATGAACCCACCGGCAGCCTCGACGAAGCCACCAGCGACGAAGTCCTGCGGCTGTTGCTGGAATTGCTCGATGACACGCCAACCACTTTGTTGATGGTTACCCACAGCCCGCGCGTCGCGGCCCGATTGGCGCAGCGAGTGGTGTTGTCCAGTGGACGGCTGACGTGATCGTTTTCCGTCAGACCCTGCGCGCGCTGCTCAGCCATTGGCAGCGCCATCCGGTGCAGTTCTTCAGCGTGCTGACCGGCTTGTGGCTGGCGACCAGTCTGCTCACTGGCGTCGAGGCGCTGAACAGTCAGGCGCGTGACAGCTACGCGCGGGCCAGCCAGTTGATCGGCGGCGAACCCCAGGCCAGTCTCAGTACGCCGAACGGCGCGACGTTCACGCAGCAATGGTTCGTTGACCTGCGCCGACAGGGCTGGCCGGTGTCTCCGCTGCTGCAGGGTCGGTTGCTGCTCAAGGGCCATGAAGATCAGCGCCTGCAACTGATGGGCATCGAGCCGGTGTCATTGCCGGCCGATTCCGCAGTGGCCGGGCAGGCGCTGCCGATTGAGCGTGTCGTCGAGTTCTTCACGCCACCGGGCAGTACCTGGATTTCACCGGAAACCTTGCAAGCGCTGGGTCTGCGCGAAGGCGACACGCCGCAAACGGCTAATGGACTGCGCTTGCCACCGTTGCTCGCGCAAAAGGACATGGCGCCCGGCCTGTTGCTGGTCGACATCGGCGTCGCGCAGACCCTATTGGAACAACCCGGGCAATTGTCGCGGCTGTTGTTGCCCAAGGATTTCCACGGCGAGTTGCCCGCCGCGTTCAAAGGTCAGTTGCAGCTCAAAAGCAGTGGCGAGGAAAACAATCTGACGCGACTGACCGAGAGCTTTCACCTGAATCTCGATGCCTTGGGTTTTTTATCCTTCGTGGTGGGCTTGTTCATCGTCCACGCCGCGATTGGCCTGGCTCTTGAGCAACGACGCGGTCTGCTGCGTACGTTGCGCGCCTGCGGGGTCAGCGCGCGGATGTTGATCGTGTGTCTGATCTTCGAACTGGGTGTGCTGGCGCTGATCGGCGGATTGTTCGGTGTGATCAGCGGTTATTGGTTGGCGAGTGTCTTGCTGCCGGACGTCGCCGCCAGCTTGCGCGGTTTATATGGCGCGGAAGTGGCGGGGCAGTTGCGCCTCAGTCCGTGGTGGTGGTTCAGCGGCATCGGCTTGAGCCTGCTCGGGGCTTTGTTGGCCGGGGCCAATAGTCTGCTGCGCGCCGCCCGTTTGCCGTTGTTGGCCGTGGCGGATCCGCAAGCCTGGCATCAGCAATATGCGCGCTGGCTGCGTCGACAAGGTTGGCTGGCGGCAGTGCTGGGTTTACTGGCCTTGGTGGCGTTGATCTGGGGTGACAGTCTGGCCAGCGGTTTTGTCCTGATGGCCGGGTTGCTGATCGGCGCCGCGTTGGCTTTGCCGGTGTTGCTCAGCGCGCTGCTGAATCAGTTGCTCGGGCGCAGTCGCTCGGTGCTGGGGCAGTGGTTTCTTGCCGATTGTCGTCAGCAATTGCCGGCACTGAGCCTGGCGCTGATGGCGTTGCTTCTGGCGCTCGCCGCCAACATCGGTGCCGGCAGCATGACCGCCGGTTTTCGCCAGACCTTCGATGACTGGCTCGAACAACGCCTGAGCGCCGAGCTGTATATCAACCCGAGCAATCCGGCACAGTCGCGGGAAATGTACAGCTGGCTAAAGCAGCAGCCGAACATCGCGGCGATTCTGCCCAACTGGCAGGTCGCGGTGACGTTGCAGGGCTGGCCGGCCGAAGTGTTCGGCATCATCGATCACGCGCATTATCGTCAGCACTGGCCGCTGCTCGATGCCGTTGGCGGCGATCCGTGGGCGCATCTCGCGACGGATGATGCGGTGATGCTCAGTGAGCAAATCGCCCGACGCCTGAAATTGCACGTGGGTGAACACGTGGCGATTCCGACACCCAATGGCCCATGGTCGCCGCGCATCGTTGGCATCTACGCTGACTACGGCAATCCCAAGGGCCACTTGCTGGTCAACATCCATCACCTGCTGCGCGGCTGGCCACAACTGACGCCGAACCGTTTCAATCTGCGCATCGAGCCGCAGAGCATCCCGGGATTTTTAGCTGCATTGCAGACGCGTTTTCAACTCGATGACAGTCGCATCGTTGATCAGGCGCGGCTCAAGGGCTGGTCGGTGCAAGTCTTTGAACGGACCTTTGCGGCGACGGCGGCGTTGAACAGTTTGACCCTGGCGGTGGCGGGTGTGGCGCTGTTCATCAGCCTGCTGACGCAAAGCCAGAGTCGCCTCGGTCAACTCGCACCGCTGTGGGCGTTGGGCGTAACGCGGCGGCAATTGATGCTGCTCAATCTTGGTCAGACCTGGCTGTTGGCGGTGCTGACGCTGGTGTTAGCGTTGCCGCTGGGGATCGCATTGGCGTGGTGCCTGGATGCGGTGATCAACGTGCAGGCGTTTGGCTGGCGACTGCCGTTGCGGGTGTTTCCGTGGCAATTGCTGCAGTTGATGGGGTTGGCTTTGCTGGCGACGTTGCTGGCGTCGGCATGGCCGCTGTACTCGTTGTACCGCACGCAACCGGCGGATCTGCTGAGGACTTTTGCCCATGAGGATTAACCGCTTTGTGCTGCTGGTTTTGCTGCTGCTCGGCGGTTGCGATCAATCGGCGCCGGAGCAGAAGGGCTTCGCCGGAATGGGCGATCAGGCGTTGGCGTTTACGCCGGTGGTGCCGGGGCGGGTGTTCAGTTTTCCGGCGGATCATGGCGCGCATGAGGGGTTTCGCATCGAGTGGTGGTACGTCACCGCCAATCTCAAGGATCAGCAGGGCAATGAGTTCGGCGTGCAGTGGACCTTGTTTCGCAGCGCTTTAAAACCTGTGGCGGAGACGGCAGGGTGGGGCAACCAGACGATCTGGCTGGGGCACGCGGCGGTTACTTCCTGCACGGTGCACCACGCCGCCGAACGTTACGCCCGAGGTGGAGTAGGGCAGGCCGGCGTGCGGCTGGCGCCGTTCGAGGCGTGGATCGATGATTGGCGGTTTGCCAGTCAGGCGCAGGATCTCTTGAGCGACCTGCAACTCAGCGCTCGCGACAAGGATTTTGCCTATCAGCTGCACCTCACTTCCAGCCGCCCATTGGTGTTGCAGGGCGACAAGGGCTTCAGCCAGAAATCCGAAGAAGGTCAGGCGTCGTATTACTACAGTCAGCCGTTTTTTCAGGCCAGCGGCACGTTGCAGATTGACGGACAGAGCTACACCGTCAGCGGCCCGGCATGGCTCGATCGCGAATGGAGCAGCCAGCCTCTCACCGCCAATCAAACCGGCTGGGACTGGTTTTCCCTGCACCTCGACAGTGGCGAACACGTGATGCTGTACCGCATGCGCCAGAAGGATGGCGCGCCGTATCTCACCGGTACCTGGATTGCTGCCGACGGTCAGACGCAAACACTCAGTAGCTCGCAGATCCAGCTCACCCCGCAAACCACTGCCCAGGTTGCCGGTAAGTCGTTACCCGTAAAATGGTCGATCAGCATCCCCGAGAAACACCTCGACATCAGCCTCGACGCGCTCAACCCCAATGCCTGGATGAACCTGCGCATCCCCTATTGGGAAGGCCCGGTGCACATCAGCGGCAGCCATCCCGGCCGGGGCTATCTGGAAATGACCGGGTACTGAAAGGTATCCGCAAATCCCTGTAGGAGCTGCCGAAGGCTGCGATCTTTTGATTTTGCTTTTAAAAAACAAGATCAAAAGATCGCAGCCTTCGGCAGCTCCTACAATGGATCGGTTTGAACTCGGCTTGCTGTGTTGTCCTCTATAGAGAAACCTGTCGAGGATTGGCCATGAGCGACGACCTGCAACCCACAGACATGACCACTTGGCAGCGTCTGTTCGACGACGAAACCTACTGGCAGCAATCCCCCGACGCCCACTACTTCGACCTGCAGCGCATCGCCGACGACCTGCTTGGCCAGGGCGCCATCGACCTGGAGCAATGGCAACTCCTGCGCGCCAAGGCCGACGATCTGCACAAGGACTCGCCGGCGATCAACGTCGCCCGTGAACTCGACGACCCCAAAGCCTGAGGACAACCCCATGAAACCCATCACCCAAGGCGAACACCCCGACGAACCCCGGCCACCTGGCGAGATCGAACGTGACAACGACGCGCTGCGGCCCACCGATCCGAAACAGCGTGAAAACAATGGCAATGGCACGCCCAGCGGCGAATCCACCGCGCAAGACACCGCCAAGCAACAAAGCTCGCCGTCACAAACCAAAGCCAAGCCCTGAACTGCGTCTATGCTCAGTGGCACGCTCGTCGCCGAAGTCGATTCGGCGGCGAGCGCTGCCATTCATCACAGGGAAAGTATTGATTATGAAGCTCGACGCACTGGCCAAGGCCATCACCCTCGCAACCGTACTGTCCGCCACCAGCTTCGGCGCTCTGGCTGCCGATATCCCGCTGTCTGCCACTGTTGAAGCCGATCAGGTCACCACCAAAGTGATCTCCGTCGATGCCGCCAACCACCAGGTTGTGCTCGAAGGTGCCGAAGGCAAGCCGGTTCACATTCAGCTCAGCGACAAGGCGAAAAACCTCGCCAATCTGAAGGCCGACGATCAGGTCACCATCCAGGTTCAGCGTTCTGTCGCCGCTTACCTCGACACCGATGTGGATAAAGGTCTGCCTGGTACCACCGAACGTACCGGTGAGTTGCGTAAGGCTCCGGGCAGCGATAACCCGGGTGGCGAAGCGTACCGTCAGGTTCAGGTGCAATTGAAAATCACCAAAATTGATTTGAAGACAAATCAGGTGACCCTGCAAAACCCGGCGGGCGTGTCGAAAGTTCTCGACGTGAAAAAGCCTGAAATTCAGGCCAAACTGAAAGATCTGAAAGAAGGGCAGAGCGTTATTGTCACTTACACCGATATCTTAAAAGTGACCAGTCAACACGAAAGTTGAGCTTTAACTCTACAGGGTGACTGCTCTTGTACAGTTTTTGTATGAGAGTAGTCATACTATTAGTGTGATTTGACCTCATTGAAAGTTTCATGAAAGGAATCGCCGATAAATATCTATTAACGTTTCCGTACATAAATTTCATATTCAAGAATGAGGACATAAGCGCCAACTTCTATTAAAATCCACCCCGTTCGCCCAGTGTCAGGGCTCTTTACCGGTGCATGGATTGCCAGGCCATTACACTGGGCGAACACCTCTTCGGAGTGAATGTATACAATTTCTGCAAACAAAAAGGGCGACTTGATAGTCGCCCTTTTTGTTTGTCGGAAATTAAACCGAGGTGCGCGCCGCAGGCTAGCCTTGCTGCCCTTGAAAGCGCTTCAGCGTGGCCTGATACATTTTTGTTCTGCGGTGATTTTCCCCGTAGGTACCGGCAGCCGCGACGGTTCCTGACTGAATGTGATCCAGATAGCTGAAAATCTTGCGCGGTGACAGGAACTTGATGCCATAGCCCAGGCTGCTCATTCGATCTTGCAGCGCATAACCGGGAACCTGCTCATCCATGCAGAAGTGCAGGCCCAAGGACTTCATCAGACGGACATTCCACAATGTGCAGAAACTTTTCAGATGAGTTTCTTTGTAGGGTCTCGGCATTTTCGAGCGCAGGCCAAGACGTACTTTAGCTTTACGTACATAGTGCTTGCAGAAACGCGAAGTTAATCGCCAAGTGTCACGAACAACCCCGCGATTGAGTTGTTCTACACAACCGACTGCGGCCATATCCGGGTTTTTCGTGCATTCACGCATCATCATCGCAAACACTTCCTTGTCGTAGACAAAGGTGTCGGTGTGCAACAGAAACAAATAATCGGTGTCGACTTTTTCCAGTGCCAGATCCAGCGCCTTGCCGTGCGCAATATGGCCGACTTCCTTGCCCGGGGAAGGCCGTTCAATCAAGTTGATCCAGTCGAGCGAACGCAAGTAATCGAGACTGGCATCCTCCGAATCGTTATCCACCACCCACACTGGAATGCGCTGCTCCTGGACGTGCTCACGCAAAAGCTCGAGGCACATACGGGTGATGTCCGGGGTTTTGTAATTTACCAAGACAAGGCTGAAATTCGACGCTGGCTGGGTTGGTAAATCAAACGCTTTCATGTCGGAAGGACTCATCTGCGATTCAAGGGCGACAGGGTTTCGTGGCTGCGATCGTAGCGAGGCAACCTTAGTCGAACCTTAATTTGCGGATGTGACGGTAGATGTATGCCGAAGAGAGGCGGCTGATCTTACGAAATGCACGGGGTGCTGCCGGTCATTACCGGATAAAATGCGCGCCCCCCTCACTGTTCAAGGAAGAAACGGCGCGCGCCGTTGTGTAACGGATGAAACCACTCTCCCTCTACCACCCGGCCTTGTACTGGCTGCGCGTGTGGCAAAAAAGACTGTTCCGCCAGATTGCCTGGCACTGTTCCAGCAAACGCTACGCACGCCCCGTCGCCGCAGCCGAGCGCCTGCCATTTCGCTACCTCAAACACACCTCGAAACTCATCCGCAAACTCGGCGACTCCGACCTCGCCCTGCAACACAACAAAGTCATCAACCTCAAACTCGCCGTCACCGCCATCGACGGCGTCATCATCGCCCCCGGCGAACACTTCTCCTTCTGCCGCCTCGTTGGCCGCCCGACGTTGAAGCGCGGCTACGTTGAAGGCATGGAACTGTCCTTCGGTGAGGCACGACGCGGAGTAGGCGGTGGCATTTGCCAACTGAGCAACCTGATCCACTGGATGGCCATTCATTCACCGCTGGTGGTGGTCGAACGCTCCAACCACAGCTTCGACCCGTTTCCGGATGAGGGGCGGGTGCTGCCGTTCGGGTCCGGGGCGGCGATTTTCTACAACTACGTTGATCTGGTGCTGCACAACCCGACGGATCGGAGCTTTCAGCTGAAGTTGAACGTCGGCGAGACACAGCTCGAAGGGGAGTTGTTGTGTGATCGGGTGAGGGAATATCGCTATCACGTGTTTCAAGAGGCGCATCGGTTCGTGCGGGAGGGGGCAAGGGTGTATCGGGAGAACGAGATTTGGCGAGAGGTCAGGGAAAAAGGGCAGGTGGGGCAGTTGGTGGAAAGGGAGAGGCTTTATCGGAATCGGGTCGTGGTGAAGTATGAAGTGGCGGGGGAACTGGTTGAATAGATGCATTGTGGATGCGGGGTTTCAGCTTCGATGACGTAAGTGTTGTTTTTCAGCTTTTCGTGGATTTTTAGGCGGGTTAGTCGTTTACCGAGTAAGCGGGGAGGCTATTCAAGGGGAGACCACTTCTAGAAGAAAGAAAACGTGGTTTATCCCCCATGTTCCCACTCGCCGTCGGTGATCGTAGAGCGCTCCAGCCGCAGCTTCGCCCGCTCCGGGATCAGGCCCCGGCTCCGGGGAGGTGATTTTCTTTAACTACCAGGAGATCTCAGTATCCATAAACAGGGACGAAATAAGAAAGCGGTGGGTGCGTTTTTTTCCATTCCTCTGCGAATAGAAGGCCTTGCTTGATTTCTTGCTCCGTCATTTTTTCAGCTATATCAGGCAGTATCATCCTTCCATCTTCACCTGCTGTCCCGCCGCCCTCGAATTTCGACATGAGATAGGCTAGTCCATAAGCCTCAATCATGTTTTTTGGATAGTCTAGATCGTTGGGCAAATGGGCTAATCTGAGAGCGTAATTACCGACTGCGCTGGCATAACCGTTTTCGGCCGATTTTTTCAGCCAATAAGAAACTTCTTCTTTCTTGCCATCATGTTCGAATAGATAGTTGGCATAAAGATACATTGCCTTGGGATATCCACCTTCAGCTGAGGCTTTGTACCACTTTTGAATAGTTTTATCGCGGCTACCGGGAATAAGAAACCATCCGTCTCCGTCATCGTAGATTCCAGCGAGTGTATTTTGCGCTAAAGGATCACCTGCCTCTGCGGCCATTTCCAGCCAACTAAACCCTTGTCTGGTGATAAATAAAACGGTCATCGCTTCAGTGTCGTTGTTCTTGGCTCGTTCCTGAGCTATTTGTATTACTTGCTCACGCCATTCGTCTGCACCTTTGCCACCGCAGCCTTTCATGTCGAAACAAATATTGTTTTTACTGCTTAGTCTCAACATTGCGTAGAGGTGACCCTGATTCGCTGCTGCTTCATACCATTTTCTCGCTTCGTCAGTTGTGTATCGGTTGCTCAGACGAATTGCCTCTGCGAGGTAATACTGAGCTGTCTCGTCACCGGCTATGGCAGCACGCTCTAGTAAAGGTTGAGAGTCATACCAGTCGCTTTGCTGATATAAAGTTAGTCCTTTTTCTTTTGTTAGCTGCTGCTCTTGGGTTAATTGCGCAAAAGCTGAGCAGGGAAAAAGGGTGGATAGAAGTACGGTTAATACGAATTTAATCAATGTGTGGCTCCTTGCAACTTTCTTTTTGATCGGACACAGATAAACTTCCTTAGGTCAGTAGCCGTAAGCCGGAACAAAGTAGGAAAGTGGTGGGTGAGTCTTTTCCCAATCTTTGGCAAAGCGAATCCCATCCTCTATTTCTTGAGGACTCATCTTTTCGGCAATTTCAGAGAGGCTTCTTCGAGCATCCTCAGGGGCTACGCCACCGCCTTGCAAATGGGAGATAAGGTAGGTGATTCCATAGGCTTCTACCAAGTCCAAAGGGAATCCGTAACTGTCAGGGAGATGAGCGACAGTGAGGGCATATCCACCAGCAGCATCAATATGACCTGACTCAGCCGCTTTCTTTAGCCAATATCCTACATCTTCTTTGCGCGCATTATTTTCATATAAAAAATTTGAATATAGGTACATGCCCGGCGGGTAACCGCTGTCAGCTGAAGCTTTGAGCCATTTTTCAACGGCTTTCTCGCGACTACCAGGAATAAGGAACCAACCCTCACCATCTTTGTACTCACCAGCGAGCGTTTTTTGAGCAAATCCACTGCCTGCTGTCGCTGCCTTTTCTAACCATTGCAAACCTTGGCTAGCGGTAAATAAAACAATCATTGCCTCAGTATCGCCTTTCTCGGCGCGTTCATTTGCAATCTGCAGCGCATAACTCCGCCATTCTTCATCGTTTTTACCTGAGCAACTTTGCATCTCTTTGCACAAGTCATGCGCACTCAGCCGAAGCATTGCGTACAAATTTCCTTGATTAGCTGCGGATTTGTACCATTTTTTTGCATCTTCGGTGGTGTAGCGGTTGCTGAGGCGGATAGCCTCTCCCAGGTAATATTGCGCTGTACTGTCCCCTGCATCTGCCGCGATTTTCAGTAGTGGCTGTGAATCGTACCAATCACTTTTTTGATAAAGGATAATTCCGTTATTTCTTGCTAATAGCTGTTCTGTTGTTAGCTGTGCGAAAGCTGGAGTGAATAAAAATATTGAGTATAAATTGATGATATATATTATTTTAGTCAATGATTCGTCCTGTATGGAAAGCTTTGACTATTTGGATGGGGGGGATGATGGCCAGTGTATACGTTCGATTAAGTGCGGTGGCTATAGATTCTTGTCTCTGTTGCAAAAAAGTCTAATCTGTCAATGATATTTTTAATCGGGGGCATGCTACATGTAAAGCATGATAAACCGTCTTCTGCCCCTGGACATAATTGGGCGAAGGTAGGGGTGTTAAGAATATTTGATCGTCTAGTATCCGTATATTGGGTCAAAATAAAAGGAAAAAGCGACGGATTATTTAATTTCTGAAGTGTCTGTTAAATAAATCCATCGCTTTGTGTTGTTGGTTGTTCTCTAGTTGCAATGGGTTTGCTAGTAACCGTATGTCGGATGGAAATACGATAAAGGAGGGTGGGATTTTTCCCATTCTTTTGCGAATGATATTCCTAGCTTTATTTCTTCAGGTTGCATTTTTTTTGCTATTTCCAGGAGGTTCAATCTTGCATCTTCCGGTGCGATTGCTCCGCCTTTGAGGCTTGCTATCAAGTAGGTGAATCCGTAAGCCTTAACGAGATCTAAAGGAAATCCATAAGTATCTGGAAGATGGGCAATATTTAATGCGTAGCCCCCTAGTGCATTTATATGTCCGGATTCAGCTGTTTTTTTGAGCCAGCTTCCGACCTCTTCTTTACTACCATTGTGTTCATATAAATAGTTTGCATACAGATACATGCCCGGAGGAAAACCTCCTTCTGCTGAAGCCTTAAACCATTTTTTAACTGCTTTCTCGCGACTCCCAGGGATCAAAAACCATCCCTCTCCACTTTGGTAAGCACTAGCGAGCCGCTGTTGAGCAAAATTATCACCCGATTCTGCGGCTCGTTCTAGCCATTCCAACCCTTGATTTGCCGTAAACAGCACAACCATTGCCTCAGTATCACCTTTGTCGGCACGCTCACGGGCAATTTTTAAAGCTTGCTCTCTCCAATCAACATTACCTTTCCCCGCGCAGTCATCTAGTAAGTTGCAAAGATCCTTTTTACTACTTAGACGTAGCATAGCGTAAAGTTCACCTTGCTCTGCCGCAGCTACGTACCAATTTCTGGCCTCCTCTGTCATGTAGCGATTACTCAGTCGTATCGCCTCACCTAGAAAATATTGAGATTTTTTATCGCCGGCCTCAGCCGCGGTTCGTAAAAACGGTTGCGAGGAAGTCCATGCACCTTGTTGATAAAGAGTAATTCCCTTGTCTTTGGCTATTGCCTCGGGCTCTGTCAATTGTGCAGCGGAGGCACTGGATAAAATAAAGAATATTAAAAAACTTAAGATTGCTCGATTAATCAATGTTTGGTCCTTTGTAATTAGCTTTGAGACCTTGGACTGGTGCGAAAGCTGGTCCGGTGTATGTGGTGCTGTAGTCGCAGTGCTTGTTTAAGCGTATTCCAAGTTTAGAGACCCGATCTCGATACCTGGATCGCATGGCGTTGTTGGTTTGGTCAAGTCCTAACACCCGCTCAGCCATAAATAAATCTAGCTTTGCCTTGTTTTTACAGTAAGAGAGTCCAGCTTGTTCAGGTCGTGCACCATCTCGATTCATACGAATGATTGCTTCTTCAAACTGTTGATTGGCGTCAGGCTTGCTGGATATCCAGCCTAGGCATCGCTCAATTGACTGTTGCTGTAAAAGGTGAACTTCATCTTCATTGAAGTTTTCTTTTTCTTTTTCGTCGTCTTCTACTGTGAGCGGTTTGGGTGGAGTGCTCAGCGCCAGTAGTAGTGGTCCCAAAGCCTGCGGCAGCAAGTTATATACCCAATCCTGCATTATTTTCTGGTTTTCAGCTATTGCGAGTGAGTAAGCAATCTGCCCACCCCGATCCCCTTCGGTCAGCGCATCAAAAATCTCTTTAACAATTGCATACCCACGCACGTACGCAAATACCACATCAATACCTGTGGCGCCAAGGAAGCTCAGTTTTTCCATATAGGCTGAGGCTTCCTTATCCACCCAATCGAGATCCTTGTATTGGTTCGCGGCCATTTCCTGTCGTACCAGTTCCGTCAATGCAACGATGCTGTCGTAGCCCACTTCAAAGGTCAAATAACCTTTAACCCCCGCGCCCCAGACCAGTGAACCCTTGATCGACAGCAAAAGGCGTCCGTTTTGCATTCGAAGGTGCATATCGCCCGAGATGCCTGCGCCGAGTGCAACGGCCATTTCCACTTCCAGTTTGGCTAGCGGGCGCCATTGGTTGGCTAATACGCGATTGGGTACTGGGGCAGGGGGGAGGACGCTGGGTGGCGGGCACCAGAACAGTTTACCGGTGACTTTGCATCCGGCCTGTGCGCCTGCAAACACTTCGTATTTGGCGAGGTCACCGGATTTTTCGGCAAGGTCCACACCGATGAGGCTGGTGTAGCCGGTTTTTTGATCGAGGGTGAGATCGCGCGACAACATGAGGCTGGCACCGGCGAAGCCCCAGGCCTTGGCCTCCAGATCAAGGGATAATTTGCCGAAGTTGACGCTGCGAATGCTGCCGTCGTGGGCGGTGTATTGAGCGGTCCAAGGCTCGGCCTTGACCCGTTTGGGATACTCGAATTTCAGCAAGGTCACTTCCCCTCGCCATGCAGCCACATCCAGCGCGACCTCAACGTTGGCGAGTTGGGGGCTGCCACTTTTCAACGTGGGACCTTCCATTTTGACTTCGGTCAGCAGGTTGGCACCTTCAGGCAGCAGGCAACGTACCAATTGTGCCTGCGGGCTGTTGTCAAAAAGCATGAGGTTACGAAGCTGTTTATCTTCGAAAACCATGGCTTTGAGGTTTTCGCCCCAGCTTTTGCGTTTGGCTTCGGCTTTGATGCTTTCGACTCTGTAGCCTTTGGCTTCCAGCGCAGCAAAAAATTTTTCTGGCAGGAACAGGCCATGTTCATCGAACCATGGGCCTTTCTCATCGAACTGAAGTGCGCCTTCCTGATCCAGCCAATCACTGAACACACGATCGTCGTCTGCTTCTTTGGCAATCGATTTAGGCAAGCTGCTCTTGAGCTCTTTCAGTTGGTCCTTAAACGCGTTGCCACTGGCTTGGGCCAGTTGTTTCAGGCTGATGTGGTTCAGGATCGTCGTCGAAGAGGCGCTGCTGAGTTCACGTAGCGGAATGTTGGTTTTGGCCAGGCGTTCGAGGGGTTTTGGCTTGTAGCTCTCCGCGTCCCAGAGGAAGAGGCGGGGAGGCTTCAGTGCTCGAACGCGTGCTTCGGCGGTGGTCTGAATCCGCTCAGCCTCTGTGTTCAGGTCGTACCACTGCTTTTGCAAGCTGACAAACAGCACTCCAGGTGGCGCTGACTTGCCACCGGTAGCCGAGACCCATTGGGAATAACGCGCTTCGATTTTTTTCTCAAGCTCATCGCGTTTGTTTGTCAGTTCGATAAAGGCCTGAAAATCCTCGGTCCCTGTGTACTGGTCGTCAGGGCTGAGTGCGAACTCGGGAACCGCCACCCCGCACTCGGCGAGTTCCACGATGGCATTGATGTATGGGGACATCAGGTCTTTCAGCGCGAGGATGTTGATCTGCACACCCTTGAGTTTCTTTTCGTCGATCTCGCCGGTTTCAATGAGTTTTTTGTGAAGCGCCTTATAGTCCTTCAGATGCTCCCACGCCGACGCAATCTTTTTACTGCCGGGATCGAACATTTTGTAGCCGTGAGCTTTTGCCTTGTCGCGCTCTTTAATGTACTTGTCGATGGCCTCGCGAGCCTTCAAAGCGCGCGGCGTGTAGAAAACCCCGTTTTCTCGCTTGTACCCCAGCTTCTCTGCGGCGGTGTCGGAGACCTTTTCCAGCGCTTCCATGTTCTTTTTGTTTTTATCGATGCGTTGCTGAGCTGCGAACATCTCGCGCTCAGCATGCATCGTCGCGTCGCTGTCACCTTTGGCTTTAGCTGCGTCCCAATCTTTGCTGCACTGCGCTTTTTTCGCCGTGTCTTCGGGGATTGCCGATTTCGACGCCAGGTAACTGCTACGGTCGTCTGCTTCGAGAAAAGCCTCCGGGCCGGGCGTGAGGAAGTAGTCCATCAGCCCGGCATCGGCGATATTGCTCATTCGCGTGGCTTTGTCTGCGTCGACGGTTTTTTGCTTGAGCAGGTTGACGCTTTCTTTCAGCTTCTCCGAAGCACGTTTCGGCAGAAGCCAGAACCGACGCTGGCCGGTGACGTAGATGATGTCGTCATAGCTGCTGCTGCAACCCGGCTTCTTGTCCTTGCAGAATGTTTCTAAGTCGGCAGATGACTTCGGTGGGTCCGCCGGGATAACAACAGGTGGTTGTTCTGGGGTAGATGCTTGTTCGGACGTACCTGTCATTTCAAACTTCCAGTCGTTGTACTTTCTCGAATGCCGGCATATCGCTGCTCAGCACGTTCATTACGTCGGCGCGCGCTCGCAACGGGCTTTGGTTCAACTGCGGCAACAGACGCTCAAGGTGGCGTCCCTCTTCTATGCCGTGATCCACCAGCAGTTGCAAATTTTCGGACACGCCCGGCAGTTGTTCATTCGGCAAACCGTTGGCCGATTCGGTTTCGCGGGCTCGAATCCAGTACCACCAACGCACTTCATCGAACGCAACCAATGTCGTTTCCTGAAGTTGCAGCGGATACCTGTGCTCGCCAGTAGAGGCATCGAATTCTTGAGTTTGTTCCCAGACGCGCCAGTTCATATCGTCAATATGCGAGGGAGGTGTGTAGACGCTTTGCCACGGACCCAATAGAGCCTGGGCAGGTACAGTCAGCGCCAGAGCACTCCAGAATGCCGGATCGTAAAAGCGTGCCAGTGAGTCGCCGTGGGATTTGCTGTTCATTCGTAACAGTCGACGGGCATGCAGGAGGGTGTTTTCCGGTTTGTCCCGAGAGGTCAGCAGAATGCCTGCGCGGTTTCCGCGGCACAGTTCAACGGCCTTGGCTGCGGCGGCGCCTCCCGGCTTCAATTGCAGCCATAGTGGACTGACTTCATTCATTTCGGCGAAAGGTGTGCCCTGGAAAAGTTTTTCGACTTCGCCTATGTCGGCCTGCTGATAGAGCTGTTCCAGAGCGCGAGGCTGCCGGACGCTATCGATGATGCAATACAAGGAGCGGCTTGCAACGTTGCCTGCTGGCGTGGTGACCACGGGTTGTTCAAGAAAGCGACTTAACCATTCAGACATGGGCAAACCTCTCGCGAGCAAGCGCCATTGGCTTGCTTTCCACAGATCGGAACAAGGGGTAGGCCTTGAACGCTTTTTCTTACAAACGGATTGGTCATTGGCGGGACTAACACCTTGCCAGCCTTGTCAGCGTCAGCCTGTTTCACGACGCCCGGCAACAACGGCGCCGCCCCCGTGCCGCTCCCCGGGCTTCCCCCCGAGTTCATATTGATCACCGGCCCACTCATGGTCACGCCGCCAGCATCAATCTTGATGAAGCTGCCACCGCCGACCAGCGTGAGTTCGGCACCTGCTTCCATCACCACTTTCATGCCGCTGCTGAGGTGGATTTCTTGCCCAGCGTCGATGAACTGGCCGGTACCAATCTTGATGTGCTGGTTCACACCGACGGTGAGGTGGTCGTTGGCGCGGGTTTCGACTTTGCGATCGGCGTAGACGGTGTGGTGTTCTTCGGCCTTGAATTCCGTGTAGCTGTTCTGCTCGACGGTGTCGTGGCGTTCGTTGCCGACGCGGATTTTCTGGTCGTGCTCGATGTTTTCGTCCCAGTCGCGCTGGGCGTGCAGATAGATCTGCTCCTGACCTTTTTTGTCTTCGATGCGCAGTTCGTTGTAGCCGCCACCGCCCATGGAACTGAGGGTCTTGAAGGTGCTGCGGGTCTTGTTCGCCGGCAGTTCATACGGGACGGTGTTTTCCTTGTGGTACAGGCAGCCGCTGATCAGCGGTTGATCGGGGTCGCCTTCAAGGAAGGTGACCAGCACTTCCATGCCGATGCGCGGGATGGCGATGCCGCCGTACTGGGCGCCGGCCCAAGCGCTCGAGACGCGTAGCCAGCAGCTGGTTTTGTCGTCGGCTTCGCCTTCGCGGTCCCAGTGGAATTGCACTTTGACGCGGCCGTACTCGTCGCAGTGAATCTCTTCGCCTTTCGGGCCGGTGACCACGGCGCTTTGGCTGCCGAGGATGCGCGGTTTTGGATGGCGCAGCGGAGGGCGGTTGGGCACGTCCCACGGCGTGGCCTGGAAGCGGTTGCGGTAGCCCTGGTGGAAATCGTCTTTGAGTGCGGTGGTGTCGCTGGTCACCGACTCTTCGAGCACTTGCGGCTGTTTGCCTTCGTGGAGGACTTCGGTCAGCAACCAGAGGTCATTCCATTTGGCTTTCGGGTGCGCGGTCAGGGCGAGGAAGTGGCCGCTGACCAACAGCGGCTGATCGCTCGTGCCTTCAGCCAGCTTGAAATCGCTGCGATGACGTTCGAGGGCGCGTTTGGCCAGGTGTTTGCCGCGCTCGCGGTCGATGAAACGACCTGGGTAATCGTAGTCTTCGAGGTCGGGTAGGGCGTCGCCACGGTTCTCGCTTTCGAGTGTGAGGCGTGGTTTTTCGAAATCGTAATCGCGGCGGGTGGTGCGGCTGGTACGGGTTTCCAGGCGCAGGTCGAAGCGCTTGATCACCGGGTCGCTGGCGACCATGCCGGAGTCTTGCTGGTAGGCCACAGGCTTGAGTTTCGGGAACACCGTCTGGTCATCGCCGAACACCAGTTTGTGCGCCGTTGCCGTGTGCTCGAAGTGGTAGTGGATACCTTCTTCCTCACACAGGCGCTGGATGAAGTGCAGGTCCGATTCATCGTATTGCACGCAGTAGACGCGCTCGGGATAAATCGAACCGGTCTTGAATTCGTAGGCGTTGCTTTGAATGCCGTGATCTTCGAGGACCATACCGATGATTTTCGGCACGGTGAGGTTCTGGAAGATGCGCTGGTTGACGCGATGCGCCAGGTAGGACAGTTGCGGGCGCAGGGTCACCGAGTAACGGGTCAGGCGTTTGCCGGAATCACCTTGCGCGGCGCGGTAGATCTGGCCGTGGATGCCGCTGCCGTCAGGCGACAGTTGCAGGAAGGCCGGTTTGTGCAGCAGGGTTTCGAGGTCCAGCGACGGCTGCTCACTGACCAGCTCCACCTCGAAGACAAAAGGCTGGCTGATGGCTTCCCGACCGGTGAGGGTAAACACCTGGAAATCGGCGGAAAGGCCTTCGATGGTCAGGGCAAAGTGGGTTTCATTGGCCGGCGCGAACATCCCTTGTTCCTCGTGCTGTACAGCGGCGTACGTCGACGACCGCAAAGCGGCTCAACTTACGCGAAATTCTGGAGGGCGAAAACAACATCGACCAGCAGAGCTGGCCGATGCTTGTAACGATCAGCCGTAATTAAACGACTGGAGCACGCCAGTCATCGGAACCCGAAGTACCGGATACTTCGTGGGTCCAGGTGATTTTACGGTAGGTGAACTGCACTTCTTCCAGGTGGGTGAAGTGAGCGTTGCCTGGATCCTGGCAGTTGTGCATTTTGTTGTTGATGGCGACGATGATCGCGTCTTCCAGTTTGGTGGTGTAGTAGTGCTCTTGAGTACCTTGAGCAGAAGTACGGTACCACTGGATAACGATTTCGCTCATGCGCTCGCCGGAGGTCAGAGCAGCTTGCAGCAGTGGCGAAGCCTTGTCGTAGACCTTGGTGATCACAACTGGCTTGTGCACGCGCTGACCGGTTGGCTGACCGGACTGTGGGTCACGCGGGATGATCACGTCGTGGGTGAAAGCCTGAACCATAACCTGGTCTTCGTGGCCTTCCTGGTAGGTGTTGCCTACGGAGTCAGCGGTGAAAGCGCCTGCAGTGATCAGGCCTTGTTTTTCGCCGGTAACCGACATGTACGCTGGTGTTGCCATGGGGTGCTCTCCTTGCGGAATAATTTAAGGTGCCCGGGAGGCGAAATCGCCCGGTGGGTGCCTGACTGTTATCAAGGAGCGTGCCAACAATTGTGGCGACCATGCGGGCCGGGCTGTCTGTCTGGTTTTTCCGGTGAACGTGCGAAATAGAGCGGCCATCCAAGGCAAAAGTGCGCAAGAAGTTGCGCAGTACTGCGCAACTTCTTGCGCACTTGGCTGCAGGCCTTGTACGACGTAGCTTTCAGCGGTTTTATCGGTCTGTTTTGCAAATCAAGTGCGCAACTTCTTGCGCACAATGGCCAGATGCCTTCATTGGACTGAAGTGGATGCTTCAAGACTTTCAGATCAAAAGATCGCAGCCTGCGGCAGCTCCTACCTTTGGAATGCATTTCCCCTGTAGGAGCTGCCGAAGGCTGCGATCTTTTCGGCCGTTACCGGGAAAGTGTGGACAGACAATCATCGATCGAGCGTTGCTGCGTCGCGGCATATAACCCCAACTCATCAATGGTCGCGCGCCCCAGCGCCTGCTCGAAGGCCTGTCGATTGGAATGCTCGCCATAATGCGCCTGCGCCGCATCACCAAGGTTCGACTGAAAAATCCCCGCCGCACTCACCGGCAGGAAATCTTCGTACACCAACGGTTCCGCTTTCACATAACCATCGCGCAACAAGTCCTCCAGTGACGACTGTCCAAGTCCTCCAGCAGGGAGACCTTTTTCCGTGGCGAAATAGCGAAAGTACGCCAACTCTTGTTCACGCATGCCTTCGACACTGTCAGGAAATTCGCCAAAGTGCTGAGCCATCAGCGCGTTGTAGCGTGCGGCGTTGGCTTCGTTGGGGAAATCACCGAGTTCATCGCGGGCGGCGTTGAGCAAGCGGTCGTAAAGCGCCCGGCCTTTGGGCGTGAGCGCCGCGCCGCGCTGTTCGATTTCGCCGAAACGCGCGCTGTGGCTACCGCGGATCTGGCTTTGATCGGTGAAGGCGATCGGCTCGTCCAGCGCCTTGAAACTGGTCTGGCGCAGCAGGATCGGGCACTGCCGCCGTGGCGGGCCTTCGATGACCGCTTTCGGGGTGATGCCATGGGCCGGCATCTGTTCCTGCACGCTGTCGATGTCCAGCGTGCGCGGCGTCAGGTGATTGATGTGCGGGCCTTTGAACGCGACCACATCGGCGATCAAACGATGTTGGGCGCTCAAGGTCTGGTATTGCGCGGCAGTAACCGTGGCGCTGTGATGCCAGCGAAAGGTTTCCAATGCCTGTAGGACGAATGCCTCCGCCTCGCTTTCATTCAATCCGCCCGCGGTTTCAGCCTGCGCGATCAGGCGTAATGCTTCAGCGGTAAAGATCGAACGCTGGGCCAGCACGGATTCGGCGAAGGAGCGTAGCTGCGGATCTTCAATCAATTCGAGGCGCAACAGCGACGTAAACACGCGAAACGGGCTGACTTGCAGCGCCTCTTCATGCACCGCGCGAAACGCCGTGGAATGCACCGGCACGCCCGCCGGAGTCAGGTCGTAATAACCCACCGGCTGCATGCCCATCACCGCAAACAAGCGGGCGAGGGTGGCCAGTTCGGTGGCGGTGCCGACGCGAATGGCGCCATGGCGCTCCATGTCCAGGCGTTCGATTTCACCGGTATTGTTGAGCTGCCGGGCGATCTCAGGCTGACGTGCAAGTACCTCGCGATTGGTCTGCTCCACCAATTGCATCAGCGCCCCATACAGCGGCACTTCTTCGCGGTACATGTCGGACATCGCTTTGGAGAAGCGTTGGCGGATCAGGTCGGGGCTGACGAACGGCTGCACGGTCATGAAAAAAATTCCTGCCACGGTCACGGAATGGATGAGGGAAAAGATCGCAGCCTTCTCGCACGCGGGCAAACGAAGAATCCTACGAACTTCATTCTGCCAACGACTGATCCACCAGTTCGATCCAGTGCATCACCCGCGTGCGTCCGGCACTGGCCAGATGGCTCTGGCAGCCGACGTTGGAAGTGACGATCAGCTCAGGGCGACCGCTTTCCAGCGCGTTAAGGCGGTTATCGCGCAGTTGCCGGGCCAGCACCGGTTGCGTCAACGAATACGTACCCGCCGAGCCGCAGCACAAATGGCCGTCGGGCACGGCGGTGAGATTGAAGCCGAGGCGAGTCAGCACGGCTTCCACCGCGCCGCCCAGTTTCAACGCGTGCTGCAATGTGCACGGACAATGCACGGCAATCCGCCGTTCAGTGGCGGCGCAGATCTGTTCGAGGGGTTCCTGCGCGAGTACCTGCACCAGATCCAGCGTCCGCTCGCTGATTTCCCGGGCCTTGGCCGCATACACCGGATCGTCTGCCAGCAAATGCCCGTAATCCTTGATGAATGCGCCGCAACCGCTGGCGGTCTGCACGATCGCTTCGGCGCCGTTTTGCAGGTGCGGCCACCAGACATCGATGTTCTGCCGGGCGCGGTCGAGGCCTTTGGCTTGCGCGTCGAGGTGATAGTCCAGCGCGCCGCAACACCCGGCCTCGGCCACCGGGGTGACACTGATGCCCAAGCGATCCAGCACCCGCGCCGTGGCGTCATTGGTATTTGGCGATAACCCCGGTTGTACGCAGCCTTCAAGCAACAACACCTGCCGGGCATGGCGCGGGGCGGGGCGCAAACCGGAAAGCGGCAGATGCTGCGGCAGTTTGCTTTCAAGCAAGCGCGGCAGCAGCGGGCGAAACGTCGTGCCCACGCGTAGCAAGCCTTTGAACAACCCTGGATTCGGCGCCAATGCGCGCAAACCCTCGCGCAACAGACGTTGCGCCGCCGGACGTGGCACCGCGTGATCGACCACCGCGCGGCCGATGTCGAGCAGGTTGTGATAGTCGACGCCGGACGGGCAGGTGGTTTCGCAGTTACGGCACGACAGGCAGCGATCCAGATGCAGTTGTGTCTGCGCCGTCGCGGGTGCGCCTTCGAGCACTTGCTTGATCAGGTAGATGCGTCCGCGCGGGCCATCCAGTTCATCACCGAGCAATTGATAGGTCGGACACGTCGCGTTGCAAAAACCACAGTGCACGCAAGTACGCAGAATCTTCTCCGCCTCGGCGGCGCGGGGCAGCTTTTGCGATTGTTCGCTGAGGGTGGTTTGCATGGCTAGAACTCCGCATACATGCGCCCGGGGTTGAACAGCCCTTGCGGGTCGAGTTGCGCCTTGAGTTGCCGGTGATAGCGCAGCAGTGTCGCGGGCAATGGCTGGAACGGCGAATTGCTGGCGCCATGGCTGAAACAGGTGGCGTGGCCACCCAGTTCCTGCGCGAGAATGTGGATGTGCGCCGCGTCGGATTTCAGCCAGTGTTGCGCGCCGGCCCAGTCGATCAACTGCTCGCCGGGCAGATCCAGCGGGCCGAGATTGTTCGGCAGTGACAGGCGCCACAACGGCCGGCCTTCATCGAAAAACGCCAGCCTCTGCTCATTCAGATCACGCCAGAACTGCGAGTCCAACGGCTCACCACCGAGGCGTTGATGCGCCGCCGTCACCGAACCTTCGCCGCCCTCAAGCCGCAGGTACAGGCTCTGGCCATCGTGGCACGCGGCACTGATCGGCAATGGTTGTTGGCCCCACTCGGCAAGCTTGGCCAGCGCCCGCGCGCATTCCATATCGAGGCGAATGCTCAGGCACTGGCGCGGTTTCGGCAGGACCTTCAGCGACACTTCGGTGAGCACGCCGAGGCAGCCATAACTGCCGGCCATCAGCCGCGACAGGTCATAACCGGCGACGTTTTTCATCACTTCGCCGCCGAAACGCAGGTGCTGACCGAGGCCGGTGATCACCCGCGTGCCGAGAACGAAGTCGCGCACCGAGCCAGACCACGGTCGTCGTGGCCCGGACAAACCCGTGGCGATCATGCCGCCGACGGTGGCGCCTTCACCGAATGCCGGCGGCTCGCACGGCAACATTTGTCCAGCAGCGTCCAGCGCCGCGAGGAGCTCGGACAAAGGCGTGCCGGCGCGCGCCGTGACCACCAGTTCGGTCGGCTCGTAACGGACGATGCCGCAGTGGGCGCGGGTATCGAGCACTTCACCGGCTACTTCGCGGCCGAGAAAGGCTTTGCTGTTACCGCCCTGAATCTTCAACGGAGTGGCGTTGGCCCGAGCTTCGTTGACCTGATCAAGCAAGGCGCCGGCGGCATCGACGTCGGCCATCAGAAACGCTCCAGTTCGGGGAACGGCAATTGCCCAGCGTGAATGTGCATTGCGCCGAATTCAGCGCAGCGGTGCAGGGTCGGAATGTTCTTGCCGGGATTGAGCAGGCCTTGGGGATCGAACGCGGCTTTTACGGCGTGAAACAGACTCAACTCATCGTTGTTGAACTGCGCGCACATCTGGTTGATTTTTTCGCGGCCGACGCCGTGTTCGCCGGTGATGCTGCCGCCGACCTGCACGCACAGTTCAAGAATCTTGCCGCCCAGGGCTTCGGCGCGGTGCAGTTCGCCCGGTTGATTGGCGTCGAACAGGATCAGCGGGTGCATATTGCCGTCGCCGGCATGGAATACGTTGGCCACGCGCAATCCGTATTCTTCGCTGAGGCGGGCGATGCCTTGCAGGACGCCGGGTAATTCGCGGCGCGGGATGGTGCCGTCCATGCAGTAATAGTCCGGCGACAAACGGCCGATGGCCGGGAAAGCATTTTTGCGCCCGGCCCAGAAGCGCACGCGCTCGGCTTCGTCGCGGGCCTGACGCACTTCGGTGGCGCCGGCCTCGGTCATGACCTCGCGCACCCGTTGGCAGTCGTCGTGGACATCGGCCTCGACGCCATCGAGTTCGCACAGCAGAATCGCCTCGGCATCGACCGGGTAACCGGCGTGAATGAAGTCTTCAGCGGCGCGAATGGCGAGGTTGTCCATCATCTCCAGGCCGCCGGGAATGATCCCCGCCGCGATGATCTCGGCGACCGCGCGGCCGGCCTTTTCCACGGAATCGAAACTGGCCAGCAGGACTTTCGCGACCTGCGGTTTGGGCAGCAGTTTGACCGTGACTTCGGTGATGATCCCCAGCAGACCTTCGGAGCCGGTGAACAAGGCGAGCAAATCGAAACCGGCTGAGTCGAGGGCATCCGAACCCAGGGTCAGGCGTTCGCCTTCGATGGTCAGCACTTCGATTTTCAGCAGGTTGTGCACGGTCAAACCGTACTTGAGGCAATGCACGCCGCCGGCATTTTCGGCGACGTTGCCGCCGATCGAGCAGGCGATTTGCGAGGACGGATCCGGCGCGTAATACAGGCCGAAGGGCGCCGCTGCCTGGGAGATCGCCAGATTGCGCACCCCCGGTTGAACTCGCGCGGTGCGCGCGGCCGGGTCGATGTGCAGGATGTTGTTGAAGCGCGCCATCACCAGCAGCAGGCCTTGTTCCAGCGGCAAGGCGCCGCCGGACAACCCGGTTCCGGCACCACGGGCAACCACCGGGACGTTCTTCTGATGGCAGAGTTTGAGCAGGGTTTGCACTTGCTCGAGTCGACGGGGCAGGGCGACCAGCATCGGCGTGGTGCGGTAGGCGGAGAGGCCGTCGCATTCGTAGGGTTTGAGTTCGTCTTCACGCCACAAAACGTCGAGGTCAGGCAGCGCGCGCTGCAGGTCTTTGAGCAACTCAGCCTTGTTCACCTGCGGCAACGGGCCGTCGAGGCGTTCGTCATAAAGAATATTCATCTACACCTCAGACCTCGTCACTTTGTAGGAGCTGTCGAGTGAAACGAGGCTGCGATCTTTTGATCTTGTTTTTAAAAAGCAAAATCAGAAGATCGCAGCCTTCGGCAGCTCCTACACAGGATGTGTTGAGTGTCATTTCTGGCTTCCGAGAAATTCCCGATACAGGCGCGCAGTATTCCCCGGCTGTTCAACCATCGGCATATGCCCGACATGATCCCAGACATCCACGCGCAAATTGGCGATGCCCTTGCTCCACACCGGCACGCTGCTGACGTCGATCAGCCGATCCTTGCGTCCCCAGAGCAACAGCGCCGGGCACTTGATGTCGGCCAGTTTCGGCTCCATCGGCGGGCTGGCGCGAAAATCGCGGAAGATTTCTTCCAGTTCATCGCGTTGTTGTTCGTAGCGCTGGGCGATGGCGTCCAGCACCAATTTGGGTACCCATGGCGGCGTGGCCATGGTCATGGCGTAGAACTGCTGGAACTCTTCCCGCGAATTGATCAGAAACGGGTTATGCCCGCGCGCCAGATGGCGCTCCATGTCGCTGGCCTCAGGCGCGGTGACGCCGGCCGGGTCGATCAATGCCACCGAGGCGATGCGGTCGGGATACGTCGCCGCTAGCCACGCCGCGATGTAGCCGCCCATCGAGTTGCCGATCACATGGACTTTTTCCACACCACAGACGTCGAGCAACTGGATCATGCGTTTGGCCTGCAGCGGGATGTCGTAGCCGCCGCCCGCCTTGAAGCCGGTTTCACCATGGCCGGCGAGGTCCGGGATGATCACCCGATACTGGCGCACGAAGTGCCGGGAAAAGCGCAGCCACAGGTTCTTCTCGGCGCTGTAGCCATGCAGCATCAGAATCGCGCTGGCCGCTTCATACGGCCCGCCCTGCCAGGTCGAGACGGTCATCTCGGCGATCGGCACTTCAATCTTGTGCAATTTGTACAACTTGGCCTCGATGGCCATGTTCAGGTCGTACAGCCAATGACCGACCGCCGGATAACTCAACCAGCTCCAGGCCACGAAAACCGCGAGGGCGACAAACAGCAAAAGCATCGACGTCTTCCTTTTACGTGTTCAGGACAGAATGTGGTCGGCCGGTTTCAGCGCCCGGGTCAAGCGGTGATAGCTGAAACTGAAGCCGGGAAACATCGCGATCACATGACCGCTCTTGCTTTGATACCAACTGTGGCAGCCGCCGGACTTCCAGACCGTGCGCTCCATTTCCCGATGAATCATCTCAGTGTAGGTACGTTCCGCTTCACGGCGCACTTCGATGCTGCGCAGACCCTTCGCCTGCACGGTGCGAATGCAGTCGAGGATGTAGTTCATCTGCGATTCGATGATGAACAGCGCCGAGGTGTGGCCGATGCCGGTGTTGGGGCCGGTGACGATAAACAGGTTGGGAAAGTCCGGCAGGCTGGTGCCCAGGTAGGCGCGTGGGTATTGCGCCCAGACCTCTCTGAGTTGCACGGCGTTTTTTCCGCTGACCGGGTAGGAAATCACCCCGTCGGTGGCGTCGTAACCGGTCGACCAGACGATCAGATCAACATCGATGTGCTGACCGTCCTCGGTATTGATCCCGGTTTCGTCGATGGACGCAATGCCTTGCTCGCGGGTATGCAAGGTGACGTTGGCGCGACTCAGCGCCGGGTAATAGGTGCTGGACACCAGCACCCGTTTGCAGCCGATGGTGAAGTCCGGGGTGAGTTTTTCTTGCAGCGCCGGGTCTGGCACCTGACGTTTGAGAAAGCGCAGGGCGTGCTGCTGAACCATGTGAATCGCCGCTTTCGAGTATTTGAACGCGATGACGCGGGTTTCGAATTGCCAGTAAATCAGCCAGCGCAACAGTTTGTAGGCGGGTTTGCGGCCGAGCAGCCAGCGTTGCAGCGGTCCGAACTGGCGATCGGCGCGGGGCAGCACCCAATGGGGCGTGCGCTGAAACACGTGCAGGTGATCGACTTGCGGCGCAATCGCCGGAATCACTTGCACCGCACTGGCGCCGCTGCCGACGATGGCCACGCGTTTAGCGCGGTAGTCGTAGCTGTGATCCCAGTTGTTCGTATGAAAAGTCTTGCCTTGAAAGCGATCCTGACCGGGAAAATGTGGGATGACCGGTTGGCTCAGTGGCCCGGTGGCATTGATCAGGAACTGCGTATAAAAGGTGCCTTTGCTGGCGGTGTGCACAGCCCAGCGTTTTTCCGTGTCGTCCCATTCGACGCGCTCGACGTTGGCCTCCAGCTCCACGCGCTCACGCAAACCGAACTGCTCGATGACATGCTCGGTGTAGCGCTGCAGTTCGGCCTGTCCGGCGAACATCTGCGACCAGCGGTACGGCGCGAACGACAGCGAATACAGCGGCGACGGCACGTCCACCGCCGCGCCGGGGTAGGTGTTCTGGCACCAGGTGCCGCCAAAGAAGTCCCGTCGCTCCAGCAGGCGAAAATCGTCGATTCCGGCCTTGAGCAGGTTGACCGCAGCACATTGACCGCCAAAACCGCTGCCGATGATCAACACGTGATAGGTGTGCATGGGTCTCCTTCTTATAGTTTTTTTTCCATTTTGCTCCTTTCATGTATAGCCAAATATTTGCCCTGTGTGCGGTCCTGATGTCGCGCTATTCAGCCCGCTGGCCGGTGATGGCTATTTAACGTCGCCCTGTTAGACTTCCAGCACATCCGTCCTGCGGTGTGCGTGATCGAGGTCCTTATGGGAAATACCGGAGGAAAGGGACTTTCATTGGCCAGGAGGCTTTATACGTCGCGCATCCTCGGGTTGATTCTGGGGCTCGTGTGCGTGAGCGTGTCGATGTACTCGCTCGATCCGCCGCTGTGGGTCTGGGCACTGATGTTCTTCAATGGCCTGATCTGGCCGCATCTGGCGTTTCAATGGGCGCGCCGCGCCCGGGTTCCTTACCACGCTGAACACCGCAATCTGTTGATCGACGCCTTTTTCGGCGGCTTTTGGCTTGCCGCCATGCATTTCAATCCGCTACCCACTGCCACGACCATTTCGATGATGGCGATGAACAACGTCGCAATCGGTGGTTCACGTTTTCTATTGGCAGGCTCAGCGGCGCAGTTGCTCGGGGTTGGCGTCGGGCTGGTGGTGTTTGCTCCGGCATTCATTCCGCAAACTACGCCTGCACAAATGTACGCCTGTTTCCCGTTACTGCTGCTGTACCCCTTGGCGCTGGGCTGGATCTGCTTTCGTCAGGCTTACACGCTTGGCTTGCATAAACGCGAATTGCTCGCCCTGAGCCGCACCGACAGCCTGACCGGCCTGCTCAATCATGGCGCCTGGAAGGATCAACTGGAGATCGCTTTTCAGCGCTGCAAGCGGCAGAAGCAGGGTGCGGCGATTGCGTTGATCGACATCGATCACTTCAAGGCGATCAACGACACCTACGGCCATGTTGCGGGCGACATCGTGTTGCGCCAGTTAAGCAAATTGCTCAAGCAGAACCTGCGGGCGACGGACGTTGCCGGGCGTTATGGCGGTGATGAGTTCTGCGTGATTTTGCCGGATCTGCCGCTGTTCAACGCCGCGCAGGCCATGGAGGCATTGCGCGAGCGTTTTGCGATTCTGGGTTATGAGCAGAATCCGGCGTTGAAGGTCAGCTTGAGTATCGGCCTGGCGGCGTACGATCCGGCGCACACCGACGCAACACGCTGGCTCAATGATGCCGATCAGGCGTTGTACGAGGCCAAGGCCAGCGGGCGTAACCGGGTGATCTGCAATTGCGATGACAAGTCCCGGCAGACGTTGCTGGATTCGGTTTGATCCCTGACCACAATCCCCTGTAGGAGTGAGCCTGCTCGCGATAGCATTGTGTCAGTCACCATCAATGTCACTGACAGAGTGCTATCGCGAGCAGGCTCACTCCTACAAATTTGTTCGGTGTCGATCTGGAGGAGGTCGCATTCGGTGTAGAGCCTCGCGCCGATGTCGGGTACGGTTAAATCCCTCCGACGCGAAACAAGGATCGCTTCATGACGTTCTCATTTTCTCGCTCCCTGCTGGCCGCCAGCCTCGGCCTGTCTCTCGCTTTCTCCGCTGCCCACGCCTTCGCCGAACCGCACAAACAAGTGCTCGCCGATGCCGAGCAATATCAACCAGAAGCCCTGAAACTGCTGGAACGGCTGGTCAATATCGACTCCGGTTCAGGTTACGAGCCAGGCCTCAAGCAAGTCAGCGACATCGCCATCGATGAGTTGAAAAAACTCGGCGCCACCATCGAACTGGTGCCGAACACACCGGAAAAATCCAACCATGTTCTGGCCACGTTCAAAGGCACCGGCAAGGCGAAAATCCTCCTGATGGCGCACATGGACACGGTGTTCAAGGAAGGTTCGGCGGCCGAGCGGCCGTTCCACATCAAGGACGGCCGCGCCTACGGGCCGGGGGTGATGGATGACAAGGGCGGCATCGTTGCCGGGATCTACGCGCTGAAAGTCCTGAAAAACCTCGACTTCAAGGACTACGCGCAAATCACCTTCCTGCTCGACGCCAGCGAAGAAACCGGCTCGGACGTCGCCACCGACCTGATCAAGAAAACCGCCAAACAGCACGACGTGACCCTCAACCTTGAGCCGGGCCGCCCGGCCGATGGCCTGGTGGTGTGGCGCAAGGGCAGCGCGACGGCGCTGGTCGAGGTCAAGGGTAAAGCCGCACACGCCGGCGTCGCCCCGGAACTGGGGCGCAACGCCGCGATGGAAGCGGCGCACCAGATTCTGCAGTTGGGCAAACTCGGCGATGAGGCGAAGAAGACCACCGTCAACTTCACCGTGCTCAAGGCCGGCGACCGCACCAACGTGATTCCCGATCAAGCCACCGCCAAGGCCGACGTGCGCGCGGCGGTGCCGGAGGAGTTCGACCGGATCGAGAAGGACTTGGCGCGGGTGTCGCAGGACAAATTGATTCCCGAGACTGAGGTCAAGACTTCTTTGCAGCGCGGCTTGCCCCCGATGCCGCAAACGCCTGAGTCGGATCGCCTGATGGCGATGGCTCAAGGGATTTATGGCGAGATTGGCCGCAAGTTGACCGAGGAGGGCAGTGGCGGTGCGGCGGATGCCAGTCTGTCCGCCGGGGTTGGAACGCCGACGCTGGATGGCTTCGGGATTGTTGGCGGCAATATCCACACGCCGGAGGAATACGCCGAAGTGGCGAGCGTGGCGCCGCGGATTTATCTGTTGTCGCGGATGATTATGGAGTTGGCCAAGCCGCGGTGAGGTAGTGATCGTTCCGACGCTCTGCGTGGGAATGCCTCAACGGACGCTCCGCGTTCGGCTTTGTGTGGGACGCAGAGCGTCCCGGACTGCATTCCAACGCGGAGCGTGGGAACGATCATTCAGCCGCGGTGAGGTGGTTTGCGGTGTGATGAGGTCGGCGGGGTGCCAGATAAATCGGCCCCTCACCCTAACCCTCTCCCAGAGGGAGAGGGGACTGATCGCGTTGTTTCTGGTCCATGTGGCAACCGGCAGATCAAGTTGAATGCAAATTCGCATTCAACGCGGTCTCTCACGTCGGCGTAGCTCCCGAGCATCCCCCAATCAGTTCCCTCTCCCTCCGGGAGAGGGCTAGGGTGAGGGGCTTTTGTGGGAAAAGTGGAAGGCGCGGGCGGCGTACAACTTTCCAAGACGTTTCCTACAACGTACCCTGTTGCCGCATTTCGGTATCGACCCCTATAGTTCGGGCTCGCGGAAAAACACCGCGAACGACCTTGGCCGGTCGATACAGAGACGTACAGTCTGCCCAACATATTCAGTCAATGTTTGTCTGTGATGTTGTGTTATGGCGGCTGTGCGTGGGACACCTTCGGGTGTGCCGGTTCCTGTATCCGGTCGGCCAACCCGCGTACGGCTGCCACCTTCCTCGTTTGGCCGCGACTGGTGGTAGCTCTCTCAATACAGGAGTTATACCAATGTGTGATCAAGTAATGCCCCGCTTCCTCCCCATCGACACCTACGACGCCGAATCCCCGGTGCTCTTCCTCAATACCCATTCAGAACTCAGCGACATGGCCGCCTGTGCGATGCACCGGTTCGTGGTTGTGCGCGATCTGGCCGACACCTTCGCCAGTCTCAACCTCAAGGGTATTTCCGATTGTGATCTGACGCGGGTGACCAGCGCGGTGCATCTGTTGATGCGCGAGGGCTGTGCGATTCTGAATGTGATTCAGGCGCGGGCGGTGCAGCGGGAAGAGGCTTACAAGACGCCGGTTTAGCGGTGTAGCGGCTGTTGCTATCGCGAGCAGGCTCACTCCTACAATTGATCAGTGTTGAACACAAATACTGTGTGCACTGAAGATCTACTGTAGGAGTGAGCCTGCTCGCGATGGCGTCAGCCCGGTCAACCCATCACTCCTTGACGCTCATGTATTCCTTGGCCCAGAGAATGTATTCCTCCGGCTGGGTATAGGTGTGCGTCAACTCGGTCGCGCTCAGGTCGGAGGCCTGGGTGAAGATCTGCCGCTGTTCACGCAAGCTGTCATACGTCGCTTTGATCGCCGCAAAGTAAGCGCCATGCCCATCGATGGTCACGCGTACACCGAGTTCGGCCAGACGTTTGTCGTCGCGCAGCGCCGGGTTGCCGTAGGTCACCAGCATCAACGGTACGGTCAGGTGTTCGGCGATTTGCTCGAGCTGATCGAAATCCTGAATCCCGACCATGCAGATGCCGTCAGCCCCGGCCGCCTGGTACTGGCGAGTGCGGCTGATGATTTCCTGGTTCGGCAAAATGCCGGCATTGGTACGGGCGATGATCGCCATTTCCGTATCAACCCGGGCTTCAAGCGCCGCGCGGATCTTGCCGACGCCTTCGGCAACGGTGATCAAATCGGTGGATTTGCGGCCGAATTGTGCCGGCAGCAAGGTGTCTTCGATGGTCAGGGCGGCGACGCCGGCGCGTTCCAGTTCGACGATGGTGCGCATCACGTTAAGGGCGTTGCCGTAGCCGTGGTCGGCGTCGGCGATCACCGGCAATTGGGCGACGCGGCCGATGCGGGTGGCCTGTTCGGCGAACTCGCTGAGGGTGATCAGGGCAAAGTCCGGGGCACCCAACACCTGCAACGAGGCCACGGAGCCGCCGAGAATCCCCACTTCAAAACCCAGGTCAGCGGCAATGCGTGCGGACATCGGATCGAACACTGAAGCCGTGTGATAGCAGGTGTCGGAGGCCAGCAGTTGACGGAAGTTACGGCGCAAATCTTGATGGGAAAGCCTGGTCATACGAGTTCCACCAATACAAAGGAATGGAAAGGCTTGAACAAAGGTGTCAACGCCGAAGAATGAAAAGGCTATCACGCGAATGGGTCAATGATCATGACGAATTTGCAAGGGACAGGTTGTCGCGGACCCTTTTGCTGAAAGGATTTACCTTTTTGCGGTGGTGACCGTCAGGCCGCCACCGCCTGTTGCTGTTGATTGGGCAGCATTACCGCGCGTACCGAATTGCCCGGTTGCAGTTGCAGGCGCTTGGCGGTGAGGCGGTCGATCACCAGGCTGCTGCCGACCCGACGGGCGCGAGCGACGGTGATGCGGCAGTTCTCCAGACGGCGGTTGTGAATCAGCCACAGCGGCGCCTGTTCGTCGGGGCTGCCGAGGCTCAGGGCCAGCTCGACGCTCTCGCGCACGGTGCGGATATTGCGCACTGGCGCTTCGATCACCGGGCCGCCATCGAAGATGTCGATGTAGCCTTTGTGGGTGAAACCTTCGGCCTGGAGGATTTTCAGCGCCGGCTCGGTATTCGGGTGCGCCTGGCCGATCGCCGCCTGGGCCTGTTCGGTGAGCAGGCAGGTGTACAGCGGCTGGCGCGGCATCAGTTCGGCGATGAACGATTTGTTGCCCAGCCCGGACAAGTGATCGGCATGGCTGAAGTCCATTTGAAAGAAGTGCCGACCCAGACTGTCCCAGAACGGCGAACAACCGTGTTCATCGGCACTGCCGCGCAGTTCGGCAATCATCTTCTCGCCGAACAGGTGCGGGAACTCGGCAACGAACAGCAATCGCCCCAGTGACAACAAGCGGCCATTGCTGCCGTGGCGCTGGTCGTGGCCGAGAAACAGCGAGCACAGCTCCGATTGGCCGGTGAGTTCGTTGTTGAGAAACAGTGTCGGGATCTGCCGTTGAATGCCCAGATCCGGCGCCGAACTCACCGTCAATCCGACCCGATAGTTGTACCACGGCTCACGCAGGCCGACCGCCCCGGCCAGAGCGCTGACGCCGACCACGCGCATGTCGTCGTCTTCGAGCACAAACAGATAGTCTGCGTCGGCTCGTTCCACTTGTTCGGCGAACGCCCGTTGCGCCCAACGGACCCGGTGGGACAGGCGATCTTCGTTGGCCGGCAGGGTGGTGAACCCCGGGCCGGCCTGTTGCACCAGCGCCATCAAGGCTGGCAGGTCGCTCACTTTGACCGGGCGGACAATCATGCTGTAACTCCTTCTGCGCGCCTGTTCGGGCACTGTCGTTGGCTGCGCAACCGCACGGGTTTCACAGGGCAATCAGCCGGATCGGGCTGCCATCGGTCACGTTCAGCGCCGCACACATTGCAGGGGTGAGGGACAGCTGTTGATCGGTCTGGTAATCGAGTTCGGCCATGATCGACCGGAAGCCGTGCAGCGCGTCGTTGCTCAGCAGATAACGACCGCGGGCATCTATTTGGGGTTTTTGCTGCACCGTTGCCGTCTGGCTGCGGGCGATCGAACGAATGTTGCTGGTGCGCGCATACAGGGTCGGGCCAGCGTCGAACAAGTCGATGTAGCTGTTGGTTTCGAAGCCTTCACGCTCGAGGATGTCGAACGCTTCCTGGCCATCCGGGTGGATGCGCCCGATGCAGTCCTGCGCGGCTTGCGGCAGCATCGGCACGTAGATCGGATATTGCGGCATCAGTTCGGCGAGAAACGTGCGGCTCTGCAGCCCGCACAGGCGTTCAGCTTCCGCGTAGGGCAGGTCGAAAAAGTGTTTGCCCAGCGCATCCCAGAACGGCGAATGGCCTTGCTCGTCGCTGTAGCCGACGATTTCGGTGATCACCGCCTCGGCAAAGCGCGGCGCATGGGCGGCGATGAACAACAGGCGCGCCCGTGACAGCAACTCGGAAAACGGCGTGCGCACCAGATTGGCGTCGATGTGAAAACCGCGCAGCAGCGTGTGATCGTTGAGATCGTGGCACAGCGACAGCGCCGGCACGCCGTGTTCAATGTTCAGCTCGCGGGAAGCACTGGTGAAATGGCGATTGCGCAGGCTGTAGAACGGCTCGTCGAAGCCTGCCGTCGCCAGAATCTCCGAGCAGCCGACCAGACGCTGGTCGTCCAGGTCTTCCAGCACAAAGAAGTAATTCTCCGGGCCGTGGGCCGCCGCTGCGCTAGCGAACGATGCACACGACGCGGCGATTTTTGCGCGCAGGCGCTCGCTGTCGTCCGGCAGGGAGGTCACGCCCACCAGACTGTCGCGGGCCAATTGTTGTAGCTGGGGCAGGTCAGTCTGTTCGACTGGGCGTAAGACCAGCATGGATGTACTCCTGTATCAAAAGGTTCGGCGATGTCGCCAAACCTGACTATCACTGTCGGTGTCCACGCGATAAATCGGCGGTCGCCTGATTTGTTGTCAGACGCCGCTCTTTTTCTTGTCAGCCGTTGCTCGGGTCAGGCAGCGCAGTACTGGCGCCGAGTTTATTCAGGAAGAACAGGTACACCAGGCCCAGGGCAATCCAGATCAGGCCGAGCTTCTGCGCATCGACGCCCATGTTGTACATGATGGCCGCGACGATGATGAAGCCGATCACCGGGCAGATCAGGTGACGCACCACCTGACCGGACTTCTGCCGACGCCAGTAGTAGTTGATCACTGTCAGGTGCAGCAGCATGAAACCGCTGAGTGCGCCGAAGTTGACCAGCGAGGTCAGGGTGTCGACCGAGTTGATGAACAGGTAGCAGATCACCAGCGACAGCACCGCCACCAGATAAATGCTCAGGTACGGCGTGTTGTGTTTCGGGTGCACCTTGGCCAGCACTTTCGGCAACTTGCCGTCGCGAGCCATGCCGAACAGCAGGCGCGAGACTGCGGCTTGCGAAGTTATCGCCACGGCTACGCCCCAGGCCAATGCCGTGGCGACAGCGGTCAGGGTCGCCAGCCAGCTGCCGGCGGCGATTTCGGCGATTTCATAGAATGCGGTGTCGGCGGATTTGAAACCCATGCCGGCCGCCAGATCGGTGGCGATCCAGGTTTGCGCGACGAAAATCACGCCCATTACTACTAGAGTGATCAGCGCCGCTTTGCCGACGCTTTTGCCCGGATCGCCCTTGATTTCTTCAGCGAGGGTGGAGATCGCATCGAAGCCAAGGAACGACAGCACGGCAATCGACACCGCTTGCATCAGCAGGGCGAAGTTGAAGGTTTGCGGGTGATACAGCGGCGCCAGGGTCAGCTCGCCGTTACCGCCACCGTTGTGCAGGGCATTCCAGGCGTAGAACAGGAAGATCCCCAGCACCACCAGTTGCGCGAGCAGGAAGATGATGTTCATCCGTGCGGTGAAGGTGATGCCGCGCAGGTTGACGAAGGTCGCGCTGACCAGAAACGCCAGAATAAAGCCGACTTTCGGAATGTCCGGGTACAAATGGTTGAGCGCCATCGCCGCGTAGACATAGAGCAGCGGCGGGATCAGCAGGTAATCGAGCAGCATCAGCCAGCCGGCGATGAAGCCGACGTGTTGATTGAGGCCACGCTGCGCGTAGGAGTAGACCGAACCGGCAATCGGAAAAGCCTTGGCCATGCTGCCGTAACTCAGCGCGGTGAACAGCATCGCCACCATGCCGATGATGTACGCCAGCGGCACCATCCCCGGTGCCTCGGCGTTGACGTAGCCATACACACCGAACGGGGCGATGGGGATCATGAAGATCATCCCGTATACCACCAGGTCGGTCAGCGTCAGGCTACGTTTCAACTCTTGCTTGTAGCCGAATTCTTCAATTTCCATGAAGCGCAACTCCTTGTCAGCCAGTCGGTCGTTTTAGTTGTTATCGATCCATCGTTTACAGCGTCAGCAGTCTTTCATTCATTACAGCAAAGGCGCGAGGTATCCGGCCCAGCGCGATACGGCTTCGGGGCTGCGCAGCAAATCGTTGCGCACCTCGATCAGCACCGAGTCGAGGCCACGGGCATCGCCGTGCACCGGCACGGTCATGTCGCCCAGCGGATCGATCTTGTAGGGCTGATTGCCGGCCACTTTCAGCGGGAGTTCGCCGAGGCCGTCGAGCAGGCGTTGCGCGTAGGCCTTGGCCTGACCGAACAGCACGCCGGCCTCCAGCGGTCGCGGCTGGCCGTAATACACCGGGGTGAAACTGTGAATCCCCACTACACGCACCGCTTGGCGCTGAGCAACACGTTCGTCGATCAACGTTTGCAAGCGCGAGTGAAACGGTTTGAACAAGGTCTGGCGGCGGTACTCGCGGGTGGCTTCGTCCAGCTCGCGATTACCAGGCACCTGATAGATTTCGCTCTGCGCCGGAATGCTGTCCGGGGCGTGGCGTGGCCGGTTCAGATCGATCAGCAGGCGCGAATAATTGGCGCTCAACAGGGTTGCGCCGAGCCTTTCCGATAACTGTTCGGCGAGTTGCAGCGCACCAATGTCCCAGGCGATGTGTTCAGCGGCGGCGGCCTCGTCCAGGCCCAGGTTGTTCAGGGCCTCGGGGATGTAGCGGCTGGCGTGCTCGCACACCAGAATCACCGGGTGCGTCGAGTCGGCGCGGCTCAGGTTGTAGGCCGGTCGGGTGTACAACCCTAGCTCGGCGGATTCAGTACAGGCGTGCATAGTGCTCACACAAGTCAGTGGGCGAGAGCTGTTCCGTCAGCGCCAGTTCCTCGGTTTTCAGGGCGTAGTAAGTGTCGAGCAGCGGCTTGGGTAGCCATTCGGTGAAGGCGCCACTGTTGCGCAGGCAATCCAGCGCCTGGGCCAGCGAGGTGGGCAGGGCGATGATGCCCCGGGCCTTGCGTTGCTCGTCGTTGAGTGAATCGGGAATTTCGTTGGTGATGGCGTTCAGCGCCAGACGCTGTTCGATGCCCAGACGTCCGGCGATCAGCAGCGCGGCCATGGCCAGATGCGGCGAGGCGGTGGCGTCCATGGCGCGGAACTCAAGGTTGAACTGCTGGGCCACGGATTTGCCGCCGAGGCTCACGGTCGGGCAGATGCGCAGCGCCGCTTCGCGGTTCTGTTGGCCCAGACAGGCGTAGGACGCGCTCCAGTGATGCGGTTGCAAGCGCTCGTACGACACCGGCGTCGGCGCGGTGAACGCGCACAGGGCTGGCAAGTAATGCAGGATCCCCGCCGCCCAATGCTGGCCGAGACTCGACAGACCGTTGCTGGTGCCGGCGTCGTAAAGCATCGGCTGGCCGGCCAGATCGAGCAGGCTGACGTGTAGATGCACGCCGTTGCACACTGCATCCGCCGCAGTTTTCGGCGCGAAGCTCAGATCCAGGCCCATTTGCCGGGCGATCTCGCGGGTAATCTCGCGCACGTTGACGGCACGATCGGCCGCCGCCACGCCGAGCGTCGGGCGGCAGGTGATTTCGTATTGATGCTTGCCGTATTCCGGCAGAAACATTTCCGGCTCGACACCGCCGGCGCGCAGGGCGCTGAGCAGCCAGCCGCTAAACTCGGCGCCCTGACGCTGGGCTTCGAGGGAGAACGCCAGATGCTCGGCGAAACCGGCGTGCAGATTGAACTCGTGCTCGAACGCGGCGTTGACCTGCAAGCCCAGTTCATCGCGATAACGCTCGATTTCATCACGCAACAACGTGCGCGGGCAGGCGCCCCACGGGCGGCCATCGGTTTCGCGGATATCGCCGTGGATGAAATCCAGCGCCGGTGCGTCGACGTCCGGGCCGTTGCCGACGGTGACGCGGCTGCCCAGATCCGGAATCAACCGCAGATCGCCATAGGCGCCCCACGGATTGGTCGAAGCAATGATGTCCTGCGGCGTCAACGCGCTGTTGGCCGGCACCCAGCCGCAGCCGGCGGCTTGATAGTGCTCCAGCTCATCAGTGGGAAACGAGCGGCCACGGGTGATACCGATCAGGTCGGTGGTCACCAGCGTAGTCATCGGCAGCGGTGTCAGGCGAGCGCTCATGGCTGCATCTCCTGCAGGCGGGCGAGCACGGTGTCGGTGTCGGTGATCCAGCAGTAACCCTTGATCGCATTCAGACAGGCGTGATGGCGTTCGGCGCTGTAGGTGGCGCAGGCGTCTTCGACCAGGGTGACCAGATAACCGCGATCGGCGGCGTCGCGCACGGCCATGTCCACGCACTGGTCGGTGACGATGCCGGCGATGATCAGGTGACGGGTTTCGAGGTTGCGCAGCACGTAATCGATGTTGGTCGAGTTGAACACCCCGGACGAGGTCTTCGGCAGGACGATTTCGTTTTCCACCGGGCTCAGGTCTTCAATGATCCGCGCCTGCACGCTGCCTTTGGGCAGATGCATGTCCGAGAGTTTGTGGTCGAGCGAGCGGTCGCGGCCATCAGCCGTAAGGCTTTCGATAATGGTGTGCAGTACATTCTGCCGCGCTTCGCGAAAGGCACTGAGCAAACGACGTTGGTTGGGCACCACCTGCATGTGTGCACGGGTCAGGAAATACTCGGCGTCAGGCCCGTTGAGGTGCGCGTCGAACTGCGGTTCGAGCCAGGCACGCTGCATGTCCACCAGCAACAGTGCGGTGTGATCGGTGACAAACGGCAAGTCCCGCGGCGAGCGGTGGGGAAGGCTGAACATCCTTATTTATCCTCCAGCAGGTGGGTGTTGAAGTCATTGCGCAGGGCATCGATGCCTTCCAGGCGATCGGCGAGGTTTTCGGTGCGCAAGGTCAGGCAGGCGATCAGTGCTTCGACCTGAGCCAGCGCTGGCACCATGGTGTCGAACGGCGAAGCCGATTCCACCGGCGCGCTGATGATCAGATCGGCCAGTTCACGCAGCGGCGAGGCATAGATGTCGGTGAACAACACTACGCGTGCGTTGTTGTTTTTCGCCGCACTGGCGACCCGCAAGGCCTGGGTCTGGTAGCGGCGATAGTCGAACAGCAACACCACATCCTGGCGTTGCAGATCAAACAAGCGATCAGGCAGTTGCGCGTTGTCTTCCAGAGCGAAGCAACCGGGGCGCAGCAGGCGCAGGTGATTGAGCAGGTAAGTGGCCATCAGGCTGCTGAAACGTCCGCCGAAACAGTACACCTGATGCCGCGCGTCGAGCAGCCAGTCGGTGAGAATGCGCACGTCTTCGGGTTGGGTCAGCGATTGGGTTTCGACCAGCAGGCGATGACTGTCGCCCAGATAGTGGCTCCAGGCGTCGTCCCTGTGTTGATGGGCGCGCGGTTGCAGCAGCGTGCGCGGCGAGCGCAGGCGGTGGTCCATGTCACTGAGCAGGGCATCCTGGAATTCGGCGTAACCACCGAAGCCGAGTTTTTTCACCAGCCGCACGATGGTCGGATCGCTGACGCCGGCATGTTCGGCCAGACGCGCCATCGGCCCCAGACCGTTGCGGGGATACTGATCAAGCAAGGCGCGAACGACTTTGCGCTCCGACGGCGTAAGATCCAGGCCGGGATCGGTGATCAGGTCTCTAAGAGGGGGCATCCGGGCTCCTGCTGGATGAGGGGTGTTGAATTCGCTTCATAATCCGTCAAAACAGTATTTATGTAACTGACGTTACATGTCTAGTGAATTTTTCAGCGCGTTGAAAAGGCCCCGAGATGGGGCGAGACGCCTGTATAACAAGGGCCACACGGACTTCGACGGAGCTTGTAGTCCATCGCCCACGATAGTGTCAGGGATTGCCGTATTTTTGCTTTTGTCCGCACTTGCCGGGGCGATGCAACAACCCTGCAGCCCTTGGTTTACGGCACAATTGCCGACAGAACGGCTTTGCGCCGCTGTTTTTCATGAAGGCCCACCGGAGCGATCCCTGTGCAGACCACTCGTTTGACATTGATTTGCCATGCGCGAACCGTCGCACAGAAATTGGCGTGTTTTCCTACGAATGAACCTGTTGAAAATAGCCAGTTGGCATCGGGCGAATTGGCCGAGCGTTTCGACGCCGCGCGACGCTTGATTTGCGCGCCGGAGTTGCGCACGCGCCAGACAGCAGCATGGTTTGGCGCAGACGCGCAGATAGATGAGGCGCTGCGCGATTGTGACTGGGGACGCTGGCATGGCCAGTCGATCAAAGCCCTGCAAGCCTCGGAAGATGCCGCGCTGCAGGCCTGGGTGAATGATCCCCACGCCACTCCGCATGACGGTGAGTCAGTGGCGCAGTTGTGCGAACGCGTGGCGATTTGGTTGGCTAGCCTGCAAGGCACGTCGGGACATGTTGTGGCGGTGACGCATCCGTTTGTCATCCGCGCCGCGCTGATCCACGTGCTGCGCGGTTCGGCGTTGCATGACATCGATGTCGAACCGTTGTCGCTGCTCGAACTGCGCTTCACCGGGCGCTGGCGCCTGTGTCTTAAAGGAGCTTTGTGATGAAACAACTGCTGGTGATCGGCATCGGTGCCGGCAATCCCGACTACATCACGATGCAGGCGGTGAAGGCGTTGAATCGGGTCGACGTGTTCTTTCTGATGGATAAAGGCCAGAGCAAGGACAAGCTGATCGACCTGCGCCGCGAGATTTGTGAGCGCTACATCGACAACCCTGACTATCGCTTTGTCGAGGCCCACAGTCCGGAGCGCGAACGCGGCGATGTCGACTATGCCGCCAGTGTCGATGAGCTGAACCGCGCCAAGCAGCAGACCTTCGAACGCCTGATCAATGACCAATTGTCTGACGGTCAGTGCGGCGGTTTCCTGGTGTGGGGCGACCCGGCGTTGTACGACAGCACCGTGCGCATCCTCCAGGCGATCCTGGACTCGGGCACGTGTGCCTTCGAGTTTGAGGTGATCCCCGGGATCACCAGCGTTCAGGCGTTGGCGGCGCAGCACAAGGTGCCGTTGAACACCATCGGTCGTTCCATCGAAATCACCACCGGGCGGCGTTTGGCGGCAGGGCAGGTGAGTGATACGGACAGTCTGGTGGTGATGCTCGATGCTGAAGATTCGTATCAGCGGGTCGCCGATCAGGAGACCGAGATTTACTGGGGCGCCTACTTGGGCACGCCGGACGAGATTCTGATCAGTGGCAGGCTGGCGGATGTCGCGGATGAGATCGAGCGGGTGCGCAAGAAGGCGCGGGCGGAGCATGGGTGGATCATGGATACGTACCTGCTGCGCAAGCCTTAGATTGTTGGTGCTTGGACTGGCCCCATCGCGAGCAGGCTCACTCCTACAATTGAATGGGTGCACAATTCCAATGTAGGAGTGAGCCTGCTCGCGATAGGGCCGGAACATTCAAAGCACATTTCGAACAGGCAAAAAAACACCCGGTGCAACGCAAGTCGCACCGGGTTTTTGTTGCCAGCAAGCGGCGGATGTCGTGGATCCGCCATTCACTGTTGAACTCTGGTTATGCGCGTTCCAGCGCCAGCGCCACGCCTTGGCCGCCGCCGATGCACAGGGTCGCCAGACCCTTTTTCGCATCACGCTTGATCATTTCGTGCAGCAGGGTCACCAGCACGCGGCAACCCGATGCACCGATCGGATGGCCCAACGCGATGGCGCCGCCGTTGACGTTGACCTTGTCCAGATCCCATTGCAGATCCTTGGCCACCGCCAGCGATTGCGCAGCGAAGGCTTCGTTGGCTTCGATCAGGTCAAGTTGACCGAGGTTCCAGCCAGCCTTGTCGAGGCAGCGGCGAGTCGCCGAAACCGGGCCGATGCCCATGATTGCAGGATCAACACCTGCGTTGGCGTAGGCAGCGATTTTCGCCAGAACCGGCAGACCGAGCGCTTTGGCTTTCTCGGCGCTCATCAAGATGACCGCAGCGGCGCCGTCATTCAGCGACGAAGCGTTGCCGGCCGTGACGCTGCCGTCCTTTTTAAATGCCGGGCGCAGTTTCGCCAGGGATTCGGCAGTGGTGTCGCCACGCGGCTGTTCATCAACCTTGAAGGCCACCGGATCGCCTTTGCGCTGCGGGATCAGGATCGGCGTGATCTCATCGACAAAGCGACCGGCCTCAATCGCGGCGGCGGCTTTCTGCTGCGAGGCTGCGGCGAAGGCGTCCTGCTGTTCGCGGCTGATCTCGTATTTGTCGACGAGGTTCTCGGCAGTGATGCCCATGTGGTAATCGTTGAACGCATCCCACAGGCCATCGCTGATCATGGTGTCGACGATTTGCGCGTGGCCCATACGCAGACCGGTGCGTGCGCCCGGCATGACGTAGTTGGACAGGCTCATGTTTTCCTGACCGCCGGCGATGATCACGTCAGCGTCGCCGCAACGGATCGCTTGCGCACCCAGATGCAGGGCTTTGAGGCCCGAACCGCAAACCTTGTTCAGGGTCATTGCTGGCACGGCGTGGGGCAAGCCGGCCTTGATCGCGGCCTGACGCGCCGGGTTCTGGCCGGCGCCGGCAGTCAGCACCTGGCCCATGATCACTTCATCGACCTGCGCACCGTCCAGACCGGTTTGTTCGAGCAACTGGCGGATGACCGCCGCGCCCAGATCAACGGCGGACACGCTGGCCAGGGAGCCCTGGAAACTGCCGATCGCGGTGCGCGTGGCGGCAACAATTACGACGTCTTGCATTTTCGAATTCCTCACTGGGCAGCGAACTGCATTTCCGGTACGTGATCCGGGACGATCAGTTTACCAGCGGTTTTGGCGACGATTTCCTCGACGCTGACGCCAGGTGCGCGTTCCTTGAGGACAAAAGCGCCATTTTCGATTTCCAGGTAGGCGAGGTCGGTCAGCACACGCTTGATGCAACCGGCGCCGGTCAGCGGCAGGCTGCACTTGGATAGCAGTTTCGACTCACCATCCTTGGACGCGTGGGTCATGATCACGATGATATTGTCGGCGCCGGCCACCAGATCCATCGCACCGCCCATGCCCTTGACCAGTTTGCCGGGGATCATCCACGAGGCGATGTTGCCTTCGACGTCCACTTCGAACGCGCCGAGCACGGTCAGGTCGACATGACCGCCACGGATCATCGCGAACGATTCGGCGGAGTTGAAGATCGACGCGCCGATGCGTGCGGTCACGGTCTGTTTGCCAGCGTTGATCATGTCGGCATCGATGGTTTCTTCGGTCGGAAACGGACCCATGCCGAGCAGGCCGTTTTCCGACTGCAGCATGACTTCCATGCCTTCGGGAATGTAGTTGGCGACCAGGGTCGGAATGCCGATGCCGAGGTTCACATAAAAGCCGTCCTGCATTTCGCGGGCGACGCGCTGAGCCATTTGTTCGCGGGTAAGTGCCATGGTTTTATTCTCCGTCAGCCTGAATTATTTGCGGATGGTGCGCTGTTCGATGCGTTTTTCGAACGTGCCGCAAATGACCCGATCGACGTAGATGCCCGGGGTGTGGATCTGCGAGGGGTCGAGTTCGCCGGGTTCGACGATTTCTTCGACTTCAACCACGGTGATCTTGCCGGCGGTAGCCGCCAGCGGGTTGAAGTTCTGCGCGGTGTGACGGTAGATGACGTTGCCGAAGTGGTCGGCTTTCCAGCCTTTGACAATGGCGAAGTCGCCGGTGATGGATTCTTCCATCAGGTACTTACGACCTTTGAATTCGCGTACTTCCTTGCCTTCGGCGACCGGGGTGCCGACGCCGGTGGCGGTGAAGAAGGCCGGAATGCCGGCGCCGCCTGCGCGCATCTTCTCGGCGAGGGTGCCTTGCGGGGTCAGGATGACTTCGATGTCGCCTTTGAGCAGTTGTTCTTCGAACAGCTTGTTTTCGCCGACGTAGGAGGCGATGACTTTGCTGATCTGACGATCGGTGAGCAGCACACCGAGGCCGAAACCGTCGACGCCGCAGTTGTTGGAAACGACGGTGAGGTCGCGGGTGCCTTTGCGTTTGATCTCGGCGATCAGGTTTTCCGGAATGCCGCACAGACCGAAGCCGCCGGCGATAACGGTCATGCCGTCCTCAAGCCCGGCCAGGGCTTCCTCGTAGGAACTCACGCGCTTGTCGAAACCTGCCATATGCACCTCTTTTATTATTTGCGGGCGGCTGGCTAGCCGAATGGTTGGAGTGTCTCGCTGGAGGATATATTTGTTAAGTTGATTTTTAAGGTTGATTGATTGATAAAGCTCAACAAATGCATCTGCCCCCTGTAGGAGCTGCCGAAGGCTGCGATCTTTTGATCTGATAAAACCAAGATCAAAAGATCGCAGCCTCCGGCAGCTCCTACCTGACCGAGTTTCATGTTCAGAGGTTTGAGTATGACCATCAAACAGATCCGCGCCTTCCTCGCCGTGGCACAGAGCCTGAGCTTCGCCGTGGCCTGCGAGCGTCTGCACCTGTCGCAATCGGCGTTGAGCCTGACCATCAAAGCGCTGGAAGAGGGCCTGGGCGGGCGCCTGTTCAGCCGTAACACACGCAATGTCGCGTTGACTGCGGAAGGTGAATCCTTGCTGCCGCTGGCGCGGCGGCTGATCGCCGACTGGGATAACGCCGAAGACGAAATGCGCCAACGCTTCAGCTTGCAGCGCGGGCGGGTGACGCTGGCGGCGATGCCGTCGTTTGCCGGTAACTTGCTGCCGCCGATCCTCAAGACGTTTCGCGCGCGCTATCCGAACGTCAACGTCACGGTCAATGACGTGATCAACGAGCAAGTGCTGGAAATGGTCCGTGACCGTCAGGTGGAACTGGGCGTGGCGTTCGAGCCGATGCAAAACACTTCGATGACGTTTACGCCGTTGTACGTGGATCGCTTCGTCGCGGTGGTATCGAAGGATTCGCCGCTGGCGCAGTGCGACGAGATCGATTGGCAGACGTTATTGCAGGAGCCGTTCATCACCTTGCAGCGGCCTTCGACGGTGCGAGTGATGCTCGAAGAGCACCTGCAGGCGCGAGGCATGAAGTTGCCGGTGGAATTTGAAAGCCATCAATTGGCCACGGTCGGGCGGATGGTCGCCAGCGGTCTGGGCGTCAGTGCCGTGCCGGCGTTGTGCGCCGAGCAGATGCAGGAGCTCGGCGCCCACTGCCTGACCCTGGATGACTCGGTGCAGCGGGCCATCGGCGTGCTGACTGAGCCGGGCAATGAACTGTCGGCGGCGGCCCAGGCGTTGTTCGATATTCTCCAGCAAGAGAACCTGAGCCAACGCCTGTCTCCTTGATTGTCCCAATCCCTGTAGGAGTGAGCCTGCTCGCGATAGCGGAGTATCAGTCAGAGTTGCTGTGGCTGACAGAACGCTATCGCGAGCAGGCTCACTCCTACAGGGGATCCGTGTATTCAGTAGGTGAGGCGTTGTGTCAGCAGGGGCAACAGCTGTTCACACGACGCTTCAATCTTCAAATCCAGCAAGTCATCCGCGCGGGTCTTGCCCAGGTTGATCGCGATCAGCGGCTTACCGCGATCGGCTATCACCCGGCACAGGCGAAACGCGGAATATGCCATCAACGACGAACCCACCACCAACATCCCCGCTGCACTCTCTGCCGCCGCCATCGCCCTTACCGCCGTGGGCTGCGCGACGTTCTCGCCGAAAAACACCACGTCCGGTTTCATCCGCTCGCCAGCGCAATGCGGGCAGCGCGGCACCTGAAAGCGCGCTTCGAAAGCCGGGTCGAGCAGGGTGTCGCCATCCGGCGCCTGCACTGCATCGACCCCGGCCAGATACGGGTTGTGCATTTCCATTAATTGTTGAATCGAATCGCGCTCACTGCGCTGGCCGCAGTCCAGGCAGAGGACGCGATGCAGGCTGCCGTGCAGTTCGATCACATCGTGACTGCCGGCTTGATCGTGCAGGGTATCGACGTTCTGGGTGATCAAACCGTGGATCAGCCCATGGCGCTGCAAACTGGCCAACGCTTGGTGCGCTGCATTTGGCTGCGCCTGACGCACCCTCGGCCAACCCAGCATGGCCCGCGCCCAATAGCGGCGGCGCGACTCGGGAGCGGCGAGGAACTCCTGGTACATCATCGGCTGCCGGCCACGGCGCACACCGTCGCTGTCGCGGTAATCCGGAATGCCCGACGGCGTACTGATGCCGGCTCCGGTCAGGACGAGGAAGTCGCCATCGGCCATCACCTCTTGCAAGGTATCGAGGTGTTCGCGGGTCGGGCTGTCGAGCATGGTCAGCGCTCCGAAATGGGCAGTGCCAGCAGGTTAGCACGCGACCCGCGCGGGTTACTTGCGCGCCTCCAGAATCAGGTTGAACGGCGTTTGCGTGGCCCGGCGGAACTGCTTGAAACCGGCCTCGGTAAACACCTTGCGCAAACGCATTTCCCCGGCCTGCGCGCCCAGGCCGAGGCCGACTTCCTGCGACAGCGAGTTGGGTGTGCAGATAAACGTCGAGGCCGCATAGAACAGCCGCCCGACCGGGTTGATGTTGTCGTCCAGCGTGTCGTTGGCGAACGGCTCGACCAGCAACACCGTGCCATCGTCTTTCAGCGAGTCATAGGCGTGACGGGCGGCACCGACCGGATCGCCCATGTCGTGCAGGCAGTCGAAATAGCAGATCAGGTCGTAGTCGTCGCCGGGGTAGCTTTTCGCCGAATCCTGAAAGAACTTCGCCCGGCTGCTGACGCCACCTTCCTCGGCGCGCTGGGTGGCGACGGTGATCGAGGGCGCGTGATAGTCATAGCCGACGAAACGCGAGTTGGGAAACGCCTGGGCCATGATCACGGTCGAGGCGCCATGACCGCAGCCGATGTCGGCGACTTTCGCGCCTTGCTCAAGCTTGGCTACCACGCCGTCCAGCGACGGCAGCCATTCGGCGATCAGGTGGCCCTTGTAGCCGGGCCGGAAGAACCGCTCGGTGCCGGTGAACATGCACGGGTGGTGATCGCCCCAGGGCAGGGCACCGTTGCCGCGCATGGCTTTGACCAGTTTGTCCTTGTCGTGGAAAAACGATGCCACCACCCCGAGGCCACCAGCGACATACACCGGGGAATCTTCAACGGCCAGGGCCAGTGCCTGTTCTTCGGGTAAACGGAACTGACCGTCGTGGTGCTCCATGTAGCCGGACGCCGCATGAGCGCTGAGCCATTCGCGCACCAGACGCGGGTTGCAGGTGGTTTTGGCAGCGAGGGCATCGGCACTGATCGGCTGACTGTCGGCCATTGCCCGGTACAGCCCGAGCTCTTCGCCGACGATGACATTGGCCAGCATCGCCGCGCCGCCCATGTCGTTGACCAGTTTGCCCATGAATTGGTTGAGCTTCGCCTCATCCATCATGTGTGCTCCTGAAACAGGATCACGGTCCGGCGGCGTCGAGGGTCGAGGCGTGCGCCACCGGGCGGTGGTCACGGAGTTGGGCAGGGCACGGCTGACGTCCTGCGTCCCCCTCGACTGGGTAATAAAGGAGTCTAGCCCCGGTCCGGGCGTGTCGCTGGATTTGTGAGCAACGAAAACCTGTGGGAGCGAGCAGGCTCGCTCCCACAATATTGATCGTCAGAGAATCTGTATCACTGTGTATCGCCGTGATGGTGGGACACACAGGGCTGCAAATGCCCGGTCATCTGCACACAACCGCAATACATCCGGCGGCTCAAATGTGGCAAACCCACTGCTGAGGTACATCCCATGCATACGCCGCCCTCATCAATGCCACCCAGTGTTGGCTTCGGCCTGCGCCGTGGTCTGCTGAAAGACCTGCAGGCTGCCCGTAGCGGCGCCTTCGACTTTCTCGAAATCGCCCCGGAAAACTGGATCGGAGTCGGCGGCGCGCACGGTGCGGCGTTACGTGAACTGGCCGAGCGCTATCCGTTGTCCTGTCACGGCTTGTCGCTGTCGCTGGGCGGGTCGGCGCCGCTGGACGTCAGATTCTTGCAGGAGGTCCGGGTGTTTCTCGACCGTTACAACGTGCCGCTGTACAGCGAGCACCTGAGTTACTGCAGCGATGACGGGCATCTGTATGACTTGCTACCGTTACCGTTCACCGAAGAAGCGGTGCAGCACGTTGCCGCGCGGATCCGTCAGGCTCAGGACATTCTCGGCCGGCGCCTGGCCGTGGAAAACGTCTCCTACTATGCCGCCCCGCGCCAGGACATGGACGAGGTGAGCTTCACCAATGCCGTGTTGCGCGAGGCCGATTGTGACCTGCTGCTGGACGTCAACAATGTCTATGTCAACGCGATCAATCACGGCTTCGATCCGCAAACCTTTCTCGCCGGTATCGAGCCGGACCGGGTGGTCGGGATGCATGTGGCGGGGCATTTCGATGAGTCCGACACGCTGAAAATCGACACCCATGGTGCCTCAGTCAAACCGGTCGTGTGGTCTCTGCTGGCGGAGGCTTATAGGCGGTTTGGCGCGCAGCCAACGCTGCTTGAGCGGGACTTCAATTTCCCGGCATTTTCCGAACTGGTCGCCGAGTTGCAGACCATTCGCCATTTGCAAGCCGGAGGTCGCCCTCGTGGATAACCTGATACTGCAACAACAGGCGCTGACCCGGTATTTGCGCGATCCCGAACATCAATCGCCACCGGCCGACATGAACGTGGCGCGGGTCAACGTTTATCGCGATCTGGTGTTCAACAACGTTTCGCAATTGTTGAGCGGCACGTTTCCGGTGTTGATCCGAATCATCGGGGAACAACGCTGGGGCCTGCTGGTACGAGGCTTTTTGCGCGAGTGGCGGGCGCAGACCCCAAAGTTTGGAGAGATTGCCGAAACGTTTCTCGACTATCTCGCTTCGCCACCGCAGGTGTTGCGCGAGGGCGAGTGGCCGGCGTTTCTGCTCGAGCTGGCGCATTACGAATGGGTCGAGATGGCCTTGCAGCAGTCCGATGCTCAGGCGCTGCCGCCAAGCGATCCGGCGCTGTTGCTGGAGCGTCCGCTGCAGATCTCGGCACTGGCCTGGCCATTGGCGTATGTGTGGCCGGTGCATGCACTTGATCCGAACCATCAGCCCGCCACGCCGCCGGCGCATCCGACCCTGTTGCTGGTGCGGCGCACGGCAGACTGGAATGTGCAGTTTTCCGAGCTGAGCCCGCTGGCCTGGCGCCTGTTACAGCGCATTGAAGCGTTTCCTGACCTTGATGGCCGCCAGCAATTGCAAGATCTGGCAGTAGAAGCAGGGGTGGCCGACACCGAAACGTTCATGGACAGCGGATCGGCGTTGTTGCGGCAGTTTCACCAGGAGGGCGTGCTCGCCAGCGTCCTTTAAGTCATGCGGCAGGCAGCCACGACGGCGGGCAGGGATGCAGACGATAGAAGTCGCGCAGGTGCGCCACATCGCGTGCGAATCCTGCGTTCAGCCATTGGCGATATTGCGCCTGCGCCGCTGTTTGCAAGGCCGGTTGGCGCAGACCATCCGCTACGGCTTGCGCGGCTTGCATACCGCTCATCAACGCTTTGAGCACGCCGTGGGAGGACGCCGGGTCGAGCCGGTTGGCGGCATCGCCCACCAGAAAATAGCCGGCACCGGTGACGGCCGGGGTGATGTGCCAGGTTACATCGGCGCCGCGTATCCGCCCTACGGCTGGCAATGCTTGCAGGGCCTCGGGAAGCTTCGTCGAGCGCCTGTTGTTCTCGAACGTCAGGTGCGTCCAGTGCAGCAACTGCGGCTCGACCTGGGCGATCCAGGTCCATCCGTCAGGATCGGCCAGCAAGTGCGCGGTTGTTGCATAGGTTGCGCTGTGACCTTGCAAGTAGCCGTAACGCGCCACCAGCGGCGGTGAACAGTGGCGAACCGGCAGACCGAGTTGGCGAGCGAGCCAGTCGCAAGCGCCACTGGCATCGATCAGGCAGGTCGCGTAAAGGCGTGCGCTGTCGGTCTCCACACCGATCACCTGATTGGCCTGAGTCAGCACTCGCCGTGCCCGGCAGGGCTGACTGATCTCCACCCCTAACGTGGCCGCTTGCGCCAGTAACGTCGCATCCAGTTGCGCCCGCTCCAGATGAAAGCCCTGCCAGGCGCCGCGATCATCGGCGCCAAAGGCATTGAAGCGCGGCACACCGTTCCAGTGCACCCAGTGGCCGTCAAAGCGCCGGGCTCCGCGGCCACACAGCTGCTCGGCGACTCCCAGTTGTCGGAGCAGCGGTTCGATGCCCGGATGCAGGCTTTCGCCGGGGCGAAACCGGGGGAACGCCTGCCGTTCGATCAAGGCCACGCGCAACCCGTGACGGGCGCAACTGATAGCCGTTGCGCAGCCCGCAGGGCCGGCGCCGACGACCACAACATCAAAATGTTTCATGGGCGACCCGCCATGGCAGGGTGTCGCGTTTGATCAGGATTGCATCGGCGCTGAGCAGCAAGATCACCAGCTCTTCGACTTCGACGTGGCGCAACCTGAAATCACTTGCAGGGATCTGCACGGCACCGCGCTTGTACAGCAAAAAGCGCTGCACCCAGCCGTCGAGGAGCTGCCCGGCTTGCCCCTGCGCGCTGTCCAGTTCCGCGTTCGGCCGCTGCACGTCAACGAACGACAACAGTGGCCAGGCATTGCGCAGGGGTTTATCGCTGGCGGCGCCGAGCGCCCGGTACACGCGATACATCGAACGCACGCGCTGCTGATAGACGGTTTGCGCAGTGTGGCCGGTCGTGCTCAGGGAGAACTGGCCATCGAGGGCCACCTGTGTGTAATCGGCATGGGCGTACGCGTGGTACTGGACGATCAGCCGATCGTCTTGAGTGATCAGTTGCGGGCCGCGCTGATTATCCCAGGCCACGCCGCCCATGCCGATTTCCTCATCGGTCAGGGGAATGATGCTGTGCAGCGTCGAGCGCGGCTCAAAGACCCGTGCCGAATCCGGTGCCACGCCGGGCCAGAAAGAACCTAGCGCCGCGCAGATCTTCGCATCCTCGGGAAACGGGCTGGCCATCTGATAACCGGCGAGGACGTTGATCCACTCGTCGTCTGCCGTGCGCTGGCGAACCCAGCCGACCTCCCAGCCAGGCCCGAACACCCCGGCGGCGCCGTCGGGCAGCGAGGTCGGCCGCGATGACGGTGGTAGCGGGGCAGTGGATTGCACCGTGTCGGTTTGATCGGCGAGGGCAACGATGGCGCTCACCCCTCGGTCAGTCGGGGTGAACAGTTGATCCTGCAGATCGAGGTTGGCGCAGTAGCGTACGTTGGAGAGCGCTTCAAGTCGGGCGTGCCAGAGACCGGCACTTGGTAACGCCGGTTCGTCGCTGACCCAGTGCAACAGCTTGCGTTGACTGCATAACGGATAGAAGTCCGGGGGGCCGATCAGCGAATAGGCTGCGACGAACGGCAAATGGTTTTCCAGCATCGGGCAGCGTGGCAACACCCAGCCATCGGCAGTGCCGTCCTGATAATGCAAGGCGCGATAACCGCCCTGACGTACCAACGCCTCGACACCTTCATGCTCGTTCAGGTCTTCGATGCTGCCATCCGCTTCGACCCGATGACGTCCGTGCACCATGCCGCCGGTATTGGCCGGCAGCACAAAGGACAAGGGCTGCCCCTGATATTCGACGGGCGCCACCAGCCGGGCTCTGGCTTCAGGCACCAGCAGACCGGGGCCGAGATCTACAGTCGAGGCCCAATGCGCAAGATTTTCCGTGACGACGAAGGGTGGCTGGCTGATCTGCGGTTCCTGCCAACCGGTACCGCTGTGGCGCAAATGGACATGCCGCAGTTTTTCGTTGATCTGGTGGTTGCCCAGCGTCACCGTCAGGTTCAGACCCTCCAGGCACTGCGAACCATTGAACAGCTTGTGCACGGGCACCCAGAAATCCAGTCCGGGGTCGAGGTCCACCTGAAAATCCATCGGCCCGAAGCGCTCGGCATCGCCCTTGAGTTGCACGGCAATGTAGGCGCTGTAGCGCACTGGCATCACCCGGATGCCGTGCGGGTCATCGTCGACGAAGGGCAGGAAACTGCGCAGCGTTGCGTCATAGCACGGGGGGGCGGTGCCGACGCGGGCGATACCGGTACGCGAGAAGCACAGGTCGGCATGCCGGCCATGCACGGTGTCGGCGGCGCAGCGATATTCACTGGCAAACGCGACCACCGCCAACGGCGCGCCCCGGGCTTTGTGGCGCAGGCTGTCGAGCGTGGGCGGACTGACGCTGTAGACATAGTCGAGCACGGTCTCGATCTCGGCGGCTGTGGGAAACAGCTGTAATGTCTGGCCGTTTTCATCGCTGAGCACGTTTGGCGAGGCCAGCGCGTGATACAGCAGGCTGTGCGCCGGTGCGCCTGCCTCGATCGCCCGGCTGCCGGTCGTTGCGAAATCGGTAAATCCGGGTATTGACCGGTCGATTTTCAGGGGCTTGTGCAGTTCCGCCGCCAGCGGTTCAGCCAGCAAGTCCAGGCCGTGGGCGAGCATCAGCGAATGCCAGCCGCCGGGCGCCAGGCGCGTACACAGGTGGGTAACGGATTCGAGCAGAGTCATGTTGCGCCTCGACAGATTGGGCCAATTGTCATGGAACCGTAGCCCGGCGCTGACTTGCTACTGTCAGATCTGACAGTGGCGACCAATGGTGAACAGTGCGAAACGGGCAACACAACCATAAGCGCATCAGCCAAGGCGCACAGTCAGTGGATTCTGATGAAGTTGTAGGCATTGGCGCGGCGGTGTGCAGGCTACCGACCGGTACTGGTCGGTAGCGTTTAAACAGGCGCCGTTAAAGCGTTTATGGATGCAGCGGCAGCTTCAGTTCAGCGCACAACCCGCCACCCTCGCGATTGCTCAACGTCAGTGAACCACCGAGCGCCATGGCCAGTTGCTGGGCGATCGCCAGTCCCAGCCCGGTGCCGCCGGTATCGCGATTGCGCGAGTTTTCCACGCGGTAGAACGGTTGCAGCACCTGCGCCAGTTCGGCGTCGGCGATGCCCGGGCCGCGGTCCATGACGGTGATCGCCAGGTTGCCCTTGTTCGCTTCGACCCAGACTTCGGCGGCGCCGGCGAATTTCAGTGCGTTGTCGGTCAGGTTCACCAGAACCCGGCGCAACGCATGAGGACGGGTGTCGATGACCGCCGCACTCTTGCCGACCAGTTGCACCTGCTTGCCCATGTCCTGATAGTCGAACACCAGGCTTTCGAGGAAGGAATCCATGTTGGTGCGGCGGCTTTCTTCGGTCGAACCATGGATGCTGCGCGCATACGCCACGCCTTCGCGCACCAGGTGTTCCATCTCGCTGAGGTCATTCCACAGTTTGTCTTTCTCGGCGCAATCGTCCATGAGTTCGGCGCGCAGTTTCATCCGCGTGATCGGCGTTTGCAGATCATGGGAAATCGCCGCGAGCAATTGCATGCGCTCCTTGAGGTAAGCGGCAATGCGCGCCTGCATCGCGTTGAATGCGCGCGCAGCGTAGACCACTTCGTTCGGGCCGCTTTCGTCGAGGTGGATCGGGTGGGCGTTGGGGTCAAGAGTTTCCACGGCATTGGAAAGCCGGGTCAGCGGGCGGATCGCGATGCGCACGGCCAGCCAGGTGCAGGCAATCATCAACGCCAGTTGGCCGAGCAAGACCACCGGCAACCAGGGCGACAGCGGGACCATGGCGGGGCGCACGTCGATGGTCACCGGGCTGCCGTCGCTCAGGCGCAAATGGCCCTGAAAGTGTTTCTTTGGCCCGGGAATATCGGTGAAGGTCAGCGGATAGCGTTCACCGATGGCTTCGGTGATCGAGGTGACCGCCACCGGTACATCACCGGCCTCGATCGGTGTGCCCGGTTCGCCTTCGCTCAACAGGTAGCCATAATTTTTTCGCGCCAGACGCTCGAGCCAGGCAGGGCGCTCTTCGGCAGGCAAGCGATCAAGGATCGCAATCGAGGTCGACACGTCGGTTTCCAGATTGCCAAGCATGGTGTTCTTGGCGCTTTGGTAACGCTCGTAATATTGCGCGCCGAACGACAGCGCCTGAGCGAGCAACAGGCCGATCAGGAAAATCAGCGACAGGCGCGAGGCGAGGGTGCGCGGCCAGTGCAGATTGACACTCATGCCGGGGCCCCGAGAATTTCGACCGGCAGCGAGAACACGTAACCTTCGCTGCGCACGGTCTTGATGTAGGCCGGCTCGCGCGCATCATCCAGAAGACGCTGACGCAAACGGCTGACCAGCAAATCGATCGAGCGGTCAAACAGATCGGCATCACGACCCTGGGTCAGATTGAGCAGTTGGTCGCGGCTGAGCACCCGTTGCGGGTGATCGAGGAACACTCGCAGCAAACGGTATTCGGCGCCGCTGAGGGCGACCATGGTGCCATCCTTGTCGAGCAGGTGGCGGGCCGATGTGTCCAGTTGCCAACGGCCGAAGGCGAGCAAGCGACCGGCCTCGGTGACCACCAGATTTGGCGGCAGCATCCGCGTGCGGCGCAGTACGGCGTTGATCCGCGCGAGCAATTCGCGGGCGGCGAACGGTTTGGTCAGGTAATCGTCGGCGCCCATTTCCAGGCCGATGATGCGGTCGGTTTCATCGTTGCGCGCGGTCAGCATCAGAACCGGCGTGGCCTTGTGTTTGCCCACCCGCAATTCGCGGCACAACTGCAGGCCATCGTCGCCGGGCATCATGATGTCGAGCACGATCAGGTCGACGGTGTTGGCTTCGAGAAAGCTGCGCATCTGCCGGCCATCGGCGACCACCGTGGTGCGCAGTCCGTTCTTCTTCAGGTAATTGCCGACCAGCTCGCGGATTTCGCGGTCGTCGTCGACGATGAGTATGTGATCGACATGATCCATCGGTGCAAACCTCTATCAAAAGGGACTGCCGTGCAGTGTATCGAGCCTGCTGCGGCTCGGCTGCCTGCCTTTGTATTGCAGTGTATCTGCCGTATCGGTGGATACACGGGAACGCAAAAACGCGAATTTTCCAGGGTTTTGTATCGCTGTGTATCCCCCGATGGCAGGGATACACAGCGATTGAAACGCGCCTGTTCCTGACACAGAGGCGATACCTCGCGAGCCTCAAATAGGCCCCATCGAGGCCCACACAGATCGCCTCGGCTCAAACCCACTGAAGCCTTGAGGAAAACGCCATGAACAACAAATCCGTAATCGCCGCCTGCCTGTTTGCCGCGCTGAACATCTGCACGCTCTCGGCCCGGGCCGAAGCCGCTATTACCGCGCAAACCTACATCTACGGCACCCACCTGGATATCCAGAAAGTGATCTCGCTGAAGGAGGACAACTCGGTGGGTTGCGGCATCGTCGAGGCACGCATGACCTACCTCGATTCGGCCGGCAAAACCCGTGTGCTCGATTACAGCAAATTTGCCGACGGTTGCAACAACGACAACTGAGTCATCAACGGCAATCAAGCCATCAACGGCACCAGGCCAACTCTTTATAGAAGGAACCAGACCATGAACAACGTCGCGCGCTTTTTCACCGCCATTGCTTTCTCCCTGGCCGGCGTCGCCGCCCATGCCAACGCTGCGGTTGAACAGCATAGCTGCCACAGCAGCACCTGCTTCCAACTGACGCCGGTGGCCCAGCAGGGCAGCGACGGCCTGATCGCGGCTGACGGTACCAGTCGTACGCCACAAGGGCAGATGTTTGCCGCTGATGGCTCCAGCCGCACGCCACAGGGCCAGATGTTTGCCGAGAACGGCGCCAGCCGTACGCCGCAGAGCCAATGGCTGGAAAGCCAGAGCGTCTGAACGGCTCGTTACAATCATTGATCAAGGGTGACTCACTATGTACCTCATCGCATTTCTCGGCGGTCTGCTGACCGTGCTCAGCCCCTGCATCCTGCCGGTGGTGCCGTTTCTGTTTGCCGGCGCTCAACGCAGTCGCGCTTCGATACTGTTGACCCTCGGCGGCATGGCCCTGACCTTCGCGCTGATCTCCAGCCTCGCCGTGGTCAGCAGCGAATGGGTGATCAAGGCCAGCAACAGTGGCCGGTACGTCGCGCTGATCGTGATGAGCGTGTTCGCCCTGTCGCTGATCTCGGCGCGCATCGGCGACTGGCTGACGCGTCCTCTGGTGATGCTCGGCAATCGTCTGGACCCGGACACCCGGAAAAAGGCCGGGCCTATGGGTTCGATCATGCTCGGCGTGGCCACCGGACTGCTGTGGGCACCTTGCGCGGGACCGATTCTCGGGGTGATTCTCACCGGTGCCATGCTGCAAGGCGCCAACGCGCAGACCAGCCTGTTGCTGCTGGCCTACGGTGCCGGCAGTGCATTGTCGCTGGGCACACTGATCTTCGCCGGGCGCGGCTTGGTCAACCGCTTGAAACCGTCGATCCCGTTCACCGGTTGGTTGCGTCGTGGTGCCGGGGTTGCGGTACTGGCGACGGCAGCGGTGATTGCCACCGGCTTCGATAAAACCTTGTTGGCGAACACCTCCTCTGAAGGCGTCGCCAGCGTCGAAAAAAGCGTGTTGGAAAACGTGCCGAAAGTGGTCGACTACTTCATCAGCAAAGTCCGTGCGGACTCGCCGATGGAGGAGGGCAAAGGCGCGATGCCGTCACTCGCTGGCGCCGTGCAATGGTTGAATTCGCCTGAACTGAACGCAGATGCCCTGCGTGGCAAAGTGGTGCTGGTGGACTTTTGGACCTACGACTGCATCAACTGCCAGCACACCCTGCCGTACGTCAAGGACTGGGCGAAGAAGTACGAGAAGGACGGCCTCGTGGTGATCGGCGTGCACACCCCGGAATACGGCTACGAGCGGATCATCGACAACGTCAGGGATCAGGTGAAAAAGCTCGGCATCACCTACCCGGTGGCCATCGACAACAACTACGCGATCTGGCGTAACTTCGACAACCAGTACTGGCCGGCGCATTACCTGATCGACGCCAAGGGGCAGGTGCGTTACAGCCACTTCGGCGAAGGTCGCTACGAGGCGCAGGAACAGATGATCCAGCAGTTGCTGGAGGAGGCTAAGGCGCCTGCGGCGTGATCAGCAAACCAATGGCTCAAAGGTCGCGGACCATGAGCCATTGTTCATTGTCCCAGGCGCGAAAACGCTCCAGGACCTGCCAGCCGCGTTTGGCGTAATAGTCCTGCTTGGTCTGCGTATGCAGATACAAACGCGCAAACCCGCACTCTTTCGCCTCCTGACAAATCCCTGCAATCAAGCGTTCTGCCAGGCCTTGCCCGCGCGCTTCAGGACTGACGAACACGCAGGCCAGCCAAGGACCAAGATCAGGGCGCAGGGCGAGGTCATCGCGTGCCAGCGCCGCGCCGCCGACCAGATGTTCACCGTCCATGGCGATCAGGCAGGACCAGTCGCCATTGCCTTGGCCCTCGGCAAATTCACGCTGCCATTCAGCCAGCGGTTGGTCGATGTATTCGTAGGGGAATTGCTGGTGGATCCATTGAGCATAACGGTCGCTGTGGTGCATGTGATGCGCGAGCCAATCGAGTTTCAGTGACATCGGTAGAGTCCGTTCCAGAGGCGAGCGGGCATCAGAAACCAATCCTCGAACGTTGGCAATCTTCCAGGTGTTCCAGACGCTTTACAGATTTCCACCGCTCATCGGCAAACCCCCGGTTTTACGGGGTTGCCAGACGATTGGCAGGGACGCCGAGCGGTCTCGGCGCGATAGTGCCTGAGCAGGGTCACTGCCGGCCTTGCCCCATAACAAGAGCGCGAGGTTGCCATGCCGAAATTCGTGATTGAACGCGAGATTCCAGGGGCCGGGAAGCTGTCCGAAGCCGAACTCAAAAACGTCTCACAAACGTCCTGCCAGGTGTTGCGCGAACTTGGGCCACAGGTGCAGTGGCTGCAGAGTTATGTCACCGCCGACAAAATCTATTGCGTGTACATCGCGCCTGACGAAGAGCAGGTACGCGAACACGCCAGGCTTGGAGGATTTCCTGCCAACAGTGTGGCGCGAGTGATGACGGTCATCGATCCGACGACGGCCGAATGATCACCGACCCCACCCGCAGCGGAGTTCACTCTTATGAGTACCCCGATTGATCTGACAGCCCTGAAGGAACGCCAGAAAGTCGCCTGGGCCAGTGGCGACTACGCCTTGATTGGCACGACGTTGCAAATCGTCGGCGAAAACCTTGCCGAAGCCTGTGACCTGCGTTGCGATGAAGAGGTGCTGGATGTCGCTGCCGGCAACGGTAATGCGACGCTGGCGGCGGCGCGCCGTGGCTGCCAGGTCACCTCGACCGACTACATCGCGGCTTTGTTGGAACGCGGCCAGGATCGGGCCCGGGCGGAGCATCTGGACGTGACGTTTCAGGTGGCCGATGCCGAAGCGCTGCCGTTCGCCGACGAGAGTTACGACGCGGTGCTGTCGACCTTTGGTGTGATGTTCGCGCCGGATCAGGACACGGCTGCGGCCGAGCTGGGCCGGGTTTGTCGCCGTGGTGGGCGGATCGGTCTGGCCAACTGGACGCCGGAAGGTTTTGTCGGGCAGATGTTCAAGGTTTTGGGCCGGCATCTGCCACCGCCGGCTGGTGCCCAGCCTCCCTCGAATTGGGGCTCCGATGCCTGGCTGCACAAACATTTCGATGACCGTGATTTTCTGCTGCGGGTGACACGGCGCGATTTCAATTTCCGCTATCGCTCGGCGGCGCATTTCATCGACATCTTTCGCCATTGGTATGGGCCGGTGCATAAGGCCTTTGCGGCATTACCGCCGGAGAGCGGGCAGGCGCTGGAGAGTGATCTGGCGGATTTGCTCAATCGGTTGAATCGGGCGGGAGAGGGTTCGCTGGTGGTGCCGAGTGAGTATCTGGAGGTGGTGATCACTAAACGCTGAGTCACACACCATTTTCAAATTTGTGGTGATCCCCCTGTGGGAGCGAGCTTGCTCGCGAAAGCGCTGTGTCATTCAACACAGATGTTGTCTGACACTCCGTCTTCGCGAGCAAGCTCGCTCCCACAAGGGTAAATGTAGCTGGGGCGGAAGACCTATTTCACCTGCGGCCGATCAAACCACTCCAGCGCCGTGCGCCAGATGCAGATCCCCAGAAAGTACGCCGACATCAGCAACCACAAGCCCATCACCAACGGGTTGATCACCGGGTGGTTGAGCACCAGCGACAAACTGCACAGCAGCCAGATCGCCGTCACCGCAATGTTGATCGGCATGAACCGGCGCACGCGGAACGGGTGCAGGAACTTCATTCGCGTCACCGTCAGCAACGCCAGACCGATCACGGTCAGGAAGGTGATCCACGGCCCCGGCCCAATGATGTAAAGGCACAGTGCGACCACATTCCACGCCGCCGGAAAGCCGACAAAGTAGTTGTCCTTGCTCTTCATGTTGACGTTGCAGAAGCAGAACAGCGACGACACCAGAATCAGCGACACGGTCAGCAGCAGGGTGTAGTCGGGCAACGGAATGTAGCGATAGATGAACAGCGCCGGGATGAACACGTATGTCAGGTAATCGATCACCAGATCGAGGATCGAACCGTCGAAGCTCGGCAGCACCGATTGCACGTTGACCTTGCGCGCCAGTGCGCCGTCGAGGCCGTCGACAATCAGCGCCACGCCCAGCCACATCAGGCAATGGGTCGGCTGGTTTTCCAACAGGGCGAGGGTGGCCAGGAAGGCTGTGACCACGCCAGTCGCGGTAAAACCATGTGCGCCCCATGCTTTGAGCCTGGCGATGTGTACGGTCGATATCACGGGGGCGTTCTCCAGAAAGTGAAGCAAGCCGGGTATCACCCTTGAGTAGCAGGGCGCCGGCAAACCGGGTCGGGGTTGCAGCTATCGACCGGTCTGGCCGGGATAAGGTTCACCACTGATCAATCTTAGCTGGCCGGCGAAAAAAAACGCGGGCGAAATCCGTCAGACCCTTGAGTGTCAGCCAAACGGTGCTGGCGCTATGGCTTGAGGGGTCTATCGTTGCCAGACGCAGTCACTGCCAATGCTTGAGGATGACGTCATGAACACCAGCGATTTGCTTGAACAACTGCTGCGAGGCCAGGCCTCGGCGGGACAACAATCTTCAGCGTCTGCCGGCGCTGGTTTGGGTGGTTTGGGTGGGTTGCTGGGTGGACTGCTCGGCGGCGGCTCGGGCGCGGCCAGCGGCGGCGGATCTGCCGGTGGACTTGGCGGCTTGGGCGGCTTGCTCGGCGGCGGTGCCGGTGGTGGTCTTGGCGGCGCATTGGGTGGGGCACTGGGCGGTGGGGGCGGTACGCAAAGTCGCTCCGGCGGCACCAACTATGCGGCGTTGGCGTCACTGGGGATGATGGCCTATCAGGCGTATCAAGCCTGGCAACGCAGTCAGGCCAGCGCAGCCCCGCAACAGGTCCCGCAAACGGCGAATCTGCTTGCCGGCCCGGAAGTCGAGGAGCACAGCCACGCTGTATTGCGCGCGTTGATCGCGGCGGCCAAGGCTGACGGTGAGATCGACGCCCGGGAACAACAGATGATCAGTGGGGAAATCAGCAAACACACCGACGACCCACAATTGCAGCAATGGTTTGAGGACGAAGTCTCGAAACCGCTGGACGCCAGCGAAGTCGCGCAGGCGGCCAAAGGCGATCCGGCCATGGCCGCTGAAATGTATCTGGTCAGCGTGATACTCGTGGATGACCAGCAGGACGACGAGCGCAGTTATCTGGATGAACTGGCAGCAGCATTGCGGATCGATCCTGAGTTGCAGGTGCATCTGGAACAGCAGGCCAAGGGCCAGGCCTGAAAGCAACATCAAAAGATCGCAGCCTTCGGCAGCTACAGGGTGTACATCATTCCATGTAGGAGCTGCCGAAGGCTGCGATCTTTTGATCTTCAAAACCAAATTGCATCCCATAACGGGTAGTCCCCCACACGCCGAACCAATCCGGCGCGTATCGGGTTCATAACGATATATCGGGCCGCCGCTTTAAGATCTTCATCGCGACGCAACGCCCGGTCGTAGTAACCGCGATGCCATAACCGTCCCTGACTGCCACGCTTGAGATTGATCGAGCGACAACTGCGCGATTTCACGCGGCACATGAGCGCTGCCAATGAACCTTGTTTCAATTCAATCAGCCAATGCAGATGATCCGGCATCACCACCCACGCCAGCGACTGAACCATTCCCTCGTCATCGGCTGCACGCATTTGCTCTACCAGCAGTCTTCCCAAACGCCAATCCGAAAATATTGACTGACGTTCGTAAACGACGGCGGTGAGCAGATAAATACGTCCAGCCTCGCTATAGCGTCCCTTGCGTAATCCACACGCCTTTGCAGCAACAGGCATTCCTTTGCCCTCCCAAAAACATCGTTCCTGAACGTTAGCCATCCCTCACCTTTACGCGAACTCAACCCATTGCACGATGTAACCCCGTAGGAGATGCCGAAGGCTGCGATCTTTTGATCTTGTTTTTTAAAATCAAAATCAAAAGATCGCAGCCTTCGGCAGCTCCTACAGAGGAATCAAGTGTGTGCGAGGATCGCGCAGACGGCCGTCCGTCCGGGCAATTTTCACGTCGATTGAATTTTTCGCAGGCGCTGCCTCTCTGCTGCTGTAGAGGCGTGTGGAACAGCGTCCTGCCAACCGACCGAGAATTTTGCCATGACTGTCCTGACACCCCTGCAAGCCGCGCCTGCCCAACCGCACCTGATGAACGCCGCCGGGAACATGCGGCAGGTCTATGAAGCGTTGTTGCGCGATGACGATTCCCAAGACCTTGCGCAGGCGTTTTTGCAGGAGCAACTGCAACACGCCGCGCAACTTACCGATGTGTTGCCTGAAGACCCGGCAACGTGGCACGCCTGGGTAGCCGAACATTGCGCCGACGTCGCCCGGCAATACGCCGATTACCTGCAACAGCGCAAGGCCGGCGGGCCTCGGCAATTCTTCCGTGGCAAGGCGCAGGCACTGTATTTTCTGCAAGCGGTCGCACCGACCAAACTAGTCGACGGCGCTTGGCTCCATGGTCTGTTGCCGCGCTGGCAAGACCCGCGTTTCCAGGGCCTGCTGCGAACCTTTCTGGAAGAGCTGGGCGAAGGCAATCCGGCGCAAAATCACGTGGTGATTTATCAGAAATTACTCGCCGAGCACGATTTGCAGGATGGCAGCGCCATCGACGATGAACGCTACCTGCAAGGCGCGATACAGCTGGCCCTCGGTGTCTGTGGTGCTGATTATTTGCCCGAGGTGATCGGCTACAACCTCGGCTATGAACAACTGCCGTTGCACCTGTTGATCAGCAGTTACGAACTCAGTGAGCTAGGCATCGATCCGTACTATTTCACCCTGCACGTGACCATCGACAACGCCAGCACCGGCCATGCGCAAAAAGCCGTACAGGCGGCGCTTGACCTGCTGCCGCTCGAGGCCGATCGCGCCGAATTTCTGCGTCGGGTAGCGCTGGGCTATCGGCTCAACGATCTGGGGCAGGGCAGCCGCGCAATCATTGAAGGCTTCGACCTCGAGCAGCAATTGCTGGCGATGCTCGAGCGCAAGTGCCCATTCGCCCAACACATGCATTCCGATTACTGCCGTTTCGAAGGGCAGACCGTCAATCAGTGGCTGGCCGCACCGGAGCAATTGCCCGGATTTCTTCAAGCGTTGCAGAACAAGGGCTGGATCAAACGCCACGAAGACCCGCAGGCCAGCCGTTTTTGGCAACTGATCGCAGGCGACGGTGCGGCGATGTTCGGCGTGTTCAATGCCTACGAGAAACAACTGGTGCACGACTGGATCGCCGGCGACTGGACGCTGTCGGATAAAGCGAAACCCGTTCGGCGGCACAGTCAGACCGCAGCGCCCATCGAAGGGCTTGCACAGGACCCCGACGTACAGGCGCTCAACACCGCGCTGCAAGGTCAGGATGCCTCGGCGCAAATGGCGATTTTGATCCCCTGGCTCGCCCCGGCCCGCCATGCACACCCGGCCGGGCTGCTCGCCACCCGGCGTTTTATCGAACTCAAATCCCGCTTGCCTTAAGGACACCGCCGATGAATCAGGAAGAACAACTCTGCCCCAACGACCTCGTGCTGCTGCAATTGGGCCGGCGCTTGTTGGCAGACGGATATCGGTTCACCACGCCGACGCCGTTGACCCATCAACGGGTCAACCAGCGTGACGAGGGCCAGATGGCCGACTCTTTGCGCGATGTGTTCGGCTGGTCGCGTCCGTTCACGCCGGGGTTGTTGTCGGCCGATGAACAGCGGCAACTGCAAGATGCACAGATCATTGATCACTACGAAGGTGAGCTGAAGAGTCGGGTGCGCTGGTCGAGCCTGGATGATTTGCTGTTCGTCCATTCGGCATTTCCCACCGAGGCCGCTGACGCGGTGTTTTTCGGCCCCGACACCTACCGCTTTGCGCAATTGATCCACGCCCATCTGCAGCAGAACTTCGCGCCGATCCATCGCGCGGTGGACATCGGCTGCGGCGCTGGCGTCGGTGCGATTCTGATCGGCCGCGCCCGTCGCGAGGCAGAGGTGCTGGCGCTGGACATCAACCCTGCAGCGCTGCGTCTGACCGCGATCAACGCCGCACTGGCGGAAGTCGCTAACGTCGACGTGCGCGCCAGTGATCTGTTGCAGGGCGTCGACGGCGAGTTCGACCTGATCGTCGCCAACCCGCCGTACATGGCCGACCCGGCGGAACGCGCCTATCGCCACGGTGGCGGGACGCTGGGGGCAGGGCTTTCGCTGCGCATCGTCGAACAGGCCTTGAATCGATTGGCGCCTGGTGGCTCGCTGCTGCTCTACACCGGTGTGGCGATGGTCGATGGTCGTGATCCGTTTCTCGACACCGTGCTGCCACGCCTCGATGAAAAACGTTTCGGCTGGACGTACCGCGAACTCGACCCGGATGTTTTTGGCGAAGAACTGCTCAACCCCGGCTATCAACGGGTCGACCGCATCGCAGTGGTGGCGCTGACCGTGACCCGAATGGGCTGAAACAAGGCAGGTGCACGATGAACAGGAACCTCGACGACTACAACCGCATGCGCGATTTTTCGGCGACCTCGGAACCGGCTGCCGTCAAGCGCTCGGGACGTAAAACCGCTGCCGAGCATGCTCTGCAGTTCTGCATCCAGAAGCACGACGCTTCACACCTGCATTATGACTTTCGCCTGGAACTCGATGGCGCACTGAAGAGCTGGGCGGTGCCAAAAGGGCCGTCACTCGACCCCAAGGTCAAGCGGCTGGCGGTGCATGTCGAGGATCATCCGCTGGATTACGCAACGTTTGAGGGCAGCATTCCGCAAGGGCATTACGGCGCCGGCGATGTGATTGTCTGGGATCGTGGCGTGTGGATACCGCTGGAAGATCCGCACAAGGCCTACGCCAAGGGCAAGCTCAAGTTCGAACTGCAAGGCGAGAAGCTCGGCGGTATCTGGAACCTGGTGCGCACGCACATGCCGGGCAAAAAAGAACAATGGTTTTTGATCAAGCATCAGGACAGCGCCGCACGGCCGCAGGATGATTACGACGTGTTGCTGGCCGAACCGGACAGTGTGCTGAGCGAACGCACGTTAGTGGGCAAACCCAAACTGGCCGCCGAGCAAAGCAAACCGCTGAAAAAGCCCCCGGCCAAGACACGCAAAACTGCGACCGGCAAGCTCAACGGTGCGCAAAAAGCCAAACTGCCGGCACAACTGAAACCGGAACTGGCAACGCTGGTCGACAGCGCGCCGCAAGGGCAGTGGAGTTACGAGATCAAATTCGATGGCTACCGGATCATGGCGCGCATCGATCATGATCAGGTGCAACTGTTCACTCGCAACGGTCATGACTGGACGCACAAGTTGCCGCAACAGGCCGCTGCCCTGGCCGCGCTGGGATTGGAATCGGCGTGGCTCGACGGCGAAATGGTTGTCGCCAACGAACACGGCGTACCGGACTTTCAGGCCCTGCAAAATGCTTTTGAAGCTGGAAGCAGCGGCAACATTCTCTACTACCTGTTCGATCTGCCGTATCTCAACGGTGTCGACCTGCGTGAAGTGCCGGTCGAGGAACGTCGCGCTGCGCTGGCCACGGTGCTCGGCAGTCATGAGCAACCGTTGTTGCGCTTCTCCGAAGCCTTCGACGAAACCCCGGATGCGCTGCTCAACAGCGCCTGCCAGATGCAGATGGAAGGCCTGATCGGCAAACGCCTCGGCTCGCCTTATGTATCCCGGCGCAGCAGTGACTGGATCAAGCTCAAGTGCAAACATCGCCAGGAATTCGTCATCATCGGCTACACCGATCCGAAAGGTTCGCGCAGTGCCTTCGGCGCCTTGCTGCTGGGGCTGCATGATCGCGACAGCGGCGAGTTGCGCTACGCCGGCAAAGTCGGCACCGGTTTCAACGAGTCGACGTTGAAAAGCATTCTGGCCCAGCTCAAACCGTTGCAGGTGAAGAAGCCGGCGGTGGTCAATCCACCCAGCGGCTTCGAGGTCAAAGGCGTGCACTGGCTCAAGCCGAAACTGCTGGCGGAAGTCGCATTTGCCGAAATGACCAAGGACGGTTCAGTGCGCCACGCCGTGTTTCATGGCTTGCGCAATGACAAACCGGCCAAAGCCATCACTGAGGAGCGAGCGAAACCGGTGAAGACTGCAGCGAAGAAATCAGCCACGAAGAAAGCGCCGAAAAAAGCCCCGGCGAGCAGCGCAGAAACCGCACCGTCGCAGCTCGGACTGGCCAACGGCAAGGTGCGCATCACTCACCCGGATCGGGTGATCGACACAGTCAGCGGCACCACCAAGATGCAACTGGCCGAGTACTACGCTAGCGTTGCCGAATGGATCCTGCCGCAGCTCAAGGATCGTCCGGTCGCGCTGGTGCGCGCGCCGGACGGCATCGCCGGCGAATTATTCTTCCAGAAGAACGCTGAACGCCTGGCGATCCCCGGCATTACCACGCTGGACAAAGACGTCACCGGGCAACCGGTGATGCTGATCAACAACGCCGAGGCGCTGATCGGCGCGGTACAGATGAGCACCGTCGAACTGCACACCTGGAACGCGACCACGGTCGATCTGGACAAGCCCGATCGCTTCGTTCTTGACCTCGATCCGGATCCGGCACTGCCATGGAAAAGCATGGTCGAAGCGACGGCACTGACATTGACCGTACTTGATGAACTGGGTCTCAAGGCGTTTCTCAAAACCAGCGGCGGCAAGGGTATTCACCTGGTGGTGCCGCTGACCCGCAAACTCGGTTGGGACGAGGTCAAGGACTTCAGCCACGCCATCGTCAGTCATATCGCCAAGCTGTTGCCGGAGCGTTTTTCTGCGGTGTCCGGGCCGAAAAACCGCGTCGGGCGGATCTTTATCGATTACCTGCGCAACGGTCTGGGCGCCACCACTATCTGCGCTTACGCCGCGCGCACCCGCGAAGGCTTGCCGGTGTCGGTGCCGCTGTTTCGCGAAGAGGTTGCCGAGCTCAAGGGCGGCAATCAGTGGAACGTGCACAACGTTCATGAGCGGTTGGCTGAGGTCGGTGACGAGCCGTGGGCCGACATGAAGAAAACCCGCCAGAGCATCACCGCCGAAATGCGCAAACGCCTGGGGCTGAAAAAGTGATCAGGTGTCGCGCAGCAAGTCGTGAGCGTTGAGCAATTCGAAGGCGATTTCCGGGTGGTTTTCCAGTCCGCGGCGAATGGCGGCCGGGATTGCTGCACGTGTCTTGCGGCACAGGCCCGGTAACTCGTCGATTTGAATTGCGATACCACGCATGGTGCGCACTTCGTTGAAACCGGGAGCGACGTCGACGCGAATCCCCAATTGCTCGAACATGCGCTGTTGCAGATGTTTGAGGTCATTCAGGTCTTTGAGCATTTCGAGGCGAGCGAGCAGGCGTTTTTCTTCCTCTCGGGTCAGGCGCAGGATGCGCAAATCCGCGCCGGGCGTCTCCAGCAACGGATCGCGCCCGCAAATGCAGGCGCCGGGCGGGCAGGGGGAGCGCAAGGGCACAGAAGTCGTCATGGCCTCCATCATAGAGGCCGTCGGACAGTTTTGCCTATGCGCCTTCAGCAGCCATCCATCGGCTGCGTTTTCCGTGTCGGCTACTGATTCAGGCCTTCGTAATGCACCAGAATCGCGTTGGCCAGATCTTCATCACTGGCATTGAGTCCAGGATTTTCCTGGCGAGCCTGTTGCAGCACCGATTCAAGATAAACCCCACGAATGGCCCCGCCACTGGCGACAAATGCAGACAAGTCGTCACGGGCCGGAATCACCATTTTGTGATCCTTAAAGGTCGAGTACAGCGACGCGGAGACACCGGCCGAGGTGGCGACATCACCCGCATCGACGCGGGCCAACGCCGAACCGACCGGCAGGCATAAGAGTAAGGAAGAAATAAGCACTAACTTGCGCATGACGGTGTTCCTCCACAAGCGCGAAGCAAAAAGGGAAGGTCTACATAATGTGAGAGGGGCGCGCGCGACGGGAGTTCCGTGGCGCTGAAAAGTCTGAGTTATTGCAAAACAGATGCGGGCAACGCCGTGGCGGGTTGCCCGTTTTTCAAGCTGCGATGAGTCAGATCACCCCGCAGGCCATGCGATCACCGCCACCGCCCAGTGGTTTGGGCATATCGGCGTGGTTGTCGCCCCCGGCGTGGATCATCAGGGCGTGACCTTTGATCTCGGATATCTTCTTCAGACGCGGCGCCAGTACGGGATAGTTGGCGATGCCGTCCGCAGTCACATAAATCGCCGGAAGGTCACCCAAATGACCGTCAGCATACGGGCCTAGGTGTTTGCCGGTTTTTTGCGGGTCGAAATGCCCGCCCGCAGCCAGTGCGGCGCCTTTCACGCCATCCTTCATGCCGGGCTCGCAGCTGCCGTTTTCATGCACGTGGAAACCGTGCACGCCGGTCGGCAGAGATTTCAAGTCAGGCGTGAACAACAGGCCATACGCCGTTTCACTGATGGTGACCGAGCCGATCGCCTGCGGCGCGCCGTCAGCGCTGACCAGATTGATCGCGACTTTTTCCGTCGCCGCTTGTGCGGTGCCGATGGCGAAGGTGCCGAGCAGACCCAACCACAATGCGCGTTTCATAGGCGTTTCCTTTTCTGTACGAATGTTCAGAGCGACGGACTCAATAGCCTGCCGGCATTAACCGGCGATGAAGGCGTTGGCCGTGCGCGTTGAAAAGTGAGACTTGCCGCGCAATCCGAAAGTTTTGCTGCCTTTGGCCAGCATGCCGACACCTGCCGACACGCTCTGGCGCGGCAGACCTGCGCAAATAGGCTTAACTGAAGGCTGACAAGCGCTTACGGGCGTGATGAGTGAGGAAAATCCGGTGTCGATCAAACTGCGTTTAGTGTTGCTGATTGTGACAAGTCTGCTGACAGCCTTGATCGTGAGTCTGGTCAGTTATGTCGGCAATCAGCGGATGGCCTCGGCGGTCAGCGATAACGCGGTCAGCATGAGCGCGCTGCGCAACCACATGGAAGCCGACATGATGCACGACGCCCTGCGCGCCGATGTCTACTCGGCGATGCTGGTCGGGCTGGGCAAAAGCACCAGCACGGCAAGCGAGGTACGCGATTCGATCAACGAGCATGCCGGGCATTTTCGTGAGGTGCTCGAGGAAAACCTCAAGTTACCGATCAATCCGGCATTGCGCACGGCGCTGGAGCAGATCAAACCGAGCCTCGATACCTATATCAATGCGGGCGAACGGATTGTCGGGCTGGCGCTGGACAACCCTGATGCAGCTCAACAGGAACTGGGCACGTTCAACACGGCGTTTGGCCAGCTTGAAGAACAAATGGCCGCGTTGAGCGAGCTGATCGAGTCCAATACGCGGCAGACCAGCGCAGGCACCGAGTCAGCCATCCGCAGCGCCAACGTCGCGCTCGGCGTGGTGTTGATCGCCAGTCTTGTGTTGCTCTTGATACAGGGGCGCTGGGTCATTCTGAGCATCATGGGGCCGTTGAAGACTGCCAGTCGCATCGCCGAAAGCATCGCCCACGGCAATCTCAGCGAGTCGATTGCCGAGCCATCCGGCAAGGACGAAGCCAGTACTCTGATACGCACACTGGCAACCATGCAGCGCGACTTGCGCAACATGATCGACGTGGTGCGACGCAATGCTCACGGCGTCAGTGGCATGAGCGAGCAACTCAGCCACGGCTGCCATCAGGTCGCCGACAGCAGCCAGCAACAAAGCGTCGCCGCCAGCACCATGGCCGCTGCCGCCAGCCAGATGACCGCGAGCATCGAGGAAATCACCCGCCACGCCGAACGAGCCCTGAGCATGGCCAGTCAGGCCGAAACCCTGGCCAAGGAGGGCGGCGGGGTCATTCATCAAGTGGTCAGCGACATGGACGATATCGCCCGATCAGCGCAACAGTCAGCCCAGGTGATCCGCACGCTGGATCAGGAATCCGAAGCCATTTTCAACATCATCCAGGTGATCAAGAGCATTGCCGACCAGACCAATCTGCTGGCGCTCAATGCCGCCATTGAAGCGGCCCGTGCCGGCGAGCAGGGTCGGGGCTTTGCGGTGGTCGCGGACGAAGTGCGTAGTCTGGCGGCACGCACCAGCGCCTCGACCCAGGAAATCGCCGCAATGGTCGCGCGCATTCAACACAGCACCCGCGAGGCGGTCAGCAGCATGGAGGCGGGTGTCGCGCAGGTCGACAAGGGCATGGCGGTGACGGCGGATGTCGAGCGGGCCATCCGCGAAATCCTCGATGCGACGTTGAGCACGACGCAACTAGTCAACGACATCACCCGCACGATTGGTGAGCAGAGCCAGGCCAGTAACGAGATTGCCCATCAGGTGGAAATGATTGCCGGGATGTCCGAGGGCAACAGCCGGGTGATCGGGCAGACGGCGAATACTACTGACGAGTTGTCGAGTCTGGCGGGGCAGTTGGCGCAGTCGGTAGATCGGTTTCGGTTGTAGAGGTGAAATCCATCGTATTTGTGTTAGCCGGGCTGCAGCTTTCGCGAGCAAGCTCGCTCCCACAAGTTTCGTGGTGTACATGCAATATTCGCTGCGCCACCGAACACTGTGGGAGCGAGCTTGCTCGCGAAGAGGTCAGTTCAGCCGACACTAATGCTGGATAAATTCACCACAATCAAAACTTGAACGCCTGCCGCCCCACCAACAACCATTTGCCGTCCTGCTTCTGCCAGATCTGGAAATTCTCGATCTCGGTCGGCACGACTTCGGTCCCCTTCAACGCCTGCGCGGAAAAGTGGTGGCGCACCAGCGCGGTATCGCCGGACAGGGTAATGGTCTGGTTTTGCATCTCTAGTGTTTTGAACGCGCTCTTGCCGGTTTCGATGTCGGCGATGAACTCTTTCTTGTCCTGGATCTTGCCGCTGGAATGGCCATAAGTCAGGTTGGGCGCGGTGAGCGCGTTCAGTTCGGCGATGTCCTTGTGCAGCATCGCCTGGGTCAGATGATCGACCGCTTGGGCAACGTCTTTTTCCGCCGGGGCAGAGGCGGCCATGGCGTAGCCGTTAAAGGCGCAGAGGAAACCGATGAGGAGTCGGGTTTTGGTCATGGAAGTTGTTTCCTTGTTGTTATGGGTGATGACTGCGCGACTTGTTCGTCAGTCATCGTACAACTTAGCAGGTTATCCAGAACTTAGGCACTCCTTCCACATCCTTAGTCTTCAGGGGTCATGTTCAGCCTTCGTCGGCCGATAGTGTCCTGAGCGGAAAAAGACTCTCAAGTCGGGAACAGACGCGCGGGTTTGCCCTGACGTGATATTCTTCGCGCCAACTTGGTTTGACCTTATTCAGTTTGCTTGCCTCTGGGCGGGCCGACGGAATCCCTGTCGCTCAAGTAGCTGAGCCAATAATGATAAGAAGTCAGTTCAGAAGGGACATTAACTGAGGTCGATGCAGCATGTCGGCCTTGTGTGCCCACCCGTCAAAATTGAAGTGTGCCGGAATCTGCGACGCGAGCCTGAGCGTCATCAAAGCGGATCGCATACTGATAACAGCGGCGGGCGGAAGGCGTTTTATCATAGGTGCAACAGATGTTTAAAAAAGTGAACACAGCCCTGCTGGGTCTGGCTTTGGCGATGGGGATGACATCCGCCAATGCTGACGAAGCAAAGAAAGTCGACGTCCTGCTGATCGGCGGCGGCATCATGAGCACCACCCTCGGTGTGTGGATCAATGAGCTGGAGCCAACCTGGTCGATGGAAATGGTCGAGCGCCTCGACGGCGTCGCCCTGGAAAGCTCCAACGGCTGGAACAACGCCGGTACCGGTCACTCGGCGCTCGCTGAGCTGAACTACACCCCGGAAGACGACAAAGGCAACGTGACGATCCCGAAAGCCGTCGAGATCAACGAAGCGTTCCAGGTCTCCCGTCAGTTCTGGGCCTGGCAGGTTCAGCAAGGCGTTCTGAAGAACCCTCGCTCGTTCATCAACACCACGCCGCACATGAGCTTCGTGTGGGGCGATGACAACATCAAGTTCCTGAAAAAGCGCTACGAAGCCCTGCAAGCGAGCCCGCTGTTCGCCGGCATGCAGTACTCCGAAGACCCGGCTGTGATCAAGAAGTGGGTCCCGCTGATGATGGAAGGGCGTGACCCGAACCAGAAAATCGCGGCCACCTGGAGCCCGCTGGGTACCGACATGAACTTCGGCGAAATCACCCGCCAGTTCGCCACGTACCTGCAGACCAAGCCTAACTTCGATCTGAAACTGTCGAGCGAAGTCCAGGACATCACCAAGAATGCCGATGGCACTTGGCGCGTCAGCTACAAAAACCTGAAAGACGGCACTAAAACCGAAACCGACGCCAAGTTCGTGTTCATCGGCGCTGGCGGCGGTGCACTGCACCTGCTGCAGAAGTCGGGCATTCCTGAAGCCAAGGAATACGCTGGCTTCCCGGTAGGCGGCTCGTTCCTGGTGACCGATAACCCGGCCATCGCTGAACAGCATTTGGCCAAGGCCTACGGTAAAGCGTCGGTTGGCGCACCACCGATGTCCGTTCCGCACCTGGACACCCGTGTTCTGGACGGCAAGCGCGTCATCCTGTTTGGCCCATTCGCAACCTTCAGCACCAAGTTCCTGAAGGAAGGTTCGTACCTCGACCTGCTGACCAGCACCACCACCCACAACATCTGGCCTATGACCAAAGTCGGCATCAAGGAATACCCGCTGGTCGAGTACCTGGCTGGCCAACTGATGCTGTCGGATGAAGACCGTCTGAACGCGCTGAAGGAATACTTCCCGAACGCCAAAGCCGAAGACTGGCGCCTGTGGCAAGCCGGCCAACGCGTGCAGATCATCAAGCGTGATGAAGCCGCAGGTGGCGTGCTGAAACTGGGCACCGAAATCGTTGCTGCACAAGACGGCTCCATCGCCGGCCTGCTGGGCGCATCGCCAGGCGCGTCGACCGCTGCACCGATCATGCTGAGCGTGCTGCAGAAAGTCTTCAAAGACAAAGTCGCAACGCCTGAGTGGCAGTCCAAGCTGCACCAGATCGTGCCAAGCTACGGCACCCAGCTGAACAACGATCCAGCCAAAGTGGCTGCAGAGTGGGCGTACACCGCCAAGATCCTCGAACTGCCGACACCTCCAGTGATCGGTCAGGTGACTGCTCCGGCTGCACCTGCCGCTGGAAAAGCTGAAGCACCGAAGGAAAACGCTGCACGTGACATGGCGCTGTAACTAAACGCCTGACACACAAAGCCCACTGAACCGGCGACGGTCAGTGGGCTTTTTTATCGCAAATAGTTTTGTAGGAGCTGTCGAGTGAAACGAGGCTGCGATCTGTTGATCTTGATCTTGCTTTTGAAAGATCAAGATCAACAGATCGCAGCCTGCGGCAGCTCCTACAGGGCTTTGGCGGACGCCAGATAAGCGCCGAGCCGCCGGCCCATCTCTTCGCCCAAGACTTGTAGACCGCTGAGCGGCCGCACCATCACCTCAAACTCGACAATCTTGCCGTTCTCGTCAAAGCGAATCATGTCGATACCTTTCAGCTCCTTCGAACCCACCTTGGCGCTGAACTCCAGAATCACATTCAAGCCATCGGCAGTCGCCAGTTCGCGGTGGTAGGTGAAGTCTTCAAACACTTCAAACACGGTATTGAGGATCATCGACACCACCGGCGCACCCGGGTAAGGCGTGTGGGCCATCGGCGAGCGGAACACGGCTTGCGGGTCGAGCAGGCCGGGCAGGGCGCTGAGGTTGCCGGTGCGGATCATTTCGTGCCATTTGGCTAGCGATGCGGCGACGTTGGCTTGCAGGTTCAGGTCGGTCATGTTCACTCCAGGATTTTTCTTGTTGTTGTCGCGACGGCAATGACTCTAGATCAACCACGCCGAAATTGAACCCTTGTGCCGCGATCTGAATATCGGCCCATGCGGATCAGATGCGCATCTGATCCGCATTTTTTCGTCTTATCTGCCTCTGTTACCAGCTCAGTCATCCGCTCAAAATAGCCCCACGGTTCGGCACTCGCGGCAGTCCTTCATCCCGAAGCGCCCGGTGCACCGCAAGCTCAGCATTGAGGAGAGCAACATGAACAAAATGGCGATTTTTCTGGGTGGCTTTCTGACACTGACCATTCTGATCGGCCTGCTCGCAACGATTTCTCCGGTCTGAGGCGACCCTTTTCCAGTGACGTCCACGGGTGTGTCGCGCAAAACATGTTCAAATGCCGCGCCCCACACCTGTAAACGGACTTCAGCCCATGACCGAACACCGCATCCGCGCGCTCGCACTCTGTGTCTTTCATCACAACGGCAAAATTCTGGTCAACCAGTTTCGTGACCCGGTCAGCCAGCAAACCTGCTTTCGGCCTATTGGCGGCGGTATTGAATTTGGCGAGACCAGCGCCGCAGCGATCGTGCGCGAAGTGCAGGAGGAGTTGGGCCTGTCCGTGACTGACGTGCGCCTGCTCGGCACACTCGAAAGCCTTTTCGTCTACAACGGCAAACCGGGTCACGAAATCGTTCAGGTGTATGACGCGACGTTTGCCGACCCCAGTGTCTATGCGAATTCGCAGATCGACGGCCATGAAAGCGACGGCGCTCCCTTCACCGCGCGTTGGCATGCCAGTTCAAGCTTCAGTGAGCAGTCGCCTCTGGTGCCGAAAGGCTTGCACGATCTGCTGAAGAGCGCCGGACTGCTGGCTTGAGGGCTGGAGCCGCGCTCGACTTCCTGCGTTTTTCATCCCCTGTCAAATGTGTTGCGACGTCGACCGTCATTCCAGGTATTAGACTCAACTGACGATTCGGTCGTCAGGGTATGAATAAGCCATGGATTCGCTGATCAACGCCGCCGGCAGAGCGCTGTCCGCTGGTGACCCGCTGGGCGCGTTGAATTACGTCGCCCTGCGTGAAGATCCACCCGCGCTGGCCCTGCGCGCCATTGCCATGGCTCAGCTCGGTGATCTGCCACGTGCCAAGGCGTTGTTGCAACGGGCGATAAAGGCGTTCGGCAGCAATGAACCGCTGTCGCGGGCACGTTGTGTGGTGGCCGAGGCCGAAGTCGCGTTGGCGGCGCGCGATCTCGGCTGGCCGGTGAAGGCGCTGGAGGCGGCGCGCCAGGTGTTGCAGGCGCACGGTGACGGTGTGAATGCGGCACACGCGCGCTATTTGCAGATTCGCCGGTTGCTGTTGATTGGCGAGCTGCAAGAGGCCGAAACGTTGCTGGGTGAAACTGACCCGGCGCCGTTGCCGCCGGCGCTGCGTACTGCTCATGAGTTGATTGCCGCCGGGATCGCCGTGCGTCGGGTCCAGGCACACAAGGCCAGCGCGGCGCTGGCTCGGGCGCAGGCTGCGGCGCAACAGGCCGGGATCGCCGCACTGAGCGCCGAGGTCGATCACGCCAGTCACATGCTCGCTGCGCCGGCAGCGCGGCTGATCGTTGCCGGTCAGGCGCAACAGGTGAATCTGGCGCAGGTTGAAGCTTTGTTCAACTCGTCGACACTGATCGTCGATGCCTGCCGCTACAGCGTGCGCGGTGCCGGCATGACGGTGGCGCTGGCCACGCGGCCGGTGCTGTTCAATCTCGCACGATTACTTGCGCAAGCCTGGCCGGACGATGTGGCGCGCGAAACACTGTTCGTCACAGCCTTTGGTTTTCCCCTCACGGATGAATCGCACCGTGCTCGCCTGCGGGTCGAAATTGGCCGCTTGCGTGCGGCACTGAAGCCGCTGGCGAATATCGCCGCAACGCCAAGGGGTTTTGCGCTGGTGGCCGAGGACGTGGCGTTGCTGACGTTGCCGGTTGAAGACAAATACGCGGCGTTGCTGGCCTTGCTTGCCGACGGCGAGGCTTGGTCGAGTTCGGCGTTGGCACTGGCCTTGGGCAATAGTCAGCGCCAGGTGCAGCGGGCGTTGGAGGCATTGGCGCTGGCGGACAAGGTGCAGGCCTTCGGCGTGGGCCGGGCGCGGCGCTGGATGACGCCGCCGCTGCCGGGTTTCGCGACGATCTTGTTACTCCCGGTGTCGTTGGGCAATGGCTAGGCTGGACCCACACATCCACGAGGAAGTTGCCATGAAACAAGCAAACGCAGAAATCCTTCGCGAGTACGGTCCTTTTGATGACATCAAAGGCGTTCACGGCGTGACCTTCGATGGCCAGCAGGTCTGGTTTGCCAGCGACGGCCAGCTCAATGCACTCGACCCGGTCAGCGGTGAAACCGTACGCACGATCAAGGTTGGCGCCGACGGCGGCACTGCGTTCGACGGCCAGCACCTGTACCAGATTGCCGATCGCCACATCCACAAGATCGACCCCGCCACGGGGCGCGTACTGCACACCATCCCGGCCCCGGGCAATGGCGGTGATTCAGGCATGGCCTGGGCGGATGGCTCGTTATGGGTCGGGCAGTATCGCGAGCGCAAGATTCATCAGATTGATCCACAGACCGGCGAGATCCTGCGCACGCTGGAGTCGAACCGGTTTGTCACCGGGGTGACCTGGGTGGATGGCGGGTTGTGGCATGGCACTTGGGAGGCGGATGAGAGTGAGCTGCGGCGGATCGATCCGCAGGACGGAAAGGTGATCGAGTCGCTGAAGATGCCCGCGGGGCAAGGTGTTTCCGGACTGGAAGCCGACGGCGCTGATCGCTTCTATTGCGGCGGCGGAGACACTGGGCGGGTGAGGGTGGTGCGTCGGCCCAAGTCGTGAGGGTGACTGCACCGGCCTCTTCGCGAGCAGGCTCGCTCCCACAGTGATTGCGGGTGAACACACGCTTTGTGAGTAACCCAAAACCCTGTGGGAGCGAGCCTGCTCGCGAAAGCACAGTATCAGCCACCGCTGTTGCGACGACGTTCGACGCCGTCAGGACTGCCGATGTCCAGCAACCTTCTTTCCACCAGGACATTCTCAAGGGCCTGACGCTCGACCGGCGCCATTTGGTGTTCACGTTTTTTCAGCTCCAGCAGAATCGGGCTGGACCAGGTGCGGTAGGTCTGTTCGATGTTGCGACGCGACGTCATCAGTCTCTCCTTGATCAAGAGCCGGGTGTTGCGGGCAGGGGCTCAATCCGATGAGGTATTAACCTTAGTCGACAAACTATCGGTATGCGAATGCACCGCAATCCCCTGTAGGCCTTCGCCTGCTCGCGATAGTGATGTGTCATTCAACGGCTTTGCTGGCTGACACACCGCTATCGCGAGCAGGCGAAGGCCTACAAAGGGATTTGTGCCGTTGCGAACATTTATGCTCGGCACGATCAGAGGTGGCTGCGGTCGTACTCTTCACATGGCCGTATCACTTGTGGAGATCCAATGAGCCAGGAAGTCCTGACCACCGAAACCAACCGCCGCCAGTTGCAGCAGATCATCGCCGGGCTGTCCGACGGGGTGATCCTGTTGGAGCTGGATCAGAGCATTCTTTGGGCCAACGAAGCCGCGCTGGCCATGCACGGTGTCAAACGGATCACCGATCTGGGCCACAATGCCGACGAATACGCCAAGAAATTCAATCTGCGCTATCGCAATAATCACTCGATCACCGCCGAAAACTACCCGATCAGCCGGGTAGCGCGCTGTGAGAGTTTCAATGACGTGCTGATCGAAGTGTCGCCGACCGACGACCCGGAACGCATCTGGGTGCACAGCGTACGCAGCATGATTCTCACGGACCGCGAAGGGCAGCCGGAGTCGCTGGTGCTGATCATGAGCGATGTCACCGATTGGGCCAACGCCGAGCAGCGCTTCGAGAGGACGTTTAACGCCAACCCGGCACCGGCGGTGATCTGCCGGCTCAGTGATCTGCGTTACATCAAGGTCAATCCGGGGTTTCTGGAAATGACCGGGTACACCCGCGAGCAGGTGATTGGCACGTCCTCTTATGAAATCGACATTTTCGAGCAGGCCGAACACCGGGACCTGGCTATTCAGCGCCTGCGCGATGTCGCGACCATCCCGCAGATGCAAGCCGAGCTGCGCCTGCCCGATGGCAGCAGCAAGCAGGTGATCGTGGCCGGCCAGCCGCTGACGCTCAACGATGAGGATTGCATGCTGTTCTCCTTTGTCGACATGGAGCTGCGACACAAGGCGGAAGTGGCGTTGCGGCAGAGTGAGGAGCGTTTTGCCAAAGCGTTTCGTCTGACGCCGGTGCCGATCCTGATTTGCAGTGCCGACGAGCAGCAGGTGATCGACGTCAATCAGGCGTTCCTCGAAACCATGGCTTATGACAGCGACGACGTGCTCGGCAAAACCGTGCCGCAGCTGGACTTTATCGATGACAGCGGTGCGCGCACGCGGTTGCTGGCGGCGCTGGCGAAAAACGGGCGAGTCGATCGGGTGGATGTTCGGGTGCGCAGGAAGGATGCGGAACTGCTCGAATGTGCGCTGTCTGCCGACACCGTGAATATTCAGGACACACCGTGTTATTTGCTGGTGTTGATGGACATTACCGAGCGCAAGCGTACCGAGCTTGAGTTGGTGGCGGCGATTGAGGAGGTGATGAAAGACGCTTCCTGGTTCAGCCGTACGTTGATCGAGAAATTGGCGAATGTGAAGAAGGTCAACTCGCCGCAACTGCCTAGCGTTTCGTTTACCGATCTGACGGCGCGTGAGCGTGATGTGTTGGGGTTGATCTGCGAAGGGCTGGCGGACAAGGAGATCGCGGCGCGGCTGAAACTGGCGCCGAACACGGTGCGTAATCATGTCGCCACGGTGTATTCCAAGCTCGATGTGCACAGTCGCAGTGAGGCGATTGTCTGGGCGCGCGAGCGTGGATTGTTTTCCGGGGAGTGGGGCGCCAAGGGTCAGCGCTGAGGTGCAAATGCACTAGTTCATCAGGTGCATATTGAGGTGTTGGCGGTCGACGGCTGTTCTTAGTCTGGCGGGGTGCGATACGAGTTTTTTCTGGCTCGGGATCGCGGCCCTTCGCAGTCGTTATAGGAACAGTCTGATGATGAATCTTGCGCAGTTGCGCACGCAGCTTGAACGCAGTTTTTCGCCGCTGGCGTGTGAGTGTCTGGTGGATGGGGATCATTCGCTGACCGTGAAGCTATATCACCCGGTGTCGGGGCAGGTGGATCTGGTGATCAGTGGGCTGAAGCTTGATGCGCTGCGCACGCCTGAGTCGGTTGATGCTTTGATTGAAGAATTGCGGTATGAGCTTGAGAGCAATTCTTTGCGTTCGTTTCGGGACCCGGATTTGGCTTAGGGCTTTTGGGTTTCGGTTTCGGTGTCGGTTTGGGCTTGGCGGCCTTTGGGCCGACCATGCTCTTGGGGGTTGGGTGTATATCCGTTTCTGCGGGTGCTGCGGCTGGCGGTTTCGCTCTTACAGCGACTCACTTTTCCAGACGCCGAAAAGTAAGCAAAAGGCTGGGCCCCGGCGTTCGGCCCGCTCGCTGGGGCTCGGGGTTCCTTCGCTCCGGGATCGATCCGGGCGCAGCGCCTACGGTTTGCTTCGCTGCACCTCCTCTCGCTGTGTTTGGCTTCGCCAAACGGTCGCTGCGCTCCCACCCCCGGATCAATCCCTCCACTCAGCCTGCCGAAGGGGCCAGCACGGCAAGATCAAGAGCTGCAGCCGAGCTAACGCTCATCCTGTTGAGTGGTGAGAAGCACAAGCGATGCGCGATGCGCGGTGTGCGCTGTTTTGCTTTGGCTGTTCTGTGGGAGCGAGTCTGCTCGCGAAGGCGGCCTGACAGCCGACCAATCTCTGCCAGATGTACTCTGTTCAATTGTAGGAGTGAGCCTGCTCGCGATGAGGCTCTATCAGGCAAAGCACATTTCAATTTGCCAATCCTCTCGAATCCGAACGCAAAATCGACAGCCACTTCCTTCCGATCCGGCCGATTTACTGGCGCTTGCGGGTGTCTCGGCTATAAAGAATGAGTGGTCAGGTCTTCCGTGGTCGGTTCGGTCGCGGGAGTTGCTCTTCCATTTGTCGCGGGTCGTCCTATGAACAATCTTGGGAAACGCGTGTTGCCGTTGGCTTTCTTTACAGTGTTGTTGGCGGGTTGCGCCAGTCCTCCACCCCCTCCACCGGCAGCGCCGCCGCCACCGCCGGAGCGCACGTGTCAGGTGCTCGAAAACACTGAAGTCGCCGGTGACGTGTACGCCGACGGCCAGGTTACTCGACACATCACGACCACCCGTTGCGTCACGCAATAGCGCCGGCGGGGCGGCAGTCCCGGGTTGAGCGGATTGTGCTGGTGGCCGACCTGGCCGGCACTGCGGTGTTTGCCGTGGAAGGCGCTATTGCGGCGATGCGCAGTCAGCTCGACTTGCTCGGTGTGATGGTGATTGCGTTTATCGTCGCCCTCGGTGGCGGGGTGACTCGTGACTTGTTGATCGGTGCGACGCCACCCAATGCCGTGGCCGATTGGCGCTACCCGGCACTGGCGTTTTTCATGGGCGGGCTGGCGTTTGCCTTTCATGAGCAGGTGCTGGGCTGGTCCGGTTCAACCCTGATTGTGCTGGATGCAGCAGGCTTGGCGCTGTTTGCCGTGGCCGGTGCGCAGAAAGCGTTGAATTTCGGGATTACGCCGTTTGTGGCGATGCTGATGGGCACCATCACCGGCGTCGGTGGCGGGGTGATACGCGATATTGTGCTGGCGCGGATACCGGTGGTGTTGCAGGCGGATTTGTATGCGAGTTCAGCGTTTGTCGGTGCGGCGGTGTTGATCATCGGCCGCAGGCTGGGCGTTTCGCCGGTAGCGGCGGCGTTGCTGGCGGGGGCGGCGTGTTTGCTGTTGCGTTTGCTGTCGGTGCATTTCGGCTGGCAGTTACCGAAAGTCATTGCCTGATACACAACCCTTGTAGGAGTGAGCCTGCTTGCGATAGCGGTGTGTCAAATAGATAAATTTTGACTGACGCACCGCTATCGCAAGCAGGCTCACTTCTACAGGGGATTATGTGTTTGCAATGGGGATCAGGACAGAAACCCACCGTCCACATTCAGCGCAACCCCGGTGGTGTAGCTCGACGCATCGCTCGCCAGGTACAGCACCGCGCCGGCCATTTCGCTCGGATCAGCCACACGTTTGAGCGGGATCTGCGTCAGCGCTTGCTTGAGAATCGCATCATTCTTCACCAGCGCCGAGGCAAATTTGGTGTCGGTCAAACCCGGCAGCAGCGCGTTGCAGCGGATGCCGAACTGCGCGCACTCCTTGGCGAAGACCTTGGTCATGTTGATCACCGCCGCTTTGGTCACCGAGTAGATGCCCTGGAAGATCCCCGGCGAAATGCCGTTGATCGACGCGACGTTGATGATGCTGCCGCCACCGTTTTCGCGCATCAGCTTGCCGGCTTCGACCGACATGAAGAAGTAGCCACGGATGTTCACGTCAACGGTTTTCTGGAACGCACTCAGATCGGTGTCCAGCACATTGCAGAATTGCGGGTTGGTCGCAGCGTTGTTGACCAGAATATCGAGGCGGCCGAACTGTTCCTTGATCCCCGCGAACACCTGGCTGATCTGTTCCATTTCACCGATGTGGCAGGCCACGGCCGTGGCTTTGCCGCCAGCGGCGATGATTGCATCGGCGACGTGCTGGCAGCCGTCGAGCTTGCGGCTCGACACGATCACATGGGCGCCTTGCTGGGCCAGCAGTTTGGCGATGGCTTCACCGATGCCACGGCTGGCGCCGGAAACGAAAGCAATTTTACCGTCGAGGTCGAACAACTGAGTCTTGGACATAAGGGTTCCTGGGTGTGGGCCGTCAGAGGCTCGATTTCGCAATGACCTGCAAGCTCATCTGCTCCAGCAGTTTATTCATGTGAATGAACTGCGCGAAGCGTTTGTCCTGGGTCTGGCCGTGGTAGAAGCGGTAGTAGATCTGCTGCACGATGCCGGCCAGACGGAACAGGCCGTAGGTGTAGTAAAAGTCGAAATTGTCGATCTGGATGCCCGAACGTTCGGCGTAGTAATCGACGAACTCGCGGCGGGTGAGCATGCCCGGCGCGTGGCTTGGCTGGCGGCGCATCAGTTGCACCGGCGCCGGATCGTCCGCCTGAATCCAATAGGCAAGGGTGTTGCCCAGATCCATTAACGGGTCGCCGAGCGTGGTCAGTTCCCAGTCGAGTACGCCGATGATCTGCATCGGGTTGTGCGGGTCGAGGATGACGTTGTCGAAGCGGTAGTCGTTGTGGACGATACTTGAGGTCGGGTGGTCGGCCGGCATCTTGTCGTTGAGCCAGGCTTTCACTGCTTCCCAATGCGGCGCATCCGGGGTCAGGGCTTTTTCGTAACGCTCGCTCCAGCCTTTGATCTGACGGGCGACGTAGCCTTCCGGTTTGCCCAGATCGCCCAGGCCGCAGGCGTTGTAGTCGACGCGGTGCAGTTCGACGAAGCGGTCGATAAAGCTTTTACACAGGGCTTCGGTCTTTGCCGAATCAAGGCCCAGCTCCGGCGGCAGCTCCGAGCGCAGGATGATCCCTTTGACCCGCTCCATGACGTAGAACTCGGCGCCGATCACCGATTCGTCGGTGCAGTGCACGTAGGCCTTAGGGCAATACGGAAAACCGTCGCGCAATTGATTGAGGATGCGGAATTCACGGCCCATGTCGTGGGCGGACTTGGCCTTGTGGCCGAACGGCGGACGGCGCAGGACGAATTCCTGTTCCGGGTATTCCAGCAGGTAGGTCAGGTTCGACGCACCGCCAGGAAACTGGCTGATCGCAGGAGTGCCGCTCAGGCCGGGAATGTGCGCCTTGAGGTACGGATCGATCAGGCTGGCATCGAGTTCTTCGCCAGAGCGGATACGGGTGGACTGGTCAGTAAGCGCCATGCTTATCCCTTCTGCTTATTTTGGAGGCCAGACATCATTGGTTAATCTAATGGCGCGCTCGGGTCGCCACAAGCGCGAGTCGGTCTTATAGGCTAGCGTGTTGCCCGATAATCACCTTTGGGAATGTGCGCGAAAAGTCGCGTTGAACCAAGGTTTTGCGGATATGCCGTGGCCGAAAAGGAGGGCTGGGACGAGCGCTCGACACGTCGTCCGGCGTGCTTCAATGCACGCGCTGGTTGTTGAGTTTCGGTGGCAAGGCAATAGGCGTCAGTACCGGTTCGCCCGAAAAAAACGCCACGAGATTTTTGCCCACCAACTCCACGGTACCTTGAGTGGCTTCCGGTGACAGGCCGGCGACGTGTGGCGTCAGTAGCACATTGCTCAGGGTTTTCAGCGCATCCGGCACTTGCGGCTCGTGGTCGAACACATCCAGTGCGGCGCCGGCAATTTTGCGTTGCTCAAGCGCCGTGATCAGATCCGCCGTGGCGATCACACTGGCGCGGGCGATGTTGACGATAAAGCCTTTCGGTCCAAGCGCATCGAGCACCGGGCGAGTCACCAGATGCTGTGTACCGATGCCGCCAGGCGTGGCAATGATCAGGAAATCCGAAGTTCGTGCCAGTTCGGTCGGCGTCGAGCAGAACGTGTAAGGCACATCGCTGCGCACCTGGCGGCTGTGATAGTTGATCTCCATGTCGAAGCCAAGGTGGGCGCGTTTGGCTATTGCCATGCCCACGGCGCCCAGCCCGAGAATCCCCAGGCGTTTGCCGGCCAGCGACGGGCGCATGATCTTCGGCCATTCACCGCGGCGTACCGCCGCGTCACAACGGGGGATATCCCGGACCAGCGCCAGCAGCATCGCCATCGCATGGTCGGCCACCGACGAGGCATTGACCCCGGCGCCGTTGGTGACGGTAATGCCACGGTTACTGGCGGCTTGCAGGTCGACCTGCTCGTAACCGGCGCCGATCACCGTGATGATTTTCAGCGCGGGCAGGGCGGTGATTTCATCGGCGGTCAGGCCCAGCGGGCCGCGGGTCAGCACTGCATCGATGCGGCTGCCGTGAGTGGCGATGGCTTGCGCACGCTCGGCCGGCGTGGGGGCGAGGATCAGGTGAAAACCCTGATGTTCGAGGATCGGCAAATAGTCATTGATGGTTTCAACCAGTACCAGAACGGTTGCGGGCATTGCGCGGCTCCTGTGAACGTCGGCGGGTCGGTCGCGAAAGTCGTTTCAGAGTGCTGAATCCGCAGCGGCTTGGCAATCGTTGTCATTCGCGCAGTGGTGCTTTGATTCTGGACGGCTTCGGGCAAGAAGCAAGGGTAGGCAGCACACCGGTGATCCGGTGTGCTGTCGGCATCATTGGGCCGCTTGGGCTTTGGTTTGTTCTGCGAGGGCAATCGGCTTGAAATCATAGGTTGGATAAAACTCGGTTCGGTAACTGCCCCATGCGGTGTTTTCCAGGGCGAGGTTCACTTCTGCCAGCCGTGAGGCGGGGAAGCGTACGGTCACCACTTGGCCAATGCCCATCATGATGTTCCAGCTCACCACTTCGACCCCGGCGGGGGGGAAGGTCTTGTAGAAGCCTTGTTGTGTGAGCTGGGCCTTGAGTTCGCTCAGCGGGCGGGTCTGATCATGTTTCAGAAACACGGTCAGCATCATTGCATTGTCGGCGGTGGCAACAGTATTTGTGGCGGGTTGGGTGGCAGCTTGCGCACTGACTCCGGCGCAATACACCGAGGAGGCCAGCAACGTCGACATCAGCAGGGTTTTGACTGTCTTTTGCATGTTGAACTCCTGGTTTTATTGTTTGATGGCGGATTTGGTTTCTACGGTGCCGGTATACGGCGCGTGAACGACATGAATACGTACAAGTGGATTGTTGTCGATCATGTCGCGGGGGACTTCCCGAGAGTAAGTGAATTCACTGTTGTTCAGTGTTTCCAAGCGCCTGACAATTGTTTTGGTCGGACCGATATCGGGTACCAGAATGTGCTGTTTCTGGTTGCCGGTGACAAAGAAATAACCGCCTCCACCTTTGTTGTACTTTGACTCGCCTGTGTCGGTGTAAAAGAACTCGTATCGATTACTCTCGGGATCCCAGGTCGATATACCTACGACGCCGGGATACTTCGCCTTGACGTCTGTTTCAGGAGCGCCATCGATGTAGACCTTGGTAGTCAGCCATCGCGGCGAAGAAGCCAGCTCGCGGACATCAGCGCTGGCAAGCGGGGTGAAAAGCAGTCCGGTCAACAGCAGGCCGGTGATCGTGCGCTTTTGCATGCTTTTTCCTCTTTATCAAACTTCGAAGGTCGTTTGCGATTGGTCTTTCGTCATTCAGGGCGTGAAAAATATAGGCCTGAAAAAGAGGAATGTTCAATGGCTGCGTAGTTGCTTGTAACAAATGAATGTTATTCGGATTTCGGTAATATTCCGTCGTGGTTTTATTAGGTGTTTTTGGTTGTAGGACTATTCTGAAGTATTGATGAGTGAAGGGCTTTTTATTGGTGTTTTCTGTAACTCATAGCGCAGATGACATTAGAGAAGTACACGCAGTTGTAGGACGGAGGATAAGGTTACAAATTCGTGATTGACGCAACCGCAGCCAGCGAAGTTGCCTCAATTTCAAGGAGCATTTCTTTTAAAACCTGACATCCGCATTGTCGATTACTCGTGCGAAGGCAGCGCCGAGGGTTGCGTTGTGGTGTTTGATGATCGCTTCGGCCGGTAGTTGGCTGTCAATTGCGGGGTCAGGTGACGTACTGGGCAATGCCATTGCCGAATGACCAGTTTTCTTTTTTCACCTCGACCAGATTGATGAACACGTCTTCCAGACGTACCGCCAACTGCGCGTGCAGGCGCTCGGCGATGGTTTTGAACAGCAACTGCTTTTTCTCCACCGTGCGCCCTTCGCTGATGGTGATCTGAATGAATACCACGCCGTCGCTGCGCTGGATCCCCAGATATTGCGGATCGTAGACCAGGTGCTGGCCATCGTGCTCGGTCAGGATCTGAAAGTTGTCGTGCTCGGGCACATCGATACAACTGCGCAGGGCGGCGTAGATCTGCTCGCCGATGCGTTTGGCGAAGTTGGGGTCGGGGTTTTGTCTGATGTCGACGCGAACCAATGGCATGGGAAGGCTCCGCAGGGCAGGGGGACTCAGTTCACGCTAGATCATGTGGGCCAAATTGAAAGGCACGGGTACTTGATCGCGAGGTGTTTTCTGAAAGGTCTCTGTATGAGGCTGCCTACCTGACTCGCGGATTTTGCCTACGAAAACGCCGGATTCATCCGCTATCTGGCGCGAGATGATTTAGGAAATCATGAGGGCACAAAGCAGACCGGCCAGTCACTGCCAATAGCCAAGGAAGGCGCATGCTTCAGGACGATCGCGAAAACCTGGAACTCGAAAGACTACAAAACGAATCCCGCAAGCTCATTGTCGAGAGGCGCAAGCTCATGGCTGAGGAAAACAAACTCAAGCGAGAAAGGTTCTGGTACCCGGTGGTCGTAGGCACGGGACTGCTAACTGCGATTACGGCTGTATTCGGGATATTGACCAAGCTTTGAATGAAACGCTGCAAGCATCATGGTTTGCGATCAGGCGTATCGGATGCTCAACAACGATTTGCATAGCAGATTGATCTCGTGACTTCGCAAAGGACAATAAACATGTACACAGAAGATCCCAAGGCCAGAGTCGAACGACTTCGACGAGAGGACGCCGAGTTCGCTGAAGAGGCGAAAGGTCTGTCCCCCGCGGAGATTCGCTCTGAATTATTCAGGTTCGCCATGGGGGCAATATTCGCGCTGGTCGTCATCACAATCGGAACGCTGGTTCTTCGTTCGGTCTGAAATGTGTTCTTGAACTCGCACGGTCATACTAAAAACGACATTCGGCGTGTCTTTGTGCGACAGCCATTTTTCCAAAAACGACACCCGACTGATCTGCTCCGCGCAACCATTCCTCAGCTAAGTCTTTGCTTCTGCTCATTTATCGCGGAGAATCGCGCCCCTGTTTCGGCCGGAGCATGTCTGTCGGTTTTTTCCGACGCGTCTGACCGAGTGGCAAGTGACCGGAATGCGGAGATCCGACCGGATGAATGATCAGGCCAATAGCGTCGAAGAACGCTTTGATGCAGCAGCACCCGCTGAACTTTCGAGCTGGAATCGCCAGGACACCACCTGGATGTTGGGACTGTTTGGGACCGCCATCGGCGCCGGTACCCTGTTTTTGCCGATCAACGCAGGACTGGGTGGCTTCTGGCCGCTGGTGGTCCTTGCGCTGCTGGCCTTCCCGATGACGTTCTACGCGCACCGTGGCCTGACCCGCTTTGTGCTTTCCGGTCGTGAAGGCGCCGACATCACTGAAGTGGTCGAACAGCATTTCGGCATCAAGGCCGGCGCGCTGATCACCTTGCTGTACTTCTTCGCGATCTTCCCGATCCTGCTGATCTATAGCGTCGGTCTGACCAACACGGTCGCCAGTTTTCTCGAACATCAATTGCACATCACGCCGCCACCGCGCGCTCTGCTGTCGTTCGTGCTGATCCTCGGTCTGCTGGCCGTGGTGCGTTGCGGTGAGCAGGCGATCGTCAAGGCGATGAGCCTGATGGTGTATCCGTTTATCGTCGCGCTGCTGTTCCTCGCCGTTTACCTGATTCCACACTGGAACGGCGGCATTCTCGCCACGGCTTCGCACGTGCCGGCACCGTCTGCGTTGCTGCACACGCTGTGGCTGGCGATTCCGGTGATGGTGTTCTCCTTCAACCACTCGCCGATCATCTCGGCGTTTGCGGTCGATCAGAAGCGTCGATACGGCGTCCACGCTGAAGAGCGCAGCTCGCAGATCCTGTCCCGCGCACACCTGTTGATGGTGGCGATGGTGCTGTTCTTCGTGTTCAGCTGCGTGTTGACCCTTTCGCCGGAGCAACTGGCCGAGGCCAAGGCGCAGAATCTGTCGATCCTGTCGTACCTGGCCAACCACTTCAGCAATCCGACCATCGCTTTCGCAGCGCCGTTGATTGCGTTTGTGGCGATCTCCAAGTCGTTCCTCGGTCACTACATCGGTGCCAGCGAAGGTCTCAAAGGCCTGATTATCAAGAGCGGCAAGCGCCCGGGCGCCAAGGCGCTGGATCGCATCGTGGCGGCCTTCATGCTGGTGGTGTGCTGGATCGTGGCAACCCTGAACCCGAGCATTCTGGGCATGATCGAAACCATCGGCGGCCCGGTGATCGCGGCGATTCTGTTCCTGATGCCGATGTACGCAATCCGTAAAGTGCCAGCGATGGCCCGCTATCGCGGCCAGGCGTCGAACGTGTTTGTAACGGCTGTCGGCCTGGTAGCGATTTCGGCGTTGATTTATTCGCTGACTGCGTAAGCTACAGCTCCAGATACTCAGCTACAGTGGCCGCTGCATACGACGTATGCAGCGGCTTTTTTTCGTCTGGAGACAGTGGATTGTCGAGCGCCCCGCAACCTGTAGAACAACCCAATCGCTGGCGGGATGTACTCGCCGGTCTATCGATAGCCGGTCTCTTGCTGCCCGAAGCGGTGGCGTATTCGACCATCGCCGCGTTGGCGCCTCAGGCCGGGGTGATCGCCCTGTTTGCCGGGTTGCTGTGTTATGGGGTGTTCGGTACCAGTCGTTTTGCGATTGTGTCGGCAACGTCCTCGTCGGCCGCAGTGCTGGCGGCCGCGACGGCGACGCTGGCCAATGGTGACCCGCAATTTCGCTCGACCCTGGCAGTCGGCCTGGTGTTGGTCACGGGCGGATTGTTTCTATTGGCTGGGCTCTTTCGTCTGGGCAGTGTCACCTCCTTCATCGCCAAACCGGTTTTGCGCGGATTCGCCTTCGGCCTGGCGCTGACCATCATTCTCAAGCAGGTCGCCAGCGTGGTCGGCGTGCATCTGACCGACGCCAATCTGGTGCGCTTCGCCCCGCAATTGCTTGAACAGCTGCCGCAATGGAACTGGCCGGCCGCGGCCGTTGCGGCTGTCGCGCTGGTGTTGCTCGCAGTGTTTTCACGATTCCCGCGGGTGCCCGGTGGCTTGCTGGTAGTAGTGATCGGCATCGCCGCCGGGCAATGGTTGAATCTGTCGGCGTACGGCGTGCAGATGATCGGCATTATCGACCTGAGCCTGGAAGTTCCCAACCTGCCGGTGCTGCCATTCGCCGACTGGCTACGGCTGGGGGAGGTGGGTTTTGCGCTGGTGATGATTCTGTATGCGGAGTCTTACGGGTCGATCAGTGCGTATGCGCTCAAGCATGGCGATCGCGTCACCTCAAACCGTGATCTGTTGGCGTTAGGCGCATCGAATCTGCTTTCCGGTTTGTTTCATGGCATGCCGGCTGGGGCAGGGTACTCGGCGACCTCGGCGAATGAAGCAGCGGGTGCGACGTCACGCTGGGCCGGTGGGGTGGCGGCGTTGGTGGTGTTGATCATCGTGCTGACGGTGTTGCCGTGGATCGCCCTGACCCCGGAGCCGATCCTCGCCGCGATTGTCATGCATGCGCTGGGTCGCGGTTTGAGTCTGCAGCCACTGGGCCGCTACTTCATCTGGCGCCGGGATCGTGTGCTGGTGATCTGCGCGGTTTCGGCCGTGTTGGTATTGGGCGTGCTGGACGGTCTGCTGGTTTCGGTGGCGATCAGTGTGCTGCTGATGCTCAAGCAGATGTCGGCCGCGGACATTCAAGTGCTCGGGCGGATTGATGGCGGGCACGATTTTGTCGATGTGCAGCGTCATCCCGTTGCGCAAACGGAGCCTGGCGTACTGATCATTCGGCCCAGTGAGGCGTTGTTCTTTGCCAACGTTGAGCGGATTCTGGGCGCGGCGTTACGGCTGATCCGCCATGCAGAAATGCCAGTGCATACGGTGATTCTGAGTCTTGAGGAGACGCCGGATCTGGATGGCACCAGCATTGAGGCGATGCAGGAGTTCTTTGTGCGGGTGCATCAGGAAGGCAAGCGTTTGATCCTGGCGCGGCTCAAGCATGAGGCGCTGGCGGTGCTGGAGGCGTTGCCTGAAATGCAGGCCAACGCTGTGATACTCAGCGGTTTGAGCGTTGATGGCGCTGTGCAGAAAGCCCTCACACTAAAGCCCAAGCCATAAAAAAACGCCGCACATCTCACGATGGGCGGCGTTTTTCATTGCTTTGTAGCGTTAGGCTTGAACGACCGGGATATTGGCGTTCGCAGCAGCTTCACGGAACTCGGCGATCTGGTCGAAGGACAGGTAGCGGTAGATATCGGCCGCCATACTGTCGATCTTGCCAGCGTATTCCATGTACTCCTCGACGGTCGGCAGGCGACCCAGGATCGAAGCCACGGACGCCAGCTCGGCCGAAGCCAGGTAGACGTTCGCGCCGTCGCCCAGACGGTTCGGGAAGTTACGGGTCGAAGTCGAGACCACGGTGCTGTTCGGCTCAACGCGTGCCTGGTTACCCATGCACAGCGAGCAGCCTGGCATTTCCATGCGTGCGCCAGCCTTGCCGTAGATGCCGTAGTAGCCTTCTTCGGTCAGTTGGTGAGCGTCCATTTTGGTCGGCGGCGACAGCCACAGACGGGTTGGCAGCTGACCCTTGACCTGATCCAGCAGTTTACCGGCAGCGCGGAAGTGACCGATGTTGGTCATGCACGAACCGATGAACACTTCGTCGATCTTTTCGCCAGCAACGCTGGACAGCAGACGGGCGTCGTCCGGATCGTTCGGCGCGCACAGTACCGGCTCGTTGATGTCGGCCAGGTCGATTTCGATGACTTCGGCGTATTCGGCGTCGGCATCGGCTTCCATCAGTTCCGGGTTGGCAACCCAGGCTTCCATCGCTTGAGCGCGACGTTCCAAGGTACGCGCATCGCCGTAGCCTTCGCCGATCATCCAGCGCAGCAGGGTGATGTTGGAGTTCAGGTACTCGGTGATCGACTCTTTCGACAGCTTGATGGTGCAACCGGCAGCCGAACGTTCGGCCGAGGCGTCGGACAGTTCGAACGCCTGCTCCAGGGTCAGACCTTCCAGACCTTCGATTTCCAGGATGCGGCCGGAGAAGGCGTTTTTCTTGCCTTTCTTCTCGACGGTCAGCAGACCGTTCTGGATAGCGAAGTAAGGAATGGCATGAACCAGGTCACGCAGGGTGATGCCAGGTTTCATTTTGCCTTTGAAGCGCACCAGGATCGATTCCGGCATGTCCAGCGGCATAACGCCGGTGGCTGCGGCGAACGCGACCAGACCGGAACCGGCCGGGAACGAGATGCCCATCGGGAAACGGGTGTGCGAGTCACCACCGGTACCCACGGTGTCTGGCAGCAGCATGCGGTTCAGCCACGAGTGGATGATGCCGTCGCCCGGACGCAGGGAAACGCCGCCGCGGGTCATGATGAAGTCAGGCAGGGTGTGGTGGGTGGTCACGTCGATCGGCTTTGGATACGCCGCGGTGTGGCAGAACGACTGCATTACCAGATCAGCGGAGAAGCCCAGGCACGCCAGGTCTTTCAGTTCGTCACGGGTCATTGGACCGGTGGTGTCCTGAGAACCCACGGTGGTCATTTTCGGTTCGCAGTAGGTGCCAGGACGGATGCCTTTGCCTTCTGCCAGACCGCAAGCCTTGCCGACCATTTTCTGCGCCAGGGTGTAACCCTTGGTGCTTTCGATCGGTGCATCAGGCTTCTTGAACAGGTCGAACGGCGGCAGACCCAGTTCGGCGCGAGCCTTCTCGGTCAGGCCACGGCCGATGATCAGCGGGATACGGCCGCCGGCACGGACTTCGTCCAACAGCACCGGAGTTTTCATTTCGAAGGTGGTCAGGACTTCGTCGGTGCCGTGTTTGCAGACTTTGCCAGCATGCGGGTACAGGTCGATCACGTCGCCCATGTTCATGTTGGAAACGTCGAACTCGATTGGCAGTGCGCCGGCATCTTCCATGGTGTTGTAGAAGATCGGAGCGATTTTGCTGCCGAAGCAGAAACCGCCAGCGCGCTTGTTCGGCACGTAAGGTACGTCGTCGCCGAAGAACCACAGTACCGAGTTGGTAGCGGATTTACGCGACGAACCGGTACCGACCACGTCACCGACGTAGGCGATCGGGAAGCCTTGACCGCGCATTTCTTCGATCTGCTTCATCGGGCCGATGGCGCCCTGCTGATCAGGAACGATGCCGTCGCGGGCCATTTTCAGCATGGCCAGGGCGTGCAGCGGGATGTCTGGACGCGACCAGGCATCGGGAGCAGGGGACAGGTCGTCGGTGTTGGTTTCGCCGGTTACCTTGAACACGCGCAGGCTGATCTTGTCGGCCAGGGTCGGACGGTTTTTGAACCACTCGCCGTCAGCCCAGGATTGCAGCACGGCTTTAGCGTGAGCGTTACCGTTCTTGGCTTTTTCCGCGACGTCGTGGAACGCATCGAACATCAGCAGGGTGTGCTTGAGTTGCGCGGCAGCGACTGGCGCCAGCTCGGCGTCGTCCAGCAGGTCAACCAGAGTGACGATGTTGTAGCCGCCCTGCATGGTGCCGAGCAGTTCTACAGCGCGTTTTTTGTCCAGCAGAGGGGAGGAAACTTCGCCCTTGGCCAGTGCAGACAGGAAGCCGGCTTTGACATAGGCCGCTTCGTCCACGCCTGGTGGAATGCGATTGGTGATCAGGTCAACGAGAAATTCTTCTTCGCCAGCCGGAGGGTTTTTCAGCAGCTCGACCAGGCCTGCTGTTTGTTCGGCGTTAAGCGGCTGGGGAACGATACCCAGGGCTGCACGCTCTTCGATATGTTTGCGGTAGGCTTCAAGCACAGTTATTACCCTCATCAGTGGTCCCAAATGGGTGTCCGGGACGCTCATCCCGAAATTGCCGTACTCATGCTCCTCACGACGTTGTGGGTCGTTCGGCCAGAATTACCGGCAATTCCTTACAGAAGCTGCTTTCAAAGTTTTACGCCTGCAGAACGGGGAGCTGATGAGGGTTGGCGCTGGACTTTTCCCCGCTGGAAAAATCCCTCGCCAACACCGCTCTGAAGGAACGACTGTGCTCGTGACGCTTTGAAAACAGCTTCTAACGGACATTGGCGCCTTAAAAGGCTGGCTGATTCTACGGCAAAAAAAATTTAAAGGTAAGTCGGGCTCTATTGGACTTTCGTGGCAATGCACGTGGTCATGGCAAACGCCGCGCGTGGCTGTGACCCTGAAGTTTGAGGGGTGATCAATGCCCGACAAAGGGCTAACATGCCGACCTGTTCCGCGTTTCAGTGTTTTACCTACCTTATGCCCAATCAGACCATCAAGACCCCCTGCGTCGGCCTCTGCTCCACTGTTTACGGTGATCTGGTGTGCCGTGGCTGCAAGCGTTTCCACCACGAAGTGATCCACTGGAATGGCTACAACGAGGAAGAAAAACGTGCGGTGTGGTTGCGTCTGGAGCAATTGCTGTCACAAGTGATGGCGGCCAAGGTCGAGATTTTCGATTCGGCGCGCCTGCGCGAGCAACTGGAACAGCGCAAGATCCGCTTCGTGCCGCATCAGTCGGAATATTGCTGGGCGTATCAGCTGATTGCCCGTGGGGCGCGGGTGATCATTAATCTGGAAGCCTACGGAATGGTGTTGCTGCCGGAGTTTCGCGACTGGAACCTGCCGGAATTGCGCGATGCCATTGATCGGGAATTTTTCCTGCTGTCGGAAGCGCATTATCAGCGCTACATCGCCCCAGGCTTCTTGAAAGACGCCTTCGGCGCCTGAAAGCTTCGCGAGCAAGCTCGCTCCCACATTTGGAATGCGTACCCCTGTGGGAGCGAGCCTGCTCGCGATAGCGGTCTATCAGTCAACACTGTTGTCGTATGACACACCGCCATCGCGAGCAGGCTCACTCCTACAGGGATCGCATTTCAATGTGAGCTGTTTAGTGTTTCACCGCCAACTCCACCAAATGATCCTCAACCTCCTGCGGCTTGAGCACCAGCACATCGCTTTCCAGCGCATCCAGTACCACTTCCGCGGTATTGCCGATCAGCGCCCCTGACAACCCGGTCCGCGCCACCGTGCCAATCACGGTCACCGCCGCCTGCAGCTTGTGCGCCATGAACGGGATCAACACGTCCGCCGGGCCTTCCTCGATGTGCAGATGCTCATCATCGACATCGAATTCCGCCTGAAACGCTCGACATTGCTCGCGGTAACGCGCCTCGATGGTTTCGCTCAGTTGCAGCGTCGGGTCTGCAGCCGACAGCATCGGTGATGGATGTGCAGCGATCACATGCAGATGCGCCTTGGCCAGGCTGGCGATGTCGTAGCCATGATCAATGATCGTCGTGTGCAAATGCCGATGTTCACCATCGGCATTGCCCACATCAACCGCCGCCAGAATCACTCGATCCTTCCAAGGTGTACTGGTTTTCACCAGCAGCACCGGGGTAGGGCAGTGGCGCAGGAGCTTCCAGTCCGCCGGGGTCAGCAGGGCTTTTTTCAGTGAACTGTCGGGGAAGTGCTGCTTGATCACCAAACCGCAGCCCTCTGCCTGCTGCACCTCGATGATGGTTTCATGCAGACTCTCGTTCCACGCCTGTTCGGTGGTCACGCTGTAGCCGTCGGCGATCAGCGCGGCTTTGAGTACGCCAAGCATGCCGGCGTGGTCGTGCTTCTTGTCGCACACCAGCAGGTGCAGATGGGCCTGGGTCACGCCGGCGATCAATTTGGCGCGCTTGAGCGCCAGGCTTTCCGAATGTTCGGGTTCGATGACCACCAGAATGCTGCGAATGGCTTGCATGAGCGGAGTCTCCAGCAAAGAAAAGGCACGGCGTTGCACAACTATAGTTGCTGTCCGATCGTGCGCGACTTGATGCATATCAACGCCAGCCGCTGGTGGTCTGCGGACAGGCCGGTATAATCGGCGCCCTTCGCTCGAACACCTTTTACCGTGAGCCCCATGATCCTTCCCGAAATCCACGAATTCCTTGGCTGCCGCACCCCCGACGCCTGGGTTCAGGCAGCACTGGCCGATCAGGAAACCCTGCTGATCGACCACAAGAACTGTGAGTTCAAGGCTGCCAGCACCGCCCTGAGCCTGATTGCCAAGTACCATTCCCACGTCGACCTGATCAACATGATGTCGCGTCTGGCCCGGGAAGAACTGGTGCACCACGAGCAGGTCATGCGCATCATGAAACGGCGCAAGATCGAACTGCGTCAGCTCCACGCCGGCCGTTACGCTTCGGGTTTGCGCAAAGTCGTGCGTAGCCACGAACCGGTGAAACTGGTGGATACGCTGGTGGTCGGCGCGTTTATCGAAGCGCGCAGTTGCGAACGTTTCGAAGCGCTGGTGCCGCATCTGGACGAAGAACTCGGCAAGTTCTACTTTGGCTTGCTGAAAAGCGAGGCGCGGCATTTTCAGGGTTATCTGAAACTGGCCTACCAGTACGGTGATGCGAAGGATATTGCCCAGGTCATCGATAAAGTCCGCGCCGCCGAGCAGGAACTGATCGAGTCGCCGGACGAAGAATTCCGCTTCCACAGCGGCGTGCCTGCCACCGCATGACTCCGTGTAGGAGCTGCCGAAGGCTGCGATCTTTTGCTTTTGAAGAAGCCGGATCAAAAGATCGCAGCCTTCGGCAGCTCCTACAGATGTAGCGATCAGTGCATGAATGTTAAAAACTCTTAAGAGTATGAAACATCACTGAAAACCGGCCCCTGCGGCCGGTTTTTGCTGCCTGAAACAAACGCCACCCCCACGAAAGCCGCCATAATGCCGACCACTTCACACATGGGCGGCAGACGGTCGTTATGGATAACCTGGGTTTTGGCAAGCTCCTGCTGGTGGAAGACGATGAGCGCCTCGCCGCGCTCATTGCCCACTTTCTCGAACAACACGGCTACGAGGTGCGCACGGTGCATCGCGGTGATCTGGCCGTGCCTGCCTTTCTCGAGTTCAAACCGAAAGTCGTGGTGCTCGACCTGATGTTGCCGGGGCAGAGCGGTCTGCACGTGTGCCGGGAGATTCGCAGCGTGTCGGACACACCAATCGTGATTCTGACCGCCAAGGAAGATGACCTCGACCATATCCTCGGTCTGGAGTCCGGTGCCGATGACTACGTGATCAAACCGATCAAGCCACCGGTATTGCTGGCCCGGCTGCGAGCGCTGCAGCGGCGGCAGGTGCCGGACAGCAATGTGGTGAGTTTTATGGAGTTCGGCCAGTTGAGCGTCGACCGCAGTTGCCGTGAAGTGCGGCTGGCGGGTGAGGTCATTGAAATGACCACCATGGAATTCGAGCTGCTGTGGTTGCTGGCCAGCGCGGCGGGCAAGGTGTTGTCGCGGGATGACATTCTCAATCGCATGCGCGGGATTGCCTTTGACGGGCTCAATCGCAGCGTCGACGTGTACATCAGCAAATTGCGCAACAAGCTCAAAGACAATCCCCGCGAGCCGATGTGTATCAAGACTGTGTGGGGCAAGGGTTATCTGTTCAATCCGTTCGCGTGGGAGCTGTAGATGCTGCGGTTATTTCTCGGGCTGTTTCTGGTCATGACGTTGGGTCTGGTGCTGGCCTTGCAGACGGTCGAGCGCACCTTTGATGCCTTGCTCGATTATCAGATGCAGGACTACAACCGTGAGGCCGTGCGCGGCCAGGCCTGGACGTTGGGCCAGCAGTTGCGCGACCTCGACGGCCCGGCCCGGGAACAACAGCTGGAAACAATCCGCCCGCATTACGGTTTGGGGCTGACGCTGGTCGACGCCTCTGAACTGGCCCTGAGCGACGAGGAAAAAGCCGAGCTGGCCAAAGGGCTGCTGGTGATCCGCGACAAGTACACCCAGTACATTTCTGCGATTGACGAGGGGCCGCAGTTGCTCAGCATCCGCTTGCCGGCCGAGCCGAGCCTGATGCCGTTTTATATTGCCGCCGCCTACCTGATGATTGCCGTGTTGATCGGCATTGTGCTGTTCTTCTGGGTGCGCCCGCACTGGCGCGATCTGGAGAAACTGCGCCTGGCTGCCGAGCGTTTCGGCGACAACGATCTGTCGGTGCGCATTCAATTGTCGAAACGCTCGAACATTCGCGATCTGGCCGAACACTTCAATCTGATGGCGGCGCGCATCGAAGGGCTGATCGCCAATCAGCGTGAGCTGACCAATGCCGTGTCTCACGAACTGCGCACGCCGATCGCGCGGCTGTCGTTTGAACTCGACCAGCTCAAGCAACAGCCGGACGCTAGTCAGAACCGCGAACTGATCGCCGACATGTACGCCGACCTTGGTGAACTGGAGGAAATGGTGTCCGAGCTGCTGACCTACGCCAGCCTTGAGCGCGGCGCGACGGTGATCAAGCGCGAAAACATCCAGGCCGCCAATTGGCTCGATAGTGTGGTTGGCAGTGTGGCGCTGGAGGCCGAGGCGGCGGGGGTGCAGTTGCTGATCGCGGATTGCCGGATCGACACGGTGCGCATCGAACCACGATTCATGGCGCGGGCGGTGATCAATCTGCTGCGCAACGCGATTCGTTATGCCGAGCAGCGCGTGGAGGTGACGCTGGAACGCACGGGCGATTATTACCAGGTGCGGGTCAACGACGATGGGCCGGGGGTGCCGGTGGACGGGCGCGAGAAAATCTTTGAACCGTTTTCGCGGCTGGATGCCAGCCGCGATCGCCGTACCGGTGGGTTTGGCTTGGGCCTGGCGCTGGTGCGGCGGGTCTCGCAATCCCATGGCGGGCAGGTTGAGGTGGGTGATTCGCCTTGGGGTGGGGCGTCGTTCCGGATGACTTGGGCGCATCTGGATTAAATGCGCTGCCCTGTGCCGTCCCCTTCGCGAGCAAGCTCGCTCCCACATTGGATTTGTGAACGCCAGAGATCATTGTGGGAGCGAGCTTGCTCGCGAAGAGGTCAGTCCAATCGGCATTTTTGCTACTGACCCACCGCTATCGCGAGCAGGCTCACTCCTACAGGGGGCACGGTTCAGCGGGTCAAGCCGAGGCGTTCATGCCACTGGGCAATCGACTCTTCGGGATATTCGTCAAATTGCTGGTCCTTGGGTTTCGCCTCGACTTCGACCCAGGTTGCTTTCGAACCGAGCATCAAATGCGTATGTTCCGGTGGCACCGGCAACGGCGTGTCGATGGCCGAGGCAAACGGGTGAATCAGCTCTGGCCACTCCGGGCTGAACAGCCATAGGCCGCTGCCGCACAATGAACAGAAATGCCGCTCGGCCGTGCTGCGATGGGCGCGTTGGTCGCCTTCGTCTTTCATCTTCGCGTGGTAAATGCTGATGTGTTTGCGCCCGCGCACCTTGAGGCTGGTCGCGTCGCCGCCAAGGTTGATCGCATAACCGCCGCCGCCCTGAGTCTTGCGACAGATCGAGCAATAGCAGCGTTGATAAGGGTAGGGATGGGTGCTGGTGAGGCTGAATGTGACCTCGCCACAATGGCAGGAGCCTTCGAGTTGCATGGTTGTTCTCCCGTTTTTGAATGTGCGGTTGAGCCTAGAACATTCAGTGCGATGGCGGCCGGTGTGATTCGACGGGCGGGCGCAGCGTCTAGCCCCAGTGTCCCCGCAATCCCATGGGGCGAGACTTCGGAACCCGGCATGCAAGCGCTGTTGAACGAGATTCTTGACGCTGTACGCCCGTTGATCGGGCAGGGCAAGGTGGCTGACTACATTCCTGCCCTCGGCACCGTGCCGGCCAATCAGCTGGGCATCGCCGTGTACGGCAACGACGGCGAGATGTATTGCGCCGGTGACGCCGAGACACCGTTCTCGGTGCAGAGCATTTCCAAGGTGTTCAGCCTGGTGCAGGCGATCGATCATTCCGGCGAAGCGATCTGGGAACGCCTCGGTCACGAGCCGTCCGGGCAGCCGTTCAACTCGCTGGTGCAGCTGGAATTCGAGCGCGGCCGGCCGCGCAATCCGTTCATCAATGCCGGTGCGCTGGTGATCTGCGACATCAACCAGTCACGCTTCGCCGCGCCGACCCTGTCGATGCGTGACTTCGTCCGGCGCCTGTCAGGCAATCCGCAGATCATGATCGACGGCAAAGTCGCCGACTCCGAATACCAACACCGCGCGCGCAATGCGGCGATGGCGTATCTGATGCAGTCGTTCGGCAACTTCCACAACGACGTCGAAGCGGTGCTGCGCAGTTATTTCAGCCACTGCGCCTTGCGCATGAATTGCATTGATCTGGCGCGGGCGTTCTGCTTTCTGGCCAACGACGGTTTCTGCAAACACAGCGGCGAACAGATCCTCACGCGTCGGCAGACCCAGCAGGTCAACTCGATCATGGCCACCAGCGGGCTGTATGACGAAGCGGGCAACTTCGCTTATCGCGTTGGCTTGCCGGGCAAGAGTGGTGTCGGCGGCGGGATTGTTGCGGTGGTGCCGGGGCAGTTCACGGTGTGCGTGTGGTCGCCGGAGTTGAATGCCGCCGGGAACTCGCTGGCGGGCATGGCGGCGCTGGAGATGCTTAGTGCGCGGATTGGTTGGTCAGTCTTCTGATCTGAAACCCAATCCCTGTAGGAGTGAGCCTGCTCGCGATAGCGTAGTGTCAGTCAACATGTGTGTAGCTGATCCACCGTTATCGCGAGCAGGCTCACTCCTACAAGGGGTTTTGTGTTGCCTGGGGAGAGGGTGTTCCTATACATTTTCCGGCCGCTCCCTGCATGGTGAATCCGCTTCATGTCTCTTGCGCTCGAACGTCTAGTCGCTGGCACGCCGATCCCTTTCGCTGGTAACCGCGTCACCGTGGTCAGCCCCGAACTGGCCGCGCGCTTTCAGCCCGGTGACCACTTGTTGGTCGAGCAGGTCAGTGGCGAGTTGCTGTTGATTCCCGTGGCGGATCAGCAAGCGGCGTCCGTGGCGATCGAGCGTGCGGCAGCGGCATTCACGGCGTTGTCGGCGGTGTCCGATGAGGCCATCAGCCAGTTTTTCGACCTGTTTGCGCAACGTCTGGAAACCCCTGCGTGCTGGGCACACATCGAAACCGCCAACCTCGCGGACATCGAGCGGGCCAAGGCGCGCGGTCGTTCCACCACCCGATTGCTCGCTGATCAGCGTATGCGCCACGACATGATCGCCGGCCTGCGCGCCTGGCGGGATGCCGCCGCCACGCGGGGCAAAGTCATCAGCAGCGTCGAACACGATGGCTGGAAAGTCGAACAAGTGGTCTCGCCGTTGGGCATCGTCGCGTTTGTTTTTGAAGGTCGGCCGAACGTGTTCGCCGACGCGGCGGGTGTCTTGCGCACTGGCAACACCGCCGTTTTGCGCATTGGCAGCGATGCGTTGGGCACCGCGCAAGCCATCGTCACTCATGCGTTGAACCCGGCGCTGGCCGATGCTGGTCTGCCGGCCGGTGCGGTGGCGTTGGTGGAAAGCGTCAATCATGCCGCCGGTTGGGCGATGTTTGCTGACCGGCGTTTGTCGCTGGCGGTGGCGCGTGGTTCGGGTCGTGCGGTCAGTCAGTTGGGCAGTATCGCCCAGCAGGCTGGCACCGCTGTCAGCCTGCACGGCACGGGAGGTGCGTGGTTGATCGCTGATCGTGATGCGGATGCCCAACGTTTCGCCGCCGTGGTGCGCAACTCGCTGGATCGCAAAGTCTGCAATACGTTGAACGTCTGCCTGATCCAGCGTGATCGCGCAGCGGAACTGGTGCCGTTGTTTCTTGAGGCATTGCAACAGGCCGGCACCGCGCGTGACCAGGGCTGCAAATTGCACATCGTCGAAGGCAGCGAAAGTTGCTTGCCGAGCGAGTGGCAGAACGCGACGGTCGAGGTCTATCGAGCCGAGGGTTATCAGACCGAAGCACTGGCCGAACCCTTGGCGCAATCGGCGTTGGGACGCGAGTGGGAATGGGAAGAAACTCCGGAAGTCAGCCTGATGATCGTTGACGATCTGGATCAGGCGATTGCGCTGTTCAACCGTTACAGCCCGCAGTTCACTGTGTCGTTGATCAGTGAAGACGCGCAGGTTCAGGAACGCTTTTACAACGCGGTCAACGCGCCGTTCGTGGGCAACGGCATTACCCGTTGGGTCGATGGGCAATACGCGCTGAACAAGCCAGAGTTGGGGCTTTCGAACTGGGAGAGTGGGCGCTTGTTTGCGCGCAGTGCGATTCTTTCGGGGGATGGCGTGTTCACCGTGCGTAGCCGCATGACCCAGATCGATCTCACGGTAAAACGCTGATCTGGCGGACAATGATCGTTCCCACGCAGAGCGTGGGAACGATCAGTTGCTCAGGCGGCGTGGGTGGTTTGTGCATGGATCGCGCAAGTCGCTGGCTGCTCAGCCAGCGGCACAAACGTGCGGCGGTCGGCGGACAGCGCATCGATCGAGCCGGTCTCGATGTCATACACCCAGCCATGCAGATTCAGCAGGCCTTTTTCCTGGGCCAGACGCACACTTGGGTGGGTCTGGATATTCGCCAGTTGCGCAATCACGTTTTCGCGCACCATCGAACTCAACTTCGCCGCGTCACTGGCATGTGGCCGCGCTTCGTTAACCACTTTCGCCGACTCGGCATGCTGCAACCAGCCGCTGACCGCAGGTAGGTGATCCATGCATTTGCACTTCGCGATCGCGGTCATCGCGCCGCAGTCCGAATGCCCGCAGATCACAATGTCAGTCACGCCAAGCACCGCCACCGCGTATTCCACCGTCGCCGAAACCCCGCCCGGATGCGGGCTGTAGGACGGCACAATATTGCCGGCATTACGGATCACGAACAGCTCGCCGGGCTCTTGTTGGGTCAGCAGTTCCGGCACGACACGGCTATCGGAACAGGTGATGAACAACGTGCCGGGCTGTTGCGTGGTCGCCAGGTGTTTGAACAGTTCGGTGCGTTGCGGAAACGCTTCGTTCTGGAATTTCAGGAAGCCATCAATCAGGTTTTTCATGGTGTTGTCCTCTCAGTTCGAGCAACCGCTGCCGAATTCGCTGTATTGAAGGATGTGTTTGCCGCCGTGGCTGTCCAGATACGTCATCTCCACCGGTACCACGCCACACACGTCGGCAGCCGGGGTGATGCTCAGCACTTGGGCGATATCCAGTTGCATGCCGTAGCGGTAGGCTACGGCCTCGTCAGCGGCAGATGCCTGGACGGAAAAGCCGCCGAGCAGGGCCAGGATCAGTAGAATTTTTTGCATGGTGCAGCCTCCAGACGCAGTGGTGACGGGTAACCATTTGGGGTGGATTGGCCCGCACGCAGGGTGCGGGCCGGTGCGGATCAGAACGGACGCAGGGGCAGGAACTTGCCGTCGAGGGTAACCACAGCGCGGGAGCCGCCTTCCGGGTCTTCGACTTTCTTGATGTCGAGCTTGAAGTTGATCGCGCTGATGATGCCGTCGCCGAACTGCTCGTGGACCAGTGCTTTGAGGGTGGTGCCGTAGATCTGGATCATCTCGTGGAAGCGGTAGATGGTCGGGTCGGTCGGCACACCGCTGAGGCTGCCTCGCAGCGGGATGATCTGCATCGCCGCGACGTCGTCAGCGCTCAGCTCCAGCTTGTCACCGACCACTTGGGCGGCGTTCTCCGGCAGCGGGTGCTGGCCAAGCAGAGCAGCGGTGACGTATGCCAGGCTCAGGCCGGTGTCGTCAGCGAGATCCTGCCACGACAGATCTTTGCGTGCCTTGGCGTCGAGAATGCGGGTGGTCAGGGCCAGGCTGGTGTCGTTGTAGGCGTGGGACTGTTGCATGGTGTCACTCCTTTCAGGGGTTGGCTTGCTGTGTGGGATTGATCTTCTGCCGATTGATCCATAGCGTCCAAGACCGATATACAATGCTTTGCATAAGTCCTGCCTATAGATGGTGTTCCCATGCTGCTGCGACATTTGCGTTACCTGCTGGCTGTTGCCGATCACGGCGGCTTTACCCGTGCCGCCGAGGCGTTGCATGTTTCACAGCCGACCCTGTCGCAGCAGATTCGCCAACTGGAAGAGACACTGGGGGTCAATCTGTTTGATCGCACCTCGCGGACGGTCAAACCCACCGATGCTGGCGAGGCCTACATCGAATGCGCGCGACGGGTGCTGGTGGAGCTGGAGGCGGGCAAGCGCGCGTTGCATGACGTGAAGGATCTGTCTCGCGGGACGTTGCGTCTGGCGATGACGCCGACGTTCATGGCGTATCTGGTCGGGCCGTTGGTGCGCGATTTTGCCGCGCGCTATCCGGGGATTCATTTGCAGATTTTCGAGCTGTCGATGGACGACATCGAGGCGGGGCTGGCAGATGACTCGCTGGATATTGCGATTGCGTTTACGCCGGTGCGCAATGCCGATATCGAATGCATTCCGGCGTTTACCGAAACGTTGGGGATCATGGTCGGGCGTGAGCATCCGCTGTATGACAGTACGTTGGTGCTGACGCCGGAAGACATCGCTTCGCTGAATTTCGCCTTGCTGGCGCCGGACTTTATTACGCGGTTATCGGTTGATGAGTATTTCCGGCAGCACGGGATTACGCCGCAGGTGCGGATCGAGGTGAACTCGGTGAGTACGTTGCTGGAAGTGGTGCGTTGTTCGCCGATGGCGACGATGCTGCCGCAGGCGATTGCGACTGAGGATCGCGCGTTGTTCCGGTTGCGGGTTGAAGGTGATGCGCCGCAGCGTGGAGCGGCGTTGTTGCGGCGGCGCAATAATTATCACAGTGCGGCGGCAGTGGCGTTTGTGGAATTGGTGCTGGGCATGGGAAGCCCCTCACTGTAGAGACCGGTACATCCTTTACAAATTAGACCGGGGACATCGTTTACACCTTTACAGGCTTGAAACGCGTTTGGCGCCGCTTTCAAGCCTGCCTAAACAGTGGCTGCAAAGGTACAG
>NZ_JACOPX010000007.1 GCF_015461835.1 Pseudomonas neuropathica | reverse complement strand
CGCTGCCGAAGAAGCTGTGGGATCGACTCGGACTGGTCTCGATACTGGATACGATAAACCGGCTTAACCGCATAACTTGAACCGCCGTATACGGAACCGTATGTACGGTGGTGTGAGAGGACGGCGGATGTGAATCCGCCTCCTACTCGATCCTGTTGGTCTTGGCGGCCTTCGGGCCGACCATGCTCTTTGGGTTTTGGGGGCATATCCGTTGCTGCGGGTGGTGCCGCTGGCGGTTTCGCTCTTACAGCGAGTTACCTTTTCCAAACGCCGAAAAGGTAACCCAAAAGGCTTTGCCCCGGCGTACGGCACTTCGCTGAGGCTCAGTGTTCCCTCGCTACGGTGTCCATCCGGGGGCATCGCCTACGGTTGGCTTCGCTGCACCTCCTCTCGATGTGTTCGACTTCGTCGAACGGCGCTGCGCGCCTACCCCCCGGATGAACACCTCCGCTCGGCCTGCCGAAGGGGCAAAAAATCAAAAGCCAAAGCCAAAGCCAGAGCCAGAGCCAGAGCCAGAGCCAGAGCCAGAGCCAGAGCCAGAACAAGATCAAAAGCCAGATCAAAAGCCAGATCAAAAGCCCCTCACCCTAGCCCTCTCCCGGAGGGAGAGGGGATTGATCGAGGTGATCGGGCGAGCTACGCCGACATGCGATACCGCGCTGAACTCAGGCTCTAAAAAGCAAACAAATCAGCCCCTCACCCCCCAAGAAAGAGGGGACTGACTGAGATGTTCGGGAAAGCTTCGCCGACATGCGATACCGCGTCGAACTCAGATTTTGAAAAGCCCAAAAATCGGCTCCCTCTCCCTCGGGAGAGGGCTGGGCGGGCGGCGTTCCGATGAGGGGTGAATCCAACACCAATCCAAAGCCGAACACGCTGTTGCTCCTCACCACTCAATAGGCCGAGTGTCAGCTCGCCTGCTCTTGATCTTGATCTGTAAGGCGACGTCGGAAGGCTGAGTGGAGGGATTGATCCGGGCGTGGGAGCGCAGCGACCGTTTGGCGAAGCCAAACACAGCGAGAGGAGGTGCAGCGAAGCAAACCGTAGGCGCTGCGCCCGGATCGATCCCGCAGCGAAGGAACCCCGAGCCCCAGCGAGCGGGCCGCACGTAGGAGCAAGCCTTTTTGGTTACTTTTTCGGCGTCTGGACAAAGTGACCCGCCGTAAGGGCGGAACCCTAAGCCGCCGTTACCGCAGCAACGGATATGCCCCCAAAACCAACCAAGAAAATGATCACCCCAACACCCCCGCCAACGCCCGGCTCAGGCGTTCATGCACCCGCAATACATCAGGCATCACCGAAGCCATCCGCAGCAAATCATGCGTCAGCCCCGGACAATGCTCAACCTCAACACTCACCCCCTGCCCCCGCAACTTATCAGCGTAAGCCTGCCCCTCATCAAGCAACGGATCAAAACCCGCCAACAACACAATCGCCGGCGCCACCCCCTGCAGATCCTCCGCCAACAACGGCGAAAAGCGCCAATCCAGATAATCTTGCGGACTGCGGGCGTAATGCTGATAAAACCAGTCAAGCGTATCGCTCTCCAACAAATATCCCTCGCTGAACAACAACCGCGAATCGTGCACGCGCGATGCATCGGTCACCGGATAGCACAACAACTGTGCCTTGGGTGCGATGGCCACAGTGTGCGGTTGCACCACCGCCTGCAGCGCCAGCACCGTGGCCAACGTCGCGCCGGCACTATCGCCACCAAACGCCACACGCGTGGTATCAAGGCCAAGGCTCACAGCGTTTTCCGCCAACCATGACAAAGCGTCTTCGCCATCCTCCAGCGCCGTTGGAAAACGATGCTCCGGGGCCAGTCGATAGCCGACCGACAACACCGCACACGGCGTGCGCTGACAAAACTCGCGGCACACACCGTCGTGAGAATCGAGGCTGCCGACAACAAAACCGCCACCATGGAAATACACCAGCACCGGCATCGGTGAGACCGCAGCGTTGGGGCGATACAGGCGCAGTGCCAGCGGCGCACCATCGCGTGCCAACGTGTCGATTTTGCTGACCAACACGTCTTCAGGCGCCGCCCAGCGCAGTTGCGCCGTGGTCTGCTCGAAAGTCGCGCGGGCTTCGCTCGGGGTCATTTGGTGCATGGCCGGCAGGCCGGCGTCCTGGCTGTCTTGGGCCAGATCGAGGAAGGCTTCCAGATCAGGGTGTAACGACATCGCTAAAATCCTTGTATCGGCAAAAAAAGGGGCGCGCCGCGGCAGCGCCCCCGAAGATGACTGAACGCGTGGCGATCAGCCCGCGCGTGCCATGCAATGCTCGACCAACGCTTCCAGCTCACGCTGGTAATCGCTCATCAAGGCATCCATGGTGCCGGCGCGATAACGCTGGCTGCTGTAGATGCAACGCAAGGCCAACTGACCGTCATAGACCTGGCCGACAATTTCCAGCCAATTGCCCAGATTGGCTTTCAGGCTGTAGTTGTCACCGGTTTCTTCCAGCGCCGGCACCAGCAAGGCCTGCTCGTCGAAGCTCTGGTCGAATTGCCCCAGGTAGTTGAACGTGACTCGCGCCTGCGGCAGCCCGGCCAGTTGCCTCGACACCTCAGCGCCTGCCAGATGCCGCAGCACGCCATAGCCGATGCCTTTCTGCGGCACCGCTGCCAACTGTGCCTGCACATTGATGATTGACTGGCCGATGTCGTCGCTGTCAGGGCGCAAACGCACCGGGAACATGCTGGTAAACCAGCCCAGGCTGCGGCTCAGGTCGATGGCCTCGAACAGGTCTTCACGACCATGGCCTTCGAGCAGGATCAACGCCGACGGTTGTTGACTCCAGCGGCACAAGGCACGGCTGAGCGCCGACAACAGCAGGTCGTTGATCTGCGTGCCATACACCGCTGGGGCCTGTTTGAGCAGTTGTTCCGTGTGCTCGCGGGACAATTTGAGCCGCGCCTGTGCCTGCTGACGCACGAGGTTTTTGCCGCGCAGGTTGTCGCACGGCAAGTCGACGCCTGGCTGATCCAGTTGCTCCAGCCAATAGCCCAGTTCCTGCTCGGCAATCACCGGAGCCTGCGCCTGCAAGGCTTCGGCGAACGATCGGTAACTGCTGGTGCGAATCGGCAGTTTCGGCTGCAGCCCCTGCACGCAGGCCTCGTAGGCCACTTTCAAATCGTCGAGCAGAATTCGCCACGACACGGTGTCGACCACCAAGTGGTGAATCACCACCAGCAGGCGCGCCTGGCCATCCGGCAAGGCGACATGCATCACCCGCCAGACGGGCCCGTCGTCGAGTTTCAAGCTGCGCTGGGCAAGGTTGGCCAAGGCTTCAACCTGCTCGCTGTTGTCCGCCTCGCGGCGCCAGAGCAGCGTCTCGCCCTGTTCACTGAGGTCGCAGTAACGCTGCATCCAACGCTCGCCTTCGTGGGAGAAACGCAGGCGCAGCGAGTCGTGATGTTGCTCGATCCAGCCCAGTGCCTGCTCCAGCGCATCGAGGTCCAGCGGCTGACGCGCGCTCAACAGCAATGACTGGTTGTAGTGATGCGCCTCGGCCATGCCTTCGGCAAAAAACCACTCCTGAATCGGCAAGAGATTGAACAAGCCCTCGGCGGCCACGTGCGTGACGTCCGTCTGCGGTTGTGCCGTGCCTTCCTTCGCCGCTTCCTGCTCGACGATGCCGGCGATGGTCTGATAACGCATCAGGTCGCGCAGCTTGAGGTCCATCTGCAACGTCGGGTGGTTTCTGACGCGGGAGATCACCTGCAAACTCAGAATCGAATCGCCGCCCAGTTCGAAGAAGTTGTCGCTGATGCCCACTTGTTCGACCTGCAGCACCTGCGCCCAGATGTCCGCGAGCAGGCTTTCCTGCTCGTTGCGCGGGGCGACGTATTCTTCGGTTTTGAATTCCGGTTCCGGCAGCGCCTTGCGATCCAGCTTGCCGTTTGGCGTTACCGGGAAAGCACTGAGGCAAACGATCTGTGCCGGCACCATGTATTCCGGCAACGAGGCGCGCAGGCCCGCCTTGAGTTCATCGCCGATGTCCTCGCCGCTTGCGGTGACCACATAACCAATCAGTTGCTTGCCGGAGGCATTGTCGCGGGCGATCACCAGTGCATCGGTCACCGAAGGCAACTGGCGCAGACTGGCCTCGACTTCACCCAGTTCGATGCGGAAGCCGCGGACCTTGACCTGATGGTCGATACGGCCGACGTAATCGACCACACCGTCGGCGCGCAAACGCACCAGATCGCCGCTGCGATACAGGCGCTCGCCCGCCGCGAACGGGTTGGGCACGAAGCGCTCGCAGGTCAGGTCCGGACGGCCGTGATAACCCCGGGCGACGCCATAGCCGCCGATGTACAGCTCCCCGGCAAAGCCTGGCGGCAGCGGGTTCAGGTCTTCGTCCAGCACGTACAGCGAGCGCGCGCCCACGGCACGGCCGATCGGCGCGTACGCCGCTTCGCAATGCTGGCTGACCGGGACTTTCCAGAGCATCGGCGTGACCACGGTTTCGGTCGGGCCGTAGCCGTTGGTGAAGAACTGCGGACGCAGCGCAGCCTTGACCTGCTCGAAGGTCTGATCCGGCACCGCGTCACCGCCGAAGCAATAGATGCGCACGGGTGGCGGCGCGATTCCGCTGGCCGCCGCGTACTCGGCCAGTTGCTTGAGATAGGCCGGCGGGAAGCAGGCGATGGTGATGCCGTAATCGTGCAGCGCCTGATAGGTCTGCTCCGGCGTCCACAGGCAACCGTCGCGAATCACCAGACGACCGCCGCTGTACAAGGTGCTCAACCAGCGCTCATGGGCCCCGTCGAAGGCGAACGACATAAAGTGCAGCTCGCAACTGCTGGCGTCCATTTCGTACAGCTCGGCGATGGCCTGACAATGCATGCTCAGCGGGCCTTGGGTCACCGCGACGCCTTTCGGTCGGCCGGTGGAACCCGAGGTGTAGACCAGATACGCCAGGCCCTGCTCCTGCACGCGACGTTCGGGGGCGTGGTCGGCGTAGCGGCTTTCGTCGAGGTGATCGATTTCCAGACGCAGCAGGCCTTGCGGCGCCGGCAGTGTGCTGCGCAGGCTGCTCTGGGTCAGCAACAACGCCATGCCGGAATCTTCGATCATGTACGCCAGACGCTCCGGCGGATAGTCGATGTCCAGCGGCACGTACGCCGCACCGCTCTTGAGCACGGCGAGGAAACTCACAACCATTTCCAGCGAGCGCGGCAAGGCCACGCCGATCACCACTTCCGGCCCGGCACCGTGTTCGATCAGGCAGTGCGCCAGTCGGTTGGCGCGTTGCTCGAGTTCGGCGTAGGTCAGGTTCATTCCGGCGCATTGCAGGGCGATGGCCTGCGGCTGCTGTTGCGCGTGACGGCTGATCAGTTCCGGCAACAGCGCGGCTTGATGAGTGTGCGTCGGCTCGGCACTCCAGGCTTGCGCCGCTTGCCATTGCTCGCCGCTCAGGCGCTGCAAATTACCGAGGCGCTCGTATGGCGCCGCCAGCATCGCGGCGAGGGTGTTTTCCATGGTCTGGCGAATGCCTGCAACCGCCTCGGCGCTGAAGTGGCTGCGCAGGTACAAGTATTCGATCGACAACTCGTCGCCGAGCATCACCGCGAGGTCCATCGGCACGTTGGTCACGCCATGGCCAATGGATTTGCCGAAGGTCAGATCGGTGTCGTTGTCTTCCTGCAAGCGATCGTCGATCGGGAAGTTTTCGAACACCACGATGCTGTCGAACAACGCCTGCCCACCGAGGCTGGACCAGCGCTGTACATCCGCCAGCGGCGCCTGGGAATAATCGCGAATGTCGAGGTTGTAGGCCTGCACTTCGCCCAGCCAGTCAGCCAGACGCTGATCGGCTTGCGGGGTCTGAATGATCGGCAAGGTGTTGATAAACAGACCGAGCATGTTGCCGACATTCGCCAGGCTTTCCGGACGCCCCGACACCGTGGCGCCAAAGGTCACCGTCTGCTGCCCGGTGTAGCGTTGCAACAGCAGCAACCATGCGCCCTGAATCAGCGTGTTGGGGGTGATCCGCAGGTCGCGACAGAACTGCAACAGCCGCGCGGTCTGCGCTTTATCCCAGTTCGAATAGATTGCATCGTGACCGGCGATATCGGCGCTGTGGCGCGGGTGCATCGCCTGGCTCAGTGCCGTCGGCTCGTTGACCGCCGCCAGTCGCGCCTTCCAGAACAGCTCCTGGGCGTCCTGATCCTGCGCCTGCAACCAGGCGATAAAGTCGCGGTAACGACCGTTCTCGCCGATGATTTCGCCCTTGGCGTAATACTGCAGCACCTCACCGAACAGCCGCGAACTGCTCCAGCCGTCCATGAGGATGTGGTGGCTGGTCCAGATCATCTGGTACTGATCGTCGCTCAGGCGCAGCAGGGTCACTCGCAACAAACGCGCATCGGCCAGATTGAAACCGAGCGCACGGTCAGCGCTGGCGAACTCGGCAATCAGTTCCTCGCTCGTCTCCCGATCACGCCAATCGAGTACCTGCATTTGCAACGGCGCATGGCGATGCACCACCTGCAACGGTTTGGCCAGGCCGTCCTGCCAATGGAAACTGGTGCGCAGAATCGCCTGACGGGCGATGACGAATTCCCACGCCTGGCGGAAGCGCTCCACATCCAGGCCCTTGATCGGCAGGCTTACCTGTTGCACGTAAAGACTGCTGCCGTTATCCGACAGCGTGTGAAAGAGCATGCCTTCCTGCATCGGCGACAGCGGGTAGACATCCTCGATCTGGTCGGCCGGGACCGGCAACGCATCGAGCTGCGCCTGATCGAGTCGGGCCAGCGAATAATCCACCGGCGCCTCGTCGGTCGACGACTCGAGCGCAACCACAGCGGCGAGTTTCTGCACGGTCTGCTGCTGGAACAGGTCTTTGGGGGTGAAGCGAATTCCCTGCTGACGCGCACGGCTGACCAGTTGAATCGAGATGATCGAGTCGCCGCCCAGCGCAAAGTAGTTATCGGTCACGCCGACCCGCTCGATCTTCAGGATGTCCTGCCAGACCTCCGCCAGTTGCTGCTCCAACGGCGTCGATGGCGCCAAGTATTCGCGCTGCGACTGGCTGACGTCCGCTGCCGGCAAGGCCTTGCGGTCGAGTTTGCCGTTGGGGGTCAGCGGCAACTGTTCGAGGAACAGCCACTGCGTCGGCACCATGTAGTCCGGCAGATGCGCCTTGAGCGCGGCCTGCAACGTTTCACTCAAATCGTCCAATTGTTCGAGGCTGAGGCTGCTGTCACTTGGCACCACATACGCCACCAGTTGCTGGCCGCTGTGGCCATCCACCGCCAGCACCACGCCCTCGCGCACACTGTCCTGAGCGAGCAGACGCGCTTCGATTTCACCCAGTTCGATGCGGAAACCGCGCACCTTGACCTGATGATCGATACGCCCGACGTATTCGATCCGACCGTCATCGCTGAAGCGGGTCAGGTCGCCGGTGCGGTACATGCGTTCGCCGCTGCTCGAGAAGGGATTGGGCACGAACCGTTCGGCGGTCAGGCCCGGGCGGAACAGGTAGCCACGGGTGATGCCGTCGCCGGCCAGATACAGCTCAGCCGCCACGCCCAGCGGCGCTTGCTGCAATTGGCCGTCGAGCATATACGCCGTGGTGTTGACCAGCGGCCGGCCGATGTTCGCCTGCCCACCGAGTTCGCGGCGGGTGCAGGTCGAATAGGTGGTGTCTTCCGACGGCCCGTACAGGTCGTAGACGCGCGCCACCGCCGTCTCGCGGTAGAGCGTGTCGACCAGGCTCTGCTTCAGTGGCTCGCCGGCGAGGTTGATAATGCGCACGCCTGGCGGAATCTGCCCGGTGCGTTGCAGCGCGGCAATCGCCGACGGCACGGTGTTGATCAGGCGCACCTGATCGCGCTCCGGCAAGTCCGGCAGTTCCAGGGCATTGCGCGCCATGACGATCGAGCCGCCGCGTGCGAGGGTGACGAAGATCTCCCACACCGACAGGTCGAAGCACACCGACGTCGACGCCAGCACCCCTTGCAGATCGTCTTCGCTGTAGACCTCGGCGGACCAGTGAATCAGCGCCTGCACGTTGCGATGGGCAATGGCCACGCCTTTCGGCTTGCCGGTAGAGCCGGAGGTGTAGATCACGTAAGCCAGATTGGCCGAATCCCCGCGCGCAGGAAGATTGTCCGCAGGCTGCTCGGCAAATGCTGCACCACCGGCCTCGACCAGCACCACCTGCGCATCGGTCTGCGGCAGTTGCGCCAGCAGCGACTGCTGCGTCAGCAATACTTTCGCTTGACTGTCGTCGAGCATGTAGGCCACGCGATCCGCCGGGTAATCCGGGTCCAGCGGCACATAGGTGCCACCGGCCTTGAGCACCGCCATCAGGGCGATAACCAGCTCCGCCGAACGCGGCATCGCCACGCCTACACGGATTTCCGCACCGACACCCAGTGCCACAAGATGATGAGCCAACTGGTTGGCGCGTTGATTGAGTTCGGCATAGCTCAGGGTGACGCCGGCATGACTCAGCGCCAGTGCCTGTGGATGTGCTGCGACGCGACGTTCAAAACTTTGCGGGATCAACCGCTCAGCCGGATACGCGGCCTGATGGTCGTTCCATTGCGCCAGGGTCTGGCGTTCGGCGAGTGGCAACAGGCCGATTTCACCGAGCAGACGCTGTGGTGCCTCGATGAATTGCCGCAGCACTTCTTCCAGATGCCCCGCCAGACCTAGCACGCTGCGTTCGGCAAAGTGTTCGGTTAGGTAGTTGAAGTCCAGGTTCAGGACGTCGCTGGCCCCGGCGATCAGGGTCAGGCCGTAATTGGTTTGCTCACGGTGCTCCAGGCCAGCGAAACGCAGACCGCCCGGATTGGCTTCCAGCGCTTCGGACACCGGATAGTTTTCAAACACCAGCAAGGTGTCGAACAACGCTTCGCCGCTCAGCTGGGCCAGACGCTGGATGTCCTGCAACGGCGTCTGCTCGTAGTCGCGCAGCAACAGGTTTTTGTCCTGCACGCTGCGCACCCAGTCGCCGACACTGAGCGTGGCTTGCGGGCTGGCGATCACCGGCAAGGTGTTGATGAACAGGCCCAATTGCTGCTCGATGCCCGGCAGATCCACCGGACGCCCGGACACGGTCGCACCAAAGGCCACCGTGGCCTGACCGGTGTAGCGCTGCAACACCAGCAACCACGCGGCTTGCACCAGACTGTTGAGGGTCACTTGCTGCTGACGGGAGAAACCGTTCAGACGCTGAGTGAAGGCTTGGTTGAAATGCAGGCGATGCATCTGTTTGCCCGGCCCCGGCACGGTACGCCCGTGACAGGCCGAAGCCAGTCGGGTCGGTTCGTCCAGTGCGGCCAGTTGTCCGCGCCAGAATGCCTCTGCGCCCGCCTTGTCCTGACCTTGCAGCCAGACGAGGAAGTCGCGATAACGGCCCTGCGCGCTTGGCACCGGCTGACCGGCGTAATCCTGCAACACCTCGCCGAACATCCGCGAGTTGCTCCAGCCATCCATGAGGATGTGGTGGCAGGTAAAAATCAAGCGATGGCGATCATCGGCCGTGCGCAGCAGGCACAGGCGCAGCAGCGGTGGATTCTGCAGATCGAAACCGCGTTCGCGATCAGCCTGCGCCCGCGCTTCGAGCACGGCCGGCAGATCCACCACACCGCGCACATCGACTTCGGGCATTTCCAGGGTCAACTGGCGATTGATCACTTGCAGCGGCGCATCGAGGCCATCGCGGCCCCAGATAAAACCGGCGCGCAGCACTTCATGGCGATCCACCACGCGCTGCCAGGCCTGCTGGAAACGCGCCACGTCGAGGCCGTCGATATCCAGCAGCATCTGATAGACATAGGCGCTGGCATCGGCGTCGTACAGGCTGTGAAACAGGATGCCTTGCTGCATCGGCGCCAGCGGATAGATGTCCTCGATGCGCTGGGCAGCAATCGGCAAGCTATCCAGATGCGCCTGGGACAACCCGGCCAACGGCACATCCGATGGTGTCAAACCACCGCTCGGATGGCTCAGGCAATGGTCGATCAACTCGCCCAGCGCCACTTCGTAGGCGCGGGCCAACGCGTTGATGGTCGCCTCTTCGAAGACATCACCGCTGTAGGTCCAGGTCAGGCTCAACTGCCCCTGATAAACCCGGCCATCGATGGTCAGCCAGTTGGCCATCGGCGCGTTTTCGTCCTGACCGGCGCCCTTGTCTTCAGTGGCCGGCACCCACAGGGCGTGTTCATCGAAGTTGTTGTCGAACTGGCCGAGGTAGTTGAACGTCACCTTCGGTTGCGCCAGTTCGTTCAAGACCCCTTGCGACTCGGCGCTGCCCAGATGACGCAGCAAGCCATAACCGATGCCTTTGTTCGGGATCGCGCGCAGTTGCTCCTTGATGCCTTTGATCGAGGTTTCCAGACTGGCGTCCGGGGTCAGGCGCACCGGGAACATGCTGGTGAACCAACCTACCGTGCGGCTGAGGTCGACGTCATCGAACAGGTCTTCGCGGCCATGGCCTTCAAGCTGCACCAGTGCACTGTCGGTGTTCGTCCATTGGCACAACACGCGGGCCAGCGCGGTCAGCAGCAAGTCGTTGACCTGGGTGCGATAAACCGCCGGTGCCTGTTGCAGCAGCTGACGGGTACGCTCGGCGTCGAGACGCGTATCGACGCTGCGCTCGAAACGGTTGCTCAACTGGCCCTGCGGGTTGTCCAGCGGCAGCTCGACCGACATCTCGCGCAGTTGCCCACGCCAGTAATCCAGTTCACTTTCCAGTTCAGCGCTACGGGCATGCGCCTGCAGACGCTCGCCCCAATCCTTGAACGCGCTGGTCTTGGCCGGCAGACGCACGGCCTGACCGCTGCTCAGTTGTTGATAAGCGCTTTGCAAGTCTTCGAGCAGAATGCGCCACGACACGCCATCGACCACCAGGTGGTGGATCACCAGCAACAGCCGCTGACTCGCGTCCGGCAAGTCGACCAATGCCGCGCGAATCAGCGGACCATCGAGCAGATCGAGGCTGCGTTGCAAGTCCAGGCACAGCGCTGGCAATGCTGCGCTGTCGTCCAGCGTGACCGTGCGCAGCAAACCTTGCGCCTGATCCGCCGGCGCGTGGCTCTGCTGCCAGCCAGCGTTGGTTTGGCGGTAACGCAGGCGCAAGGCGTCGTGGTGGTGCTGCAACTGCACCAGCGCCTGCTCCAGCGGCGCCGCGTGCAGCGCGGTGGCCGGGGTCAGCAGGATCGACTGGTTCCAGTGATGCCGCGCCGGAATGTCGCTGTTGAAAAAGTAATGCTGGATCGGTGTCAGCAGCGCGTCGCCGAGTACTTCGCCCTGCTGCATCTGCACCGCGTCACTCTGTTGCGCGACGGTCGCCAGACGCTGCACGGTCTGGTGCTGAAAGATGTCTTTGGGGCTGAAGCGAATGCCGGCCTGACGCGCGCGGCTGACCACTTGAATCGAAATGATCGAGTCGCCGCCCAGCTCGAAGAAGTTGTCGTTGAGGCCGACACGCTCGACCTTCAACACGTCCTGCCAGATCTCGGCCAGACGCTGTTCCAGTTCGTTGCGCGGCGCGGCATAGACTTCCTGTACCTGCGCAACTTCCGGATGCGGCAGTTGCTTGCGATCGAGTTTGCCGTTGGCCGTCAGCGGCAGACGCTCAAGGAACGCCCAACTGACCGGAACCATGTAGTCCGGCAGGGTCTCGCGCAAATGTGCCTTGATTGAATCGCGCAGTGCGCCCTGCCCTTCAGCGTCCAGCACCTCGTTCGCGACAATCCACGTCGCCAGTTGCTGGCCGCTGATGCCGTCGACCGCCAGCACCACGGCTTCGCGCACCTCGGCATGCTTGAGCAGTTGCGCTTCGATTTCGCCCAGTTCGATACGGAAACCGCGAATCTTCACCTGATGGTCGATACGGCCGATGTACTCGATCACCCCATCGCCGCGCAGCCGCGCCAGGTCGCCGGTGCGATACAAGCGCTCGCCGGCCTGCGGATTGAACGGGTCGGGAACGAAACGCGTGGCGGTCATGCCGGCCTGATTCAGGTAACCCCGGGCCAGACCGGCACCGGCGATGTACAACTCACCGATGCAGCCTTGCGGCACCAGGTTCAGCGAGCTGTCGAGCAAGTACCACGACAGGTCGACAATCGGCTCGCCGATCGGGCTGCTGTGGCTTTGTTCAAGATCGGCCATCGACAACGGCCGGTAGGTCACGTGCACCGTGGTTTCAGTGATGCCGTACATGTTGATCAGCGTCGGTGCACGGTCGCCGAAGCGTTCGAACCACGGGCGCAGGCTCTGCACTTCCAGCGCCTCGCCGCCGAACACCACGTAGCGCAGAGCGTTGTTGCGCGACGACTCGCTGGCGACCTGCATCAAGGGCTTGAACGCCGACGGCGTCTGGTTCAGCACAGTGACGTTTTCATCGCACAGCAGCGTGTAGAAATCTTCCGGAGAACGGCTGATGTCATGCGGCACCACCACCAGTTTGCCGCCATACAGCAGCGCGCCGAAAATCTCCCAGACCGAGAAGTCGAAGGCGTAGGAGTGGAACAGCGTCCAGCTGTCCTGCGGGCCGAAATCGAACCAGTGCTCGGTGGCACTGAACAGCCGCATGACGTTGCCGTGCGGCAGCAATGCGCCTTTCGGTTTGCCGGTGGAGCCAGAGGTGTAAATGACGTACGCCAGGCTGTCCGGCGTGGTCAGGCACAGCGGATTGGTTTCGTTGCCGGGCTCTAGGGCCTGATTCAGATCGAGGCACGCCAGTCCCGGTGGTACCGGCAGTTGCGCGAGCAGATGACCCTGGGTCAACAGCAGTTCGATGCCACTGTCCGCGATCATGTAGCTCAAGCGATCATCCGGATAGCCCGGATCCAGCGGCACATAAGCGCCACCGGCCTTGAGCACGGCAAGGATGGCGACAATCATGTCCAGCGAACGCTCGACCGCTACGCCAACGCGCACGTCCGGGCCGACGCCACGGGCGATCAACGCATGCGCCCACTGATTGGCGCGGCGATTGAGTCCGGCGTACGTCAGGCGTTGCCCGTCGTACGTCACGGCGATCGCGTCGGGATAACGCTCGGCCTGCGCTTCAATGGCTTGGTGAATGCACTGTCCGAGCGGTTGTTCGATGCGCTCAGGGTTCCACTGCGCCAGCAATTGTTGCTGCTGGCCGGCATCGAGCATCGGCAACTGACCGATGCGCTGGGTCGGCGCGGCGACGATGGCCTGCAACAGCGCATTCCAGTGTTGTGCCAGACGCTCAATGGTCGCGGCGTCGAACAGATCGGTGGCGTACTTGAGCACGGCTTCGATGCCATGGGCTTGTTCGGTGGTGTTGAGGGTCAGGTCGAACTGCGCGGTCTGGCTCTGCCATTCCAGTGGCTCGATGCTCAGGCCATTCAAACGGGTTTCGACGCTCGCGCGGCGCTCGGCCTGATGGTTGAACATCACCTGGAACAGCGGGCTGTGACTGAGGCTGCGGCCCGGTTCCAGTGCTTCGACCAGTTGCTCGAACGGCAAGTCCTGATGGGCCTGCGCTTCTTGCGCGGTCTGTTTGACCTGACGCAGCAGATCGACAAAGGACATCTGCCCATCGATGTCGGCCTTGAGCACCTGAGTGTTGACGAAGAAGCCGATCAGCCGCTCGATCTCTACCCGGCCACGGTTGGCATTCGGCACGCCAACGCGTATGTCGGCCTGACCGCTGTAGCGGTGCAACAAGGCCTGGAACGAGGCCAGCAAGACCACGAACAGGGTGACGTTTTCTTGCCGGGCGAAGGCTTTGAGCGCGTTGCTCAGCGCCGGATCGAGAATCAGGTTGTGGCTGGCGCCGGCGAAGCTTTGCTCGATGGTGCGCGGGCGATCCATCGGCAGCTCCAGCACCGGTTGTTCGCCACCGAGTTTCTCTTGCCAGTAGGCCAGTTGCCGCTCCTGCTCACCGGCCTCCATCCACTGCCGCTGCCACAAGGCGTAGTCGGCATACTGAATCGGTAAGGCCGGCAGACCGGCGTCGTGACCGAGGTTGAAACCGGCGTAGAGCTGCACCAGTTCCTCGATCATCACTTGCAGCGACCAGCCATCGGAGACGATGTGGTGCAGGGTCAGCACCAGCACATGGTCATTGGGGCTGACTTGCAGCAGCGCTGCGCGCAAAAGCGGGCCGTGCTGCAGGTCGAAAGTTTTCTGGCTCTGGGTCTGCACGAACGTCTGGATCGAGGCATCCGCGTCGTTGGCCAGCTCAGCGCTCAGTTGATGAATCTCCAGTGCAAAGGGCCCTGCGGGCAGGACCACTTGCAAAGGTTGCGCGGTTTCCTGGGAGAACACCGTGCGCAAGGTTTCGTGTCGTTCGATCAGCGCCTGAACGCTGCGCTCCAGCGCGCTGACATCCAGCGGGCCCTGTAAACGCAGGGCCGTCGGAATGTTGTAGGCCGCACTGTGCGGCGCCCACTGCCAGAGAAACCACTGGCGCTGCTGAGCGTAGGACAGCAGCAACGGCTCTTCGGCCGTGCGCTTGAAAACCGGGGCAATGTCAAAGAGGTTGACGCCTTTCTGCTTGAGCAGAACCGCCAGAGCCTTTCTTTGCTTAGCCGAAAGTTGTCCTACCGACTCGATTAACTCTTGCACGCGTTTTTCCCTCTCAAGAAATCAGTTTTTCCAGATCATCGAGGGATAGACGTTTGAGGGCCTCCAGGGATTTAGCCAATTCATCCTGAACGGGCGACATTTCGACGCGCAGAGCCTCGATTCGCGCGCAGAACGCCTTGAGGGTATCGGTTTCGAACAGCTCCTTGAGCGGCACCTTGTCGCCCAGACGTTCCTTGATCCGGGTCACCACCAGCGTGGCCAGCAACGAATGCCCGCCGAGCTGGAAGAAATTGTCCGCGAGGCCCACCTGCTCGACCTCCAGCACCTCCTGCCAGATCGTCGCCACCTCCCACTGCAAATCGCTTTGTGGCGCCTGATAGTGCTGCTGCGTCGGGCCGTCGCCCAAGGCCATCAGCGCCTTGCGATCGAGCTTGCCGTTGGGGGTCAGCGGGATGGCGTCGATCAGGTGCAAGTGGCCCGGCACCATGTGCGCCGGCAAGCGACTGGCCAGCGCATTGCGCAAGCGTTCCGCCAACACCGTTTGATCGACCACTGCCTGCGCCACCACGTAGGCATGCAGGTGCTTGCCGGCGGCACCGTCCTGCGCGAGCACCACGGCTTCACGGATCTCATCCTGCTCCAGCAGCCGCGCTTCGATTTCGCTGAGTTCGATACGGAAGCCGCGAATCTTCACCTGATGGTCGGCCCGGCCGATGTACTCGATGTTGTCGTCGTGGCCCTGGCGCACCAGATCGCCAGTGCGGTACAGGCGCTCGCCGTTGCTGGCGTACGGGTTCGGCACAAAGCGCTCGGCGGTCAGTGCCGCGCGCAGCAGATAACCCCGGGTGACACCGGCACCGCCCAGATACAACTCGGCAGGCACGCCACTCGGCAGCACTTGCAACTGGCTGTCGAGCAGATAGGCCACGGTGTTCGGCAACGGCCGGCCGATGTTGGCCTGCCCCTGGGGTGTGCGCAGGGTGAAGGTCGAATAGGTGGTGTCTTCCGACGGCCCGTAGAGGTCGTAAACCTGCTGCACCGACGTGCTCGCGTACAACGTGTCGACCAGGCTCTGCTTGAGCGGCTCGCCGGCCAGATTGATGGTCGCGACCGAATGCGGAATCTGCCCGGCCCGTTGCAGCGCGGCAATCGCCGACGGCACCGTGTTGATCAGGGTGACCTGTTCGCGGGCCGGCAAATCGGCCAGCGCCAGCGCGTTATCCGCCAGCACCAGACAGCCACCGCAAGCCAGGGTGACGAAAATCTCCCAGACCGACAGGTCGAAGCAGATCGATGTCGACGCCAGCACGCCACGCAACTGTTCTTCGCGATAGACCCCGGCCGACCACTGAATCAGCGCCGACAGGTTGCCGTGGGTGATGGCTACGCCTTTCGGTTTGCCGGTGGAACCGGAGGTGTAGATGACGTACGCCAGATTCTGCGCAGTGACATTCGCCTGCGGTGCGCTGGCCGGAAACGCGTTCAACGCACCCTCCTCCAGCAACAGCACTTGCGCACTCAAGTTTTCAGGCAACAGCGTCAGCGCGGCCGGCTCGGTGATCAGCACAGCGGCGCGGCTGTCGTCGAGCATGTGCAGCAAGCGTTCCTGCGGGTAGTCCGGATCCAGCGGCACATACGCGCCACCGGCCTTGAGAATGGCCAACAACGCCACGAGCATATCCGGCGTGCGTCGCATGCACACGCCGACGCGCACCTCCGGCCCGACGCCCAGTGCCTGCAGCTTGTGCGCCAGACGATTGGCCCGAGCATCGAAGCGTTGGTAATCGATCTGTTGTTCGGCGAACAGCACCGCGAGCGCTTGCGGTTGGCGCTGCACTTGCGCGGCGAGGTGTTCCAGCACCGTACGCGCGTCCGTGGCCGTGACGTCGGCCTTGCCCCAAGCGATGGCTTGTTGACGCTGCGGTTCGGCGAGCAATTGCAACGCACCCAGCGGTTGTGAGGCATCGGCGAGGAACTGCGTCAGCAGGCTCTCCAGTTGCGCGCTCAAACCGCTGATTGCGGCTGCATCGAAACTGGCCCGGTCGTAACTGAGCCCCAGGCTCAGTTCACGCCCGGTGACCGCCACCAGCGTCAACGGGTAGTTGGTCTGTTCCTGACGACGAATCGCCGAGAACGTCAGACCGGTGGCCGGGCCCTGTTGCAGCGCTTCGGCCATCGGATAGTTTTCGAACACCAGAATGCTGTCGAACAACGCGCCGTTACCGGCACCGGCCCTACGCTGAATGTCGTAGAGCGGCGTGTGCTCGTGTTCGCGCAGGGCCAGATTGACGTCCTGCACCTGTTGCAGCCACTGGCTGACGGCGATCTCGGCGGACGGCGCCGCGACCACCGGCAAGGTGTTGATGAACAGACCGATCTGCTGCTCGACACCCGGCAAATCCGTCGGACGCCCGGCAACCGTGGCGCCGAATGCCACATGGTCCTGCCCGGTATAACGCTGCAACAGCACCAGCCACGCCGCTTGCACCAAGGTGTTGAGGGTGACTTTCTGCTCGCGGGCGAAGCGGTTCAAGTCCGCCGTCAAGGTTTCGCTGAATACATGCTCGTGATCGGCGTAACCGCTGGCCGCGTGCTGCCCGCCCGACAAGGCACTGGCCAGACGCGTCGGTTCGTCAAGATCCGCGAGAGCCTTCGTCCAGAAATCACGGCTGGCCTGCTGATCGCGCTGACCCAGCCATTCGATGTAATCGCGATAACGCCCCTGCCCGGCCACCGGGGTCATGCCGGCATACCGCTGCAGCACTTCGCCGAACAACTGCGAGGTGCTCCAGCCGTCCATGAGGATGTGATGGCAGGTGTAGATCAGGTGATGCGTGGCCTCGTCGGTGCGCACCAGCGTCACCCGCAACAGCGGCGCGCCGGTCAGGTCGAAACCGTTGGCCAAGTCCTCGCCGGCCAGTTGCTCCAGCGCCGCGCCGAGGTCAGCACGATCACGCCAGTCCTGCACGCGCCATGGCATCTGCGCACTCTGACGCACCACTTGTACTGCGGCGGCAGCGTCTTGTGGCCAGACAAATGCCGTGCGCAGGATCTCGTGGGCATCAACGGTTTGCTGCCACGCTAGACGGAAGCGCTCGGCGTCGAGTTGTTGCACATCGACGCGCAATTGATTGGTGTACGCCGGACTGTCCGGATCGTTGACGCTGTGGAACAGAATGCCCTGCTGCATCGGCGACAGCGGATAGAGGTCGACGATGTCGCGGGCCGGGATCGGCAGCGCCGAGAGCTGTGCCTGGGTCAGCGTTGCCAGACTGAAGTCCGACGGCGTCACAGCCACCTCGCCACTGTCGCAGCAATGTTCGATCAAACGCTCAAGCTCGCGACGATAGGCTTCGGCCAGCGCCTCGACGGTTTCTGCGCGATACATGCCGCTGCCGAAGGTCCAGGTCAATTCCAGCTCACCGCCGTAGACCTGACCGTCAACACTCAGCCAGTTACCCAGCGGCGCGGCCGCGTCCTGATTGGCGCCGGTGCTTTCGCCGCTCGGCACGAACAGCGCACCCGCGTCGGCGTTGAACGCGCCGTCGAACTGGCCGAGGTAGTTGAAGGTCACGCACGGCTGCGGCAATCCTTGCAACTCGGCGGATTGGCTCAGATAACGCAGCACACCAAATCCGATGCCTTTGCCCGGCACCGCCCGCAGTTGTTCCTTGATCGCGCACAGCGACGCACCCGGCGTCGATTCAGGGGTCAGGCGCACCGGGAACAGGCTGCTGAACCAGCCCACGGTGCGGCTCAGGTCGATGTCGTCGAACAGATCTTCGCGACCATGACCTTCGAGCTGAATCAGTACCGAAGGCTGTTCGTTCCAGTCACACAACACCCGCGCCAGCGCCGTCAGCAACAGGTCGTTGATCTGCGTGCGATACGCCGCTGGCGCCACTTTCAGCAGCTTATGGGTCAGCGCCTGACTCAAGCGCGTGCTGGCCCGGGCCGCTTGTGCGCGGGTCTGGGTGTCCTGCGGGAAATCCCGTGGCAGTTGCGCGTCGCCCGCCGCCAGGGTTTGCCGCCAGTAGGCGCTCTCAGCGGCCAGCGCTGCGCTTTGCCCGTAACGGTGCAAATGCTCGGCCCAGCTGTGCAGCGAGCTGCTTTTGCCCGGCAAGACCAGCGGCGTGCCCGCCGCCAGCGCAGTGTAAGCGTGCTGCAGATCTTCCAGCAGAATGCGCCACGACACACCGTCGACCACCAGGTGATGGATAACCAGCAACAGGCGTTGCTCAGCATTCGGCAGATTCACCAACACCGCCCGCACCAAGTGCCCTTGGTGCAGATTCAGACTGCGCTGGGCGTCGTCGGCGAGTGCCGGCAAAGCGTCCAGGCTGTCCAGCTCACGCACCCACAACAGCTGCGGATCACGCTGGGGCTGCGGCATTGCCTGCCACACGTCGGCGGACGCCTGGAAGCTCAGCGCCAATGCGTCGTGCTGTTCGATCAGCGCGGCCAGCGCTGTGCGCAGATGCGCGGCGTCGAGCGGTGTGGTCGGCTGCAACATCACCGACTGGTTCCAGTGCTGACGCTGGGCAATCGGGGTTGCGAAGAAACGTGCCTGAATCGGCAACAACGGCAACGGTCCGCGAGCGGCAGGTGCCGCAGCCGCGACGGCTTTGGCTTCGATCAACTTGGCCACCGCTGCCAGTTGGCCGATGGTCTGTTTTTCGAACAGTTGCTTGGGGCTCAGCTTGATGCCCTGGCGTTTGGCCCGGGCAATGATCTGCAGGCTGAGGATCGAGTCACCGCCCAGTTCGAAGAAGTTGTCGCTGCTGCCCACGCGTTCAAGCTTGAGCACATCGGCCCAGATCGCCGCGAGTTTTTCTTCGACTTCACCCACTGGCGCGACGAAGTGCTGAGTGACCACGCCCGGCACCGGCAAGGCACGTTTGTCGAGCTTGCCGTTGGCCGTCAGTGGCAATGTTTCCAATAGCACAATCTGCGCCGGCACCATGTAATCCGGCAGGCACGCCTGCAATTGCTCGCGCAGCGCCTGCGCTTGCAAGGTCCGCCCCGCCGCCGGCACACACCACGCGACCAGTTGCAGACGCGTCGGGTCGTCATCCAGTGAAAGCGCCAGCACCGCCGCTTCACTGATGCCGTCGAGGCCCAGCAACACCCGCGCGACTTCCGCCGGCTCCACGCGATAACCGCGCACCTTGACCTGATCGTCGGCGCGGCCGATGAACTCCACCGTTTGCTGACGATTGCGGCGTACCCGGTCACCACTGCGATACACCCGCGCACCCGGCGCGCCAAACGGATCGGGCAGGAAGCGCTCGGCCGTCAGCCCCGGCTGATTCAGGTAGCCCAGCGCCACGCTGTCACCACCGATATACAACTCGCCAGCCACCTGATCGGCGACGTTATTCAGCACATCGTCGAGCACGTAAACGTGAGCGCCGGCCAGCGCGCTACCGACCGGTACGCTGCGCGTCAGGGTCAGATCACCGACTTCATGGGCCAGTACGCCCACCGTGGTTTCGCTCGGCCCGTAGTGGTTGATGAGGCGGCAGCCCGGTTTGAGCTGGCGCACGCGCTCGACCAGCGCCAGCGAGCACGCTTCACCGCCGACAATCAACGCGTGTTCCGGCAGCACGTCGGGAGCCCGCGCGGCCTGCAACAACGCGGCCAGATGGCCGGGAACGATTTTCAGCATGCCCACTTGATGCGCGGCCATGTACTCGGCAAAGCGGTCCGGATCGAAGCCCAATTCTTCCGGCAAGACATGCAACAAGCGCCCGGAACACAGCGCCCCGAACAGCACGGTAAAACCCAGATCCGCAGCAATGGTCGAGACCAGCGCCATGCTGCTGTCCGCCGTCGGCGCCATCCGCTCCAGCACACCGCGCACATAACTGCCCAGCGCACCGTGGCTGACCAGTACGCCTTTCGGTTGCCCGGTGGAACCGGAGGTGTGAATCACGTACGCCGGTGATTGCGCGCACAGCGTCACGGCTGGGCACGTGTCCGGCATTGACTGCCACTGCAACGCTGCAAAGGCGATGCCCTGACAGCCATCGACCGCCAGCGCGCAGACACGCGCATCGTCTTCGGCGCACAACAGCAGCCGTGCTTTCGCAGCGCCGAGCATCTGCTGCAAACGTGCGTCCGGCGCCTTGACGTCGAGCGGCATGTACACCGCGCCGGCCTTGAAGATCGCCAGCACACAGGTCAGCCAGTCCAGCGAACGCTCCATCAGCACTGCCACCGGCTGGCCGTCGCGCACGCCTTGGGCGCGCAAATGATGGGCCAGTCGATTGGCCGCCTGATCCAGCGCCTGAAAACTCAAGGCCTGATTCAGGTCGCGCGCGGCCAGTGCTTCGGGCTGGCGCGCGACTTCACGATCCCAGTGCTGCAACACCAGCAACGCCGGATTTGCAGGTGCGTTCAGCGTGGCCGGCGCGAGCGTGGCGATGCTGTGAAGTGGCGCTTGCGGTGCTTCCAGCAACGCGCTGAACAAACCGAGCAACGCCGGTACGAAAGCTTCGACGGTTTCCGGGCGATAGAGATCGCTGGCATAAGTCATCTGGCCGTGAATCAGCGTGCCGTCATCGGTAATGTCCAGCGCCAGATCGAAGTGGGTGCCGTCCTTGTCCAGCGGATATTCGGCAACCGTCAGCCCTGGCAGAGCCATCGCGCGCTGTTTCTGCATACCGACGTTCTGGTTGAACTTGGCCTGGAACAGCGGGTTGTGGCCGAGGGTGCGTTCAGCCACCAACTCGTCCACCAGTTGCTCGAACGGCAACTCCTGATGCGCCTGCGCGCCGAATGCGGCTTCGCGCACCCGCGCCAGCAAATCCTCGAAACTGCCGCGCTCATCCACCTCGCAACGCAGCACTTGGGTGTTGACGAAAAAGCCGATCAGCCCTTCGACTTCAGCACGACCACGGTTAGCATTTGGCACGCCGACGCGAATGTCGCGCTGCCCGGCCTGCCGCGACAGAAACAACGAGAACCCGGCCAGCACCAGCATGAACAGGCTGATGCCCTGACTGCGGGCAAAGGCATTGAGCTGCAGGGACAGCGGCGCACCGAAATCAAAACTCAGCGTCTGACCTTCGAAGCTTTGCGTCAGTGGCCGGGCAAAGTCCGGTGCCACTTCCAGCAGCGGATGCTCTTCACCCAATTGCTGACGCCAGTAATCGAGTTGACGCTCGCCCTCACCGGCTTCCAGCCAGCGCCGTTGCCAGATCGCGTAGTCAGCGTATTGCAGCGCCAGCGCCGGCAATTGCGGTTCGCGTTCGAGGCTGAAGGCCTGATAGCACTGGACGAATTCCTTGACCATCACGTCCATCGACCAGCCGTCAGAGACGATGTGGTGCATGCTCACCACCAGCACGAATTCCTCGTCGGCCAAGGCAAACAAACTCGCGCGCAGCAGCGGCCCGTGGCGCAAATCGAATGGTCGTGCGGTGACGGCCTGCACCTGTTGCGCCAACGCTTGCTCGCGTTCTGCTGTCGGCAAGTCCGTCAGGTCGATGCGCTCCACGACCAGCGGTTGCTGTGCAAGGATCACCTGATGCGGCTGATCACCGTCAGTCTGGAACACCGTGCGCAGGACTTCATGGCGCGCCACCAGATGATCGAACGAACGCTGCAGTGCCACTTCGTCCAGACGCCCGCTCAGGCGCAGGCCGGCGGCCATGTTGTAGGCAGCGCTTTGCGGTTCGAGTTGCCAGAGAAACAGCAGGCGCTGCTGAGCGAACGACAACGGAATCGGTGCGACATCGTGACGACTGACCGGCAGCGGCAACAGGCTGAAGTCCTTGCCATCTTCGCGCAGCTTGGCCAGAAACAGCCGACGCTGTTCCAGCGGCAAGCCGACGAACCTCTTCGCGATACGTTCCGCCATGGTGCCGCTCATACTTCTTCTCCTTCCAAAGCATTCATGAACTGATCCATGTCGGACCAGTCGTCGTTCGTTGCGCCGTCAGCCAGTTGCGCCAGCACGGCGGCCAGATCGGTCAGCAGCGGTTTCTCGAACAGGCTGCGCAGTGGCAGCACCACGCCCAATTGAGTGTTGATGCGCGCGATCACCTGCGCCGCCAGCAACGAATGGCCGCCCAGTTCAAAGAAGTGATCATCCAGACCGACCCGTGCCACTTGCAGGACCTCTGCCCAGATCTGCGCCAATTGTTGTTCGGTGACTGTTTGCGGCGGGCGATAGTCGCCTTGCAGTTGACTCGGATCCGGTGCCGGCAAGGCCTTGCGATCGAGTTTGCCGCTGGGTGTCAGCGGCAGGTTCGCCAGCAACAGCAAGTGGCCCGGCACCATGTAGTCCGGCAAATGGGCTTGCAGGGCAGCGCGAATTTGCTGACGGAACGCCGCTTGCGTCGCGGCGTTTTCGAGCGTGGCCTGATCGGCGACTACGTAGGCCACCAGTTGCTGGCCGCCGCTGAGCGGCACCGCCAGCACCACGGCTTCGCGAACGCCAGGGCATTGCTGCAGGCGCGATTCGATTTCGCCAAGCTCGATGCGGAAACCGCGAATCTTCACTTGATGATCGACCCGGCCGATGTACTCCACCGCGCCATCAGCACGCAGCCGCGCGCGGTCGCCAGTGCGGTACAGGCGCTGGCCATCGGCAAACGGGTCGGCGATAAAACGCTCGGCGCTGAGCATCGGCTGACGGTGATAACCCCGCGCCAGGCCCGGACCACCGATGTACAACTCGCCCACCGCGCCTTGCGGCAGCAAGTTCAAATCATCGTCCAGCACGTATAAACGGCGCGCATCGAGACCGTGGCCGATCGGGATTCCGCGCCACGACACGGCGTCCGCCGTCAGCGCCGTGCAGTCGTGAATGCTCGACACCACCGTGGCTTCGGTCGGCCCGTAGGTATTGAGCAAGCGCACATGGCCCAAACCGGCCTGTTGCCACAGGCGCAAACCGTCCACCGCCATCGCCTCGCCACCGACGTGAATCTGCCGCAGCGCACCGAAGCCGCTCGGTGGATGAGCGGCATATTCCTGCACCAGCCAATACCAATAAGCGGCCGGCAAGTCGGCCAGGGTGATGCCGTGATCGACAATCACTTGATGCAACGCCGCGCTGTCCCACAACCGCGCATCGCGCAGGACGACTGCGGCGCCGTGACACAGCGGCGGGAAAAACTGCTCGACAAAGCCGTCGAAGCTGCTGGTGGCGAACTGCAGAACGCGATCGCCTTCGCGCAGATCGCTGTAATCAATGGCACGGGCGATAAACTCGCTCAGCGCGCCGTGGCTGACCGCGACGCCTTTCGGCCGCCCGGTGGAACCGGAGGTGTAAATCACATAGGCGAGGTTTTGTGCGGCGACTGTCACCGGCAGATTGTCGGCCTGATCAGTGTCGGCCAGTTGCTCCAGGCACAGGCAATCGACGTCATCCAGATCCGGCAGGCTGGCGAGGCTTTCGCGATCGGTCAGCAACAGTTTCAAGCCACTGTCATCAAGCACATGGCGCAAACGTTCGGCCGGGGTTTGCGGATCCAGCGGCACGTAGGCGCCGCCGGCCTTGAGCACCGCCAGCAATGCCACCGCCAGTTCCAGCGAGCGCCCCAGCGCCACGCCGACCAGCACGTCAGGGCCGACACCGCGAGCGCGCAACTGATGGGCCAGACGATTACTGCGGGTGTTCAACTCGGCATAGCTGAGTGCCGGCGACGGTTCGCTCGCCAGAATCACTGCCGATGCCTGTGGCGTGCGCGCTACTTGCGCTTCGAACAGGCTCTGCACGCTGGCGAACTCAGGTTCTGCTGCGGTGGCCTGAATCAGTTGTGCACGTTCCGCCTCCGCCAGCAGTTCGACTTCGCCGACGACTTGCTGCGGATCGCGACACACGGACGCGAGGATGTTGCGCCAATGCCCGGCCATCGCGGCGATGGTCGCGGCATCAAAAATATCGGTGGCGTAGGTGAAGGCCGCGAACAACTGCTCGCCCTCCTCACGGGTGTCGAGCATCAGGTCGCTGGTGGCGGCATGTTGGCGACCGCTGCCGGCCAATTGCTCCTCAGTCAAATAGCCCACCTGCAAACCGGACTCCAGTTGCACATCGTGCAAGTCGGTCACCAGCGGCTGGTGGTTGAACATCACCTGAAACAGCGGGTTGTGGCTTTGGCTGCGCGCCGGTTGCAAGGCTTCGATCAAGGCATCGAACGGCAGATCCTGATGAACCTGAGCACCGAGCGCGGCCTGACGCAGGTTCTGCAACAGATCGGCAAAACGGGTTTGTGCGGTGACTTCACTGCGCAGGATCTGCGTGTTGACGAAGAAGCCGATCAGCCCTTCGGTTTCGCTGCGCGTGCGGTTGGCAATCAACCCGCCGACGCGGATGTCGGTCTGGCCGCTGTAGCGATGCAACAGCGTTTTGAACGCCGCCAACAGCACCACGAACAGCGTCACGCCCTGACGCTGCGCGAGGCTTTTCAGCTCTTGGCGCAGCGCTGCGTCGATCACCGTTTCCAGACGCGCGCCCTGATGGCTGGATTGCGCCGGATAGGCACGATCGGTCGGCAGCTCAAGCAGCGGATGCTCGTCGCCCAATTGTGCACGCCAGTAATCCAGCTGACGCTCGCGCTCTCCGGCCTCCAGCCAACTGCGTTGCCACAGGGCGTAATCGCGGTAGTGCACGGTGAGTGCCGGCAACGACGGCTCGCGCCCCGCCACCAGAGCATCGTAAGTGCGCATGAATTCATCGATGAGAATGTTCATCGACCAGCCATCAGCGATGATGTGGTGCAAGGTCAGCAGCAACACATGCTCCTGCTCGGCCAGACGCAACAGGCGCAGGCTGAGCAGCGGACCGTTCTCGAGATCGAAGGCCTGAGCGGCCTCAGCCCTCATGTGCTGTTGCACCAGCGGCCAGCGCTGGGCCTCGGGCAATGCGCTGAGATCGGTGATCGGCAGTTTCAACGGCTGCGGTTCGGCGACGCGCTGAAACGCGCGCTCACCTTCCTGACCGAAGGTGGTGCGCAAGCACTCGTGCCGCGCCGCCAGCAGACCGAACGCCTGCTCCAGCGCCTGTGCTTGCAGATCGCCCGTCAGGCGCACCGCCATCGGCAAGTTGTAGGCAGCACTGTGCGGGTCCAGTTGCCAAAGAAACCACATCCGCTGCTGGGCGTACGAAAGCCCGTCTCGCGCGGCGATTCCGTCACAGGCAGTCATGGGAAGCTGCGCAAAATCGATGCCCTCACGGGCCATGCCGGCGAGGAACAAACGGCGTTTGTCCTGTGGCAGTTCGATAAAACGACGGGCTAGTTTCTGGGCGTCTGCGGCATTCATGCATGGGGTCCTTGCTGATCGGCGGCGTGACCAGGAGACCCGGTCGTATCAACAAGAACGAATGACAAACGCGATGATTTAGCGCGCTGGCGCAACAGCGGCTCGACGCTAGGCACACAAAGGCCGAAGCCGGTACGAGACCGGCTTCGGCTGCTTTACCACCAAGTGTGGGGATGGCTCAGAGCGGACCCTGTGAATGCCCTTCCGCCATGGCGACAATCACTTTGCGCGGCCCCTCGAAAGGCGAACGCGCGTGCGCCGAGAGCATGTTGTCGAGCATCAGCACATCGCCCTCCTGCCAGGGAAAGCTGATCGCGCACTCATCGAGCACCGCGCGAATCTGCGCCAGCACTTCGTCTTCAATGGCCGAGCCATCGCCGTAATAGACGTTACGCGGCAAATCTTCCTCGTCGACGATATCGAGCAGGCTTTCGCGCACTTCCGCTTGCAGGTTGGAAATATGGAACAGGTGCGCCTGATTGAACCAGACGTTGTCGCCGGTCACAGGATGCACCGCCACCGCCTGACAAGTCTGGCGAGTACGCAACTCACCGTCGTCCTTCCATTCGCAGACAATGCCGTGGGCCTTGCAGTAGGCCTCGACGACCTCGCGATCGTCGGTGTTGAACACGTCTTCCCAAGCCACATCCAAGCCGTTGCCGAAGTTGCGCACATACATCAGCCCTTTGCTGACGAAGCGCTCGCGAATCGCCAACGGAATGCGCCGATAAACTTCACGGCTGTCGGCAATCGGCGTCTCGCCGCCGGACTTGGCTGCGATCATGCTGTAGAACCAGATCTTCATCGGCCAGTCGCGGGAATAAGCCTGCTCGTTGTGCAGCGGAATGCTCTGGTGCGCCGGGTATTCGGTCGAGGTGTACACGCCCTGCGTCACGTTGGTGCGCGGCGTCGAACCGAATTCATAGTTCAACAACGGATGGCCAAAACTGGCCGCAAACTGCCGGAACTGTTCGGCACCGTTCAGACGGAAGCCGCGAAACAGCACCCCGCCGTCGCGCAGCAGATGCTCGTCCACCAGTTCTTTCAATTCATCGAACACCGCCAACAGGTCAGTGTCCGCATCGGTCGCTTCCACCAACAACGGCAAGCGCCCCCGTTGCGGCAGCAGTGGCCGAACGGAAAATCCCACAGCAACAGCCATGACTGGCCTCCTGTAATCACTCGATAGGTGAACCGCGCGCTAAAACGCCGGTGCCGTAGCCTGCGCATGACGGCGGTGATGGACTTCCAGATGGGTCTTGATCGTGCGGATGACCCGGGCTTCGTGTTCATGAATGAAGAAATGCCCACCGGTCATCATGTCCACGGAAAAACTGCCCAGGGTTTCCTTGCTCCAGCCGATCAGTTGCTCGGTGGTCGCGCGGTCTTCCTTGCCGCCCAGCACGTGCACCGGGCAATTGAGCAAGGGACGCTGCGCCGGCGTGAAGCGCCCGCACATCATGAAGTCGGCGCGCAGCACCGGCAGGGTCAGGCTCATCAGTTCTTTGTTGGCCAGCACTTCTTCGCTGGTGCCCTGGAAGGTGCGCAGCTGCTCGATCAATTCTTCATCGCTGCGCGCATCGGCAAAGCCGCGATCGTAGTCACTGCGCATCGTCGGCGCAGCAGTACCGGAAGCGAACAACGCCACCGGTTCCGGTACTCCGAGTTCGCGAAAGGCATGCGCCATCTCGCACGCCAGCAGCGCGCCGAGGCTATGCCCGAACAGTGCATAAGGCGCCTGCAAGCCAGCCTTGTGCTCGCGGGCCAGTTGCCGGGCCAGCGCACGCATATCGATTTGCAGGGGTTCGTCGAAACGGGCACCGCGCCCGGGCAGCTCCACCGGTTGCAAGTGCAGCCACGATGGCAGTTGGCGCCGCCAGCGGCTGTAGACCATGGCGCTGGCGCCCGAATAGGGCAGGCACAGCAGTGTCAGCTTTGTCACCGCGTTTACCTCAATAGGGTTATCTGTAAAAGAGAACGGATGAGATAGCGCGGGAATTAGTCGGTTAGCCGATCACTTCAGATGACGGAAACTCTGCACCGCCGATGCGAGGACTACTGCCCCGGCAGCAATCGCCAACCAAAAGCCGCTGCGTGCGCCGAAAGCATCGACCAGCGCGCCCGAACCAGCGGCGCCAATGGCAACGCCGATACTCAAACCAGTGACCAGCCAGGTCAGCCCTTCGGTGAGCTTGGCCGGGGGCACAATGCGTTCGACCAGTGCCATCGCGACAATCAAGGTTGGCGCGAAGAACAGGCCGGCAATGAATACTGCCAGCGCGAGGCCGATAATATTGCTCGCCAGCAACAGTGGCAGCGTCGTCACTGCCGTCGCCACCCCGCCATACAGAAACAATTGCGGCAACGGCAGTTTCGAGCGCATCGCCCCAAACGCAATCCCGGCCAGACACGAACCGATGGCATACACCGACAGCACAATGCTCGCCGCCGCCGGTTGCCCCTGTTGCTGAGCGAACGCGACGCTGACGACATCGACCACACCGACGATCACGCCCATGGCGATCATTAACGCCAGCAACAGCTGAATGTCGGTCGAACCAATGATTGAGCCGTGGTGCTCGCAGGCGTGCGGATGCACCGGCGGCTCGGTGCTGCGCTGAGCGACAAACGCCGTCACGCCGATCGCCAGCGCCAACAGCGCCGCCAGCGGCCCGGCCTCGGGGAACACCGCCACGCACAAGCCCACCGACAGCGGCGGACCGACAATAAAGCAGACTTCATCCAGTACCGACTCCAGCGCGTACGCCGTCTGCAGTTGTGGCTGGCCGCGATAGATTTCCGTCCAGCGCGCCCGCACCATCGCCGACATGCTCGGCATGCACCCGGCCAGCGCGGCGAAGACGAACAGCGTCCAGGTCGGTGCCTGCAAACGCGTGCACAGCAGCAACATCAACAGCGCCCCGCCGCCGATCAATGCCGAGACCGGCAGAATCCGCCCCTGACCGAAGCGATCAACCAGCCGCGAAACCTGTGGCGCACAGAACGCCGTTGCCAGCGCGAACGTCGCCGCCACCGCACCGGCTAACGCATACCCACCCTTCAACTGCGAAAGCATGGTGATCACGCCGATACCGGTCATGGAGATCGGCATGCGCGCGATCATTCCGGCCAGCACAAAATTGCGTGCACCGGGGGCGTTGAACAATTCGCGGTAGGGGTTTGCCATGGACTGCAGCCTCATCAAGGGCCGCCAAGTTGCCATAGGGTCGGGTGTCGGGGAAGCGCGGAATTGTTGGTGGAATGTGAAGGCCTTGCAGATCAAAAGATCATAGCGTGCCGCAGCTCCTACTGGAGATCACATTCCATGTAGGAGCTGCGGCACGCTGCGATCTTTTGATCTTCGAGCTGAACTCTCACCGCTCGCCACCAGTCAGCTAAATAAGCCCTCACTCAAGGCACGCCACCGCATGCACATCTCCCTCACCGGACAAACAGCCCTGATCACCGGCGCCAGTTCCGGCATCGGTCACGCGTGTGCCAAAGCCCTGGCCGCAGCCGGCGCCGCAGTAGTCATCAACTACAACCGCCAGGCAGAACCAGCCGAGACACTGGCCCGACAGATCATTGCCGATGGTGGCCAAGCCATCGCCATCCGCGCCGACGTATCAAAGGAAGACGAGGTTGAACGGCTGTTCGCCGAAACCCTCGACACCTTCGGTTCGCTGGACATTCTGGTGGCCAACTCGGGTATGCAAAAAGACGCCGCCGCTGTGGATATGTCGCTGGACGACTGGAACGCAGTGATCGGCGTCAACCTCACCGGGCAGTTCCTCTGCGCCCGTGCTGCCCTGCGGATTTTCAATCGCCAGGGCGTTCGTGAAGGCGTGTCCCGCGCGGCTGGCAAGATCATCCACATGAGTTCGGTGCACCAGCGCATTCCCTGGGCCGGGCACGTCAATTACGCCGCGTCCAAGGGTGGTGTCGATCAACTGATGCAGACCCTTGCACAGGAAGTCAGCCACCAACGCATTCGCATCAACGGCATCGCGCCGGGGGCGATTCGCACGGCGATCAACAAAGACGCCACCGAAGGCGCTGCCGGCGAAAAGCTGCTTGATCTGATTCCCTACGGGCGCATCGGCGACGCGGAAGACGTCGCCAACGCCGTGGTCTTTCTCGCCTCGGATGCCGCCGATTACATCGTTGGCACCACCCTGTTCATCGACGGCGGCATGAGCCTCTATCCGGAGTTTCGCGGCAATGGCTGAGCATCACCTGGAACGACAAAGCCCGATCGACGCCCACGGCATCATCGGCGACATGCGCAGTGCAGCACTGGTCAACGACCGTGGCAGTGTGGATTTTTTCTGCTGGCCGGAATTCGACAGCCCGTCGATTTTCTGTTCGTTGCTGGACACCCCGGACGCGGGGATTTTCCAGTTGGCGCCGGACTTGCCCGACGCGCGCCGCGAGCAGATCTATCTGCCGGACACCAATGTTCTGCAAACCCGCTGGCTGAGTGAGCGGGCGGTGGTGGAAGTCACCGATCTGCTGCCTATCGGAGACAGTGACGACACTCTGCCGCTACTGATGCGGCGGGTTCGCGTAGTGAGCGGCTCGGCGACTTTCACGATGCGCTGCGCCGTGCGCCACGATTACGCCCGAGCCGACACCCGAGCCGAGATGGATCAACAAGACGTGACGTTCAGCGCTGCTGGCCAACCGTCACTGCGCCTGGCTTCGGACCAGCCGATGCAGATCGACGCGCAAGCGGCGGTGGCGCAATTCACGCTCAAGCAAAATGAAACGGCGGCGTTCATGCTCGGTGCCACCGATGATCCACGATTCGCCGAAGGCGCCGGACACTTGTGCATGGAACGCACCCTGAAGTTCTGGCGCGACTGGATCGGTCAGTCGATTTATCGCGGGCGCTGGCGGGAAATGGTCAACCGTTCGGCCCTTGCGTTGAAACTGCTGACGTCGCGCAAACACGGCGCGATTCTCGCCGCCGCGACCTTCGGCCTGCCGGAAACGCCTGGCGGCGAACGCAACTGGGACTACCGCTACACATGGATCCGCGACGCCTCGTTCACGGTGTACGCGTTCATGCGCCTGGGCTTTGTCGGCGAAGCCAATGCCTATATGGGCTGGCTGCGCGGACGGGTCAGCGATTGCCACGGGCAACCGGTGAAACTGAATATTCTGTACGCCATCGACGGACAACAGGAATTGCCGGAAACCGAACTTGATCACCTGTCGGGACACGGCGGCGCGAAACCGGTGCGCATCGGCAATGGCGCGTACGACCAGATCCAGCTCGACATCTTCGGCGAGCTGATGGACGCGGTGTATCTGGTCAACAAATACGGCGACGCAATTTCCCACGAGGGCTGGAAACATGTGCGTGAAGTGGTCGATCAAGTCTGTGAAACGTGGCAGACCGCCGATGTCGGCATTTGGGAAATGCGCGGTGAGCAGCATCACTTCCTGCACTCGCGGCTGATGTGCTGGGTGGCGCTGGACCGGGCGATTCGCCTGGCCTCGAAACGCTCGTTACCGGCACCGTTTGCGCAATGGGACTCGACCCGGCAGGCGATCTACGCCGACATCTGGGACAACTTCTGGAATGAGGAGCGCGGGCATTTCGTCCAGTACAAGGGCGGTACGGCGCTGGATGGCTCGATGTTGTTGATGCCGCTGGTGCGTTTCGTCAGCGCCAAGGATCCGCGCTGGCTGTCGACCCTTGCGGCCATCGAAAAGACCTTGGTGCGCGACGGCATGGTTTATCGCTATCGCAATGACGACAGCAATATCGATGGCCTGGCCGGCACTGAAGGCGCCTTCGCCGCGTGTTCGTTCTGGTACGTCGAATGCCTGGCTCGCGCGGGGCAGGTTGAAAAAGCCCATCTGGAGTTTGAGCAATTGCTGCGCTATGCCAATCCGCTGGGTCTCTACGCCGAAGAGTTCGACGCCCATGGCCGGCACTTGGGTAATACCCCGCAAGCCTTGACGCATCTGGCGTTGATCAGTGCGGCGAGTTTTCTCGACCGCAAGCTGAGTGGGGAAAAGAGTTACTGGCAGCCGTAATTGTCACCAAAGGCTGTAGGAAATAGTCTGCATCAACAGCCAATTGTAGGACTGACACCTACGCAAAAGCAGGCTCACTCCCACCCCCTATGGCGAGGGAGCTTGCTCCCGCCGGGGCGCGAAGCGGCCCTGAAACCTGCCTCCCCAATCCTACCGAAGCACCGGGTTGCCTGACTTTGCGCCTGCTGCGCAGCCGAGCGGGAGCAAGCTCCCTCAGCACAGTTTTCAACTGCCGTAAGACTACAAATGGTCAACATCCCCTGAACCGTGCCTGCCCTGCAACTCGCAGTCACACCCGGAAATACCCTGTTGCCAGCTGTTACATCCACCCCTACCATCCACCGCAACGGGCACAGCGGAGCTGTCCAATAAAACCCGAATTCAAGGAACCAGAATGTCCCAGCACGTCCAGCGCACCATCGACACGCCGCTTCGCAGCGGCCTGACCCGCACCCAACTCTGGGAAGCCGCGGACAAAGGCCTGATCAAGTGCTGGGAAATCGGCCGCCAGCGCGCCACCCGCTTCCCCGACCTCGCGCAAAAATGTCTCGCCGGCGAACTGCCCGTGCTCGGCTGGAAAGGTGGCGTGAGCCGCAGCCTGAAGAAAAACGAGAAGTATGGCTCGCTGAAGTATCTGGCGCAGTGGCAAGGCTTGCGCGGTGAGGATCTGGATATTGATTTGAGTGCAGAACGTGCGCTGACGTGTTCGCGGACGAAGATGCGGGTGACGTTTACCCCGGATCGGACGAAGTATTTCAATCAGGTGGCGGAAGCTGAGGTTTGATTCAAGGCATCACCGGTTCTGCTCCAGCCTTGACCGAAAACCGCTCCCGATAAGCCTGCGGCGTCACCCCGATAGCCCGCAGGAAACTTCGGCGCAATGTCTCTTCACTGCCAAAACCGCAATTGGCGGCGATGCGTTTGACCGGCAAACCGGTGTCACTGAGCAAGCGCCGGGCGGTTTCGACGCGAATCAATTCGATCGCCCGCGCCGGAGTCTGGCCGGTGTCGGCGCGGTAGTGGCGGACGAAACTGCGTTCGCTCATACCGGCTTGTTCTGCGAGGGTCGGGATACCGAGGTCGCAGGTGAGGTTTTCGGCGATCCACGCGTGCAGTTCATCAAAGCGATTGCCCTGATTCTGCAAGGACAAGGTCACGCTGAACTGCGATTGCCCGCCCGGGCGCTTGAGAAACACCACCAGATGCCGGGCGACATCCAGGGCGATGTCGCTGCCCAGATCCTCTTCAATCATGGCCAAGGCCAGATCGATGCCGGCCGTAACCCCCGCCGAGGTCCACACCGGGCCGTCATTGATGAAAATCGGATTGGCCTCGACGTGCAGATTCGGATGTTGCTGCGCCAGTTGTTCGCATCGCGTCCAGTGGGTGACCACGCGGCGACCGTCGAGCCAGCCGCTGGCGGCGAGCAGAAATGCGCCGGTACATACCGAAGCCACGCGCCGGCATTTGCCGGCATGCTCGCGCACCCAATCCACCAACAGCACATCTTCGGCCGCCGGATAAATGCCCCAGCCACCGGCGATGATCAACGTGTCGCTGGGCAGTTGCGGCAACGGCTCGGCCAACACCGCCAACCCCGCCGACGACATCACCGCCCCGCCGCCGCTGGCAATCACGCTCGGCGCATAGGGGATCGGCAAGCCGCGCTGACGGGCGATGTCGTTGGCCGAGGCGAACACCTGCAATGGGCCGGTGACGTCGAGGATCTGCATGTTGGCAAACGCGAGTACGTGGATGGCTTTGGGCATTTGGCGTAATTCGTGGGGTGATTGGCGTATGCGCCAGAACCTACGCGCCTACAGTGAAGCCGTCCAGCCCTTTTCATGGAGTAAGAACGATGACGTTGCAGATCGGTTTTCTGTTGTTTCCGCAGGTTCAGCAACTCGACCTGACCGGGCCGTATGACGTGCTCGCCTCGCTGCCGGGCGTGCAGGTGCACTTGATCTGGAAAGATCTGATGCCGGTCACCGCCAGCACCGGACTGCTGCTGAAACCGACCACCACGTTTGAGGATTGCCCGGATCTGGATGTGATCTGTGTGCCCGGTGGCGGCGGTGTTGGGCCATTGATGGAAGACGAGCAGACGCTGGACTTCATCAAGCGCCAGGCCCTACAGGCGAAGTACGTGACATCGGTGTGCACCGGCTCGCTGGTGCTCGGCGCGGCGGGTCTGCTGCAAGGCAAACGGGCGACCACGCATTGGGCGTATCACGATCTGCTGCCGACGCTGGGCGCGATCGCGGTGAAAGATCGGGTGGTGCGTGACGGCAATCTGTTTACCGGCGGCGGGATCACAGCGGGGATCGATTTTGCCTTGGTGCTGGCGGAAGAGTTGGTGGGGGCCGACGCGGCGCAACTGATTCAGTTGCAATTGGAGTATGCCCCGGCACCGCCGTTCAACGCGGGCAGCCCGGAGACTGCGCCGAGTGCGATTGTCGATGAAGCACGATTGCGCGCCGCGCCATCGCTGAAGCTGCGCACGGAAATCACCGAGCGTGCGGCAGCGAAACTCAACTTGCGTTGATCCCACGCCAAACGCAAAACCCTGTAGGAGTGAGCCTGCTCGCGATAGCGGTGGATCAGCCAACATCTGCGTTGAATGACACACCGCTATCGCGAGCAGGCTCACTCCTACAGTTGATCGGGGGTTGCCGCAGGTTCGCGCACTGTCCCGGTTTGCCACCACACCTTCACTTGTCCCCACGCCCCCACCCGTGTAGAAAGCCCTTCCACAAATTTGCACAGGGACTTTCGATGAAGGCTTTGCCATGGCTCTATCTGGCGCTTCTCAGCCTCGGTTACGGATGGGCGCTGAGTTACGGCCACCTCGGCGGGCTGGCGCTGATCTCCATTGGGCTGCTGGTGTTCGCAGGTTTCGCCGTGCATCTGCAGAAAGTGCCGGTCGCACGTTTTCTCGGCCATGGCCTGTTCATCGTGCTGGCCGTGGCGTTGGCATTGCACTGGCTACCGGGCTTCGCCAACGGTCGCGCCATTGATCCGCAACGCTTCACCGACAACGCCGTGCCGTTCGCGATGTACCTGAACCTCGACAAACCGCTGGTTGGCTTCTGGTTGTTGCTGGTCTGCCCGTGGATTGTCGGGCGACGTTCATTGCGCCTGAGCGTCTACGCCACCGCCCTCGCCCTGACGCTGAGCGCGGTTCTTGCCCTTGGCGGCGCGCTGTTGCTGGGCGTGATCGCCTGGGCACCGAAGTGGCCTGATCAAGCGTGGCTGTGGGTGCTGAACAATCTGCTGCTGGTGACCTTGGTCGAGGAAGCGCTGTTTCGCGGCTATATACAGGGCGGCCTCAGTCAGCGTTTCAAAAATCTGCCCTACGGTGAAAATCTCGCCCTGCTGGTGGCCTCTTTGCTGTTTGGACTGGTGCATGCCGGCGCAGGCTGGACGTGGGTGTTGCTGGCGGGTCTGGCGGGTGTCGGCTATGGTCTGGCCTACCGTTTTGGCGGACTCGGCGCGGCGATCGCCACGCATTTCGGGCTGAACCTGCTGCATTTTGGTTTGTTCACTTATCCGATGCTCGCCGGCTGAAGCAAGCGCCGTTTTGCGACGCCGTGCTGATTATTGAAAAAAAATTTCAATAAAAAGCTGTCACCGCCGACAACCTTTCAAAGCCTTGCGGATTGAAAAACCATGCGTAACAACCAGCCCATTACACAACGCGAACGGACTTTCCCGGCTCAGCAGCGGTTGATTTCCACAACCGACGCCAAGGGCGTGATCACCTACTGCAACGACGCTTTCGTCGAGATCAGCGGGTTTTCGCGTGAAGAACTGATCCGTGCACCGCACAACCTGGTCCGTCACCCAGACGTACCGGCGGCGGTGTTTTCGCACATGTGGGGCACACTGAAACAAGGCTTGCCATGGATGGGCATTGTCAAGAATCGCTGCAAGACCGGTGACCACTACTGGGTTAATGCCTATGTAACACCGGTGTTCGACGGCAATCAGGTGGTCGGTTACGAGTCGGTGCGGATCAAACCCACCGCCGAACAGATCCGCCGTGCCGAAGCGCTCTACCAACGCATCAACCAGGGCAAGTCAGCGATCCCTTCCAGCGATAAATGGCTGCCAGTTCTCCAGGACTGGCTGCCGTTCATTCTGGTCAGCCAACTGAGCTTCGTGATCGGCGCGACGCTGAACTCGCACTGGGGCTTCGCCCTCGCTGCCGGTTTGTCGGTGCCGCTGGGCCTGATGGGCCTGCAATGGCAACAACGCGGGCTCAAACGCCTGCTGCGCCTGGCCGAGCAGACCACTTCCGACCCGTTGATCGCGCAGATGTACACCGACAGCCGTGGCGCCCAGGCGCGTCTGGAAATGTCGATCCTCAGCCAGGAAGCGCGCCTGAAAACCTGCCTGACCCGCCTGCAGGACACCGCCGAGCACCTGACCGATCAGGCCAAACAATCCGACGCCCTGGCGCACAACAGCTCCAACGGTCTGGAACGTCAGCGCGTGGAAACCGAACAGGTCGCCACCGCCGTCAACCAGATGGCCGCCACCACGCAAGAAGTGGCGAGCCACGTCCAACGCACCGCCGACGCCACCCAGGAAGCCAATCGCCTGACCGGTCGCGGCCGTGACATCGCCGGTGAAACCCGCGAAGCCATCCAGCGTCTGTCGGTCGTTGTCGGTGAAACCGGCCTGACCGTGACCCAACTGGCCAAGGACAGCGACGAAATCGGTGGCGTGGTTGATGTGATCAAAGGCATCGCTGACCAGACCAACCTGCTCGCTCTCAACGCCGCCATCGAGGCAGCCCGTGCTGGCGAGATGGGCCGTGGTTTCGCGGTAGTGGCTGACGAAGTGCGTCAATTGGCGCAACGCACCAGCGAATCGACCGGGCAGATTCATGCTCTGATCGCCAAGTTGCAGCAAACGGCTTCGAGTGCCGTGCAAACCATGGAAGCCGGGCATCGTCAGGCTGAAGAAGGTGTGGCGCGGGTGCTGGAAGCGGATCAGGCACTGGTCGGGATCAGCGAAGCGGTGGCCAACATCACCGACATGACCACGCAGATCGCTGCTGCGACCGAAGAGCAAAGTGCGGTGGCTGAAGAGATCAGTCGCAACATCAGCAATATTTCGGAGCTGGCGGATCAGACATCCGAGCAAGCGCACAACTCGGCGTTGCTGAGTGAAGAGCTGACGAAGACGGCTAATACGCAGTACTCGTTGGTGGAGCGGTTTAACCGCTAACAGCAAAAAATCGCAGCCTGCGGCAGCGCCTACAGATAATCGGTGTAGGAGCTGCCGCAGGCTGCGATCTTTTGACCTTGAAAGCCCGGACGGCGAAAGCTGTCCGGGCTTTTTGTTTTTGATCTGAAATTTGTGGAGTCTGGCAGGCCTCATCGCGAGCAGGCTCACTCCTACAGGGGATCGTTGTCGGGCTCACAATCTGTGATCACCGCAGATCCAATGTAGGAGTGAGCCTGCTCGCGATGAGGCCATAACAGCCGGCGAAATTACTGAGGCAACTTCAGCTTATCCAACAGTCGATTGACCAACAGTTCGTTGAGCATGATCACCTGTTGCAGCGCCAGCAGCGGCTTGCGTTCCGGGCCGCCGATTGAGTTGGCGATGTTACCGGCCATGGCGTGGGCGTATGAGAGCGACTCGCTAGCCTCGACCAGCAGGGTTTCGTCATCCAGCGTGGGGTCGACGAGATAGACCGGGCGAAATTTTGGCGAGCTTGGTGGAGCCCCCAGGGCTTCGGGTCGGAGGTAGTAGTCGAGGGCGCGGTCGGTTGCTTCTTTGACCTTTTGCGGGTCAAGTGAAGGATCGTGGGGGATTGGAACGGCTTCTGGTGGGTTGGGCGTGATTTTGAACATGGATGAAACTCCTATCGCAGTTTAAGGAGCCATCACTCTCGCTACCAAACAAGTGGGTGGTGGCCGTACGCGGGTTGGTAGACCGGCTGCAATAGGAACCCGGCGCTCACGAGTGAGCCCCACGCATGACCACCATAAAAGCCGAGCCTCAAGAAAGAGGCTCCATAAGGTGTTGCCACACAGCTATTACAGACGGGCTACCAAACCCGATCACTGTTTTTCAGTGACAAGGAAACGATATAACCCGGCCTGTAGCCGTGTAAGCCGGCGGATTCTGGCGTACGCGTAGGTAACGGCGCAAGGTGTTGTAGGCCCGATGGCGTAACGGGTTGTGTGATTTAAACGTGCTTACAGAATTGCGTATGCAGGCAGAAAAAGCGGGAAGTCGGCTTGTGATTTTAATGTTGTCTGTGATGCCGCTTTCGCGAGCAGGCTCACTCCTACATTGGATCTGCGGTGGTCACAGATTATGTGCTCGACAACAATTCCCTGTGGGAGTGAGCCTGCTCGCGATGAGGCCATAACAGCCGGCGAAATTACTGAGGCAACTTCAGCTTATCCAGCAGCCGATTGACCAACAGCTCGTTCAACATGATCACCTGTTGCAGCGCCAGCAATGGCTTGCGCTCCGGGCCGCCTATTGAGTTGGCGATGTTTCCGGCCATGGCATGGGCGTATGAGAGCGACTCGCTCGCCTCGACCAGCAGGGTTTCCTCATCCAGCGTGGGGTCGACGAGATAGACGGGGCGAAATTTTGGCGAGCTTGGCGGGGCCGCCAGGGCTTCGGGTCTGAGGTAGTAGTCGAGGGCGCGATCAGTCGCTTCTTTTGTCTTTTGAGACTCAAGCGCTGGGTCGTGAGGGGTTGGGTCGATGCCCGGAGGGTTTGGCGTGGCTTTGAACATAAATATCTAATTCCTGAACAAGGGCCGCGACCGTTCTCTACTAAAAGAAGGGTGGCGGCTGTGCGCAGGTTAGTAGACCGGAGGAATTAGCAAGACCGGCGCGCTCGAAAGCGCCCTGAGCACAGCCACCATCGAGTACAGGCAGATGCGCCTGACTTAATGGGACCTATGCACTTACTAAAACCATACGGGCTACTAAACCCGACCACTGATGGGCAGTGGCAGGCAAACGATATAGCCCGCGCTATGGTCGTGTAAGCCGGCGGATTCTGGCGTACGCGTAGGTAACGGCGCAAGGTGTTGTAGGTCCGATGGCGTAACGGCTCGTGTACTTTAAACGCGCTCGCGTAATCATGTTTACGTACAGGAAATGCTGGGTAGTGAGCGCTTCCAGTTCTTTATCGTGTCAGCGAAATTGCCCCTCACCCTAACCCTCTCCCAGAGGGAGAGGGGACTGATCGAGGTGTTTGGTAGAGTTACGCCGACGTGAAAGTCCGAGTTGAACGCAAATTTTGAGAGACCCACCATCGGCTCCCTCTCCCTCGTGAGCGGGCTGGGCGGGCGGCGTTCCGATGAGGGGCAGCTCCAACACAAATCCAAAGCTGACCACGCCCCGCTCTTCACCACTCAATAGGCCGAGTGTCAGCTCGCCTGCTCTTGATCTTGATCTGTAAGGCGACGTCGGAAGGCTGAGTGGAGGGATTGATCCGGGCGTGGGAGCGCAGCGACCGTTTGGCGAAGCCAAACACAGCGAGAGGAGGTGCAGCGAAGCAAACCGTAGGCGCTGCGCCCGGATCGATCCCGGAGCGAAGGGACCCCGAGCTTTAGCGAGCGGGCCGTACGTAGGAGCAAGCGTTTTTTTGCTTACTTTTTTTAGGCGTTTGTAAAAAAAGTGAGTCGCCGTCAGGGCGAAACCCTAAGTGGCCGTTGCCGCAGCAATGGATATGTACTCGAACGAAAACCGTGTCGCGGCTGATATCCATCCCCCTCACCCCAGCCCTCCCGAAACGTCGGACCGCCCCCAAGGGGGCGAGGGGGAAAGGGAGCAGATCTTCATGCAGTTCAAAATCTCAGCCCGGCTCGGTCACTTGCTGAGAAACTCGGCAATTTTCTGCGCGGCGCTGGCCAAATGCTGTTCATGGGTGAACCCGGAAACCTTGAGCGGCTTCAAATCATGATCCCCGGCCGCTAACCACGCCACCTCAATATTCCGTGACAAGGTGTAAGCCTCAACCGCCTCCCGATTGCCCAACGCATCCCGCTCCCCCTGCACAATCAAAGTCCGCGCCTGCAAAGAAGCCAAATGCTCAACGCGAGGCTTCTCCGGCTTCCCCACCGCATAAAACGGATAACCCAAACACACCAACGCATCAGCGCCCAATTCGTCAGCCAAAAGACTAGCCATCCGCCCGCCCATGGACTTGCCGCCAACGGCCAAAACCCCAGTGACATGACGCCGCACCTCGGCATACACCTCACGCCAACATTCCTGCAGTTTCGCAGCAGGATTCGGCGGCCGCTTCACCCCGTCCACCCGCCGCTGCGCCATATACGGAAACTCAAACCGCAACACGTTCACCCCAAGCCCGGCAAGGCGCCCAGCCATGTCGTTCATCCAATCGCTATCCATCGGCGCCCCCGCCCCGTGAGCAAGGATCAACGTCGCCGAAGCCTTACCCGTGGCGGCATCCCACAACCATCCATGATCGAGTACACACTGCGCCCATTGATCCCCGTCAATACTGGCCTTGTGCTGTTTGTCCATGCTTGCCTCGCTTTTAGTCTGCCTATAACTCCAGGCGAAGGATTCGCGGCGTTCTCGCGCGCGCTCACTTCGGCTGAACCGTGGATGGGGAACCATGAACACTTCTATCAGTACCGCCTACAACTACAAGGTGGTCCGCCAATTCGCCATTATGACGGTGGTGTGGGGCATCGTCGGCATGGGCCTCGGGGTTTTTCTCGCGGCCCAATTGGTCTGGCCCGAACTCAACTTCAATTTGCCCTGGACCAGTTTCGGCCGTCTGCGCCCGCTGCACACCAACGCGGTGATCTTCGCGTTCGGTGGCTGTGCGCTGTTCGCCAGTTCGTTCTACTCGGTGCAACGCACCTGCCAGACTCAGCTGTTTGCGCCGAAAATCGCCGCATTCTGCTTCTGGGGCTGGCAGCTTGTGATTCTCTTGGCAGCCATCAGCCTGCCACTGGGCTACACCAGCTCCAAGGAATACGCCGAACTGGAATGGCCGATCGACATCCTGATCACCATCGTCTGGGTCGCCTACGCGATCGTGTTCTTCGGCACGATCATGCAGCGCAAGACCAAGCACATTTATGTGGGCAACTGGTTCTTCGGCGCGTTCATCATCACCGTGGCGATTCTGCACATCGTCAACAACCTTGAGTTGCCGGTGAGTTTCACCAAGTCCTACTCGTTGTACGCCGGTGCAACCGACGCCATGGTGCAATGGTGGTACGGCCACAACGCCGTGGGCTTTTTCCTCACCGCCGGTTTCCTCGGGATGATGTACTACTTCGTGCCGAAACAGGCCGAGCGTCCGGTGTATTCGTATCGCCTGTCGATCGTGCACTTCTGGGCATTGATCACCCTGTACATCTGGGCCGGTCCGCACCACTTGCACTACACCGCGCTGCCGGACTGGGCACAGTCGCTGGGCATGGTGATGTCGCTGATTCTGCTGGCACCGAGCTGGGGCGGCATGATCAACGGCATGATGACCCTCTCGGGCGCCTGGCATAAGTTGCGCAGCGACCCGATCCTGCGCTTCCTCGTGGTATCGCTGGCGTTCTACGGCATGTCGACCTTCGAAGGGCCGATGATGGCGATCAAGACCGTCAACGCCCTCTCCCACTACACCGACTGGACCATCGGCCACGTACACGCCGGCGCCCTCGGTTGGGTCGCGATGATCTCGATCGGCGCGCTGTACCACATGATTCCGAAAATCTTCGGCAAGGCGCAGATGCACAGCGTCGGTTTGATCAACGCGCACTTCTGGCTCGCGACCATCGGCACCGTGCTCTACATCGCGTCGATGTGGGTCAACGGCATCGCCCAAGGCCTGATGTGGCGCGCGGTGAACGAGGACGGCACGCTGACCTACTCCTTCGTCGAAACCCTGGTGGCCAGCCACCCAGGCTTCGTCGTGCGGCTGATTGGTGGGGCGATCTTCCTCAGCGGCATGTTCCTGATGGCTTACAACACCTGGCGCACCGTGCGGGCCTCGCAGCCTGCTGACGTCGTTGCTGCCGCGCAGATGGCCTGAGGAGTCCGCCATGAAACACGAAACGATTGAAAAGAACGTCGGCCTGTTGATGTTGCTCATGGTGTTCGCCGTGAGCATCGGCGGCCTGACCCAGATCGTCCCGCTGTTCTTCCAGGACGTCACCAACAAACCGGTGGAAGGCATGAAGCCCTACACCGCGCTGCAACTGGAAGGCCGCGACATCTACATCCGCGAAGGCTGCGTCGGTTGCCACTCGCAGATGATCCGTCCGTTCCGCGCCGAAACCGAGCGCTACGGGCACTACTCGGTTGCGGGCGAAAGCGTGTGGGATCACCCGTTCCTGTGGGGTTCGAAACGTACCGGGCCGGATCTGGCCCGGGTCGGCGCGCGCTACTCGGATGACTGGCACCGCGCGCACTTGTACAACCCGCGCAACGTTGTGCCGGAATCGAAAATGCCGGCCTACCCGTGGCTGGTCACGCAAGCGGTCGACAGCAGCCACACCGAAACCAAGCTCAAGACCATGCGCACCCTCGGCGTGCCGTACACCGACGACGACATCAGCGGCGCGGTGGCCAGCCTCAAGGGCAAGACCGAAATGGACGCCCTCGTCTCCTACCTGCAAGTGCTCGGCACTGCGATCAAGAGCAAGAGGTGAGCCATGGTCATTGAAATGAGTGCAGGGCTGATCCGTGGTTTAGGCACCGTTGTCGTGTTTATAGCTTTCGTCGGTTTGACTTTGTGGGTGTTCAACCGCAAGCGCACCCCGGAGTTCGCCGAAGCGCGTCTGCTGCCGTTCGCCGACGAGCCGCAACCCGACACAACCCCAGTAAATGAGACAAGGAGTACCCGGCCATGACCACCTTCTGGAGTACGTGGATCTGCGTACTGACCATCGGCAGCCTGATCGGCCTGACGTGGCTGCTGATCGGCACCCGCCGGGGCGAGACCAAGGGCAGCGTCGACCAGACCATGGGGCACAGCTTCGACGGCATCGAGGAGTACGACAACCCGCTGCCGCAGTGGTGGTTCATGCTGTTCGCCGGCACGCTGGTGTTTTCCGTGGGCTATCTGATCCTCTATCCGGGCCTGGGCAACTGGAAAGGCATCCTGCCGGGTTACGAGGATGGCTGGACCGGCGTGCACGAGTGGGAAAAGGAAATGAACAAGGCCGACGCCAAATTCGGGCCGATCTTCGCCAAGTTCGCCGCCATGCCGCTGGAAGAAGTGGCGAAGGACCCACAGGCGCTGAAAATGGGTGGCCGCTTGTTCGCCTCCAACTGCTCGGTGTGCCACGGCTCCGACGCCAAGGGGGCGTTCGGTTTCCCTAACCTTGCCGACAGCGACTGGCGCTGGGGTGGCGACGCCGACACCATCAAGACCACCATCATGGGTGGCCGGATGGCGGCGATGCCGGCCTGGGGCGAAGTGTTGGGCGAAGCCGGGGTGAAAAACGTCGCGGCGTACGTCCGTCACGAACTGGCCGGTTTGCCATTGCCAGCCGACAACAAGGCTGACCTGCAAGCCGGACAGCAAGCGTTCAGCACCACTTGCATTGCCTGTCATGGGGCAACCGGCCACGGCACTGAAGCCATGGGCGCACCGAATCTGACGCACCCGGCCGGGTTTATCTATGGCACCAGCCTGACCCAACTCGAGCAGACCATTCGCCATGGTCGCCAGGGTCACATGCCGGCGCAGAACGAACTGTTGGGCAACGATAAAGTGCAATTGCTAGCCGCTTATGTATACAGCCTGTCGCACGGATTGAATACAGAAAAACTTATTACTGAAGACAACAAGAAGTAAGCATTGCGTACACATCTGCCGCACCATTCTCGGTGCGGCAGCATCCAGCCCCTTTGCGACGCATTGTCGCACCCCTTCACACCCTCTCCTTTCGGTTCCTCTGATTCGGGTCTACGCTTGCTCGATGCGGACTGGCTTGTGCCGGTTCCAGGTCAACGCTGACTGCTGTGTTCCGCGAACCGGCTGACTGATATGGCCGCAAACGCCGGTAGATACCGGCTGTCGTGCCATTTACCGTCCGTCACCCGAACTGAGCGTTTGAACACACCCCGTTACAAGCGACCTGAACCCCTCGCTTTTTTCGTCCGCTGCGACATTTTGTCCGAGGCCAATTTTGTCCTTACGCGGCGCATGGAAAGGCCGCAGAATCAGCGTTGGAAAGCATTGACCCAGGTCATGGCGCGTTGCAATGACCCCCTGCTCTCTGCATACTTGCGGCCGATTTTAATCCTAATAAAACACCCAAACCGTGGAACCTTAGAATGAGCACAGCAATCAGTCCGACTGCTTATAACTATAAGGTAGTCCGCCAGTTCGCCATCATGACGGTGGTCTGGGGGATCCTTGGCATGGGGCTCGGTGTCTTCATCGCCTCGCAACTGGTCTGGCCGGAGTTGAACTTCGGTCTGCCTTGGACGAGCTTTGGACGCCTGCGCCCGTTGCACACAAACCTGGTGATTTTCGCCTTCGGTGGTTGTGCACTGTTTGCCACTTCCTACTATGTCGTGCAGCGAACCTGCCAGACGCGACTGATTTCCGACAGCCTCGCCGCCTTCACCTTCTGGGGCTGGCAAGCGGTGATCGTCGGCGCGATCATTACCTTGCCGCTGGGTTACACCACCACCAAGGAATACGCGGAACTGGAATGGCCACTCGCCATTTTGCTGGCGATTGTCTGGGTCACCTACGGTCTGGTGTTCTTCGGCACCATTACCAAGCGCAAAACCAAGCACATCTACGTGGGTAACTGGTTCTACGGCGCGTTCATCGTGGTCACGGCGATGCTGCACATCGTCAACCACGCCTCGCTGCCGGTGAGCTTCTTCAAGTCCTACTCCGCCTACTCCGGCGCGACCGATGCGATGATCCAGTGGTGGTATGGCCACAACGCGGTGGGCTTCTTCCTGACCACCGGTTTCCTCGGGATGATGTACTACTTCGTGCCGAAACAGGCCGAACGTCCGATCTACTCCTATCGTCTGTCGATCGTGCACTTCTGGGCCCTGATCACCCTGTACATCTGGGCCGGCCCGCACCACCTGCACTACACCGCACTGCCGGATTGGGCACAATCGCTGGGCATGGCGATGTCGATCATCCTCCTGGCGCCAAGCTGGGGCGGCATGATCAACGGCATGATGACCCTGTCGGGCGCCTGGCATAAGTTGCGCACCGACCCGATCCTGCGCTTCCTCGTGGTTTCGTTGGCGTTCTACGGCATGTCGACCTTCGAAGGGCCGATGATGGCGATCAAGACCGTCAACTCGCTCTCGCACTACACCGACTGGACCATCGGCCACGTACACGCCGGCGCCCTCGGTTGGGTCGCGATGATCTCGATCGGCGCGATCTACCACATGATCCCGCGCCTGTTCGGGCGTGCTCAGATGCACAGTGTCGGCCTGATCAACGCGCACTTCTGGCTCGCGACCATCGGCACCGTGCTGTACATCGCTTCGATGTGGGTCAACGGCATCACACAGGGCCTGATGTGGCGTGCAATCAACGACGACGGCACCCTCACCTACTCGTTCGTTGAAGCGCTGCAAGCCAGCCACCCGGGCTACATCGTTCGCGCCTTGGGCGGTGCTTTCTTCGCCAGCGGCATGTTCCTGATGGCTTACAACGTCTGGCGCACCGTGCGCGCCTCGAACCCGGCTGAAGCCGAAGCCGCTGCCCAGATCGCTGTCGTTGGAGCTCACTGATGAAGCATGAAGCTGTCGAGAAGAATATTGGCCTGCTGGCCTTCTTCATGGTCATCGCCGTCAGCGTTGGCGGCCTGACCCAAATCGTTCCGCTGTTTTTCCAGGACGTCACCAACAAGCCGGTCGAAGGCATGAAGCCGCGTTCGGCGCTGGAACTGGAAGGCCGCGACGTTTACATCGCCAACGGCTGTGTCGGCTGCCACTCGCAGATGATCCGTCCGTTCCGCGCTGAAACCGAACGCTATGGGCACTACTCGGTTGCCGGTGAAAGCGTCTGGGATCACCCGTTCCTGTGGGGTTCCAAGCGTACCGGGCCGGATCTGGCCCGTGTCGGCGGTCGTTACTCCGATGACTGGCAACGTGCGCACTTGTACAACCCGCGCAACGTCGTGCCTGAGTCGAAAATGCCGGCTTACCCGTTCCTCGTAGAAAACAAGCTCGACGGCAAAGACACTGCCAGGAAGATGGAAGTGTTGCGCACGCTCGGCGTTCCTTACACCGACGAAGACATCGCCGGGGCCAAGGATGCCGTGAAGGGCAAAACCGAAATGGACGCGCTGGTGGCCTATCTGCAAGGCCTGGGCACCATCATCAAAAGCAAACGGTGATCTGGATGGATATCGGGATGATTCGTGGCCTGGGCACCGTTGTCGTGATGGTGGCCTTCATCGGTCTGGCGCTGTGGGTGTTCAGCCCCAAGCGCAAGTCGGAGTTTGAAGACGCGACCTTGTTGCCTTTTGCGGATGATCCCGAAGCCATCAAGCACGTCGAGCAAGCTTCTAGGAGTAACAAAGAATGACTACATTCTGGAGTCTGTACGTCACAGTCCTCAGTCTCGGTACGATCTTTTCCCTGACCTGGCTGCTGCTGTCGACCCGCAAGGGCCAGCGCAGCGAACAGACGGACGAGACGGTCGGGCACTCTTTCGACGGGATCGAGGAGTACGACAACCCACTGCCGAAATGGTGGTTCATGCTGTTTGTCGGCACCATCATTTTTGCCTTGGGTTACCTGGTGCTGTACCCGGGCCTGGGCAACTGGAAAGGCCTGCTGCCGGGCTACAACTACCTCGATAACGACAAGCAGACCGCGTTCGCCAACGGCCAGACCGGCTGGACCGGCGTGCACGAATGGGAAAAGGAAATGGCCCGCTCGGACGCCAAGTTCGGTCCGATCTTCGCCAAGTTCGCCGCCATGCCGATCGAAGAAGTCGCCAAGGATCCGCAAGCACTGAAAATGGGTGGCCGTCTGTTCGCCTCCAACTGCTCGGTGTGCCACGGTTCCGACGCCAAGGGTGCCTACGGTTTCCCTAACCTGACCGACGCCGACTGGCGTTGGGGCGGCGAGCCGGAAACCATCAAGACCACCATCATGGGCGGTCGTCACGCAGTGATGCCGGCATGGGCTGAAGTCATCGGTGAGCAAGGTGTTGCCGATGTGGCAGCATTCGTTGTGACCAACCTGGATGGCCGCAAACTGCCGGAAGGCACCAAGGCTGACCCGGCCAACGGCGGCAAGCTGTTCGCCGCCAACTGCGTGGCCTGCCACGGTCCGGCCGGCAAAGGCACCCCCGCCATGGGCGCGCCTGACCTGACCCATCCGGGTGCGTTCATCTACGGCTCGAGCTTCGCGCAGCTGCAGCAGACCATCCGTTACGGCCGTCAGGGCCAGATGCCTGCGCAGGAACAACTGCAAGGCAACGACAAGGTGCACCTGTTGGCGGCATATGTTTACAGCCTGTCCCACGGTGAAAAAGCACCCGAAGCGAACGCCGAGTAAGGCCAGCGCTTGAAGCACAAAAGGCCCCGCCAATGTTGATTGGCGGGGCCTTTTTTCATGCTGGCATTCATGCCTTGAGACATATGTTCAATAGACCTGAGCAGCACTGCCCTGTAGGTTTTTCCCACCCCGATGAACAGCATCGGGTCAACCTTCAAGGATGAAGCCTACATGTCAAAGAATGACGAAACCACACTGCCAAAACGTTTGCAGCCCCTCCATGATCATGAAGCAACGGCGGTGAATAGGCCTGTGGTACCCGCACGCTCACCCTCACCAAACCCCGCAGGTCGCCCAGGTAACAGTGGCGGTCTGGACGGTCTTGGCGGCGGCAGATTGCCCTGACAGGGGATAGCAAAACACAGCGAATTTACGTCCGATATCCTGCGCCCCTGCCCTTTGGCCGGGGCGCTTTCGCCGGTGCCGTTATGACAGTGATAAACCGATCGTCCGCAACCCACCTTTTTGATTGCTGGGCAAACCCCAAAGTAGTAACGTTTCTACACCAGAATCACCGGAGGCCGAACATGATGGCCATCACGACCATTTCCAGCCGCGAATTCAACCAGGACACCAGTGCCGCCAAAAAAGCCGCGCATCAGGGCCCGGTCATCATTACCGATCGTGGCAAGCCTGCCCATGTACTGCTGAGCATCGAGGAATACCAGAAACTGACCGGTAGCCAGACCAGCATCGTCGATCTGCTGGTCATGCCGAATGCGCCTGACATCGAATTCGAAACCGAGCGCGCCGTCATCACTCCTCGCAGCGTGGACCTGTCCTGATGTTTCTACTGGATACCAATGTAGTTTCCGAACTGCGCAAACCCCAGGCCAACAAGCAGGTGGTGACATGGGCAAACAGCGTCGCCCCGGCCAGCCTGTATTTATCGGCCATCACTGTGCTGGAGCTGGAAACCGGCATTCTGCGTATCGAACGCCGCGACCCGCCACAAGGAGGGATGCTGCGCAACTGGCTCGAGCGTCATGTCAAACCCGCATTCTCGGGAAGAATCCTCTCGGTCGATAGCGCCGTCGCTAGCCGATGCGCACAGCTGCACGTGCCTGATCGCAGCAATGAATGCGACGCTTTGATCGCCGCCACCGCGCTTGTTCATGGGCTGACGCTGGTCACCCGTAATGTTGCCGACTTCCAACTCAGCGGCGTTCATCTGATCAATCCATGGAACGCTGCCAATCACTGATCGTACAAAGCCCCGCCTAATCTCTGGCGGGGCTTTTTTCATGGGCGCTTGGCAAAGATTGAATGCACCGGCGTCGTATAGATCAGCGTTCGATTGCGCCACTGATTGTTCTTCACCAGATAGACCTGCAACTGCTTGCGGTCCTCGGTGAAACTGGCAATCAGATAGGTTTGCTGAGACGTACTGCCGCTCAGGTAGATGGGGACGCTACCCTCCCAATAAGCATCACCTCCATCCTTATGCAAATGGCCGGCAAAGATCGCAGTCACTTGATATTTGTTGACCATATCGGTGAAGCGTTTCTGTTGCGCCTGGGTCCCCTGATGGCGCAACGGTTTATGCATATTGATGATGATGGCGTACCCCGATGCTCGCGCCAGCCTGAGGTCTGTCTCAAGCCAGTCGAGCGCATCGTTGATTTCAAATGTCGTCGGGTTCAATGGATGAGCAATCCGGGTGGTGTACGTCGGTTCGTTATTGAGTTGAACCATATGAACTTCGCCGATGTTTTTTGAATAGGCGAGACTGCCAGAATATTTTTTACTGAGAAACCCACTGGTGATTTTCAGATCAAAGCTGTCGACTTTACCCTCATGGTGCTCTTTGAACTCGACGATACTTCCCGCTGCACAGCTATTACTAAAACAATCATTAACATTGTTTTCATAATCGTGATTACCCAAGCCGTACAAATACTCACCTTTGAAGTGTTTGGTCAGTAAATCCTTCATGAACGAACGCTGCCAGCCATGACCAAAAGCGGTTATATCGCCATTGATCATCAAAGGCACCTGGGCTTGAGAGCCGTGCTGATTTCTGAACTCGGCAATACTCCCAAGTTGAGTATCAACCAGCCATTTCGAACGAACATCGAATTCGGCGTCGGATTCCGGCTCCCGGTCATCAGTCTTGTCGGTCCAGGGATATTGAGTATCCGAGGCAAAAACCATGTGTTTCGGTGTTCCGGTTATAGCCTGCGCCGATGCACCCGTCGCCCACAAACACACACCCAGCACAACGCTTGCAAACTTGTTAAAAGCCATACATTAAATTCCATTTAAATTAATCAATCAGACGCGAACTTCTCGCGCAAACAGAACTTATTCGAAAAACCAAAAACTTCAAAGCACTCACAAAATAACAATCAATTGGATTTATTTCAGAGACACTAGCCGCACAAGTTTAATAACCTGCAGAGCAGTGAAAACAAAGACGACAAGTTCCACTCAACCTGGCGTGGCCCACGCAAAACCACATTCAAAGTTTTCTTTCAGGACAGACACGCGTCGAGTTGTGCAAAGCAAACCCTGAACGTGACGCCATTCGTGCGTGCGTCCAATCTGACCAGGCTTTTTTATGAAGCTCGCGATAACCGCAGCGGTGGACTGCTCTCCTATGGAAACAATGAATTAGCCCTCAAGCCAAAACCGTCCATACTCAACAAGTCAATTGACCTGCGTCATGCTTTGCTGCATTCGCTACACCATTCAGGTTTTTTACCCAACGCGACCAAAGGTCGCACCCTTGAGCCAGAGCGACCGGCGTATCATTGCGCCACTGCAACACCCCTTTCTGACCTGGGTTGGCACGTATCGACCGAGGCATTTTTCCACTGCCGTGGGATGCAATGATGAGCAACCAGATTCCGGTACACGACGTCACACCACCGAGCAAAAACGCGAACAACAGCGTTGACCTTTACGCCTCTCGAGAAAAAATCTACACCCGCGCGTTCACCGGCCTGTTCCGCAATCTGCGGATGATGGGCGGTGCGGCATTGTTCCTGCTGTATTTCGGTACGGTGTGGCTGAACTGGGGCGGTCATCAGGCCGTGTGGTGGAACCTGCCGGAGCGCAAGTTCTTCATCTTCGGCGCCACTTTCTGGCCACAGGATTTCATTCTGCTCTCGGGCCTGTTGATCATTGCCGCGTTCGGCCTGTTCTTCATTACCGTGTACGCCGGCCGGGTCTGGTGCGGCTACACCTGTCCGCAAAGTGTGTGGACGTGGATTTTCATGTGGTGCGAGAAGGTCACCGAAGGCGACCGCAACCAGCGCATCAAGCTCGACAAGACGCCGATGAGCGCCAACAAATTTGCGCGCAAATTTGCCAAACACGCGCTGTGGCTGTTGATCGGTTTTGTCACCGGCATGACCTTCGTTGGCTACTTCTCGCCGATCCGTGAACTGGTCTTCGAGTTCTTCACCGGTCAGGCCGATGGCTGGTCGTATTTCTGGGTCGGCTTCTTCACCCTCGCCACTTACGGCAACGCCGGTTGGCTGCGTGAGCAGGTGTGCATTTACATGTGCCCGTACGCACGCTTCCAGAGCGTGATGTTCGACAAGGACACGCTGATCGTCTCCTACGACCCGCGTCGCGGTGAAAGCCGTGGTCCGCGCAAGAAAGGTATCGATTACAAGGCCCAGGGCCTGGGTGATTGCATCGATTGCACCATGTGCGTTCAGGTGTGCCCGACCGGTATCGACATCCGCGACGGCCTGCAGATCGAGTGCATTGGCTGCGCGGCCTGCATCGACGCCTGCGACAGCATCATGGACAAGATGGATTACCCGCGCGGGCTGATCAGCTACACCACCGAACACAACCTGTCCGGGCAGAAAACCCATAAACTGCGGCCACGCCTGATCGGCTATGCCGTGGTGTTGCTGGCGATGATCAGCCTGTTGGTCAGCGCATTCTTCATGCGCTCGCTGGTCGGCTTCGACGTTAGCAAGGACCGCGTGCTGTACCGCGAAAACGCCGAAGGCCGGATCGAAAACGTCTACAGCCTGAAGATCATGAACAAGGATCAGCGCGACCACACTTACGTGCTGGAAGCCGCGGGCCTGCCCGACCTGCGCCTGCAAGGCAAACGCGAGATCAAAGTCGCGGCCGGCGACATTGTCAGCATGCCGGTCGAGTTGTCGAGCGCACCGGAGCAACTGCCATCGAGCACCAACGAGGTGAAATTCATCCTCAAGGATGCCGATGACGACAGCGTCCACGTTGAAGCCAAGAGCCGATTCATCGGCCCACAAATCCGTTGAGAGAACTGAACATGCCCGCAGCAAACGCCGCAAGCCCCTGGTACAAGCACCTTTGGCCATGGATCATCATCGGGATTCTGGCCTGTTCGGTGACCCTGACCCTGTCCATGGTGACCATTGCGGTGAACAACCCGGACAACCTCGTCAACGACAACTACTACGAGGCCGGCAAAGGCATCAACCGTTCGCTGGATCGTGAACTGTTGGCGCAGAACCTGAAGATGCGCGCGGCTGTGCATCTGGATGACGTGACCGGTGAAGTTGATTTGCGTTTGAGCGGTGACAGTCAGCCGAAAACCTTGGAGCTGAATTTGATCTCGCCAACCCAGCCGGAAAAGGATCGCAAGATCGTCCTGACTCGCAGCGAAAGCGAAACCGGCCGTTATATCGGTCAGTTAGGCGACAAGGTTGAAGGCCGTCGTTTTGTCGAACTGCTCGGCAGTCAGGATGACCATGTGTGGCGCATGTTCGAAGAAGAGCTGGTCAGCCATGACAAGGATCTGCTGCTCGGTGATGAACCGCTGCAAGGCGCGGAAGACCTGAAGAAGTAAGCCTGACTCTGATCGTTCCCACGCTCTGCGTGGGAACGCAGCCAGGGACGCTCCGCGTCCCAGCCGAAGCGGACGCGGAGCGTCCGGGGAGGCATTCCCACGCGGAGCGTGGGAACGATCATCGGAACACGTGCCATGACCACCCCACTCCCCTGCTATCACTGCGCCCTGCCCGTCCCGTCCGGCAGCCGCTTCACTGCCGTCGTACTCGGGCAATCCCGCGAATTCTGCTGCCCGGGCTGTCAGGCGGTGGCCGAAGCCATCGTCGCCGGCGGTCTGGAAAGCTATTACCAACACCGCAGCGAAGCCTCGGCCAACCCCGAAGCATTGCCGGTGCAATTGGTCGATGAACTGGCCCTGTACGACCGCGCCGATGTCCAGCAACCCTTCGTCCGCCATGAAGGCGATTTGGCCGAAACCACCCTGTTGATGGAAGGCATCAGTTGTGCCGCCTGCGGCTGGCTGATCGAAAAACACCTGCGCACATTGCCCGCCGTGGCCGAAGCGCGACTGAACCTGTCCAACCATCGCTTGCACGTGAGCTGGGCCGATGCGCAATTGCCGCTGAGCCAGATCCTCGCCGAACTGCGCCACATCGGTTACGCCGCCCATCCGTATCAGGCCGATCGCGCCAGTGAACAACTGGCCAGCGAAAACCGCCTGGCCCTGCGCCAGCTCGGCGTCGCCGGGCTGCTGTGGTTCCAGGCGATGATGGCGACCATGGCCACTTGGCCGGAATTCAACATCGACCTCAGCCCCGAGCTGCACACGATCCTGCGCTGGGTCGCGCTGTTCCTGACCACACCGATCGTGTTCTACAGTTGCGCGCCGTTCTTCAAAGGCGCGATGCGCGATCTGCGCACACGCCACCTGACCATGGATGTCTCGGTGTCGCTGGCGATCGGCAGTGCCTACATTGCCGGGATCTGGACCTCGATCACCGGGGTCGGCGAGTTGTATTTCGACGCGGTGGGGATGTTTGCGTTGTTCCTGCTTGCCGGCCGCTATCTCGAACGCCGTGCCCGGGAACGCACCGCTGCCGCCACCGCGCAATTGGTCAATCTTTTGCCTGCCTCTTGCCTGCGCCTAGATGCAGCCGGTCAGAGCGAACGCATCCTGCTCAGCGAACTGCGCCTCGGCGAGCGGATTCTGGTGCAGGCCGGCTCGATTCTGCCGGCGGACGGCAAGATCATCGTCGGCCAATCGAGCATCGACGAATCGCTGCTCACCGGCGAATACCTGCCGCAACCGCGCATGCCGGGCGATGCGGTCACCGCCGGCACGCTCAACGTTGAGGGCGCGCTGACGGTGGAAGTTCAGGCACTGGGCCAAGACACACGCCTGTCGGCCATTGTCCGTCTGCTCGACCGCGCCCAGGCGGAAAAACCGCGACTGGCGGAAATCGCCGACCGCGCCGCGCAATGGTTTCTGCTGTTATCACTGATTGCCGCCGCGGCCATCGGCCTGCTCTGGTGGGAGCTGGATTCATCGCGCGCATTCTGGATCGTCCTCGCCATGCTCGTTGCGACCTGCCCGTGCGCGCTGTCACTGGCGACACCGACCGCGCTCACCGCAGCCACCGGGACATTGCACAAACTCGGTTTGCTGCTGACCCGTGGTCACGTGCTGGAAGGCTTGAATCAAATCGACACGGTGATCTTCGACAAGACCGGCACCCTCACCGAAGGCCGACTGGTGCTGCGCTCGATTCGCCCGCTCGGCGCGCGCGACAGCGATCAATGCCTGAGCCTTGCCGCCGCACTGGAAAACCGTTCGGAACATCCGATTGCCCGCGCCTTTGGCCGTGCGCCGCTGGCCGCTGAAGAAGTCCACAGCACGCCGGGTCTTGGCCTCGAAGGCTTGGTGGGCGGACAGCGTTTGCGCATCGGCCAGGCAGAATTTGTCTGCGCCCTCAGCGGTGCGAACGTACCCGCCATGCCGAACGAGGCCGGCCAATGGTTGCTGCTCGGCGACACTCAAGGGCCGCTGGCGTGGTTCGTTCTCGACGACCGCTTGCGTGACGACGCCCCCGCCCTGCTCGCCGCGTGCAAGGCGCGCGGCTGGCGCACATTGCTGTTGTCGGGCGACAGCTCGCCAATGGTCGCCAGTGTGGCGGCGGAATTGGGCATTGATGAAGCTCGTGGCGGTTTGCGTCCGGACGACAAGCTGCAAGTCCTGCAACAGTTGCACAAGGAAGGTCGCAAAGTGCTGATGCTCGGCGACGGCGTCAACGATGTGCCGGTGCTCGCGGCGGCCGATATCAGCGTGGCCATGGGTTCGGCCACCGATCTGGCGAAAACCAGTGCCGATGCGGTGTTGCTGTCCAACCGTCTCGACGCCTTGGTCCAAGCCTTCACGCTCGCGCGGCGGACCCGTCGGGTAATCATCGAGAACCTGCTGTGGGCGGCGCTGTACAATGGCCTCATGTTGCCGTTCGCCGCCCTCGGCTGGATCACGCCGGTGTGGGCCGCCGTCGGCATGTCGATCAGTTCGTTGACCGTGGTGCTCAATGCCCTGCGCCTGACTCGCCTGCCGAGTCCGCCGCCGGCCAGCACCCGATCGCACACCCGCCCGCTGCCGGCCTGAGCCGCGCGGGCACCTGGAGTACAGATGCCAGCTCTCTACGTGATGATCCCGGCCGCCCTGCTGATCGTGGCCATCGCCGTTTACATCTTTTTCTGGGCGGTGGACAGCGGTCAGTACGACGACCTCGACGGCCCGGCGCACAGCATTCTGTTCGATGATCAGGATCCGAACCACACCGCCGCCGTGGACGAAGCCAACCCCGACAAACCGGACGACAAGGCCCCACCTCATGCTTGAACTGGCGCCCTTGCTGGTATCGGCATTGATCCTCGGCCTGCTCGGTGGCGGTCATTGCCTGGGCATGTGCGGCGGTTTGATGGGCGCGCTGACCCTGGCGATTCCCAAGGAACAGCGCAGCCGACGCTTTCGCTTGTTGCTGGCGTATAACCTGGGGAGGATCCTCAGTTATGCCTCCGCCGGATTGCTGATTGGCCTCGCAGGCTGGGCGGTCGCGAACAGCCCAGTCGCATTGTTCATGCGCGTGTTGGCCGGGTTGTTGCTGATCGCCATGGGTTTGTATCTGGCCGGATGGTGGAGCGGGCTGACGCGCATTGAAAGTTTGGGGCGCGGGTTGTGGCGCTACATTCAGCCGGTGGCCAATCGCTTGTTGCCAGTCTCGAGTCTGCCCCGCGCATTGCTGCTTGGCGCATTGTGGGGCTGGCTGCCGTGCGGGCTGGTTTACAGCACGTTGCTGTGGTCGGCGAGTCAGGGCAATGCACTGGACAGTGCGTTATTGATGCTCGCTTTTGGTCTAGGCACCTGGCCGGTATTGCTCGCCACGGGCCTTGCGGCAGAACGCGTCACTGCCATTTTGCGTAAACGCAGCGTGCGCATGGCCGGTGGATTGCTGGTGATCCTCTTCGGCATCTGGACCCTTCCCGGCCCGCATCAGCATTGGCTCATGGGCCATTAAGATCAAAAGATCGCAGCCTTCGGCAGCTCCTACCTTTGGAATGCGTTTCCCTGTAGGAGCTGCCGAAGGCTGCGATCTTTTGATCTTATGCTGTTGATGCAAATCAACAGCGCCATCGCCGCCCCCCGATAGACTCGCCCACACTGCCAGCCTATCCGGGGGAATGCCCGCATGCTCGACGCCATTCGTTGGGACTCTGATCTGATCCACCGCTACGACCTGGCGGGGCCGCGCTACACCTCGTATCCGACGGCCGTGCAATTTCACAGTCAGGTCGGCACCTTCGACCTGTTTCATGCCCTGCGCGACAGCCGCAAGGCCCTGCGCCCGTTGTCGTTGTATGTGCATGTGCCGTTCTGCGCGAACATTTGCTACTACTGCGCCTGCAACAAGGTCATCACCAAGGATCGTGGTCGCGCCCTGCCCTACCTGCAGCGGCTGGAGCAGGAAATCCAGTTGATCGCCTGCCACCTCGACCCGGCCCAGAAAGTCGAGCAACTGCACTTTGGCGGTGGCACGCCGACTTTTCTCAGTCATGACGAGCTGCGTCAGTTGATGGCGCACCTGCGCAAGCATTTCAATCTGCTGGATGACGACTCCGGCGACTACGGTATCGAGATCGATCCGCGCGAAGCCGACTGGTCGACCATGGGCCTGCTGCGCGAACTCGGCTTCAACCGGGTCAGCATCGGCCTGCAGGATCTTGATCCGGCGGTGCAGCGCGCGGTCAATCGCCTGCAAAGTCTGGAGGAAACCCGCGCAGTGATCGATGCGGCGCGCACCCTGCAATTTCGCTCGATCAATATCGACTTGATTTACGGCTTGCCCAAGCAGACCCCGGAAAACTTCGCCCGCACCGTTGAAGAGGTCATCAGCCTGCAACCGGACCGACTCTCGGTGTTCAACTATGCACACCTGCCGGAGCGCTTCATGCCGCAGCGGCGGATCAATGGCAATGAGTTGCCGGCGCCGGCGCAGAAGCTGGAAATGCTCGAGCGCACCATCGAACAACTGACCGCCGCCGGCTATCGCTACATCGGCATGGATCACTTCGCGCTGCCTGACGATGAACTGGCGATTGCTCAGGAAGAGCAGACTCTGCAACGCAACTTCCAGGGATACACCACCCACGGTCATTGCGATTTGATTGGTCTGGGGGTGTCGGCCATCAGCCAGATCGGCGACCTGTACTGCCAGAACAGCAGCGACCTCAACGCCTATCAGAGCACCCTCGCCGCCGCGCAACTGGCGACCAGCCGGGGTCTGGTGTGCAACGCCGATGATCGCTTGCGCCGAGCGGTGATTCAGCAACTGATCTGCAATTTCAGCCTGGAGTTCGCCGCGATCGAGCAGCAGTTCAACATCGATTTTCAGGGCTATTTCGGCGCGCTGTGGCCGCAGTTGCAAGGCATGGCCAGTGATGGCCTGATCGAGCTGGATCGCGAGCGGATCGCCGTGTTGCCGGCGGGTCGTCTGCTGGTGCGCTCAGTGTGCATGGTGTTCGATGCCTACCTGGAACAGCAGAACCGTCAGCGCTTCTCGCGGGTGATTTAGTTTTTCGTCAGCAACGAACCGACGCTCAGGTTCTGATCCGCGGTCAACCCGGACTGCCCGACCACTTTGGACAAAGCCAGATTGGCCGTGATCAGGCCGGTATTCAACGCGGCGATAGCGCCTCGCAGCGCGGCAACCTTGATGATCTTTTCTTCGTTGGAAAGGCGCTTGTCGGCCATGACCGCTTCGATGAGTGCCTTTTTCTCGGCAATCTGTTTTTGCAGTTTGCGGATCATCTTCAGCAATTGCTGGATGTTCTCGGGCAGGCCACTGTTCTCGATGTCGCTGTTTTCGCCACCGGCACTGGCGGATTTTGCAATCGATGCACCGGACAGCGACACTTTGACGCCCTCGACCAAGGTCGGGGTTGCCTCTTCGGGCGAACCTGGATCGCGTGCATTGCCGGACGCAGCTTTAAACGCTTCCGGCGTTGCCGCAACGTCGCTGCTAGCGGGGCTCAGCGTACCAATGGCGGCCATCGAATCGTTCCTTGTATGCACTTTGATACCTGTTTATCGGCTGCTGGCCCTGTGGCTTTATGGCTGTAGGGCAAAGTCACCCCAGACTGGCCTGAATGTCCTCCCGTGAGTTACCCTTACGGCTTATGTGTGTTTTCCCACAAGGATCCAAGAAATGTCCGAGCCAGTTAAACTGCGCGCTCACAACCAGGCCCATTGCAAGGATTGCAGCCTGGCCCCTCTCTGCCTGCCACTTTCTCTGAATCTGGAAGACATGGATGCGCTGGACGAAATCGTTAAACGCGGCCGCCCGTTGAAAAAAGGCGAGTTCCTGTTCCGTCAGGGCGACACGTTCGATTCCGTTTATGCAGTACGCTCCGGCGCCCTGAAGACCTTCAGCCTGAGCGACGGCGGCGAAGAACAGCTCACCGGTTTCCACCTGCCGAGCGAACTGGTCGGCCTGTCCGGCATGGACACCGAGAAACACCCGGTCTCCGCCCAAGCACTGGAAACCACTTCGGTCTGCGAAATCCCTTTTGAACGTCTCGATGAACTGGCCCTGCAACTGCCGCAGCTACGCCGCCAGTTGATGCGCGTCATGAGCCGGGAAATCCGTGACGACCAGCAAATGATGTTGCTGCTGTCGAAAAAAACCGCCGACGAGCGCATCGCGACCTTCCTGGTCAACCTCTCGGCCCGCTTCCGCGCTCGCGGCTTTTCGGCCAACCAGTTCCGCCTGAGCATGTCGCGCAATGAAATCGGTAACTACCTCGGTCTGGCGGTGGAAACCGTGTCCCGGGTCTTCACCCGTTTTCAGCAGAACGAACTGATCGCCGCCGAGGGCAAAGAGATTCACATCCTCGACCCGATCCAGCTCTGCGCGCTGGCCGGTGGCTCGATCGAAGGCTGATCTCGATCCGCGGTTGAGCGAAGCGTTTCAGCCGCGGGTATACTGCGCCGTTTGCAGCCCTGCCAGGACACCTCGACGATGGTCTTCGACTCCTTCGACATCAAATCGCTTATCCGCCCTGTGATCGACTTCCCGAAACCGGGCGTGATCTTTCGCGACATCACCCCGCTGTTTCAGTCGCCGACGGCTCTGCGCCTGGTGATGGACAGTTTCGCCCACCGTTACGTCGAAGCTGATTTCACCCACATTGGCGCGATGGATGCCCGTGGCTTCCTGATCGGCTCGGTGCTGGCCTATCAGTTGAACAAGCCGCTGGTGCTGTTCCGCAAGCAAGGCAAATTGCCGGCGGACGTACTGGCCGAAGGTTACGCAACCGAGTACGGCGAAGCGTTCCTGGAAGTGCACGCCGACAGCCTGTGTGAAGGCGATTCGGTGGTGATGTTCGATGATTTGATTGCCACGGGCGGGACGTTGATCGCCGCCGCCAACCTGATTCGCCGCATGGGCGCGCGGGTGCATGAGGCAGCGGCGATTATTGATTTGCCGGAGCTGGGTGGCTCGCAGCGGCTTGAGGACATGGGCATTCCTAGCTTCTGCCTGACGCAGTTTGCCCTGACTGATAAATAGTAAAGATCAAAAGATCGCAGCCTTCGGCAGCTCCTACATTGGAATGTGCGTTTCCCTGTAGGAGCTGCCGAAGGCTGCGATCTTTTGCCTTTAAAGCCCCATCTGCTTGCTGATGATCTCGTTCATCACCTCCCGCGTCCCGCCGCCAATCGACAGAATGCGGTTATCCCGATACAGCCGCTCCACCAGACTTTCGCGCATATAACCCAGCCCACCAAGAATCTGCACTGCCTCGGTGGTGATCCGGTCCGAGGTGTCCGTGGCAAAATTCTTCGCCATGGAGATTTCCTTGATCACACTCTGCCCCGCCGCCATCTTCGCCGCTTGCCGGTAAGTAAATTCGCGTGAGACTTCGAGCGCAGTCGCCATTTCGGCGAGGCGATGCTTGATCACCTGAAATTTGCCGATCGGCTTGCCAAACGCTTCGCGCTCGCGCGCCCACTTCAGGCTTTGTTCCAGTGCAAGCTGTGAGGTCATGTTGGCCATCAGCGCCAACGCCAGCCGTTCACTCTGGAAGTTGCCCATGATGCAGGCGAAGCCCATGTTCTCGGCGCCGATCAGGTTTCCTGCAGGCACGCGGCAATCGTCGAAGAACAGTTCAGCCGTGTCCGACGCCCACCAGCCCATTTTTTTCAACTGACGGCCAACGGTGAAGCCCGGCGTACCCTTCTCGATCAGCAGCAGACTGATGCCGCCAAACCCCGGCGCACCGGTGCGCACCGCGACAGTGTAGAAATCGGCGCGCACGCCGCTGGTGATAAAGGTTTTGCTGCCGCTGACGCGATAGACATCGCCGTCACGCACCGCGCGGGTTTGCAGGTTGGCGACGTCGGAGCCGCCACCGGGTTCGGTGACGGCCAGGGCACTGATCTTTTCACCGCTGAGCACTTGCGGCACAACGTGATCACGCACCTCGGGACGGGCCCATTTGACGATCGGTGGCAGGCCGATATCCAGCGATCCCAGCCCCGCTACCAGGCCGCCAGAGCCGCAGCGCATCAACTCTTCACTGGCGGCGACCTTGGCGAACAGATCGCCTGCATGGCTGCCTCCCAGCGCTTCCGGATAACCGATGCCGAGGATGCCTGCCGCGCCAGCCTTCAGGTACAGCTCACGGGGGAAGCTTTCGGCTTCTTCCCACTGGTCAATGTCTGGCAGGATCTCGCGTTCGACGAAACGTCTGACGCTGTCGCGGACCAATTGGTGGCTGGGGTCGAAGTATTCCTGAAAGGCAGGCATGGGCGAGCTCCACGGAAGGGTTCGCCGAACTTAACCGAGCGCTTGCTTGGTTTTCAACCAGATTGTCGAGGTGAATCTCAGAAACCGAGTCGCATCGATCGCGAGCAGGCTCACTCCTACAAGGGAAACGCATTCCAAATGTAGGAGTGAGCCTGCTCGCGATGAGGCCGGAACAGGCGATACAGAATTAGAGGGAAATCGGTTTACGCCCGGCAAACGAATGCGCCAGCGTGCCGCCATCGACCAGTTCCAGTTCACCACCCAACGGCACGCCGTGGGCGATCCGCGAGGCGATCAGGCCTTTGTTGCTCAACAGCTGAGCAATGTAATGCGCCGTCGCTTCACCTTCCACGGTCGGGTTGGTCGCGAGGATGACTTCGGTAAACGTGCCCGCCTCTTCGATCCGCGCCATCAACTGCGGAATGCCGATCGCCTCAGGCCCCAGGCCATCGAGCGGCGACAAATGCCCCTTGAGCACAAAATAGCGGCCACGGAAACCGGTCTGCTCGACCGCATACACATCCATCGGCCCTTCCACCACGCACAGCAACGTATCGTCACGGCGGGTATCGGCGCATTGCGGGCACAGATCGTCTTCGGTCAGCGTGCGGCACTGACGGCAGTGACCGACCCCTTCCATGGCCTGGCTGAGGGCCTGGGCCAGGCGCAAGCCGCCGCTGCGGTCACGCTCGAGCATCTGCAACGCCATGCGCTGGGCGGTCTTCTGACCCACGCCTGGCAAAGTGCGCAAGGCGTCGATCAGTTGGCGAATCAAAGGGCTGAAGCTCATGGGTAAAAAGTCCGACAAAACAACGAGACGCGGTTTATACCCGCGCCTCTGGCCAGCGTCAAATACTCAGTCCTGGGCGACCTTCACCACCAGTTTGCCGAAGTTGCGCCCCTCGAGCAGACCGATAAACGCCTCGGGCGCCTGCTCCAGGCCTTCGACCACGTCCTCGCGGAATTTCACCTTGCCATCGCGTACCCACGGCACCATGTGGCTGATGAATTCCGGCTGACGATCACCGTAGTCGTCAAACACGATGAAGCCCTGAATGCGCACGCGCTTGGTCAGCAGCGTGCGTTGCAGCATCGGCAGGCGATCCGGGCCTTTTGGCGCTTCGGAGGCGTTGTAACCGGCGATCAGGCCGCACAGCGGAATGCGCGCCTTGGGGTTGAGCAACGGCACCACGGCATCGAACACATGACCACCGACGTTCTCGTAATAGATGTCGATGCCGTTGGGGCAGGCCTTGGCCAGTTGCTCGGCGAAGTCGGCGGCTTTGTGATCGATGCAGGCATCGAAACCCAGTTCTTCGACCACGTACTTGCACTTCTCGGCACCGCCGGCCACGCCGACCGAGCGCAGGCCTTTGATCTTGGCCACTTGCCCGACTACCGAGCCGACCGCGCCGGACGCAGCCGCCACCACCAGCGTTTCGCCTTCTTTCGGCTGACCGATGTCCATCAGCCCCATGTACGCGGTCATGCCGGGCATGCCCAACACACCCAGTGCCATCGACGGACTCGGCAGCCCGGCAGGGATCGGGATGATGTCACGGCCATCGCTGATGCTGTGGCTCTGCCAACCGGTCGCGCCGACCACCAGATCACCTTTATGGAATTTCGGATGACGTGAATCCTCGACACGGCTGACCGCGCCGCCGGTCATCACTTCACCGATTTGTACCGGCGCGGCGTAGGACGGTGCGTCGCTCATGCGCCCGCGCATGTAGGGATCGAGGGACAGGTACAGGGTTTTCAACAATACCTGACCGTCCTGCAGATCCGGCAAGGCTTCGCGTTCGAGGCGGAAGTTTTCCGGGGTCGGCGCGCCAACCGGACGCGAGGCGAGAACGAAGCGTTGGTTGAGGGTAAGAGAGTCGGACATGTCAGCGTCTCCTGTGAATAGTGAATTCAGCGGGTATAGGGAGCAGACCGTAGAGGCTTTTGCGCGTTCGATGTTTCGCACGACATTCATGTAGGAGCTGCGGAACGCTGCGATCTTTTGATCTTGCTTGCAAAACAACAGGATCAAAAGATCGCAGCCTCGTTTCACTCGACAGCTCCTACAGGGTGCGGTGTTAATGAAGCAGAAACAAAAATGCCAGGCGCAATGCCTGGCATTTTGTGTAGCTCATCTGCCGCCGGATGGCGAATCAGAATGGCAGTTTCATACCGGCCGGCAGGTTCATGCCAGCGGTCATGTTGCCCATTTTGTCCTGGCTGTTCTTTTCGATCTTGCGCACTGCGTCGTTGACGGCGGAGGCGATGACCGCTTCCAGCATTTCTTTGTCATCTTCGCTCATGCCTTCAACCAGGCTTGGGTCGATGCTCACGCTTTTGACGTCGTGGCGACCGGTCATCACCACGGTGACCATATCGCCGCCGGCCTTACCGGTGACTTCGGCGTTGGCCAGTTCTTCCTGCATCTTGGCCATTTTTTCCTGCATCTGCTGTGCCTGCTTCATCAGGCCGGCCATGCCACCTTTCATCATGGGAATCACCTCAAAAGTACTTGGATCAAAACAGCGCCCGGCCAGCGAGGCCGGGCACCTTCAGTTATTAGCCTTGGGTGACCAAGGCGTCGACAGGTTCAATAGTATCGTGTCGCACCACCGCGCCGAACTGCTGAACCATCTGCTGGATGAACGGATCGCCGTGAATCGACTCCTCCGCCTCGCGCTGACGGTTGGCACGCCGACGGGACGCGGCCTGAGCCGGGGTTTCCTGCTCGGGTTTGATCAGCTCGATGGTCAGCGTCAGCGTGCGACCGTGGAACTGGTTCAACGCATCGTTCAGACGGCGCTGCTGCGTGGCGTTGAACAGTGCGCTGTGCGCCGGATCAAGGTGCATCAGCCAGTGATCGCCATCCACCGCGATCAATGTGCAGTTGGCGGCGATGCTGCCGGTCATGCCGGAGATCGGCAGTTTCGGGAACAGCTCCAACCACTGCAACGCCAGACCGGTGGCCGGCGCCGCAGCCGGCTCTGGCTCGGGTTCCGGGGCAGGCTCGGCAGCGTGTTCGCTGGCCAGTTCGTCGAGGTAGCTGTAGGCCGAATCGATGTCCGGCTCGATGTAATCCTCGTCCAGCGGCGGCTCGTCATCCAGGTCCATGCCCGGGGTGGCGGCATCGACGTCGGCGACCGACGGCTCGGGAATCGGCGCGGCGGCCCACTCAGGCGCCTCCGGAACGACGCTGTCCGGGGTCGGCAGCGGCATCGGCGGCAACTCGGGTTGCTCGGCGGTGGTTTCCAGCACTGGTTCGACGGCGGGTTGCTGCGCAGGCTCGGGTTCAGGCTCTGGCTCTACCGGGTCATTCCACGGCAGGTCGACGACGGCTTCGGCGACGACCGGCGCGGGTTCAGGCTCTGCCGCAGCAACGGGCGCAACCGGCGCAGGCTCGGGAGTCGGTGCCGGGATCGCAACAGGTGCCGGCGCTGGAGCTGGATCCGGCACTGGAGCCGGCGCAACAGCCGCAGCGACTACCGGCGCAGGTTTAGGCGCGGCAGCCACGGAGTTTGCGGAATCAACTGTGGCCTGGCTGATCCCCACTGGCTTTAGCGGTTGCCTCGGTGCATCTGCCGTATCTGCCGGCCGGAAGGCGAGCATCCGCAGCAGGACCATTTCGAAGCCACCACGCGGGTCCGGCGCCAGCGGCAAATCGCGGCGGCCGATCAGGCCCATCTGGTAATAGAACTGCACGTCTTCGGCCGGCAAGGCCTGCGCCAGTGCCAACACGCGATCGCGGTCGCCATGGCCATTGTCGACACCTTCCGGCAACGCCTGAGCGATGGCCACGCGGTGCAGCACGTTGAGAATTTCCGAGAGCACGCCGTTCCAGTCCGGACCTTGTTCGGCCAGGTGACGCACGGCTTCGAGCAACGCCTTGGCGTCGCCTTCGATCAATGAATGCAGGACGTCATAGACCTGACCGTGATCCAGGGTGCCGAGCATCGCTCGCACGTCAGTGGCCAGAACCTTGCCTTCACCGAAAGCAATCGCCTGATCGGTGAGGCTCATGGCGTCACGCATCGAACCGTCAGCGGCGCGACCGAGCAGCCACAGGGCATCGTCTTCGAACGGTACGTTTTCGGCAGTGAGAACGTGGGTCAAGTGCTCGACCACACGCTCCGGCGTCATGTTCTTCAGCGAGAACTGCAGGCAGCGCGACAAAATCGTTGCCGGAAGTTTCTGCGGATCAGTGGTTGCCAGGATGAACTTGACGTATGGCGGCGGCTCTTCGAGGGTTTTCAGCAGCGCATTGAAGGAATGGCTGGAGAGCATATGCACTTCGTCGATCAGGTAGACCTTGAAGCGCCCACGGCTTGGCGCGTACTGCACGTTGTCGAGCAGTTCGCGGGTGTCTTCGACCTTGGTGCGGCTCGCGGCGTCGATCTCGATCAGGTCGACGAAGCGCCCCTCATCGATTTCACGGCACACCGAACACTCGCCGCACGGGCTGGAAGTGATACCTGTCTCACAGTTCAGGCATTTGGCAATGATCCGCGCAATCGTGGTTTTACCCACCCCGCGCGTACCGGTGAACAGGTACGCGTGGTGCAGCCGCTGGCTGTCCAAGGCATTGATCAGAGCCTTGAGCACATGGGTCTGGCCGACCATTTCGCGGAACGAGCGCGGACGCCATTTACGTGCAAGAACCTGATAACTCATCGAAAACCGTCGCAACGAAGGAAGCTGAAGCGGCTAATGCTAGCGGAGCAAGGGCAAAATTGCATCCGGTGTCCTCGTCTAATATGGCTAAGCTGCATGAGCAGAGGCTTTTATCGGCTCGGGATCGGGAATTACCGGAGCGTTTATGCGGTGGGCCTTAGGGGCGTTGCTGGGAATCAGCCTGAACGTGACGGCAGCGGAAACCCCGTTGCGCTTCGCCATGCCCGACAGCTGGGCGATGCCGATGGTGCAATTCGAACGCGGCCGACCGACCCAAGGCATTCTCTACGACCTGATGCTCAGCCTGGCCACGCAGGTCGGTGTACCGGCCGAATTTCACGTCCTGCCCCGCGCCCGCGTGCAGAGCGCCATGGAACACGGCGAGATCGACGTGCGCTGCTATGCCGCACAATCGTGGCTGCCGAATCAGTCGGGGGATTACATCTGGAGCATTCCGCTGCTGTTTCAGCGTGACCTGTTGATCAGCCGCAAGGATCAACCGGCCAGCGCCGATCCAGCCACCCTACCCCGCCAATCCATCGGCACCGTCCTCGGCTACACCTACCCGACCCTGCAACCGTTGTTCGATGCGGATCGACTGCAACGCGAAGATGCGCGCAATCAGGAGCAGGTACTGGAGAAGCTGTTGGCCGGGCGTTATCGCTATGCAGTGAGCAATCAGTGGACGCTGGACTGGTTCAATCAGCGCCTGATGCCGGAGCAGCAACTGCAATCAGTGGCAGTGTTGCAGGAGCAAAAGGTGGGTTGCTATGTGAGGAATGATCCGAAGGTGCCGGTGCAGCGGATCTTGCGCACGTTACTGCGGATGAAAATGTCCGGGGAGATTGATGAGATTATCCGGCTCTATACCGGGTCCTCTGAAGCCACCCCATAACCCCTGTAGGAGTGAGCCTGCTCGCGATGGCGTCCTGTCTCCCAAACATGAGTTGACTGACCCACCGCCATCGCGAGCAGGCTCACTCCTACAAGGGATTTGTGCCAACCTGACAAATCGCAGACACAAAAAAACCGCAGTGGGCGAAACCCATGCAGTTCTGGTTGAAGCGTTCGATTGTTCGCTAAGGTGGTAACCCCACCAGCCACACCCCGGCACACAATGTTCCCGCTGTGGCTGCTGCCTTCCGGCTCTGACCAGGTTCACGGGTAATCGTTGCGGGGGGACCGATGGGGTCACCATAACGACGCTTGCCTGTCGGCGAGCCGCGCCATTGTACCTATCTGAGACGAAGTTACAACCGTTGGTTGCAGATTAAAAATATGAACGGGTTCAAGGACATAAAGATCGCAGCCTACGGCAGCGCCTACAGGGCCAAAACCTCATCCGCCCTGCCACCCGCCTGCTGGATCACCAGATGAATGAAGTGCAGCTTGGCAATCGCCGCCGCCGGCAGCACGAACGGGTAGAAATCCGGCTGGCCCATGCTCCGTGACAGTTCATTGAGCATGCCGGCCAATTCGATCCACGCATTGACGAACGACAGAAACGCCTCACCACCGGGATGCTCCGGGTCGTACAGCGTGCTGGGCGGAAACGGTTGGTAGTCGAAATCCATTTCCCGCGCGCTCATGCCAAAACCCAGTGCCGTGTCCACTGCGTCCATCATATGCAGGTAGTGCGCCCAGGTTTCCGCCCAGTCTTCCCACGGGTGCATGGTTGCGTAGGCGCTGACGTAGTGCTGTGGCCAGTCCAGCGGTGCGCCTTGTTGATAGTGACGATCAAGCGCTTCGGCGTAACTGGCGCGCTCATCGCCGAACAGGCTCCGGAACGAGCCGAGCCATGGGCCGTTGGCGATCAGTCGATCCCAGTAATAGTGGCCAACCTCATGGCGAAAATGCCCGAGCAGTGTGCGATAGGGTTCGTGCATCGCCGCCCTCACCTGCTCGCGGTGGGCGTCGTCGGCTTCCTTGATGTCGAGGGTGATCAGGCCGTTGGCGTGGCCGGTCATCGGCGCATTGCCTTCGAGGTCGACGCCGATGAAATCGAAGGCCAGCCCGGTGTCTTCATCCACGGTTTTCGGGATGACCTGTAAGCCGAGGGTAATCAATTGCGCGACGAGACGCCGTTTGGCGATTTCGACTTTGCGCCAGCGCTCAGGGTTGTCTGGATCAGACAAGTCAGGGATGGTGCGGTTAAGGCTGCAGGCGATGCACAGGCTGTCGTGATCGTTGGCCGGCAGCAGCCAGTTGCACGCGGCAGCTGTATCGAGGTTGGCGCAGCGGCGGAACAGCCCGGCTTCGGGGTCAGCGTCGAGCGTCCAGGTGCCCTCATACGGCCCCGGCTGCAGCGAGGTCAGGCGACTTTCTTCCGGTTGATAACCGAGCATGGCATTACAGGCCAGACACTGGCTGTTGCGAAAGAACAGCGACTGGCCACAGCGGCACGGCCAGACTTTGCTGTTGCGTGAGGATTCGCCCATGAACGGCGCGATGATGCGGGAACTGAGCTGCTCGAAAAAACGGTGCATGGCGATCTCTCCCTGGGGCTTGCCAAGACTAGATCATTCCTGCGGGTTGATCGTTCCAACGCTCTGCGTGGGAAAATCAAAAGATCGCAGCCTGCGGCAGCTCCTACAGGAGATCAGTGAACACCCGCTTTATCGTGGTGGAACACTAGCCCTGTAGGAGCTGCCGCAGGCTGCGATCTTTTGATCTTAAACGGCGACGCCGTGAGTTTTTAGGAAGGCGATGAAGGTTTCTTCGTCCATCACTTTCACGCCCAGTTCATTGGCCTTGGTCAATTTGGAACCGGCGCCGGGGCCTGCGACCACACAATGAGTCTTCGCCGACACGGAACCGGCAACCTTGGCGCCAAGGCTTTCCAGGTGTTCCTTGGCAACATCACGGCTCATCAACACAACCTTGCCGGTCAGCACCCAGGTCTCGCCGGACAGCGGCAAACCTTCGACGACTTTCTTCTCGCTCTGCCAGTGCATGCCGAAATCGCGCAGTTGCTTTTCGGACTCTTCAGCCAGTTGCCGATGCTCGGGCAAGGCAAAAAACTCGCGAACCGAATTGGCCTGCTTTTCCGGCAACGCCTGGCGCATGTCCAGCCAGTCCGCATTCATCACCGCTTCCAGCGAACCGAACTTGTCCGCGAGTTTCTGCGCGCCGCCGGGGCCGACCGAGGGAATGTGCAGCTTGTCGAGGAAACCACCCAGCGTGGTGCTGGCGGCAAACTCGGCACCCAGATCACCCTGATCCTGAATCTGCAGACCATGGCCCAGCAACTCAGCGATGACCTGCTGGTTATGCGCATCTTCAAAGAAGCTGTGAATCTCGTGCGCCACTTCCAGACCAACATCCGGCAGATAGGTCAGCACTTGCGGCAGCGCCTGCTGCACGCGGTCCAGCGAACCCAGCGAGCGCGCCAGGACCTTGGCGGTCTCCTCGCCGACATCAGGGATACCCAGTGCATAGATAAAACGCGCCAGCCCCGGTTTCTTGCTGTCTTCAATGGCCGCCAGCAGCTTGTTGCTCGACACCTCGGCAAAACCTTCCAGATCGACGATGTCGTCAAATTTCAGCGCATACAGATCGGCCGGTGAACTGACCAGACCTTCGTCGACCAATTGCTCCACGCTCTTGTCGCCCAGGCCTTCAATGTCCATCGCCCGACGCGAGACGAAGTGAATGATCGCCTGCTTCAGTTGCGCGCCACAGGCCAGTCGGCCGACGCAGCGATACACCGCGCCTTCGCTGACGGTTTCCTTGCCTTTGCTGCGCTTGATCAGTTGCGTGCGCTCGACGTGCGAACCGCACACCGGGCAGCTTTCCGGGATCGCCACTGGTCGTGCGTTTTCCGGGCGCCGCTCCAGCACCACTTGCACCACCTGCGGAATCACATCACCGGCGCGGCGGATGATCACGGTGTCGCCGATCATCAGGCCCAGACGCGCGACTTCATCCATGTTGTGCAGCGTAGCGTTGGCCACAGTGACGCCGGCGACCTTGACCGGTTTCAAACGAGCGACCGGGGTGACAGCACCGGTACGACCGACTTGAAACTCGACGTCGAGCAGCTCGGTGAGTTCTTCCATCGCCGGGAATTTATGCGCAATCGCCCAACGCGGTTCGCGGGCACGGAAGCCCAGTTCGCGTTGATCGGCAATGCTATTGACCTTGAACACCACGCCGTCGATTTCATACGTCAGCGAGTTACGGCGCGCGCCGATGTCGCGGTAGTAATCGAGACATTCGCCAATGCCCTTGGCCAGCTTCAGTTCGTGACTGATCGGCATGCCCCACTTCTGTAGTTGCTTGAGGTTGCCGATGTGGGTATCGGAAATATCGTGGGAGACCTGGCCGATGCCGTAGCAGCAGAATTCCAGCGGACGGTTGGCGGTGATCTTCGAATCGAGCTGACGCAAGCTGCCGGCGGCGGCGTTGCGCGGGTTGGCGAAAGTCTTGCCGCCGACTTCCAGTTGCGAGGCGTTGAGGCGCTCGAAACCGGCCTTGGACATAAACACTTCACCGCGCACTTCCAGGGTAGCCGGCCAGCCTTCGCCGTGCAGTTTCAGGGGAATGTTGCGCACGGTGCGCACGTTGACGCTGATGTCTTCGCCAGTGGTGCCGTCGCCGCGCGTGGCGCCGCGTACCAGCACGCCGTCCTGATAAAGCAGACTGACCGCCAGGCCATCGAGCTTCGGCTCGCAGCTGTACTCCACCGCCGCACCGCCACCGAACAGATCGCCGGCCGGCAGGTCCAGGCCTTCGGTCACCCGGCGATCAAATTCGCGCATGTCAGTTTCTTCGAAGGCGTTGCCGAGGCTGAGCATCGGCACTTCGTGACGCACCTGGGTGAACGCGGTCAGCGCCACGCTGCCGACGCGCTGGGTCGGCGAGTCGCTGGTGATCAATTCCGGGTTGGCCGCTTCCAGCGCTTTGAGCTCGTGGAACAACCGGTCGTACTCGGCATCCGGAATGCTCGGCTCGTCGAGAACGTGATAACGGTAGTTGTGCTGATCGAGTTCAGCGCGGAGCTCGAGAATGCGGTTTTTGGTGGCGGTCATGGGGTGTTCTCTCATAAAGCAAAAGAGCAGCCGAGGCTGCTCTTATTCATCTATCTGTGGCAGCAGAAGCAAAGATCGCAGCCTTCGGCAGCTCCTACAGAAATCGCATTCCTGTAGGAGCTGTCGAGTGAAACGAGGCTGCGATCTTTTGATCTTGGCCTTAGCGCTTCTGGGTCAGGGCGCGACGTTCGAATTCGACGATGCGCTGACGGTAGTGCTCGATGGTCTGCGCGGTCAGGACGCTGCGCTGGTCATCTTTCAGTTCGCCGTTCAGTTCCTGCGACAGCTTGCGGGCTGCCGCTACCATCACGTCGAAGGCTTGCTTCGGATGACGCGGGCCTGGCAGGCCGAGGAAGAAGCTTACCGCCGGAGTGCTGAAATGGTCGATGTCGTCCAGATCAAAGATACCCGGCTTGACCGCGTTGGCCATGGAGAACAGCACTTCACCGTTGCCGGCCATGCTTTCGTGACGGTGGAAGATATCCATCTCGCCGAAACGCAGACCGCTTTCCAGGATGTTCTGCAACAGCGCCGGGCCTTTGAAGCCTGCGGCATCACGGCAGATCACGCTGATCACCAATACTTCTTCAGCTTGTGGCTGATCCTTGTCGGCCACCGCCGGCGCAGGCTTGCTGTCTTCAGCGAAATCGTCATCACGACTGCTGAAGCTCGGGCCGCCGTCCAGATCCAGGTCGAGGTTCAGGTCGCCCTGCGCCGGACCATTGCTGCCACGCTTGCCACGTTTCGAGCCGGATTCGCGAGGCTCGCGTGCTTCGCGGGCCGGCATGCTCACCGACGGCAGATCGTGTTCGTCCAGTTGCGGCTCTTTGTGGGTGTCCAGCACGCGAGCCGGGCCCAACAGCTCAGCGCTGGTGTCCTCGTCCGGCAGGTTGGACAGACTTCGGTCAAGACGGAATTTCAGTTTTCCCTTGCCGCCGCGCATACGGCGCCAGCCATCGAAAAGAATACCGGCTATCACAATGATGCCGATGACGATCAGCCACTCGCGCAGACCGATTTCCATGTAATCCCGTGCCTCTATAAAAAATGCTGAAAAATAAGGGGTTTACATTGTGCAAACCGCTTTAAAACGTGGCGCCAACTCTATGTTCTGACAGGCGTTTTGCCCACGTATACGAAAAATTGACATTAAACTAGCACGACCAAAGACAACTTTACACCGTCTGTCTCATTTGGCTTGCGCGAATATGTCGATTGGCCAGCAAGTCGCAGTTGGTAAAAAAGTCCTACAGACCTGAATTACCTTTTCCGACACCACGCTGACTCAGGCGTCCACCATCGCCATCGCCTCCTCGACATCTACGGCTACCAGTCGCGAACAACCCGGTTCATGCATCGTTACGCCCATCAACTGCTCGGCCATTTCCATGGCGATCTTGTTGTGGGTGATATAGATGAACTGCACGGTCTGCGACATCTCTTTGACCAAGCGTGCGTAGCGTCCAACGTTAGCGTCATCCAGTGGCGCGTCAACCTCATCGAGCATGCAGAACGGCGCCGGGTTCAATTTGAAGATGGCAAAAACCAGTGCCAGTGCGGTCAGGGCTTTCTCCCCGCCGGAAAGCAAATGGATGGTGCTGTTCTTCTTCCCTGGCGGCTGCGCCATGATCGTTACCCCTGTATCGAGTAGATCTTCGCCCGTCAGTTCCAAATACGCGCGCCCGCCACCGAAAACTTTTGGGAAAAGCGCCTGTAAACCGCCATTGATCTGATCAAAGGTATCTTTGAAGCGGTTGCGGGTTTCCTTGTCGATCTTGCGAATAACGTTTTCCAGAGTCTCCAGCGCTTCGACCAGATCGGCGTCCTGGGCATCCAGATAACGTTTACGCTCGGACTGTTGCGTGTATTCATCGATGGCCGCGAGGTTGATCGCACCCAGGCGCTGAATCCGCGCGTTGATGCGTTCGAGTTCTTCTTCGGCTTCGCGTTCACTGGCTTGCGCGGTTAATGTCGCGAGCACGCCGTTAAGATCGTAGCCGTCTTCCAGCAACTGATCCTGCAAAGCCTTGCGGCGCACGGTCAGGGCTTGCCATTCCATGCGTTGCTGTTCGAGCTGGCCGCGAATCAACTGCGATTGCTGCTCGGCCTGAGTCCGGCGCTTTTCCGCGTCGCGCAATTCGCGATCGGCATCTTCCAAAGCGATCTGCGCGGTCTTCAGTTCTTCATCGACGGTCATGCGCTTGTCGAGCAGTTCTTCGAGTTTCAGGCGCAGCTCTTCCAGCGGCGCCTCGCCCTCCTCCAGATTCAGACTCAACTGTTCGCGCTTTTCGGTGAGGCGCTCGGCCTGCATTTCCAGACGCTCCAGCGCCTGACGCGTGGAGTCGTGCTGCGCGCGCAACGAGCCCAGACGCACGGCCAATTGATGGGCGTGATCCTTGTGCTGCCGCGCTTCCTGACGCACGCGATCGAGGCGTTCGCGCAGGCTGTCGCGCTGAGCCAGCAGTAACTCGCGCTGCTCGGTGTCTAGCGCCATGGCATCCAGCGCTTCCTGCAATTGCATGCGCGCTTCGCCGATCTGTTCGTGCTCAAGTTCGCGTTGTTCGCCGAGTTCGACCAGTTCTTCATCGAGACGGCTGCGACGCAAAGTCAGCTGTTCGGCCTTGGCTTTACCGGCGGACAGCTGTGCTTTCAATTCGCCCTGCTGACGCGCTTCGTCTTGCAGCAAACGACGCAAATGTTCGCGGCCGTTTTCCTGCTGACGCTGTTGCGCACGCAGGGTTTGCAGACGGGTTTCCATGGCCTCGACTGTGGCTTCTTTTTCTTCACGTTCGAGGTGCAGCGCTTCGATTTCCTGACCACGGGCGAGCATGCCGCTCTCCGCTTCGCTGGCCCGGCGCACGCGCAGGAAGTGCCGGCCGACCCAGTAACCGTCGCGGCTGATCAGGCTCTCACCGGCGCTCAACTGTCCGCGCAAGGCCAAGGCCTGCTCGAGGCTGTCGACCGGTTTGACCTGACCGAGCCACGGCGACAGATCGATCTGCGCATCAACCTTGTCGAGCAAGCTGCCGGCGACGCGCACGCCATCGCTGGCCGGGCTGAGCAGGCGTAGATCGCCCTGAGTAAAACCAGACAAATCGAAGCCGCTGAAGTCGTCGACCAGCACCGCTTGCAGATCGGCGCCGAGCACGGTTTCCACCGCCAGCTCCCAACCCGCCTCGACCTTCAGGCCTTCGGCCAGACGCGGGCGCTCGGCGAGGTTGTGCTCCTTCAGCCATTCGGCGGTGCCGGTGCCCGGATCGAGCGCGGCTTGCTGCAAGGCTTCAAGGGAAGCCAGGCGACCGTTGAGGCGCTGCAAATCGCCCTGCGCCTGTTGCTGCGCGGTCAACGCCTGCTGCAATTCCTGACGCAGTTGTTCGAGTTTTTCGACCTGCGCTTCTTCGCTGGTCTGCAAATCTTCGAGGGTCGCTTCGGACTCGGCAAGCTGCTCGTTGAGTTCCATGATCGCCGCGTCTTCAGGGTCAGCCGAGAGCAGCGCGCGCTCTTCGCCGAGACGCTTTTGCCGGTCGGCCAGACGCTCCATGCTGGTTTCCAGCTGCTGGATGCGCGACTGCTGTACTTCAGCCTGGCGGCGCGGTTCGGCGGCGGTCAGGTTGAAGGCGTCCCACTGCTCCTGCCAGCCGTGCATGACGGATTCGGAATCTTCCAGCGCTGCGGCAGCTTCTTCGGCGGCAGCGCTGGTGACTTCCTGCTCGGGGGTGAGCATGTCCAGCTCTTCGCCGAGGGTCAGCAGCAACGTACGGTCGTGGCCCAAGTGCGATTCGGTTTCGAGGCGTGCGCGCTCGGCTTCTTTCAAATCGTCCTGCAACTGCCGTAGACGTTGCTGGCCGTGCTGGATGCTCTGCTCGACCCGGGCGATGTCGCCGCCGACCGAATAGAAGCGTCCCTGCACCAGATTGAAGCGTTCGGACAGGTCATGGTGACCATCACGCAAGCGCTCAATGGCCGCGTCAGCATTACGCTGCTCGGCGACCAGCGCTTCGAAACTGATTTCCTGGGTGCCGATGATCGACTCGCGCTGACCGACCTGATCGTTGAGATCCTGCCAGCGCAAGGCCGACAGTTGCGCCTTGAGCTGACGCTCCTCGGCCTTGAATTCCTGATACTTCTTCGCCGCTTCGGCCTGACGGTGCAGGCGTTCGAGCTGACGCTCCAGTTCTTCGCGCAGGTCAGTCAGACGGGCAAGGTTTTCGTGGGTGCGGCGGATACGGTTTTCGGTCTCGCGGCGGCGCTCCTTGTACTTGGAGATGCCGGCGGCTTCTTCGATGAAGTTGCGCAGGTCTTCGGGCTTGGATTCGATCAGCTTGGAGATCATCCCCTGCTCGATGATCGAATAGCTGCGCGGGCCCAGACCGGTGCCGAGGAAGATATCGGTGATGTCGCGACGACGGCACTTGGTGCCGTTGAGGTAATACGTGGTCTGGCTGTCGCGGGTGACTTTGCGGCGAATCGAGATTTCCGCGTAGGCCGCGTATTCGCCCAGCAAGGTGCCGTCGGAGTTGTCGAAGACCAGCTCGATACTGGCCTGACTCACCGGTTTACGGCTGGTCGAGCCATTGAAGATGACGTCGGTCATCGACTCGCCACGGAGGTTCTTCGCCGAACTTTCGCCCATCACCCAGCGTACGGCGTCGATGATGTTCGACTTGCCGCAACCGTTCGGCCCGACGACTGCCGCCATGTTACTGGGGAAGTTCACCGTGGTCGGGTCGACGAAGGATTTGAATCCCGCCAGTTTGATGCACTTGAGCCGCACGCTTAGGCAACCGTCAGGGCGGAAACCACCAGATCGCAGCTGCGCTGGGCGTAAGCCGTCAGCACGATGCGGATCTGCGGCAAATCACGGGCGAGCACGGCGGCGAGCAGGCGTTCGAACAGTTCGAGGAACTCGCTCATTGAAGCCTTGCGCTGTTCGAGGGCGAGGAAGTAGGCGCGGCTCATGGCCGGTTGCAGGTTCTCGACGGTCTCTTGTAGGTACGGGTTGTTGGCGAACGGATAGGCAGCGCGCATTACGGCGAAGCTGTCGTCGACGAAGCTGCGGATATCCTGACGCTCGTAGCTGGCGGTCAGGCGCTGCTGAATCTGCACGAACGGCGCCATGTCCGACTGCACTTGCCAGCCATTGGCCACCGCGTTGCCGAGCAGAATGTACAGCTCGCTCATCAACGTGCACAGGCTCTGCACCTTGTGCGGCGTCAACTCGGTGACGTGCGCACCACGGCGCGGCAGGATCGCGATCAGGTGGCGGCGCTCAAGGATCAGCAAGGCTTCACGGACCGAACCGCGGCTGACATTCAGTGCCAGCGTGACCTTCTGTTCCTGGATGCGCTCTCCCGGCTTCATTTCGCCACGAATGATGCGTTCGGCGAGGTGGTGAGCGATTTGCTCGGCGAGGCTGTCCGGCGCCTTGAACGTCATGGTTGTCCTTCAAACTCTATCGATCTGCACAAGCGGCGCAGTGTAGCGCAAATGCAGGCTCATGGCGGAGTGCCCACTCAGCGGTTTTTGGCACGATTCCCGCAAAAAAGCAGGGGATCCAATGAGGGTCAATACTGAATAGACACGTTGTTGATCGACGAAATGCTTTTTCCTGACCTTTAAGTCAGAAAACCATTGACCGAAAAGTCAGACCTGCTAAATTCGGTTCACGTCGGTTAACAACAATAATGAGTCTGCGAGGCCTTCCGTGATCCAGTTTTTACTTAACCAGGAACTCCGTAGCGAGCACGCCCTGGACCCGAATCTGACTGTGCTCAATTACCTGCGTGAACACGTCGGCAAATCCGGCACCAAAGAAGGTTGCGCCAGCGGTGACTGCGGCGCCTGCACCGTAGTAGTCGGCGAGTTGCAAACGGATGACGCTGGCCGCGAACACATTCGCTATCGCAGCCTCAACTCGTGCCTGACGTTCGTGTCGTCGCTGCACGGCAAACAACTGATCAGCGTCGAAGACCTCAAACACCAAGGCGAACTGCACAGCGTGCAAAAAGCCATGGTCGAGTGCCACGGCTCGCAGTGCGGTTTCTGCACCCCCGGTTTCGTCATGTCGCTGTTCGCCCTGCAAAAGAACAGCGATGCACCGGATCACGCCAAGGCCCACGAAGCGCTGGCCGGCAACCTCTGCCGCTGCACCGGCTACCGGCCTATTCTGGCCGCTGCCGAGCAATCCTGCTGCGGCAAGCAACCCGATCAGTTCGATGCCCGCGAAGCGGAGACCATCGCGCGCCTCAAAGCCATCGCCCCAACCGATATCGGCGAACTCAACAGCGGCGACAAGCGCTGCCTGGTGCCGCTGACCGTCGCTGATCTGGCCGATCTCTACGACGCTTACCCACAAGCGCGCCTGCTCGCTGGCGGTACCGATCTGGCGCTGGAAGTCACCCAATTCCACCGCACCCTGCCGGTGATGATCTACGTCGGCAACGTCGCGGAAATGAAGCGCATCGAAACCTTCGATGACCGCATTGAAATCGGCGCCGCCACTGCCCTCTCCGACTGCTACGAAGCGTTGAACGCCGAGTACCCGGACTTCGGCGAACTGCTGCACCGCTTCGCCTCGCTGCAAATCCGCAATCAGGGCACCCTCGGCGGCAACATCGGCAACGCCTCGCCGATCGGTGACTCGCCACCGCTGCTGATCGCCCTCGGCGCGCAGGTCGTGCTGTGCAAAGGCGAAACTCGCCGCACCCTGAACCTGGAAGATTACTTCATCGATTACAAAGTCACGGCCCGTCAGGAAAGTGAATTCATCGAGAAGATCATCGTCCCGCGCGCCACGGCAGAACAACTGTTCCGTGCCTACAAGGTCTCCAAGCGTCTGGACGACGACATCTCCGCCGTCTGCGCCGCGTTCAACCTGCGCGTCGAAAACGGCGTGATCACCGATGCACGCATGGCTTTCGGCGGCATGGCCGCGATCCCGAAACGCGCTGCCCACTGTGAAGCCGCGCTGATTGGTGCGCCGTTCACCAACACGGTGGTCGAACGCGCCTGCGCCGCGCTGGCCGAAGATTTCACGCCGCTCTCGGACTTCCGCGCCAGCAAGGAATATCGCCTGCTCAGCGCGCAGAACCTGCTGCGTAAATACTTCATCGAACTGCAAACACCGCACATCGAGACTCGGGTGACCGCTTATGTCTAACCATCACGGCGTAGAAAAAACCCAGGCTAAACTGGCTGAACTGTTCGCCAAGGATCTGACCTCTGGCGTCGGCCGCAGCGTCAAGCACGACAGCGCCGCCAAGCACGTGTCCGGTGAAGCGCAGTACATCGATGATCGCCTGGAATTTCCCAACCAGTTGCACCTGTATGCACGCATGTCGGACCGCGCCCACGCAAAAATCATCAGCATCGACACCTCGCCTTGCTACGCCTTCGAAGGCGTGCGCATTGCGATCACCCACGAAGACGTGCCGGGCCTGAAAGACATCGGCCCGTTGATGCCGGGCGATCCGCTGCTGGCCATCGATGACGTGCAGTTCGTCGGTCAACCGGTGCTCGCGGTGGCCGCGAAAGATCTGGAAACCGCGCGCAAAGCCGCGATGGCGGCGATCATCGAATACGAAGATCTCGAACCCGTGCTCGACGTGGTCGAAGCCCTGCGCAAGCGCCACTTCGTCCTCGACAGCCACACCCACCAGCGCGGCGATTCAGCTTCTGCGCTGGCAACCGCTGAACACCGCATTCAAGGCACGCTGCACATCGGCGGTCAGGAACACTTTTATCTGGAGACACAAATCTCCTCGGTGATGCCGACCGAAGACGGCGGCATGATCGTTTACTGCTCGACGCAGAACCCGACCGAAGTGCAAAAGCTGGTCGCCGAAGTGCTCGATGTGTCGATGAACAAAATCGTCGTCGACATGCGCCGCATGGGCGGTGGTTTCGGTGGCAAGGAAACTCAGGCGGCCAGCCCGGCGTGCCTGTGCGCGGTGGTCGCGCACCTCACCGGCCAACCGACCAAGATGCGCCTGCCGCGCGTCGAAGACATGCTGATGACCGGCAAGCGTCACCCGTTCTACGTCGAATACGACGTCGGCTTCGACAGCACCGGGCGCCTGCACGGGATCAACATGGATCTGGCCGGCAACTGCGGCTGCTCGCCGGACCTGTCCGCGTCGATCGTTGACCGGGCGATGTTCCACTCCGACAACTCGTACTACCTCGGCGATGCGACCATCAATGGTCACCGCTGCAAGACCAACACCGCGTCGAACACCGCTTACCGTGGTTTCGGTGGCCCGCAAGGCATGGTCGCGATCGAAGAAGTGATGGACGCGATTGCCCGTCACCTGCACCTCGACCCACTTGCCGTGCGCAAGGCCAACTACTACGGCAAGACCGAACGCAACGTCACCCACTACTACCAGACCGTCGAGCACAACATGCTCGAAGAGATGACCGCCGAACTGGAAGAAAGCAGCCAGTACCACGAGCGCCGCGAAGCCATTCTTCGCTACAACGCCAACAGCCCGATCCTGAAAAAAGGCCTGGCGCTGACCCCGGTGAAATTCGGCATTTCCTTCACCGCCAGTTTCTTGAACCAGGCCGGCGCGCTGATCCACATCTACACCGATGGCAGCATCCACCTGAACCATGGCGGCACCGAAATGGGTCAGGGCCTGAACACCAAAGTCGCGCAGGTCGTGGCCGAAGTGTTCCAGGTCGAAATCGATCGTGTGCAGATCACTGCGACCAACACCGACAAGGTGCCAAACACCTCGCCGACGGCAGCGTCCAGCGGTGCAGACTTGAACGGTAAAGCGGCGCAGAACGCGGCGGAAATCATCAAGAAACGCCTGATCGAATTCGCTGCGCGTCACTACAAAGTCACTGAAGAAGACGTTGAATTCCACAACGGTCACGTGCGTGTTCGCGACCATATCCTGACCTTTGAAGCGCTGATCCAGCAGGCGTATTTCAATCAGGTGTCGCTGTCGAGCACTGGCTTCTACAAGACTCCGAAAATCTACTACGACCGCAGCCAGGCCCGTGGTCGTCCGTTCTACTACTTTGCCTTCGGCGCGGCGTGCTGCGAAGTGATCGTCGACACCCTGACCGGCGAGTACAAGATGCTGCGCACCGACATTCTTCACGACGTCGGCGCCTCGCTGAACCCGTCCATCGACATCGGTCAGGTAGAAGGTGGCTTCATCCAGGGCATGGGCTGGCTGACCATGGAAGAGCTGGTCTGGAACAACAAAGGCAAGCTGATGACCAACGGCCCGGCCAGCTACAAGATCCCGGCCGTGGCGGACATGCCGCTGGACCTGCGGGTGAAGCTGGTGGAAAACCGCAAGAACCCGGAAGACACGGTGTTCCATTCCAAAGCGGTCGGTGAGCCGCCGTTCATGCTCGGGATTGCCTCGTGGTGTGCGATCAAGGATGCGGTGGCGAGCCTGGGTGATTACCAGCATCAACCGCAGATCGACGCGCCGGCGACACCGGAGCGGGTGTTGTGGGGCTGTGAGCAGATGCGCCAGCTCAAGACCGTGAAAGCGGTCGAAGCTGAGACCGAGCTGGCTCCGCTTTAGAACCGAGGCGCGGCCATTCGCGAGCAAGCTCGCTCCCACAAGGATTTGTGCTGACTGTTGGACTTGTACAAATCCAAATGTGGGAGCGAGCTTGCTCGCGAAGAAGCCCGAACAGACAACGATGTTGTAGGGGTGAATTATGTACAACTGGATCGACGCCCTCGCCGACCTGCAGAACCAGGGCGAGCCCTGTGTGCTGGTGACGATCATCGAAGAACTCGGCTCGACGCCACGCAACGCCGGCTCGAAAATGGTCATCAGCGCTAATCAGAGTTTCGACACCATCGGTGGCGGGCATCTGGAATACAAAGCCATGCAGATCGCCCGCGAGATGCTCGCCAGCGGCAAGCAGGACACTCATCTGGAGCGCTTCAGCCTCGGCGCCAGCCTGGGCCAGTGCTGCGGCGGCGCCACCGTGTTGCTGTTCGAACCGATGGGCCAGGTGCAGGCGCAAATCGCCGTGTTCGGGGCCGGCCATGTCGGCCGCGCCTTGGTGCCGCTGCTCGCCAGCCTGCCCTGCCGGGTGCGCTGGATCGATTCGCGCGAGGCCGAATTCCCCGAACACATCCCCCACGGCGTGCGTAAAATCGTTTCCGAAGAGCCTGTGGATGAAATCGATGACCTGCCCGCCGGCAGTTACTGCATCGTCATGACCCATAACCATCAGCTCGACCTTGAACTCACTGCCGCGATTCTCAAGCGCAACGACTTCGCCTACTTCGGCCTGATCGGTTCGAAGACCAAACGCGCGAAGTTCGAACACCGTTTGCGTGATCGCGGTTTCGACAGCGGCGTCGTGCAACGCATGCGCTGCCCGATGGGCATCGGCGAAGTCAAAGGCAAACTGCCTGTGGAAATCGCCATCTCCATCGCCGGCGAAATCATCGCCACCTACAACGCCAACTTCGGCCAGCAGACTGCCAACGCCGAACCGATTGCCAAACTGCTGCCAGTGTCGCGGCGCAGTCAGGCCACCAAACTCAAAGCCTCAAACTGATTAGAGAACCCTCATGCCTCTGACTCGCAAAGCCTACCGCGCCGCCATCCTGCACAGCATCGCCGACCCCGCCGAAGTCGGGATCGAAGCCTCCTACGAATATTTCGAGGACGGCCTGCTGGTGGTCGATGGCGGCAAGATCAGCGCCCTTGGCCACGCCAGTGATTTGCTGCCGACCCTGCCAGCGGACATCGAAATCGAGCATTACCAAGACGCGTTGATCACCCCGGGCTTCATCGATACCCACATTCACTTTCCGCAAACCGGCATGGTCGGTGCCTACGGCGAGCAATTGCTCGACTGGCTGAACACCTACACCTTCCCGTGCGAAAGCCAGTTCGGCGACAAGGCCCACGCCGACGAAGTCGCTGACATTTTCGTCAAGGAGCTGCTGCGCAACGGCACCACCACCGCACTGGTGTTTGGCAGCGTGCACCCGCAATCGGTGAACTCGTTATTCGAAGCGGCCGAAAAGCTCGACCTGCGCATGATCGCCGGCAAGGTGATGATGGACCGCAACGCCCCGGACTACCTGACCGACACCGCCGAATCGAGCTACGTCGAAAGCAAGGCGCTGATCGAGCGCTGGCACGGCAAGGGCCGCCTGCACTACGCGGTCACCCCACGATTCGCCCCGACCAGCACCCCGGAACAACTGACCCTCGCCGGGCAACTGCTGACCGAATACCCGGATCTGTACATGCAGACCCACATCAGCGAAAACCTCAAGGAAATCGAGTGGGTCAAGGAGCTGTTCCCGGAGCGCAAGGGCTACCTCGACGTTTACGATCACTACAAACTGCTCGGCGAGCGCTCGGTGTTCGCCCACGGCGTGCACCTGTGCGACGACGAATGCGCACGACTGGCGGAAACCGGCTCGGCGATCTCGTTCTGCCCGACCTCGAACTTCTTCTTGGGTAGCGGCCTGTTCAACCTGCCGATGGCCGAGAAGCACAAGCTCAATGTCGGTCTGGGCACTGACGTCGGCGGCGGCACCAGTTTCTCGCTGCTGCAGACGCTGAACGAGGCGTACAAAGTGATGCAACTGCAAGGTGCGCGACTGAGTCCGTTCAAGTCGCTGTACCTGGCGACCTTGGGTGGCGCGCGGGCGCTGCGTCTGGAAGACAAGATCGGCAACCTGCAACCGGGTTCCGACGCCGACTTCCTGGTGCTGGATTATAACGCCACGCCGCTGCTGAGCTACCGCTTGAAGCAGGCCAACAACATTGCCGAGTCGTTGTTTGTGTTGATGACGCTGGGGGATGACCGCACGGTGCAGCAGACGTATGCGGCGGGGGCATTGGTGCATCAGCGCTAAGCTTTCCCAAGGCATAAAAAATCCCCCGGTGGTGTTACCCCGGGGGATTTTTTGTTGCCTGTCAGATCGTCTTCGCGAGCAAGCTCGCTCCCACATGGGAATGCATTTCAAATGTGGGAGCGAGCTTGCTCGCGAAGGGGTCGACTCGGTATCAGCTTAGAGCTTGGCCGCTGGACGCCCCGGCTTCTTGGTCTGCAACAAATGCGAGAACACTGCATGCAGATCATCCGACGCGCCTTCCTCGTCGAGGTTGAGCTTGCTGTCGATGTGATCCATGTGATGCATCATCAGATTCACCGCCAACTCACCGTCGCGCTTCTCGATCGCGTCGATCAACTGGGTGTGTTCGTCGTACGAGCAGTGCGAGCGGTTGCCGCTTTCATACTGGGCAATGATCAGCGACGTCTGCGAAACCAGGCTGCGCTGGAAGCTGATCAACGGAGCGTTCATCGCCGCTTCCGCCAGTTTCAGGTGGAATTCGCCCGACAGACGAATACCGGCGCCGCGATCGCCACGGGAGAAGCTGTCGCGCTCATCGTTGACCATCTGCCGCAGCTCGGCGATCTGCTCGGCGGTGGCGTGTTGCACGGCCAGTTCGGTGATTGCGCGTTCGACCAGACGGCGGGCGAGAAACACCTGACGGGCTTCTTCAACGCTCGGGCTGGCAACCACGGCGCCACGGTTCGGCCGCAACAGCACGACGCCTTCATGGGCCAGACGCGAGAGCGCGCGGCGAATGATGGTGCGGCTGACCCCAAAGATTTCCCCCAGCGCTTCTTCGCTCAACTTGGTGCCGGGCGCCAGACGCTGTTCGAGGATGGCCTCGAAGATATGCGCGTAGACAATATCGTCCTGGGTTCCGCTGCGGCCGGCTTTGCCTGCTCGCGGTTGTTTCTTGAGGGGTTGCAACTGTTCGTTCATGGGCACTCGAGTCGGGAGAACTGCGGCGAATAGACCGTGACTGTAATACGGCACAGTAGGTCGCTGGCAAGTATCGCGTAAAAAACAGCGCGATTGTACACAATGGAAGGTGGCAACACGACTGTACGGCTGTTTGTGACTTCCGCTGTATTGCAACGATCCGTTACGTTTGAGTTTAGGCTTGTTCGCAGAATCCGCCGCCAGAACACCGCCCCCCCTGTAGGAGCTGCCGAAGGCTGCGATCTTTTGACTTTGATTTTAAGAAGCAAGATCAACAGATCGCAGCCTTCGGCAGCTCCTACAAGGGTTTGCGTCATGGCGGACATCTTCATTGGTATAAGGAACACCGCCGTCATGAACGACGCCACGCACACTCAACTGCGCCCACTGGCCGACACATCACCGTCGGCGATCGTCGCGGGATTCATCGCGATGATGACCGGCTACACCAGCTCGCTGGTGCTGATGTTCCAGGCCGGGCAAGCGGCGGGCCTGACCAGCGGGCAGATTTCTTCGTGGATCTGGGCGATCTCGATCGGTATGGCGGTCTGTTCGATTGGTTTGTCGCTGCGTTATCGCACGCCCATCACCATCGCCTGGTCGACCCCCGGCGCAGCGTTGTTGATCACCAGCCTCGGCGGCGTGAGCTATGGCGAGGCCATCGGCGCCTACATCACCTGCGCCGTGCTGGTGACGATCTGCGGCCTGACCGGCAGCTTCGAACGCCTGGTGAAAAAGATCCCCGCGTCACTGGCGGCGGCATTGTTGGCAGGGATTCTGTTCAAGATCGGCAGTGAAATCTTCGTCGCCGCGCAGCACCGCACCGGGCTGGTGCTGGGGATGTTCTTCACTTATCTGCTGATCAAACGCCTGTCGCCGCGTTATGCCGTGCTCGCCGCGCTGCTGATCGGCACCGCGCTGTCAGGCTTTATGGGTCTGCTCGACTTCAGCGGTTTTCATCTGGAAGTGGCGACACCGGTGTGGACCACCCCGCACTTCTCGCTGGCGGCGACCATCAGCATCGGCATTCCCCTGTTCGTGGTCGCGATGACCTCGCAGAACATGCCCGGCATCGCCGTGTTGCGCGCCGACGGTTACAACGTCCCGGCTTCGCCGCTGATCACCACAACCGGCATCGCTTCACTATTGCTGGCGCCGTTCGGCTCCCACGGTATCAACCTCGCAGCGATCAGCGCGGCAATCTGCACCGGGCCGCACGCCCATGAAGATCGCAACAAGCGCTACACCGCTGCGGTGTGGTGCGGGATTTTCTACGGGATTGCCGGGGTGTTCGGCGCCACGTTGGCGGCGTTGTTTGCAGCACTGCCGAAGGAACTGGTGCTGTCGATTGCCGCGCTGGCGCTGTTCGGTTCGATCATCAATGGTTTGAGCATTGCCATGGCCGAGGTGAAGGAACGGGAGGCGGCGCTGATTACCTTTATGGTCACGGCGTCGGGGCTGACGCTGTTTTCCATCGGTTCGGCGTTTTGGGGGATTGTGGCGGGGGTTTTGACGTTGGTGATTTTGAATTGGCGTAAAGCTTAAGGTCAAAAGCCCCTCATCGGAACGCCGCCCGCCTATCCCTCTCCCGGAGGGAGAGGGGACTGACCGAGGTGCTTGGAAGACATACGCCGACGTGGGATACCGAGTCGAACTCAGGCTTTGAAAAGCCCACAAGTCGGCTCCCTCTCCAGGGGGAGAGGGCTGGGCGGGCGGCGTTCCGATGAGGGGTAGATTCACCGCCAAACCAAAGCGAACGCCCTCACGCAGACGAAAAAAAACGGCGACCCGAGGGTCGCCGTTTTTTCAGTATCACTTAGCCGCGTTGATCGGCTTTTCCGGATACCAAACGTCCAGCAGCGGGCTGATTTCAGCCTTGGTCAGCTCGGAACGGTTTTTCAGCCAGGCTTCAACGGCAGCGCGCTGCTCTTCGTTGACCGAGCCACGCTTCTGCAGGCATACCAGACCGAAGTCGTCGCCGCCCACATAACCCAGACCATTGGCTTCCATGGCTTCTTTGATGAAGGCTTCGAGGAAAGCGTCAATGGCTTCTTCGGACAAGTCTTCTTTGAAGTCCAGGTTCAGTTCGAAACCCAGCTCTTGAAATTCATCAACGCACAGTTTTTTGCGCAGACGCTGGGAACGGTTAGTCGCCATTGGAACAATCCTCTTAAGTATTAACGGCCGGCACTTTACCAGTTTAAGCCGCCGATTGCCCGACTCTCTGGCCCCTGAAGCCGACCGCCTGTAAAAAAATAACGTATTGGCCGGCCCGGACAAGGCACAAGCTGTAACACCTTGGGGCATAATGCCGACACTTTCATGACCGCTGAGGGCTTTTTCATCCATGTCCTCGTTATTTTCCCCTCGACTGTAGGGTTTTATTTCATATGATCAAATCGTTGCGTCCTCTGTTTCTAGCCGGCCTTCTTTTGCCCCTGGCCCTGCCTGTTTCCGCTGCCACCATCAATACTTCCCTCACCCCGAATGTCGAAAAAGCCCTCAAGGCGAGCAAATTGCAGCCCAGCGCCCTGTCGCTGGTGATGGTGCCGCTGGACGGCCCGGGCACGCCGACCGTGTTCAACGCCGACGTGTCGGTCAACCCGGCCTCGACCATGAAACTGGTGACCACTTACGCGGCGCTGGAAATGCTCGGCCCCAACCATCAGTGGAAGACCGAGTTCTACACCGATGGCGACCTGAACGGCGGTATCCTCAACGGCAACCTCTACCTCAAGGGCGGCGGCGATCCAAAGCTGAACATGGAAAAGCTCTGGCTGCTGATGCGCGACCTGCGCGCCAACGGTGTGACGCAAATCACCGGTGATCTGATCCTCGACCGCAACTTCTTCGTGCAGCCAGTGCTGCCGGAATTCAACGATGACGGTAATGACGAGAACAAACCGTTCCTGGTCAAACCCGACTCGCTGCTGGTCAACCTCAAGGCTCTGCGTTTTGTTGCCCGTAACGATAACGGCCGGGTGCTGATCTCGGTTGAGCCGCCGATTGCCAGCGTGCGTATCGAAAACACTGTCAAAGCGCTGCCTTCCAAACAATGCACCGGCGGCGTGCGCTACAACCCAGTGCCGCAGGCCGATGGCAGCGTGACCGTGACCGTGGCCGGCCAGTTGGGCGAAGGTTGCAGTTCGCAGACTTATCTGTCGCTGCTCGACCACGCGACCTACACCGCCGGCGCCGTGCGCGCCATCTGGAAAGAACTGGGTGGCAGCATTCAGGGCAAGGATCGTCTGGCCTCGACCCCGAGCAACGCCAAACTGCTCGCGCGTGCCTACTCGCCGGATCTGGCGGAAATCATCCGCGACATTAACAAATACAGTAACAACACCATGGCTCAGCAGTTGTTCCTGAGCCTGGGGCAGAAATTCCGCAATGACGCCGACGGCGACGACGCCAAGGCAGCACAGCGTGTGGTGCGTCAGTGGATGGCGAAAAAGGGCATCACCGCGCCGCATCTGGTGATGGAGAACGGCTCTGGATTGTCGCGCGCCGAACGGGTCAGCGCCCGCGAGATGGCGAGCATGCTGCAAGCCGCCTGGCACAGCCCGTACGCCGCCGAGTACATCAGCTCGCTGCCGATCGCCGGCACCGACGGCACCATGCGTAAACGCCTGAAAACCACGGCGATGCGCGGTGAGGCTCACGTCAAGACCGGCACCCTGAACACCGTGCGCGCGATCGCCGGCTTCAGCCGTGATGTGAATGGCAACACCTGGGCAGTGGTGGCGATCCTCAATGACAAGGCACCGTTTGGGGCATCGTCAGTGCTGGATCAGGTGCTGCTGGATCTGTACAAACAGCCGAAACTGGCGCAGACCGCTTCGGTCCTCTGATCACCGCGCCCCCCTGTAGGAGTGAGCCTGCTCGCGATAGCGTCAGTTCAGGCACATCAAAGTGACTGACACATCGCGATCGCGAGCAGGCTCACTCCTACAAGGGTTTAGCATCGCGGCTTAGCTCATCTGTTCGACACGATCACGCCCGCGCTGCTTCGCCATATACACGCCCGAATCCGCCCGCAACAGCAGCGCATCCGCGCCCTCCCCTGGTCGCCAACTGGCGATACCGAAACTCGCGGTCACCACGCCGACCACATCCACCGGCGCACTGCGCAAACCCTGCCACAACTCAATCGCCAGCGTGTGCGCATGCTCACCGTCGATGTCAGGGCACAGCACCATGAATTCCTCGCCGCCCAAGCGACAGAACACATCGGTGCGCCGCAATCGATGGCCAATGCGCTCGCACACCGCTTGCAGCACCCGGTCGCCCACGGCATGGCCGTACTGGTCGTTGATACGTTTGAAGTGGTCAATATCAAGCATGATCACCGACAGCTCGCCGCCGCCGCGCTCGACCCGGGCCATTTCCGTGGTCAGGCGTTCCTGGAAGTAGCGGCGGTTATGGATGCCGGTCAGCGAATCGGTCACCGACAGCGCGCGCAACTCTTCCTCGACGCGTTTGAGGTCAGAAATATCCGAGATATAGCCGTGCCAGAGTACGCCGCCGCCCGGTAGCTCTTCCGGCGTCGCCTCGCCGCGCACCCAGCGCAGGCCGCGCTCGGGCAGTTGCACGCGGTATTCCTCGCGCCATGGGCTGAGGCTGTCGGCCGAGGCGCGAATGGAAGAGCGCACACGAGTAACGTCCTGTGGATGAATGCGCGTGAAGATCGCTTCGGCGTTGAACAACAGCACGTCCGGCTCCAGTTCGTAGATCTCGCGGATGCCGTCGCTGGCGTAAATCACGCTGAAGCGCCCATCGAATTCCATCCTGAATTGATAAATACCGCCGGGCACGTGCGCGCTGAGTTTCTTCAGCAACACATCCCGCGCCGCCAGCACCTCGTGCACGCGCTTGCGCTCGGTGATGTCGATGCAGATCGCCAGATGCCCGACCCACAACCCTTGTTCATCGAGCACCGGCGTGGCGAGCATGTTCACCGGCAAATGACTGCCATCGCTGCGCACCAGCGTCCACTCGCGGGCCTCATGGCCGCCGACCTCACCGCCCTCGACCAGCATCGCGTGGCAAGTCGGGATGCTTTTCCCGTAGCGCGCACTCAACTCGGCAGCGCGGGCCATCAGCTCACGGGGCAGGTGCAGGTTTTCCAGGGTCATGTGCCCGACGACTTCGGCACTGCTGTAACCGAGCATTTGTTCGGCGCCGGGGTTGAAGGTGTTGATCACCCCGCGCAAGTCGGTGGCGATGATCGCCACCTGCGTCGCCGCATTCAGCACGCCGCGCAACTGACCGTGGGTGCCGCGCAATTCCTGTTCGCTGGCGTGCAACTCCTGCGTGCGAAGTTCGACCATGCGCAGGGCGCGCTGACGTTGACTGACCAACACGTAGAGCAAGGCGCTGAGCAGCAGACTGAGCAAGCCACCCAAGATGATCACACTGCCGACCGACGAATGGTTGGCCTGCGCGAAGGCGTCGCTTGGCAGGATATCGACCTGATAGTCGTGATCGGCCATGCGCAGTAATCGCGTGGCCGACAGGTCGCTCGGCGCTGGCTCATTGGTCGACTCGAACAACACTTCGTGCTGATCATTGGTCGACATGTCGAGAATGCGCACCGACAGATAATCATGGAAGGCATCCGGCAGACCGTCGGCCAGCAACTGGCGCATGCTGATAACCGCCATCACGTAGCCAAACGACTGCCGCTCGCGATTACGACTCACTGGCGCCACCAGCAGCACACCGCGCGCATAGGACGGCTCGATGCTGACCAGGTGCATCGGTTGCGACACCGCCAGCCCGCCGCGTTTGTCGGCACGTTGCAGGGTGTCCCGGCGCAAGGGTTGCGCCAGCAAGTCATACCCCAACGGTGAGCCGAGTCGACTCTGCGTCTGGCTGTAGAGCACCGGCACGTATTCCTCGCGCTCGCCCGCCAGTTGCAGTTCGCCCTGCGCATTCAGCTCACGAATCGTGAAATGGGTCAGGCCTTCGTCACGCACCCGCTGCTCAAACGCAGCGCGCTCGACCCCACTGACCTTGAGGGCAAACGAATAGGCCTGGGTACGCATCAATAAGGGGTGGGTGTAACCGTCGAATTCGGCGCGGGACACCGATTCGGAGTTGGCGAAGAAGCGGCGCAGGCCGTCGAGGCGTTGTTCCTGATCCTGAAAGCGTTCTTCGATGCGGGTGTAACGTTCGTTGGCCAGCAGTTGAAAACGCTGACGGGTCTGTTGCTGGAATTGATTGAGGGTGGCCCAGGCGAGCAGCCCCGTGAGAATCCCGCCGGCGAGCAATACCAGCAGCGCGACCAGCCAGGCCGAGACGTCTTCGCTGATAAAACCCAGAATCTTTGGGCGCACGGGGTGCAACGACATAAAGACAACTCACACTACGCCAGCATTTACGGGAAAACCCCATTGACCGTGTGTGAGTTATAGCTATTAGCCACTAATTTAGCTAGCGCGGGCAGATCCACGGAGCCTTTAAAAATCAAGGCTCTGTGGATCCAATTGCGCAAAGCGTCAACGAGCCGTGATTTTCCAGGCGCGGTGGATCTTGGTGTTGCGGGCGAAATCCGGATCAATGGTCTGCGCGCTGATTTCCTCGACCGCGTAACGCTCGGCGAGGTTTTCTTCCAACTGGAACTTGCGGAAGTTGTTGGAGAAATACAGCACACCGCCGGTTGCCAGACGCGCCATGGCCAGGTCGATCAACTGCACCTGATCACGTTGCACGTCGAAGATGCCTTCCATGCGCTTGGAGTTGGAGAAGGTCGGCGGATCGATGAAGATCAGGTCGTACTCGTCACGGCTGCTTTCCAGCCACGCCATCACATCGCCCTGCTCCAGACGGTTCTTGTCCGAGTAGCCGTTCAACGACAGGTTGCGGCGCGCCCAGTCGAGGTAGGTTTTCGACAGGTCGACGCTGGTGGTGCTGCGCGCCCCGCCCTTGGCCGCGTGTACGCTGGCGGTCGCGGTGTAGCAGAACAGATTGAGGAAGCGCTTGCCGGCGGCCTCTTTCTGAATGCGCATGCGCATCGGGCGGTGGTCGAGGAACAGACCCGTGTCGAGGTAGTCGGTGAGGTTGACCAGCAACTTAACGCCGCCCTCGCTGACTTCATTGAACTTGCCCTGTGCAGCCTGACGCTCGTACTGCTTGGTGCCGCTCTGGCGCTCGCGGCGTTTGACCACCACGCGGCTCTTGTCGACGTTCAGCGCCTGCGGAATGGCCGCCAACGCGTCGAACATACGCGCCGAGGCTTTTTCCGGGTCAATGGATTTTGGCGCGGCGTATTCCTGGACGTGTACCCAATCGTGGTACAGGTCGATGGCCATCGCATATTCAGGCATGTCGGCATCGTAGACGCGGTAGCAATCGATGCCTTCGCGCTTGACCCACTTGCCCATGGCCTTGAGGTTCTTTTGCAGACGGTTGGCAAACATCTGCCCGCCTTCGCTCAAGCGCGGTTGCTCGATCACCGGCGCCGGGGCTGGCGTTGGTTTGATCGGGTTGCCGTTCTTGTTGAACTTGCGTTCTTGCGGCTCGTCCGGGGTCTGATCGTAAGCCGCTTGCTCGCGCTCGGCCTGACGCTGTTCCGGGGTACGCCGCTCGCCGGTGACGAACTGATCCGGCAGCACTTTGATCAACAGCAGTTTGCACGGCAGCGCGCCGTTCCAGAACGAATACTGTTTGTGACTGCGGATGCCCATGCGCTTGCCCAGATCCGGGGCGCCGGTGAACACCGCCGCTTCCCAGTTCAGGCAAGCCTGACGCAGGCGCTCGCCGAGGTTCTGGTAGAGATACAGCAGACTGGCTTCGTCGCCGAGACGCTCGCCGTACGGCGGGTTGCAGATGACCAGACCTTTCTGGTTCTGATCCGGACGCGGCTCGAAGGTCGCGACTTCGCCCTGGTAGATCTTGATCCACTCGCTCAGGCCAGCACGCTCAACGTTGTTGCGGCCCGGCTGAATCAGCCGTGGGTCAGCTTCATAACCACGAATCCACAGCGGTGGCTTGGCCAGACCGGCAGCGGCACGCTCGACGGCTTCTTCGTGGAGTTTTTTCCACAGCGCCGGCACGTGACCAAGCCATGCGGTGAAGCCCCACTGCTCACGGCGCAGGTTCGGCGCCATGTCGGCGGCGATCATCCCCGCTTCGACGAGGAACGTACCGACACCGCACATCGGGTCAGCCAGCGCGCCGCCTTCAGCGGCAATGCGCGGCCAACCGGAACGAATCAGGATCGCCGCCGCGAGGTTTTCCTTCAGCGGTGCAGCGCCCTGCTGCAGACGGTAACCGCGCTGATGCAGGCTGTGGCCGGACAGATCAAGGGAGAGAATCGCTTCGCCGCGATCCAGACGCAGGTGAATGCGCAGGTCCGGGTTGAGCTTGTCGATCGACGGACGGTCGCCCTGCGGGGTGCGCAGTTTGTCGACGATGGCGTCTTTGACTTTCAAGGCACCGAAGTGGGTGTTGTCGATGCCCGAGCCATGGCCACTGAATTCAACAGCCAGGGTGCCATCGCTGAGCATGTGATCCTGCCACTCGATGTCGAGCACGCCGTGGTACAGGTCTTCCGCGTCTTTCATCGGGAAGCGCTTGAGCACCAGCAGCACGCGGTTGGCCAGACGCGACCAGAGGCACAGGCGATAAGCGGTTTCCATGGTCGCCATGCCACGCACGGCGGAGGTGTGCTCGCGCGCTTCTTCAAGGCCAAGCCCGACGGCTTCCTCGATGAGCAGGCCTTCAAGACCTTTAGGGCAAGTGAGGAAGAGTTCGAAACGGTCGGACATGGTATTTCCAGAGCCTTTGGCTAGTGAATCGGCAACGCATTGCCGATCCGGTTTTCAATCAGGCGCTTTTCTAAAAGAACGCCCGCGTGGCACGAAGGTGTGCCGTTCCATCCCCGCTGCTCGGGTTAAAAGAGCTTAGATGCCGGGACAGATAAAAAAGTTGATGAAACAAAAAGTCTTAAAGCGACCCTTCGTCGCTTTATACCCCAGCGCAAACGTGGGTCATTCTCACTAAAGAATTAACCCCATCATGCAGCGCGGGGCCGATCATACCGGGGTTTGCTGAAAAACCGTGCATGAAACCCGTCGTTACTTATGGCTGTAGCACCAATTTCGTTACGTCCTTATGACAAAACGATCATTCCCTCGGTGTGACTCATTGGTTAGAACTGAACACAGGTTGACGTCGCAACGGCGTCAACACCTTGGCTCGCCACGCCGGCAGCGAGCCGCACCATGGCAGGTTTCTTCTGCCAGACCTCGGTTGAGGTCAGCGCGACACAAAACAGTCAACAAGTGAGGGAAACACCCTATGAGAAGACTTAAGCGTGATCCGTTGGAAAGAGCATTTTTGCGCGGATATCAATATGGCGTTGGTGGCAAATCCCGTGAGCTTTGCCCATTTACTCTACCGTCGGTACGTCAAGCCTGGATCAACGGCTGGCGAGAAGGACGCGGCGACAACTGGGACGGTATGACCGGCACTGCGGGAATCCACAGACTCAACGAACTTCACGCCGTCGGCTGACACAGGGCATTAATTCCGACACGACAATCTGATTTTGTAACGACTTACCATGCACGTCCTTCCCGGACGGCGGGCTGCGGCCCAGGGGCTCCTTCGAGGAGCCCTTTTTTATGCCCGAAAACTCGACTGTCACCCACCTTTCGATTGGCGGGCAACTACCCCTGTAGGAGCTGCCGAAGGCTGCGATCTTTTGATCCTGATCTTGATTTTAAAAAACAGAATCAAAAGATCGCAGCCTGCGGCAGCTCCTACAGTGAACGGGTTATTTTCTCAGGGCGGCGATCGCGTCTACCGACTCACGGATCAGCGCGGGGCCTTTATAGATAAAGCCAGAGTAGATCTGCACCAGGCTCGCACCGGCCAGAATCTTCTCAGCCGCATGCTTGCCTTCGGTAATGCCACCAGCAGCAATGATCGGCAAACGCCCCGCCAACTCACCCGCCAGCACCTTCACGGTATTGGTGCTCTTCTCCCGCACTGGCGCACCAGACAAACCGCCCGCCTCGTCGCCATGCTCCATGCCTTCGACGCCAACACGGCTCAGGGTGGTGTTGGTCGCGATTACCGCGTCCATGCCGGTTTCGATCAGTGCCTGGGCAACCTGCGCGGTTTCTTCATCGGTCATGTCGGGCGCGATCTTGATCGCCAGCGGCACATGCTTGCCGTGACGCAACGCCAGTTCGGCGCGACGTGTGGCCAGATCCGCCAGCAACTGCTTGAGCGAATCGCCGAACTGCAGGCTGCGCAGGCCCGGGGTGTTCGGCGAGCTGACGTTGACCGTCACATAGCTCGCATGGGCGTAAACCTTGTCCAGGCAGATCAGGTAATCGTCGACCGCGCGCTCAACCGGCGTATCGAAGTTCTTGCCGATGTTGATGCCCAGTACGCCTTTGTATTTCGCCGCTGCCACCCGTGCCAGCAGGTTATCGACACCGAGGTTGTTGAAACCCATGCGGTTGATGATCGCCTCGGCTTCCGGCAGACGGAAGATCCGTGGTTTCGGGTTGCCCGGCTGCGGGCGTGGGGTCACGGTGCCGATTTCAACAAAACCGAAACCCAGTTGCGCGAAGCCATCAATGGCCGCGCCGTTCTTGTCCAGACCGGCCGCCAGACCCACCGGGTTCGGAAACTCGAGGCCCATGACCGTCACCGGCTTCTTCGCCGGCGCCTTGCACAGCAAGCCGTTGAGGCCCAAACGCCCACCCGCGCCGATCAGATCCAGCGACAGATCGTGGGAGGTTTCCGGGGAAAGTTTGAACAACAGCTGACGGGCCAGGGTGTACATGGGCGGCGATGACTCGGGCGGCGAAAAGAGGCGGCGATTATAGCCGGGCATCGGCCTGCGGCGCGAGGCGCACGCGCAAATCGCTGTCTCTGGCATATGCCTTGCACCCTCCTGACTATCAGCACGCCAGTCAATGACGGCAGGCGGGCACGGACAATGGCGTCGTCTTCGGGGTTTGCCTGTGCAGAGTCCGGGGCGGCGCTTTTTTTTCGAGGTACGTTGGATGAATGAACCTTCGGTAGGGCCACTGGCCTGGGTCAACGGCAGCGATGCCCCGGAAAAAAGTGCGATCAACCTCGGCTTCATGGCCCTGAGCGATTGCGCGTCGGTGGTGGTCGCAGCTACACAGGGCTTCGCCCAGCCTTATGGATTGACGCTGAACCTCAAGCGCCAGAGCTCATGGGCGAATCTGCGCGACAATCTGGTCAGCGGCGAACTCGACGCCGCGCACAGTTTGTACGGACTGATTTACGCGGTGCATCTGGGCATCGGCGGCGTCGCCCCGACCGATATGGCCGTGCTGATGGGCCTGAATCAGAACGGTCAGAGCCTCAACCTCTCGCACGGCCTGCAAAACCTCGGCGTGACCAGTCCTGAAGCACTGGACCGGCATGTGCACCAAAGCCGCGCAAAACTCACCTTCGCGCAGACCTTCCCCACCGGCACTCATGCCATGTGGCTGTATTACTGGCTGGCGAGCCAGGGCATTCATCCATTGCAGGACGTCGACAGCGTGGTGGTGCCACCGCCGCAAATGGTCGCGCACCTGCAAGCCGGGCGTATCGACGGTTTTTGCGTCGGCGAACCGTGGGCCGCCAGTGCAGTGCAGCAGAATCTCGGTTTTACCCTGGCCACCAGCCAGACCATCTGGCCCGATCATCCGGAAAAAGTCCTTGGTTGCACCCGTGAATTTGTCGAGCAGTATCCGAACACCGCACGGGCGTTGGTGATGGCAGTTCTCGAGGCCAGCCGTTTCATCGAAGCCAGCCCGGAAAACCGCCGCAGCACCGCGCAGTTGCTTAGCGCGCCGGAATATCTCGATGCGCCAGTGGCGTGCATCGAACCGCGTTTTCTCGGTGATTACGCCGATGGCCTCGGCAATCGCTGGCAGGATCCGCATGCGCTGCGTTTTCATGGCAACGGTGAAGTGAATTTGCCGTACTTGTCCGATGGCATGTGGTTCATGACCCAGTTCCGCCGCTGGGGTTTGCTGCGCGAAGATCCGGACTACCTCGGCGTCGCCCGCCAGGTTCAGCGGCTGGACGTCTACCGCGACGCCGCCACCGCTGTCGGCATCGCCGCATGGGGCACCGACATGCGCAGCAGCCAGTTGCTCGACGGCAAAATCTGGGATGGTAGCGACCCGGCCGCTTACGCGCGCAGTTTCAAGTTGCACGCGCTGAACGACGACGCCCCCCTTCTCGCCCGCCGCTGACAGGAGACCGCGAACATGTTGCGCATTCTGTTGATCAACGACACAGCGAAAAAAGTCGGCCGCCTGAAAGCTGCGTTGACCGAGGCCGGTTTCGAGGTGATCGACGAGTCCGGCCTGACCATCGACCTGCCCGCACGCGTCGAAACGGTGCGCCCGGACGTGATCCTGATCGATACCGAGTCACCGAGCCGCGATGTCATGGAGCAAGTGGTGCTGGTCAGTCGCGACCAGCCAAGGCCGATCGTGATGTTTACCGACGAGCATGATCCTGGTGTGATGCGCCAGGCGATCAAGTCCGGGGTCAGTGCCTACATTGTCGAAGGCATCCACGCCCAGCGTTTGCAGCCGATTCTCGATGTGGCGATGGCGCGCTTCGAAAGTGATCAGGCCTTGCGCGCGCAGTTGCAGGCGCGTGATCAGCAACTGGCTGAGCGTAAGCGAATCGAGCTGGCCAAGGGGTTGTTAATGAAGATGAAGGACTGCAATGAGGAAGAGGCTTACACGCTGATGCGGCGCCAGGCCATGAGCCGGCAGCAGAAACTGATTCAGGTGGCGGAGCAGATTATTGCGATGAGTGAGTTATTGGGCTGAGGTGTTCTCACCGCTGAAAAGCCCCTCACCCTAGCCCTCTCCCAGAGGGAGAGGGGACTGATTGGGGGATGCTCGGGAAGTACGCCGACCTGTGGTTTTCTGCTGTGAATCCATAATCGACTCGGCTTCTCAGGTCGATGTTTGGCGCCAGACACCTCGGTCAGTCCCCTCGCGAAGTACGCCGACCTGTGGTTTTCTGCTGTGAATCCATAATCGACTCGGCTTCTCAGGTCGATGTTTGGCGCAAGACACCTCGGTCAGTCCCCTCGCGAAGTACGCCGACCTGTGGTTTTCTGCTGTGAATCCATAATCGACTCGGCTTCTCAGGTCGATGTTTGGCGCAAGACACCTCGGTCAGTCCCCTCTCCCTCCGGGAGAGGGCTAGGGTGAGGGGCTTTTGATTTTCCGGCTGTTGGCACAAATCTCGCTACGTAAAACGCACAGGTAACCAACGGCGGTTGCCCCACCTACGACAAAGACGTCGCTCACCCGTTCGCCCAACCGGCGCATCAGGGAGCGGCGTTTTTGCGTTTTGGCCCCACAGACCGGGGCCGGTGGTGCGGCCGTGGCGGCGCCCCACCTGCTGTTGCATGACTCCTTTCGAGACTCTTTTCAGCTGAGGTGCGCGATGAAATCAAGCTTCTGGAAATCCGGCCACACCCCGACATTGTTCGCAGCCTTCCTGTATTTCGACCTGAGCTTCATGGTCTGGTACCTGCTCGGCCCATTGGCGGTGCAAATTGCCGCCGACCTGCAGCTAACCACGCAGCAACGCGGCCTCGTGGTCGCCACGCCGATCCTCGCCGGTGCAGTGCTGCGTTTTGTGATGGGAATGCTCGCCGATCGGCTGTCGCCGAAAACCGCCGGCCTGATTGGCCAGGTCATCGTCATCTGCGCACTGTTCGGCGCCTGGAAAATCGGCATCCACAGTTATGAACAGGCGCTGATACTCGGCCTGTTTCTCGGCATGGCCGGCGCGTCGTTTGCTGTTGCACTGCCGTTGGCGTCGCAGTGGTACCCGCCGCAGCATCAAGGCAAAGCCATGGGCATTGCCGGTGCGGGCAACTCCGGCACCGTGTTTGCCGCGCTGCTCGCGCCGGTACTCGCCGCTGCGTTCGGCTGGAGCAATGTCTTCGGTTTCGCTCTGATCCCGCTGATTCTGACCCTGGTGCTGTTCGCCTGGCTGGCAAAAAACGCCCCTGAGCGGCCGAAAGCCAAAGCCATGGCTGACTACTTCAAAGCCCTGGGCGACCGTGACAGTTGGTGGTTCATGTTTTTTTACAGCGTGACCTTCGGCGGCTTTATCGGCCTGGCCAGCGCCCTGCCCGGCTACTTCAACGATCAGTACGGTTTGAGCCCGGTGACCGCCGGTTACTACACTGCAGCTTGCGTGTTCGGCGGCAGCTTGATGCGGCCGCTGGGTGGTGCACTGGCTGATCGCTTTGGTGGTATTCGCACGTTGCTGGCGATGTACACCGTCGCCGCCGTGTGCATTGCTGCCGTGGGGTTCAACCTGCCAAGTTCCTACGCTGCTCTGGCGCTTTTCGTCTGCACCATGCTCGGTTTAGGGGCAGGCAACGGCGCAGTTTTCCAACTGGTACCGCAGCGTTTTCGTCTGGAGATCGGCGTGATGACCGGGCTGATTGGCATGGCCGGCGGCATCGGCGGTTTTGCCTTGGCCGCCGGTATGGGCGCGATCAAGCAGAGCACCGGCAGCTATCAATTGGCGTTGTGGTTGTTCGCCAGCCTTGGCGTGCTGGCGTGGTTTGGCCTGCACGGCGTCAAGCGTCGCTGGAGAACCACCTGGGGTTCGGCGGCAGTGACGGCGGCGCGGGTCTGAAGCATCGATGGCCCTGAAACTGAGTTTTGCCGAAGCCAGCGCCACCGGCCCGCGCGCGGAGAATCAGGACGCTTTGCGTCTGGTCACGCCCGCGCCGGCGCTGGCGGCGAGCAAGGGTTATCTGTTCGCTATCGCCGATGGCGTCAGCCAGTGTGCCGATGGCGGACTGGCCGCGCGCTCGACCTTGCAGGCGCTGGCGCTCGACTACTACGCCACGCCGGAAACCTGGAGCGTGGCCCAGGCACTGGATCGCCTGCTGCTCGCGCAAAACCGCTGGTTGCAGGCCAACGGTGGTGGGCAACCGTTGCTCACCACAGTCAGTGCTCTGATCCTGCGCGGCCGGCGCTTTACCCTCGCCCACGTCGGCGATTGCCGGGTGTATCGCTGGCACGCAGACAGCTTGCAGCGAATCAGCGAAGACCACGTCTGGGATCAGCCGGGCATGCAGCATGTGCTCAAGCGTGCGCTGGGCCTGGATCAGCATCTGGTGCTGGATTTTCTCGACGGTGAACTGCGCGAGGGTGAGTGTTTCGTACTGCTCAGCGACGGGGTCTGGTCGACACTCGGAGATACCGCGATTGCGGCGACTCTGCGTGATCAGCCGGATCTGCACATTGCCGCGCAGACGCTGGTCAACGCCGCGCATCTGGCGGGAAGCCAGGACAATGCCAGTGCGTTGCTGGTGCGCGTCGATGCGGTCGGTGAGGCGAGTATTGGCGATGCGCTGATTCATCTGCAGCAATGGCCCCTGCCGCCAACGCTGAAACCCGGCCAGGCATTCGAGGGCTGGCAGGTGCATGGCATTGTCAGTCAGAGCCAGCAATCGCTGCTGTATCGGGTTCTCGATGGCCAAGGTCAGACGTGGTTGCTGAAAACCCTGCCTTCGCGTAACGCCGATGACCCTCGCGCCGGGCAGGCGCTGCTGTCCGAGGAGTGGTTCCTGAAACGCGTGGCCGGCCGCCACTTTCCCGAAGTCCATGCCTGCCAGCAGCGTCAGCATTTGTACTACGTGATGCGCGAATATTCGGGGACGACACTGGCGCAGCTGTTCCAGCAATCCGGTCCATTGCCGCTGGCGCAGTGGCAGGACACCGCCGAGCGCCTGTTGCGCGCGGTCGGGCTGCTGCATCGGCGACAGATTCTGCACCGGGACATCAAACCGGAAAATCTGCACCTGGGCGACGACGGCGAATTGCGCCTGCTGGACTTTGGCCTGGCGTATTGCCCGGGATTGTCCGAAGACGCGCCATCGACGCTGCCCGGGACACCCAGTTACATCGCCCCGGAAGCGTTTCGCGGTGATCCGCCGAGTGCGCAGCAGGATTTGTATGCACTGGGCGTGACCCTGTATTTCCTGCTCACCGGGCATTTTCCTTATGGCGAGATCGAAGCGTTTCAGCGTCCGCGCTTTGGTCTGCCGGTGAGCGCCAGTCGCTATCGGCCGGATCTGCCGGAATGGCTGGCACAGAGTCTGGAGCGTGGCGTGGCGGCTGATCCGCAGCAACGGTTTGAAACGGCTGAAGAGTGGTTGTTGGTGTTAGAACAGGGCGAGAGGCAGAGTTTGAGTGTGCGGCCCAGACCTTTATTGGAGCGTGAGCCTTTGAAGGTGTGGCGGACGATGGCGTTGCTGGCTCTGTTGGGGAATCTGGTGTTGCTGGTTTTGTTGTTTCATCACTGACACCGCGTCGCGGCCATCGCGAGCAGGCTCACTCCTACAATTCGAAACGCGTTCCCCTGTAGGAGTGAGCCTGCTCGCGATGACGTCAGCCCAATCACCACAAATCCATCTACCTGAGCGCCCCACGAACGAGCAACCCGCCTCGATTCAGTGCAAAAAATCACCCTCAGAACCTGCCAAACCCCAATAAACCCGCCACCGCCCCCACTTGGCACAACCACTGCATTACCTCTCCCAACACACACATAAAGCCCAACCTTCAACGACGAAGGCTGCGCTTCCCGAGAGCACGGGACCAGGACAAAGGCGTCCTCGCTAGGCAACTAGCGGGACGCCTTTTTTTGTTTGCGCAAAATTTCTCGAGCAAGGCCTGACTGCCCACAAGAGGCCAGCCGCAGCTCCCCGGAGAACCTGATGAAAAAACTCAAACTGGTGATGATCGGCAATGGCATGGCCGGGGTCCGCACCCTCGAAGAACTGCTCAAGCTGAGCAACGAGCTGTACGACATCACGGTCTTCGGCGCCGAACCGCACACCAACTACAACCGCATCCTGCTATCGCCGGTGCTGGCCGGTGAGCAGACCTTCGAAGAAATCGTCCTCAACGATCTCGACTGGTACCTGGAAAACCACATCAAGCTGTTGCTCAACCGCAAAGTGGTGGAGATCGACCGGGTCAAACGTCGGGTGATCGCCGAGGACGGCACCGAAGCCGAATACGATCGCCTGCTGATCGCCACCGGCTCGACGCCGTTTATCCTGCCGATCCCCGGCAACACCCTGCAGGGCGTGATCGGCTATCGCGACATCGCCGACACCCAAGCCATGATCGACACCGCCAAAACCCACAAGCACGCGGTGGTCATCGGTGGCGGTCTGCTCGGTCTCGAAGCCGCCAATGGCCTGATGCTGCGCGGCATGCACGTCACCGTGGTGCACATCGGTGAGTGGTTGCTGGAACGACAACTGGACAAGACCAGTGGCCAACTGCTGCAAAGCGCCCTCGAATCCCGTGGCCTGCACTTCCGTCTGTGCGAACAGACTCAGGCGCTGCACGATGCGGGCAATGGCCGGGTCGGCTCGGTGCAGTTCAAGAACGGCGAGATTATCCCGGCTGATCTGGTGGTCATGGCTGCCGGTATTCGTCCCAACACCGAACTCGCGGAAAAGGCCGGCATCCCGTGCAATCGCGGGATTCTGGTCAACGACACCCTGCAAACCTACGACCCGCGTATTTATGCCATCGGTGAATGCGCCAGCCATCGCGGCATTGCCTACGGTCTGGTCGCGCCGTTGTTCGAACAGGCCAAGGTCTGCGCCAACCACCTCGCACAACTGGGTTTCGCCCGTTATCAGGGTTCGGTGACCTCGACAAAATTGAAAGTCACCGGCATCGACCTGTTTTCCGCCGGCGATTTCATGGGCGGCGAAGGTACGGAAACCATCACCCTCTCCGACCCGATTGGCGGCGTGTACAAAAAACTGGTGATCAAGGATGACGTGCTGGTCGGCGCCTGTCTGTACGGCGATACGGCAGATGGCGGTTGGTATTTCCGGCAGATTCGTGAGAATCACGCCATCGGCGAGATCCGTGATCACCTCATGTTCGGAGAAAACGCACTCGGAGACGTAGGACATCAGGGCCAGGACAAAGCCATGGTCATGGCCGACAGCGCCGAAGTCTGCGGTTGCAACGGCGTATGCAAAGGCACCATCGTCAAAGCCATTCAGGAACACGGCCTGTTCAGCGTCGATGAGGTGAAGAAACACACCAAGGCTGCCAGCTCCTGCGGTTCGTGCGCCGGGTTGGTCGAGCAGATCCTCATCAACACCGTCGGCGGCGCGGCCGACGTCAAACCGAAAAGCGAAAAAGCCATCTGCGGATGCAGCGATCTCAACCACGGGCAGATTCGCCAAGCGATTCGCGAACAGCATCTGCTGACCATCGCCGGGACCATGAGTTACCTCAACTGGCGCACGCCTAACGGTTGCGCGACCTGCCGGCCAGCCCTCAACTATTACCTGATTTCCACCTGGCCCGGCGAAGCCAAGGACGATCCGCAATCACGCCTGATCAACGAACGCGCCCACGCCAACATCCAGAAGGACGGCACCTATTCGGTGGTGCCACGGATGTGGGGCGGTGTGACCAATCCTTCGGAACTGCGGCGGATTGCCGACGTGGCCGACAAGTACAACGTGCCGATGGTCAAGGTCACCGGCGGTCAGCGCATCGATTTGCTCGGCATCAAGAAGCAGGACTTGCCCGGCGTCTGGAAAGACCTCGACATGCCCTCCGGCCATGCTTACGGCAAATCCATCCGTACTGTGAAAACCTGCGTCGGTAGCGAGTTCTGCCGCTTTGGCACGCAGAACTCGACGCAACTGGGCATCGAGCTGGAGCATGATCTGTTCAACATGTGGTCGCCGCACAAAGTGAAACTCGCCGTCTCCGGTTGCCCACGCAACTGCTCGGAAGCGGGGATCAAAGACGTAGGAATTATCGGTGTCGACTCCGGTTGGGAGATGTACATCGGCGGTAACGGCGGGATCAAAACCGAGGTCGCTGAGTTTTTCGTCAAGCTGAAAACCGCCGAGGAAGTCCGCGAATACAACGGCGCGTTCCTGCAGCTCTACCGCGAAGAAGCCTTCTACCTCGAACGCACCGTGCACTACCTGCAACGGGTCGGCATGGAGCACATCAAGAAAGCCGTACTCGAAGACCCCGAGCGTCGCAAGGCCCTGAACGAGCGCCTGCAATTCTCTCTGTCGTTCGAGCAAGACCCTTGGAAAGAGCGTCTGGCGCAGCCGCAACTGAAGAAAGAATTCGATGTGATCCCTGTGAAAAATCTGGAGGTGCCGGCATGAACTGGCTCGATATCTGCGCTCTCGACGAGATCAATGCCCTCGGTTCGCGAATCATTGCCGGGCCAAGAGGTGACATCGCGATTTTTCGTACAAGCGACGATGAGGTTTTCGCCCTCGACGATCGCTGCCCGCACAAGGGCGGGCCATTGTCGCAAGGTTTGATCTACGGCAAACGTGTGGCCTGCCCGTTGCACAATTGGCAAATCGACCTCGAATCTGGCGAAGCGCAGGCGCCGGACATCGGTTGTGCCCACCATCACCCGGCGCGGGTCGAAAACGGCCGTGTGCAACTGGCCCTGCGGGACGCCATCTGATGAGCCGCCAGACGACCGCCTCGACCTGCTGTTATTGCGGGGTCGGCTGCGGCGTGCTGATCGAGCATGACGGCGAGCGCATCCTCGGCGTCAGCGGCGATCCGGCGCACCCGGCCAACTTCGGCAAACTGTGCAGCAAAGGCTCGACCCTGCACCTGACCGGCGACCTTGCCGCTCGCGCGCTGTACCCGGAACTGCGTCTGGGCAAAGGCCTGGCGCGCAGCCGAACGGATTGGGATACGGCACTGGAACACGCTGCCAACGTGTTCGCCGAGACCATTGCCGAGCACGGCCCGGACAGTGTGGCGTTCTATATTTCCGGGCAGTTGCTGACCGAGGACTATTACGCCTTCAACAAACTGGCGCGGGCGTTGGTCGCGACCAACAACATCGACAGCAATTCGCGCCTGTGCATGTCTTCAGCAGTGGTCGGCTACAAGCGCAGCCTCGGCGCCGATGCCCCTCCGTGCAGTTATGAAGACCTGGAGTTCAGCGATTGCGTGATGATCGTCGGCAGTAACATGGCCTACGCCCATCCGGTACTTTTCCGTCGGCTGGAGGAGGCAAAATCCCGCCGCCCACAGATGAAAGTCATCGTCATTGACCCACGGCGTACCGACACCTGCGACCTCGCGGATCTGCACTTGGCGATTCTACCGGGCACCGATGTCGCGTTGTTCCATGGGATTCTTCATCTGTTGTTGTGGGAAGACTGGATCGACCGCGACTTCGTCAAAGCGCACACCGATGGCCTCGCCGAACTGAAGAATCTGGTGCGCGATTACACCCCGCAAATGGTGTCGCAACTATGCGGAGTCAGTGTCGAGCAACTGCAGCAGTGCGCTGAATGGGTCGGCACCTCGCCGAGTTTTCTGTCGCTGTGGTGCATGGGGCTGAACCAGTCCACCGCTGGCAGCGCGAAGAACAGCGCGCTGATCAATCTGCACTTGGCCACCGGACAAATCGGCCGTCCGGGTGCAGGACCTTTCTCCCTTACCGGTCAGCCAAATGCCATGGGCGGGCGCGAAACGGGCAGTTTGTCGAATCTGTTGCCGGGCCATCGAGACTCGGCCAACCCTGAACACCGTGCCGAAGTGGCGGCTTATTGGGGCGTTGATCGGTTGCCGGAAAATACTGGTCTCAGTGCCATCGAACTGTTCGAGCAAATGCGCAACGGCAAGATCAAGGCGTTGTGGATTGCCTGCACCAACCCTGCGCAATCGATGCCGGACCAACATGCTGTGCGAGCAGCGCTTGAGACCTGCCCGTTTGTGGTTCTGCAAGAAGCCTTTCGCACCACCGAAACCGCAGCATTCGCCGATCTTCTGCTGCCTGCCGCCAGTTGGGGCGAGAAGGAAGGCTCGGTGACCAACTCCGAGCGACGCATTTCCCACGTACGCAAAGCCATCCTCCCACCGGGGGAAGCGCGGCCGGACTGGGCGATCACAGTGGATTTCGCACAGCGTCTGGAGACACGTCTGCGCCCCGCTGAACCGAGCCTGTTTGCGTTTACTCAGCCCGCGCAGTTGTTCGATGAATTCAAAGGACTGACGCGTGGGCGGGATCTGGATATGTCCGGGATCAGTCACGCGCTGATCGACGAGATCGGACCGCAGCAATGGCCCTTCCCTGTCGGAGCGCGGCAAGGAACGCCACGACTGTACGAGGACGGGATTTTTCCGACCGCCAACGGCCGCGCGCAATTCATAGCCGACCCGTATCGCGGCGCTAAAGAGCAGCGCGATGCTCGCTTTCCACTGACGTTGATCACTGGCCGCTTGCGCGATCAATGGCACGGTATGAGCCGCACTGGCACGGCAGCGCAATTGTTCGGGCATGTCAGCGAAGCGGTGTTGAGCCTGCACCCGGACGAAATGCGCCGGCATCGTTTGCAGCCGGGCGATCTGGTCAACCTTAAAAGTCGTCGCGGCGCAGTAATCGTCGCGGTTGGCAGCGATGACAGCGTACGCCCGGGGCAAGCGTTTCTGCCGATGCACTGGGGCGACCGTTTTCTCAAGGGCGGTGTGAACAGCCTGACCCTGCCGGCCTTTGATCCACTGTCGAAACAACCGGAGCTGAAACACAGCGGCGTGCGCCTGGAACCGGTCAATCTGCCGTGGCAGCTTTTCGCACTGATCGAGGGTGATGTTCAGCGGCATTTCGAGGCCCTACGACCGCTCTGTGAGGCATTTTCCTACGTGAGTCTCAGCCTTGTCGGACGTGAACGATCTGCATTGCTGATACGCGCGGCTAGCAGCGAAGCTCCGAACGCGCAATTGCTCGGTGAAATCGACCAATGCCTGTCACTGATCGACGGCCCGGTATTGGCCTATGACGATCCTCGCCGCGCCATTGGCAAACGCGTGCGCATTGAAAACGGCCGGATCACTGCGATCCGGTTAGCCGGTGAAACCCTCGCGCAGCATTGGCTGGAAGGGTTGTGGCTGGAAGGCCGTGCGGATGAGCAACTGCGGCGCTGGCTATTGGCGCCAATGAGTGCGCCGCCGGGCAGTGTCGGGGCGCAAATCGCTGTGGATAAAACCCTGTGCAACTGCAAGAACGTCAGCCTCAACACGGTCTGCGCCGGCATTCGCCAAGGCCTGGATCTGCAGGGTTTGAAAAACCAACTGGGCTGCGGCACGCAATGCGGCTCGTGCGTCCCGGAAATAAAACGCTTACTGGCTGCCGATGTGCAGCCAGCCGCCGTCATCTGATGAGGAAAACACCATGAACGCAAAAGTCTGGCTGGTCGGCGCAGGGCCGGGTGATCCGGAACTGCTGACCCTCAAAGCAGTGCGCGCCCTGCGCGAGGCCGATGTGGTGCTGATCGATGATCTGGTCAACGACGCGGTGCTGGAACACTGCCCTGACGCCCGCATTATTGCGGTGGGTAAACGCGGTGGATGCCGTTCGACGCCGCAGGCATTTATCCATCGGTTGATGCTGCGCTATGCCCGCCATGGCAAGTGTGTGGTGCGGCTCAAGGGCGGCGATCCGTGCATCTTCGGCCGTGGCGGTGAAGAGGCGCAGTGGCTGCGGGAGCGCGGCGTCGAAGTGGAGTTGGTCAATGGCATCACCGCCGGGCTGGCCGGGGCGACGCAGTGCGATATTCCGCTGACGTTACGCGGTGTGGCGCGCGGGGTGACGCTGGTGACTGCACACACCCAGGACGACAGCCAGTTGAACTGGCAGGCGCTGGCACAGGGTGGTACTACGCTGGTGGTCTATATGGGAGTGGCCAAGCTGGGGGAGATTCGCGATCAACTGCTGGCAGGCGGGATGGCGGCGGATACGCCGGTGGCGATGATCGAGAATGCATCGTTGCCAGAGCAGCGCGAATGCCGGAGTGATCTGGCGAGCATGAGTGATGATGCCTTCAGATTTGGGCTGAAAAGCCCGGCGATTCTGGTGATTGGTGCGGTGGCTGCCATTGTTGAAGAGCAAAAGATCGCAGCCTTCGGCAACTCCTACATGACCTATGCAGATCCAATGCAGGAGCTGCCGCAGGCTGCGATCTTTTAAAGCTGCAAAGCCAAATCGCAGGCAAAGAAAAGCCCGGCCTAAGCCGGGCTTTTCTTAGAGCGGCAGCTAATTACTTAGCTTGAGCTTCAACCTGCGCTTCTACGCGACGGTTTACAGCGCGGCCAGCTTCAGTTTTGTTGTCAGCAACTGGGCGGGATTCGCCGTAGCCAACAGACTGAACGCGGGACGATTCAACACCGTACTGGTTGGTCAGAACTTGCTTAACGGCGTTTGCACGACGCTCGGACAGTTTCTGGTTGTAAGCGTCAGGACCGACGGAGTCAGTGTGACCTTCAACAGTAGTGGTGGTGGATGGGTACTGCTTCATGAAGTCAGCCAGGTTTTTGATGTCGCCGTAGCTGTTTGGCTTCACAACCGACTTGTCGAAGTCGAACTTGACGTCCAGCTCAACACGAACAACTTCAGCAACTGCTGGGCAGCCGTCAGCGTCAACAGTTACGTTGGCTGGGGTGTCCGGGCACTTGTCAACGTTGTCGCAAACGCCATCGTTGTCGCTGTCGGAGCAGACTTCAGCTGGTGCTGGAACTGGAGCAGCAGCAGGCTTGGAGCCGCCACCGAAGTTCACACCGATACCGACGCTAGGAGCCCACTCGGTGTCGCCCTGGTCGATGTTGTACTGAGCTTCAACGCCAGCACGGGCGTAGAAGTTGTCGGTGAAGTACAGCTTGGCACCAGCGCCAACGTTGGCGAAGGTGGAGCGGTCACGACCGCCGGAACCGTTCTGACCGATGCTCTGATCGGAGAAACCAGCCGATACGTATGGACGCAGCATGTCGCCTGGGTTGTTGAAGTGGTACAGAGCGTCCAGAGCGGTGTTAGCGCCCTTGATGTTACGACCGTCGTCGGAACGCACGTTGTGCACTTCGTCGTAGCCCAGACGCAGTTCAACGTCGTCGGTCAGGAAGTAACCGATCGAGCCGCCGAACAGGTTGCCGTTGTTCTTGAAGTTACGAGCGCTGTCGAATTGTTCTTTCTTTGCGAAGCCTTCGATTTCAACTGCGCCTTGGCCTTGTGCCAGAGCGCCGAACGAAGTGGCGGCAATCAGAGAACCAATGGCCAAGCCCAAGGTGTTTTTCAGTTTCATCCGTTAAATCCCCATCTGGTGATTGTGAAGCAGTCCCGCAAACCGGGGGACAACTCGGCGGCAAGTCTATCAGAACTTGCCTACACGTAAGAGATATTTGCGCTGAACTAAGTTTCAGCAATGCCTGCAAATTTCTCACGCAATTTATCTAGAGCACGTTTGTAACGCATTTTTGTCGCACTCAAACCCATGTGCATGATGTCTGCGATCTCCTGAAATTCCAGCTCTGCGACAAATCGAAGCACCAGAATTTCACGGTCAATCGGGTTCACATACACCAGCCAGCGATCAAGCCCGCCCTTCTCCTCGGGTTTCGGCGCCTTTTCTTCGGACGCTTCCTCGAGGGGGTCAAGACTCAATGCGTCCATCAAGCGACGCTTTCGCCGTTCCTTCCGATACTGCGTAATACATTCGTTGTACGTGATGCTGTAGAGCCACGTTTTGAACTTCGATTTCCCCTCGAAGTTCTTCAGGCCATACAGCACCTTCAACATGACTTCCTGACAGACATCGTCTGCGTCGCGATCGTTCCCAAGATATCTCGCACAAACGTTAAATAATGTTCGCTGGTAACGCCGCATCAGTTCTTCATAGGCGCGCGTTACGTGAAAAAGCTCGGTATGCGAGCGCGCGACCAACTCCTCATCAGAGAGCTCGCGGGGGTCGTAGCGCGTGGATAGCGTTTGGGCTTTATTCAAAACAAGTCGTGCCGACAGTCAGGTCAATGTCCGCCGCAACCAGCATCAGCTGGCATTTTGCGGCGGCATACATTAGCAGGGTTTGCCGGATTAGCGGCTACTCACATGCTGTTCCAGCAGGATCCGATTGGAAAGAGAGACTAGCTCACCCTCATCGGTCAGCAATGTGGTTTTAACCGTGCCGATCTCCTCGATCTGGCCTTCGACCTCGCCAACACGCACTTGTTGCCCAACCTGATACAACTCACGCACATAGATTCCCGCGAGAATCTGACCGGCAATTTCCCGGCTTCCCAAACCCATGGCCAGCGCTACGGCCAGACCAACGGTAATCAAAACGATGACGATCACATGGTTCAGCAGGTCAGTCTTGACCTCAAGCTGACTGATCGCGACCGAGATGCTGATGATGATCACCAGCCCTTGCGCAATTCGCCCCAGCCCCGAAGCGTAGTCCAGGCCCACGCCTTCTGCCGCCCCGCGAACCAGCCCGTTGGCCAGTTGGGCGAGCAAAACACCTACCAGCAACACCAGCGCCGCGCCGAATACTTTCGGCAAATAGAGCGCCAACATATCCAGCGTAGCCGAAACTCGCTCAAGGCCAAGGGATTCTGCTGCAGAAACCAGAAAAATCAGCAGAACGAACCAATAAACGATCTTGCCGATCAGGGTCGAGATCGGAACTTGCAACCCTGCGCGCGACATCAATTTGGTCAGCCCGGTGCCGCCCATCAGGCGATCAAGACCGAGCTTGGCGAGCAGTTTGGACAGCAGGGTATCGAGCAGCTTGGCCACGACGAAACCCAACAGCAGCACAACCAGTGCGCCGAACAGGTTCGGGATGAAGTTGGCGACTTTGGTCCACAACGCAGTCATTGCCGTGACGAGGCTCTGAGTCCAGAGATCAAGTTCCATATTCAATCAGCCTTATCAGCAGTGCGAGCGGTAGGTTTGCGAAGACGGGAAACCGGCGAGACATGCGCCGATCCATTATTCAGGGCGATCATCAGCGCGGGCAGCCAACGGCCCAGCAGGCTGAACAGATCACCGGCGCCAACCTGGCGGTTGGCGGTTTTGAGTACGCGGCCCAGGCACGCATCGTCGTCGCGGCTGGACGGCGAAGCGTTGAGCATGTCGCGCAAAGACTGTTCAAACGGATCGTGCATACGCACCTCTCGTGATGTCTGTGAAAGACGCGGGCAGATTTGGTCGGGTCACATGCGCCATCTTCATACCCAGCGCAAACGACGGAATAACCACCACTGACCAAAGGCCAGGGCGAGCACCGTCAAACAGGCAATCAGGAAACCATACGGGCTGCTGGAGAACGGAATTCCGCCGACGTTTATACCCAGCAGACCGGTGATAAAACTCATCGGCAAAAAGATGCAGGTGATGATCCCGAAGCGGTACATCGTGCGATTCATACGCTCGCTCAAGCGCCGGTCTTCGGCCTCCAGCACAAGCCCCACGCGCTCTCGGGTCAATTCGAGCTCTTCGAGATAGCGGGTCAGACTGTTGTTCAGTTCGTTCCAGTAATCGGCATCGTCATCGACAAACCACGGCAGTTTTATCCGCGTCAGTTGTCCGAAAATATCCCGCTGCGGCGCGAGAAATCGCTTTAGTCCGGCCGCCCGGCGACGGATGTGCAAAATGGCGCCATGCTCGGGAGTATACCGTTCGTCGGCATCCATCTTTTCTTCTTCCTCATCGGCGATTTCCGAGAGGCAAGTGACCAGATCCTGCACCTTGTTGGTGAGGAACTGCGCCAGATAAAGGATCAGTTCGGAGGAGGTTTTCGGGCCGTTGCCGTCGGCCAATTGCGCCAGCAGCTCATCGGTGGCGCGCAACGGGCGCAAACGCAGGGAAATCACCCGTTGGGCAGAAGCGAAAATCCGCACCGAGACCATGTCTTCAGGCTCGGCGCCCGGGTTGAGATTGACCCCGCGCAGAAACAGCAACAGTTCGGCATCCGGCAGCGGCAGCAGACGCGGCCGGGTATTCTCTTCCAGCAGCAGATCGCAGGTGAATTCATTGAGCCCGCTGGATTTGCGCAGCCAGGTCTGGGTCTGCGGATGGCTGCGATCCCAATGCAGCCACAGGCTTTCATGGGCCTGCAGTTGCAAATCGTCGAGCTCAGTCCGGGCTATCGAACGCGCACCGCCTTTTCCGTCCAGCACCAGGGCATGCACCAGCCCCCACTGCGCGTTTTCTTCCTCGAACATCCGCATCCCTTTGTCGAAAAGCTTATTCAGGCATCTTCAGCGGACTCGGCGAGATGATCACGCCGTTGTTGTCCGCATAAATGTAGTGGCCCGGGTGGAACGTCACACCGGCGAAAGTCACCGGGACGTTGAGGTCGCCGATACCACGTTTTTCAGTTTTCATCGGATGGCTGGCCAGCGCCTGCACGCCCAGATCGGTCTGGGCGATGACGTCAACGTCACGGATGCAGCCGTAGATCACCAGCCCTTCCCAGCCGTTTTTCGCAGCCTTCTCGGCGATCATGTCGCCCAGCAGCGCACGGCGCAGCGAACCGCCGCCATCGACCACCAGCACCTTGCCGCTGCCCTTGAGTTCAGCCTGTTCCTTGACCAGCGAGTTGTCTTCGAAGCATTTGATGGTCACGATTTCGCCGCCGAACGAATCACGGCCGCCGAAATTGCTGAACATCGGTTCCAGCACCTGTACCAGCTCCGGATAGGCGTCGCACAGATCAGGCGTAAGGTAATGGTTCATCGAAAAACTCCTGTAAAAAGGAAAACGATCAAGGATGCTGCGTTCTGAGGAGACGAGTTTCGGTGGTCGTTGTTTACCTTAGTCCATCCCATGGTCGCTGAACGAACCTGAACAAACCCTGAAACGTAATAGCTAAACCGCCACCAAAAATGACCAGATCCGCACATTGCGTCATATCTTAGCCGCAAGCCAACCTGAACGAAATCCCTTCAAGGCCTTCGCACTCACACGGCAGCGGCCAGATCCGGCTTCTCGCCCAGCAATGGCGTGTGCTGATCGTTCAACCAGCGCGCCACCAATGGCCAGACCTCGGTCTGCGCTGCTTTGCTCACCAACATCTCGACATGGCCGAAATTATCGTTGAAGCCCTGCTCGCGCCCCAGATTGATGAACTGCTTGTGCTCGGAGCCGATCTGCTCGAACAATTTGCGACAGGCCCAGGCCGGATCCTGATGATCCCCTGCTGCGGTCACCGCCAGCACTGGCACTTGAACATCGGCCAGCCCCGCCCACCAATCCTTGTCCTTGTCGCCAAAACGTCCGAACAAGCCGTACCAGCGCATGCTTTCCAGCGCCAGACCGATCGGCTCATCTTCCGGGCCACGTTTGAGACGCGAACCCGACAATTGCGCAAAACGCTTGAGGATAAAGCGCCCACTCCACTCTACTGGCGGGATTTTCAGCGGCCAGTAGGTGCGGCTGACCTGGGTGCCGAAAAACGCCGCCGAGGCCACTGCCGGCTCGCCCAGGTATTCGCCACCGAGCGCCGCCGCCAGGGTGATGCCGCCCAGCGAATGACCAATCCAGTGCGGCACTTGCCCGCTCTGCTCACGCACGAACGCGGCAATCGCCGGCAGGTCGTAGCGGGCATAGTCGGCCACGCGATTGCGCCGGTATTCTTCGTTGCGCTGCGACAGGCCGTGGCCGCGCATCTCCGGAATCCACACGTCGAACCCCAGGCGCGTCAGATATGCGCCCAAGCCCAGGCCTTTGGGTGAGAACCAGAAGCGCCGATTGGAAAAACTGCCGTGCAGCAGAATCACCGGCACACCGCGAGGGGTCGAGTCATCGGCCATGCCCAAACGGGTCACAGCGATTTCCACGGACCAGTCGGGACTGTTGCCGGGTTTCAAGCGATACACGTCTTCGCTCAGATCACCACGCCGTTCGGCGCTGATCAGGGCGACAGGAAATAAGTTGCTGCTGCTTTGCATAATGCTCTTGCACAAAAAAGGGCGGCATCTACAGGAGCCCGCCCTACTTGAATCTCAAGGCCCGCCCCTGAGAGGGAACGGGCCGTTCACATATTGATCAGGCCTGCGCCTGGCCTTCGGCGAGGAAGAACCAGGTTTCCAGCACGGAGTCCGGGTTCAGCGACACGCTTTCGATGCCCTGCTCCATCAGCCACTTGGCCAGATCCGGGTGGTCCGAAGGACCCTGACCGCAGATACCGATGTACTTGCCGGCCTTGTTGCATGCCGCAATCGCGTTGGCCAACAGCTTCTTGACCGCCGGATTACGCTCGTCGAACAGGTGCGCGATGATACCGGAATCGCGGTCCAGACCCAGGGTCAGCTGAGTCAGGTCGTTGGAACCGATCGAGAAACCGTCGAAGAATTCGAGGAATTCTTCAGCAAGGATCGCGTTGGATGGCAGTTCGCACATCATGATCACGCGCAGACCGTTCTCGCCGCGCTTCAAGCCGTTCTCGGCGAGCAGATCAACAACCTGGCTGGCTTCGCCCAGAGTACGGACAAACGGCACCATGATTTCGACGTTGGTCAGGCCCATCTCGTTGCGCACACGTTTCAGCGCGCGGCATTCGAGTTCGAAGCAGTCACGGAACGATTCGCTGATGTAACGCGAAGCGCCACGGAAGCCCAGCATCGGGTTTTCTTCTTCCGGCTCGTAGAGCTTGCCGCCGATCAGGTTGGCGTATTCGTTGGACTTGAAGTCCGACAGACGCACGATGACTTTCTTCGGTGCAAACGCAGCCGCGAGGGTGCTGATGCCTTCAACCAGTTTCTCGACGTAGAAGCCGACCGGGTCGTTGTAACCGGCGATGCGCTTGTCGACGCTGTCCTTGATTTCCTGCGGCAGACCGTCGTAGTTCAACAGCGCTTTCGGGTGGACGCCGATCATGCGGTTGATGATGAATTCCAGACGGGCCAGGCCCACACCGGCGTTCGGCAGCTGCGCGAAGTCGAAGGCGCGGTCCGGGTTGCCGACGTTCATCATGATCTTGAACGGCAGCTCCGGCATGGCGTCGACGGAGTTCTTCTTGATGTCGAAGCCCAGTTCGCCTTCGAAGATGTAACCGGTGTCGCCTTCGGCGCAGGACACGGTCACGCCCTGGCCATCCTTCAGCAGTTGGGTGGCGTTGCCGCAACCGACCACTGCCGGGATACCCAGCTCACGGGCGATGATCGCCGCGTGGCAAGTACGGCCGCCACGGTTGGTGACGATCGCGCTGGCGCGCTTCATGACCGGTTCCCAGTCCGGGTCGGTCATATCGGAAACCAGTACGTCGCCCGGCTGGACCTTGTCCATCTCGGACACGTCTTTGATGATGCGTACCTTACCGGCGCCGATGCGCTGGCCAATCGCACGACCTTCCACCAGCACGGTGCCGGTTTCTTTCAGCAGGTAACGTTCCATGACGTTGGCCTGGGTGCGGCTTTTCACGGTTTCCGGACGGGCCTGCACGATGTACAGCTTGCCGTCGTCACCGTCCTTGGCCCACTCGATGTCCATCGGGCAGCCGTAGTGCTTTTCGATGATCATCGCTTGCTTGGCCAGTTCGCTGACTTCAGCGTCGCTCAGGCAGAAACGCGCGCGCTCAGCCTTGTCGACATCGATGGTCTTGACCGAACGACCGGCCTTGGCCTCGTCGCCGTAGATCATTTTGATGGCTTTGCTGCCCAGGTTGCGACGCAGGATCGCCGGACGACCGGCCTCCAGCGTGCCCTTGTGCACGTAGAACTCATCCGGGTTGACCGCGCCTTGTACGACGGTTTCGCCCAGGCCGTAGGCGCCGGTGATGAACACTACGTCACGGAAACCCGATTCGGTATCGAGGGTGAACATCACGCCAGCGGTACCGGTTTCCGAACGCACCATGCGCTGCACGCCAGCCGACAGGGCGACCAGTTTATGGTCGAAGCCCTGGTGCACGCGGTAGGAAATCGCACGGTCGTTGAACAGCGAAGCGAACACCTCTTTGGCGGCGCGGATAACGTTTTCCACACCACGGATGTTCAGGAAGGTTTCCTGCTGACCGGCGAACGAGGCGTCCGGCAAGTCTTCGGCGGTGGCGGAAGAACGCACGGCCACGGCCACATCAGGGTTGCCGGCCGACAGCGCGGCGAACGCGGTGCGGATCTCGGCATTCAGTTTTTCGGGGAATTCGGCTTCCATGATCCATTGACGGATCTGTGCGCCGGTCTTGGCCAGGGCGTTGACGTCATCAACGTCGAGCGCGTCGAGGGCCTGGTGGATCTGGTCGTTGAGGCCGCTCAGTTCGAGGAAATCACGATAGGCCTGGGCCGTCGTGGCGAAGCCGCCGGGGACCGAAACACCGGCGCCTGCCAGGTTACTGATCATCTCGCCCAGGGATGCGTTCTTGCCCCCCACATGCTCAACATCGTGTTTGCCGAGCTTATCGAGGGAAACTACGTACTCTACCAAGGTGATCTCTCCACTAACTGTGTTGGAAAAGCTCAGAAACCGGCGGCCCGGGGGAGCCTTGGCCGGTTGTATGGCCTGGACCTGGAAAATAAGTGAGAATGCTGGCCAATGGCGGCCAGCAAATCGCGCCTATCATATCCAAGATTCGTCACTAGCTTAAGGCCCAAGGTGCAAATGAAACGATCTGCTTTCTTCATCTCCGATGGCACCGGCATCACAGCCGAAACCCTGGGTCAAAGCCTTCTGGCGCAGTTCGAAAACATTACCTTCAGCAAATTCACGCGACCGTACATCGACAGCGTTGAAAAAGCGCGGGCCATGGTACAACAAATCAACAAAGCCGCTGAAACCGACGGCTTCCGTCCGATCATCTTCGACACCATCGTCAATCAGGACATCCGTGAGATTCTCGCAACGTCCAATGGTTTCATGATCGACATTTTCTCGACCTTTCTTGCCCCGCTGGAGCAGGAACTGACCGAGCACTCTTCCTACACGGTCGGCAAGTCGCACTCGATCGGGCACAACTCCAATTACATGGAGCGTATCGAGGCGGTTAACTTTGCCCTCGACAACGACGACGGCGCGCGCACGCACTATTACGACAAAGCCGATTTGATACTAGTGGGCGTGTCGCGATGCGGCAAAACGCCGACGTGTCTGTACATGGCCATGCAGTTCGGCATTCGCGCGGCCAACTATCCGCTGACCGAAGACGACATGGAACGCCTGACCCTGCCGACGGCCCTGCGCGCTCATCAGCACAAGCTGTTCGGCCTGACCATCGACCCGGACCGCCTCACCGCGATTCGCAACGAGCGCAAGCCCAACAGCCGCTATTCGAGCTACGCCCAGTGCGAGTTCGAAGTGCGCGAAGTGGAAAACCTGTTTCGCCGCGAGAACATCCCCAACATCAACTCCACGCATTTTTCGGTGGAAGAGATTTCGGCGAAGATTCTGGTGGAGAAAGGTGTGGAACGGCGGTTCAAGTAGAGTTGTAGTGTCTGGGCTGACGCCTTCGCGAGCAAGCTCGCTCCCACAGGGGGAATGCATTCCAACTGAAAGAATGCGGTCCACTGTGGGAGCGAGCTTGCTCGCGAAGAACGATTACACGGTGTCTGTTAATGCCTTGGCCAGAGCCTCAAAGCCTGCCAGCAACAACCGATCATCGCCCACCGCATTACACACACTCCCCCGAATAAATTGCGGCACTGCTGCGTGACCCACCGCAAACGCCTCAGCGGTCGCCACCAGATAATTGTTCTCCTTCAACTCCGCCGCAATCTGCGACGCCCGCCACAACTCAGGCACTTCCACCCAGAAGTGCGGGCTATAAGGGTGAGTCTTGTAATTCAAACCCTGCAGAACAGGCGCCACCAACGCTTTGCGCCGAGCGATCTCGCTGATCTGCTCGTCCAGTAAACGCTCGGCCATGCCGCTTTCAATCCACAGGCTGGCGACTTCCATCGATAACGGATTGGCCATCCAGCACGTTGCGCGGATGGCGGCACTCAAACGTCCGGTCAACGCTTGCGGCGCATGCAGATAACCGACGCGCAGCCCCGCCGAAACAGCCTTGCTCAGACTGCCAATCAACACCGATCGCTCCGGCGCAAAATAGCTGAGCGGCAATGGGCGCTGGCGATCCAGAACGGCATGGGCCTCGTCTTCGATAATCAGCAGATTGTGTTGACGACAGAGGTCGGCAATCGCCTCGCGCCGTGGGATCAACATTACAGCGGCCGTAGGATTCTGGATCGTCGGGGTGCAATACAGTGCTGAAACACGATGCTGACGACAAATGTCCTCCAGCGCCGACGGTAAAAGCCCTTCGTCATCCATTGCCGCGCCAATGAGTTTTATCCCGAGCTGGCGTGCGACACCGATCAATCCCGGGTAGGACAAATGCTCGGTCACAACGGTGTCGCCGGCCTTGAGCAAGCCCATCAACGTGCACAACAGACCATGCTGGCCACCGTTGACGCACAACACCTGATCGGCATGCGGGACATACGCCGCATGCTGCAACCACACCGCCCCCGCCACACGATGCCGCGCCAACCCGGCTTCAGCGGTGTACCCGGTCAACTGTTGCAGCACCCGAGGATCGCTGGCCAGTTCCTGCAGACTCTGACTCATGAACGCCGCTTCCTGCGCCGGAATCGGCTGGTTGCGGCTCATGTCGAAGCAGGCTGACGGCTCATCGCTGACATTACGAAAGCCTTTGTCCCGCGGCCGTTCCATCCCGCGCTGACACACATAAGTGCCATCTCCGACGCGGGCGACGACCAATCCCACGCGCTCCAATTCGCCATAGGCACGGCTGATCGTACCGATGGTCACTCCGAGACTGTCGGCCAACAACCGGTGCGGCGGCAGTTTGCTACCGGCATCGATAATGCCTTCATCGATGGCCTGCGCGACGGCATTCGCCAGGCGTTTGTACTTCACGCCCACGCCATTGGCGAGTCCATCACGGATGATTGACACCATGGCAATACTTACTTTGACAGTCATTCTCGCCCCGAATAGCGTGCTTAAAAAGGTTCAATCAGAAATAGACCGTTTCCGCGATCAGGTCAATTCCACCGTTCGGAGTACGCCGCATGTCGACCGCCGTCAGCACACCGATGCACATCAGCAAACCCTGGCTCGCCGGATTGATCACCAGCACGCTGTTTCTGATCGTCTGTCTGAGTTGGGGCACGACGTGGCTGGGGATCAAGATTGCGGTGGAAAGCGTGCCGCCGCTGACGGCCGCCGGGCTGCGTTTTCTGATTGCTTTTCCGCTGTTCCTGAGCTTCGCGCTGTTGCGCAAGGAACCGCTGTTGTTTCCCCGACAAAGCCGCTGGTTCTTTGTGTTCGTCACGCTGTCGTATTTCAGCCTGCCTTACTACCTGCTCAACTACGGTGAGATGCACGTATCGTCGGGTCTGACTGCATTACTGTTCAGTTGCATGCCGGTATTTATCCTGTTGTTTTCCGCGCTGTTTCTGCGCGAGAGAATCTACCCGTCACAAATGCTCGGTATCGCGATCGGTTTCGGCAGTCTGTTCATGATTATTCGCAGCCAGGGTCTGCATCTGGATCAGGCCGAATGGCTTGGCGTGTTGGCGATTCTGTGTGCGGCGGTGATGCATGCGCTGTGTTACGTGGTGACGAAAAAACATGGCAGCGCGATCAGCGTGATTACCTACAACACGCTGCCGATCGGCATTGCCGGAGCGATGTTATTTATTGTCGGATTGAGCGTCGAAACGCCGGTGTTTGCGCAAGTGACAACACGCTCGTGGGCCGCCCTGTTCTATCTCGGGCTGGTGGCCTCGGTCGGCGGATTCATCGTTTACTTTTTGCTGCTTAAACGCCTAAGCCCAATCATCCTGTCGTTCGTGTTTATCATTTTCCCGGTATTCGCCGTGATCATCGGCGCCTGGTACGAGGGACAAACCCTGTCCCGGGAGCTGATGATCTATTCGGCGATTTTGTTGAGCGGGTTTGCGATCACCAAATTGCCCATCGAAAAATGGCGTACGCGGTCCGTGTAGGAGCTGCCGAAGGCTGCGATCTTTTGATCTTGTTTTTTACAATCAAAGTCAAAAGATCGCAGCCTGCGGCAGCTCCTACAGGTTTTTCGTCAGATCACAAGTAGGTCGACGAAACGGTTTACCGGGGTGGACTCCAGCTGCGTCTGATCCTTGCACAACGCAAAGATTTCGCCGCTGCGCTGGCCGGTGAAACGTGTGGCCAGGTTGGCCTTGAACTTGTCTTCGAGTAATGGAATGCCCTCGACACGGCGGCGACGATGACCGATCGGGTATTCCACCACGACGTTTTCAGTGCTGCTGCCATCCTTGAAAAACACCTGCACGGCGTTGGCAATCGAGCGCTTGTCAGCCTCCAGATATTCGCGGGTGAAACGTGGATCTTCGATGATGACCATTTTTTCGCGCAGCACATCGATGATCGGATGCGCCCGGTGGAAATCGTCTTCGTATTGCTCGGCGACCAGATTGCCGAAGGCCAGTGGCACGGCGGTCATGTACTGGATGCAGTGGTCGCGGTCGGCAGCGTTGGCCAACGGTCCGACCTTGGAAATGATGCGGATCGCCGACTCGTGGGTGGTGATGACGATTTTGTCGATTTCGTGCAGACGATTGCGCACTTGCGGATGCAACGTCACCGCCGCTTCACAGGCGGTTTGCGCGTGGAATTCGGCGGGGAAACTGATCTTGAACAGCACGTTTTCCATCACGTAACTGCCGAACGAGCGCGAGAAACTGAAGGCGCGTTTATTCTCCGGTTTCAGCGCCAGATCGCTATTGGTGTGGCTGAACAGCACGTCATAAAAGCCCCATTGCCTGGCAGTGAGAACGCCGGGAATACCCATCTCGCCGCGCATGGCGATGTCGGCCAGACGCACACCACGACTCGTCGCATCCCCCGCCGCCCAGGATTTTCGTGAACCGGCATTCGGTGCATGGCGATAAGTGCGCAGCGCCTGACCATCAGCGAATGCATGGGACAACGCCGACAGCAATTGCTCGCGATTAGCACCCATGAGTTTGGCGGTAACAGCGGTTGAAGCGACTTTCACCAGAATGACGTGATCGAGTCCTACGCGATTGAAGGAGTTTTCGAGGGCAATCACGCCTTGAATCTCGTGGGCCATGATCATCGCTTCGAGCACATCGCGCATCGTCAGCGGCGACTCACCGTTGGCCAGGCGTTTTTGCGAGAGGTGATCGGCCACCGCAAGAATGCCGCCGAGGTTGTCCGACGGGTGCCCCCACTCGGCGGCGAGCCAGGTGTCGTTGTAGTCGAGCCAACGGACGATGCAGCCGATGTCCCATGCGGCTTTGACCGGGTCGAGACGATAGGACGTGCCCGGGACTCGCGCGCCAAACGGCACGACGGTGCCTTCGACCATCGGGCCAAGGTGTTTGGTGCATTCGGGGAAGCGCAGGGCCAGCAGGCCGCAGCCCAGCGTGTCCATCAGGCAGTTGCGGGCGGTGTCGAAGGCTTCGGCAGAGGTGACTTTGAAGGTGAGGACGTAATCGGCGATGTCCTGCAGGACACGGTCGTAGTCGGGGCGGTTGTTCAGGTCGACGTTGGCGCTCATGTTCGATTCACTCTTGAAGTGGTTCGTTGATGGGACCTCGGTTCAGGGCTAACTTTTTTCTTATAGGTTAAATGCGATCCACTGCAGGAGCTGCCGAAGGCTGCGATCTTTTGATCTTGTTTTTGAAGATCAAGATCAAAAGATCGCAGCCTTCGGCAGCTCCTACGAGGGGGTTGTGTACTGGGTCAGAAGGAATCTCCGGGGATGCGTACGTAGCCTTCCATCAGGACACGCGCACTGCGGCTCATGATGGCTTTCTTCACCACCCACTCGCCGTTTTCCAGGCTGGCTTCGGCGCCAACGCGCAACGTCCCGGACGGATGCCCGAAGCGCACGGCATTACGTTCAACGCCACCGGCCGCGAGGTTTACCAGGGTGCCGGAGATTGCTGCAGCGGTGCCGATGGCCACGGCCGCCGTGCCCATCATCGCGTGGTGCAATTTGCCCATCGACAAGGCGCGCACCAGTAAATCCACGTCGCCGGCGCCAATCGCTTTACCACTGGATGCGATGTAATCCGCAGGCTTGGCAACAAACGCGACTTTCGGCGTGTGCTGACGTTTGGCCGCTTCGTCCAGATTGGCAATCAGCCCCATGCGCAACGCGCCATAAGCCCGAATCGTCTCGAACATCTGCAGCGCTTGCGGATCGCTGTTGATCGCACCTTGCAACTCGGTACCGGTGTAACCGATGTCTTCAGCATTGACGAAAATCGTCGGAATGCCAGCATTGATCATGGTCGCCTTGAACGTGCCGACACCCGGTACTTCCAGCTCATCGATGAGGTTGCCGGTGGGAAACATCGAACCACCGCCGCCCTCTTCTTCCGCTGCCGGGTCCATGAATTCGACTTGCACTTCGGCCGCCGGAAAGGTCACGCCGTCGAGTTCGAAATCACCGGTTTCCTGCACTTCGCCGTTGGTGATCGGCACATGGGCAATAATGGTTTTGCCGATGTTGGCCTGCCACACGCGCACCACGGCGACACCGTTGTGCGGAATGCGGCTGGCGTCGACCAGACCGTTGCTGATGGCGAACGAACCGACCGCTGCCGAGAGGTTGCCGCAATTGCCGCTCCAGTCCACGAACGGCTTGTCGATGGAGACCTGACCGAACAGGTAGTCGACGTCGTGATCGGCCTTGATGCTTTTCGACAGGATCACGGTTTTGCTAGTGCTGGACGTGGCGCCGCCCATGCCATCAATTTGTTTGTCGTACGGGTCGGGGCTGCCGATCACGCGCAGCAGCAAAGCGTCGCGGGTCGGGCCGGGAATCTGGGCCGCTTCGGGCAGATCCTTGAGGCTGAAGAACACGCCTTTGCTGGTACCGCCGCGCATGTAGGTCGCAGGGATTTTGATTTGTGGTGCGTGAGCCATGGTGCTCCTTAACCACAGGCGTGAGACCCAAGCCTCACGCCTGCATCAGTAGATTTAAACGGCAACCGCCGACTCTTCGAGGAAGTCCTGAGCGAAGCGCTGCAACACGCCGCCAGCCTCATAGATCGACACTTCTTCAGCGGTATCCAGACGGCAGGTCACCGGCACGTCAACGCGCTCGCCATTCTTGCGATGGATCACCAGCGTCAGGTCCGCACGCGGTTTGCGCTCGCCTACCACGTCGTAGGTTTCGCTGCCGTCGATGGCCAGGGTGTGACGGTCAGTGCCCGGCTTGAACTCCAGCGGCAACACGCCCATGCCCACCAGGTTGGTGCGGTGAATGCGCTCGAAACCTTCTGCGGCAATCGCCTCGACACCGGCCAGACGCACGCCTTTCGCCGCCCAGTCGCGGGATGAACCTTGACCGTAATCGGCGCCGGCAATGATGATCAGCGGCTGCTTGCGCTCCATGTAGGTTTCGATGGCTTCCCACATGCGCATGACCTTGCCTTCCGGCTCGACACGCGCTAGCGAACCCTGTTTGACCTTGCCGTTTTCCACGACCATTTCATTGAACAGTTTCGGGTTGGCAAACGTCGCGCGCTGTGCGGTCAAGTGGTCGCCACGGTGGGTGGCGTAAGAGTTGAAGTCCTCTTCCGGCAAGCCCATTTTCGCCAGGTATTCGCCGGCGGCGCTGTCGAGCATGATCGCGTTCGAAGGCGACAGGTGATCGGTGGTGATGTTGTCCGGCAGCACCGCCAGCGGGCGCATGCCCTTAAGCGGACGTGCGCCGGCCAGCGCGCCTTCCCAGTACGGTGGACGGCGAATGTAGGTGCTCATTTCGCGCCAGTCGTACAGCGGCGTGACTTTCGGGCCGGTGTCTTCATGGACAGCGAACATCGGAATGTAGACCTGACGGAACTGCTCAGGCTTGACCGAAGATTTCACCACGGCGTCGATTTCTTCGTCGCTCGGCCAGATGTCCTTCAGGCGGATTTCCTTGCCGTCGAACACGCCCAACACATCTTTTTCGATATCGAAACGGATGGTCCCGGCAATGGCGTAAGCCACCACCAGTGGCGGCGAAGCGAGGAACGCTTGCTTGGCATACGGGTGAATGCGGCCGTCAAAGTTGCGGTTGCCGGAAAGCACGGCGGTGGCGTACAGATCGCGGTCGATGATCTCTTGCTGGATCACCGGATCGAGCGCGCCGGACATGCCGTTGCAGGTGGTGCAAGCGAAGGCGACAACACCGAAACCGAGCTGCTCCAGTTCAGTGGTCAGCCCCGCTTCGTCGAGGTACAGCGCCACGGTTTTCGAACCCGGCGCCAGCGAGGATTTCACCCACGGCTTGCGGGTCAGGCCAAGCTTGTTGGCGTTGCGCGCCAGCAGTCCGGCGGCAATTACGTTGCGCGGGTTACTGGTGTTGGTGCAACTGGTGATGGCGGCGATGATCACCGCGCCGTCGGGCATTTGCCCGGGCACGTCCTCCCACTGCCCGGAGATGCCTTTAGCCGCCAGATCCGCCACCGCAACGCGGGCGTGCGGGTTGCTCGGGCCGGCCATGTTGCGCACTACCGAGGACAGATCGAAAGTCAGGCCGCGCTCGTATTGCGCGCCTTTCAGGCTGTCGGCCCACAGTCCGGTAAGCCTGGCGTACTGCTCTACGAGCTGCACTTGCTGGTCTTCACGACCGGTCAGTTTCAGGTAATCGATAGTCTGTTGGTCAATGTAGAACATCGCCGCGGTGGCGCCGTATTCCGGGGCCATGTTGGAGATGGTTGCGCGGTCGCCGAGGGTCAGCGCCGCTGCGCCTTCGCCGAAAAACTCCAGCCACGCGCCGACGACTTTCTGTTTGCGCAAGTATTCGGTCAGCGCCAGCACCATGTCGGTGGCGGTGATGCCCGGTTGCAGCTTGCCGGTCAGTTCGACGCCGACGCTTTCCGGCAGGCGCATCCACGACGCGCGACCAAGCATCACGCTCTCGGCTTCGAGGCCGCCGACGCCAATGGCGATCACGCCCAGCGCATCGACGTGCGGGGTGTGGCTGTCGGTGCCGACGCAAGTGTCGGGGAACGCGACGCCCTCACGCACCTGGATCACCGGAGACATTTTCTCCAGGTTGATCTGATGCATGATGCCGTTGCCCGGCGGGATCACATCAACGTTCTTGAAGGCTTTTTTGGTCCAGTTGATGAAGTGGAAACGGTCTTCGTTACGACGGTCTTCGATGGCGCGGTTTTTCTCGAACGCCTGCTTGTCGAAACCGCCCGCTTCGACCGCCAACGAGTGGTCGACGATCAATTGCGTCGGCACTACCGGGTTGACTTGCGCTGGGTCGCCGCCCTGCAACGCAATCGCGTCGCGCAGGCCGGCGAGGTCGACCAATGCGGTCTGGCCGAGAATATCGTGGCAGACCACACGCGCCGGGAACCACGGGAAGTCGAGGTCGCGTTTGCGCTCGATCAGTTGCTTGAGGGAATCGGTGAGCGTGGCCGGGTCGCAGCGACGCACGAGGTTTTCCGCCAGCACGCGGGAGGTGTACGGCAGGGTGTCGTAACTGCCGGGCTGAATCGCCTCGACCGCCGCGCGGGCGTCGAAATAATCCAGAGGACTGCCGGGCAGGGTTTTACGGAATTCTGTGTTCATCGGGTCAGGACTCGGGTCACGGTAGTTTCAAAGGGTGGGCAGACGCCAGACTCAAGATTCACACCGTCCCTTGTAGGAGTGAGCCTGCTCGCGATAGCGGTAGATCAGTCGACATCGATGGTGAATGTCAGTCCGTCATCGCGAGCAGGCTCACTCCTACAGGGATTTGCGGTGGCTTCAAGGATCGGGTCAGCTCACCATTTCAGCGACGTTCGATTGGCACGAACTTGCGCTGTTCAACGCCGATATATTCGGCGCTCGGACGGATGATGCGGTTGTTGGCGCGCTGCTCGAACACGTGCGCGGCCCAGCCGGTCAGGCGCGAGCAGACGAAGATCGGCGTGAACAGCTTGGTCGGAATGCCCATGAAGTGGTACGCCGAGGCATGGTAGAAATCGGCGTTGGGGAACAGTTTTTTCTGCTCCCACATGGTCTTGTCGATGGCTTCGGAAACCGCGAACAACACCTTGTCGCCGACCTCGTCCGCGAGTTTTTTCGACCAGCCCTTGATCACCTCGTTGCGCGGATCGCTGTCCTTATAGATCGCGTGACCGAAGCCCATGATCTTGTCCTTGCGCTCGAGCATGCCGAGGGTGCCCTTGATCGCCTCTTCCGGCGACGAGAAGCGCTCGATCATTTCCATTGCCGCTTCGTTGGCGCCGCCGTGCAGCGGGCCGCGCAGCGAACCGATGGCCGCTGTTACGCAGGAATACAGGTCAGACAAGGTCGACGCACAAACGCGCGCGGTGAAGGTCGAGGCGTTGAATTCATGCTCGGCATAAAGAATCAGCGAAACGTTCATCACTTTGACGTGCAGTTCGCTTGGCTTCTTGTCGTGCAGCAGGTGCAGGAAGTGACCGCCGATGGTCGGCTCGTCACTGACGCAGTTGATGCGTTTGCCGTCGTGGCTGAAGCGATACCAGTAGCACATGATCGCCGGGAACGCGGCCAGCAAGCGGTCAGTCTTGTCGCGCTGCTCGGAGAAGTCTTGCTCCGGCTCGAGGTTGCCGAGTAACGAGCAACCGGTGCGCATCACGTCCATCGGGTGGGCGTCGGCGGGGATGCGTTCGAGCACTTCTTTGAGTGCTTGCGGCAGGTCGCGCAGTTTGCTCAGTTTGCCTTGGTATTCGTCGAGTTGCGCCTTCGTCGGCAGCTCGCCGTAGAGCAGCAGGTACGCGACTTCTTCAAATTGCGCATCGGCAGCGAGTTCGCGTACGTCGTAGCCGCGATAGGTCAGCCCGGCACCGGCCTGGCCCACGGTGGACAGTGCGGTTTGCCCGGCAACCTGGCCACGGAGCCCGGCACCACTGAGTACTTTTGCTTCGGCCATTTCTATCTCCAATCTTGAATTTGTTAGGGAGTGTGGCGAAAAGATCGCAGCCTCGTTGCACTCGACAGCTCCTACAGGGGAATGCGGTTCATGTAGGAGCTGCCGCAGGCTGCGATCTTTTGATCTTCATTTTTTCGCGGCAAACAACGCATCGAGCTTCTGCTCGAACGTGTGGTAATCGATGCGATCGTAAAGCTCCATGCGAGTCTGCATGGTGTCGATGACATTCTGCTGCGTGCCATCGCGGCGGATCGCGGTGTAAACGTTTTCTGCTGCCTTGTTCATCGCGCGGAACGCCGACAGCGGATACAGCACCAGCGACACGTCGGCGCCGGCCAGTTGCTCGGTGGTGTACAGCGGCGTCGCGCCGAACTCGGTGATATTGGCCAGGATCGGCGCTTTTACGCGGTTGGCGAACAGCTTGTACATTTCCAGTTCAGTGATGGCTTCCGGGAAGATCATGTCGGCGCCAGCCTCGATGCATGCGGCTGCGCGATCGAGTGCCGACTCCAGACCTTCCACCGCCAGTGCATCGGTTCGCGCCATGATCACAAAGCTGTCATCGGTACGCGCATCCACCGCAGCCTTGATGCGATCAACCATTTCCTGCTGGCTGACAATCTCTTTATTAGGACGGTGGCCACAACGCTTGGCGCCAACCTGGTCCTCGATGTGAATCGCCGCCGCGCCGAACTTGATCATCGACTTGACCGTGCGCGCCACATTGAACGCCGACGAGCCGAAACCGGTGTCCACATCGACCAGCAGCGGCAGATCGCAGACGTCGGTGATGCGCCGCACGTCAGTCAGCACGTCGTCCAGACCGGTGATGCCCAGATCCGGCACGCCGAGGGAACCTGCGGCCACGCCGCCGCCGGACAGGTAGATCGCCTTGAAACCGGCGCGCTTGGCCAGCAGCGCGTGGTTGGCGTTGATCGCGCCGACCACTTGCAATGGATGCTCGCTGGCGACCGCATCGCGGAAACGCTGGCCTGGAGTGTTCAGGTTGGAACTCATGACTCACCTCGTTCAGTGGCTGTCTTGTTGTGGGCGCCGTCCTGGTAATGACGGGCGATGTTGCGTTTCGAAGCGCCGATGTGACGGCGCATCAACAATTCCGCGAGTTCGCCGTCACGGTCGGCGATGGCATCGAGAATCCGGTGGTGTTCGGCAAAGGCCTGGTGCGGGCGGTTCGGCGTGGTCGAGAACTGGATGCGGTACATGCGCACCAGTTGATACAGCTCGCCGCAGAGCATCTGCGTCAGCGTGCGGTTGCCGCTGCCCTGGATGATCCGGTAGTGGAAGTCGAAATCGCCTTCCTGCTGGTAATAGCCAACGCCGGCCTGAAACGCCGCGTCGCGCTCGTGGGTTTCCAGCACCCGGCGCAGTTCGTCGATTTCTTCGACGCTCATGCGTTCGGCCGCCAGACGGCAGGCCATGCCTTCGAGGGATTCGCGAATTTCGTAGAGTTCAAGCAATTCGGCATGGCTGAGCGACACCACCCGCGCACCGACGTGCGGTACGCGCACCAGCAGGCGCTGGCCTTCCAGGCGATGAATCGCCTCACGCAACGGCCCGCGACTGATGCCGTAGGTGCGCGCCAGCTCCGGCTCGGAGATCTTGCTGCCCGGGGCGATCTCGCCTTTGACGATGGCTGCCTGAATACGCCGGAAGACGTTTTCCGAAAGCGTCTCGGAATCATCGCCGCTGATGACCGGGGGATCGAGTTGATCCAGCATGATTGTCGACACCTTTAAATCCAATGCGGCAAAAACTAGCCAATTCGCCCGCATCAGTCAAAGGATAAATAGACATTGTCGACAATCGTCTAATAACCTTAAAAGATCGCAGCCTTCGGCAGCTCCTACAGGGCGCACGCAAATCCAATGTAGGAGCTGCCGAAGGCTGCGATCTTTTGATCTTTTATAGACCCGCCCAAGCGCTGGCGCCATAAACCCACCGTGCTAGAATGCCGCCCGCATTTGCTGGCCATTTGTACGGCTTGTCATAAAAAGCTGCCAGGCACACGAAGGGCCTTGCGCAAGTTTTGCCAAGGACCTGAACCGAAAACGGAACGCTGCGCACCAGGATTTATGAGACTCAAGCCCTTCCCCACATTCTTTGCCCTGTTTTGCCTGCCCGGCCTCGCCGCCGCGGGGGAAAAAACCGTGTACGGCCTCAACGAATACGCTTCGCTTGACGGCATCAACCTGGAAGTTGCGGCCAAACTCGACACCGGTGCGAAAACCGCATCGCTGAGTGCCCGCGACATCAAACGCTTTAAACGCAACGGTGAGTCCTGGGTACGTTTCTACCTGGCCATCGACGCCGCGCATTCGCACCCGATCGAACGGCCGCTGGCGCGGGTCAGCAAGATCAAGCGCCGCGCCGGCGATTACGACCCGGAGGAAGGCAAGAAGTACACCGCCCGTCCGGTGATCGAGCTGGATATCTGCATGGGCACGGCGATGCGCAGCATCGAAGTGAACCTGACCGACCGAAGTGCGTTCCAATACCCGCTTTTGATTGGCTCCGAAGCGCTGAAACGCTTTGATGCGCTGGTCGATCCAAGCCTTAAATACGCTGCCGGCAAACCCGCCTGCACCATCGCCGCTCATACCGCCGAGTAATTTCCATGCGTTCTCTAACCTTCCACCTGAAAATCCTGATCACCATTCTGGTGCTCCTGGGCGTTTCGGTTACGGCCTATCAGATTTTCGTGCTCGGCATCCCGGTGACCGAAGACGCCACCGACGACTTGTGGAACATCGACGCCAAGGTCGAGTTCGTCGCCAGCACCAAGGATCCGGTGAAGATCCAGATGTTCGTGCCACCGTTGAGCCGCGATTACGTCAGCCTCAACGAGAGTTTTATCTCCAATAACTACGGCGTCGCCGTGAACCGCGTCGACGGCAACCGCAAGGTCACCTGGTCGGCCCGTCGCGCCAAAGGCAACCAGACGCTGTATTACCGTCTGGTGCTGACCAAGCGTTACACCGCCGAAAAATCCAAGATCAAAGGCCCGACCTTCCGCGACAGCATCGCCATCGAAGGTCCTGAGAAAATCGCCGCCGAAGCCCTGCTCGCGCCGATCCGCCAGCATTCCGCCGACGTCGAAACTTTTATTGGCGAGGCGATCAAACGCGTCAACAACGTCAACGACGACAACGTGAAACTGCTGCTGGCCGGCGATCCGTCGACTGCGCACAAAGCCAAAATCGTTGAACTGCTATTGTCCATCGCCCACGTCCCGGTGGAAAAAGTCCACACCATCCGCCTCGTCGCCGACCAGCCGCAAACCCCTGAACTGTGGCTGCGCAGCTTCAATGGCAACGACTGGCTGTACTTCAACCCGGAAACCGGCGAACAAGGCCTGCCGACCGACCGCCTGCTGTGGTGGACCGGCGATGAAAACCTGATCACCGTCGACGGCGGCAAGAAAGCCAACGTGACCTTCAGCCTGAACAACAGCGAGATGAACGCGATTCGTCTGGCCAAGCTGACCGACGAAAACACCGACGCCAACTTCCTCGAATACTCGCTGTACGGCCTGCCGCTGCAAACTCAGCAGACGTTCATGATCATGGTGATGATCCCGATCGGCGTGCTGGTGATCCTGATTCTGCGCAACCTGATCGGCCTGCAGACACTCGGCACGTTCACCCCGGTGCTGATCGCCCTCGCCTTCCGCGAAACGCAACTGGGCTTCGGCATTCTGCTGTTTACCGTGATCACGGCGCTGGGCCTGTCGTTACGTTCGTATCTGGAACACCTGAAGCTGCAAATGCTGCCGCGACTCTCGGTGGTATTGACCTTTGTCGTGGTGCTGATTGCAGCGATCAGCCTGTTCAGCCATAAGCTCGGCCTGGAACGCGGGCTATCGGTGGCGCTGTTCCCGATGGTGATTCTGACCATGACCATCGAACGTCTGTCGATCACCTGGGAAGAACGCGGCGCCAGCCATGCGATGAAAGTCGCGATCGGCACACTGTTCGCGGCGTCACTCGCGCACCTGATCATGACCGTGCCAGAGCTGGTCTACTTCGTGTTCACCTTCCCGGCGATCCTGCTGATTCTGGTCGGTTTCATGCTGGCGATGGGTCGTTATCGCGGCTACCGCCTGACTGAGCTGGTGCGTTTCAAGGCTTTCCTGAAGAAGGCTGACGCCTGATGTTCGGTTTCTGGAAGACCTGGAAGGCCCTCGAGGCGCGGGGCATCATGGGCATCAATCGGCGTAACGCCGACTACGTGCTCAAGTACAACAAGCGCAGCCTGTACCCGATCGTCGATGACAAGATCATCACCAAGGAGCGCGCCATCGAGGCCGGCATTCACGTGCCGGAGCTGTACGGCGTGATCTCCACCGAGAAGGAAATCGACAAGCTCGACGAGATCATCGGTGGGCGCAACGACTTCGTGATCAAACCGGCCCAAGGCGCTGGCGGTGACGGCATCATCGTGATTGCCGACCGCTTCGAGGGCCGCTATCGCACGGTGTCAGGCAAGATCCTCGCTCATGAAGAGCTGGAGCATCACATCTCGAGCATCCTCACTGGCCTGTATTCGCTCGGCGGCCACCGTGATCGGGCGCTGATCGAATACCGCGTGACCCCGGATCAGATCTTCAAGAGCATCAGCTACGAAGGCGTGCCGGACATCCGCATCATCGTGCTGATGGGCTACCCGGTGATGGCCATGCTGCGCTTGCCGACCCGGCAGTCCGGCGGCAAGGCCAACCTGCACCAAGGCGCCATCGGTGTCGGTGTTGACCTGGCCACGGGTCTGACGCTGCGCGGCACCTGGCTGAACAACATCATTACCAAACACCCCGACACCACCAACGCGGTGGACGGCGTGCAACTGCCCTACTGGGACGGTTTCATGAAACTCGCCGCTGGCTGTTATGAGCTGTGCGGGTTGGGCTATATCGGTGTTGATATGGTGCTTGATCAAGAGAAAGGCCCACTGATTCTCGAGCTGAATGCGCGGCCTGGGCTGAATATTCAGATTGCCAATGATTGTGGGCTGACGTTGCGTACCCATGCCGTCGAGGCGCGCCTGGAAGAGCTGAAGGCGCGTGGGGTGACGGAGACGGTTGAAGAGCGCGTTGCGTTTACTCAGGAAATGTTTGGGCATATTCCTGCTGTGGAAGGCTAAAAGCAGAAGAGCCCCTCAATGATCGTTCCCACGCTCTGCGTGGGAATGCATCCCGTGACGCTCCGCGTCACAGTGGACGCAGAGCGTCCATGGCGGCGTTACCACGCAGAGCGTGGGAACGATCACTCATATCAAGCCGAACCCAAGTTTTGAAAAGCCCCCAATCTGCTCCCTTTCCCCTCGCCCCCTTGGGGGAGAGGGTTGGGGTGAGGGGGGGGTGGCTTTTGACTTTGATCTGGCATCGGAGAGGACTACAATCCCCACCCCGCCTCCACGGCCGATCTGCCCCGCCCATGTTGACCTGTTCCGTACACCCGCTGCCCTACCGTGCCAATCCCGCCGACTACTTCGCGGCCATCCGCAACGCGCCCGGCGCCGTGCTGCTCGACAGTGGCCGGCCGAGTGCCGACCGTGGTCGTTATGACCTGCTCAGCGCCTGGCCGCTGGAACATCTGGCGGTGTTGCCCGACGAAAGCGGCGGCGTATTCCTTCAACGCCTGCGGGATAATCTGACCCGTCTGGGCACGGCTGATTTGCCAAAGGGTTTCGATCTGCCATTCGCTGGCGGTTTGATCGGCTACCTGAGCTACGATTTCGGTCGGCATCTGGAAAACCTGCCGAGCCAGGCGCTGGATGATCTGCAATTGCCGGATGCCCGCTTTGGCCTGTACGACTGGGCGCTGATCAGCGATCACCAGACGTCCAGCAGCCAACTGGTGTTTCATCCATCCGTGATCGATAGCGAGAAACAGCGGCTGATCGCGCTGTTCAGCCAGCCGCTTGTCGAGTCGATGGCGCCGTTCAAACTGAACCAGTCAATGACCGCAGACCTCTCGGCCGACAATTATCGTCAGGCCTTCGAGCGCATCCAGCATTACATTCAGGCAGGCGACTGCTATCAGGTCAACTTCGCTCAGCGCTTTCGCGCTTCATGCCAAGGCGATCCGTGGCTGGCTTATTGCGCATTGCGCGAAGCCTGCCCGACGCCGTTCTCCGGTTTCCAGAGCCTGCCTGATGGCGGTGCCGTTTTGAGTCTGTCGCCAGAGCGCTTCATCAAAGTCAGCGACCGTCAGGTGGAAACCCGGCCGATCAAAGGCACCCGTCCGCGTGGCATGACCCCGACTGAAGATGCCGCGAACGCCGCCGAACTGCTGGCCAGCCCCAAGGATCGTGCAGAAAACCTGATGATCGTCGACCTGCTGCGCAACGACCTCGGGCGCACCTGCCGCATCGGTTCGGTGCGAGTGCCGGAGCTGTTCAGTCTGGAAAGCTACCCGAACGTGCATCACTTGGTCAGTAGCGTCACCGGCGAACTGGCGGATGATCGTGACGCGCTGGATTTGATTGCCGGCAGTTTCCCCGGTGGCTCGATTACCGGCGCGCCGAAGATTCGCGCGATGCAAATCATTGATGAACTGGAGCCGACGCGACGCGGCTTGTATTGCGGGTCGTTGCTGTATCTGGACGTGCGCGGCGAGATGGACAGTTCCATCGCGATTCGCAGTCTGTTGGTCAAGGATGGGCAGGTGTGCTGCTGGGGCGGTGGCGGAATTGTGGCCGATTCGGATTGGCAGGCTGAATATCAGGAGTCGATTACCAAAGTGAAGGTTCTGCTCGAAACCCTGCAGAACCTTTAAAAGCTATCGCGAGCAGGCTCACTCCTACATTTGGAATACGTTCCCTTGTAGGAGTGAGCCTGCTCGCGATGGCGTCTTTTCAGACGACTACAAACTCAAATCTCTGTTAGAAGCCTTAAGGAATTCCTGCTTCAACTCGGCAAAGGTATGCACCGCAGGAAACTGCGGGAACTCACGAATCACATTCTCCGGCGCATGAAACAGAATCCCGGCGTCCGCCTCGCCCAGCATCGTCGTGTCGTTATACGAATCCCCCGCCGCAATCACCCGGTAATACAGGCTCTTGAACGCCAGTACCGACTGGCGCTTCGGATCTTTCTGACGCAACTGATAACTCGTCACCCGCCCGGTTTCGTCAGTAATCAGGCGATGGCAAAGCAAGGTCGGAAAGCCCAGCTGCCGCATCAGCGGCTGCGAGAACTCGTAAAACGTATCCGACAGAATCACCACCTGAAAGCGTTCACGCAGCCAGTTGACGAACTCCACCGCGCCGTCCAGCGGCTTCAGTGTGGCGATCACTTCCTGAATGTCCGACAGCTTCAAACCGTGCTCATCAAGGATGCGCAGGCGCTGCTTCATCAGCACGTCGTAATCGGGAATGTCCCGGGTGGTGGCCTTGAGGGATTCGATTCCGGTTTTTTCAGCGAAGGCGATCCAGATTTCCGGCACCAGTACCCCTTCAAGATCCAGGCAAGCAATTTCCACAAGACACTCCCGTTTGTATTGATTATTTGAGTCGAGCGAGGCCGAACTCTAGCGACTCACATGCAGACGCGCAACGCACAGCACGCCCCCGAGCCGTGCAGCTTTTTGTTACCATCAGCGCCATATAGAGCGCCCAGCGCCACCGACCTGTAGGAAGCCGCCCTGATGAGTGCAACGTTCGACGTCGTGGAACTCGCCACGACCTATGCCAACAAATCCGCGCAAGACATCCTCAAACTCGCGTTCGCCGAGTTCGGCGATGACTTGTGGATATCTTTCAGCGGCGCCGAGGATGTGGTGCTGGTGGACATGGCCTGGAAGCTCAACAAGAACGTCAAGGTGTTCAGCCTCGACACCGGCCGTCTGCACCCGGAGACCTACCGCTTCATCGATCAGGTGCGCGAGCACTACAAGATCGACATCGAACTGGTGTCGCCGGATTACACGAAACTCGAACCGTTCGTGAAGGAAAAAGGCCTGTTCAGTTTCTACAAGGACGGCCACGGCGAATGCTGCGGTATCCGCAAGATCGAGCCGCTGCGCCGAAAATTGTCCACCGTCAAAGCCTGGGCCACCGGCCAGCGCCGCGACCAGAGCCCGGGTACCCGGAGCGCTGTGGCGGTGATGGAAATCGATACCGCGTTCTCCACTCCCGAGCGCACCCTGTACAAGTTCAACCCGTTGGCGCAGATGACCAGCGAAGAGATCTGGGGTTACATCCGCATGCTGGAGCTGCCGTACAACAGCCTGCATGAGCGCGGCTTTATCAGCATCGGCTGCGAACCATGCACCCGCCCTGTCCTGCCGAATCAGCACGAGCGCGAAGGCCGTTGGTGGTGGGAAGAGGCGACGCAGAAAGAGTGCGGGTTGCATGCCGGGAATATCATCAGTAAGTCCAACAGCTAAAAGATCGCAGCCTGCGGCAGCTCCTACAGGTGAGCGCATTCCCGTGTAGGAGCTGCCGCAGGCTGCGATCTTTTGATCTTGAAAAAATGTGTACACACGAATGTCACCATCGGTGCCATTTATGTGTGCACTTTTTTGTTTCCGCGCCCTGAAAAGTTACATCCCTGCCAAAAACGCCTCGCCTCCGCCCGCTATCAAAATCCCCCGCCAAAAATAAATACCTGTTCAATCGGTCAATTTTTAACCAATTATTTTCAGACACTTAGCGCTCATCGATAACTTTTCGAAATGAGCACGGCTGCGCATAGATCAACGACTGGCACAGATCTGGCTTAGGTGCATACATGTTTTGTATACAAAACCGCAAAACATAAAATCACTTTCGATCCGCAAGCCTGAAGCGCCCTATCCCGTACAGGCTGCAGATGCCCCGTAACCAGTGATGCTTTCACTGCCGCGACGAAGATTTGTCGAGCCTGACGGCTCATGCACAGTCATCGCGGCCCTGAACATCAGGAGCCTGCCGGAATGCGTACAAGTCTCTCCAACAACATCGCGCTGAATCTGCCCGCCGCTGCTCTCGATCAACCGTTGCCGAACGACGGCCTGATCGAGCCGTTACAACTCAGTCCCCGTTTGCACAACAGCGATCTGGCGCCAACCAAGGCCGAAGGTCGACGCTGGGGCAAATACAGCATCTTTGCCCTGTGGACCAACGATGTGCACAACATCGCCAACTACTCGTTCGCCATCGGTCTGTACGCCTTGGGCCTGGGGGGCTGGCAAATTCTGCTGTCGCTGGGGATCGGCGCGGCGCTGGTGTATGTCTTCATGAACCTGTCCGGTTACATGGGGCAGAAAACCGGGGTACCGTTTCCGGTGATCAGCCGGATCAGTTTCGGCATCCATGGCGCGCAAATTCCTGCACTGATCCGCGCGGTTATCGCCATCGCCTGGTTCGGCATTCAGACGTACCTGGCGTCAGTGGTGTTTCGCGTATTGCTCACTGCAATCCATCCCGGATTCGCTGAATACGACCACGACTCGATTCTTGGTCTGTCGTCGCTGGGTTGGGTGTGCTTCGTGGCGATCTGGTTCGTACAACTGGCGATCCTCGCCTACGGCATGGAAATGGTCCGCCGTTACGAAGCGTTTGCCGGGCCAGTGATTCTGCTGACCGTTGCCGCCCTCGCCGCGTGGATGTACTTCCAGGCCAACGCGACCATTGCCTGGTCGATCCGCGAACCGCTGACCGGTGGCGAGATGTGGCGCAACATCTTTGCCGGCGGCGCACTGTGGCTGGCGATCTACGGCACGTTGATTCTCAATTTCTGCGACTTCGCCCGCTCATCACCGTGCCGCAAGACCATCAAGGTCGGAAACTTCTGGGGCTTGCCGGTGAATATTCTGGTGTTCGCGGCGATCACCGTGCTGCTGTGCGGTGCGCAATTCCAGATCAATGGCCGGATCATTGAAAGCCCGACCGAGATCATCGCTTCGATTCCCAACACCTTTTTCCTGGTGCTCGGTTGCCTGGCATTCCTGATCGTTACCGTCGCGGTGAACATCATGGCCAACTTCGTCGCCCCGGCCTTCGTGTTGAGCAACCTGGCGCCGAAGTACCTGACCTTCCGCCGCGCCGGACTGATCAGCGCGACCATCGCCGTGTTGATCCTGCCGTGGAATCTCTACAACAGCCCGCTGGTGATCGTGTACTTCCTGTCTGGCCTCGGCGCCCTGCTCGGCCCGCTGTACGGGGTGATCATGGTCGACTATTGGCTGATCCGCAAAGGCCGGATCAACGTCCCGCAGCTCTACAGCGAAGATCCCGACGGCGCTTATTACTACAGCCGTGGGGTGAATTTACGTGCGGTGGCGGCGTTTATTCCTGCGGCACTGATCGCCATCGTCCTGGCGCTCGTGCCGGGTTTCCACAGCGTCTCGCCGTTCTCCTGGCTGATCGGCGCCGGGATCGCCGGAATGCTCTACCTGATCATTGCCAAACGCCAAGCGCACTACGCCGACATCAGCGGCGAATCGATCGCTGTCGACAACGTCTGCCATTAATTCCCTCGCGGCCCGGACTTCGGGCCGCCGAACTGCCCGCTATAAGGATTTCCCCATGCGTATTCTCGTGGTCAACGTCAACACCACCGAATCCATCACCGAGGCCATTGCCCGCTCGGCGCAGGCTGTCGCCTCGCCCGGCACTGAAATCGTCGGTTTGACCCCGTACTTCGGTGCCGACTCGATTGAAGGCAATTTCGAAAGCTATCTGGCGGCCATCGCGGTGATGGATCGGGTGATGTCCTACGATCAGCCGTTCGACGCGGTGATTCAGGCCGGTTACGGCGAGCATGGCCGCGAAGGCCTGCAGGAATTGCTCAATGTGCCGGTGGTGGATATCACCGATGCGGCGGCGAGCACGGCGATGTTTCTCGGCCACGCCTATTCGGTGGTGACCACGCTGGATCGCACCGTACCGCTGATCGAAGATCGGCTGAAACTCTCCGGCCTGTGGGATCGTTGTGCGTCGGTACGGGCCAGTGGTCTGGCCGTTCTGGAGCTGGAACACGAGCCACAGCGAGCCTTGGAAGCCATCGTGCATCAGGCAGAACTGGCGGTGACGCAGGACAAAGCCGAGGTGATCTGCCTGGGTTGCGGCGGCATGGCCGGGCTGGATGAGCAGATTCGTCGGCGCACTGGCGTGCCGGTGGTGGATGGCGTGACGGCGGCGGTAACGATTGCGGAATCACTGGTGCGCTTGCGCTTGTCGACGTCGAAAGTGCGAACGTATGCAACACCCCGACCGAAGAACATCATTGGCTGGCCAGGGCGGTTTGCCCGCTAAGCTCATCATCGGAAATCGAGTCGCCCCATTCGCGAGCAAGCTCGCTCCCACATTTGGAATGCATTTCCCTGTGGGAGCGAGCCTGCTCGCGAAGGCCTTCACCTTGTTCCCAGGCCTTGCTCAAATCGCACTAAAGCGCCGCGCCAATCCCTGTTCCGCAAATTGTTCAATCACATAATCGACAAACGCCCGCGTCTTGCCCGGCAACAATTTGTGTTCGGCGTAATAGATGGAGATGTTGCCATCATCGACGAACCAGTCCGGCAATACCCGCTGCAACGTACCCGCCTGCAGATACCCCACCGCAAACGGCATGCTCACCAGCGCAATCCCCAAGCCCTGCGCTGCTGTCGCACACGCGGCGTCGGAATCGCTCATGGTCATCCGGACCTTGAGCATCAACTGACTGTGCTGCTGATCGCGGTGCGTCAATTGCCATGAACGCACACGCCCGGTTTGCGGTGAGCGAATCAGAATTCCGTCGTGCTGCTTGAGATCGTCCGGATGAGTGATCGCAGGATTGCCGTTCAGATAATCCTGCGAAGCGACCAACACCCGATGCGCTGGCGTCAATCTGCGCGCCACCACACCTTGTGGCAGCTCAAAGCCGCCGCCAATCGCCGCATCAAAGCCCTGCCCGATCAGATCGACCTGACGATTATCGAAATGCCAGTCCGGATTGATCGCCGGGAAGCGCCGCAGAAACTCGCCGAGCAACGGCACTATATAAAGGCGCCCGAATACCGTGCCCATGCTGACTTTCAAGGTGCCGATCGGCTGCCCTTCGGCACTGGCCAGATTGGCCACGGCATTCTGGATCGTGGTCAGACTGGCACTGACTTCACTCAAAAACAGCTGCCCCGCCTCGGTCAGCGTCAGACTGCGGGTGCTGCGCTGAAACAGCCGCACACCCAGCCGAGCCTCAAGCTTTGCGACACTTTTGCCAACCGCTGCCGGGGTCAGGCTCAAGCGCCGCGCCGCCTCGGCAAAGCTACCGACCTCAGCACTACGGACAAAGCATTCGATACTGCTGAAGGTTTCCATGGCCACCACTATAAACTTTTGGTTTACACAGACTATAGCAATCAGGGTCTACACGGTTGTGGATCAGAGGCCGATACTCGGCTCCAACAACAAGGCATCCCGCCTTGAATAGTCTGGAGATCGAACATGACCACTCAACACCTCAGCGGCAAAGTCGCTCTGATTCAAGGCGGTTCCCGTGGTATCGGCGCTGCCATCGTCAAACGCCTGGCCGCTGAAGGCGCTGCAGTAGCCTTCACTTACGTCAGCTCCACCGCCAAAGCCGAAGAGTTACAGAACAGCATCACCGCCAGCGGCGGCAAAGCCCTGGCGATCAAGGCCGACAGCGCCGACGCCGCAGCGATCCGCCACGCCGTCAGCACCACGGTCGAAGCCTTTGGCCGTCTCGACATCCTGGTCAACAACGCTGGTGTGCTGGCTGTCGCTCCGCTGGAAGATTTCACCCTGGAAGATTTCGACCAGACCCTGGCCATCAACGTGCGCAGCGTATTCATCGCCTCGCAAGAAGCCGCCAAGCACATGGGCGAAGGTTCGCGCATCATCAACATCGGCAGCACCAACGCCGACCGCATGCCCTTCGCCGGTGGCGGTGTGTACGCCATGAGCAAATCGGCGCTGGTCGGTTTGACCAAAGGTCTGGCCCGCGACCTCGGCCCGCGCGGCATCACCATCAACAACGTCCAGCCTGGCCCGGTCGACACAGACATGAACCCGGCGCACGGTGACTTCGCCGAAAGCCTCATTCCGTTGATGGCCGTCGGTCGTTACGGTAAAGCCGAAGAAATCGCCAGTTTCGTCGCCTATCTGGCAGGCCCGGAAGCCGGTTACATCACCGGTGCCAGCCTGACCATTGACGGTGGTTTCGGCGCCTGATTTATCTGAGTCGACTGAACGAAAAACGCCGCCCCTCTTTTTACAGAGGGGCGGCGTTTTTTTGTCTCAGATGTTTACGCCCATTCCAGCGCCGGCAAACCACAGGCACTCGGCGTGAACGCTTTCAGGGTACGAAGAATCCCGTCAGCGTGTGCGTACTTTTCATCGGCCATGGCGGCATCGGGGATGGCGATGGCCGTCATGCCTGCGGCTTTCGCTGCGGTCACGCCAAACGGCGAATCCTCGAACACCAGGCAGTCCTCAGGTGCCACACCCAGACGGCGAGCAGCGGTCAGGAAGATATCCGGCGCCGGTTTCGCCGCGCCGACTTCCGGATCGTCCGCCGTGACAATGAAGTCGAACAGCGCGAACCAGTCGCGGTGCAGCGTGGTTTTTTGTCCGAACGATTGCCGCGACGAACTGGTGCCGACGGCGATGGGGATGTTGTGCGCCTTGAGGTGGCGAATCAGTTCCTCGGCACCCGGCATCGCTTGCGCTGTGGGAAAACGCTCGCGCATCAATGGTTCGCGGATCACCAGAAACTCTTCGGCGGTGATCGGCAGATCCAGCGCCTGCACCACGTAGTTCGCCAGATCATTGGCTCCGCGGCCAATGATGTTCTGCTTGACGCTCCAGTCGAAGGTGCGCCCGTAGCGCTGGGCAATCAGCGAGGTGACTTCCGTGTAAATGCCCTCGGTGTCCAGCAGCAAACCGTCCATATCGAAAATCACGGCCTTGATCGGGCCGAACGCCTTCAGCGGTGCATTCATCATCGGATCCGTTAACAAAGACATCCCAGGCGGCAGGTGATGCCGCTGCTCGGATCTGATTAAAGGGTTCAGCAGCATAACGATCGCGACAGACATTGAGCAACGGGCAATATTTGTTGGGCGATGAACTACTCGCAAACATTTAGCGAAACATCCTACAGACATCACCTACTCGCCCGACTTCTTTCCTGATTGATCCCCCGCAATGTCCCCGCACCTTTTTGATGTGCGCGAGAGACTGCGAATGCTTCCAACCGATCGGCTGCTGGCCCTGAACAACAGCATCGGCCTGCTCGTTGTTGCTGCTTTGAATCCCGACGAACCGGACTTCGAACACCTGATCCGCGAATTCCGCCTGTGTCTGAACAACTACGACGCCTGGGCCGAGCAGTTCTGGACAGGCACCGCGCTGGATGTCGAGCAGGTGTTCACCGTCGGCAATGACGTGCGCCTCAGCGCGCCGATCAAGTCACGCCAGCCGCTCAGTTCATCGGTGGCCATGTGCTCGGCCAGCGGGGCGTTGACGCTGGTGCACATGTTCGAGGCCGCGAGATTTGTGCCGATTGGCAACACGCCGGTGACGCTCGAACCGGTGCTTGCCGATGTCGGCGGCGTGCTGACTTTCGGCGAAGCGCTGCATTACACCATCGGCCCCAGCGGCATTCTGCAAGTGACCGACTGCGATCGGGGCCAGCGTTATCGCATCACCTTCTTTCCCGATGTGTCCACCGACCATGTGCGTGCTCTGTATGCCTCTTATGAGGGTGTCACTGCAGGCCTGGAAGGCTGGCTGCGCGCTGAATGGGCCGGGTTTCAGCCGCAGTGGACGGAGTTTTCCAGCGCCGGGTTTTTTGACCGGTACGGTCAGTTGCAACAAGCCGATTGGCGTGGGTTCGAGCAAGCCCTGAATGGTGTCTGGGACGACATCAAACAGGTATTCGCCCTGCTCGCCGACTTGCAGGCCAACAGTGAAAAATTGCTGGAATACCTTAGCGAGACCGAGCTTGAGGCGTTATTGAATGCCTCCAGCGAGGCCATCGCCGACGGCCTGTTGATCCTCAGTGACGAACCGCTGCTGTTTATTCATCTGGCCGCGTTTACCAGTTGGCTGAAGATGCTACCGCCGCAGTATCTGGCCGAAGTGGTGGCCGAGGTTCGGGCCGAACTGCTGGTCAGTTTTCTGCTGATGGGGTTGTCGGGTGGCGTCGGTGTGCCGGTGCGCCTCAGCAGCAAGGTGCTGGCGAAGATCAAGTCGCCGCGCGCGCGCGAGTGGCTGGCGGCTTCGGCGTTGCGCCTGGCTGAGCTGACGTCCTCGGCGGATTTGACGCGGCATGCCAGCGTTTTGAAGCCGCTGATGCTCAATGTGCGTGACGTTGAGTTGAAACCGACACCGGCGATACCGCTGAACATTCGTCAGGCCGATTCGCTGGTGTTGACGGTGCCGAATCCGGCGCCTGTTGTGCGGGACAAGTCTGGCGGTTCGAGCCGGTTGCAACGGCATGAGCCTCACGACGATTCGCCGGATCAGGCGAAAAATCCCAACGGCGACAGCGCCGATTGCGTGCCCTTCACCTGCACCAACGGTTGTCCGGTGTCGATGGTCACCGGTGAGGAACTGCTGACCCTGAACGATGCGGTGCTCGATGGCGTGTTGCCGTTTGAGTTCACGCGGTTGTATCGCAGTAGTGCGGCGGAGATCGATGTCGGGCTGGGGTTTGGCTGGAGCCATTCGCTGGCGCATCGGCTGGAGTTTGCCGGCGACTTTGTGGTCTGGGTCGACCATGAAAACCGGCGCACTCGCTTTCCGTTGCCGAGCGTTGAACGACCGGCGATTCACAACAGCCTGTCGCGGGCGGCGATCTTTCTGGGCGATGAGCCGGAGGAACTGATCCTTGCGCTGGCCGGGGAAACGGCGCGGTTTTATCACTTTCGCGCGGGACGGCTGACGGCGATCAGCGATGCCTATGGCAATCGTCTGGCGGTGCAGCGCGATCGGTCTGACCGGGTGCAGCGCCTGGACAACGGCGCCGGGCGTTCGCTGTTGTTGCGCTATGACCGCGCGCAGTTGCTGGGTGTGGATTACCAGGTGTTTCGCGACGGTGCCTGGGGCACTGAACAAGCGCTGGTCAGTTACCGCTACGACGCTTATCAGCACCTGATCGAAGCGACCAACGCCGTCGGTGACAGCGAGCGTTACGACTACGACGACGCTCACGTGATTCTGCAGCGGCAACTGGCCGGCGGCGCGAGTTTCTTTTGGGAGTGGGAACGGTCGGGCAAGGCTGCCCGCTGCGTGCGCCACTGGGCGTCGTTTTCACAGATGGACACGCGCTACGTCTGGAACGACGACGGCAGTGTGGCGGTGCATTACGTCGATGGCACTGAAGAGGTTTACGTCCACGACGAGCGTGCGCGGCTTGTGCGTAAAGTCTCGGCGGATGGTAGCGAGCAGCTCAAGGCGTATGACTCCTCGGGGCGCTTGATCGCCGAGCAGGATGCCTTGGGCGCTGTCACTGAATACCGCTACGACGAGGTCGGACGGCTAGTGGCGCTGATTCCACCGGCTGACGCGCCAACGTCCTACGAGTATCGCAACGGTTTCCTGCATAAACGCTCTCGCGGTGACGCGGTATGGATGTACCGGCGCAATGCCGAGGGTGACGTCACCGAAGCAGTCGACCCCGATGGTCAGGTCACCCATTACTACTACGACACCCGTGGCCAGTTGCTGTCGATCCGCTACCCGGACAGTAGCCGCCATCGACTGGTCTGGAACAGCCTCGGCCAGTTGACCGAGGAAACCCTGCCCGACGGCGGCGTGCGGCGTTTTTCCTACGACGCGCTGGGGCGACGGATCACCACCGCCGACGAACACGGCGCGGTCACCCGTCAGCATTGGGACGCCGTTGGCCGACTGATCCAGACGACATTTCCTACCGGCAGCACCCGCGCCTACAGCTACGGCGCCTACGGCCAGGTCACCGCCGAGCGCGATGAACTCGGGCGCATCACCCGCTACGAATACGACGACGATCTGCACCTGGTCTCGCGGCGGATCAACCCCGACGGCACGCAGGTGCAGTACCGCTATGACCATGCGCAACTGCTGCTCACCGAGATCGAGAACGAATCCGGGGAAAAGTACCGGCTGGACTACACGTCCACCGGGCTGATTCGTCAGGAAAGCGGTTTTGACGGCCGCCGTACCGCGTACGCCTACGACCTCAATGGGCATCTGCTGGAAAAGACCGAGTTTGGTGATGACGGCTCGCAGCTGGTTACTGGGTATAAACGCGATGCCGCCGGGCGTCTTCTGCTCAAAACCCTGCCCGATGGGATCAAGGTCTCCTACCAATACGACCGCCTCGGACGTTTGATCGGTGTCGACGACGGCCAGCAACATCCGCTGGCCTTCGAGTACGACCGCCAGGACCGGCTGATCACCGAGCATCAGGGCTGGGGCACCCTGCGTTACCGCTACGACGCCTGCGGTCAGCTCAAGCGCATGCGCCTGCCGGACAACAGCCTGCTCGACTACCACCACGCCAAGGGTGGCGCGCTGACCGGCATCGACCTCAACGGCGCGCCGCTGACCCGTCATGTCTACCAGGCCGGGCGCGAACAACAACGTCAGCAGGGCCTGCTGCTCAGCGAATATACCTACGACGATCAAGGACGATTGCTCGCCCACGCCGTAGGCCATCAGCGTGATGCGTTGTACCGCCGCGATTATGCCTACAACGCCAACGGCAATCTCGCGCACATCGCCGATAGCCGCCACGGCCAACGCACCTACGGCTACGACGCCCTCGATCGCCTCATCCGCGTACGCCACTCACGCGACGAACTGCCGGAAAGCTTCGCCCACGACCCGGCCGGCAACCTGCTGATGCAGGACCGCCCCGGCCCGAGCCAGATCCAGGGCAACCGCCTGCTGATGCAGGGCGACCGCCACTACGACTACGACGCCTTCGGCAACCTGATCCGCGAACGTCGTGGCCGCGGCCAGACACTCGTCACCGAATACCGCTACGACAGCCAACACCGCCTGATCGGCATGACTCGCCCCGACGGCCAAACCGCCAGTTACCGCTACGACGCCTTCGGCCGACGCATCAGCAAAACCGTCGGCGACGACACCATCGAGTTCTTCTGGCAAGGCGACCACCTCGTCGCCGAAAGCAGCGAAAACGAATACCGCAGCTACGTCTACGAACCCGGCACCTTCCGCCCGCTCGCGCTGCTCGACGGCAAAGGCCCGAAAAAAGCCTGCCCGTTCTATTACCAACTCGACCACCTCGGCACCCCGCAAGAACTCACCGACTACAGCGGCGACATCGTCTGGTCAGCGCAATACGACGCCTACGGCAAAGTCGCCGCACTGACCCTCGCCGGCGAGGACTACCTGAACCAGCCGCTGCGCTTTCAGGGGCAGTACTTCGATACGGAAAGCGGGCTGCATTACAACCGACACCGGTACTACGACCCGCGGCTGGGACGGTATCTGACGCCGGATCCCATCAAGTTGGCGGGTGGCTTGAATCAGTACCAGTACGTACCGAATCCGACGGGGTGGGTGGATCCGTTGGGGTTGAGTTCCAACTGTCCGCCGCCGAATAAGCCTGGGTGTGAGGTGCCGGGTGGAAGTGACGGGATTACGGTTGATGAAGGAGAGCCAAACCTACCGGCCATCGCTCACAATATAGATCCAAAAACTTTGAAGCGAATACATACAATAGAGGGAAAGACTTCAACCAAGAAAGTCGAGGATTATAAAAATAAAATGCGCAACGGATACGATCCAGTAGATCCCATCGATGTCATAGAACATGACGGCAACCTGTATATTCTTGACGGACACCATCGCGCAGCAGCCGCACGGCAAACCTCAATAAATGTGACAATCAAACTCATAACCGACCTTATAAAATACGACAGAACTCTAAACAGTATTGAAGATGTAATAGATTCAGCAAACAACGTAGGTTTAGACAGATTGGAGCATCGGAGAAGAAGATGAGCGATCAAAATGAAACTTTGGACATCCTGATAAATGACTTTATCTCCATGGTGGAGTCCAGCACGCTGATATTTGAGCGCAAATTTGGCACTCGAGACATTCGAAGGCTTTGGCGCACCAAGGCAATAAAGCGATGCGGGAGAGTTACTCGTGGCGTTAAATATGAATTGCACGGTATTGGCTGCCGCATCAATTTATCGACAGGAAGCGTAGATTTCGACTATGGCCCTAACGGTGAAATCAATGGATTTGATACTTGGCGCCTATACAACTTTGCCTGTGAAAGACCCTCTAAACATAGAAAATATTGCGATGAAGAAACCATAAAAAAAGAACTCAAAGAATATATAGAGCTAAAAAAAATCAAAAAAATGTCAGGCATAAGTAACCTGTATGTATTGGCTGACTCAAAAGAAACCGATTAGACTCGACCACCAAAAGGGCCTGTTCACTCAGGCCCTTAAAACCAATTCCAGACTTTCAACCTAACCTATTCCCCTCACTGCTCATCCTCATCCTCTTCATACTCCATATCTGCCTCATCCGAATCATTCAACGGCACTGTCGCATCATCCATCAACGACCCCGGATCCTCATTCCCCGGATCATTGATAAACGGCAGTCCACTAGAACCTTTCTCTTCCTTGCCTTCGGTTTCGGGAGTCATGGCAAACCTCGTCATTTCAGGGAGTGTATGACGTTCGAAAAGCCCTACAGCCAATCGTTCCGAAGTCCGACGAGCAAATACAAAAAACCCGGCAAAATGCCGGGTTTCCGTTTAACCCTCCATCAATGATGGCGGTTTTTATGTTTGTTCTTGTGCTTGTGACCGCCGCCCGAATGAGAGCCACCATCGTCACCGAGATTATTGCCGACCGCACCACCCGCCGCGCCGCCCAACCCTGCACCAATGGTCGAGCCCGTAGAGCCGCCGAGGCTGTTGCCGACGACCGAGCCGCCCGCCGCGCCGAGACCACCGCCAATGGCAGCTTCGGTGCGATTACGCTTATTCGCGCCGACGGCACTGCCGGCCGCGCCACCAACACCCGCACCTACCGCCGCGCCAGTACTGCCACCGAGTTGTCCACCGACCACATTGCCGAGCGCGCCGCCCAAGCCGCCGCCCACAGCGGCGGTTCCATCACCGGCGGCCATCGCCCCTTGTGCTACCAGCAAACCGAAAAACAGTGCAGATAATGACAAGCGCATATGAACCTCACAGTTCCCGAAGCGGGACAGTCCGCCCAGACATGGGCCTATGTGAGATTGGAGAGTCGAACGGGGAAAACGTTCAGCCATGAAAAAGCCCGACATCGAGCCGGGCTTTTTCTGACAAGGGATTAGTCTCAGTGACGCTTGTGACCTTTGGACAAGTTGCTGCCCACTGCGCCGCCAGCTGCGCCACCCAGGCCTGCACCAATCGTGGCGCCGGTTCTGCCGCCCAGGCTGTTGCCGATCACCGAACCACCCGCTGCACCGACACCGCCGCCAATCGCCGCTTTGGTCCGGCTACCCTTGCGCGCCGCCATTGCGCTGCCCGCCGCGCCTGCTACGCCGGCACCAATGGCCGCGCCAGTGCTGCCGCCCATTTTCTGGCCGACGACATTACCCAGTGCGCCACCCAGACCACCGCCCAACGCAGCAGTGCCATCACCGGCAGCCATTGCACCTTGAGCAACCAGAAGCCCCAGAACCAGAGCAGGCAGTGTTAAACGCATGACGAAAACCTCAACAATTGGGATGACAAAAAGGGCCGGGATTTAATGCCGTCGTTGCGCGAAAGTCCAGCCAAAATCGCGGATCTCGCGCGCACTCGGCGCCGATTGGACAGCGATTCTGGAAAAGGTTTTATGGCAGGCAAAAAAAAGCCCGCTGGGGAAACGGGCTGGAGACTTGCTTTCTAACGGATGGCTTCACCCTACTGCGGCAGACGTGAAAAGTTTGTGAAAGCAGACTGATTTTCCGTCACCACCTGTAGGAAAATTCTTCAAACCCACAACCATAAAAAACCCCGCTCAGTAGCAGGGTTATGCAGAGAACCATTATTTCCTCGAACGCGTGGTGACCCTGGGGAGAAATTTCGCCTTGGGTCCCTTGGGTGCCGCGGATTTGATTTTGCCGATCTGCACCGGATCCTCGCCAAAACCTGACTGATACTCGGTCTGGCCGCACCGTACGCAGTTATTGAAGGAAAATTCAGCGCCATCGTCTTCGATATACGGATCAGTCATACCTTCACCCCGTCGCAACAGATCGACACCGGCAAAAACCCTTTTGCCTGAAAAAATATCGACCTCCATGGCTTTTTAGACTAGTCGGTCATTCCTGGACTTGTGATTCAGATCTCCTGATGCCGACGAATGGCCTGAAAAATTTAAACAGACGATGAACCATTGGTCCCACATTACTAAAGAATCTTAAAGCCAGGCCGTTGCCTTTTTCATACAAATGAATCTCAAGGAGAGAACATGCAAATCAACGGATTCCCCAATATGCCTGTCGTAAAACTCACGGACGAACAGATCGCAGCCGGCAAGGCTGGCGCGGAAAAACTCAAGGAGAAGATCGCTTCCGGTGAAATCACCATCAAGTATCCGGGTCCGGATACACCGGTTCTGCAACCAGGGGTCATTTACCATCCCAGCAAGCCAGTCGAACCCAACCCGCCTTCTGATACACCCCCTCTCGTCGCCGTCGACACACCACTGACCTATGACGAAAGAGGCACCGTAATCCTCAAGCCACAAGGCTGATTGCACCGCAAGATTGAGCCTATTCAACCTCTGAATGGGCTTACACACCCGTCAAACAAACTCAGCGCAACTTCACCGCCGTACCCGTCGCAAACACAACAACCATTCCGCCCTTCCCGCCGGGCATACTGATCTCAAAGTCCACCCCGACCACCGCATCCGCTTGCAAAGCACGCGCCCTCTCCCTGATTTCCTCGGTCGCCTGAATACGCGCCTCCTTCAAAGCGCGCTCCAGCGTCTGTGAGCGGCCGCCAAAAAAGTCGCGCATACCAGCGAACATATCGCGGATCACATTGACGCCCTGCACCGATTCGGCACTGACGATATCCAGGTAGGCCGCGATCTGCCTGCCTTCAATGGCGTGAGTGGTGGAAATGATCATGGAATGTCGTCCCTATATGGATGAATAAATCCGCAATGGTAATCGCTCAAAACGAACTTCAAGCCGTAGCCAATAAAATCCAGACGCCAGAAACCACAAAACCCCTGACTTCTTTCGAAATCAGGGGTTTTGTGTACTGAATGTGGCGGTGAAGGAGAGATTCGAAACTACCCGTTTGCGGTTTTTTGAGCATACCCCCCCGGTTTATAAGGGCTGCAGAGGAGCGAGTTTTTTAATCTCAGTCCCATGTCAGTCCCATGGGTTTTGCGCACCAGGTTGCAGAACACGGACGCGAAGGCCGTTTCGACGTTTCATGTTGACCCATGGGAAAAAGGTAATTTTGGTAATGCGGCATGAGGCAAGCTCTGGAAGCCTTGAAAATCGGGGCGTTGAGAGCAGTAAGCAAAGGTAATAATTTGGTAAGTATGAGGTTAGAAAATTACCTTTCCTATGAGTAATCCCTTATAGCCCTCAAACCCAGTAAAACCGGGCACTTCAGAAATTATTACCCTAACTCTTACCTAAAATTACCTCTTGAGGTAATGAGTGAAAGCCAGGCATGACAAGGGCTGTAGCGCGTTTCTACACCTCGCTTACCAAAATTACCTTTTTCCCAGCCCACGTCTGAAAAATGGCCAAGAAGACGTCCCTTTCCGACGTTTTTCACATCATGCAAATTGGCACTGGTCGTAAGTAAATCCTTGGTTACGCTGTGCAATACCAGAAAATAACGGAGAGCCAAGCAGGCTAGGCCTTACAGCCGTTTTGCAAGCGGACTGAGCGGTGTCGGATTCCCAGCTGGTGCGACCAGTGCCGAAAACGAAAACATCCTGTGCGGTAGGTTTTTCAGGGCGCCGCCCCTGCACGCCGGGCGTTTCACTCCCTTTGCCAACTCGTCGACGCTCCGTAACGCAGTGCAACTACCTTTGCTCTTTTTTGCAAAACCTTGCACTGCGTGCAATCGCTACAACGCCAACAGCCCCCGCAGCAGGCTTGGCCAGAGCAGGTGTTTGCACCACTCTGGCCTTTGCATAAAAAAGGGACGCAAAGCCCGTCGGCGGGAGGGGGATAAGTGCTTTTTGGATTATTTTTTTCTCCCTTAGCGATTTTTTGCCTATATCGGATAGTACGACCTTCGACGTCAGGCAAGTCTTGCTACCTGAGCCCCTGCCACATAAACTCCTATATTTGACTCTAAGGAAGAGGAAATTTCGTGATAAGAACGATCGAAATTCAGAATTTCAAATCGATCGACAAAGTTAAAGTTGAACTTGGCCGGATCAACGTTTTCATTGGTGAAAACGGTGCTGGGAAGAGCAATTTTTTAGAAGCGATTGCGCTGGCGGGTGCAGCTAACGCTTCTAAACTTGATAACGAATTTCTGATGTCACGCGGAATCCGGGTAACCTCCGCTCCACTCATGCGGCCACAATTCACAGGATTCTCTGATGCTGCCCCGATCTTAATAAACATAAATGAAGACAACGGCAATACATCGAGCTTCACCCTCCAAAATGACAACAAACATTATTCGAACTGGACGCATGAAATTTTAAGAAACAACACAACTTCTGGCGACTACTACAAAAGCCGTATAGGCGAATTCGTATCAGAAGACAAAGCCAACTTGGAAAAGCTAAAAGAGTCCATATCTGAACTCATGGACTTCCTCACTAGCGAAGAGGTTAACAATTTACTAGCACCAGATGGAAAAAGGAAAAACACGAAAATACAAGTTCCAACATCCACACTCATCGGCACACTTATCAGCAACTTCAAGTCCGAATATGACGCCCACCTAGAGGACCTGAACAACTTTGTTATATACTCACCTGAAAACACAGCGTTAAGGCTTCTTGAAAAAGAAGGTCAACTGGAACCGCTTGGAATAAATGGCGAAGGGCTAATTAAGCTCTTACTTGTTATATCCGAAGACAACGACCACGCTAAAATCTTAGAAATAAACAACTGCCTAAAAGTTCTCGGATGGTTCGATCGCTTCTCCGTTAGCGATAAAACCTCAAACTCAACAGCAGTGCTAGACATTACCGACAGATATTTGAAAGTTGGACAAGCAAAGTTAGATCATAGAAGCGCCAACGAAGGATTTATGTTTCTGCTTTTCTACTTCGCACTCTTTTCAACAGATCTCACGCCCAAAATATTTGCAATCGATAACATCGACGCATCCCTAAATCCGAAACTCTGCTCAAAACTTATACAGGAACTAAGCACTCTCGCTGAGTCTCACGACAAGCAGGCACTACTTACCACACACAACCCTGCTATCTTAGACGGACTAAACCTTGAGGATGATGAACAGCGTCTTTTCGTAATTAGCCGAAACCCTCATGGACATACCCGCATTAAGAGAATCACAAAACCTAAAGGTCAAGATCTAAAGCTGTCTGAAATGTTTATGCGCGGCGTGATTGGTGGACTTCCAAAAGGATTTTGATATGCCAAGTTTTGCATTAGTCACAGAGGGAATTACAGATCAGGTAGTAATCGAGCGCATTATTTACACGGTGATCGAAAGTACCTTAGGTGAAGAGGCTGATATTAATGTTTTGCAGCCACTCAGGGATGCCACAGACGTCGCACGGCAGGCGAGAGACAGTTTTGGCGGCTGGGAAAAAGTATTGGAGTTCTGCTCAAACAATGAAAAACTAACAGAAGCATTGGAATACAACGAGTTCCTAGTAATTCAAATTGATACAGACTGCTGTGCGCACGAAAACTTTAATGTTCCGTACTTCAAAGATGGCACCGAACTTTCCGCAGAGCAACTGGCAAGCGACGTGGAAAAATTTATCGGTTCAAAATTAACTGAAGATTTTTTAGACAAATTTGGCCATAGAGTCATATTTGCCATAGCAGTTCACTCTACCGAGTGCTGGCTTATCCCGTTTTATACTGGACTTAAACGTGACAAATCCAAATTAAAATCTTGCGAAACCCATCTAAAAAAAGCCCTTGCAAAATCCGATATACGACATGAAAAAACCTTTCAGTGCTACAACTCGCTGAGCAATTGCTTTAATAAAAATCGAGATATCAACGACGCCAAGGCTTTCAGCCGTACGCTAGAGATTTTTATAGATTCTCTAACTTCAAAAACTGCTCACCTTAATAATTAACCCGCCCTACCATTCAAATAACTCACGAAATCTCATTATAACCAGATCAATATCAACCTAGCTTCGCAGATCGAAATAAAATTTGAAACTTATCAGCCATACTCGATTAAAGCATAATAGATTTAATCTTAGAATTAATTATCATAGCCTCTTTAGCATTATTTGAGAACGAAGGAGCGTTATTTGGCGGCGCCCCTACCGAGTGAACATGCACAGCTAAACTACCATTCATCTCCTCTACTAAAGTTATCAATTCACTCAAAACCCGCAACAAGTTTAAATCAGAAGAACCAATCCATGTCTTTGGCGCTAGCATTGCTTGACTTATTTTCACAACACTCTCACGCAAGCCCTCGATCCTCTCGTGCATATCGCCACCCACCGTAACGTTGTGCTTTTGACCCACAACCAGGTTCAGATCACGACCGGTCGCCTGGTGCAGATCGTCCACCGCCGCCAGGCTCGCTGATCCGCCCGACATCAGCTTGAGCGCGCCAAGCGCCTCGATCTTTTTCACACCACCCACAGTCTCGGTCGAATGGTCGTCGACCGCCCGTGTGTGGCTCTGGAACTGCTCGTGGTTGTCCAGGGCTTCGACTTCGCGCTCGATCGCCTGATCACGGATCTTGCCATCGGTCTGGCGTAGCCAGTTACCGTCGGCATCGACGCGCTGTTGGGCGGCCTCGCTGTGCTGCCACACCTGATCACCCTTCGGCACCTTGGGCATGCTCAACCCGTGCGGCAAGATCGATTGGATGTAGGGCTTGCTCGGTAGGCCGTAGGCGAAGCACACCACGACCCGCGTGCCCTCCTCCGGAAAGGCATAAATGCCCATTTCCTCGCCACCGGTGGGCAGTGGTAAAGGAACGCCAGTGAGCGGCGGCATGGCCGGATCTGGCTCGTCATCCGGACCGAGTACGACAATGTCGATGGCGTAGCGCGGACGGAAGTCGTCGCACAGTCCGGCGTCCGCCGGCGCGTCGGCCACGGCGACAACCCGGGCAAATCGCGGCAGGTGATAGCCACCGGTGAGTTCGGGGAATTGGCGCTCTACAGCGCGGCGGATTGCGTCTTCCATCGGATAGCCATCTGGTCGTTGGCAAGCGACACCGTGGTGATGCGCTCGCCGTTATTGATTGTTGCACCTGGGCGCAACCCGGGAAGGGCCGCGACCATCGCGCTCTGGTTGCCCTGGTAGCCGTCGAACAGCTCCGTGGGAATTTGCAGCGGCGCGCGCGCGCCGAAAAAACTGTCGGCCCAACTGCCGGCGAACACTTCACCGTTGCCCAGCTGGTGCCAGGTGAAGTCGGGAATGCTGAACACTCGGGCCAGACTGTCCATCGCCTGGTATCCAGCGGCGAGGCTGTAGAAATACGGCGCCTTCACGCTGGCATAAGGCCGATCGGGAATCCGAAAGCGCAGCCCGGTCTGTTCGCTGACCTCGGCCAGCACGGCCCGCAGATCCACATGACGCAGGTTCAACGGCAGCGTATTGGCCAGCACGGCAGCCAGCTCACGGCAGAACAGTACCTGTTCAACCGCGTTGGCGGCAGTGCAGCGCTCGACGTAGCCGATAAAGTGGCGTTGCAGCGTGCCCTCGTTGTAGCCGATGTCCAGCGTCACCAGCCCTTTCAGCGGCACAGAGGATTGAACGGTGAAGTTCGCCCGGCCGGGGCTGGTAGCGTCCAGCCTGACGTCTTCCTTGATCAGCCGGATCGGCGCCGTTTCCACGCAACCACCGGGGATCAGGTAAACACCCGGCTCCAGCGGCGATTCTTCAGCCTTCACGGCACCAATGAAAATGCCCAGATGATTGTTCGGCAAGGTCGACGCCGGATGTGGTGGCGATCGCGCCGGCTTCCTTGAACGCGTCTTTCATCGCCGCGCCGCTGGTGCGAAACAGCTGCACGGCCAGCGCGGTTTGACCGCCGAGCTTTTCCACCCACGCGCCCTTCCCCATCGCATCCGCTTGGGACTTCTGCAGGTTGTAGAGCGTGCCGACGTATTCGCCCATGGTTTCGGCGTCAGACTTGGTGGCCTTCGCCAGCAAGTTGCTGGTGTTGGTGAACGTGGCGAGCTGGTTGCCCGCAAGCCCTTTGATGGCGCCCTCGATCAGGTAAGCCGAGGCCACAAAATCCTTGGCGTTCTCCGCGCGCGTTACCAGTCGTTTCCGTTTCTGGAGGCCACCGGTGAGGCCGGCGCCGGCAAGACCACCCTGCTCAACCTGCTGTGGAAACTGCTCGGCCGCGAGGGTTACGAAGGGTTCGACCCGATGAAGTCGACCAAGGCGGGTCGCTCGCGCCTGATGGGCCAAGTCTCCGGCATGCCGGTGGTGTTCCTCGAGGCCGATCGCCACAGCGATGATCGGGCACACGCGAAGACCTTCGAATGGGATGAGCTGAAAGACTTCTACGGCGGCGGCACGCTGGCCACCAAAGGCGTCAAGACAGCAGGCAATGAGACGTACGAACCGCCCTTTCGGGGAACGATCGCCATTAGCCAGAACGCGGCGGTGATTGCCCACGAAGCGATCATGACGCGCATCGTCAAACTGCACTTCGTACGCCCGACCGTGACCCCGGAGAGCCGTGCGGCCGCTGATCAGTTGAACGCACTGGACGGCGGCGTCCTCAGTCATTTTCTGTTGAAAGCGGTGGGTAAAGAATCCGCTGTGCTTGATCTGTTCGCCCAGCGCATGCCCGAACACGAATCCAAACTGCGCCGCCTGCACACCCACTGTTTTGCCTGCAGCACGGCCTATGTCAGCGACCAGGGCAACTGCAGCAGTTGCGGTTATGACCTGCGCGGCTACATCCGCGTAGAGCGGATCAGCAAGAACCACGCACAACTGCTCTCGCTGCTGGACGCGCTGCGCCTGGTGCTGAAATTGAGTGATCCGCAAGTCGCCGCCACGCAACGGCAAATCGTCCGTATGGCGATCGAGCGCCAGGCCTCAATCAGTTCTGACCACCCGGCCGTCGCCGAATTCTGGGAGGTCTACGACTACCTCGAATCCTTGAGCGAGGACCCCGTGGTCGACCACAGCAGTGACCCGACCGTGATCGCCATCAACCTCAACGAATTCTGCGAGCGCGCCGCCGAACACAAACAGAAGCTGGCCGACGTGGCCACGTTGCGCGATCTGCTCAAAGAGTCGCGATCGCGCAAATTCCTCGACAGCAACAAGGCCGTGCACAGTGCCGTACGCGCCGCCTACAACCACCGCAACCCCGTTTCACAACCCCGGCCGACCACGGTCAAGTGCTGGACATTCAAGGCGTAAGGAGAGCGACACCGATGCAGATCCAAGTGTTTATGGGCAGTGCCGGCAATATCGGTACTTACAAGTTGCAGGAGATTTACAAGGAGTCGATCGCGGGAGGAAAAATCCCAGCATTTATTAACGCAGCGATCTTCGGGGAGTACGGCCTCATGGACGTCTTGGAAGCTCAGGCCGTTGATGGGCAGCGAGAAATTCTGGTGGATTTCTGCACACGTACGCAGATTCAGCAGGTGCTGGAGTGGCGATCATGTGTCGAACACGACCCCAGTTTTGACGATCTGGTGATTTACCTAGCTCGTTGGGAATGACCTGATAAGAAACAGTGCCGAGGAGTTGCAGCTCCCCGACACCTGACCGCTAAAGAGGGCTATACCATGCAAGCACAGAACCTAAACAGCAGCGGCACGCAGGCTACCACACCGGCGCGGCACCTGGTGGCGACCGCGATCATCGGTGCTGCCGTCATCGGCTACCTGGTGCATAAAACCCCTGAAGCTCGAACGCGCCTGGAAAGCCTCAGCCAGATGGCCAGCACCCTGGGCGACCTGAGCGAAACAGATGTCGCCGTGATCAGCCAACTGCTGGCCACCCCGGCCACTCGGGGAGCGTCCCGCCATGACCAATGACCCTGCCGCAACACCGGTGCGCCGCTTTCCCTGGAACATGGATCACACCAGCGTGTGCGACCAGTGTGGCAAGTGGCGCGCCCAGGGCAATCACCAGACCTGCAGCCGGCGGCGTCAGCTGTTGAATGCCCACCTGCGCCGGCACAAGCCCAAACCATAAGCCGCGTCCACCAGAAGACGCGCTTGCAGATACTTGGCCCGGAAACGGGCCTTTTTGTTTCCGATCGTCAGACTGTCGAAATACGAGTACAGCTTTAGGGGTTTACATGAGTGGGGTCGAAGCTCGCGGCAAGTCCGTGAGAATCTATTTTCAATACAAAGGGGAGAAGTGCCGGGAAACGGTCCCGGGCAGCAACACACCGGCTACCGTGGCCCAGGCCAAGCGCCTGGCCGACATCATTGAATACGAGATCCAGACCGGCACCTTCGATTACGCCCGGCACTTTCCGAACTCCCCCAGGCTGGTGGAAAACACCTTTGGTCATTACTTGGATCTGTGGTTGAAGATCAAGGCCAACAGCGTCGCGGCCTCAAGCTACCGAGGTTACGCCAACAAGGCCGAAGTGCATGTGCGGCCACGCTGGGGCAAGGTGCAGATCAACCAGATCGATCACCTCGACCTGCAGGTCTGGATTCAGGACACGCTGTCGAAGACCCTGAAGAACAAGACCATCCGCGACATCATCAGCAATGTGCGGCAGGTGTTTCGCTTGTACCGCACGCGGATGAAGGTCGCGCACGACCCGACCGAAGGATTGATGGTGCGCCTACCCGATCCGGAAGCCCCGGACCCGTTCACCCGCGCGGAAATCAAACAGATCCTCGACACCCCCACCAGCCGCACGCATGAACTGCTGATGGTGCAGTTCATGTTATGGGCAGGCCCACGGGTGTCGGAGACGATCGCCCTGGCCTGGGAGGATGTCGACCTGGCGCAAGGCACGGTGACCTTTCGCCGGTCCAAGGTACGCGGCGCCTACCGGGTGACGAAAACCCGCCGATCGACGCGCCGAGTGCGCCTGCTGGCACCCGCCTGGGACGCCCTGCAGAAGATCGATGCGTTGACCCGCAAACGCAAAGCGGAAACCGTGGAGGTGGTCGAGCGGGACAACAAGACGGTGCGGCAACACAAGCTGCACTTTGTGTTCCTGAATACCAAAAGCGGCCTGCCGCACGCCAACGACTTCGTGGTGCGCGATCGCTTCTTCAAGGCGCATTTGCTCGCCGCCGGCGTTCGCTATCGGGGACCCGGACAGTGCCGGCACACCTACGCCAGTCAACTGCTGACCACCGGGGTGGCGTCGATCGACTGGATCGCCGAACAGATGGGCCATACCAACGGCAACATGATCCGTCAGCACTATGGGACGTGGATCAATGAAGACGGACCGGATGTGGTGGGTATGCTGCAACTGGCGTTGAAGCTGTCACCGGTTACAGCTCAACACTGAATCCACTGAGGCCGATGCTCTCGGCAAAGCGTCCCACCGCCGTCAGGCTGGCCCAGGTGCGCAGCGACTCACGCCGGGAGCGCACCGGCACCAGCCGCGCCGTGGGACTTCCCAGGCGCACCGATAGGGTCCATTTAGCATTATCAGCATTGACCCGACCCACCACGACTTCGCGGATCACGTGCTGGCTGACCAGGACTTTCAAAGTATCGGACTGAATGGCCTGGCCGATCATGTCATCAGCCCTTGGTATGACGACGGGTACGACGCAGCGCTGCCTCGCGAGCCTGGGACAGAAGGTCGTGCATCAGATCGCGTTGCACATCCGTAATCAACTCCCCCACAGACAAGGCCAGGATAAAGCCCTTAGCCGTTGCGGTATCGATTTCAATCTCGGCGCCGTCATGTTCGACGCGGTGCAAGTTATCCAACAGATCTCCCCAAAAGTGTTGCAGCACGGCCGTACTCAGCTCCACTCGGGGTGCGCCAGACGAGAATGTGGCGGGTTTTGGATTGGCTCCAGGGGCGGCCATAAGCGGGTCTCCTGTTCGGGGATGAGTAGCGGGAATCGCGCAACCAGCATAGGGGGGTGTGGTAATCCAGTCCACGGAGTTCCGGCGGACGGTAGCTAACAAAAAGGCCCCCACACCTGAGCCAGGTGTGGGGGCCGATTGAACATAGGCTGGAATTCAATGAACCAGTCATGGATGGTCGCTATCGGCCAATAGTGGTCATTCAAAGTGCCCATACAACACAAAGCACGAAACCTCTTAATCGCATCGGCGCAGCGTTCTAGCACATCTCAACAAGCTGACTCGAGACGTCAAGGGCACCGTCTTCCGATCTCGTCCCGGGACTGTAGGGGCGGCCAGAAGCAGGGAGAATCAGACGGTTCTTGGTTTTACAGGTAGTTCACGATGAAGGTGACTTCGGTGTTGGCGCTGCCAGCCTTGAGTTCATCGTTCGTCAGACGGTAATACGAGGCAGACAAGGGAATATTGAAGTCGGTGGCGGTGGTGGTGAAGGCGTCGAACGGGTAGATGGTATCCAGTGCGATAGGCAAGCCGGCGTCATTCATCAATTGAAGACCGATACCCTTGGCGGTGGAACCGGCATTGAGCGCAACGATACCTTTTTCCGCGTCGATGGCGGTGGTGTTGGCCTTGAGCAAGTAGGTGACCTTTTGGATGCCGGCCTGGCATTGATTCAAGGCGATGTTGAAGCGCACCGTCCGTGGTGTTGGGTTGGCATCGCGAAATTCGTGGAGTTGATAATCGTCGCCCATGGCTACCGAGACGGAAGGGGTCTTACATGAGGCGGCATTCAACACGATGGGGTTGATTAGGTTGTATATGTATAGGTCTGAATTATCGAATTTCAAAGACCCTAGGTGGCCGGCTGCAATTTTTGTTAGCGAAGACAGCTCGCCTGTCTTGACGATTTCCAGCCGCATCCCCCCCGCTGGAAAAACATAATTACCTGGAAAGACCGAACTCTTAGAGTAAAGATAGTAACTTTGGGAACCTGTCCAGATGCGGTAGGAGAGCCCTGTCTTACCTATAGGAAAAGTTGATACCGAGGCACCCACGGCTATGGTAGCCAGCGCCGGATTTGGTATGATGCCGTACATAAAACTTGTGTCGCATTGCCAAGTCATCCTGCTCGCTTGCAAGCTTTCTTGGTAGACCACCGTGCCAATGGGCGCATCGGCGGGAATATTTAGACCACCACTGGTGAGATTCGCACCGTAGTTAAGGTCTATAGTGGAGGTTTTGAGTTCGCACTTGGCCATGGCGCCTGGCATGTGCGCTAGTAACGTCACCGCGGCAAAGGTGAGTAGTGGATTCTTAAGGCTTAAACGCTTCATTGGACCATGTTTGACGATAAGTTGAATTGCAGGCTAATCAATCAAAATATCAAAGGGAATCAGGCGATTCTTAGAACACGTCGCAGCCGTCCTGCGCCCTGACTCGCAATCTACAAGCTTATTCCTCCCTGGGGATGGTCTGAAAAAGGCTGAAGTACGCCGATCCCGTCACACGAGTTTCCCGATAAATCAGATGACCTTCGCCGACACCGAGTACGCCGGCAGGCGCAAGCAAACCCGCTAGTAATTGCTCCTGCCCCGCTGACTCGTCAAGGGAGTCAATGGCGACTAATACCGGAGATAGCGCAAAGGTCCACTTTTGGCAGATTGCAGCCTATCAAGACGATTCCCTAAAGCCGACGGAGTCGCATGATCACATCTGTAATTGCTTTCGCGTTTTCATCTAGGGTTTCCATGGCCCCGACCGCGTTCTCTGCAACTGTCCCTACGCCATTCCGCGAAAGCCACTTGGTGACCTCCTCTATCGCCGCACCAAGCGCATGCTGGTTGTGCAGTAGTAACGTGAGTGCATCTGCAGTAGCAATGTTGGAATCTGAGTTATTTGGCATAGCAGCTTTCCTTGGAGTTCGGTTCGCAGAAGCCTAGCTCATCGAATCGCTGGCGAAGGTCAGCCACCCATTCGGCGGCGGCCATTTTTGCACCAAAATAGCGCGCCAGTCCCATCTCAGTCCCATATGACCTTTTTTCAGACGCCAAAAACCACAAACCCCCGACTTTCTCTAGGAAAATCAGGGGTTTGCGTTTACTGAATGTGGCGGTGAAGGAGAGATTCGAACTCTCGATACAGTTTCCTGTATACACACTTTCCAGGCGTGCTCCTTAAGCCACTCGGACACTTCACCGTATCTCTTCAAACATGTTCTGTCTGTCGAGGCGCGCTAATGTAGTCGAAAGCTTTTCCGATGGCAAACTTTTTTTCAGAATTTTCATGCGGTTAAGAGAAAAAGTCGTTTTGCCCGCTAGCAGGCCATGGCAAACCGGCCAATCTTCGGTGGGTGCAGCCCTTCTATATAGAAGCAGAACGCCTAGCCACGCCGGGTGGGTCGGGAAACGGTGACTGGCGGGTCAGTCATGGCGCTTTACCTGGCCTGCGGCGGTGGGTAACGTCTGCCCATCTTTCTTACAAGGAATAGCGTCATGAGTGAGTTGATTTCCTACCACCTCGAAGACGGTATCGCGACCCTGACCTTGAGCAACGGCAAGGTCAATGCCATTTCTCCGGACGTGATTGCGGCATTCAACGCGGCGCTGGATCAGGCGGTGACTGATCGTGCCATCGTGATCATCACCGGTCAGCCAGGGATTCTGTCCGGCGGCTATGACCTGAAAGTCATGACCGCTGGCCCTAAAGAAGCTGTGTCGCTGGTAACCGCAGGGTCGACCTTGGCCCGGCGCCTGCTCTCTCACCCGTTCCCGGTGATCGTCGCATGCCCAGGTCACGCGGTGGCGAAAGGCGCTTTCATTCTGTTGTCTGCTGATTATCGCATCGGTGTCGACGGCCCGTTCAGCATCGGTCTGAACGAAGTGCAGATCGGCATGACCATGCACCACGCGGGTATCGAACTGGCTCGCGATCGCCTGCGTCGCTCGGCATTCCACCGCTCGGTGATCAACGGCGAGATGTTCGATCCAAAAAGCGCCGTGGATGCCGGTTTCCTCGACAGGGTGGTTGCCGCCGAGGAACTGCAAGGTGCCGCCCTCGCCGCTGCGCGTCAGTTGAAGAAGATCAACATGCTCGCGCACAAGAACACCAAGTTGAAGGTGCGTAAAGCACTGCTGGAAGCTCTGGATAACGCGATCATCCAGGATCAGGAGCATCTGGGCTAAGCCCGGCTGATGCGCAAAAGAAGCCCGACCGTCGTGTCGGGCTTTTTCTTGCACGCATGGTTTAAAAGTCCGCGACCGCTCTAGGACAGGTCTGACCCTCCATTCTGAAACATGCGCTTAAACATCGGCTATCTCCGCACTCTATAGCGGCAATTGCCGAAAACAGTGCACATCCGTACACTGCGCCACCTTTTGTCCCGGTGGGGCCTGAAAATGCTGTTCGTGTTTCGTATGTTATTGATGGGCCTGCACTTTATTCTCGCCGGCGTGCTCGGGGTGATTCTCGGCATCTGCCGCCCGTTCAATCCGGACAACAGCCGTCTGTGCGCCCGTCTCTACGCGCTGCCGGCGATGTGTATTTTGCGTTTAAGAGTGAAATCCGACGTCAGCGGTTTGATGAACAAACCCGACAGCTGCGTGATCATCGCCAACCATCAGTCCAATTATGATCTGTTCGTGTTCGGCAACGTAGTGCCTCGCCGCACCGTGTGCATCGGCAAGAAGAGCCTCAAATGGGTGCCACTGTTCGGGCAATTGTTCTGGCTGGCCGGTAATGTCTTGATCGACCGTGGCAATGCGCACAAGGCGCGCCAATCGATGCTCACGACCACCAACACCCTGCAGAACAAAGACACTTCGATCTGGGTGTTCCCGGAAGGCACGCGCAACCTCGGCGAAGAATTGCTGCCTTTCAAGAAGGGTGCGTTCCAGATGGCGATTGCTGCCGGTGTACCCATCGTTCCGGTTTGCGTCAGCAGTTACATCAAGCACATGCGCCTGAATCGCTGGCGCAGTGGGAAAATCCTCATACGCTCGTTGCCGGCGATTCCTACAGCCGGATTGACCATGGACGACATGCCCATGCTCATCAATCAGTGCCGCGAGCAGATGCGCGAGTGCATTGAATCGATGGATCGGCAACTGCAAGCTGCCTGAAAAGACAACCCGCCCTGTGCGGGTTTTCTTTTGCCCGGTGAACTGTACAGATTTCACTGACTCTCAAGCAGCGACACGGCTAAGCTGAAGCCTTGAATTCCCTGCCACCTGCCAAGAAGAAGTGAATCACCACCATGGGTCGAGTTGTTGCTGCTGCGGTGTACAGCGCAGGCAAGAAAGTCACCAATATTACCCTCGACGAAGGCGCTGCCTGGGCTGCGAAAACCGGCCACTTCGTGTGGATCGGCCTGGAAGAGCCGGATGCACAAGAGCTGTCCAACCTGCAACGTCAGTTCAACCTGCACGAACTGGCCATTGAAGACGCCCTGGAAAAACACAGTCGACCGAAGCTCGAAACCTTTGGCGACGCTTTGTTTATCGTCACCTACTCACCCATCCGCGAGAACGGCGTTCTGCAATTTATCGAGACGCACATCTTTGCCGGCAAGGGCTACATCATCACCGCGCGTAATGGCCACTCGGCGTCCTACGCGCATGTCCGCCAACGTTGTGAGGCGCGTCCGCTGTTGCTGGAGCACGGGGAAGATTTCGTACTGTATGCGTTGCTCGATTTTGTCATCGAAAACTATCAGCCGGTCGGCGAAGCGATCCATGCCGAGATCGATGAACTTGAGCGCAATGTTTTGTGCAGTGCGTTGAATGAGCGTGACATTCAGAAGCTGCATGGCTTGCGTCGCGATGTCGTGCGCCTGCGTCGGTACGCAGCGCCGATGGTGGAGATTGGCGAGGAACTGCAGAAGCTGAGTTTCCCGTTTATCGATAAGAACATGCGCCCGTACTTCCGTGATGTGCAGATTCACGTCACGCGGCAAATGGAAGACCTGACCACCTTGGCCGACATTGCCAGCCAGACCATCGAGATTGGCGTGTTGCTAGAGGCATCACGGCAAAGCGTGGTGCAACGCAAGTTTGCTGCCTGGGCGGCGATTCTGGCGTTTCCGACGGCAGTGGCGGGGATTTACGGGATGAATTTTCAGAACATGCCGGAGTTGAGCTGGCACTACGGCTATTTCGGTGTGCTGGGGTTTATTGCGGTGGGATGTGTGAGTTTGTGGGCGAGTTTCAAGAAGTCTGGGTGGTTATAAAAAAAGCAAAAGATCGCAGCCTTCGGCAGCTCCTACAGCGTCTCAGTGTAGGAGCTGCCGGAGGCTGCGATCTTTTGATCTGCTGTTAAACCGTTTCCGGCTTGTGCGCCACAAAGCGCATCATCCATTCCGCCACTGTGGCGCCATGGTGTTCCTGCTCCAGGCTAGCCACACCTTTGCTGTAGATCTGCGAACCCAACGCTTCCTGACGCAGATCGAGCAGCGCCCGCGAGTAATCGTGAATGAACTCCGGGTGGCCCTGAAAGCACAACACCTGATCGTTGATGTGATAGGCCGCGAACGGGCAGAAATCGCTGGAAGCAATCACCGTGGCGTTTTCCGGCAGCGCTGTGACCTGGTCCTGATGGCTGATCAGCAGCGTCAGCTCCTCACGCACCGGGTTCATCCACGGCGCCTTCGCCGCCAGTTTGTAGTTATGGGTGCCAACACCCCAACCTTGCGTGGCGCGCTCGCTCTTGCCGCCGAGCAGCAGCGCCAGCAGTTGATGGCCGAAGCACACGCCGAGCAGTTTGTCGCCACGCTCGTAACGAGTCAGCAGGTATTCCTTCAGGGTCTGGATCCACGGATCAGTACCAAACGAGTCAGCCTTGCTGCCGGTGACCAGGTATGCGTCGAAGGTTTGGTCGTCGCTCGGGTATTCGCCCTGCATCACGTTGTAGACAGTGAACTCGGCGGCAATCGGTTGCTGTGAGAACAGGCGCTGGAACATCTGCCCGTAACCCTGATATTGATCGACCAGTTCCGGACGCAGGATGTCGGTTTCCAGAATGCAGATGCGTAGCGACATAAAAAATACCTGACACGTGATGGGAATAATGAACACCCCAGAGCCTGCCTTGAAACACCCTGGCAAGGCAAGCCCCGGAATGCTCGTTGTCCTTAGAACATTTCACCTTTTGCCGCTTTGTCCAGCAGCAGCGCGGGCGGTGCGAAACGCTCGCCATACTGTTCAGCCAGATACTGCGCGCGAGCGACGAAATCTTTCACTCCGTACTGGTTGATGAACTGCAACGCACCGCCGGTCCACGGCGCAAAACCGATACCGAAGATCGAGCCGACGTTGGCATCCGCCGTCGAGGTCAGTACGCCCTCCTCCACACAACGGACGGTTTCAATGGCTTGTACAAACAGCAGCCGATCACGCACGTCTTTGGGCGAAATCTGTCCGTCAGCCTTTTCGAAACGCACCTTCAAGTCGGGCCACAGATGTTTCTGCCCACCAGCCGGGTAATCGTAAAAACCACCACCCGCGGCTTTGCCCGGACGCTTGTATTCGTTAAGCAGCAAGTCAATCACGGCGAAGGCCGGGTGCTCAATCAGCGGTTTCCCTTCTGCCTGTAGGTCCTTGGCGGTTTGCTGACGGATATGGCTCATCAGGCTGAGGGAAACTTCGTCAGAGATCGCCAGAGGCCCGATCGGCATCCCGGCCTTGCGCGCCTCGGTCTCGATCATCGGTGCGCTCACGCCTTCGCCGAGCATGGCGATGCCTTCGTTGGTGAAGGTGCCGAAGACGCGTGAAGTAAAGAAGCCGCGACTGTCGTTGACGACGATCGGGGTTTTCTTGATTTGCAGCACGAAGTCGAAACCGCGCGCGAGGGTTTCATCGCTGGTCTGTGCACCTTTGATAATTTCCACCAGCGGCATTTTTTCTACCGGGCTGAAGAAATGCAGGCCGATGAATTTGCTTTGATCAGGTACGGCAGCCGCCAGCCCGGTGATCGGCAACGTCGACGTGTTGGAGGCGATGACCGCTTCGGCGCCAACAACCCGCTGGGCTGCAGCAGAGACCCTGGCCTTGAGATCGCGATCCTCAAACACCGCTTCGATGATCAGATCGCAACCCGCGAGGTCGGCATCATTTTCGGACGGTTTGATCCGCGCCAACACCTCATCACGCTTCAAAGCATCCATCTGCCCACGGGCGACTTTCTTGTCCAGCAACGCCGCAGAATGGGCTTTGCCTTTCTCGGCGGCAGCCAGATTGACGTCCTTGAGCACCACTTCAATACCCGCCGAAGCGCTGACAAACGCAATCCCCGCGCCCATCATCCCGGCGCCGAGCACGCCGACCTTCTGCGTCTTATAAGGCGCAAAGCCCTGCGGCCGCGAACCTCCGGCGTTGATCTCATTGAGTTGAAACCAGAACGTGCCGATCAGGTTTTTCGAGATCTGCCCGGTGGTCAGTTCGGTGAAGTAACGGGTTTCGATCAAGTGCGCGGTGTCGAAATCGACCTGCGCGCCCTCGACTGCCGCGCAGAGGATTTTCTCCGGCGCCGGCATTGTCCCTTGGGTCTTGCTACGCAGAATCGACGGCGCAATCGCCAGCATCTGCGCCACTTTCGGATTCGACGGCGTGCCGCCCGGAATCTGATAGCCCTTCACATCCCAACGTTGTACCGCCGTCGGATTGGCGACGATCCAGGCGCGCGCCTTGGCCAGCAATTCATCGCGATTCGCCGCCAGCTCATCAATCAAACCGGCCTGCAATGCCTGCTGTGGACGCACCTTCTTGCCCTCGAGCAGATAGGGCAGCGCTTTTTCGAGACCGAGCATGCGCACCATGCGTACCACCCCGCCGCCGCCCGGCAACAGGCCGAGGGTCACTTCCGGCAGACCGAGCTGTACCGACGCGTCATCCAGTGCCACGCGGTGGTGACAGGCGAGGCAGATTTCCCAACCACCGCCCAGCGCCGCGCCGTTGATCGCTGCGACCACCGGTTTGCCGAGGGTTTCCAGGGTGCGCAACTGCGCTTTGAGGGTCAGCACCATGTCGTAGAAGGCTTTGGCTTCAGGCTTGCCGACCTTGATCAGCTCATTGAGGTCGCCGCCGGCAAAGAAGGTTTTCTTTGCCGACGTAATGATCACCCCGGCAATGTTGTCTTTTTCCGCCACCAGCCGAGCGACGCACGCGGCCATGGCCTCGCGGTACACAGCGTTCATGGTGTTGGCGCTCTGGCCCGGCATGTCGATGGTCAGCACGACGATCGCGTCCTGGCCTTTTTCGTAACGAATGGCTTCGCTCATAACAAGGTTCCTTGAATTCGGGGCTCAGAGGCGTTCGATGATGGTGGCAATGCCCATGCCGCCGCCGACGCACAGCGTCGCCAGGCCATAACGCAGGCGCCGCGCTTCCAGCTCATCGAGCAAGGTGCCGAGGATCGCGCAACCGGTCGCGCCCAACGGGTGGCCCATGGCGATGGAGCCGCCGTTGACATTGACCTTGTCCGGATCGACGGACATGTCCTTGATGAACTTCAGCACCACCGAAGCAAACGCTTCGTTGACTTCGAACAGGTCGATGTCTTCAACGCGCAACCCGGCCTTGGCCAGTGCCTTGCGCGTTGCCGGCGCAGGGCCTGTGAGCATGATGGTTGGATCGGTGCTGGTAACCGCCGTGGCGACAATCCGCGCCCGAGGTTGCAGGCCCAGCGCACGACCCTTGGATTCGGAGCCGATCAGCATTAGCGCGGCACCGTCGACGATCCCTGAGCTGTTGCCCGGTGTGTGCACGTGATTGATGCGTTCGACATGGCTGTAGACCCGCAGCGCGGTCGCGTCGAAGCCCATCTGCCCGATCATTTCGAAACTTGGCTTGAGCTTGCCCAAGCCTTCCAGGGTCGATTCGGCGCGAATGAACTCATCGTGATCGAGCAGAATAATGCCGTTCTGATCCCGCACCGGCACCAACGACTTGTTAAACGAGCCATCGGCCCGCGCCCGTGCGGCTTTCTGCTGCGAGTGCAGCGCGTAGGTATCGACGTCGTGACGACTGAAGCCCTCAAGCGTAGCGATCAGGTCGGCACCGACGCCTTGCGGAGTGAAATGACTGTGCAGATTAGTCTGCGGATCGAGCGCCCAGGCGCCGCCATCACTGCCCATGGGCACCCGCGACATCGACTCGATACCGCCGACCACTACAAGATCTTCGAAACCCGAGCGCACTTTCATCGCGCCGAGGTTGACCGCTTCCAGACCCGAGGCGCAGAAACGATTGATCTGCACACCGGCAACGCTGACATCCCAATCGGCCACTTGCACGGCAGTTTTGGCGATGTCCGAGCCTTGATCGCCAATCGGCGTCACGCAGCCGAGCACTACGTCATCGACCTGACTGGTGTCCAGCGAGGAGCGTTCTTGCAGCGCGTTGAGCAGACCAGCGACCAGATTCACCGGTTTGACGCTGTGCAGGGCGCCATCGGCCTTGCCTTTGCCACGGGGCGTGCGTAACGCATCGAATATCAAAGCTTGGGTCATGACGTCCTCGAACCTGTGCGGGGAGTGATTACTTGTACCTCCACTCTTGACCCGAGCGGCCATGGATTCAATGACCACAGCGCTCAATGCGGTTGACGCACACGCTCAGACGGACGGTCATCGGAGGCTGGGTGAACCGGTTCAGGTCGGCGAGTTGTCTAGCCAGCGGTCGGCAAAGAAGCTGGCAATAAGCCTCATGCCTTTTTTATCGCATCTGGCAAGTACTCCATATGAAATGGATCTAAGCCAAGCGTGACGCGGCCCCTAATGTAGAACATGTACGTCAGAGTCGTCGGGTTTTGCCGGGGCAGACGTTCTTCAACAGGAAGTGCAGCGCTTGCCGTCATGGATATGCAGGCAGGCATCAGGAAATAACAATAAAGGCGGTCAAGCCATGTTCAAACAACCGAAAGTTCGTCAAGCAGGGCTCATTCTTTTCGCCACGACGCTGTTGTTGATTTTGCCGAATCTGACCAAGGTCATCGGTTGACTCGAGCGCCGGGCGCTGCTCATCGCCACTGAAAATGTGACTGGCCCGCTACCCGGGCCAGCGTGGCTGTGCCAACCTTGGCGCACTCCCACGACATGGACGGCGATCATTTGAAAGCGCTCATTGTGTTCGGGGCCATGCTGCTGAGCATGCCCTTGTCTGCCGCACAGCTGGATCTGCAACTGGGCGCAAGCAGCCGCACCTGGCAGACCGAGGAACTGCTCAAGCATCCTCAAGTGCAAACCCTGACTATCAAAAACGATGTGTCCTACAAGAAGGACATGACTTATCGCGCCGTGCCTGTGGCCTCATTGCTGACAGGGATCAAACCGCAGGATCACCTGCAAGCGGTGGCACTGGACGGCTTTGCCGCCGAGCTGTCAGCTGCGCCGTTGCTTAATACAACAGGTGCGCGAGCATGGCTGGCCATCGAAGATCCGGCGCAGCCGTGGCCACCGCTGTCGGAAGGCAAGCACAGCGCCGGGCCGTTTTATCTGGTCTGGACCGATCCGCAGGCCGGCAATATCAGCCCGGAGCAATGGCCGTTCGAAGTCGCGAGCATCAAGCGCATGGCGCCAGTGGCGGAGCGTTTCCCTGCCCTGCTGCCGGATCCTGCGTTGAAAGCAGATGACCCGGTGAATCAAGGGTTTGCGCTGTTTCAGAAAAACTGTCTGGCGTGTCACCGGTTGAACGGTGCGGGTGATGCGCAATTCGGGCCGGACCTGAATATTCCTTACAGCCCGACCGAGTATTTCGGCGCGGATTTCCTTAAGCGTTACATTCGGGATCCGCAGAGTTTGCGTCAGTGGCCGCAGGCGAAGATGCCGGGGTTTTCGGTGGAGGTGTTGCCGGAGGGGGATTTGGAGTTGCTGGTGAGGTATCTCAAGCACATGGCCGGACGCAAGGTTAAGCCGTAACGCCATTTCCCTTGTGGGAGCGAGCCTGCTCGCGATAGCGGTGTATCCGTCAGCACATTTGTAACTGACAGACCGCTATCGCGAGCAGGCTCACTCCCACATGAGTTTTGTGTGAACCCGTTACTGCTGTTGCACCGAGATGATCGGGGTTGGCGAGACGAACACTTTCGCATGCATCTGCTCACACCCACCGCCACGGCGCATGCCGCGCACCGGGCAGGCATCCAGATAATCCAGACCCACCGCCAGTTTCAGATGGCGTTCGGGCCGCGCCAGTTCATTGGTCACATCAAAGCTGTACCAGGCGTCATCCAGCCACGCTTCAGCCCAGGCGTGGCTGGCCAGATGCTCGCAATCCTCGCTGTACAGATACCCCGACACATAACGCGACGGAATCCCGAGACTGCGTGCGCAAGCCAGAAACGCGTGAGCATGATCCTGGCAAACACCCGCACGCCCGGCGAAGGCCTCAGCGGCGCTGGTATCGACCTCGGTGGACCCCGGCGTGTAGGTCATGTGCTGATTCAAGCCGTGCATCAGATCGATCAGCGCCGTGCGATCACGCCGCTGCTTGCAGGATTTCTCGGCGAACGCGCGTAACGCCTCATCCGCCTCGGTCAAACGGGTAAAGCGCAGGAACGGCAGCGCCGACTGGCTCTCATGCTCGGCCTCGCGCAGTTCGTCGATATCGACCTGCCCGCGCGCACCAATGATGATCGCTTCGTGCGGTTCATCCATGGTCAGCACGTGCAGGATATTGCCGAACGGATCGAGTTGCGCGCGCACCGGGCGCGGCAAATCGAGCTGCCAGCTCAACACGTGCTGACGCTCGCTGTCGTGTGGGGTCAGCCGCAGGTACTGGATGCTCGCCCGCACCTGATCTTCGTAGTGATAGGTGGTCTCGTGGCTAATGGAAAGTCTCATGCAGCCTCCAGGTAGGAACTGTGAATGGCGTTGCCCAGCTGGCGCACCAGCGGGATGAATTCGGTCAGCCAGGCGTGCAGGCCTTCCTCGAGAATTTCGTTGATGCCGGTGTAGCGCAGGCGTGCATCCATTTCGGCCGCCAGACGTTGTGCCGGTCGACCGTTGGCTCCGGGCAACTGCGCAAGAATCTGATCGATCTCTTCGGTGCAGGCCCGCAGCGAGCGCGGAACATCGGCGCGCAACAACAGCAACTCGGCAACATGCCGCGCCCCCGGCGCATCGCGATAGATTTCGGTATAGGCCTCGAATGACGACAAGGCGCGCAGCAAGGCGCTCCACTGGTAGTAGGCGTGGGCCGTCCCGTCGCTGACTGCTTCAGCCTGATCGCCCGCCATTTCATAGCGGGCATCGAGCAATCGCAGGGTGTTGTCCGCGCGTTCGATGAACGTACCGAGGCGAATGAAACGAAACGCATCATTACGCATGATCGTGCCGTACGACGCACCACGAAACAGGTGCGAACGCTCCTTGATCCATTCGCAGAAACGGCTCATGCCATAGCGACTGAGGCCCTGCTCGGCGATTCCACGAATCTCCAGCCACGTCGAATTGATGTTCTCCCACATGTCCGCCGTGATCCGCCCACGCACCGCATGGGCACTGGCCCGCGCCGCGCCGAGGCAGCTGTAAATGCTCGCCGGGTTAGCCGCATCGAGGGCAAAAAAGTGCAGCAGACGCTCAGCATGCAGCGCGCCATGGCGCTCGAGGTAATCGTCGAGGGTACCGGTGATCAGCAGCGGCATGGCCAATTCGTGCAAACCGTCGCCGCGACCGTCCTGCGGCATCAGCGACAGCGAATAACTGATGTCGAGCATCCGCGCGAGATTTTCCGCCCGCTCCAGGTAACGCGACATCCAATACAGATCCGAGGCAGTTCTACTTAACATGGCAAGCTTCCTTCAATCCTCGACCACCCAGGTGTCCTTGGTTCCGCCACCCTGGGAGGAATTCACCACCAAGGAGCCTTCGCGCAGCGCCACACGGGTCAACCCCCCAGGCACTACCCGGGTTTCGCGCCCGGACAAGACAAACGGACGCAAGTCGATATGGCGCGGCGCAATGCCGTTTTCGACAAAGGTTGGACAGGTCGACAGCGACAGCGTCGGCTGCGCGATGTATGCGTGAGGCTTGGCCTTGATTCGTTCGCGGAAGGCATCGATTTCCGCTTTCGTCGATGCCGGCCCCACCAACATTCCGTAACCGCCTGAGCCTTGGGTTTCCTTGACCACCAGATCTGGAAGATTGGCCAGCACGTGAGAAAGTTCAGACGGGTTGCGGCATTGCCAGGTCGGTACGTTCTTCAGAATCGGCTCTTCGTCGAGGTAGAACCGAATCATGTCAGTGACGAACGGATACACCGATTTGTCGTCCGCTACGCCGGTGCCGATGGCGTTGGCCAGCACCACGTTGCCCGAGCGATAAGAGGACAGCAGCCCCGGCACACCGAGCATCGAGTCGGGGTTGAACGCCAGCGGATCGAGAAACGCGTCGTCGAGCCGACGGTAGATAACGTCCACCGCTTTCGGGCCGTCCGTAGTGCGCATGAAGACTTTGTCGTCGCGAACGAACAGATCCGCGCCCTCGACCAGTTCAACGCCCATTTCCCGCGCCAGGAATGCGTGCTCGAAGAACGCACTGTTGAAGCGCCCCGGCGTCAGCACCACCACGCTCGGGTCATCAATAGGACTTGAGCTTTTCAGGGTGTCGAGCAGCAGGTTCGGGTAGTGATCGATCGGGGCGATACGCTGGGCGGCGAACAACTCCGGGAACAGGCGCATCATCATCTTGCGGTCTTCGAGCATGTAGCTGACGCCGCTCGGTGTACGCAGGTTGTCTTCGAGCACGTAATAGGTGCCGTCACCATCGCGCACCAGATCGACGCCGGAGATGTGCGAATAGATATCGCGGTGCAGATCCAGGCCTTGCATCGCCAACTGATATTGCTCGTTGGCCAGCACCTGTTCGGCAGGAATGATCCCGGCCTTGATGATGCGCTGCTCGTGATAGAGGTCGGCGAGAAACATGTTCAGCGCCTTGACCCGCTGGATGCAGCCGCGCTCAACGATTCGCCATTCACTGGCAGGGATGCTGCGCGGGATGGTGTCGAAAGGAATCAGGCGCTCGGTGCCCTGCTCGTCGCCATAGAGCGTGAACGTGATGCCGGCGCGATGGAAAAGCAGATCGGCCTCGCGTCGCCGTTGAGCCAGCAGCTCGTCAGGCGTGTCGGCCAGCCATCGGGCGAACTCCCGATAATGCGGGCGAACCTGGCCGCCGGCATCGTACATCTCATCAAAATAGGTGCGGATCATGCCGTACTCCTTGTCACCCGGACCTACAGGCCTTCGCAAGGCCCGTGCCATCGGCATAAACGCTTTGATTTCAATCGGTTGGAAATACACGCCGCAGGCACCGCACCATTCCTGTGCGGCAAATGCCCCAACCGGATTGCCCCCGCTTCATTGCGACGCACTGCATCGCCTATCACCAGCATAGTCAGAGTTGATTTCACTGCCCGGTGCTGCCTGCGGATAATCCGCACATCCGCTGCAAAACTTCACCGGCCCCGGCGCCATGAAGCGGCCAGCGCAACTGATTGGGATCGCCTCGGCGGCCCGCCCCGCTGCAACCCTGACCGGTTTCCTCTCCTTATCGGTCTTCCCTTTTAGCCACCCTCTCCGGTGGCTTTTTTTTGCCTTGGATTGTTGTTTCAGGGTTTTGCCACTGCGTTTTTGCAGACGCCGGAAACGACAACGGCCGACCCAAAGGTCAGCCGTTGCTTAGCTCTTTTTGCATGAGATCAGTTCAAACGATGGCGGTTGCGCACCTCCTGCTTCACGCCCCAGCCTTCGATGATGCCGCCCAGCGGCTCGACCACGGCGGAAAAGCCCTGCTCGAAGTCGCCGATATCGTCATACGTCGCGTACATCACTTTGCTCAATTCCAGCGCCCACGCACCGTCATCACGCAGACTGACCTGGGCATTGATGGATTCACCGCGAAATTTGCCTGCCGCCCTGCGCGCCCGCTCCTCGTCCGGGAAAATCGCGTAGAACTCGATGGGATGGAATCGGGAAAAATCGAAACCGCCTTCTTTCATGCGGCGCAGAACATTGCTGCTGATGTCTTCTTGATAGGCTGTGCTCATGAATCGTCCCCCTCGCATAGATGGATAGACTTTCCGTATTCCCGCCCCGGGCCTTTGGCCAAAGTACGACGGCAACGTGGTTGCACGCGGGAACAAGCATGTAGCTGACAAGACCAGACCTTAGCGATCCGTTCGCTGATCTCGCTTGCAGAGTAGCCCCAAGATAGAGCTGCTGCCAAGGCCTGGTTTCAAGAGATGACAGGAACTGTCAGACGGGTGTGATGCTGCGGATTTCGATGCCATTCTGGGTTTTGAGGTTTTTCACCCCGGCATCGGCGGTGCGCCCTTCCAGATCATTCAGATCCAGCTTGGCGGCGACCGGAAGAAGCCGCTCCTTGATAAGCCGCGCGGCTTCGTCATCGGACGGGCATTCCTCACGTTCGAAGACTTCATCAAGAATTTCACCGTGATCATCCACGAAAGTGACTTTCCACTTTTGCATCAGTGCCTCCTCGATCAAACCCGCAAATGGGCTTACACCTATCTCGACTTTAGACGCAGAGAGTTGGTTCAAAAGGATTACAGCGGGCGAAGATGAAAAAAACGACATCTACTGTAGGAGTGAGCCTGCTCGCGATAGTGATTTCTCATCCAACGCTGATGTTGGTAGACAAACCGTAATCGCCAGCAGGCTCAGTCCTGCAAAGATTTGCAGCGATTATTCAGTCGTTGCCTGGCTTGTTGATCGCCTGCAGCACGTACTGCGGCAAGCCGAACGCGCCGATGTGGATTTCAGGGTTGTAGTAGCGGGTGACGATGCCGCTGCCGATGAAGCGCTGTTGCAGGGTTTCACGGCTCAGTTTGCGGTACGCCGGGTTGGTCGAGCCCCAGGCGAAAGTCATCGAGCCGCCGATGTAGGTCGGCACGGCGGCCTGATAGAAGTGCCAGTCCGGGAACAGACTGTTCAGGCGACCGGCAGTGGTTTTCACTTCGTCGATCTGCATGAACGGTGTGCCATTCTGGGTCACGAGGATGCCGCCCTCGTTCAGGCAGCGATGGCACGCCTGATAGAAGTTCTCCGAGAACAACACTTCGCCCGGGCCGATCGGGTCGGTGGAATCGGAGATGATCACGTCGAATTTTTCGGTGGTGGTGGCGACGAAACGCATGCCGTCGTCAATCACCAGGTTCAGGCGTGGATCGTCGTAGGCGCCGCTGGAGTGATTCGGCAGGAACTCTTTGCACATATCGACCACGGTGCCGTCGATCTCGACCATGGTGATGTGCTCGACACCGGCGTGCTTGGTCACTTCACGGAGCATGCCGCCGTCACCGCCACCAATGATCAGCACGCGCTTGACGCTGCCGTGGGCGAGGATTGGCACATGGGTGAGCATTTCGTGGTAGATGAATTCGTCGGCTTCAGTGGTCTGGATCACGCCGTCCAGCGCCATGACCCGGCCCATGCGCGGGTTCTGGAAAATCACCAGGTGCTGGTGTTCAGTGCGCACTTCGTGCAGCAGTTTTTCCATGCGAAAGCGCTGACCGTAGCCCTCGTAGAGGGTTTCCAGGTACTCGCTGGTTTTGGTGACGGTCATGGTCAAGTACTCCGATGAATGCGCGGGCGCCAATCGTGGGGGGAGATTGCCCGGGAAAGGCGCGCATTCTACGTTGCCGAAGATGACAGGTCGAACCTCCCTTCATCAGCAAACCGCAATCCCTTGTAGGAGTGAGCGTGCTCGCGATAGCGGTTTTTCAGTCACTGACTCATTGACTGGAGGATAGCTATCGCGAGCAGGCTCACTGCTACAGGGTATTGCGGTGTTCTCGGGGTCAGCGTCAGATCCGCACGTTGCCTCGCGGTCCGGCAATCGCCCAGATGATCAGGCCCAGCACTGGCAGGAGGATGATCAGCAGCACCCAGACGATTTTCATCCCGGTGGTTGCGCCGCTTTTCAACACATTGATGATGGCCCAGATGTCGAGGGCGAGGATGATCAGACCGATCAGACCGTTGAACGTGGAACCCATGGTGTCGCTCCAGAATAGTGGCATGCACTTTTAGGATAGACGGTCGCGCGCAGGGTTCCCTTTTATTGCTATCTCGCTCAGACGTGCACGGCGATCTTCAGCGCTTCGAGCGATGGCGCAGCGGCGATACCGACTTCGGCGCACAGCTCCAGCACCCGTGGCACGTCATTGCCGTAGACCAGCACCACCTGCAGTTCGTCGTCGAGCAACTGGCTGAAGTTCATCAGTGTGTAACCGCCGTTTTCCTTGTTCAGGCTGCTCATCTGCACCTGGATGCGGTTAAGGGCGGTCAATGCTTCGGTCTTGGCCAGTTGCTTGGGTTTTAGGTTGAAATCCACGCCCGGGCCGAACGAGGCAACGATCTGCGCGAACAGGTCGACATAGGTGTCGGCCTGGAACAGCACGGTTTCCGGCAGGCTGCCGACCACGACCCACTCGCCCAACGCAATCGGGAATGTGTCGTCGTAGTTGATGTCCGGGTTGGCTGCCAGAAAGGCACCCGCATCGGCGTAAGCTTGCGCAGCTTCGTCAGCCACTTTCAGGATCTCGTCCTCGCCCATGCAGCCGGAGCTGATTTTGCTGATGAGTTCGACGAGTGCGGCTTTCATGAGGGCGGATCCTGTGGCGAAGGTGAATTTCGAGGGCGCGGAGGATAGCGCACAAAGCAAAAGATCGCAGCCTCGGCAGCGCCTACGCTCAGCGCTCATCCGCGGAATGGCGGGCAACCGCGTTCAATGGAGGAGCTGGCGCAGGCTGCGATCTTTTGAGGCCCGTCAGGCCAGCAGTTTTTCCAGTTTCGCGGTGGTATCAACCGCCCCCATCGTGCGGGCCGCATCCAGCGCCGTCACGCCATTGGCGTCCTTGGCTTGCGCATTGGCCCCCTTGCTGATCAGGTAATCAACGATTTCAACGCGGTTGAACATCGCCGCCATCATCAGCGCCGTACGACCATCAAACGACGAGCCTTCGATCTCTGCGCCCGCTTCGACCAGCGCCTTGACCACCGGCAGATCGCCTTTGAACGCGGCGCCGGCAATCGGGCTCTGGCCGTTGCCATTGCGCATTTCCGGATCGGCCTTGTGTTTGAGCAACACCTGCACCGCATCCAGATGGCCGTAATAGCTGGCCAACATCAACAACGTGTCACCCTTGCTGTTCTTCAGGTTGACTGGCAAACCGGCCGTGACCAGGCGATCAAGCATCTCGGCATCACCGTCGCGCGCCTTGTTGAAAACCTGCTCGGTGAATTCGGCAGCTTCTTCAGGGGTCATCTGGCGGCTTTGGTCGGACATGGGGCAACTCCACTTTCGGTCAATCGGAAAGCCGACAGTTTCCCGAGCGAGGCGCTGGCTGTCACCCCCTTTTTCTCAAGTCGAGCCATAGTCAGATTCAATAACGATGCTTGCCCTGATGAATTTCCGCCAACACTTCATCGGTGACCCGAACGTAAGTCTGCGTGCCGGGCAGCCATGCGAAAATCGGGTCATCCCCCGTCTGGCCGGGGTCGAAGCCTTCGTTCTTGAGGCGGGTTTTCTGGTATTTGAAGGTGCCGGTGGTCTCCATCTTGACCTTCACTCGCAGGAACAATGGCACGGCATAAGCTGGCATTCGCTCCCGGGCAAAAGTCAGCAACTCGGCGAAATCCAGCGTCGCAAGGGATTCCGCTGGCGTGATCGCCGCCATACCGGCGCGACCATTGGTATTGCAGATCTCCACGCCATAGGCCACCGCCTCGGAAATCTGCGGGTGTTGCAGCAGAAGATTTTCGACTTCGGTGGTCGAGACGTTTTCGCCCTTCCAGCGATAGGTGTCGCCGAGGCGGTCGACAAATTGGGCGTGCCCGAAACCGATATTGCGCAGCAGGTCGCCGGTGTTGAAAAAACGATCACCTTTCGTAAACACGTCGTGCAACACGACCTTGGCGGTTTTCTGTGGATCGGTGTAGCCGTCCAGCGGGGCTTTTTCGTCAATCCTTGCCAGTAAAAGCCCCTGCTCGCCTTTGCCGACCTTGCGCATGAATCCGTCAGTACTGCGGATTGGCTCGCCGCTGTCATGGTCGTAGGCGACCAATTCCCAGGCCATCAGGGAGAAACCGATGGTGTTGTCGAAGTTGAGAATGTTGGTGAATCCGATGTTGCCGTCGCTCGCCGCGTACAGCTCACAGATGTGCTCGACGGCGAAACGTGTCTTGAACTCGGCCCAAGCGCCGGGGCGCAAGCCGTTGCCAATCATCTTGCGCACATCGTGACGGCTGTCATCGGCGCTGGCCGGTTGATCGACCAGATAACGGCACAACTCGCCGACATAACCGAGGGTGGTCGCGCGATAGCGGCGCACATCGTTCCAGAATTGACTGGCGCTGAACTTGCGGCGAATCGCGAAACCCGAAGCACCATTCACCGCCGAACCCCAGCACACGCAAAGACCGGTGGCGTGGTACAGCGGCAAGGTGCAATAGACGACGTCGTCAGGGCTCATATTGAGAGCGATCATGCCGAAACTGGCGGAGCTGCGCATCCAGCGCCCGTGCTTGAACACCCCGGCCTTGGGCAGGCCGGTGGTGCCGGAGGTATAAATGTAGAAACACGGATCGTCGAAGAAGATCTGCTGGCTGCTCGGCGGATTCTCGCTGGAGGCGTCGGCACTGGCGCTGATCAGATTGACGTACCCGTCGGGCGCAATGCCCGGATGGCTGTAGGTGTCCTGATCGGCGACAAACCAAGTGCGCGGTGCAGTGATCGCTATTTGATCGCGAATCGCCGCATACGCTGCAAGCAGTTCTTCGCCCACAATGATCGCCACCGGCGCCACCAGATTCACGCTGTGGACAAGTGTGTCACGCGTCTGCGAGGTGTTGAGCAACGCGCTGACCGCGCCGACCTTGGCCAGCGCCAGAATGGTCACCAGCAGTTCCGGGCGGTTTTCGATGAACACTGCGACCACGTCGCCCTTGCCGATGCCCTGCCCGTTCAGATAGTGAGCGATGCGGTTGGCCCACTGGTTGACCTGCGCATAACTCAGTCGCACATCGCCGTGCAGTAACGCCGGCCCCTCGGGGTTGCGCAGCGTCGCTTGCTCGAATGTCCAGCCAAGGCCACAGCTTTGGGTCGGATCCGTGACGTTGGCCACCTTCATGCCCTTGACCACCCGCGGGATGGCTTTGGCAATCATCGGCAGTTTGCGGAGCATCATGCCCCAGGTAATCGTGTCGCTTGGCGCGTGACTCATGGAAGCTCCCCGTTCAACCTTGACGTGCAGGTCGATGTTTTTATTTTTCGGGCTTTGACTTGAACCAACCGGCGCATTCGAGCACGGGTCGAGGTCGAAAATACGTCAGCGCTTCTCGGCCTGTACACGCGGTTTTTGCAATGTTTTGTATCCGCTGCTCTTCAGCGAGCGCAGGTGATCTGCGGTTCAGCGATTGGTTCCATCGAATCGATATCGATCCCGCAAAATGCAGGATGCACGATGGCCATTCATGCAGTTTGCACGACCATCTGAATTTTAATTATTTTTATCTCGTTGATTTATAACGATTTTTTTATTTTCAAATGCTGGCACAATCGCTGCAACCTCCTCTGCATGCTTGCCATTCAAGTGCATACGGAGCGGAAAGACATGAGCCTGATCCAAGAAAAATTTACCTCCCTGTTCTCCAACTTCGACGTCATCACTGCGCCACGTCCCGATGGCGGGATCCTGCTGACCCTGCGCAGCAGCGACGGCAAAGTGTTCAAACGCGCACTGACTTATCAACAACTGCATGCCGGCGACCAACTGTCGTGGGCCATCAGTGCAATTCGTCGTGACCTGGCAGAACAAGCCAGTGAGTTGCCGCAAATTGCCATGCTGCAGAGCCAGCAGCGTTTTGCTCTGCCGACCTATCACTCGCTGTAATTTTTCAAACGCATTAAACAAAACAGGCCGTGGAGCTTCCGCTTCACGGCCTGTTTTTTTATGCGCGATCTTTACTGCGATCTCTAACTCTTTGTAGGAGCTGCGGAACGCTGCGATCTTTTGATCTTGTTTTTGAAGATCAGGATCAAAAGATCGCAGCGTTCCGCAGCTCCTACAGGGATTGTGTGGGTTAGAAAGCTTCGGGTTCTATTCCGGTGAACGTGTCGACGGTGATGTGGTTCCCCAGTTCCCCGCCTTCACGGGCCAGGCCGCAGGTTTGCAGGCCAGCCTCTTGCGCGGCGTCGAGTTCTTCGACGATGTCCGAGAGGAACAGAATCTCCCCCGCTTCAACACCGATGGCTTGCTGAATATTGGTGTACGACTGCGCATCACGCTTGGGCCCCGACGTCGTGTCGAAATAGCCACTGAACAGCGGCGTCAGATCCCCCGCCTCCGAGCAGCCGAAAATCAGTTTCTGCGCCTGAACCGAACCCGACGAGTACACAAACAGTTGATAACCCGCGGCATGCCAGCGTCGCAGCGCTTCAACGGCATCTGGATAAACATGCCCCTTCAATTGCCCGGCGTGATAACCCTGCGCCCAGACCATGCCTTGCAAGGCCTTGAGTGGAGTGGCTTTGCGATCTTCCTCGATCCAGCTCAACAGAATCTCGACAACCCGCTCAACATCGGCTTGCGGCGCATTGCTGTCACGGCGCACGGCGTCGAGTTGCTCGGCCACATCGGCACGTTCGGCGTTCTGCCGCACGAAATCCGGTAAATGTTTGGCCGCGTACGGAAACAGCACGTCAAACACGAAACTTACCGCGCTGGTGGTGCCTTCGATGTCAGTGACGATGGCTTTGATCGACATCGAATCAGTCCTCCAGACGCGGGAAGCGGCTGGCGATGTCTTCGCCGGTGAAATTGGCAACCCAGCCTTCCGGGTTGTTGAACAGACGGATCGCGACGAAGTGCGGATGCTCGCCCATGTCGAACCAGTGTTTGGTGCCGGCCGGTACCGAGATCATGTCGTTCTTCTCACAAAGCACGGCATAAACGTAATCGTCGATGTGCAGGGTAAACAGGCCACGACCAGCGACGAAAAATCTGACTTCGTCTTCGCCATGGCGGTGCTCTTCGAGGAACTTGGCGCGAAATTCGGCTTTTTGCGGGTGATCGCTGTTCAGACTGATGACGTCGACAGTGATGTAACCGCGCTCGGTCATCAGTTTGTCGATCTGCTCTTTATAAGCACTGATCACCTCTTCCTGGGTGGCGCCGGGCTGGATTTTCGCGGCGGCTTGCCAGCGGTCGAAGCGCACGCCCTGCTCGGCCAGGGTCGAGGCGATGTCTTCAAAGTGGGTCAGCACTTTGTTTGGAATGTCGGGGCTTGCGACGTGATAGACGGACAGGCTGCTCATTGGGGCAATTCCTCGGTATCGGCCTTGCCGTCCGGTTCTTGCAGACCGGTCGGGCACAGCATTTCATCAGGCAAATGGGCTACTTCTGGTGAAGTCAGCCTTGGCGGTTCATGACGCTGCGGGTTTTCAACTCGCATTCAAACAGAAATTCAAAGGCCTCGATCTGCCGCAGCGCGTCGCTCATCTGCGCGCCCCAGGTATAGAGGCCGTGGCCGCGAATCAGGTAACCGACACAATCAGGATGGGCGTCGAGCCAAGGCTGCACCTTGGCGGCGAGGCGCGCAATGTCCTGATCGTTGTCGAAAATCGGTACGCGCACCCGCGATTCGTGGGTCGAGATGCCGCTGAAGGCTTTTTGCAGCTCGTAGTCTTCGAACTCGATAAAGTCCTGCGGAGTCAGGCGCGACAGCACCGTGGCGTTGACCGAATGGGTGTGCAGCACTGCGCCGATCTCCGGCCGCCAGCTATACAGCTGGGTGTGCAGCAGGGTTTCGGCGGACGGCTTTTTGCCCGGTTCCAGGCTAGTGCCGGAGAGGTCGGTGGCGAGCACATCGTCCACACTCAACTGGCCCTTGTGCTTGCCCGACACGGTCAGCAGCGCTTCGCTTGGCGACAGGCGCGTCGAATAGTTGCTGCTGGTGGCCGGCGACCAGCCGCGACCATAAAGAAAGCGCCCGGCATCGACGATTTGCTGGGCGAGTTGTTCACGCGTAAGGCTCATGGCCTGTCCTCTTGCATACGTGTGGCAATGATAACGGCAGCAGCGAGCGCCGCGAGACTGGCAATACTAAAGGTCAATGTCGCGCCGAGGGCATTCCAGCTGTAGCCGGAATACAACGCGCCCATGGCGCCGCCGGTGCCGGCCAGTGCGGCGTACAACGCCTGGCCTTGCCCTTGCTGGCGCGCGCCGAAGCTACGTTGCACGAAAGCGATGGCAGCGGCGTGAAAACTGCCGAAGGTCGCCGCGTGAAGCACCTGCGCAAACAACAACACCCACAGGAACTCGGCGAACGAACCTAGTAACAACCAGCGCAGCGCCGCCAGCAGAAAACTTGCCATCAGCACCCGGCGCAGGGAAAACCGCGCGAGAATCCGGCTCATTGCCATGAACATCAGCACTTCGGCGACCACACCCACGGCCCAGAGCATACCGATGGTGCCGCGGGTGTAGCCGAGGCGCTCAAGGTGCAAGGTCAGAAAGGTGTAATACGGGCCGTGGCTCATTTGCATCAGCGCGACGCAGCCGTAAAACGCCAGCACGCCGGGATTGCGCAGTTGTGTGAGAAAACCCTCACCGCTCGGCCGATTGCCTTGCGGCGGCTGCGCGTTCGGCACCCACAGACTGCTGAGGACGATGCCGGCCATGATCAACACCAGCGCCGCCGGGTAGATGTCGAGGCTGAGCCATTCGAACAATCGGCCGAGTGCAACCACAGTGATGATGAACCCGATCGAGCCCCACAAACGAATCTGGCTGTAGCGCGAGGTCTGCCCCTGCAAATGCGCCAGGGTGATGACTTCGAACTGCGGCAGCACCGCGTGCCAGAAGAACGCGTGCAAGGCCATGACCATCGCCAACCAGGCGTAGGTCTTGCTGACGAAGATCAGTGAAAACGTCAGCAGCGTACACACCGCGCCGAAACGCACGATAGCCAGGCGTTTGCCGGTGTAATCACCGAGCCAGCCCCAGATGTTCGGCGCCACACAGCGCATCAGCATCGGGATCGCGACCAGCTCACCGATCCGCGCGGGACTAAAGCCGAGGTGGTCGAAGTACAGCGCCAGAAACGGCGCTGTCGACCCGAGCAAGGCGAAATAGAACAGATAGAAACTGGACAGCCGCCAGTAAGGGAGCGCCGCCACGCCGGTTATGCCGCGACGGCTTTAAGGCCTGCCATCAAAGCTGGCCCAGCACCGGCGTGCTCACGCGCACATCGGCATTCTGGCCACGGTGACGCAGCAAGTGATCCATCAGCACAATGGCCATCATCGCTTCGGCAATCGGCGTGGCACGGATGCCGACGCACGGATCGTGACGGCCCTTGGTGATCACATCGACCGGATTGCCGTGGATGTCGATCGAGCGGCCCGGGGTGGTGATGCTCGACGTCGGCTTCAAGGCCAGATGCGCAACGATCGGCTGACCGGACGAAATACCACCGAGAATGCCGCCCGCGTTGTTGCTGAGGAAACCTTCCGGGGTCATTTCATCGCGGTGTTCGGTGCCACGCTGCGCGACCGAGGCAAAACCGGCACCGATTTCCACGCCTTTGACCGCGTTGATGCTCATCAGCGCATGCGCTAGCTCAGCGTCGAGACGGTCGAAAATCGGCTCGCCCAGACCCGGCATCACCCCTTCAGCGACCACGGTGATCTTCGCCCCGACCGAGTCCTGATCGCGACGCAATTGATCCATGTAGGCTTCCAGCTCCGGGACTTTATCCGGATCGGGGCTGAAGAAAGCGTTGTCTTCCACCGAATCCCAGGTCTTGAACGGGATTTCGATCGGGCCGAGCTGGCTCATGTAGCCACGAATAACGATGCCTTGGGTGGCCAGGTATTTCTTCGCGATCGCACCCGCCGCCACGCGCATCGCGGTTTCGCGTGCCGAGCTGCGGCCGCCGCCACGGTAGTCGCGCTCACCGTATTTGTGGTGGTAGGTGTAGTCGGCGTGGGCCGGGCGGAACAGATCCTTGATTGCCGAATAGTCCTTGGACTTCTGGTCGGTGTTGCGAATCAGCAGGCCGATCGAGCAACCGGTGGTGCGGCCTTCGAATACGCCAGAGAGGATTTCGACTTCGTCGGCTTCCTGACGCTGGGTGGTGTGGCGGCTGGTGCCCGGCTTGCGGCGATCGAGGTCGCGCTGCAGGTCTTCGAGGGAGATCTCCAGGCCCGGCGGGCAGCCGTCGACAATGGCGACCAACGCCGGACCATGGCTCTCGCCAGCGGTGGTGACAGTGAACAACTTGCCGTAGGTATTGCCGGACATGCAGGACGCTCCGTGAAATCAAACCCAAATTCGTGATGCGCGCCAGTATACGCAGGCTAACCGAGTAGTTCATCCTCGAACCTTAGTGGTGCTGGCGAGTCCAACCGGCACCTTGGCGAATGATGGCGTGATGATGCTGCGAGTTTTGATCTTGAGTCTTACCCTGTTTACGGGCTTTGCCCAAGCGACGGTCCTACAACGCCCGGTCACTCTGGATACCGGCACCGGCGAACTTTTCGGTTCGCTGCTGCTGCCAAAGTCCGACAATCCGGTGCCGGTTGTCCTGATTATTTCTGGCTCCGGTCCTACGGATCGCGACGGAAACAACCCTGACGGCGGGCGCAACGACAGCCTCAAGCGCCTGGCGTGGGTGCTGGCCAAACACAACATCGCCAGCGTGCGTTACGACAAACGCGGTGTTGCGGCGAGCCTCGCGGCGACGCCGGATGAGCGCAATTTGTCGGTCGAAGCCTATGCGGCGGACGCGGTGGCATGGGGGCAGAAGCTCAAGGCCGATCCGCGTTTCGGCAAGTTGATTTTGCTCGGCCACAGCGAAGGCGCACTGATTGCCAGCCTCGCCGCGCCGAAAGTGGCTGCCGCTGCGGTAATTTCCCTGTCCGGCAGCGCCCGACCGGTCGATCAAGTGATCCGCGAGCAATTGGCCCGCAGCCTGCCACCACCGCTGATGTTGCGCAGTAATGAACTGCTCGACAGCCTCAAGGCCGGCCACACTGATGAAAATGTGCCGCAACCGTTGCAGGTGATTTTCCGTCCGAGCGTGCAGCCGTATCTGATTTCGCTGTTCCGTCAGGATCCAGCGAAAGCCTTCGCGCAATTGAAGATGCCGGCGCTGATCGTTCAGGGCAGCAACGACATGCAGGTCGGCGTTGGCGATGCGCAGGCGCTGAAAGCCGCCAAACCGGACGCCGAACTTGTAGTGATCGACGGCATGAACCACGTCATGCGCATCGTCCACAACGATATGAAGCGGCAACTGGCTTCGTACAAGGATCCGAATTTGCCACTGGCGGCGGAACTTGGCGCGAAGATCATTGAGTTTATTGACGGACTTCGCACCCGTTAACGGTTGTTTACCCTCTAGTCCTGCAAAAAACGGCCGATAAGCCTTTGTCGCCAGCGCAACGGCTGGCGACAAGCAGGGCTTGGACAGGATCTCGCCGTTATGACTGATACCCCGACTTCACCCGACACCACCGCTGAAAAAGACGCACCGCCAGCGGTCGAGCTGCCGTGGGCGGATGTCCACGTCGAGCACCACAAGATGCTCCGCCTGGCCCCGCTGCAGACCGACCGCAACACTGGCGGCCGCCCCTTGCGCTTCGTCGAATTCGGCTATGCCGAGCGCAACAGCAAAGAAAAAAGCCTGATGCGCATGACGATCAAGCTGCCCGGCCAGCGTGTGCGCAAAGAGCAGAATCAGCTGGACGTGTGGGTTGATCACACGACCAAACGTGTGCACTTCGGCCCCGACAGTGGCTTGCAGATCGAACCCATGAACCGTGGCATCGGCCGTTACATGGCCGCGCAAGGCATCAATTGGGCGAAAAAGCGCTGGCCGACCTACACCGTTGACGGCATGGACTTGAACAACAAGGACGCGCTGAACGAAGACACGCGCCTGCGTCGCGATCATTTCCTGCGGGTGCATGGTTTTGATGTGGTGTACGCCGATGCCCAGCATTTGAAAGGCAGCGTCAAGGATGTGCTGGTCGGCGATTTGCTCGGCGACTGGAACAGCGAGAAGCTGCAGATCGTCGAGATTCTTGAAGCGGCGCAGATGCTTCAGCAGGCTGAACAGAATCTGGCCGAGCAGGAAGTGAAGCTGAAGAAACAGGAAGAGAAGGTCAGCAAGTTCAAGCGTGAAGACGCCGGGCTGCGTTTCACCATTACCTGTCTGGTGGCGTTTGCGGTGTTTCAGGCCGGGCTGCTGATCTGGATTGCCACGCACCGGTAAATCAAAAGATCGCAGCCTTCGGCAGCTCCTACAAGGTGTACACAAATCCCAATGTAGGAGCTGCCGAAGGCTGCGATCTTTTGCCTTTAGCCTTTAAACGCGGGAAGCGAACAGCGCCTGATGATCGCGGCACTGCTCCGCCGTCAGCATGAACACGCCATGCCCGCCGCGCTCGAATTCGAGCCAGGCGAAATCGACTTCCGGGTACAACGCGTCAACGTGTACCTGACTGTTGCCCACCTCGACAATCAACAACCCCTTCTCGGTCAGATGATCGGCCGCTTCAGCGAGCATGCGTCGCACCAGGTTCAAACCATCGTCGCCACACGCCAGGCCCAGCTCCGGTTCATGCTGATATTCGTCCGGCATGTCGGCGAAATCTTCCGCATCCACATAAGGCGGGTTCGACACGATCAGGTCGAAACGCTGGCCCGGCAAGCCATCAAACCCATCGCCCTGCACGGTATAGACGCGCTCATCGACGCCATGGCGCTCGATGTTCTGGTTGGCCACTTCCAGCGCTTCGAACGACAGATCGGCCAGCACCACTTCGGCGTTCTGAAACTCGTAGGCGCAGGCGATACCGATGCAACCAGAACCGGTGCACAGGTCGAGAATCCGCGCAGGCTCGTTGCCGATCCACGGGGCGAAGCGGTTTTCGATCAGCTCGCCAATCGGCGAGCGCGGGATCAACACGCGCTCATCGACGATGAACGACATGCCGCAGAACCATGCCTCACCCAACAGGTAAGCGGTCGGAATGCGCTCTTCGATACGGCGCTTGAGCAAACGCTGCAAATTGACCAGCTCGTCGTCTTCCAGCGCGCAATCGAGGTAGCTGTCGGCGATTTCCCAAGGCAGGTGCAAAGCTCCCAGCACAAGCTGCCGCGCTTCGTCCCAGGCATTGTCGGTGCCGTGGCCGAAAAACAGATCCTCCCCATGGAAGCGGCTGACGGCCCAACGAATGTGGTCGCGCAGGGTACGAAGTCGGGAAGTGATCACGGGGCAGAACTCCAGAAAAAACGACTGGCGATTCTAGCAGCCAAAACGCGCGACGACGACGCAGGAAAAACATCGCACCGACGGTAGGAGTTTTCTGTTTTTTGCATCGGCTATTGAACAGAACGTGTAACTTGACAAGGCTGCAGGCCAATAACGACGGTGCCTACGATGGTAGCGATTCACAGAACCGCTCAGCCAGAGGACAATGTCGCAAAAGCCCCACCCCAAGGAGCCCCAGAATGTCCGTTCCAAAAACGATGTTTCAACTCAGCGGTCGCGGTTACGCAGCGGCCACACTGAGCCATGCCACCGTGGTCATCATCGATGCCCAGAAAGAATATCTCAGTGGCCCGCTGGCCCTGAGCGGCATGGACGCGGCCGTCGCGAACATCAAACAAGTGGTTGCCGCAGCCCGTGCAGCCGGTCGGCCGATCGTGCACGTGCGTCACCTCGGCACCGTCGGCGGCCTGTTCGACCCGCAGGGCGAACGCGGCGAATTCATCCCTGGTCTCGAGCCACAGGGCGATGAAACCATTATCGGCAAACTGCTGCCGAGCGCGTTCCACGGCACCGAGTTGCTGGACCGTTTGCAAAACCTCGGCTCGCTGGACCTGATCGTCTGCGGTTTCATGAGCCACTCCAGTGTCAGCACCACCGTACGTGCGGCGAAGAATCTGGGTTTCCGCTGCACCCTGGTCGAAGACGCCTGCGCCACCCGCGACCTGCCGTTCAAGGGCCGCGTGCTCAGCGCCGCTGTGGTACAGGAAGCCGAAATGGCGATCATGGCGGACAACTTCGCCACCCTCGCGCTGACGCAAGACCTGATCTGATCGACCCTGATGAGCGGCTCACGGCGCCGCTCATCCGCAAAATCCTCTCATTTGCCGCAAATGCCATAGCCTCAGGAACAACCCGGTCAACTCCCGGTCGAAGGGCCGATACCCATTGAGGAAGGTCGGAATGAAGTTATCCGATGGATTTGACGCACGCCGCTTGCGGCCCAAAGGCCAAAGCAACTGGCGTTTTCGATTCGGCGCGGCGATTGCCGCCATTCTGGCGACGTTCGGTGTGCTGCTGGCGATGGCCGGGGCCGCCAGCCTGCTCGGGCGCCCGCCAGCGCTCGGTGATTTGAATGCCACGCCGATGGGTTCGGCGATCATTCTGGCTGTCGGCTTGCTGTTTCTGTATTTCGGCGTGGCGCTGTGGCGTCGTTGCCGGCGTCGCGCCCGGCAATCGCGGGAACTGAACATGTCCCCGCACCTGATGAAAAAACACGACTGAATCACCGGCCTGGCTTTTTGCCGGGCCGTTTTGTTTCGACTTGGGTAAACTGGCCGCCCTTCGCGGAGGCTGACATGCAAGACGACGATTTTTCCCTGTTCAAAAGTGCGATCCAAGGCGTCAAGCCGATCAAGCACGACCGCGCCGACACCGGCAAACCCAAGGCTGACCGCGCACAGATCGCCAAGCTGCGCCAGTCCGCCACCGTGCGCACCGACACCGCTACCGTGGATGGCCTTTCCGACCAGTTCGTGATCGACGTCGGCCCGGAAGACGAGTTGATGTGGTCCCGTGACGGCGTGCAGGAAAGTCAGATGCGCAAGCTCAAGGTCGGCCAGATCCCGTTCGAAGGCAGCCTCGACCTGCACGGCATGAGCGTGGAAAAAGCCCGCGAAACCCTCTGGGCCTTTCTTGCCGAAGCGACTAAATTCGAAATCCGCTGCGTACGTGTCACCCACGGCAAGGCTGTGCGCCTGGACGGTAAGCGGCCAATGATCAAAAGCCACGTCAACACCTGGTTGCGCCAGCATGCCCAAGTGCTGGGATTCTGCTCGTGCCAGGCGAAACACGGCGGTGCCGGCGCGGTTTACGTGATGCTCAAACGCACCATGATGGAAGGCCGCGACGAATAATCCCGTTACACCGAACTTGCAGGGTTGTGTCCGCCACCGTACCCTTGCCCTTTGCGAAAATCCCCACAGGTAGTTTCATGTCCCTGGAACAGAATTACACCGCGATTCTCGGCCAATTGGGCGAGGACGTGTCCCGCGAGGGCCTGCTCGACACGCCAAAGCGTGCCGCCAAAGCCATGCAGTATCTCTGCCGCGGTTATGAACAGACGCTCGAAGAGGTCACCAATGGTGCCCTGTTCAGCTCCGACAACAGCGAAATGGTGCTGGTCAAGGACATCGAGTTGTACTCGTTGTGCGAACACCACCTGCTGCCGTTCATCGGCAAGGCGCACGTCGCCTACATCCCGAGCGGCAAAGTGCTGGGCCTGTCGAAGGTCGCGCGGATCGTCGACATGTACGCCCGTCGCCTGCAGATCCAGGAAAACCTCAGCCGCCAGATCGCCGATGCAGTGATGCAAGTCACCGGCGCGCTGGGCGTAGCCGTGGTGATCGAGGCCAAGCACATGTGCATGATGATGCGCGGTGTCGAGAAGCAGAATTCGTCGATGATCACTTCGGTGATGCTCGGTGAGTTCCGCGAAAACGCAGCGACCCGCAGCGAATTCCTCAGCCTCATCAAGTAATTCGTTGCCCGAAGAAAACCGGCATTCATCGCCGGTTTTTTTTCGTCCGTGAAAAATCGGGTAAGCTGCGCGCCTTTCTCAATTTGCACCGTGAGGCTTTAAACGTGTTCGTCAAAGCGCTTCGTGTCGGCCTCGGCCAACTGGTTATCTTCATCGACTTCATCACCCGCCCGGGCAAGAAACAGCGTCCTGCCGAAACTCAGGCCCGGGTCAACGCCGCCGCGCAAGGCCTGACCCTGTATCAGTTCCATGCCTGCCCGTTCTGCGTGAAAACCCGCCGCACGCTGCGTCGCCTGAATGTGCCGGTGGCGCTGAAGGATGCGAAGAACAACGAACAGGATCGTCAGACGCTGCTGGATCAGGGCGGCCGGATCAAGGTGCCTTGCCTGCGCATTGAAGAGAATGGCCAGACAACCTGGATGTATGAGTCCAAGGTGATTATTGATTATCTGGATAAGCGGTTTGCCGCTGTCTGATGATTATGTGCTGGGTTGATTGACGCATTTGCGAGCAGGCTCGCTCCCACCCTTTGGAATGCATTTCCACTGTGGGCGCGAGCCTGCTCGCGAAGGGGCCCTCTCAGCCACCGCAAATCCCAGACAAAAATAAACCGGCCCATGAGCCGGTTTATTTGTTTTCAGGCCGCTTTCTCTAGCAGCGCCTGGCGCACCACCGCCGCCAATCGCTTGAGCCCTTCATCCAGTCGCGCCGGATCGATGTGGCTGAAATTCAAGCGCAAATGCCCAAGGTTGTTATCCGGATCCGGAAAGAACGGCTCCCCCGGCATAAACGCCACGTCATTGGCCAACGCCTCATTGAGCAACGTTCGCGTATCCAGCGGCTGCTTCAACGTCAGCCAGAAAAACAGCCCGCCCTGCGGCATGTTCCAGTCGGCCAGATCAGCAAAGTGCGTTTCCAGCGCCGCCTGGAAGGCATCGCGCCGTTGCCGATAGAAGCCGCGCAACTCGCTCAGATGCTGCTGATACTTGTCGCTGCCGATCCATTGCAGGGCCTGCCACTGACCGATGCGGTTGGTATGCAGATCTGCCGATTGCTTGAGTTTGAGCAGATGCGGGAACAGGTCCGGGCTGGCGATCAGGTAGCCGACGCGTAAACCGGGCAACAAGGTTTTCGACACGGTCCCGGTGTAGATCCAGCTCGCCTTCTGCAGACGCCCGGCAATCGGCTTGGCGCTGCCGCCATCGAAAGTCAGCTCGCGGTAGGGTTCGTCCTCGATCAGGGTGACGCCGAATTCGTCGAGCAATGCCGCTACGGCTGCACGCTTGGCTTCGCTGTAACGCACGGCGGACGGATTCTGAAACGTCGGGATCAGGTAGATGAATGCTGGTCGGTGCTGTTCGAGACGACTGCGCAATTGCGCCAGATTCGGGCCGTCGGCTTCTTGCGGCACGGTCAGGCAATCGGCGCCGAACAGCTGGAAAATCTGCAATGCAGCGAGATAGGTCGGCGCTTCAAGCAGAATTTCCGTGCCCTTGTCGATGTACAGCTTGGCCGCCAGATCGAGGGTTTGCTGCGAGCCGCTGACCACCAGTACCTGACTTGCGGTGCACTCCAGGCCCAGCGCCCTCGCCTCCGCTGCCAAGGCTTCGCGCAATGCCGGCTCGCCTTCGCTCATGCCGTATTGGCCGAGCGACAGCGGCATGTCAGCCCACTCGACCTTCGGCAGCATCGCTTCGGCCGGTAAGCCGCCAGCGAACGACATGACCTCCGGACGCTGGGCGGCGGCAAGGATTTCACGGATCAAAGAACTTTTAAGGCGCGCGACACGTTCGGAAAAAGCCATGGAAGTCACCGGTAGCGAGGCATGGGAAAAATGAGTCAAACTGGTTGACTGAAATTACGACAGCTTGAGCGAGTACGTCAATATGCTTGACCTTAAAAACCCCGCGAGCCAACAACAGGCGATGGAAGCGTTTTTCTTCGGCTATCAAGCCTTCACCGCCAAGGCTGATGAAATGCTCGAGCGCCGTGGGCTGTCGCGGGTGCATCAGCGCATTGTGTTTTTCATCGCTCGATACCCTAATTTGAGCGTGAAGGAATTGCTGGGATTGCTTGGCGTGAGCAAGCAGGCCTTGAACATGCCGTTGCGGCAGTTACAGGAAATGCATCTGGTCGACAGCGTGGCGTCCGAGGCCGACAAGCGAAAGCGTCTGCTGAAATTGACGGCCGAAGGCGCGAAGTTTGAACAGGCGCTGCGGCGTGAGCAGGTGAAATTGCTGGAGCGAGTGTTTGCCGAGGCTGGCGAGGCGGCGGTGAATGGCTGGTTAGCGGTGAATATGGCACTGGGGAAAAGTCAGACGGCTCTCGATTGAATAGGACTGCCTCTTCGCGGGCAAGCTCGCTCCCACAGGGGAACGCATTGCAAATGTGGGAGTGAGCTTGCTCGCGAGGGGGCCAGTACAGGCGATATACCCCTATTGACGGAACTTTCGTAAACAAAATCAAAAACAATATTTGCTTTATTTGTACACAAAAGCATAATCCACAGCGTGCGAGTTCCTGACCGCATGGTCAACAAATTCGCGTATGCCTCAAAGGGCCGCTGCCACCCCTCATGGGTCCGGCCCTGGAAATAACAATAAAACTCTTGAGGAGTACTCGCTGTGGAAAGCCGCAAATCCGAAGCATCGACGCTGGACCTCTCGCCGCCATTACGCAGTGGCCTGCTGGAACGTCTGTTTAAACTCAGCTTGCATGGCACCACGGTGAAGACCGAGCTGATTGCCGGTCTGACAACCTTCATCACCATGGCTTACATCATCTTCGTCAACCCGAACATCATGGCCGATGCCGGGATCGACCATGGTGCAGCCTTCGTCGCCACCTGTATCGCCGCCGCGCTGGGCTGCCTGTTGATGGGGCTGTACGCCAACTGGCCAGTGGGGCTGGCACCGGGCATGGGCCTCAACGCGTTCTTCACCTACACCGTGGTCGGCACCATGGGCTACAACTGGGAAACTGCACTGGGTGCGGTGTTCGTCTCCGGTGTGCTGTTCATGATCCTGACTTTCTCGCGGATTCGCGAGTGGCTGCTGAACAGCATTCCAGTCAGCCTGCGCTTTGCGATGGGTGCCGGTGTCGGTCTGTTCCTTGGCCTGATCGGCTTGAAAACCGCGGGTATCGTCGTCGATAGCCCGGCCACACTGATCAAACTCGGCTCCCTGCGCGAACCTGGCCCACTGCTCGCGGCCATCTGCTTTCTGATGATCGCGATCCTCAGCTACCATCGAGTCTTCGGCGCAATCCTCATCAGCATCATCACCGTGACCCTGGCCGGTTGGGGCCTGGGCATCGTGCACTACGAAGGGATCATGTCGACCCCGCCAAGCCTGGCTCCGACCTTCATGGCCATGAACGTCGCCGGCGTGTTTAACGTCAGCATGATCAGCGTGGTACTGGCCTTTCTCTTTGTGCACATGTTCGACACCGCCGGCACCCTGATGGGCGTCGCCCAGCGCGCCAATCTGGTGAATGCTGACGGCCGTATCGAAAACCTCTCCCGCGCAATGAAAGCCGACAGTGCGTCCAGCGTCTTCGGCGCTGTAGTCGGTGTCCCTCCAGTTACAAGTTATGTAGAAAGTGCCGCTGGTGTGGCCGCTGGTGGTCGGACTGGTCTTACCGCAGTCACCGTAGGTGTGCTATTTATAGCGGCGATGTTCTTCGCACCGCTGGCCGGCATGATTCCCGCTTACGCCACCGCCGGTGCACTGATCTATGTGGCGATGCTGATGATGGGCGGCATGGCCCACATCGAATGGGACGAAGCCACTGACGCCATCCCGGCCATCGTCACCGCGATCATGATGCCACTGACCTTTTCGGTCGCCGACGGCATCGCGCTGGGCTTCATCACCTACGTGGCGTTGAAGGCCGGTACCGGCAAGTACAAGGAGATTTCCGTGAGCCTGTGGGTGCTCTGCGCGATTTTCATCGCCAAGTTCATCTTCTTGTAAGCGTCACGCGGTTCACGCTTCAACACAGCCTCACCCAATCGGGTGGGGCTTTTGCACATTCTTGAGTACAACAAAAAAAGGAGGAAAGTGATGAGTCTGGAAACCTGGCTGCTGTTCAGCGGCGCTGCATTGGTGGTGATCCTGATTCCGGGGCCACTGTCGTTGTTGATGATCAGCAACAGTCTGAATTATGGGTTGCGCCGTTCTTATCCGGCATTTCTCGGTGGCGTATTCGCCTCTATCTGCCTGCTCAGTGCTTCTGCGTTGGGGCTGGGTGCCTTGTTGCTGGCATCGGAGCAACTGTTCAGTGCCCTGAAAATCGTCGGCGGACTCTATCTGTTCTATCTGGCCTGGCAGAGCTGGCAGCAATCGCGCCAGCCATCGGTCGGCGCCGTCGTGCCACAAGCTGCCGCCATTCCACGGTTTCGCGCGTTGTTCGGCCGCGCCTTTGTACTGGGCGCCAGCAACCCGAAAGACATCCTGTTCTTCGCCGCTTTCCTGCCGCAATTCCTCAGCGCCGAGCAGCCCTTCCTGCCGCAGTTGCTGGTGATGATCGCCACCTGGACCTTGTTGGATCTGCTGTGCAAACTGGCCTACGGACTCGGAGCCCACGGCGCAGCGCGTTACTTGCGCAGTGGCAAAGGACAGAGCTGGTTCAACCGGATCAGTGCCGGCTTGTTCGGAGGCGCCGGCGCGGCATCGTTGCTCAGCAGTCACTGAGACATTTGGATCACAAACTTTTTATTTATCTGTAGCCATCCCTGACTTGAAAAACTCAGGTCAGGGATGGCATTCGCAGCGACCGCTCGTGTTGCTCGCGACATATCCCCGCCGCCACAACTGCATCCCTCAAGCGCAATACACAGCAACAACCCGTTGATGTACATCGTTCAAAAGGCGACCGTACTATCACGACTCAAATAAATAAAAACCCGCCAGAACAAGGAAGTTCACATGGCCACCCTGATACGTAAAGCGTCATTGGAAACTGCAGAAATCACCGACGCCGTCGTCATCGCCGACATGCGTTTCGAGAGCAATGAACATCATGTTTCGACCATTGATTTCAAACCCGAAACTGATGAAACAACCAGCATCAAAGTAAAAAGCACAGTCGATCAACTGAAAATAGTCGACTCCGTATTCGGCCCGCTGCAAATCGGCAATATTTCAATAACACGAGTGTCACTTTATGCCTTGGGCGCCACGTTTGACGGCCAACCACTGAGTGGCAAAAGCACCTTTTTCCGGGTACCCAAGCGATCTTTCATCAACGCGTTGCAGTTCAGTGCCGTCGACATTGAACACCATATGAAATCGTCAACAGGCAAGGACAGTTATTTGTTGACGACACTGCTTTTCGAAATGGCCAGCGAACGCCCACTGACGGCCCCTCATCTGATAAGAGAAAGTTCGCAAGTCTCTACAGACGAAGGTAACTACCGTAGCAAATTGGTAAAACTACTGGGTTGCGCACAGAAACTGGACCTGTATCACGCAAACCTGCCCAAACATAATCCTCGCTGGGTGTCTCTGGCGAAAAGTTACGCCGCGCTCGGGTCGAGTGTCGGCATCCAAGCTTTCGGCATATTCATGGGTTTACGTGGTGTGGTGGATGCTATCAAAGCAAACAACACCACCGAAGTCGCCATCAACAGCTTGGGTATTGGTACGGAAGTGGGTTCCATCGTTGTTGACATCGCCGTCAGCAAAATTGCGTCGAATATGCTCTCGGCCGGGCAAGGCGCCCTGATGGATTTTGCCAAAACCCGGTTTGCCCTGAGGCTGGGTCGCTCCGGCGGTCTGATCGGCGGCGCACTGACATTGCCGTTCGATATCTTCACTGCTGTCAGATCGATCAATGCCGCTGAAAATGCCGTCGGAAAAGAAGCCATGGACCATTACGTGAGCGCTGGATTGAGTATTACCAGCGCCGCCATGACGGTCATCCTCGGTGCGGCAGCGTTGGCAGGCTTTTCATTTGCAGGCCCGGTCGGGCTTGCAGCTGGTGCAATCCTGGCCATCGGGTCGCAAATTTATGGCGCGGTACGCGTGGTCGACGACATTGATGACTACATCGAACTGACGCTGGACGAGCGCTGGCGCACAGGCTGGTTTTCGTTCTGCATGATGGACCCTGAGCAGGCCGTGCAAAACCGCTATCTGCTGGCAAAAACCAGGCTCCAACACGCGAAACAATTGAAAGAAACAGCCAGAAATCTGTTGGATGGGCAACTAAAGGACACAACCGAAGCCATCGTTAATGGCAAGTTTGAAGTCCACCTCAATCCCTCCCGAGTGCGCAAGCGTAACTGGTGGACCAAACAAGACCGTTGGGAAACGATCCAGGTTCCCGAGATCAAGGGAGGCGATGACATCATTGACGCCCGCAACGGGGTTTCCAAGGATACGCCTGGTGCAGAGTTGGGTACGGTTGGCGAAAACAAGGGCATCCTCTGGTTCATCAGCGAGGGCCAGGACTCAATCAAGGGCGTTGAAAACAAACCCAACAACTTTCACTACCGATCGGGAAAAAAACAGCTGACCGGGGGTGAGAAAGACGACCGCTTCGTGTTCGAGGGTGCAGGGGATCTGCTTGTACAGGATGTCGAGGTTTCCGAGTATTCAACACTGAAAGGCGGCGCAGGCAACGACACGCTTGTTCTGGCTGGAAGCAATTACACCCGCCGCACCGATAGAAAAGGCTATGACGTCGATCTGCTGGCCCAAACCCTGCAGGTAATCGCAACCGATCCTTCTGCCGAAGAGGGTGAAAAATGTACTCTCCACAGCCTTCTGGAAAGTATCGAGAATGTTGAAACGGTCAGCGGGGCCATCAGTGTTGTGACCGGTTCGGCTCAACGCAACATCATTAATTCGCGCGGCCAGGACACCATCAATGCGGGGCCCGGAAATGATCAAATCCATCTGACGTATCCCGGAGCAACAGCCTCGGGTGAGGCTGGTATTGACGAATACATCATTGACCACAAACCAGGCCGTATTGCCATCATCGAAGACGGCACAGAAGAAAGTATTGTTTTGCTCAACTGGAAATACGAACTGATCGAAAGCTGGGCAATCGAGAATGGCGCGCTGATCATCAGTTCCCGGTTCGCATTCGCGGACGACCCGAAAAGTGTCGTGATCATTCAAGGCCTGTATAAGAAAGACGCAAACAACTTCGTATTGCAGAATAATAAATTCACGTTCATGACCGGCGACGGCTACTCGTTAAAACTGCCTGACGCCCCCGACCTGCCTGACAGCATCGAAAATGGCCACAACCTCGAAATCGAAGTCGTCGTTGTAAAAAAAGGAACACCCGAAAGACCCCTTATCCTCCACACTCCCGAGTGCGTGATCGATCATCAGCGTGATGCGAGTTACTACCTGCCAAGGTCCAGGAAAAACACGACACTCCGGTTGGTGAAACGTGCTGAAGCGGTGGTTCGTCTGCATCTTGATTACGACATCAGCGAACTGACAAAGGTTGAAGCGCACTTTACCTCGGGAGAGAAGAAGTCAAATGGAGAACTTTTTGCGGGATGCGACCTGATTTATCACTTCGGCCAAAACACACTGAAATTTGGCTTGTTCGCCTATGCGGAAGGTGGATCTGACCCCAGAAACATGATCAGGATCTTGCGAACCATGGCCGCACGTCCCAACTACCGGGTCGTGCTCATTTTTAAAGGTGGCGTCACGGTCAATTTGCAACTGACACCGGAAACCGATGTTTGCCCCCTTGAAAGCCATAATCCGAATGATGTTGATACTTGGACGACGCAGCTCTCACTACCACTGCCACGGCGCACAGATCAGATTCCTTTTGAGTTACCTGAAACCAAACCCTTCAAATTCGACAGGGCGGGATGCGGTTCGCTTTTTTCCTATCCAGAGCAAACCTCGATCCAGAATCTTGAAGGTACTGGTTCCACCTACCTGATTCACCTGGTTGCCGATATAGCGATCAGATTGTCTACCCCGGGAGCACTCGCAAACGCCCCTGCCAGACTGCCTTACTCTTCCACCTGGGACCTCGACGCGACGAAACTCGGCAAGGTCGAGATCAGGCTGGAAAATAACCAGCTGCACATCGGCACCTGCATTATTCATTTGCCCGAGTACGAAAGCGAAGACCTGATCGATCAGGTCCGTGTCATTACCGAGAAAGGGGTTGTCCATACCGTCGATCTTTCTTTCGACAGGGTTTACCTGGATGGTCTGGATGCCCGCTTCTTTGAAGACCCCGACTCGGCAAAAGACTTGCCCGAGGCCCTTGCAGCAATGGCCAATCAAGAGATCAAAGTGAGAAACATCGTGCTCGCCGACAATCGTCCCGAGGCGCTGAGTTACAACTTTCCCACGCATGGCTGGATCCTGCGCAGAGACAAATCTCGCGTTGAATACTCAGCACTGCAAGTGGTCAATCGGTGCAGCCATCAAGACCTCACCCTCCTTGCACAGCCGCCGTTGATGACTGTTCCCTCTGCTTGACGCGCCACACACCCGTCAAAAACCGATAACCACGTGCGCACTCCGAAGTGCAGTAACCGAACATCTCCACTGGGATGCGGACGAGTGCGCCTGAAAAATGCGCTGAGGCACTTACGTGCCCGCGCATCATCACTCAACGAGTAACTTCACATGGCCAAACCACCCAAAAAAGTTCCTGTGACAGTGGCAGCAGATACCCCTGTTACAACCAGACCTGCACAGCCAGGCTCGGGTACTCGCGTCACTGCAAACCTGCCTGACCCAGCGCTGCCTGGCGTCGACTCGACCACGGGACCTCCCGGTATCGCCACCACTCGCCCGCCCGCCGTCATCGTCAGTGATATGCCCGATACCTACCGTGCCGCCCGCAGTGCAATCGCCTGGCCACAGGATCGATTGCACGAGCTGATACCAAGCGGAGAAAACACGGGTCTGTTCACCGGCCCGGATCAACGAACCTACGCGCAAATCGGCAACGAAGGCCGGTTTGTCGTCGAACGGGATCTGCAAGGCAACTATTACGTTCCGCTGACCTTTGCACCGGGTCTTCCCGGCCCGGTACTGACCAGGATTGAGGGCCAGGCCAGCTGGCACATCCAGCGCCCCGGCTGGAAATCAACACGGTCTCGCCCCGACACCCCTGCCACGCCACCGTCCCTCTCCTACCTTGCGCCCGATGACGCAAAAACACTGACCAGAGCAGAACTCTCAACGGGGGGACTTCGATACAACAAACTCAAACATACCTTCGTCGATACCGCAGACGGCACAGTCATGGTTCGGAAAAACCAGCAAGGTGAATATCAACTGACCTCGGCAACAAGCAGAGACTTGCCCGATGTATTTTTTCAACAGATTCCCGGAACGGTGCTCTGGCGCCGCAAGCATCCGCACTTGCCAACCCCCAACCATCCCGCTGCAGGCAGGTCGCGGCCAATGGCCGAAGCAGACGAACCGCAACCCGGCCCAAGCAAACGCGCGCGGGTCAACGTCCCCGAACAACCACTAGCACCAATAACCTTCGACGCCAGCACTCCAGCCGAGCAAACACCGTTTTTCTGGCTACCCTGGGGCCATCTGAACAAACCAGCGCAGGTGGAGTCGGTGCAGCTCGGCTGGTTTCACTATCCGGTGGTGCCGAAGGGTTCCACCCCTAACCCCAAAATCTACTTTGTGCAACATCCTGACTTTGTGCCAACACACTTCGATGCGTTTGAACAAATGCTCCGTACGGCGCCCTCGATGCAGCCTGTTGCAACATTTCGCATCGGTAACGATCCGGGAGAAATACACCCTGGAAAACGTTTCTTCGATGAACCGATCTCGCAGTCGGTAGCCAGGACATTCCCTGATTTCTCTGATGACACGGCACGGGCCGTCGCCAGAAGGCTGTTCGAACTCGCGGACAACACACCGATGATTACCGGCACCGGGCTGGTCAACATTCAGGCAGTCCTGCATCAGTGGAAACAACGGCCATTTCCCACCGCACCTGCGTATGCCGACCCGCTGAACATGCTGGCAGTGGCACCCGCCATCGATTTCAACGGAAAAAAACTCATCCGCATACCCTCCCAGGTCGACGGCGAACTGCAACGACTCAGCTTCGATCCCAAGCATTTTCCCGTCGAGTGGAACCACTACAAAACCTACCCGACCGACCTGAACCTCAGACGCCTGCTTGGCGCTCTGTTGGTTCGCAGCGGCTATGACATATTTCCCCTGACATACGAACACCGCATGCCAACGCTGGTATTCAGGCGCGGAACCAGTGACCGGATTTATTTTATGAAACTGGGTGTGGTGGATCATGTCGGCCTGTCCCACACCCCGGGCAATGAACTGGCAGAACCCAGCCTGCCGGCCAGGATAGGCAACGAGGCGTTTCACGCCCTGGCCACCGCGAACATGGAAAACAAAGTGGTCTGGCTCATCGGGGGCGTATTGAAGGTTGAGTCGACTCCGGATTCGGTGTTCGTGCTCAGGGAGCGCTGAGATCCCGCTACGACTCGCACCGGCCCTGCCGGCGCGAGTCGGCATGACTTTCGAACGCCTCGAAACACCCTGCAGCACTTACCCTCATCGCCATACATATATACCGCACGCCGTGGCGAGTTTTTGCCGAACATCACGCCTTTGAAGCCAATGGGTCGGGCAAACACGATGCCGCGCAATTGCACATCGAATCCGCTTCCCGAATATCCGGCCGCATCACTGATCAGCGATTCATCGGAGCAAGTCCATGGCAAAACCAACCAGGAAAATTCCTCGCACGGCGTCACCGGAGGCGTCCAGCCGAGCAACCAATCCTTTACCTGTTCTACTGGCAGCACTTCCCGGTGAACCGGGTCATTCCACTCCCCACACTGAAGCCACTTCATCACACGCGTTGCCAGAAGCGCCCGCCGACCGCCCCAGCGTCATCGTCGGTCGTCCGTTCACCCGGCATCGCCAATTGAGCGAAGCGCGAACCTCCGACTGGGTGAGGCAGCAATCCATCGAAACCGGACCGTCTGCGCTGGCCGGTGCTTCCAGCAGCGAAAGACCAGCACATCCGGTCTATATCAACCCCGAGTCGGCAACCCGACTGAAGCTGCAACCAGGCTCTGAAGAGGGGTTTCGCTACGACAAACGCAAGAAACCCTACGTCGAAATGCTCGGCGGCATGGTCATGGTGAGCAAAACTGCGGAAGGCTGGCGACAGACACATGCCGGGGAATCAACCCCGACGGGACAAAGAGTGGAACAGATTCCGGGGACAAAACTCTGGCGTGAAATCGACACGCCGCAGCAAGGCGACCCAGCCGTAATCAATCCACTGTCCACCGAAATGCCCGATGCAGCACCCGGCCCGAGCAAGCGCCAACGCCTGGACGAACAGAGCCATGTTGCGGCCGGTACCAGCACGCTGGTCGAACATCTGTTAGCCCAGCCGGGCGTCGCCCTGGATCTTTCCGCCGGTCAGTGGAGAAACTGGGGCAAGTCCACAAAACCCGATTCAGGCGAGTCGATAGAGATCGACGGTCAACACTTTCGGATCGTCACGCAAGGTGTCAGTGCCGATACCGAACTGGTCTATTTGCAACACCCGGGATTTGCACCGGACCGCTATGACGCGTTCGAAAACATGCTGCGTCATGAGCCGTCGCGCCAACCGAAATGGGCACTGAAACGCGAAGGCCAATGGAAGGTTCTGGACAACGCTCCACCGTTCGAAATGTCCGCCACCCAATATGTTTCCGCCGCCTGCAACTATTTGTCCGAGCAGTCGAACAGCAACCTCGCGCGGGCGGTATTCGATCGGCTTTCACTGCCTCAGGGCATCAACGCCCATGGACTTTCGGTGATGGCACTGACCTTCCGCCACTGGCTGGACAGGGTGAATCACGAGCCCCCGCTACACGGACTGGCGGACCCTTTGATGATGCTGCCAAAACTGCCGACATCGCCCGGCCATCTGGCAGGCGGCCGCTTGCTCACACTGCCTGCGCACAACTCAGCCGTATTACAGCGCCTGGATTTCGACCCACAACGGTTTCCTCAGGAGTGGGCCCGCTATGCAGCAGCGCCGACGCCAGGAAACCTGCGCGGATTGATGGCGACCATCCTGCAACACAATGGCTACAGCATTAATCCGACCACGCACCGACTCAGTGAAGGTGCATTGCTTTTTTACCGCCCAGGCGTTTCCGCTCTATTCGTGTTGAAGCTGCCACCCATCGCTGGCAATCAGGTTACTCGCACCACACCCGCAGGCACCGAACTCCTCAACCCCGCCCACCTGACGAGGCTCAGCGTGTCGCAAAAACAGATGCTGGAGAGCCAGTTGGCTCATACCGAAGTCATCCATCTTTTGGGGGGGATACAACCCATATCCGCTGAGCACCCGACGCTGTTCATTGTGAGAGAGGGCTGAGCCGCTGCTGAACGCCTGAACGGTACGTCCGCAAGTCCGGACACCTGCACACCCACAATCCAAATCAAGAGATTCAGTTAATGGTCAAACCACCAAAGCGTGTGGCCGGTGTTATTGCGCCTGACACACGTCCAAATGCCGCTGGCATTGTCCCCAGAATCCCCGGCGAAACCACGCAATCCTCTGCAGACCTGCCGAGCAATTCCGGGCGTCAACCGCCGGTGCGGGTCCACGAGGCATCCGCCGACTACCCCGTTTCGGTAGCGGCCGCTCTGCGCGCCATCAGCTGGCCTGCCGATCAAGTGCACCTGCTACAACGGCTGGATCCCGACAGCGGATTGCTCACCAGCCCGGAAGGAAAGCTGTACGCCCATGTTGAAAATGCAGGGCATCTGCTGGTCGAAATCCATCACGATGGCCGCTACCGGATTCCCTTCAACTTCACTCCGCATCTGGCGGGTCCTTTCCTGATCAAAACCGAGCGCCAGCCAGTCTGGAACTTCGAACGACCCAGTTGGCTGGCGCACAACCCAGACAATGACGGGCCAACTGCAGCCGCTGAACATATCCCCGGGGAACAGCCGATCTACCTCGCCCCCGATGCCGCCGCCCTGCTCTCCCCCCGCCTGCAAACACCGGACGGCGTTCGCTACGACAAGCATCGAAAAACCTATGTCGATATCGCCGAAGGAACCGTCCTGGTTCGCAGAAACGAACAAGGCGAATACAAACTGGCTTCAGCAACAACGATCAATGTGCCGGATATAGCGTTCGAGCAGATTCCCGGGCAATTCGTCTGGCGCCGTAAATTGCAGACGACTACAGATACACAACAAGCTCCACAAGCAGGCAGTTCCCGTGCCCTGCCCCGGTCAGAAAAGCCCGGCCCGAGCCAAAGTAAACGCCCTCGACTGCCAGAAGACAGTGATCCTCTCAATCCCTTCGTACTCATGGGCATCAGTGAATTATGGAAAGGCTGGGGAACCACGATAAAACCGTCAGCCGGCGACTCCATCGAAATCGGCGGCAAGCACTTTGCGATACTTGACCAGCCGAGCCACGCCATTGACGCCTTTGCCTTCATCAAGCCGCCACAGTTTTCTGCTACTCGTTTCGATGCTTTCGAACAGTTGCTGCTGACCAATCCTGAGTTGCAACCCAGGGCGGCGGTGAAGAGGGAGGGCGATACGGGGCATGGCAGTCAGGCATGGAGAATCGTGGAGAGTCGGCCATTTGAGAAAAGCCTGACTCAATATGTCAGCGATCAGTTCCCCTATCTTTCCGATCACTCTGCAAGTAAAGCTGCACGGGAGATGTTCAATCGAGCCAGTCACTCCGAGAAAATAACAGGGTCCGGGATCAGTGCATTGTTCGAGACGTTCAAGTACTGGGAAAATCGCTCTATTTTCACGGGCGATAACAGAGTCGCTCGTCAAGACTTGAGCGACCCGCTGATGCTCCTCTCGCCGCTTGCGACTGACGTAAATGGCAACATGCGTATGCCGCTACCTTCCGCTGAAGGTCTGCGAAGAATCGACTTCAACCCGAAACTGTTCTCCGGCTCGCAACACCAAAGGGGTCGCCGAACAACGCGAACACTTTTCAAAGATCTTCTTAGCGCACACGGCTACTCCATTGCCCATGATTTCGGCGCCAACCAGGGGAATGCCTTATTGATCAAGCGAACGGGGGTTGATCCTGTTTTCATCCTGTTCATGGACAGGATTCAAAACAACACTGTTTTTCTCCCTGATCCAGTTGCCTGGCTCAAGAAAAGAGTCTTTGTCGACAACTTGGACGTGCAGGTCAAAGACGAGTTGATGGGGCATTTGCACACCAACAGAATCGTTTTTTTGCTGGGCACCAACGAGCCTCTCCCCACTCACGAACATAACCTTATTGTCACCCGACACAGCTGAATGAGCTCCGGAGTTCTCTGCAGCGCAGGCGGGCAGATTACTCAGGCATAAAAAAGCCCGCAGTGTGAGCGGGCGAAAGACCAAAGAAGCTATATGCGCAGTCGCTTCCCGGTGGGGGGCAGCTGCTTGGGGGTCAGCTGCCCCGGTACGTGGAATAGCTGTAAGGCGAAATCAGCAATGGCACGTGGTAGTGATCCTGTTCGGCAGAGATGCCGAAGCGCAGCACAACCACGTCCAGAAATGCCGGCTCCGGCAACTGAACGCCGCGGGCGCGGTAGTAATCGCCAGCGTGGAACTGAACCTGATAAACCCCGGTACGATAATCATCGCCTTGCAGCAGCGGCGCATCGACCCGGCCATCGCTGTTGGTGAGCGCACTGGCGACCAATTCCAGGTGCGAACCTTCAACGCGGTACAGCTCGACCTTGATCGAACTGCCCGGGCAACCGTGTGCAGCGTCCAAAACGTGTGTTGTCAAACGTCCCATTGATTCTGCGCGCCTGCCTGCGTGGAAGCAGTCAGACCTCGCGCCTCCCGAAGTCAGATAAAAAGGAGACCGCACCGATTCGGAGCACGAAAAGCTGCGGCGAGCGACTGATTAAGACACTTTTCAAAAAAATTGTACACAATAAAAACGACATTTTTCACACCACCCCCGCCAATCGGGGCTTTCCCCGCATTCTGCCAGCAACACGCCTATACATTGCACCTCCTATCCATTAACTGACTGGTCAGGCAGGTTTCTTGCAGGCTCACGCCAATACCAGCAAAAGATGACAGTCGGCGAAAAATGCGAAAATTCAGGCTTACAAATTGCGAATAAAGTTGTATACAATCAGCCCATCGCTGTGACGCCAGCCTGCCAGGCCGCCACACCCATCTGTCAACGAATAAGAAGGAAGACTGCAGTGAGCGCTGACTACCCACGCGACCTGATCGGTTACGGCAGTAACCCTCCTCACCCACACTGGCCGGGCAATGCCCGCATCGCTCTGTCGTTCGTACTCAATTACGAAGAAGGCGGCGAGCGCAATATCCTGCACGGCGACAAAGAATCCGAAGCCTTCCTCTCCGAAATGGTTGCCGCTCAGCCGCTGCAAGGCGCGCGTAACATGAGCATGGAATCGCTTTACGAGTATGGCAGCCGCGCCGGCGTCTGGCGGATTCTGAAATTGTTCAAGGAATTCGACATTCCGTTGACCATCTTCGCCGTGGCCATGGCCGCTCAGCGCCACCCGGATGTGATCCGTGCGATGGTCGAGGCCCGTCACGAGATCTGCAGCCACGGCTACCGCTGGATCGACTATCAGTACATGGACGAAGCGCAGGAACGCGAGCACATGCTCGAAGCGATCCGCGTCCTCACCGAAATCACCGGCGAGCGCCCACTGGGCTGGTACACCGGCCGCACTGGCCCGAACACCCGTCGCCTGGTCATGGAAGAAGGTGGTTTCCTCTACGACTGCGACACCTACGACGATGACCTGCCGTATTGGGAACCGAACAACCCGACCGGCAAGCCGCATCTGGTAATCCCGTACACCCTCGACACCAACGACATGCGCTTCACCCAGGTGCAAGGTTTCAACAAGGGTGACGACTTCTTCGAATACCTCAAAGACGCGTTCGACGTGCTTTACGCCGAAGGTGCCGAAGCGCCGAAGATGCTCTCGATCGGTCTGCACTGCCGCCTGATCGGTCGTCCGGGTCGCATCGCTTCGCTCAAACGCTTTATCGAATACGCCAAAAGTCATGAACAGGTGTGGTTCAGCCGTCGCGTCGACATCGCGCGTCACTGGCACGAAACCCACCCGTACCAAGAGGCCGCGAAATGAGCCGCTTTCAAACCCTGCAACCGTCGACCCTGAGCCGTGACGCTTTCGTCAAAGCCTTTGCCGACATCTATGAACATTCGCCATGGGTGGCCGAGAAGGCCTACGACCTGGGTGCGGACGCTTCGATCGACGAGATCGAAACCCTGCACCAGCGCATGAGCGACATCCTGTTGAGCGCCGATCACGCAAGCCAGCTTGCGCTGATCAACGCTCACCCGGACCTGGCTGGCAAAGCTGCCGTCCAGGGCCAACTGACCGAAGCCAGCACCAATGAACAGGCTGGCGCCGGTATTCACCAATGCACGGCCGAAGAGTTCCAGCGCTTCACCGAGCTGAACGACGCCTACAAAGCCAAGTTCAAGTTTCCCTTCATCATGGCGGTAAAAGGCAGCAACCGGCATCAGATCCTCGCGGCGTTCGAAACGCGTATTCACAACTCGCAAGACACCGAGTTCAAATGCGCGCTGGCGGAGATCAACAAGATCGCCCTGTTCCGTTTACTGACTCTTTAGCAAGCCTGACCCGAGTACATCAAACGCGGAGAGTACCCAGGGTCTTGCAAGCATCCCCAGCCACTTTTTTAAAGGCAGACAAGAAGAATGAAAGCTTACGCCGTACCTTTCGAAAAATTCGTCAACCTGGCCGATGCCCGTCTGGGCACCAAGATCATTTCGGTCACCGATGACTGGTTCGCAGACGCCAATCGTCTGTTCCAACCGACCCCGGCCGTATGGAAGGAGGGCGTGTTCGATGACAACGGCAAGTGGATGGATGGCTGGGAATCGCGCCGCAAGCGCTTCGAAGGCTTCGACAGCGCTGTGATCCGTCTGGGCGTACCGGGCTCGATCAAAGGCGTGGACATCGACACTTCATTCTTCACCGGCAACTTCCCGCCATCGGCCTCTCTGGAAGCGTGCTTCCTGGCGTCGGGCGAGCCTGATGAAAACACCCAGTGGACTGAAGTGCTGTCGGCCGTCGAGCTGCAGGGCAACAGCCACCACTACCACGAAATCAGCAACGACCAAGCGTTCAGCCACCTGCGCTTCAACATCTACCCGGACGGCGGTGTTGCCCGTCTGCGCGTGTACGGCATCCCGTTCCGCGACTGGTCCGCTGTGGGTGACAACGAGCAAGTCGATCTGGCAGCAGCCCTGAATGGTGGCCGCGCCCTCGCCTGCTCCGACGAACACTTCGGCCGCATGAGCAACATCCTCAACCCGGGCCGTGGCATCAACATGGGCGACGGCTGGGAAACTGCACGCCGTCGCACGCCAGGCAATGACTGGGTCATCGTCGCGCTGGGTCACCCGGGCGAGATCGAGAAGATCGTCGTCGACACCCTGCACTTCAAAGGCAACTACCCGGACACTTGCTCGATCCAGGGCGCGTTCGTGAAAGGTGGTACTGACAGCCAGATAGAAACCCAGTCGCTGTTCTGGCGTGAACTGCTGCCAAGCCAGAAGCTGGAAATGCACGCCGAACACACCTTCGTCGAGCAGATCAAGGCGCTGGGCCCGATCACCCACATCCGCCTGAACGTGTTCCCGGATGGTGGTGTGAGCCGCCTGCGCGTTCTCGGCAAGGTCGCGAAGTAATGTTGAGCCTGTAGGAGCTGCCGCAGGCTGCGATCTTTTGATCTTAAAAACCAAGTCAAAAGATCGCAGGCTTCGCCAGCTCCTACAGGGAAATGCAGTAAATCGATAACGAATTCGGATAAGAAGAACAGCATGCGCACACTACAGATTGAACCGCTGAGCAAAGAAGCCTTCGCCCCTTTCGGTGACGTGATCGAAACCGACGGCAGCGATCACTTCATGATCAACAACGGTTCGACCATGCGCTTCCATAAACTGGCGACGGTCGAAACCGCTCAGCCTGAGGACAACGCGATCATCAGCATCTTCCGCGCCGACGCGCAGGACATGCCGCTGACCGTTTGCATGCTGGAACGCCATCCGCTGGGCAGCCAGGCTTTCATTCCGCTGCTCGGCAACCCCTTTCTGATCGTGGTCGCGCCAGTTGGCGATGAACCTGTATCAGGCTTGGTCCGCGCCTTCGTCACCAACGGCAGGCAGGGCATTAATTACCATCGCGGCGTTTGGCACCATCCGGTGCTGACGATCGAAAAGCGGGATGACTTCCTGGTGGTTGATCGCAGTGGCACAGGCAATAACTGCGATGAGCATTTTTTCAAAGAGGATGAGCGTTTGATCCTCGCCCCCCACCAATAAGAGAAGGTCTGATCACTCGACAACAAGAGTGACAGGCGAGAGGTAAAGACTGTGGAAGCACATCTGTTGGAATGGCTGAACCTGAGCGTGCGCTGGGTTCACATGATTACTGGCGTGGCCTGGATCGGCGCGTCGTTCTACTTTGTCTGGCTGGAGAACAACCTCAACCGCGTCAACCCGAAAACCGGTCTGGCCGGTGACCTGTGGGCGATCCACGGTGGCGGTATCTATCACCTGGAAAAATACAAACTGGCCCCGCCGGCGATGCCGGAGAACCTGCACTGGTTCAAATGGGAAGCCTACTTCACCTGGATGTCGGGTATCGCGCTGCTGTGCGTGGTGTTCTACTCCAATCCAACGCTCTACCTGCTGGCTCCGGGCAGCACACTGAGCGGCCCTGAAGGCGTGGCCATCGGTATCGGCTCGCTGTTCCTCGGCTGGTTCATCTACTCCTTCCTGTGCGACTCGGCACTGGGCAAACGCCCTGCTCTGCTCGGCTTCATTCTGTTCGTGCTGATCATCGGCGCAGCGTATGGCTTCAGCAAAGTGTTCAGCGGTCGTGGTGCGTACCTGCACGTCGGCGCGATCATCGGCACCATCATGGTCGGTAACGTGTTCCGCATCATCATGCCGGCACAGCGTGCACTGGTTGCCGCAATTGCCGAGAACCGCACGCCGGATCCGGCGCTGCCAGCCAAAGGCTTGCTGCGTTCGCGTCACAACAACTACTTCACCCTGCCGGTGCTGTTCATCATGATCAGCAACCACTTCCCGAGCACCTATGGCAGCCAGTACAACTGGTTGATCCTGGCCGGGATCGCGGTGTTGGCGGTGTTGGTGCGTCACTACTTCAACACCCGTCACGACAGCCACAAGTTTGCCTGGACTCTGCCGGTTGCAGCGGTGGGCATGATCACCCTGGCCTACGTCACCGGCCCAACGCCGATGTCGACCGCACCGGAAGTGGCCAAGGCACCCGCGAAAATCGAGTACCAACCGCTGCCGGAAACGGCACTGGGCGGTGGCGCGAAACCGGCTGAAGCGGCGGCGCCTGCTGCACCCGCAGCCCCTGCAGCAGCACCGGCGCAAGCCTCCAACGCAGGTCCGGCCTTCGACAAAGTGCACAACGTGATTCAGGAACGTTGCGCGGTTTGCCATTCGGCCAAACCAACCAGCCCGCTGTTCAGTGCGGCGCCTGCCGGTGTGATGTTCGACACCCCAGAGCAGATCCGTCAGAACGCGGCACGCATCCAGGCGCAAGCCATCACCACGCAGATCATGCCACTGGGCAACATCACGCAGATGACCCAGCAGGAACGTGACCTGATCGGTGCATGGATCGCCCAGGGAGCACAGACCAACTAAGCAACAAAGCTTCGCGAGCAAGCTCGCTCCCACAGAGATCGCGCATTTCCTGTGGGAGCGAGCCTGCTCGCGAATCGCCTTAACGCGGTTTTACCTGATGCAAAGAAACAGCTGTGAGCAACCCGGCAGCTGTTCAATCACAAGAATAAAAAGATCCGAGGTGTTGCATGTCCGAGCTGTCCAAAGCGCGCATCCCCGACGCACCCGCCATTCAGCGATTGCCCCTTTTGCAACTGATCCTGGTCGGTTTGCAACATGTTCTGCTGATGTACGGTGGTGCCATCGCGGTGCCGCTGATCATTGGACAGGCCGCTGGCCTGAGTCGTGAAGAAATTGCCTTCCTGATCAACGCCGACCTGCTGGTCGCCGGTATCGCCACCATCGTGCAATCCATGGGCATAGGCCCGATGGGCATTCGCATGCCGGTGATGATGGGCGCCAGTTTTGCTGCAGTCGGCAGCATGGTCGCCATGGCCGGCATGCCCGGTATCGGTCTGCAAGGCATCTTCGGTGCGACGATCGCTGCCGGTTTCTTCGGCATGCTGATCGCGCCGTTCATGTCCAAGGTCGTGCGCTTTTTCCCGCCGCTGGTGACCGGCACGGTCATCACCTCGATCGGTTTGTCGCTGTTCCCCGTGGCCGTGAACTGGGCCGGTGGCGGCGCCGCTGCTGCGCAATTCGGCTCACCGATTTATCTGGCCATCGCCGCTCTGGTGTTGGGCACCATTCTGTTGATTCACCGCTTCATGCGCGGTTTCTGGGTCAACATTTCCGTCCTGATCGGCATGTGCTTCGGCTACCTGCTGTGCGGCGCGATCGGCATGGTCGACCTGAGCGGCATGGCCAACGCGCCATGGGTTCAGTTCGTCACTCCACTGCATTTCGGCATGCCGAAATTCGAACTCGCACCGATCCTGTCGATGTGTCTGGTGGTCGTGATCATCTTCGTAGAATCCACCGGGATGTTCCTCGCGCTGGGTAAGATCACCGGCCAGGAAGTCTGCCCACGCATGCTGCGTCGCGGCTTGCTGTGTGATGCCGGCGCCTCGTTTGTCGCTGGTTTCTTCAACACGTTTACCCACTCCTCGTTCGCGCAGAACATCGGTTTGGTGCAGATGACCGGTGTACGTTGCCGCTCGGTGACCATCGTTGCCGGTGGCTTGCTGATCGTGTTGAGCCTGTTGCCGAAAGCGGCATTCCTTGTTGCCTCTATTCCCCCAGCGGTTTTGGGCGGCGCAGCGATTGCGATGTTCGGCATGGTCGCCGCGACCGGGATCAAGATTCTCCAGGAAGCCGACATCGGTGACCGGCGCAACCAGTTGCTGGTCGCGGTGAGCATCGGCATGGGCCTGATCCCGGTGGTGCGTCCGGAGTTCTTCGCGCATCTGCCGCTGTGGATGAGCCCGATTACCCACAGCGGTATCGCCATGGCCACGCTCAGCGCGCTGACGCTGAACCTGCTGTTCAACATTCTCGGCGGCAAAGAGCGCGCAGCGATCAACGACTGCCACGCGCACCAGCACTAAAGCAACACCGATATCCCCCTGTAGGAGTGAGCCTGCTCGCGATAGCGTTTTTTCAGTCAACAGATGTGTTGAATTTCATTCCGCTATCGCGAGCAGGCTCACTCCTACAAGGGTCAACAGCTCTGCGCCTCAAACAATAAAAACAAGAGGGAGCAACAGATGATTCGCACGCAAACCAACGTTCTGTTGAGTGGCGGCCTGCTGGCCGCGAGTCAGGCCATGGCCGGCGATTTACTGCTGTGGCAGACCAACAGCCTGAGCTATCTGTACGGCAAGAATTTCGCAATCAACCCATCGATCCAGCAGACGCTGACCTTCGAGCACGCCGACAAATGGAAGTACGGCGACAACTTCCTGTTCGTCGACAAGATCTTCTACAACGGCAAGGAAGACGCGAACAAAGGCCCGCACGCCTTCTACGGTGAATTCACCCCGCGCTTCTCGTTCGGCAAGATCTTCGACCAGAAGCTCGAGTTCGGCCCGATCAAAGACGTCCTGCTGGCTATGACATACGAATATGGCGAAGGCGACAGCGAGGCCTACCTGATTGGCCCAGGCTTCGACCTCAAAGTGCCCGGCTTCAACTACGTCACCCTGAACATCTTCCGCCGCCAGACCGAAGGCCCGCGTCCCGGCGATGGCGTCTGGCAGATCACCCCCGGCTGGTCCTACAGCTTTCCCCTGGGCAATTCCGATGTGCTGATCGACGGCTACCTCGATTGGGTAGTCGACAACGATGAGAACTCACGCGGCACCTACCACGCCAACCTGCACATCAATCCGCAGATCAAATATGACCTGGGCAAAGCTTTGGGCTGGAGCCAGAAGCAACTGTATGTCGGCACCGAATACAGCTATTGGAAAAATAAATATGGCGTCGAAAACACGCACAACTTCGACACCAATCAGAACACCGCCAGCCTGCTGGTAAAGGTGCATTTCTAAGATGGCCCGCAACCGTGCCCCATACCTGTCGTCGGTGCTCTGTTGCGGGGCACTTGAGAGCTGGCCGAGGAGTCAGTATTCTCCGCGGCCTCCTGAATTCGGTCTAAAAAAAAGCCCGGATTTAATTCCTGACCGAAAAGCCAACATATCCCGGCCCCGGTCAGTACCGAGGCATCCCGAAAACACACTCAATCGACTGTTTTTCAGCAGCCGAGCGGGTGTTTTTTTGCTTTTCGAAAGCCTTGGCTCAGCTCTTGCTAACAGCAACGAAGCTGACCGATCGGATGAGTTTTTGCAGCAACGAAAAAAGGCGCCACACCAGAGCGCCGATCTTAAAAAAATAACGTGGAACACCTACTTTGGGAGCAACCGAATGAAACGTATGTGCACCAGCCTGATGCTCGCGGGATCGATGTTGGCCGGCGGCCAGGCCATGGCCGAAGGCCTGCTGCAGTGGCAGAACAACAGCCTGACCTACCTCTATGGCAAGGACTTCCAGGTCAACCCGCGCATCCAGCAGACCGTCACCTTCGAGCACGCCGATGCGTGGAAGTACGGGGACAACTTCTTCTTCCTCGACAAGATCTTCTACAACGGTGGCAAGGACTTCAGCAACGGTCCGAACACCTACTACGGCGAGTTCAGCCCGCGCATCTCGCTGGGCAAAGTGCTCGACCAGAAGATCGAGTTCGGCCCGATCAAAGACGTCCTGGTGGCGATGACTTACGAGTTCGGCGAAGGCGACACCGAGTCGTACCTGATCGGTCCAGGCTTCGACCTGGCGATCCCGGGCTTCGACTACTTCCAGTTGAACTTCTACCAGCGCCACACCCAAGGTGCTCGCGCCGGTGACAATGTCTGGCAGATCACTCCGGTCTGGTCCTACACCATCCCGGTCGGCAAGTCGGACATCCTGATCGACGGCTTCATGGACTGGGTCACCGACAACGACTCCAACTCCAAAGGCGATTACCACGCCAACCTGCACTTCAACCCGCAGGTCAAATACGACTTGGGCAAGGCGTTGAGTTTCGGCGAGAAGCAGTTGTATGTCGGTGTGGAATACGACTACTGGAAAGACAAGTACGGCATCGACGATACCGGCGCGTTCAAGACCAATCAGAGCACCACGAGCTTCCTGGTGAAGTTCCACTTCTGATTGATATCGCTGCAGGCAGGTTTATCACGACAACAGTGAAACTCCTGCCTGCACCGTCCAACCTTAAGATCATCCCTTTGACGGATAGCTTTGCGCCTTTGCTTCTCTCAGTTCTCGCGGGTACGGTGGCGGTGGTGAAACACCGAGGGCGACAGATAAAGTTTTAACGAAGAAAGTTAATACTCCCGCGTCCTGCATCAGAATGCTGGCTCTTATGCTTGGGTCTTCCTTGAGTTTACCCTCCAGACCAGACAAACCCTTTGATCCAAAAAAGTATTTAATGTCTGGTAGTCGAAGGCGATCAATGGCACGAGAAACAATCACACCATCAAACTCGCCACTTATCAGGTCTTCTCCGAAATAGGCAGTGGCATCCGGTGCAATCATCGGATACCCCCTCGTGTAGGGCATCACTTCGTGAGCGCCAAGACCTATTGCCGCAGCGTGAATAAAAGCAATATCAAGTGTGCCCTCGCTATTCAGTTCATCTTCAGTGATCACCATACGCTCCATGGGATCTTTGGGAACAATACGAACGCCGGCATAAAGCCTCTCGGCATCACGTCCCTCACCCGTCGCACGTTTGACATAAGGTCGAGTAACAAAAAGAACATTCCCCGGGAGCAAGGAGTAAAACGTCAGCATTTCCTTCATTTTTCCCAGTGTGTCAACTAACGTGGAACGATCTGCCTGCGGCCCAAAAGTGTTATCAACATAGTACGCCGCCAAAGGATCAATCCCCCCCCCACCCTCAGCCCCAAGTGCAGACTCCACAACACCAACAGCGGCAATTGCGGCATTCAGCCCACCTTGTACAGTTTCAACTATTCTTTCTCCGGCACTACCCTCTTGCTCATCGAGATAAGTTATCGGGCCATACCTCGATCGAAACCTTGATTCGCTCCACTGCAATCCTTGATGGTCAACCTTTGATACCGGTCCATTCCCACAAAAAATAAAAAAATTCAAACCGTCTACATCACCCGCAGGATCAGCACTTAGCCATCGCTGTAACCAAGGCGCGTAATACCGATAACCGTAATAAACAAGTCCAGTCGCATCACGCTCCTTCCCCGAATAACGCACCGTTTTGTATTTGGCCTTGATCTCACTAGTGCCCGCCCATATAGCCGTTCCGCCATAAGCGTAATAGACCTCCCGACTCAGCAACGCACCCCGCTCATCCAGGTCCAGAGTGCTCGAGTTCAAATGGTCGCTCAGACTAAACCTCAACTGGTCGCTACCAGTATCCCGAGGCGACCGGGTTACCCAGTGCAATGCACGAACCTTGCATCGTCCAGCTTCAACACTTACGACGTGCCGTTCCTCTCCAGTGGCCATGTCATGATGGACTTCCAGCCCCGGCAGATAGCGAACTTCAGAGCGCAGCGTGCGACGAGCGGATTGCGTCGATCGGACTTTGCGCAAGCGCTGACCCGGGCGTTCGTAGCGATAACTTTCAGTGTCATCCGGACCGTCGACACGACTGACCATCGTCACGCTGCTTAACTGGTTGCGAACGTCCCACGTCATTTGCTGGCCGCGTGAAAGCTCCAACTGGTTGCCGTTTGCATCAAAGCCGCCAGTCAGATTGCTTTCTTCTGCAACGCTGCGATTGCTGTGCAACGAAGTGAACATCTCGAAGGTTTCCGCACCAGAGTGATGTCGTGTTTGAAGATTGCCGGCGGCGTCGTAGTTGAAGATTTGCGTGTAGTTGCGTAACTGATTGGGGTCCAGCGGCATGGTTTGCCAGATCGGCAGCGCCGGGCCGTAGCTCGGTTGGCTGACTTCACTGCCGATCGCTTTGATCAGTTGATAAAGGCTGTCATAGGTATATCGGCAAAGCGGATCGATACGCTCCTGGTTGAAGTGCCGGGTGAGTTGAGCCTTGTCTTCGATTACGGTGACGTTGCCGACAGGATCGTATTCATAATTAAAATCCTGCAGCGTTTGGCCATTAGCATCGCTGGATTGCAATTGCAGCAAACGCCCATCGTCAGCAGCGAAGCGAGCCGTGTTCAAGAGGCTGTTGCCTGCTCGTTCGCTAACGTTGTTGCCTAGCGCGTCGTAGTGGATTTCGCTGACCAGCAAACTTGGTACGTCGCCAGAATCGGCAAGCTTGAGTCGGGTGTCACTCAACTGACCCGCCCTGTTGTAATTGAAAAGTCTGATGTTGCCCTTGGCGTCGGTCTGACTGTGCAGCTCCCCCAACGGACTGTAGCGGTGCGCAGTCTCAAAAACCTCATCTTCCAGGTTAGCGTGAGTACTTTCGTCAAGCCAGTCAGGCTCCTGCAGATCGCGCAGAAAACGCGTCTGCTCTGACAACGGCAAACCCGTCACACCGTACTCGTCGAGGCCGCGACTGCCGGCAGGATGGTCGTGTCGGATGAGCTGACCGCATTGGTTGTGATCGGCAAACTCGCCAACCGCACTGCCATAGATAAATCGGTCGCAAACCTTAGGTGACTCGTGCATCAGATGTTCCGAGACAATTGTCGGACGCTGAAGCTCATCGTATTGAGTATGCCGCTGGCTACCACGACCATCCCAGAATGAACGCGTCTCACCTGTCTCATTCAACAAGCTCAACTGCCAGCCAGCGTCGACGCTATCAATCAGCAGAGGCCGGCCTTGCAAATCAAAGGTGTTTTCAAGGTTCGGTTTCGGCGCTGCTTCCCGCAATCGCGGGTCCCAACAAGCCGCAAGCCTACCGACCGCATCAAATCGATTTTGCGTAATCCGAGCCTCAACGGCCGGATTCAACGGACTCCGGCAATAGCCAATATTGCGCACAGCAAAACCGCGCGAATCCACTACCGACAGTGACGGTGTGTGAGCATCAGTCCATTGTGCGGTCGTCATTGGCAAACCCTCTGGGCAAGGGCTTCAACTTATAGAGGTAAACGCACACACGTCTACTGTCAAACCTGACAGGTCAAGCGACTTCAGGTATCGAGACCCCGAGAAACCGGCACAACTCCTCGCGCTTGGCCAACGCATCGCGCCGCCCCAGATCAATCAACTCGCTGCAATACCCCGCCTCGAACAGCAGATAACTCAACACCCCAGCCCCACTGGTCTTGGTCGCCCCCGGCCCACGCAGAAACAGACGCAACGCCGCCGGCAATTCCTGGCGATGCCGCGCCGCGATCTCATCGATCGGCTGACTCGGCGAAATCACCAGCACCTCCACCGGCGCCACACCGAGCTCGCGGGTCGGTGTGCCGGCAGGCATCAAGTGGCTGAACTGGTTGAGACGCTGCAGCAACTCGATGTCGCTCTCGAGACTGTCAATGAACGTGCTGTTGAGCATGTGCCCGCCAATCTGCGCCAGCGTCGGCTGTTGCCCCGTATAAGCGCGTTCCAGCGGCTGCTGCGGATCAAACCCGCGCGGGTTGCCACTGACACCGACCACCAGCACTCGGCTCGCGCCCAGGTGCAGTGCCGGGCTGATCGGTGCGGATTGCCGCACCGCGCCGTCGCCAAAATATTCATCGCCGAGTTTGACCGGCGCGAACAGCAACGGGATCGCCGAACTGGCAAGCAGGTGCTCCACCGTCAGTTCCGTCGGCACGCCAATGCGACGATGGCGTAACCACGCATCGATCTTGCCGCCGCCCTGATAGAACGTCACCGCTTGCCCGGATTCGTAGCCGAACGCCGTCACCGCCACCGCATGCAATTGCTTGCGCGCAATCGATTCGGCGATGCCAGGCATGTGCAGTTTTTCATTGAGCAGTTCGCGCAGCGGCGAACTGTTGAGCAGCGCCACCGGCAATTGCCGACCGAGGCCGAGCAGGCTGTGACTGACAAAGCGGCTGGCCTGACGGATAACCCCGGGCCAGTCACTGCGCAGCACGCGATGGCTGCGAAAGCCTTGCCAGAACAAGGTGAGACGCTCGATGGCGGCGCGAAAGTCTGTAGCGCCACTGGCGAGGCTGACGGCGTTGATCGCCCCGGCCGAGGTGCCAACGATCACCGGAAACGGATTGTCGGCGCCCAACGGCAGCAATTCGGCAATCGCCGCCAGCACCCCCACCTGATACGCCGCCCGAGCCCCGCCGCCGGAAAGAATCAAACCTGTGACCGGTTCAGATGGGCTCATCGCAACACTCCATGGTGCTCAAAAGGATGGGGAAATCAACCGCGTTTGGCGTACAGCTTCGGCTCGCCCGGTGGCCGGCTCTTGAAGCGTCGATGCGCCCACAGATACTGTTCGGGGCAGGCACGCAAAGCGCTCTCGACCCACTGATTGATGCGGATGCAGTCGGCTTCTTCGGTTTCGCCGGGGAAATCTTCCAGCGGCGGATGAATCACCAACCGATAACCGCTGCCGTCGGCGAGACGCTCCTGGGTGAACGGCACGACCAGCGCCTTGCCCAGACGCGCAAATTTCGTCGTCGCTGTCACAGTCGCCGCCTGAATGCCGAACAGCGGCACGAAGATACTCTGCTTGGCGCCATAGTCCTGATCCGGCGCATACCAGATCGCGCGACCGGAGCGCAGCAGTTTGAGCATGCCGCGCACGTCGTCACGCTCCACCGCCAGCGAGTCGAGGTTGTGCCGTTCGCGACCGCGACGCTGGACGAAGTCGAACAGCGGGTTTTTGTGTTCGCGGTACATGCCATCAATCGTGTGCTGCTGACCGAGCAATGCCGCGCCGATTTCCAGCGTGGTGAAATGCGCGGCCATCAGAATCACGCCTTTGCCTTCACGCTGGGCCTTTTGCAAATGCTCCAGACCTTCAACGTGGGCCAGCTTGGCCAGACGCTCGCGCGACCACCACCAGCTCATGGCCATTTCAAAAAAGGCGATACCGGTGGAGGCGAAATTTTCCTTGAGCAGGCGTTTGCGCTCAGCGGCGGATTTTTCCGGGAAACACAGTTCAAGATTGCGCTTGGCGATGCGCCGCCGGTCGCCGGCCACGCGATACATCAGCGCGCCCAAAACTCGACCGATGGTCAGCAAGACCGGATACGGCAACTGGACGATCAGCCACAAAAGCCCCAGACCGCACCAGAGCGGCCAGAAGCGTGGCGATAAAAAGGCTGTTCGAAAACGCGGGCGATCCATTAAAGCTTCCGTAAATGCAGTGGCCGCGCATTCTACATCGTTCGACCCGGCTTGCGGCCTGCGGGCGTTCTCGTTATAAGTCTCGGCACTTTTAGTGACAAGCCGTTGTATGCCGACATGAGCCAAACCGAACCGTTAGACCAAGATCCCGTATTCCAGCTCAAGGGCAGCATGCTGGCCATTACTGTGCTGGAACTGGCCCGTAACGACCTCGAAAGCCTCGATCGGCAATTGGCCGCCAAAGTTGCCCAGGCGCCGAACTTCTTCAGCAACGCGCCGCTGGTTCTGGCGCTGGACAAACTGCCGCCAAGCGAAGGCGCCGTCGATCTGCCAGGCCTGATGCGCGTGTGCCGTCAACATGGCCTGCGCACCCTGGCGATTCGCGCCAGCCGCATCGAAGACATCGCCGCCGCCATCGCCATCGACATTCCGGTGTTGCCGCCGTCGGGCGCCCGTGAACGACCGCTGGAAACACCCGAAGCCGAAGTCAAAAAGAAGCCGGAAAAACCGCCGGAGCCAACGGTCAAACCGACCCGCGTCATCACCACGCCAGTACGTGGTGGCCAACAGATATATGCCCAGGGTGGCGATTTGGTCGTGGTGTCCTCGGTCAGTCCGGGGGCGGAACTTCTCGCCGATGGCAACATCCATGTATACGGCCCGATGCGCGGTCGGGCGCTGGCCGGCGTGAAGGGTGACACCAAGGCACGGATTTTCTGTCAGCAATTGAGCGCTGAACTGATCTCCATCGCCGGTCATTACAAGGTTTCCGAAGATTTGCGTCGCGACCCTATGTGGGGCTCGGGCGTACAGGTCAGCCTGTCGGGCGACGTGTTGAACATCATTCGGCTTTAACGGATACTGCCGCATTTTCCAAGCATCTCTAAAACGTAGCGAAAACGGCTCAAACGAAGTAGGAAAAAGGCTCAATGCCGAATTCCAGCCAAGGCTGTCCGACTGCAGTAGTTTTCAAGAGATGTTTTTCAGGGGCTAAAAAGTCCTTCTTCCTTAGGGGTGAAACACCTTGGCCAAGATTCTCGTGGTTACATCCGGCAAGGGTGGTGTGGGTAAGACCACCACCAGCGCCGCTATCGGTACCGGCCTCGCTCTGCGCGGCCACAAAACAGTGATCGTCGACTTCGACGTGGGCTTGCGTAACCTTGACCTGATCATGGGTTGCGAGCGCCGCGTAGTGTATGACTTCGTCAATGTGGTCAACGGCGAAGCCAACCTGCAACAAGCGCTGATCAAAGACAAGCGCCTGGAAAACCTCTACGTACTGGCCGCCAGTCAGACCCGCGACAAAGACGCGCTGACTGTCGAAGGCGTGGAAAAAGTCCTGATGGAGCTCAAGGAACAATTCGAGTTCGTCGTCTGCGACTCCCCGGCGGGCATCGAGAAAGGTGCTCACCTGGCCATGTACTTCGCTGATGAAGCGATCGTCGTGACCAACCCGGAAGTGTCCTCGGTACGAGATTCGGACCGCATGCTCGGCCTGCTGGCCAGCAAATCGCGCCGCGCCGAACGTGGCGAAGACCCGATCAAGGAACACTTGCTGATCACTCGCTACCATCCAGAGCGTGTTGAAAAGGGCGAAATGCTGGGCGTTGAAGACGTCAAGGAAATCCTCTCGGTCACCCTGCTCGGCGTGATCCCGGAATCCCAGGCGGTGCTCAAGGCATCCAACCAGGGCGTCCCGGTGATTCTCGACGACCAGAGCGATGCCGGTCAGGCCTACAGCGATACCGTCGACCGTTTGCTGGGCAAAGAAAAAGCCCACCGTTTCCTCGATGTCGAGAAGAAGGGATTCTTCGAGCGCCTGTTTGGAGGTAGGTAATGAACCTTTTTGACTTCTTTCGTGCCAACAAAAAGCCAAGTACCGCCTCGGTAGCGAAAGAGCGTCTACAGATCATCGTGGCGCATGAGCGCGGCCAGCGCAGCACGCCGGATTACTTGCCAGCCTTGCAGAAGGAACTGGTCGACGTGATCCGCAAGTACGTCAACATCGGCAACGACGACGTACATGTTGCACTGGAAAGCCAGGGCAGTTGCTCGATTCTGGAACTCAACATCACCCTGCCTGATCGCTGAGTCGATCCGGCAGGTACGACGGCGGTTCAGGGCCATCCCCATGCGGGATGGCCCTGAACCGCCGTTGGCATTTGTTACGAGGCTGTTTTAATGCCGCTGTCCAACATCCGCATCATCCATCAGGACGCCGCCGTACTGGTGGTCGACAAACCGACGTTGCTGCTCTCGGTGCCCGGTCGCGCCGACGACAACAAGGATTGCCTGATTACCCGCCTGCAGGAAAACGGCTACCCGGAAGCGCGCATCGTCCATCGCCTGGACTGGGAAACCTCCGGCATCATTTTGCTGGCGCGTGATGCCGATACGCATCGCGAACTGTCGCGGCAGTTTCATGACCGCGAAACTGAAAAGGCCTACACCGCACTGGCCTGGGGTCAGCCGGAACTGGACAGTGGCAGCATCGATTTGCCCTTGCGTTACGACCCGCCGACCAAACCGCGCCATGTCGTCGACCACGAATTCGGCAAACACGCGCTGACCTTCTGGCGTGTGCTGGAGCGTTGCGGTGACTGGTGTCGCGTTGAGCTGACGCCGATTACGGGCCGTTCGCACCAGTTGCGCGTGCACATGCTGTCGATCGGGCATCCGCTGCTCGGTGATGGCCTCTACGCCCACGAGCAGGCTCTGGCCGCCTGGCCGCGCCTGTGCCTGCACGCGAGCATGCTCAGCTTCACCCACCCGCAAACCGGCGAACGCCTGCGCTTCGAGTGCCCTGCACCGTTCTGACCACATCACCGTCCCCTGTAGGAGTGAGCCTGCTCGCGATAGCGCTCTGTCAGTCAATCAATAATGATCTGACACACCGCTATCGCGAGCAGGCTCACTCCTACAAGGGCTCCGGTTCGGATTCAATTGTCCGGCCGATGCGTTAAACTCCCGCCCATTGCTGTCTGGAGTTTCTTATGCGCGAAGAGTTGAACCAAGGCCTGATCGACTTTCTCAAGGCCTCCCCTACCCCGTTCCACGCCACCGCCAGTCTGGTGCAGCGTCTGGAGGCTGCCGGTTTCGTGCGCCTCGACGAGCGCGAGCCATGGACCACCGAGCCGAACGGCCGCTATTACGTCACCCGTAACGACTCCTCGATCGTCGCGATCAAAATGGGCCGCACCTCGCCACTGCACGGCGGTATCCGCCTGGTTGGCGCGCACACCGACAGCCCGTGCCTGCGGGTCAAACCGCAGCCGGAACTGCAGCGTCAGGGCTTCTGGCAACTCGGCGTCGAAGTCTACGGCGGCGCGCTGCTGGCGCCGTGGTTCGACCGCGACCTGTCGCTGGCCGGCCGCGTGACCTTCCGCCGCGACGGCAAAGTCGAAAGCCAGTTGATCGACTTCAAGGCGCCAATCGCGATCATTCCCAACCTGGCCATTCACCTCAACCGTGAAGCCAATCAGGGCTGGGCGATCAACGCGCAGACCGAACTGCCACCGATCCTCGCGCAATTCGCCGGTGACGAGCGCGTCGACTTCCGCGCCGTGCTCACCGATCAACTGGCCCGCGAACATGGCTTGAACGCCGACGTCGTGCTCGATTACGAGTTGAGTTTCTACGACACGCAAAGCGCTGCAGTGATCGGCCTCAACGGCGACTTCATTGCCGGCGCGCGCCTCGATAACCTGCTGTCGTGCTACGCCGGCCTGCAAGCCTTGCTGACCGCCGAAACCGACGAAACCTGCGTGCTGGTGTGCAACGACCACGAAGAAGTCGGCTCTTGCTCGGCCTGCGGCGCCGATGGCCCGATGCTCGAACAGACCCTGCGTCGTCTGCTGCCGGAAGGTGACGAGTTCGTCCGCACCATCCAGAAATCCCTGCTGGTCTCGGCCGACAACGCCCACGGCGTGCACCCCAACTACGCAGAAAAGCACGACGCCAACCACGGCCCGAAACTCAACGCCGGCCCGGTGATCAAGGTCAACAGCAACCAGCGCTACGCCACCAACAGCGAAACCGCCGGGTTCTTCCGCCATCTGTGCATGGCCGAAGAAGTGCCGGTACAGAGCTTTGTGGTGCGCAGCGACATGGGCTGTGGCTCGACCATCGGCCCGATCACCGCCAGCCACCTCGGTGTGCGCACTGTTGACATCGGCCTGCCGACCTTCGCCATGCACTCGATCCGCGAACTGTGCGGCAGCCATGACCTGGCGCACCTGGTCAAAGTACTCAGCGCGTTCTACGCCTGCCGCGAATTGCCCTAAAAGCTTCGCGAGCAGGTCGAATCGTCACACCGTCGCTCCCACAGTTTGAAATGCATTCCAATGTGGGAGCGAGCCTGCTCGCGAAAGCGTCAGTTCAGGCAGCACAAATTTCATTTTGAAACCGGCTCAACTCTGATACACATCAGAACAGCTCAAGCAAAACCGACCTAGACTTACATCATTCATTTCGACAAGGCAGTCTCCATGATCTCGATGTCTTCGTTCCACGCCATGCTCATTCCGATTCTGAGCGGAATGATCCTGCTGGCCATCGGCTTCAACTTCCGTGACAAGAATGCCGGCGTGTTCGCCATGTGGATCGGCATGCTCACGATCCTCGCCACTGTGGTCTACAAGATCCTCGCCAAACTCAACGAATAAATCCGCGCCCGGCTCGCATTGCTTTAGTGGGCCTCGTACACTCCAGCGAATCCGCCCCTTGCGAGGTTGACCGCCTAGTGTTCGCTCGTCTTTTTGCTTTGCCCAGTCTGTTCCTTGTCTGCCTGATGACACTGCTGCCGCTGGCGCCCGCCCACGCGGTCGGTTTGCCGGGCCTGCTCAACACCAACAAAGCGCAGCCCGAAGCCCAGGAACCGCTCGGCCAGTCCCTTGACGAAGTCATCAAATCGCTGGAAAACGACAAGCAACGCGCACAGTTACTGACCGATCTGAAGAAGCTGCGCGACGCCACCAAAAAGGCTCAGGCCAGCCCCGAAGAGGGCGTGCTCGGCTTGATCGGCGGCACCCTCGCCAACTTCGAAAAACAATTCACCGGCGCTGACAGCCCGCTCAACCGCTGGGGCAACGAGTTCGACCTGGCCAAGGACGAACTGAGCGCGATGATGCTGCCGGCCAACGAGTGGCTGCCGATCATCTTCGGCTTCGCCATGATTCTGATGGTCTGGAGCCTGCTCGCCGCCGCACTGATCTGGCTCGGTCACCGGGTGCGCATGCGCTTCGGCCTCACAGAAGAACTGCCGCAACACCCCAAAGCCCTCGACATGCTGCGCTTTGCCTTGCGCAAGCTTGGGCCGTGGCTGATCGCGTTGGTGATGACCGTCTACATGAGCTACGCCTTGCCGTCGTCGCTGGGTAAAAGCCTGGCGATGGTGCTGGCCTATGCGCTGGTGGTCGGCACCTGTTTCTCGGCGATCTGCGTGATCGCGTTTTCCCTGCTCGACGGCCCGCACCGCCATCGCGCGCTGTACATCCTGCGTCATCAGGCCTTCCGGCCCTTGTGGCTGATCGGCAGCTTCGCCGCGTTCGGTGAAGCGCTGAATGATCCGCGTCTGGTCGAAAGTCTGGGCGTGCATCTGGCACACACCGCCGCGACCGTCGCCAATGTGCTCGCGGCAATCTCGACCGGCCTGTTCATCCTGCGTTTCCGCCGACCGATTGCGCACCTGATCCGCAACCAGCCGCTGTCACGACGCCTGACCCGCCGCGCCCTCAGCGATACCATCGAAATCCTCGGCACCTTCTGGTACGTGCCGGCGCTGGTGCTGGTCGGCATCTCGCTGTTCGCCACCTTCGTCTCCGCTGGCGACACCAGCACCGCACTGCGCCAGTCGCTGATCTGCACCGTGCTGCTGGTGTTGTGCATGGTGATCAACGGCCTCGTGCGCCGTCATTCCTTGAAACCGCAACGCGGGCCGAAACGTCACGCGCTGTATTCCGAGCGTCTGAAAAGCTTCTTCTACACCCTCGCGCATCTGCTGGTCTGGCTGGTCTTTATCGAACTCGGCCTGCGCGTCTGGGGCCAGTCGTTGATCGGTTTCGCCGAAGGTGAGGGGCATGACGTCAGCGTCAAACTGTTCAGCCTGATCGGCACACTGATTTTCTCCTGGCTGATCTGGATCCTCGCCGACACGGCCGTGCATCACGCCCTCACCCGCTCGCGCAAAGGTCTGGCGAATGCCCGCGCGCAAACGATGATGCCGCTGATCCGCAACGTGCTGTTCGTGGCGATCTTCATCATTGCGCTGATCGTCGCGCTGGCCAACATGGGCATGAACGTTACGCCACTGCTGGCCGGTGCCGGTGTGATCGGTCTGGCCATCGGTTTCGGCGCGCAGTCACTGGTCGCGGACCTGATCACCGGCCTGTTCATCATCATTGAAGACTCGCTGGCCATCGATGACTACGTCGACGTCGGCGGCCACCTCGGCACTGTTGAAGGCCTGACCATCCGCACCGTGCGCCTGCGCGACATCGACGGCATCGTTCACACCATCCCGTTCAGCGAAATCAAAAGCATCAAGAACTACTCGCGGGAATTTGGCTACGCGATCTTCCGCGTGGCGGTGCCGTACAACATGGAAATCGACGACGCGATCAAACTGATGCGCGAAGTCGGGCAAAAGATGCGCACCGATCCGTTGCAGCGACGCAACATCTGGTCGCCGCTGGAGATCCAGGGCGTCGAGAGTTTCGAGTCCGGCAGCGCGATCCTGCGCGCGCGGTTCAAGACGGCGCCGATCAAGCAGTGGGAAGTTTCCCGAGCCTTCAACCTGTCGCTCAAACGTCACCTGGATGAGGCAGGACTGGATCTGGCGACGCCGCGGATGAGCGTGCAGGTGATTACACCGGGTGCGGAGTATAAAAAGGACAACTGAACCCGAATGTGCCCCCCTATTGGCAGGCAGTGCCAATAGGGTGGGTATTTTTATTGATCTTTGAAACCGGGTTTACCGTTAGCGGAGCGCCATTTTTTTTACCTCCAAGACACCATTTCCAGGCCCATCCTTGCCTTCCTATGGGTAGTAAATCAAATCGTGACCAGAAGGATGTTCAACTAGCCTGGAGAACTCAAGAATGGCAGTAATTTGCTGTTTCTCTGTAGCAAACCCGGAATTATATATTTTCTTGACAAACTCAAGAAAGTCTTCCTCTCTCATATCCTGTATCGATTTCATTTAAAACGCCTTTATGAACTTCGACGCGTGCTTTAGGAAATAGAGTTTTATTGATCTTTGAAACCAGATTTTCCATTGGCTTTGCGCCAATTCTTTATTTCCAAGACCACACGCTCCGGGCCTTCTTTTCCTGGCTCCGGGTAGTAAAGCAAATCAGACCCCGCAGGATGTTCGCTCAGCCTCTCATACTCCATCACAGCTGCAATTTGCTGTTTCTCAGTCGCATATTCGGACTGATATATTTTCCATACAAAATCCAAGAACTCCTTCTCGGACATATCACTAATCGAATTAGCCACTACACACCTCCTTTATGAACTTCAACATGTTGTCTTGGAGTCAGCACGAGCAAATTATCCATATCATACAACCCCCCATCATTTGACAACGCAACGTTGTGATGCAACTCAAATTTCACTCTTTTTCCAACACGATTATCTCTTTTTACAAACGGCGATCGCCCGTTGCTCATTTCTTTTAAGCTACCTGGATCAAACCAGATCGCTATTTCGGTATCAGCAACCAAAGTCTTCCAAAACGTCTCTCTAAAAATCCTGAAACTCTTGAACTGCTTGCCTCGCAACTGATCAGCAATCTGCGAAGGAATCGCCGCCCCCTCACCTTGCGCAGCCGCCTCCAGCCATCGACCCCCAACCGGCTCTCCATAGCCGCTGGCAACCCCCGGATCATTCCGACGGTCCCGGAACATGACGTACTGCGGTGGCAGTCCCGATTCCGGCGGGAAAACCAGAATGAAGTCGTCGAAGTGAATGTTGCCCGGGACAGGATAGGTATCGATCCGTCCTTCAATCGGGACGAGATTGCCGCCGAAGTATCGCGGTGGAGCTGATTCTTCGACGGGCAACTGCGTTGAACTGTCAGTCGGCGTTACTGAAGGCGTCCAGACCACGGTTGTTGGCGGAAGGTCAGTAAGCGTGGTGCCGTAGGTGTTTTCCCCGGGGTTATAACCGGCTGCAATCACCCGTACGCCGGAAGGAAGTCTTTTACCGCCGACCGGAACAACGAGGAGTTCCGCCAGATTGCCTGTCAATGGCCGGGAACTTAAACGTACGGGTAAATCCAGCAACGCCCTTTCGCTTGCCAGCCTGTGCAGATCCGGTAAAGGCCCGGGAAGCAGGTCCGACAACGGATGGCTGAGCACGAAGCGCTCGGGCAACTCACCATTGCCCAGCGTCGGTGAGTAGATGAACGCACTCACACCCACCATCAGACCCGACGCCGTGCCTGCTGCGAGACCCGACAGGCCGGCAACCGCCGAGCGAATGACGGCAGCTAGCCCCGCCAACAGATTGTCCGCAATCGCAACCGCACCGCCGGATGTCGCAAATACCAGTTGGGCGTGGCTGACATTGCCCTGAAGGCGTAAAAGGCTGCCATGACCGCGGCTACGTTGCTGCTCCTCAAGCAGGCGATTGGCCTCTTCGATGGCATCCCGCCGACGCTGCTCCTCAGCGGCCCTGCGTGCTTCGGCTTCAGCCTCAAACGCCGTCTGTTCCTCGGCACGCTTGCGCTCCAGTGACTCAGCCGCCAAGCGAGCCTGTTCTTCTTCAAGTCGCCTGAGTTCATTGACGGCGGCCTGCCGCGCCAGTTCTTCCGCCAGCCGTCGAGCATGCTCTTGAGCGACGCGGGCCTGTTCCTGTGCAACCTGCCTGGCGTGTTCCGCCGCCAACCGCGCCTGCTCCTGGGCGATCCGCTCGGCTTCCTGCGCTTGCACCACAGCAATCATGCCTTTGACCGTGGCCGACTGGCTGTTCAACAAGTTGATGCCTTCGACCAGCAACTTGGCATTGAACAAGGCGCTATAGGCCTGCCGAACGCTGACACCGCTGCCTCGCCGATTTACCTGTGGTAACCGGCCACCGTTAAAAAAAGTTTCAATTTGGGCATGACTGAAACGTTGAATGGCAACGTCTCTCGCCACGAAAAACGCATTGAATTTTCGTGTCGTCAGCGACTCCCTGAATCGCATCTCCCGCGCCAGCGCATCCAAAGGAGGCAATGCACTTTGATCACCTGCTGCCCGCACTTCTGCCAGTTCATGTTCAATGACCTGGGCAATATTCCTGAAAGTATCTTTATAGATGCTTTCCATATCGAGTATTTCACCCAAAGGCGCAAAGTTGATGTTTGGCCCCGAACCGTCTCCTGCCCCTAAATAATGTAAATATTCATCTTGTTTATCCGGACGCACCACACTTAGCGGAAGTGTTATTCCATTACGCTGCATTTATAAATCCTCCATGGACAATAGTTTTGTCGCGCTGGCCTGTCACCTTCAAACAGCCAATAACGTGACCGGTACCTAGAGAAATTTATGGAAATAAATGTTGCGCAGTGCGGTACATATTTATCGTGCGCGGTTTTTTCTGTCACGCCGGACGGAACTGACAATGCAGTAGGAAGTTTCTCTACTACTCTTTTTCTTCAGCAACTTTGGAAGGTAGCGCAGCGCTTCAATCACCCAAGAGCACTTACCTGCTGTGCGTTTGTCACAGACAGGGAAGCCAAGAACAATAAACAAGGAGAAACCCGATGCAGCTGACACGCATTGCCCAGGCCGTTTTCATTACCCTGCTCGCTGGTCACGCCGGTGCTGCCACGCTGGACAGCACCCGCGAACAAATCGCCGCACAAACCAAACAGCTTGAACCGGAACTGCTGGAAACCCGCCGCGACATCCACGCTCATCCAGAACTCGGCAACACTGAAAAACGCACCGCCGAACTGGTCGCCAAACAACTCAAAGCCATGGGCCTGGACGTCAAAACCGGCGTCGCCCGCACCGGCGTAGTGGCCGTGCTCAAAGGCGCCCTGCCCGGCCCGACCGTAGCCCTGCGTGCCGACATGGACGCGCTGCCGGTCAAGGAAGTCGCCGACCTGCCGTTCGCCTCGAAAGCCAAAGGCACCTACCTCGACAAAGAAGTCGACGTCATGCATGCCTGCGGCCACGACGCCCACACCGCAATCCTGCTGAGCACGGCGAAAATTCTTACAGGCATGCGCGACACCCTGCCCGGCACCGTGGTGTTCTACTTCCAGCCCGCCGAAGAAGGCCCAAGCGACTTCATCCCCGACGGCAAAAACACTTGGGGCGCAAAAATGATGGTCGAGGAAGGCGTGATGAAATCACCAAAACCCGATGCGGTCTTCGGCCTGCACGTCTGGGCCGGTGTCCCCGCCGGCCAGATCGCCTACCGCCCAGGCGCCACCCTGGCCAGCTCCGACGACCTGCGCATCAGAATCCTCGGCAAACAGACCCACGCCGGTCGCCCATGGGACGGCATCGACCCGATCACCGTCGGCGCGCAAACCATCGTCGGCCTGCAAACCGTGGTCAGCCGCCGCACCGATATCTCGTCTTATCCGTCAGTGGTCAGCATCGGCACCATCAACGGCGGGACGCGCTACAACATCATTCCCGAATCCGTCGACATGACCGGCACGATCCGCTCCTACGACTACGGCATCCGCCAGAAACTGCACGCCGACGTCCGCCAGACCGTGGAAAAAATCGCCGAAAGCGGCGGCGCCAAAGCCGACGTGACCATCATCGAAAAATACGACCCGACCATCAACAACCCGGCACTGACGGAAAAAATGCTGCCGACGTTGAAGTGGGCGGCCAAGGATGATGTGGTGAATGCACCGCTGGTGGGTGGCGCGGAAGACTTCTCGTTTTTTGCCAAAGAAGTGCCGGGGCTGTTTGTGTTTCTCGGCGTGACGCCGCGGGATCAAGACATGAGCAAGGCAGCGCCGAATCACAACCCGGGGTTCTTTGTCGATGAGTCGGCGTTGGTGGTAGGAGTGAGGACATTGGCTTCGTTGGCGACGGATTATTTGTATGCCAATGCGGAGGCAGGCAAATAGGGATGAGGTGACTGTGGGGGCGCTTTCGCGAGCAGGCTCGCTCCCACATTTGGACCATGTGCAGCCTGCCAGAAATGGGGCAGCTGTCAGGCCGCCATCGCGAGCAGGCTCACTCCTACAGTTGGATCGCCTGTAATCCGCGAAAATCAGGTCGGCTGTCAGGCCGCCATCGCTGGCAAGCCAGCTCCCACAGGAATTGAGTCCAACCGGTAAACCTATATCGCCTCTGCTTCTCACCACTCAACACAATGAGCGCAAGCTCGAGTACCGCTTTTGATCTTGATCCACGGGCGACGTCGGAAGGCTGAGTGGAGGGATTGATCCGGGCGTGGGAGCGCAGCGACCGTTTGGCGCAGCCAAACACAGCGAGAGGAGGTGCAGCGAAGCAAACCGTAGGCGCTGCGCCCGGATCGATCCCGGAGCGAAGGAACCCCGAGCCCCAGCGAGCGGGCCGCACGTAGGAGCAAGCCTTTTGGGTTACCTTTTCGGCGTTTGGAAAAGGTGACCCGCCGTAAGGGCGGAACCCTAAGCAGCCGTTACCGCAGCAACGGATATACACCTAAAACCCAAGAACCTGGTCGGCCCACAGGCCGCCAAGGCCAAAACGATCAAACCACATCAACCCCAACGTGAATCGCATCATGCCGCCAAAACTCCAGATCACAATCAATCAACCGCTCATGCTGATCGTAATTGACCCGAGCAATCCGCAACCCCGGACTCCCCACCGACACCCGCAAAGCCGCCGCCGCATCCACCGACAGTGACGTCGGCACAATCTCGAAGCGCACCCGCCCATAGTGCAAATCGTAATGCCGCGCATACAACTCGGTGATCGACTGATTCAAATCAAACTCAAGAATCCCCGGAAAAAACTGCGGATTCAAATAGTGCTCCACATACAACACCAACCGCCCATCAATGCGCCGCGACCGACAAATCTGAATCACGCTCGACAACGCCGGCAACTGCAACCACGCACACACCGCCGCCGATGCCGGCTGCAACCGTGCCGAAATCACCTCGGTCGACGGCACCCGCCCCTGCGCACTGACCATCGCGTGAAAGTGACTGCGCTGCATCAGGTTATAGGCCAGACGCGGCGGCGAGACGAACCAGCCACGGCGCTCCTCACGATAAATTTGCCCCTGCGCCTCCAGTTGCAGCAACGCCTCACGCACGGTAATCCGCGTCGTACCGAACAACTCACTGAGCTTGCGCTCGGCCGGCAACTTGCTGCCCGCCGCCAGCAACCCGTGATCGAGTTGCTCCTGCAACACCTGGCCAATCGCTGTCACCGCTTTTGTTGCCTCATCGCGCATCAACGTTACCTATCTGGACTAGACCAGCACTGTTTCGGGGCAAAACTGCACGGCGATCAAGCCGTTTCCTGATGTTGCAAGCCTAGGCAGTGCAGATGACCAAGAGATGACAAAACTACCGAACGGTCGTCTTCACGACTTGCAATACATCGGCCAAGTCCCTTGCTCTCCGGGCCTTTGGGCATGGTCTACGCTTATCTGGCAGCCGCCAATACCGGGCAAATAAAAGGCCTGACACAAGGCCACCGACATCAAAGTGTCATCCAGCCCCCTTAAATTGGCTCAGGTATTGCTGACCTAGACCAACACACACCGCAATCGCAGCGTTGAACACGACCAAGGAGCTTCGGAATGAAACAGCTTTTCCTGGCAACACTGTTAGGCTCGACCATTGCAATGTGCACCTCCGCCATGGCGGCCGGCACCGATCTGAAAACCCTCGAAGCCGCTGCGAAAGCGGAAGGCGCCGTCAACAGCGTCGGCATGCCCGATGACTGGGCCAACTGGAAAGGCACCTGGGAAGACCTGGCCAAGACCTACGGCCTGAAACACATCGACACCGACATGAGCTCGGCCCAGGAAATCGCCAAGTTCGCCGCCGAAAAAGACAACGCCACTGCCGATATCGGCGACGTCGGTGCCGCCTTCGGTCCGATCGCGGTCAAGCAAGGCGTGGTGCAACCGTACAAGCCAAGCACCTGGGATCAAGTTCCGGACTGGGCCAAGGACAAGGATGGCAACTGGGCGCTGGCCTACACCGGCACCATCGCCTTCATCGTCAACAAAAAGCTGCTGCACGGCTCCGAAGTACCGACCAAGTGGGCTGACCTCAAGGGCGGCAAATACAAAGTTTCGATCGGTGACGTGAGCACCGCCGCCCAAGCCGCCAACGGCGTTCTCGCTGCGGCACTGGCCAACGGTGGCGACGAGAAAAACATCAAGCCTGCGCTGCTGCTGTTCGCCGACATCGCCAAACAGGGTCGCCTGTCGATGGCCAACCCGACCATCGCCACCATGGAAAAAGGCGAGATCGAAGTCGGCGTGGTCTGGGACTTCAACGGCCTGAGCTACAAAGCCAAGATGGCCAACCCGGATGATTACGTAGTGCTGATCCCGTCCGACGGTTCGGTGATTTCCGGCTACACCACCATCATCAACAAATACGCGAAAAACCCGAACGCCGCCAAGCTGACCCGCGAATACATCTTCAGCGACGCCGGCCAGACCAACCTCGCTCGTGGCAACGCCCGCCCGATCCGCGCCGAGCACCTGCAACTGCCGGAAGACGTGAAGGCCAAACTGCTGCCGAACGAGCAGTACAAAAAGGTCACCCCGATCAAAGACGCCGATGCGTGGGAAAAGACCTCCAAAGCCCTGCCACAGGCGTGGAACGAAGAAGTCATCGTCGAGATGAAGTGATGGCTTGACCCACTGTTTGATCCGACAAAGATCTCTGTGGGAGCGAGCTTGCTCGCGAAAGCGGTTATTCATTCAACATTGATGTTGGCTGACATGACGCCTTCGCGAGCAAGCTCGCTCCCACAAGGGATTGAGTTGAATTCGTAATATTTGAATTTCGCGGAGTTTTTGCCCCTATGAAGCACAACGTCATCCTTGTCGTGCTCGACGGCCTCAACTACGAGGTCGCACGTCACGCCATGGGGCATCTGCAGGCTTATGTTGGCGCAGGACGCGCCGCGCTCTATCAGTTGGAGTGCGAACTGCCGGCCCTGTCCCGACCGCTTTATGAATGCATCCTCACCGGCGTGCCGCCGATCGACAGCGGCATCGTCCACAACAACGTCTCGCGCTTGTCCAACCAGCGCAGCATTTACCACTACGCGCGCGACGCCGGTCTGAAAACCGCTGCGGCGGCGTATCACTGGGTCAGCGAGTTGTACAACCGCTCGCCCTTCGTCGCCGCCCGCGACCGCCACACCGACAATCTGTCGCTGCCGATCCAGCACGGGCATTTCTACTGGAGCGATCACTACCCGGATTCGCACCTGTTCGCCGACGCCGAAAACCTGCGCCTGCGCCACGCTCCGAACTTCCTGTTGATCCACCCGATGAACATCGACGACGCCGGGCACAAGCACGGCCTCGACAGCTCGCAATACCGCAACAGCGCCCGCTCGGCCGACATCATCCTCGCCGACTACTTGCAGAGCTGGCTCGACGCGGGCTATCAGGTATTGGTGACCGCCGATCACGGCATGAACAACGATCGCTCGCACAACGGCCTGTTGCCGGAAGAACGCCAGGTGCCGCTGTTTGTCCTCGGTGACGCGTTCAGCCTCGACGCTGGCGCCGCACCCAAGCAGACCGAAATCTGCGGCACCGTCTGCGAACTGCTCGGCGTGCCCCACGACAAACCTGTGTGCCGGGGGTTGCTCAAGTGAACTCGATGACTCGCGGCAAATGGCTGGCGGCGCTGTGCCTGGTGCCCTTCGCGCTGTTCTTTATCGTCTTTGAAATCGCCCCGCTGGTCTGGGTGATGATCAACAGCTTGCAATCGGAAGAGTTCGGCTGGGGTTTGGCCAACTTCAGCAAGATCTTCAGCTCGAAGTTCTATTTGCAGGCGATCCAGTACAGCCTCGAAATCAGTTTCTGGTCGAGCGTGTTCGGCATCGTCATCGCCGTTCTCGGTGCCTACTCCCTGCGCCAGGTCGATTCGAAACTGCGCAACTTCGTGAATGCCTTCGCCAACATGACCAGCAACTTCGCCGGTGTGCCTTTGGCGTTCGCGTTCATCATCCTGCTCGGTTTCAACGGCAGCATCACCATCATGTTGAAGCAGTCGGGGATCATTCAGGACTTCAACCTGTACTCGAAAACCGGCCTGATCATTCTCTATACCTACTTCCAGATTCCCCTCGGCGTGCTGCTGCTCTACCCAGCCTTCGACGCCTTGCGTGAAGACTGGCGCGAGTCCGCCGCGCTGCTTGGCGCCAACGGCTGGCAGTTCTGGCGGCACATCGGTTTGCCAGTGCTGACCCCGGCACTGCTCGGTACATTCGTGATTCTGCTGGCCAACGCCCTCGGTGCCTACGCCACGGTGTATGCGTTGACCACCGGCAACTTCAACGTGCTGCCGATCCGGATTGCGGCGATGGTCTCCGGTGACATTTCCCTTGATCCGAATCTGGCCAGCGCCCTGGCCGTGGTGTTGGTGGCGCTGATGACCATCGTCACCGTCGTGCATCAACTGCTGTTGAAGAGGAGCTACCATGTCTCGCGCTGAATCCGGTCCGGCCGGCCTCTACCACCGCGTCGTGGTCTACCTGCTGTTTGCCATCCTCTTGCTGCCGCTGGCGGGCACGCTGGTTTACTCAATCGCCAGCAGTTGGTCGGCGACCATTCTGCCCAGCGGTTTTACCTTCAAGTGGTACCTCCAGTTGTGGAGCGATCCGCGTTTCCTGCACGCATTTGGCCAGTCGTTGCTGGTCTGCGTTGGCGCGCTGGTGCTGTCGGTGGTGCTGATTTTGCCGCTGCTGTTCGTGGTGCATTACCACTTTCCGAAACTCGATGCGCTGATGAACATCCTCATCCTGCTGCCCTTCGCGGTGCCGCCGGTGGTGTCGTCGGTGGGACTGTTGCAACTTTACGGTTCCGGGCCGATGGCCATGGTCGGTACACCGTGGATCCTGATTGGCTGCTACTTCACCGTGGCACTGCCGTTCATGTACCGGGCAATCACCAACAACCTGCAAGCGATCAACCTGCGCGACCTGATGGACGCCGCACAACTGCTCGGCGCGAGCACCTTTCAGGCGGCGTTTCTGGTGGTGTTGCCGAACCTGCGCAAAGGCCTGATGGTCGCGTTGCTGCTGTCGTTCTCGTTCCTGTTCGGTGAGTTCGTGTTTGCCAACATTCTGGTCGGCACGCGCTACGAAACCCTGCAGGTGTACCTGAACAACATGCGTAACAGCAGCGGCCACTTCACCAGTGCCCTGGTTATCTCGTATTTCTTTTTCGTGCTGGTCCTGACCTGGATCGCCAACATCTTGAACAAGGACAAAAGCGAATGAGCTATGTCAGCGTCCAACACCTGCAGAAAAACTACGCTGGCACGACCGTGTTCAGCGACATCAATTGCGAGATCAACAAGGGCGAGTTCGTCACCCTGCTCGGCCCGTCCGGTTGCGGCAAGTCCACCCTGCTGCGTTGCATCGCCGGCCTGACGCCGGTCGATGGCGGCAAGATTCTGCTCGATGGCGTCGATATCGTGCCGTTGAGTCCGCAGAAACGCGGGATCGGCATGGTGTTCCAGAGCTATGCGCTGTTCCCCAACATGACCGTCGAGCAGAACGTTGCCTTCGGTTTGCGCATGCAGAAAGTCAACGCCGACGACAGCCATAAACGCGTTTCGGAAGTGTTGAAACTGGTTGAACTGAACGACTTCGCCAGTCGCTATCCGCATCAGTTGTCCGGCGGCCAATGTCAGCGTGTGGCCCTCGCCCGTTCGCTGGTGACGCGTCCGCGCTTGCTGCTGCTGGATGAGCCGCTGTCGGCCCTTGATGCACGAATTCGTAAACACTTGCGTGAACAAATCCGGCAGATTCAACGCGAACTCGGCCTGACGACGATTTTCGTTACCCACGATCAGGAAGAAGCGCTGACCATGTCTGACCGGATTTTCCTGATGAATCAGGGAAAAATCGTCCAGAGCGGCGATGCCGAAACCCTCTACACCGCGCCGGTCGATGTGTTCGCCGCCGGCTTCATCGGCAACTACAACCTGCTCGATGCCGACGACGCATCAAAGCTGTTGCAACGGCCGATCAACCACCGCATCGCCATTCGCCCGGAAGCCATCGAACTGAGCCTTGACGGCGAACTCGACGCGCAGATCCGCAGCCACAGCCTGCTCGGCAATGTCATCCGCTACCGCATCGAAGCGCGCGGTGTCGAACTGGTGGTGGATGTGCTCAACCGCTCGGCGGCCGATCTGCATCCCGACGGTCAGCGACTGGCACTTTCAATCGATCCAACGGCCCTGTGTGAGGTAGCCTGATGACTTTGCTGACGTTGAAGAGAGAACTGCACTGATGGCTCTGGCAATTTTTGATCTGGACGAAACATTGATCCACGGCGACTGCGCCACCCTCTGGAGCGAGCAGATGGGGCGCCTGGGCTGGGTCGATCCCGAGTCGTTCATGCGCAAGAACAACGAACTGATGGACGCCTACAGCCATGGCAAATTGCGCATGGAAGACTACATGGAGTTCAGCCTTGAACCGCTCATCGGGCGCACGCCGGAAGAAGTCGAGCACTTGGTCGGGCCATGGGTTGAAGACTTTATCGAACCGATCATCTTCAGCGACGCGACCAAAACCATCGCCGCCCACCGCAAGGCCGGCGACCGCATTCTGGTGATCTCGGCGTCGGGCACGCATCTGGTCAGACCGATTGCCGATCGACTGGGCATCGATGAAATTCTGGGGATCGAACTGGAAGTCGCCCATGGCGTTTACAGCGGCCATACCGTCGGCACCCTGACCTACCGCGAAGGCAAGATCACACGCCTGCTGGAATGGCTGGATGCCGAAGAGGAGAACCTTGAGGGCGCGAGTTTCTATTCCGACTCGCGCAATGATCTGCCGCTGTTGCTGAAGGTGGATTTCCCACACGTGGTGAATCCGGACCCAGTGCTGCTGGAGCATGCGGAACAATCCGGTTGGCCGGTCCATCTCTGGAAATAACGGAGATCAAATGTAGGAGTGAGCCTTCTCGCGATGACGATCTGTCAGCCAACATCAATGCTGACTGACAGATCGTCATCGCGAGCAGGCTCACTCCTACAGGGTTTTGCGTTGTCAGGTAAGGCTTTCGTCAATCACCAATACCAACTTGCCTGAAACGGTATTGCTCGCCAGCTCCACAAACGCCGCCTCAGCGTCTTTGACCGGAAACGCCTTGGCCAACTGCGGACTCAAGCGCCCTTCCGCAAACAACGGCCACACCTGCTGACCCAGATCACTCAACAGATCCGCCTTGAACTGATCGTCGCGACTGCGCAACGTCGAGCCCAACAGTTGCACTCGCTTGGCCAAGACCTGCGCCAGATCCAGTTTGGCCTCACGGCCGCCCATCAAACCGATCAACACCCAGCGCCCATCGAGCGCCATCAGCTTCAGGTTCAGCGCCGAATAATTACCGCCGACCGGATCGAGAATCACATTGAACGGCCCGAAATCACGCAGGCTCTCCAGATCATCAGTGCGCACCACCCCGCCCTGCGCACCGAGTGCTTCGCAGTAAGCCAGACGCTCGGCCGAACCGACGCTGACCCAGCACGGATTGCCGAACGCCTTGCACAACTGAATGGCGGCTGAACCGATTCCACTTGCGCCGGCATGCAGGAGAACTTTCTCACCCGGTTTGAGCGCCGCAAGTTGAAACACATTCAGCCAGACTGTTGCATAAACCTCAGGCAATGCGGCGGCCTCGACCAGCGACACGCCTTCGGGAACCGGCAGCACGTGCCGCCCGTCGACGACCACCTCTTCGGCCATCCCGCCCCCGGCCAACAAGGCGCAAACCCGATCACCGACCTGCCACGCACTCCCCGCGCCGACCTCGCTGATGATCCCGGAGCACTCAAGACCGAGCACTTGGCTGGCCCCTGGTGGCGGCGGATAGAGCCCCGCTTTCTGTAATAAATCGGCGCGATTGAGGCCCGCTGCCGCCACTCGGATGCGGACTTGTCCTACATCGCACGTAGGACTCGGCTCTTCAACCCATGCCACTTGACCGTCAACGCCTTGCAATGCCTTCACAGTGCCTCCATAGTGAGTCTGGACTGAGCCCGAAGCTGTAGCGCCGGGCTTTTTGCATTATGCGACCGGCTCTCGTAGAACCGGCGACTTCAAAGACGGCCTAATATGCGTTATCAATTGTCCCCGCGTCGAATCAGCATGAAGCATTTGCTCCCCAGCACCGCCCTCGCTCTTTTCATCGGTATCGGTTTGTTGCCGGTGTCGGGCACCACATTCGCAGCCAACAGCTGGGACAAGTTGCAGCCTGATCGCGATGAAGTCATCGCCAGCCTGAACGTCGTCGAGTTGCTCAAGCGTCACCACTACAGCAAGCCGCCGCTCGACGATGCGCGCTCGGTGATCATCTACGACAGCTACCTCAAGCTGCTGGATCCGTCGCGCAGCTACTTCATGGCCAGCGACATCACCGAATTCGACAAGTGGAAGACCCAGTTCGACGACTTCCTTAAAAGCGGCGACCTCAACGCCGGGTTCACCATCTACAAGCGCTATCTGGACCGCGTCAAGGCGCGTCTGGACTTCGCCCTTGCCGAGCTGAACAAAGGCGTCGACAAGATGGACTTCACTACCAAGGAAACCTTGCTGATCGACCGCAAGGACGCTCCTTGGCTCAAATCCACCGCTGAACTCGACGATCTGTGGCGCAAACGCGTCAAGGACGAAGTGCTGCGGATGAAGATCGCCGGCAAAGAGCCGAAGCAGATCCAGGAAACCCTGACCAAGCGCTACAAGAACCAGTTGGCGCGTCTGGACCAGACCCGTCCGGAAGACATCTTCCAGGCGTACATCAACACCTTCGCCATGTCGTACGATCCGCACACCAACTATCTGTCGCCGGATAACGCGGAAAACTTCGACATCAACATGAGCCTGTCCCTCGAGGGCATCGGTGCCGTGTTGCAGAGCGACAACGACCAGGTCAAAGTCGTGCGCCTGGTTCCGGCAGGCCCGGCTGACAAGACCAAACAGGTTGCCCCGGCCGACAAGATCATTGGTGTTGCCCAAGGCAACAAAGAGATGGTCGATGTGGTTGGCTGGCGTCTGGACGAAGTGGTCAAGCTGATCCGTGGCCCGAAAGGCACGGTAGTGCGTCTGGAAGTGATTCCGGCGAGCAATGCGCCGAACGACCAGACCACCAAGATCGTGCCGATCACCCGTGAAGCGGTGAAGCTTGAAGACCAGGCCGTGAAGAAGTCCGTGCTCAACCTGAAACAGGACGGCAAGGACTACAAACTCGGCGTGATCGAGATTCCAGCCTTCTACCTCGACTTCAAGGCGTTCCGCGCTGGTGATCCGGACTACAAGAGCACCACTCGCGACGTCAAGAAACTGCTGACCGAACTGCAGAAAGACAAAGTCGACGGCGTGGTCATCGACCTGCGCAACAACGGCGGCGGTTCCCTGCAGGAAGCCACCGAGCTGACCAGTCTGTTTATCGACAAGGGTCCGACCGTCCTCGTGCGTAATGCCGATGGCCGTGTCGACGTCCTCGAAGATGAAAACCCGGGCGCGTTCTACAAAGGCCCGATGGCGTTGCTGGTCAACCGCTTGTCCGCCTCGGCTTCGGAGATCTTCGCCGGCGCCATGCAGGACTACCACCGCGCACTGATCATCGGTGGCCAGACCTTCGGTAAAGGCACCGTGCAGACCATTCAGCCGCTGAACCATGGCGAACTGAAGCTGACTCTGGCCAAGTTCTACCGGGTTTCCGGTCAGAGCACCCAGCATCAGGGCGTGTTGCCGGACATCGACTACCCGTCTCTGATCGACACCAAGGAAATCGGCGAGAGCGCTCTGCCGGAAGCCATGCCGTGGGACACCATCCGCGCAGCGATCAAACCGGCGGCCGATCCGTTCAAGCCGTTCCTGGCTCAGCTCAAGTCCGAACATGACACGCGCACCGCCAAGGATGCCGAGTTCGTGTTCATCCGTGACAAGCTGGCTCTGGCGCAGAAACTGATGGAAGAAAAAACCGTCAGCCTCAACGAAGCCGAGCGCCGTGCCCAGCACGCCGATATCGACGCCAAACAGCTGACGATGGAAAACATCCGTCGCAAGGCCAAAGGCGAAGAGCCGCTCAAAGAGCTGAAGAAGGAAGACGAAGACGCCCTTGCGGCCGCTGACCCGGACAAGGTCAAACCGGAAGACGATGCCTACCTGAGCGAAACCGGGCGCGTGCTGCTGGATTATCTGAAGCTGAGCAATCAGGTGGCCAAGAAGTAAGATGATGGCAATTTAGTGATGACGATCCTCGGATCGTCATCAAACAGTCATCATTCTGTCGTGCAATAAAGGACTGGGAGCCATTCTCTTCATCGAGAACGCTCCCAGTCCTTTTTTTATCGCCAGAGATTGCCATGACCACGACCGAACAGCTGAGTGCCTTGAGCTCGATCCTGACTCAAAGCGGTTTACACAGCCTGTTCCAGCCGATCATCAGCCTCTCCGAACGGCGTATTCTTGGCTACGAAGCCCTCACCCGTGGCCCGTCCAACAGCCCTCTTCACTCGCCGATCGCACTGTTCGCCGTGGCCCGTCAGGCCGGGCGTTTGAGCGAGCTGGAAATCGCCTGCCGCCAAAGCGCTTGCCGTCGCTTCAACGAGCAGCAGTTGCCGGGCAAACTGTTTCTCAACGTCTCGCCCGAGTCGTTACTCGAAGCTGCGCACCAACCGGGGCGCACGTTGCAGTTGCTGCAGGATTTCGGCATTCCACCCAGTCAGGTCGTCATCGAGTTGACCGAGCAAACACCGATCGACGATTTTCAGTTACTGCAAACCGCCTTGCATCACTACCGGGCCATGGGTTTTTCCATTGCACTGGATGATCTCGGGGCCGGTTATTCTAGCTTGCGGTTATGGTCGGAACTGCGCCCGGATTATGTGAAGATCGATCGGCACTTCATCGATGGCATTCATCAAGATGCGTTGAAGCGCGAGTTCGTCGGCTCGATCCTGCAAATCGCCAAAGCCTCACGCGCACAAGTCATTGCCGAAGGCATCGAGTTGCCGGAAGAACTCGCGGTGCTGACGGAAATGGGCGTCGATCTGGTGCAGGGCTACCTGCTTGGCCGCCCCCAAGAACACCCACCGCGCGATGCCCGCGCCTTGATGCCCAAACACGACAGCAGCGCCGTTACGCTGAACGACGAAGGCAGCGACCTCAGCGCCCTGCTCAACGACCAACCGGCCGTGCATCGCGACACACCCACCGCCAACGTACTGGAGGCCTTCCGCCGCCAGGCCAACCTCAACTCACTGGCAGTACTCGACGAACAAGGCCAACCTTGCGGCATTGTCCACCGCCACTCGTTGTCGGATGCCCTGCTCAAACCGTTCGCCACCGACCTGTTCGCCCGTAAACCGATCAGCCGCCTGATGAACGACGATTTCCTCGCCGTGGAAATGAGCCAGTCACTGCAACAGGTCAGCCGACTGATCACCAGCCGCGCGCGGCAACGCATTGAAGAGGATTTCATCATCACCCTGAACGGCGGCTACCTCGGCCTTGGCCGGGTGATCGACGTACTCAAACTGATCACCGAACTGAAGATTCAACAGGCGCGTTATGCCAACCCGCTGACCTTGCTGCCGGGTAATGTGCCGATTCAGCAATGCCTGACGCGGTTGCTGCAGCAGGGGCGCGAGTCGGTCATCTGCTATGTCGACATCGACAGTTTCAAACCCTTCAACGATATCTATGGCTACGGGCGTGGTGATGAAGTTTTGCTGTGCCTGGCGCAATGCCTGAACGAGCGGGTAGACCCGAGCCGCGACTTCGTTGGCCATATTGGCGGCGACGACTTCCTGTTGGTCCTCGGCCCGGAAGACTGGCGCAAACGCCTCAATCAATTGCTTGATGACTTTCAGAGCCAATGCCGACGTTTCTACCGGCCCGAACACCTTGAGGCGGGTTGCTTCATCGCACCGAATCGCCAAGGGGTGCGGCAGGAGTTTCCGTTGTTGTCGCTGTCCATTGGCGTCGTGCATCTACATCCCGAAGCCTGCGCACAACTTGATGCCAGTCAGCTTGCGGAGATGGCCTCGCAGGCAAAGCATCATGCGAAGAATGTTCCGGGGTATAGCGTGCATGTGCTCGACGATTTAGCGCCCACACCCCGGACGACGCAACTAGTTAGTTAAGACCACGCGAGGTGCCCCCCCTAATAGCACACAAAGCGAGACTGGAATTTCATTGTCCGGAATCTTTTTTTTCATTTCGATATTTTGTCAAACACCTTAACAAAACCCCCATAAAACATGGCCTATCGGCAACTTCTTGACCGAAATAAGTCGTCATACGATTGAATACGAGGTCAAAATTGTCATTCGTCATCAAAAAATGATGGACTGTTCCGATGAGGGATTCTTGCTCTGTATCTGTGTACTCATAAAACTCAGGCTTTAACAAAGTATCGAACAGCTCCGTCAACTGCTGCGAATCATTGACGTTTTTTTCAGCTATCAATCGCTCTCGATCTATGTCGTGAGTATTTTCAATATCAAAAACAAACAGTAAATTTTTTATATCCACAATCTCATATATTTTTTTCATCAATCAAAATCCGCGTACGAAGTTACGGTGTCGCCATTTGCTCTGAGAATAACTACGGCTTTCTTTTGCTGCCCATAAATCCCGTCTCTCGTATAACCTTCGCCAATGATCTTTCCCATATCCATCGGCCTTCTCGACGTTTGAAGATCGGTCCGCCGGAGTATCAGCTTGGCTCTGTAGATAGCATTTAGCTGGTCTCTATGGCTGAGAAAATGAGTGGCCGCGCTAGGAATTTTAGGTGCTCCATGGTTTGGTCCACCGTAATAAGTCTCTACTATCCCAGTTGTCGGATTTTTCCCTGTCATAATTCGTTCAAATTGAGATCGTAGAGTTGTTTGAGCTCCGTGCTTCTCTAAAAAGTGAGCGCCTTGTGTTGACATCTCCATCTCACCCAAACGCCGATAAGCGTTTGCCTCCGCCAGTTCATCTATCCTCGCCCTCCGCTCCTGCGCCGTCATCTTCGGCAGCGCTGGTTCACCCTCATTAACCTTAGCCCCACCAATCCCACCCGGCACCTCACACCCAGGCTTATTCGGCGGCGGGCAGTTAGAGCTCAACCCTAACGGATCCACCCACCCCGTCGGATTCGGCACGTACTGGTACTGATTCAACCCACCGGCTAACTTGATCGGATCCGGCGTCAGGCACCGCCCCAGCCGGGGGTCGTAATACCGATGCCGGTTGTAATGCAGCCCACTCTCCGCATCGAAGTACTGCCCCTGAAAGCGCAGCGGCTGGTTCAGGTAGTCTTCGCCGGCCAGGGTCAGTGCGGCGACTTTGCCGTAGGCGTCGTATTGCGCGGACCAGACGATGTCGCCGCTGTAGTCGGTGAGTTCTTGCGGGGTGCCGAGGTGGTCGAGTTGGTAGTAGAACGGGCAGGCCTTTTTCGGGCCTTTGCCGTCGAGCAGCGCGAGCGGGCGGAAGGTGCCGGGTTCGTAGACGTAACTGCGGTATTCGCTTTCGCTGCTTTCGGCGACGAGGTGATCGCCCTGCCAGAAGAATTCGGTGGTTTCGCCATTGACGGTTTTGCTGATGCGTCGACCGAAGGCGTCGTACTTGTAAGACGCAGTCTGGCCGTCGGGGCGGGTCAGGCCGATCAGGCGGTGCTGGCAGTCGTAGCGGTATTCGGTGACCAGGGTCTGCGCGCGGCCTCGGCGTTCGCGGATCAGGTTGCCGAAGGCGTCGTAGTCGTAATGACGGTCGCCCTGCATCAGCAGGCGGTTGCCTTGGATCTGGCTGGGGCCGGGGCGGTCCTGCATCAGCAGGTTGCCGGCCGGGTCGTGGGCGAAGCTTTCCGGCAGTTCGTCGCGTGAGTGACGTACGCGGATGAGGCGGTCGAGGGCGTCGTAGCCGTAGGTGCGCTGGCCGTGGCGGCTGTCGGCAATGTGCGCGAGATTGCCATTGGCGCTGTAGGCATAATCGCGGCGGTACAACGCATCGCGCTGATGGCCTACGGCGTGGGCGAGTAAGCGTCCCTGATCGTCGTAGGAGTATTCGCTGAGCAGCAGGCCTTGCTGGCGTTGCCGTTCGCGACCGGAGTGGTAGACGTGGCGGCTCAGCTCCGCGCCATTGAGGTCGATGCCGGTCAGCGCGCCGCCCTTGGCGTGGTGGTAGTCGAGCACACTGTTGTCCGGCAGACGCATGCGCTTGAGCTGACCGCAGGCGTCATAGCGGTAGCGCAGGGTGCCCCAGCCCTGATGCTCGGTGATCAAGCGGTCCTGGCGGTCGTACTCGAAGGCCAGCGGGTGTTGCTGGCCGTCGTCAACCCCAATCAAACGACCGAGTCGGTCGTACTGATAACTGACCTTGATCCCGTCCGGCAGGGTTTTGACCAGCAGGCGCCCGGCTGCATCGCGCTCATAAGCGGTGAGCAAACAAGAGCCGTCATCACCAAACTCGGTCTTTTCCAGCAGATGCCCGTTAAGGTCATAGGCGTATGCGGTGCGGCGACCGTCAAAACCGACTTCCTGACGAATCAGCCCGGTCGGCGTGTAGTCCAGCCGATACTTTTCCCCTGATTCGTTTTCAATCTCGGTGAGCAGCAGTTGCGCATGGTCATAGCGGTACTGCACCCGCGTGCCGTCGGGGTTGATCCGCCGCGAGACCAGATGCAGATCGTCGTCGTATTCGTAGCGGGTGATGCGCCCAAGCTCATCGCGCTCGGCGGTGACCTGACCGTAGGCGCCGTAGCTGTAGGCGCGGGTGCTGCCGCCAGGAAATGTCGTCTGAATCAGTCGGCCAACGGCGTCCCAATGCTGACGGGTGACTGCAGCGTGTTCGTCGGCGGTGGTAGTCCGCCGCCCCAGCGCGTCGTAGGAAAAACGCCGCACGCCGCCGTCGGGCAAGGTTTCTTCGGTCAACTGGCCGAGGCTGTTCCAGACCAAGCGATGGCGGCTGCTGTCCGGATAACGGATCGACAGCAACTGGCCACGGGTGTCGTAGTAGTAATGGGTGACCTGACCATCGGGGTCGACCGCTTCGGTGACATCGCCCTCGGCATTGCGCCGGTAGATCCACACGGCGTCACCGCGCGAACGCCGAAAAAGGAAACCGTTGCGATACTCGTAGGACGTGGGCGCTTCATCCGGTGGAATCAGCGCGATCAGTCGTCCGACCTCGTCGTAGCGGTATTCGGTGACCGCGCCCAAGGCATCCTGCTCGGCGATCAGCCGCCCCGAGGCGTCATAAGCCTTGAGCTGTTCGCCGCCATCCGCCGAGACTTTACGCACCAGCCGCGCACGCTCGTCGTGGACGTACGTTTCTTCGGTGCCGTCGACGTAATGCACTGCGACGCTGCCGTCGTCATTCCAGACGTAACGCGTGTCCATCTGCGAAAACGATGCCCAGTGCCTGACACACCGAGCGGCTTTCCCCGAACGCTCCCACTCCCAGAAGAAGCTCGCGCCGCCGGCCAGTTGCCGCTGCAGAATCACGTGAGCGTCGTCGTAGTCGTAGCGCTCGCTGTCACCGACGGCGTTGCTCGCTTCGATCAGGTGCTGATAGGCGTCGTAGCGGTAACTGACCAGCGCCTGTTCGGTGCCCCAGGCACCGTCGCGAAACACCTGATAATCAACACCCAGCAACTGCGCCCGGTCATAGCGCAACAGCAGCGAACGCCCGGCGCCATTGTCCAGGCGCTGCACCCGGTCAGACCGATCGCGCTGCACCGTCAGACGATTGCCATAGGCATCGCTGATCGCTGTCAGCCGTCCCGCGCGAAAGTGATAGAACCGCGCCGTGTCCCCGGCCAGCGCGAGGATCAGTTCTTCCGGTTCATCACCGAGAAAAATCGCCGCCCGCGACAGGCTGTTGTGAATAGCCGGTCGTGCAGCACTGGGCAACGGAAAACGGGTACGCCGGTTTTCGTGATCGACCCAGACCACAAAGTCGCCTTCAAACGCCAGCCGATGCGCCAGCGAATGGCTCCAGCCAAACCCCAACCCAACATCGATTTCGGCGGCACTGGAGCGGTACAACCGCGTGAACTCAAACGGCAACACGCCATCGAGCACCGCATCGCTCAAGGTCAGCAGTTCCTCACCGGTGACCATCGACACCGGACAACCGTTGGTGCAGGTGAAGGGCACGCAATCAGCGCTGTCGCCGTTAGGGTTTTTCGCCTGATCCGGCGAGTCGTCGTGATGCTCGTCTTTCTTCAACAAGGTGTTGCGCTGCGCATTCCAGCGCAATTGCATCGGGCCCTTTTTCACCCCGGCGGCGATGCCTCGGACGGCAACGCTTTTGTATTGATCGACGTATTTGACGAACCCTTCGACGATGCCGAACATCGCCTTCACCAAACGCTTCACCGCCGACAGCAATTGCACGGCGCGATCCGCCAGACGCAGCGTCAGATAAGCGATGCCTGCGCCACCACTGACGAACGTCAAGACGACGCTGATCAGCACATCGATGAGCAACTGCACCATCATCATCGACGCCGCTTCAGCAGTTTTGCCGGCGATTTCACTGGGTGGCAGCATCTCCAGCCAAAGGCTGGCAGTGCGCAGCAATAGACACAGCGCCGCCTCGTCACTGACCAGCAGTTGCAGCTTCTCCATGACCTCGGGCGCGGTTTTCGCCAGCTCGATCAGATCCGCCGCACCACTGCCCAAGCGCTCAGCAAACTGGCCGGGATCCTGGAGAATGTCCGAGAGCAGGCTGATGCTGTCCCACACCCCCTCGATCGCCGCCCAACTCCCGGCCAGCATGCCGTTGCCTGCCGCCGTCGCCACCGACTGCGACCACTGCGGCTTGAACCCCTGCCATTCACTGCGCAGCCAGCCATCCAGCTCAGCGGTCAGGCCGTCATAAGCTTTGAAAAGGTCCTCGACCTGACCCGAAGTGACAGCGCTGTGCACCTGCACCCGGTAGAACTTGCCAGGTATTCCTTTGAATGAGCCCTTGCCTTGCGCATCAAGGGTGATGGGGGTGGTTGCGCCACCGTCCATGGCGATCACATCGACCACGATGTTGCCGAGCGGAATGTCGTAGACCGACTCGAATTTGCTCTCGATCAGCATCGGGCCACTCTTCGGGCACTGGACGACGCCGGAGAAAAACGCGTTGTCGGTGCTGCTGACGACAGTGCTATCGGAGCCGAAGCGAATGATCCGCTCCATGCCCACCAGTGACGGCAGATCCGCCGCGTGGCTGACCTCGTCCGCCGCGCGACTGGCCCAATGCTTGAGCTGTTCGCGGTAAAGGCTGAGGGTGGCGGGAAAGCTGTCGAGTGCTTGCTCGATGCGGGTGACGGCTTCCATCAGCGCACGCGGATGTGCGAAGTGGACTGAATAAGCGGATCAAACATGAGCGTTCCCTCGCGCAAAAATTAGGCGCGGGAACTGTGCGGGGGATCAATCAGGAAAGAAGTCAGGCAAGTAGGCGATGACTGTAGGACTTGTCTGTAAAAAATCGCTCATAGATAAACAAGCGTGCAAAAACGCAAGCGCGGCGTGAGGAAAACCTCACGCCGCGTTTACTTGAGCAGACATAAATGGATTTACAGTGTTGAGTCGCGAGCACTCAACTCTTTCAATTTGAGCTCCGCCAACGGATGCCCGGCTTTGGCAGCCATGCCCCACCAGCGTGCGGCTTCGACAGGGTCCGGCGGCTTGCTCGGCGTTCCGGCCAAACTGATCACGCCGACCTGGTAAGCCGCTTTACCATCGCCTGCGAGGGCCGCCAAGCGCAACAGGCGCACACCTTCTTCACGCGCGCCCAAGCCGACACCGCGAAAGGTCAGGATGTGCCCATAGAAGCTCTGCGCACCGACATCGCCAAGGTTGGCCATGCGCGCAAACTGCCCTTCGAGCCAGCGCCAGCCACGCGGTTGTCGAACGAACCATGACCAGTGAAACAGCCTACGGGCCAGCCAGTAACTGGCCCGCGCCTTGAGTCGTAAAAACACTCAGGCCTCCGCCGATTCCGGGTACTCGTATTCAAAAACGCGGACGACTTCCGAAGCATGCCAAGAGGCTGCTGCAACACCATCGGACGGCCCGGAAAAGCGCCCAAGACGTTCAACGCATTCAAAGAAACCTGTGCGCGGCAGGCGACTGGCGCCCTGGCTGATCACCAGCGAACTGCGCAACGGTTGTTCGGCCTTGGCATCCAGCGCGGCCAGATGTTCAAGCGCGGCCGTCAGGGTTTGCATGGCCGGTGTCGGCAATTGCAACCGCTCGAGCAAGGCCCGATAAGTCAGCAGATGGCGCTGGCGACGCGCCTGATCAAGTTCCCCGAGCAATCCGTCCCAATGTTGACGACTGATGCGTACGCTCACGATTCATCCCTCCACCCTGGCACCGTCAATTCCCAGGCCAGGCTGCGGCGAATCGCGGCGTCGGGCTGACGCTCGCCACTTTCGATCATGGCCAGATATGACGGGCTGATGCCTACCGTGCGGGCCAGCGCCTCAATGGCGATGCCCTTCCCTTCGCGCAAACTGCGTAGTTGATCCAGACCTGGAAGAATCGCGTCTGGTGAGGCCGCGAGCGGCTTGGCTGCCGGACGCGACGGTGTTTCGTTGATGCCTGCTGCTTTTAGTAGAGCCTGATACTGAGCCCACGGCAGAACCGCGTATTCGGGTTCGCCATCGCGTGCAATTATCTGAATATCCATGACTACCCCGTAGGACAACAACACTTAGCGAGTCGGCACTTTTCCCTAGAAGTGTAATCCTAACAGCGGCCAAGGTCGCGGGGGGTATCTATCTGTAGGAGGAGATCGAGAATCAGTTTTTTTTCGGTCCCTGAAGTTGCAGCTGTTCAGGGGTGTCGGGCAGCCGTTCGACCACGGCGAGTTTTTCCGGTTGCTGGCGGTTACGCCACAGGCGAAACGCATTGAGTTCATCGTCGAGGGTTTTCATCAGCCAGGCGAGGACGGCGATGTCGTCGAGCATGCCAAATACGGGAATGAAATCCGGAATCGCGTCCACCGGGCTGAGGAAGTACATCAAACCCGCCACCACCGACACCAGGGCTTTGCCACTGATAGCGCGGTACTCGCCGCGCCAGTAGGCCAGGCACAATGCCTGAAGCAAGCGTAAATCGTCCTTGAGTTTACCGAGACGATTGCCCTGCGCGGCGCCTTTGCTGGCAACCGCAAACAGTAAGGTCGGTAAACGGCCACGCGCCAGCAGACGGCCGGCCAAGGGCAGGAATCGAGCGAAATTCCACGGAGCTTTCATCTATTCCTCCCGTTGAAATGTTATCCACACAAATTGTGGATAACCTTGTGAACAGAGCTGCATTTCAGCGCTGAAAGCCCCGTTTCATAAGGGCTGCGCTCAGATCGGGCGTTTTTTACTCACATAAAAAACCCCAATATTTCATTGACTTGGCTGCTCAGGGCGGCTAGCGATGGCAGTCTCATTGGCTATGACTCTCCCGACCGCCATCGGTTCGCTCTGTTTACCCTTGCCAGACTCCAGATGCAACAACGCCCCGCATAAGCGAGGCGTTGTTGTTGAAGCCTTTGCCGATTACTTGGCAGCAGCGGCTTCTTTGGCTGGATCCTTGATGGCCAGCAGTTCCAGGTCGAAGACCAGAACCGAGTTGGCCGGGATTGCCGGGCTTGGCGACTGAGCGCCGTAAGCCAGATCGCTAGGGATGTACAGTTTGTACTTCTCGCCAACGTGCATCAGTTGCAGACCTTCAACCCAACCCGGAATCACGCCGCTCACCGGCAGATCGATCGGGCTGCCGCGCTCGACGGAGCTGTCGAAGACGGTGCCGTTGGTCAGCTTGCCGGTGTAGTGAACGGTCACTACGTCAGTCGGCTTAGGCTGTGGGCCATCAGCTTTCTTGACGACTTCATACTGCAGACCGGAAGCAGTGGTTGTCACACCGGCTTTCTTGCCATTTTCTTCGAGGAATTTCTTGCCGGCGGCTGCCGACTCTTCGCTCATCTTGGCCATACGCTCTTCAGCACGCTTCTGCAGCGCGGCGAAGGCTTCAACCAGTTCTTCATCTTTCAGCTTCTGTTCTTTCTTGCCGACGGCATCTTCGATGCCCTGGGCTACCGCTTTGGAGTCCAGATCATCCATGCCTTCCTGAGCCAGGCTCTTGCCCATGTTCAGGCCGATACCGTAGGAAGCTTTTTGCGCCGGGGTTTTCAGCTCTACGCTGGTCTGCGAATCACAACCCGCGAGGACCAGGCTAACCAGGGCAACCGCCGCCGCCAACCGATGCTGTTTCATGCTATTTCCTTGTTCATGCGCCGAAAGGGCAATCGAGTAAAGCCGCGAGCTTATCAGGCCGCCACGACCAATGGCTACCGGCATGAGAGCAGGAATCTTCCGATAAGTTCAGGGATTAAAACGCATTGGCGCGAAGCGACGATGAAGCTTCTGTCATCTCGTCCCGGCAATTGGTGTCGTTTCTTCTTGCATCATCTGGCGTAATGGCCACTTGCCGCACGGGGCCAGGCTCAGGCATAACAGCGGAACAAATCGACAAGGATGTTTATCTTGCGCCTCTTATTCCGTGTGCTGACCCTGATCGTCGTGCTGCTGGGACTGGTTCTCGCCGTGGTCCTGTATTACGTCGCCAATCCGAAATTGCCCTTCTACACCCCCGCCGAGCAGGTGCATTACCTTGATCAGTGGAGTGACGAAGACCGGCAAACCTACTATTTCACGCCTCAGGGTACGCAGGTCAAAGGCCTGCGCTATGAGTGGTTCCAGGCGCTGGAGCTGCCCTTCTCGGCGCAACGTTTCGCCTCGCCTGATTACCTGGCGCGTTTCGGTTTTCTGATCGACCCGCAGCAGAAAGCCACGACGAACAACCCCGGCAACCTCCCCGTCGGTTTTGCCCGACATCAGAATCCCGGCAGCACCGAGCAATATCTGGACATCACTTGCGCCGCTTGCCACACCGGCGAATTGCGCTTCCAAGGTCAGGCCGTGCGAATTGACGGGGGTACCGCGCAACATGTGCTGCCGTCCAGTGTGCCGACTTTGCGCGGCGGCAGTTTCGGACAGGCATTGGTGGCAAGTCTGACCGCGACTTACTACAACCCATGGAAATTCGAACGTTTCGCCAGAACCGTGCTGGGCGACGAATACGACGCGCGTCACGAGCAATTGCGCAAAGACTTCAAAACCTCACTGAATACATTCCTCAAAGTCGCCTGGAACGATACCCATCGCGGCCTCTACCCGACCGAAGAAGGCCCCGGCCGCGCCGATGCCTTCGGACGCATTGCCAACGCGACGTTTGGCGATGCGATTTCCCCCGCCAACTACCGCGTGGCCAATGCCCCGGTGGATTATCCGCAGCTCTGGGATATGTGGTCATTCGACTGGGTACAGTGGAACGGCTCGGCACAGCAGCCGATGGCGCGCAATATCGGTGAAGCGTTGGGCGTCGGCGCCACCCTGAATTTTTTCGATGACAACGGCCAGCCACTGCAAGGCGAAGCACGCTATGCCTCAAGTGTGCGCGTGCGTGATCTGCACAAGATCGAAGAAACCCTGCAAAAGCTCAAGCCCCCCACTTGGCCAGAGGATCTGTTTGGCGCCATCGACAAACCCCTGGCAGCCAAGGGGCGCACGCTGTTTACCGAGAATTGCGCCGGTTGCCATGTCCCGCGCCAGACCCAGGAAGGTGAGCGCTGGGTGCAGCTTTTGCACATGCTGCCGGTCGCTGTCATCGGCACCGACCCGACCGCCGCCAACAATATCGCCAGCCACCGTTTCGACCTGACCGCTCTGCAGTGGGATCTGAAAGAGCTGGAACAAATGGACGTCAAACTGCATCCGACACCCAAGGCGCCACTGGACCTGAGCCAAATGTCGGTGGCCAAAGGCCTGGCTTACGTCACCGCCTTCGTCGAAGAACGCGCCTACCGCGAAGCCCACGTCACGCCACAGGAGAAGCCCCGACTGGACGGCTTTGGCCTGCCCATCGGCGTGCGCGAAAAACTCGCCTACAAGGCGCGCCCGCTGGCGGGTGTCTGGGCCACCGCGCCGTTTCTGCACAACGGCTCGGTGCCGAGTATTTATCAGTTGTTGTCGCCGCAGGATGAACGCGTCACGACCTTTTTCAAAGGCACCTTCGAATACGATCCGCGACATTTGGGGTATCGCACCGAAGCGTTTACCAATGGCTTCCTGTTCGACACGCGCATCACCGGCAACCACAACAGCGGCCATGAATTCCGTGCCGGCGAACGCGGCAATGGCGTTATTGGCCGACTGTTGCTGCCCGAAGAACGCTGGGCGTTGCTCGAGTACCTGAAAGTCCTCGGCGGCCCAATGGAGGCGCAACTGCCATGATCATGCCGACCTTTAAAAAGGAACTGCCGTTGCTGGCCCGGGTGTGGTTGTGGCTGGGACGTTTGCTCGGCAAGACGTTGCTGGTATTACTCGCCATTGCCTTGCTCGGCTGGGCCATTGCCACGGCATGGTTTACCTGGCATTACCGCGGCCCGGTGTCGGCGCTGGAGCAGGTTCCGCCCGGCGAAGCGGCGATGACCCAGGACGTGATCCAGACCGCCGTGCGCATCGTCGATCAGCATCGCGAAGGCACCCGTTATTTGCGCGATGCCCATGCCAAGGCCCATGGCTGCGTGAAAGCGCAGGTGCAGGTGCTGCCGGAACTGGCGCAGCCACTGCGACAGGGCGTGTTCAGTGAGCCCGGAAAAACCTGGCAAGCGATGATTCGCCTGTCCAATGGCAATGCCTATCCACAGTTCGACAGCCTGCGCGACGCCCGGGGGATGGCGATCAAGCTGCTGGACGTTTCGGGAAAACAGCTGCTCGGCAACCGCCAGTCACAGCCTGAGCAGGATTTTGTGATGTTTAGCCACCCGAACTTTTTTGTCAGTGACGTCGCCGAGTATCGTCAGAATGTGTCGGCGCAGGCTGACGGCAAAAAGGTCATGGCATTTTTTCCGGGATGGGACCCGCGCACATGGCAGGTCCGCCATTTGTTTATTGCACTGGCAACCCTGTCACCGCCGCCGGACAGTCCGACCGCGACCACTTATTTTTCGGTATCGCCGTACAAATTTGGTGAAGCCAATGCAAAGTTTCGGGTGGCGCCGGCCCCGGAAAACTGCCCGGACTACACGCTGCCAAAACAGAATCATGATTTGCCGAATTTCCTGCGCAGCGCATTAAACCAGCAACTGTCGACGGACCGGATACCGGCGTGTTTCGTCCTGCAGATCCAGCGTCAGGATGCCAACAGGTACATGCCGATCGAAGACACCAGCATCGAATGGCGCGAGCAGGATTCGCCGTTTGAAACCGTGGCGCGAATCACTCTGCCACCGCAGGACTTCGATACACCGGCCCTGAATCTGACGTGTGACAATCTTTCGTTCAATCCGTGGTTCGGGATTGAGGCGCATCGGCCGATTGGCGGGATCAACCGCTTGCGTAAAGCGGTGTATGAGGCGGTGAGCGACTATCGGCACAGCCAGAATGCCGCGCAGTAGAACGGTGTCAAAGCACCTTTGAGGACATGGGATCAATAAATCCCGGACAACAAAAAGCCCGCACAAGGCGGGCTTTCTGTGAAATCTGGCGTTCAGTGTTCCAGATTCCGAATATGGCGCAGCGGACGGGACTCGAACCCGCGACCCCCGGCGTGACAGGCCGGTATTCTAACCGACTGAACTACCGCTGCGCGAAACGCTTGAAACGAATGGTGGGTGATGACGGGATCGAACCGCCGACATTCTGCTTGTAAGGCAGACGCTCTCCCAGCTGAGCTAATCACCCTTCGCTTCGTTACGGGACGCATTATGCCACAAGTTTTCGTAAAGTGTTGATTTAATTGAAGTTTTTTTCAAATAAATCCGAAAACCAGTAAAACGACACATCCCGCGGGTACAACCTTGGAGCAGAAAAAAACCCGCCTTGGCGGGTTTTTCCGTGGTGACCTGGCGTTCAGTGGTCCAGGTTACCGAATATGGCGCAGCGGACGGGACTCGAACCCGCGACCCCCGGCGTGACAGGCCGGTATTCTAACCGACTGAACTACCGCTGCGCTAAACACTTGAAACGAATGGTGGGTGATGACGGGATCGAACCGCCGACATTCTGCTTGTAAGGCAGACGCTCTCCCAGCTGAGCTAATCACCCTTCGCTTCGGTGTGGCGCGCATTCTACGGAGCGACCCAACCTCTGGCAAGCACTTTTTTAAATAATTTTCTCAGGCCTTCCAAAGGCTTAGAGAAGGGTTGGCCTATGGGACGGCGAAGACAATAATGCCCCCCTTTGTATAAAGGAGAGACTCACCCCATGTGGTTCAAAAACCTGCTTATCTATCGCCTGACCCAAGACCTGCCTGTCGATGCCGAGGCGCTGGAAACTGCACTGGCCACCAAACTGGCGCGTCCATGTGCAAGCCAGGAGTTGACCACCTACGGTTTCGTCGCGCCGTTCGGCAAAGGCGAAGATGCTCCACTGGTACACGTCAGCGGTGACTTCCTGCTGATTTCCGCGCGTAAAGAAGAACGCATTCTGCCGGGCAGCGTCGTGCGTGACGCGGTCAAGGAAAAGGTCGAAGAGATCGAAGCCGAACAGATGCGCAAGGTCTATAAGAAGGAACGCGATCAGATCAAGGATGAAATCATCCAGGCGTTCCTGCCGCGCGCCTTCATCCGTCGCTCGTCGACCTTTGCCGCTATCGCACCCAAACAGGGTCTGATCCTGGTCAACTCGGCCAGCCCGAAACGTGCCGAAGACCTGCTGTCGACCCTGCGTGAAGTGATCGGCACCCTGCCCGTCCGTCCGTTGACCGTGAAAATGGCACCGACTGCGGTCATGACTGACTGGGTCACCACGCAAAAAGCCGCTGATGACTTCTATGTACTGGACGAGTGCGAACTGCGCGACACCCACGAAGATGGCGGTATCGTGCGTTGCAAGCGTCAGGACCTGACCAGCGAAGAAATCCAGCTGCACCTGAGCACTGGCAAAGTCGTCACTCAATTGTCGTTGGCCTGGCAGGACAAACTGTCGTTCATGCTCGACGACAAGATGACGGTCAAACGTCTGAAGTTCGAAGATCTGTTGCAGGATCAGGCGGAGCAGGACGGTGGCGACGAGGCGCTGGGTCAACTGGATGCCAGCTTCACGCTGATGATGCTGACCTTCGGCGACTTCCTGCCAGCGCTGGTTGAAGCGTTGGGTGGGGAAGAGACTCCGCAGGGGATCTGATCGGTTTTTTGTGTGAACGCTTAAAAGATCGCAGCCTTCGGCAGCTCCTACAAAGGACGTGTTTTTCTGTAGGAGCTGCCGGAGGCTGCGATCTTTTTGCTGGCGACGTATGCTTAGCTTCCTAACGCTTTCACATAATAAGGAACGAGCCATGCGCGCACTGGCTGCACTGAGCCGCTTTGTCGGTAACACCTTCGCTTACTGGGTTCTGCTTTTCGCGGTGATTGCGTTCCTGCAACCGGCGTGGTTCCTCGGCCTGAAAAGCGCGATCGTGCCGCTGCTCGGGCTGGTGATGTTCGGCATGGGCCTGACCCTCAAACTCGACGACTTCGCTGCCGTTGCTCGCCATCCGTGGCGTGTGGCGCTGGGCGTGGTTGCACATTTCGTGATCATGCCCGGCGTGGCGTGGCTGCTCTGCCAAGTGTTTCACCTGCCACCGGAAATCGCCGTCGGGGTGATTCTGGTCGGTTGCTGCCCGAGCGGCACTTCGTCCAACGTGATGACCTGGCTGGCCCGAGGTGATCTGGCATTGTCGGTGGCCATTGCTGCCGTGACCACCCTCCTCGCCCCGCTGCTGACCCCGGCACTGATCTGGCTGCTGGCTTCGGCGTGGTTGCCGGTGTCGTTCATGGAGCTGTTCTGGTCGATCCTGCAAGTGGTGCTGCTGCCGATCATTCTCGGCGTGGTTGCCCAGCGTGTGCTTGGTGACCGAGTGCGCCACGCAGTGGATGTATTGCCGCTGGTATCGGTGGTCAGCATCGTGATCATCGTCACCGCGGTGGTGGCCGCCAGCCAGGCGAAAATCGCCGAATCCGGCCTGTTGATCATGGCCGTGGTGATGCTGCACAACAGCTTCGGTTATCTGCTGGGCTATTTCACTGGGCGTTTGTTCAAGTTGCCGTTGGCCCAGCGTAAATCATTGGCGCTGGAAGTGGGCATGCAGAACTCCGGATTGGGCGCGGCATTGGCCAGTGCGCATTTCTCGCCATTGGCGGCGGTGCCGAGTGCGCTGTTCAGCGTTTGGCACAATATTTCCGGGGCACTGCTGTCGACGTACTTCCGGCGCATGAGTGAAAAACAGGATCGCGAGGCACTGGCGCAGCAGGCGGCCGACTGAGGCGCAAACTTGATCCCCGGGTTAATGCTCGTCACACTATTGCGCAACGCGGGGACGACCCTGCGGCTCGATCGAGTTATTAATCTGGGGACGACCCCGTCTATCGATGGAGGTCTTTCATGTCCTGGATCATTCTGTTTTTCGCCGGCCTGTTTGAAGTCGGCTGGGCCGTCGGCCTGAAATACACCGACGGGTTCACTCGCCCGCTCCCCACCGTTCTGACCGTTGCGGCCATGGCCATCAGCCTTGGCCTGCTCGGCCTTGCGATGAAGGAATTGCCGTTGGGCACCGCCTATGCGATCTGGACCGGCGTTGGTGCAGTGGGCACGGTGATTGCCGGGATCATCCTGTTCGGTGAATCGATGGCGTTGATTCGCCTGGCCAGTGTGGCGTTGATCATTACCGGGCTGATTGGCCTTAAGGTCAGCGCCTAGGCCTCTACCGCTATCGCGAGCAGGCTCACTCCTACAGGGGAACGCGTTTCAAATGTAGGAATGAGCCTGCTCGCGAAGAGGCTCTTAAAATCGCCGGCTATCTGACTGCCCCGCGCAACTCCCCGACCACCCCCTGCAACTTCGCCGGCTCAGCAGCATCAACGCCCACTGGCGCTCCTGCCACCAGCGTCACCCGCGACCACAATCGGTGAAAAAACCCTTTGTTCGGATCGCGGCTGAAGAAACTCCCCCACAGCCCTTGCAACGCCAGCGGAATCACCGGCACCGGCGTCTCTTCGAGAATCCGCGTCAAACCGCCCCGGAACTCATTCATCTCGCCATCCGCCGTCAGCTTGCCTTCCGGGAAAATGCACACCAGCTCACCGTCCTTCAAATAGTGAGCAATTCGCGTGAAGGCCTTTTCGTAGATCTGGATGTCTTCATTCCGTCCGGCAATCGGAATCGCCCCTGCCGTGCGGAAGATAAAGTTCAGCACCGGCAGGTTGTAGATCCTGTAGTACATGACAAAGCGAATCGGCCGACGCACTGCGCCACCAATCAGCAAGGCATCGACGAACGACACGTGGTTGCACACCAGCAATGCCGCACCTTCATCCGGAATGGCTTCAAGGTTGCGGTGCTCGACGCGGTACATGGAATGGCTGAGCAGCCAGATCATGAAACGCATGCTGAACTCGGGGACGATCTTGAAGATGTAGGCGTTGACCCCGATGTTCAGCAGCGACACCACCAGGAACAGTTGCGGGATCGACAGTTTGACCACGCTCAGCAGCACAATCGAGACGATGGCCGAGACCACCATAAACAGTGCGTTGAGAATGTTGTTGGCGGCAATCACCCTTGCCCGCTCGTTCTCGGCGGTGCGCGACTGGATCAAGGCATACAGCGGCACGATGTAGAAACCACCGAAAATGCCGAGACCGAGGATGTCGACCAACACCGCCCAGGTGTGCACGAAGCCCAGCACTTCAATCCAGCTGTGGCCGCTGACGCTGTCGGGAATCCCGCCGGAATGCCACCACAGCAGCAAACCGAACACGGTCAGACCGAACGAACCGAACGGCACCAGACCGATCTCGACCTTGCGCCCGGACAGCTTCTCGCAAAGCATCGAACCCAGCGCAATCCCGACCGAGAACACGGTGAGAATCAGGGTGACCACGGTCTCATCGCCGTGCATCCATTCCTTGGCGTAGGCGGGAATCTGCGTCAGGTAAATCGCCCCGACAAACCAGAACCACGAATTGCCGACAATCGAGCGCGACACCGCTGGCGTCTGGCCCAGACCGAGTTTCAGCGTGGCCCAGGATTGACTGAAAATGTTCCAGTTCAGGCGCATTTCCGGGGAGGATGCCGCCGCGCGCGGGATGCTGCGACTGGCCAGATAACCCAGCACGGCGATCCCGACGATGGCGCAGGACACCAACGGTGCATAGTGCGAAGAGGACATGATGACCCCGGCACCAATCGTCCCGGCGAGAATCGCCAGAAACGTGCCCATTTCCACCAGGCCGTTGCCGCCCACCAGCTCATCCTCGCGCAAGGCCTGCGGCAGGATCGAATACTTCACCGGCCCGAACAGCGCCGAATGGGTCCCCATGGCGAACAGCGCCACCAGCATCAGCGACAAGTGATCGAAGAGAAAACCGACCGATCCTACGGCCATGATCGCGATTTCCGCGAGCTTGATCAGACGGATCAGCGCGTCCTTGGCGAATTTTTCCCCGAACTGCCCGGCCAGTGCCGAGAACAGGAAAAACGGCAGGATAAACAGCAACGCACACAGGTTGACCCAGATCGAACGGTCACCCTCGATGGTCAGCCGATAGAGAATGGCGAGGATCAGCGACTGTTTGAACACGTTGTCGTTGAACGCGCCGAGCGACTGCGTGATGAAGAATGGCAGGAAGCGCCGGGTGCGCAGCAGGTTGAACTGTGAGGGGTGACTCATCTTCCGTGTTTCCCTGATGTTTAAGGTAGAGAGGCCTGGGTACTGCTTATTGGATTCTCGAACAGCGATCCAGGCCACACCTTACCTAAACTTTTCCGGTTATTTCTTCAAACCTGCGATGCACGGCGAGACAAACAGCTCGCCCCGCCAGGCGCCTTGCACGGTACGTTTGCCGACGATCAGCCACATCAGCGCCAGCAACATCACCAACAGCGTGCCGACGACACTGAAAAACGTCAGGTTCAGGGTGCTCGCCAGTTTCAGGGTTGCCAGCGAATACACGCCCAACGGGAAGGTGAAGCCCCACCAGCCAAGGTTGAACGGGATGCCGTCGCGCAAGTAACGCACGGTGATCAGCAGCGCCATCAGCATCCACCACAGCCCGAAGCCCCACAGGGTTATCCCGGCAATAAGCCCCATACCCGAGGCGATTTCACCGATACCGGGCAGACCGTTCGCCGTGAATATCGCCGGCGCATCACCGCCCAACAGCAACATGCCCAGCGCACCGGTGCCGATCGGGCCGAGGGCCAGCCAGCTCGAGGCTGCCATGTTTTCGTGGGGCAGTTTGTGCAGGGCCATGCGCAGCAGAAGGATGGTCAGAATGCTGAACGCTACCGGTAGCGAAAAGGCCCAGAGCACGTAGCTTGTCGTCAGTACCACCAGTTGTGAGTGGGCATCGGTGAGATGCGGTGCGAGCAAACCACCGCTGGCCGCCGCCACTTCTGCCGCCACGACCGGCAGCAACCAGACGGCGGTCATCTGATCGATGCTGTGTTCCTGACGGGTAAACATCATGTAAGGGATCAACACGCCGCAAGCCAGTGACATAGCCACATCGATCCACCACAGCACTTCGGCGAGGTGAATCACGCCGTCACCCCAGCGCGGCAGGCCAAACAGCAGAAAGCCGTTGATGATCGTCGCCAGGCCCATGGGAATCGTGCCGAAGAACATCGATACCGTGGAGTGGCCGAAAATCCGCCGCGCTTCATCAAAGAACAGAATCCAGCGCGCGGCGTAGGCAACGGTAAACAGGCTGAATAACAGAATGTTGAACAACCACAAACCTTCAGCAATGGCGTGCAGGCCTGGAATGGCCAATGGCAGTTGCGCCAACGCCAACGCCAGCACACCCGTGCCCATGGTCGCTGCGAACCAGTTGGGGGTGAATTGGCGGATCACTTCACGCGGGTGCTGAAGCTGCCGGAACGGTTTGATGCCGGGTTTGGCGCTGTTGGGGCAAGTCATCATGGAGTCCTCTCCTCTGGTGAGGTTGAGTCCATGGTAGAACCGAATCGAATATCTATATAACGGGTAATTTCTCTAACTGTTATCTGTTTTACCAATAAGCCGTCAGACGCTGCCTTCGCTCTCGATCACCAGAATCCGCGCTGCGCCTTGCGGATGGGCGACGTGCTCGGTGCCGACACTCGCATAGAAGATGTCACCGACATCAAGCTGCACCTGTTTTTCTTCACCCAGTTCGCGGTAACGCATCAGCACTTGGCCGTCGAGCACCACGAACACTTCCTCGCCGTCGTTGATGTGCCATTTGTACGGCTGATCCGTCCAGTGCAGGCGCGTAGTGATGCCGTTCATGTTGGCGATGTCCAGCGCGCCCCAGGCGCGCTCGGCAGTGAAGGTCTTGCTGCGGATAATCTTCATGGGTCGATCCGTGAGAAGAAGGCTGGGCAAGGCTAACCGAAAGCGCGCCGTTTATGGAACGCGACAGACTTTGGCTGCCGCTGGACGCAGGCTGAGCAACAGCGCGCCCATGGCCAGCACAATCAACACCGCCCCATAGCCATCAGTGGTCGCCAGCAAGCCGTAGCTACGCGACAAGTGCCCGGCGAGCAATGCCGGCAGGCAGAACGCCAGATAACTGACCACGTAATACGCCGCCATCAACCCCGCCCGTTCATGGGGCAAAGCCAGCGGCACCAGACTGCGCACGGCGCCGAGAAATCCCGTACCAAAGCCGCAACCGGCCACCAGCGTGCCGAGGAAAAACAGCGACAGACTGGCGCTGTGCACACCCAGCAGAATCAATACCAGCCCCATCGGCAGCAGGCTCGCACCCAACTGCAAGGCCCGGACGGCAGGACGATTGCGCATCGTGAAAATCATCAGCGCACCAGTCACCGTCAGGGCCGCAACGGTGGCGCCGCCGATCAGGTTCGAGTCCGAGCCAGTGGCGGTGCGCACCAATGACGGTGCCAGCGATGCATAAAAGCCACCGAGCGCCCAGGTTGCCGTGTTCAGCGGCAACACTCGCCACAAAGTGGCTCGCGCTTGAATCGGCACGTGCAAGGTCGGCCGCAACGAGGCCCACGCCCCGGCTTGCGGAGTGACGCTTTCCGGTAAGCGCCAGACATAAAGGCCCTGCAACACAAACAGCGCGAGCAGCAGCCAGTAGGTCAGTTGCAACGGTGCCGGCGCAAACTCCGCCAGTAAACCGCAACCCATGCCGCCCAAGGCCATGCCGAGCAACGGCGCCACACTGTTGATCAACGGCCCCTGCTGACGATCCGTGTCGAGCAGGGTCGCGCTTAAAACAGCGGTGGCCATGCCGGTAGCAAATCCTTGCAGAACACGCGCGCTGATCAGCCACGCCACGCTGTCGGCGTAGATAAACAGCAGCATCGCCAACGCGTTGAGCAACACGGCGGTGAAGATCACCGGTTTGCGTCCCAGGTGATCGGAGAGCGAGCCGACAGTTAATAGCGCCGCCAACAGACTGAGCGCATAGACGCCGAAGATCAGCGTCAGCACCGCAGCCGAAAAGTGCAGTTGATCCTGATACAAGTGATACAGCGGCGTTGGCGCCGTGGAGGCGGCGAGAAAACTCAGTAAAGTCATCGCCAGAAACCACAGGCTGGATCGATTGGAAGCAAGGCTGGTCATGGGCACACTCCGCAAAAGCTAATTTTTTGCTTTTGCGGAGTGTGCTACTGCCTTGCGCTTAAAGCAAATTCTTTGTGTTAAGGTCTGCCCCATGGCTATTAAAGAAGGTTTACGCCCCGGCGGCCGCAGTGCCCGGGTGCAAGATGCAATTCATTCGGCAGTCCGTGCGCTCCTGCAAGAACAGGAGCGCTCGAGCGTGACCGTCCCTCAGATCGCCGCACGTGCAGGCGTTACACCGTCGACGATTTACCGGCGCTGGGGTGATCTGTCGGCATTGTTGGCCGACGTCGCCCTCGCCCGCATGCGCCCCTACAGCGAGCCGGCGCAGACCGGCAGCCTGCGCAGCGATATCCGTGCGTGGGCCGAGCAATATCTCGACGAGATGAGTTCGGAGCCTGGGCGCAACATGATGCGCGACGTGCAGGCCAGTGCTACGCCGGGGTATTGCGTGACGATCATTGGTGCGCAGTTGCAGACGATCATCGAGCGGCATCCGGATAAAATGGCGCCGAGTGTTGATCGGCTGATCAATCTGGTGGTTGCGCCGGTGGTGTTCCGGATTCTGTTCTCGGCGGCAGCGCTGGAGGTGGATGAACTGCATCGGCTGATCGATATTGCGCTGCGTCAGGACTGACGCCGATATTCATGTAGAAGCTGCGGCACGCTGCGATCTTTTGATCTTGATTTTGAAAAATCAAAAGATCGCAGCCTCGTTTCACTCGACAGCTCCTACAGGGTTCGATGCCTGGTAATGTCAACGCACAACGCCTCCATTCAAACCTGCGACACCCCACCACGCCACGACCTTGGTCGACACTGACTAACCGCCCCGCGCATGCGAGACTGTCCGCCCGGGCAGGAGTGCCGGGGAGTCTTTTGTCAGGAGTGTTGCATGTCGCTGTCCACCGGGCTGATCGCCGCCGTCGCCCTGGCCTATATGGCCATCATGTTCGCCATCGCCTTCTACGGCGACCGCCGCAGCGCGCCGTTGCCGCCGCGCATGCGTGCCTGGGTGTACAGCCTCTCGCTGGCGGTTTATTGCACCAGCTGGACGTTCTTCGGCGCTGTCGGTCAAGCCGCCGAGCAATTGTGGTCATTCCTGCCGATTTACCTCGGGCCGATCCTGCTGCTGGTCGGCGCGCCGTGGGTTCTGCAGAAAATGGTGATGATCAGCAAACAGGAGAACATCACCTCCATCGCTGACTTTATCGCCGCGCGCTACGGCAAATCGCAATCGCTGGCGGTGGTCGTGGCGCTGATCTGCCTGGTCGGCGTTCTCCCCTATATCGCCCTGCAACTCAAAGGCATCGTCCTCGGCGTGAACCTGCTGATCGGCGCCGGTGCTGACGCCATGGGCACCCGCGCCCAGGACACCGCGCTGATCGTGTCGCTGGTGCTGGCGCTGTTCACCATTGTCTTCGGCACGCGCAACCTCGATGCCACCGAACACCACCGTGGCATGGTGCTGGCGATTGCTTTCGAATCGCTGGTCAAACTGTTCGCCTTTCTCGCCGTCGGCGCCTTCGTCACTTATGGCCTGTATGACGGTTTCGATGATCTGTTCAACCAGGCCATGCTCGCCCCGCGTCTCGAGGAATACTGGAAAGAAACCATCAACTGGCCGTCGATGGTGGTCCAGACCGGTGTGGCGATGATGGCGATCATCTGCCTGCCCCGGCAGTTCCACGTCACGGTGGTTGAGAACATCGACCCGCAGGATCTGCGCCTGGCCAAATGGGTGTTTCCGGCCTATCTGGCTTTGGCCGCGCTGTTTGTCGTGCCGATCGCACTCGCTGGTCAGATGCTGTTGCCACGCGATGTGCTGCCCGACTCCTTCGTGATCAGCCTGCCATTGGCGCAGGCCCATCCGGCGCTGGCGATGCTGGCGTTTATCGGTGGCGCGTCGGCGGCGACCGGCATGGTGATTGTCGCCAGTGTGGCGTTGTCGACCATGGTCTCCAACGACATGCTGTTGCCATGGCTGCTGCGGCGCAATAACGCCGAGCGCCCGTTCGAAGTGTTCCGCCAATGGATGCTCTCGGTACGCCGCGTCAGCATCGTCGTGATTCTATTGCTGGCCTACGTCAGCTATCGCTTGCTCGGCTCGACCGCAAGCCTGGCGACCATCGGCCAGATCGCGTTCGCTGCCGTGACCCAATTGGCGCCCGCCATGCTCGGTGCGCTGTACTGGAAACAGGCCAACCGTCGCGGCGTTTTCGCCGGTTTGGCCGCCGGTACTTTCCTGTGGTTCTACACCTTGATCCTGCCGATCGCCGCGCACAGCCTCGGCTGGTCGTTAAGCAGTTTTCCAGGGCTGGCATGGTTGCACAGCAATCCGCTGAATCTGCCGATTAGCCCGCTGACCCAAGGCGTAGTGCTGTCGCTGGCCGGCAACTTCACCCTGTTCGCCTGGGTTTCGGTGCTGTCGCGTACCCGCGTATCGGAACACTGGCAGGCCGGACGTTTCATCGGTCAGGAGATCAGTGCGCGGCCGAGCGCACGCTCGATGCTGGCGGTGCAAATCGACGACTTGCTGCAATTGGCCGCGCGTTTTGTCGGTGAGGAACGTGCGCGCCAGAGCTTCATTCGCTTCGCCTATCGCCAAGGCAAAGGCTTCAACCCCAACCAGAATGCCGACGGCGAATGGATCGCCCATACCGAGCGGTTGTTGGCCGGTGTGCTCGGCGCTTCTTCGACGCGTGCTGTAGTAAAAGCCGCCATCGAAGGTCGGGAAATGCAGTTGGAGGACGTCGTCCGCATCGCCGACGAAGCCTCCGAGGTGCTGCAGTTCAACCGTGCCTTGCTGCAGGGTGCGATCGAGAACATCACCCAAGGCATCAGCGTGGTCGACCAGTCACTGAAACTGGTGGCCTGGAACCGGCGCTATCTGGAGTTGTTCAATTACCCGGATGGTCTGATCAGCGTCGGCCGGCCGATTGCCGACATCATTCGCTACAACGCCGAGCGCGGCTTGTGCGGCCCCGGCGAAGCGGAAGTCCACGTTGCCCGCCGCTTGCACTGGATGCGTCAGGGCCGCGCGCACACCTCTGAACGGCTGTTCCCCAACGGCCGGGTGATCGAGCTGATCGGCAACCCGATGCCGGGGGGCGGTTTCGTCATGAGTTTCACCGACATCACCGCGTTCCGCGAAGCCGAGCAGGCACTGACCGAAGCCAATGAAGGGCTGGAACAACGGGTCAGCGAACGCACTCAGGAACTGTCGCAACTCAACGTCGCGCTGACCGAGGCGAAGGGCACCGCCGAAGCCGCCAACCAGTCGAAAACCCGTTTCCTTGCAGCGGTCAGTCACGACTTGATGCAACCGCTGAACGCCGCCCGGCTGTTCTCCGCCGCCCTCTCCCATCAGGACGACGGTTTGAGCAGCGAGGCGCAGAAACTGGTGCAGCACCTCGACAGTTCGTTGCGCTCGGCCGAGGATCTGATCAGCGATCTGTTGGATATTTCCCGACTGGAAAACGGCAAGATCAACCCCGATCGCAAGCCGTTTGCGGTCAATGAGCTGTTCGACACTCTCGGTGCCGAGTTCAAGGCACTGGCGCAGGAACAAGGCCTGACCTTCCGTGTGCGCGGCAGTCATTTGCGTATCGACAGCGACATCAAATTGTTGCGCAGGATTTTGCAGAACTTCCTCACCAACGCCTTCCGTTATGCCAAGGGTCCGGTGTTGCTCGGTGTGCGTCGACGTGGCGGCGAGCTGTGCCTGGAGGTTTGGGATCGCGGGCCGGGGATTCCGGAAGATAAACAGCAAGTGATTTTCGAAGAATTCAAACGCCTCGACAGTCATCAGACCCGTGCCGAAAAAGGCCTGGGCCTGGGTTTGGCAATTGCCGATGGTTTGTGCCGGGTGCTCGGCCACACCTTGCGAGTGCGTTCGTGGCCGGGACGCGGCAGTGTGTTCAGTGTCAGCGTGCCGTTGGCTCGCTCACAAGCCGTGCCAGCCAGCGCTGCCGTCGAATTGAATGGCAAGTTGTTGAGCGGCGCACAGGTGCTGTGCATCGACAATGAAGACAGCATTCTGATCGGCATGAACAGCCTGTTGAGCCGTTGGGGCTGTCAGGTGTGGACCGCGCGCAATCGTGAGGAATGTGCGGCGCTGCTGAGTGAAGGCGTGCGGCCGCAACTGGCGCTGGTCGACTATCACCTCGATCACGGCGACACCGGCACTGAGCTGATGGCGTGGTTGCGCACCCGCCTGGGCGAGCCGGTGCCAGGCGTGGTGATCAGTGCTGACGGGCGACCGGAGATGGTTGCGCAGGTGCATGCAGCGGGGCTGGATTATCTGCCGAAACCGGTGAAACCGGCGGCGTTGCGGGCGTTGTTGAGTCGGTATTTGCCGCTGTAGGTGTTGACCGTGCTGACGCCTTCGCGAGCAAGCTCGCTCCCACAAGGTTTAGGTGATTCCTGTGGGAGCGAGCTTGCTCCGGGCGGCGATCCGACGAAGCTTTTGCGTCACTCGGGGAGTTCGACGAGACCATCGACATCGGTCATCGCCCGCTCCAGCAAATCCGCCGGCAAGCTCTTGCTCGCCCGGGCGCCGAGCAATTTCAGCTGCTCACTGCGACTGACCAGATTACCGCGTCCTTCTGTCAGCTTGTTGCGCGCGGAGCTGTAGGCTTTGTCCAACTGCTGCAGGCGATTGCCGACCTCATCCAGATCCTGAATGAACAGCACGAACTTGTCGTACAGCCACCCGGCGCGCTCGGCGATTTCCCGGGCGTTCTGGCTCTGGCGCTCCTGCTTCCACAGACTGTCGATCACGCGCAACGTCGCCAGCAAGGTGGTCGGGCTGACGATCACGATGTTGCGGTCGAAGGCTTCCTGAAACAGCGCTGGCTCAGCCTGCAAGGCTGCCGAAAATGCGGCCTCGATCGGCACGAACAGCAAAACGAAATCGAGGCTGTGCAGGCCTTCAAGACGTTTGTAATCCTTGCCGGCCAGGCCTTTGACGTGATTGCGCAACGACAATACATGCTGCTTGATCGCGATCTGCCCGAGGGTGTCGTCGTCGGCAGCCACGTACTGCTGATAGGCGGTGAGACTCACCTTGGAGTCCACCACCACTTGCTTGTCGCCCGGCAGGTAAATGATCACGTCAGGCTGGAAGCGCTCGCCATCCGGGCCTTTGAGGTTAACTTGGGTCTGATACTCGCGGCCCTTCTCCAGACCGGCGTGTTCGAGCACACGCTCAAGAATCAGCTCGCCCCAGTTGCCTTGGGTTTTCTGGCCTTTGAGGGCGCGGGTGAGGTTGGTGGCTTCGTCGCTCAGGCGCAGATTGAGCGCCTGCAAGCGTTCCAGTTCCTTGGCCAGCGAGAAGCGCTCGCGGGCCTCGGCCTGATAACTTTCTTCCACCCGTTTTTCGAAGGACTGGATGCGCTCCTTGAGCGGATCAAGCAACTGCCCGAGCCGCTGCTGACTGGTCTCGGCAAAGCGCTGCTCGCGCTCATCGAAGATCTTCCCGGCCAGTTCGGCAAACTGCGCACGCAGTTCATCGCGCGAGCCTTGCAGGTCGTTGAGGCGTTGCTGGTGGCTTTCCTGTTGCTCGCGCAGTTCGGCGTTCAGTGAAGCGGCTTGTGCGTCGAGACGGCGCAGCTCAGCTTCCTTGTTCGCGCGTTCGAGGTTCCAGGCGTGGGAGGCATCGCGGGCGTCATCACGCTCAATCTGCAGCAACTCGACTTCACGGCGCAGCGCCGCCAGGTCAGCTTGCTTGGCGGCGTTGGCCTGGCCGAGATCGGCGACTTCATCACGACTGGCGTCGAGCTGCGCGTTGAGTCCGTCCTGCGCAAGTTGCGCCATGCTCAGCCGCTCTTCGAGCAAGGCGACCTCGGCCTGGCCGTTACTCGCCCGGCGTTGCAGTTGCCAGGCCAGCGCCAGCAGTGGCAATCCCGCCCCTGCAAGCCCCAGCAATACGCTGGTCAAGTCCATAGCCATAGCCACTCCCGCCGATCTTATAAAGCTTGAAGGTTAACCAAGGTGTCAGGTCTTGGACAGCTCAGTCTTCGAGCAGACCGAGTTCCTGTTGCGCACGACGGTCACCGGCACGAGCGGCCTGACGCAGCAGATCCTGACCGATGCGACGATCCCGAGCGTTACCGCACTCACGGCACATCAACTGACCGAGACGGCTTTGCGCAGCGACCACGCCTTCACGCGCCGGTTGTTTGAGCAGGCGCCCTGCGATGTGCTTGGCATTATGACTGTCGCTCAGGCGCGGGCTGTCGAGCAGCCATTCTGCGACGCGAACAGAAAATCGCTTGGGCGGGGTAACAGGAGAAGGTTGTGAGGTAACAGAGTCTGATACTGAGCGAAACTTCATAAAGCACTGTGGGACGAATCGGAAGGCGCGCCACTCTACTCTCTTTTTCTTACAGGTAAAGTCGAAAAACAACCCGGCACGCCCGTCCTAGAGCAAGCGCTCGGGACAATCCACAGAAGCTGTGGATAACTCAGTGGACAACCGCCCTCCAACCGTCGCAAAGCCTTATGGAATGGGGCTCGCAGTCAAACTGACGATTTTTTCACCAACAAAAAAAAGCGATGTTTTTCATTGACTTAAACTTTCGATGCAGGCAGCCAGTGGAGTCAGGATTGGTATGACAGTGCCGTTACAGCTTGCGCAACTAATGTGCACAAGTACCTGTTACCCGGTTATATCGATGCGCTTTTTCGGGTCGTTTTGCTAACCAGTCTGGGGATAAACCGGCCTGGCACGCGGTTTGATGAACAAATCTTCACCGACCGACGGTCAATCGCTGCGCCAAATGCGGGCAATTCTGCGCCCCCCAAAGCAGACTCAATCGGCCTCTGCAATGTTTTTCTACTCGAAGTTTGCTTTACCCGTTTCGATCCGTTAGTATCCGCGGCGTTAGTACCAAGCTGAAAGTCAATTCCGGTCGAACACATCCCCACGGTCAGCCTTCTACCAAGAAGCCCTACCGAAAAAAGCGGGAACGACCCCTCGATGGTTTCCAGGTAAATCTTGCGACAACACAGCCTTCCAATGACGTGAAGGGTGTTGCGAAGAACACTTACTCTGACCGAACCAACCTGCAAATTGATCAGGATCTTCACCCCGGGCCCAGAACCTTTGCCCTCGTTGTGCTGCCTGCCCTCCTAAGTACCTACCTGCCAGCCCAAGCGCGCCAACTTAACAGCGCTTCAAACTGGCTGCTTTGTTCCAGTCGGGTTCTTCGTTCGACCAATGGTGGTCGACGTTACTGGAACGTTTTAACGTTGCACGGTTCTTATCCGTGTCATTTGTAGGAACACCTAATAACTATGTCTACTCAAATCCATACTCAGGATGCCATTCGCACCCTAACCAATGCTTTTGCACCAATGAACTGCCTGATCATGGCCGCTCGCAAAGGCTGCTTCAGCTTCACACTGGTCAACGAACACGGTATCGCCCGCCACAGCGAGCGTCTGTACCCCGATCAGTACTCCAGCGCTGAACCGCTGCAGGCCGTGATCGATCGTACCCGTCAGGCACTGGTTGCCTGAGAGCCGAACAGGCTGCAAAAGCAAAAGCCCCGCACACAATGCGGGGTTTTTTATTGCCTGATGTTTCGTTTTTACCCCTCAGCGGCTAAGCACCATCGGATATAACGGATATTCCCCGCAGCGGGAAATATTTTAAAAACAGGCCTTTACGTCGCGAATATGACACTACACTTCAACTCAAGCGGCGTGATCCGCTTGCGGCGAGCCTGAACCGATCCACAGCTGCCAAGCCCCCTTCAGGACTCGCCATTAATAACAAGAACCGAGGGTTTTATGGGTATCGCTGCCAGCGAACTGTGTCGCTACGTGATCCGTCCTACGCTGATTTATCTGGGACGTCACAGCGCAACTGCCGAATCTCTGCTGCTGGGCATCGCCGCCAGCCAGTCTGCCCTGGGTTCCGCCCTGCATGACCGCCGTGGCCACGGCCTCTACCGTATCGCCGAGCATCGCCACCAGGCCCTTTGGGATGACTATCTGGCGCTCGATCCGGAACGTGCCAGCCTGGTTCGCGGCCTCGCCAGTCAGCATGCTTTTCTGACCGGTCCGCACCTGGAACTGACGGTCAATCTGCGCTACGCCACGGCCATTGCCTGGTTGCTGGTAGAAGAACAAAACCCCACCCTCCCCGACTCCAACGATTTGCTGGGAATGGCGCGTATCTGGCGTCAGACCTTTCAACCCCAAGGTCGTCTGCGCGACTTCACTTACGCCTGGCACACCTGTGTTTCACCGGTGAATCAGGTCGCTTGCTGACCGACCGGTTTCAGAAGATCGCCCAACAGGTCGCGATTCTGGTCGGATTGTCCTACAAAACCGCTCTAACTCAAGGCATACGGACTATAGCGCTGGGACGAAAATGTTGGTAATTTTCGCCCCGGTGATCATCAGGAGTTCTAATAATGAAAAAAGTCATGCTCAAAACCACCCTTAGCCTCGCCGTTACCCTCGCCTCCACCCAAATTTTCGCGGCCGGCTTTGCCCTCAACGAACAAAGCATCAGCGGGATGGGGACTGGTTTTGCCGGGCGATCTTCTTCTGCCGACGACGCAAGCACTGTTTATGGCAACCCTGCCGGCATGTCGCGCATCAAGCGCGAACAAGTGACCGGTGGCGTAGCCGTTGTCGATGCTCACACCGATATCAGCAATGCCACTTCCAGCCCCAACGGCGGCAGCAACAAAGGCGACATGGTGCCCTTCACCGCTGTACCTATGGGCTTCTACGTCAAACCGATTGATGATCACTGGGCATTCGGCCTTGGCGTTTATGTGCCATTCGGCCTGATCACTGATTATGAAAACGGCTTTGCCGGCCGTTACTTTGGCAGCAAGTCCGAAGTACAAGTGATCACCTTCCAGCCAACCGTCAGCTACGCCTTCAACGACAAGGTGTCGATCGGTTTCGGCCCAACCATCAACCGCATCGACGGCTCGCTGGAGTCCAACCTGTCGATCTCTCCGGCGTTCCCGGACGGCAAGGTCAAGATCAAGGGTGACGACACCGCACTGGGCTACAACGTCGGCCTGCTGGTGCAAGCCACCGACACCACTCGTGTCGGTCTGACCTACCACTCGAAAGTCGACTACAAGCTCGAAGGCAACACCAAGGTCAACTACGGTGTGCTCGGCGCGATCGGTCTGGGTGCCAACCAGAAGTACGACGCTTCGCTGAAGATCACCACGCCTGAATCGGTCGACCTCTCGGTTACCCAGGCGATCAACGACCGCTGGAACGTGTATGCCGGTACCACCTGGACCCGTTGGAGCCAGCTGGAAAAAATCACCGTCAAGAACTCCGGTGTGCAGCCGCTGCTGGCCGGCCAGTTCGGTTCGATCAACGAAGACCAGAACTGGCACGACTCCTGGGCTTACGCCGTGGGTACTTCGTACCAGCTGAACAAGGAATGGGTACTGCGTACCGGCCTGACGTTCGACCAGTCGCCGACCAATAACGAAGACCGTTCGCCACGCATTCCGACTGGCGACCGCACCATCTTCAGTATCGGTGCCGGCTGGAGCCCGACCGACGACCTGACCATCGACGTCGCTTACTCGTACCTGAAGGAAGAGTCGGTCAAGATCCGCAACGAAAACAACCGTGGCCAGACCTACGATGCCAAGTATGAAAACTCGGCAAACGGTTTCGGTGTCGGCGCGACTTACCGCTTCTGATGCTGTGTGGCGAGGCTGATCCCTCGCCCACAAAAAGCCCCGCTCTCTTTGCAGAGGCGGGGCTTTTTAGTGCCTGAAATTTGTGCGACCTGTAGGAGCTGTCGAGTGCAACGAGGCTGCGATCTTTTGATCTGTTTTTTAAAATCAAAAGATCTCAGCGTGCCGCAACCCCTACAGATCAGGGCTTCAGGGGTTTCGAGGCGATAGCCTTCTCGATTGCGGCAATAAATTCCGGATCATCCGGCTTGGTCAGACTGGAGAAATTGGCGATCACCTTGCCCTGGCGATCGACCACATACTTGTAGAAATTCCACTTCGGCGCGCTGCTCTGTGCGGCCAGCACCTGGAACAGATGCGTAGCGTCATCACCACGAACCTTTTGCGGCTCGGTCATATTGAACGTCACGCCATAGTTGGCGTAGCAGACCTTGGCAGTCTCGGCGCTGTCCTTGGACTCCTGTTTGAAGTCGTTGGAAGGCACCCCGAGCATTTGCAAACCTTGCCCTTCGTAGCGCTTATGCAGCGCCTCAAGACCTTCGAATTGCGGCGCGAAACCGCAGAAGCTTGCGGTGTTGACCACCACTAACGGTTTGTCGGCGTACTGCTTGCACAGGTCAATGGATTCCTTGGCGCGCAACTTGGGCAGCGAGCCTTGCAACAATTCGGGACAGTCAGCGGCCTGGGCCAGACCAGTCAACGCCATCAGCAACGCGGGAACAGCACACCAGCGCATCAGCATGTCGAGCATCCTTGAGCAGTCGTTCAGGATTCGACGTTACTCGTCATGCCCGCTTCTAGCAAATGCTCATGCCCAACTGCATCAAGGCCAGGCCGCCCTGCTGCCAGCCCCACCACACCAGCGCCAGCACAGCGGCGCCGAGTGCCGTGATGGCCAATCGTCGCCAGAATCGGCTCATGCGGCGCTCGCTGCGGCTTGCAGGCGTGCGACTGGACGCTCACGCACCGGCCAGTTCAGCGCGGCTGCCAGCAGGCTCAGCAGAACCGCCACTTGCCAGATCAAGTCATAACTCCCGGTTCGGTCATACACCACCCCGCCCAGCCAGCCGCCGAGGAACGATCCCAACTGATGGAAGAGGAACACGATGCCACCGAGCATGGACAGGTTTCGCACCCCGAACAAGGTCGCCACCGTACCGTTGGTCAACGGCACCGTCGACAGCCACAGGAAACCCATGGCCATGCCAAACAGGTACGCCGACGTGGTCGTCACCGGCAGCCACAGGAACAACACGATCACCACTGCGCGCAGCAGATACAACGCGGTGAGCAAGCGCGGCTTGGACATGCGTCCGCCGAGCCAGCCGGCGGTGTAGGTGCCGAAGATATTGAACAGCCCGATCAATGCCAGCACCGTGGTGCCAACACTGGCCGGCAGATGCTGATCGACCAGATAGGCCGGCAAGTGCACACCAATGAACACGACCTGAAAACCGCAGACAAAAAAGCCGAACGCCAACAACCAGAAACCCGAATGCGAACAGGCTTCGCGCAGGGCCTCGGACAAGGTTTGTTCATGGCCGAGCACCGGCAACGGCTTGTCCTTGAGCATACTCACCAGCGGCACGATCAGCGCCACCAGCAAGCCCAATACCAACAACGCCGCCGACCAGCCGAGCCAGCCAATCAAGCCGAGGGTACCCGGCAACATGGCGAACTGGCCGAAAGAACCGGCAGCACTGGCAATCCCCATACCCATGCTGCGTTTTTCCGGCGGCACCGCGCGGCCGACGACGCCGAGGATCACCGAGAACGAGGTGCCGGACAGACCAATGCCGATCAGCAGGCCGGCGCTCAGCGATAGCGTCACCGCCGAATCAGACAGGCCCATGCACACCAGACCCACCGCGTAGAGCACCCCTCCGACGAGCACCACTTTTGCCGCGCCGAAGCGGTCAGCCAATGCACCGGTAAACGGTTGCGCCAGACCCCAGATCAGGTTCTGCAGGGCGATCGCGAAAGCAAATACCTCACGCCCCCAGCCGAATTGCGCACTCATCGGTGACAGGAACAGACCGAAACCGTGCCGCACGCCCAATGACAACGCCAGGATCAGCGCACTCCCCAGCAACACCCAACCGCACGTACGCCACATCGATGTCATTGTTATTCTCCGCTTGCGGGTATATACCCGCTTGAGTTTGGAAAAAACCGGCCTCAGGCCAGTTCATCCAGCAATCTGAGCAAGGTTTCACGCTTCTCGGCGCCCAGTCGGTCGATCAGCCGCTGCTGCGCTGCTTCCCAGGCCGGCAGTGCCGCTGCCAGGCGTTGCACGCCGGTCTCGGTGAGTTTGACGATGCGGTTGCGCATGTCCTCGCCTTCGGCCAGCGCCACCAGCCCCTCACCTTCCAGCACCCGTAGATTGCGTCCGAGGGTGCTGCGGTCCAGACCCATCGCCTCGGCGAGTTCGGAAATGCTCGGTTGATCCAGACGCTGCAGATTGCACAGCAAAGAATACTGGGCAACGTTGATTCCGAAGCCGTCGAGAGCGCCGTCGTAATGCCTGCTGACGCCACGAGCGGCGCGACGCAGGTTGGTGCACAAACACTGAGAAGGAAGCATGATGCGTGTATATACCCGCGACTATGTTAAATCAAGTTACAGATGAGTTTACCCATAACATTTGTTGCGCCTGACACACCGCTATCGCGAGCAGGCTCACTCCTACAGGTGAATGCATTTCAAATTCCAGGAGTGAGCCTGCTCGCGATGGGGCCAGCACATCCAGCGACAATCTCTCAGACCAAAACCCATCCAACCAACACCACCATCTCCAGCAATTCCAGCAACGCCCCCGCCGTATCACCCGTCGTCCCGCCCAACCGCCGCATCATCACTTGCCGCAGCCAGACAAACACAACGACCGAAATCACCAACGCAACAACGGCGCCAAACCCGGCGATCAACACGCAGCCCAGCGCACTCAAGCCCAGTACCCGCCACCCGGCCTTGCGCGGCAAATGATCCGCCAACGCCTGCCCCAACCCACCCGCACGTACATACGGCGTCGTCAGAAACAACCCCAACAGCGCCGCCCGCCCGAGCAGCGGCACAATGATCAACACCAGCCCATGCCCTTGCTCGATCAGCGCCAGCAGTGCAGCAAACTTGAGCAGCAACACCAGCACCAGCGTCACTACCGCAATCGGCCCGCTGCGCGGGTCTTTCATGATCGTCAACGTACGCTCGCGATCACCAAAACCGCCGAGCCAGGCATCGGCGCTGTCGGCCAGACCATCCAGGTGAAGTGCGCCGCTGAGCACCACCCAAACCGTCAGCAGCAACGCCGCATGCAGCAGCAACGGCGCGCCGCTCAAGGCAAGATTCAGCGCCCACAGGATCAGCCCGAACAACAGCCCCACCAGCGGATAAAACAGCAGCGATCGCCCAAGCTGTTCCGGCTCGGGCATCCCCGGCAGGCGAATCGGCAGGCTACTGAGAAATTGCAGGGCGATCCACAGCGGCAACATGTCAGGGACCTTCCTTGAGTGAACCGTCAACCTCGACCGTCAGCGCAAACATTGCGCCATGCCCGACCTCGACATTGAGCAGTTGTTCGCGTGGCAGCCCTCGCGCTTGCGCCAACAGCAGACGCATCACGCCGCCATGACTGATTAGCAAAATCCGCTCACCGGCATATGCAGTGTGCAGGCGCGCAACCGCTGCCAACACTCGCGAGGAAAACGCGCTGACCGGCTCACCTTGCGGTGGAGTAAAGGAATACGGATCAGCCCAGAACAGCCCCAAGGCCTCGGCGTCCGTTTCCATCAACGCCGCTGCGCTCTGCCCTTCCCATGCGCCGAAATGCAGCTCCTGCAGATCCTTGTCCAGCTGCACCGGAAGGTTCAGCTGGTCGCCCAGTTCGGCGGCGAAGCGCGCACAACGCTGCAACGGCGAACTGACAATCCGCTGCCACGGCCCGCCTTCGACTACCGCCGCACGCATCTGCGCCCAACCCTGTTCGGTCAGCGCATCGTCGAGGCTGCCGCGCAAACCACCGCCGAGTTCAGTTTCACCATGACGCAACAGATCCAGTTGCAGGGTCATGCCGGACGATCCGCCACCGCCGCTTCGGCGAACGTCGCCATCTGCCCGTGCAGATCGCAGGCAAGACGCAACAGCGGCACCGCCAACGCGGCGCCACTGCCCTCACCCAGACGCAGACCAAGTTCCAGCAACGGCTCAGCTTTCAGCGTTTCCAGCACATGGCGATGACCCGGCTCGGCGCCCCGGTGACCGAACAACAACCACTCGCGGCAGTCCGGATTCAAGCGCACCGCAACCAGCGCAGCGACCGTGCAGATAAAGCCGTCGACCAATACTGCAACGCCTTCTTGAGCCGCCGCCAGATACGCACCGACCAGCGCCGCGATTTCAAAACCACCAAGATTGAACAGGGTCTGCAAGGCATCGCCACGTTGCGCGGCGTGCAACACCAATGCGCGCTCGATTACTTGCGCTTTATGGCTGACACCTTCGGCATTCAGCCCGGTGCCGGGGCCGGTCAGATGCACCACCGGGCAATCGAGCAAGGCACAGGCCAAGGCGCTGGCGGCGGTGGTGTTGCCGATGCCCATTTCGCCACCGATGAACAACTGTGCGCCTGCGGCTTTCGCCCGCAGCAGACTGTCGCGACCGGCCTGCAACGCCAGCTCGCCTTGAGCCTGAGTCATCGCCGCGCCCTGCACAAAGTTGGCCGTGCCCGGACCGATGTTCAAGTGACGTACACCCGCCAGGTTCAGCGCTGGATTCACCGTGCCCAGATCAACCACTTCCAGCTGCGCACCGAGCTGCCGCGCCAACACACTGATCGCCGCACCGCCGCTGACAAAGTTGAGCAACATCTGCCCGGTGACTTCCTGCGGGAACGCCGAAACACCTTCAGCGACTACGCCGTGATCACCGGCAAAAATTGCGATCCACACTTGCGCCAGCGTCGGTTTGACCTGGCCTTGCAGACCGGCCAGTTGCACCGCAACCGATTCCAGACGCCCCAGCGAACCTGCCGGTTTGGTCAGTTGCTGTTGCCGCGCCGTCGCTTGTTCAACGACGTTCAGATCGACCGGTTTACACGGGTTCAGCCACCAGGCTTGAGTCATAACGCAGGTCCTTTCAGAGTCAGGGGCAGGCCGGCGACAGTCAGGACAACACGCTGACAGCGCTCAGCCAGAGCTTGATGCAGCCAACCGGCTTCATCGACGTAGCGGCGAGTCAATTCGCCCAGCGGCACGACACCCATTCCGGTCTCGTTGCTGACAAAAATGATTTCACCCGGCAAGGCTGCCAGGCAGTCGAGCAAAGCTTCGCGCTCGGCGGCGAGGCGTTCGGCGTCATCGAGCATCAGCAAGTTGGTCAGCCACAGGGTCAGGCAATCGACCAGCAGGCAACGCTCGGCGCTGGCGCTTTCGCGCAGGACGCGAGCCAGTTCCAAGGGTTCTTCAATAAGTGCCCATTCGGCGGGACGACGCGCGCGGTGATGGGCGACGCGGTCGCTCATTTCACCGTCCAGCGGTTGGCTGGTGGCGATGTAGGTGACCGAGAGGTTGCTGTCGCTGGCGAGTTTTTCGGCCAGACGACTTTTGCCGGAGCGGGCGCCGCCGAGGATCAGTTGGAGCATGGGTTTATCCACAGAGTGATGTGTTGAGGCAATTGGCCCCTTCGCGAGCAAGCTCGCTCCCACAGGGTTATGGGGTGCAAGCAGAATTCATGACCAACCGGGCAATTGTGGGAGCGAGCTTGCTCGCGAAGAGGCCAGCACAGGCAATTCAAATCCCACAGAGCCGACGCAACAGATCAGTATCCAGATGCTTCTCCACCAGATCCGCCAGCCGCTCGATATCGCGTTCGCGCAAGCCGTGATAATCCACCTCCTGCACATCGCTCAACCCGGCCCAGCGCAGCAACGCTGCACTCGCCGTCGGCGACTCGAACAAGCCATGCAGATACGTGCCAAACACCTGCCCATCAACACTCTGCGCGCCGTCGCAACGACCGTCATCCAGATGCACCGCAGCGTTTTCCAATGCCGGTCCGCTGGTCACGCCAGCATGGATTTCATAGCCACTGACTTCGGCATCTTCCAGCGCCAACCGCCCACGCACATTGCGCAACTGCTTCTCGGCTTCAAGCATGGTGTCGAACGCCAGCAAACCCAAACCGGCACTCGTACCCGGCGCACCTTCGAGGCCAAGCGGATCATGCACTTGCTGACCGAGCATCTGCAGACCACCGCAAATTCCCAGCACCTTGCCGCCGTAACGCAGATGCCGATTGATCGCGGTATCCCAGCCATTGGCACGTAAATAAGCCAGATCGCTGCGCACGCTTTTCGAGCCCGGCAGGATGATCAGATCGGCAGCAGGAATCGCCTGCCCCGGCCCGACGAATTGCAGATCAACCTGCGGATGCAAGCGCAGCGGATCGAAGTCTGTGTGATTGCTGATGCGTGGCAGCACCGGCACCACCACTTTCAGCACTTGTTCGGCTTTGTCGGTCTGGCGCTGATCAATGCCGTCCTCGGCTTCCAGATGCAGATCCATCACGTAGGGCAACACGCCCACCACCGGTTTGCCGGTGCGCTGTTCGAGCCAGTCGAGGCCCGGTTGCAGCAAGGCGATGTCGCCGCGAAAACGATTGATGATGAAGCCTTTGACCCGTGCCTGCTCGCTCGGCGACAGCAGTTCGAGGGTGCCGACCAGATGGGCAAAAACCCCGCCGCGATTGATGTCGGCAATCAGCAACACCGGGCAATCCACCGCTTCGGCAAAACCCATGTTGGCGATATCACCGGCACGCAGATTGATCTCGGCCGGTGAGCCCGCGCCTTCGACCATCACCAGCGGATACGCGGCACTGAGTCGTTCATGCGAGGCCAGCACGGCTTGCATCGCGATGGCTTTGTAGTCGTGGTAGGCAACCGCGTTCATCGTGGTGACGGCACGACCATGGATGATCACTTGCGCGCCAGTGTCACTGTTCGGCTTGAGCAGCACCGGATTCATGTCGGTGTGCGGCTCAAGCTTCGATGCTTGCGCCTGCACCGCTTGCGCGCGGCCAATCTCACCGCCATCAGCGGTCACGGCACTGTTGAGCGCCATGTTCTGCGGCTTGAACGGTACGACCGCCACGCCCTGACGAGTTGCCCAGCGGCACAACGCCGTCACCAGTGTGCTTTTGCCGGCGTCGGAAGTGGTGCCTTGCACCATCAGGGTGGTCATGGGTGATCCTTGGTGAAGGCTATCAAAGCCTGTTCGAGGCGCGTCTCTTCAGTCGCATCGGCGGGCAGACCAAAACGCAGACTGCTGTTGTGGGTAAAAATGCGCAGGAGGATGCCGCGACGGGCCATGAATGCGTGCAGCGTTTCGGCATGCTCGGTGATCAGCCACTGGAACAGCGCGCAACCGCCCTGGGGCTTGAAGCCGTAGCGTTCAAGCAGCGTTGCCAATCGTTCGCTGGCCTCATCGCTGCGAATCCGTTGGCGGGTGTGACCTTCGGTGTCTTGCAGGCATGCCTGGCCCAGCACTCGAGTTGGCCCGCTCACCGCCCATGGCCCGACTTGTTCAGCGAGCAGTTTGAGCAACTTGCGTTCGGCCAGGACAAAGCCCAGACGCACCCCGGCCAAACCGAAAAACTTGCCGAACGAGCGCAGCACAATCAGCCCGACTTGATGGGCATGCGGGGCCAGGCTCAGTTGTGGCGTGTTGTCCATGAAAGCTTCATCGACCACCAGCCAGCCACCACGCCGGGCGAGCCGCGCGTGCCAGTCGAGCAATCGTGCCGGGGTCAGGCTCAGGCCGGTCGGGTTGTTAGGGTTGACCACTACCAGCACGTCGAGGCTGTCGAGAAAGAATTCGACTTCCTGCTCCAGCACTTCGCGCACGATGTAACCACTGCGGCGCCAGGCTTCGGCGTGCTCGGCATAACACGGCGACAACACGCCGACCTTGCCGGCCCGGCGCAAACGCGGCAGCAACTGGATGGCCATCTGCGATCCGGCCACCGGCAGCACTTGCGCGGCACCGTAGTAATCGCACGCAGCTTGCTCCAGGCCGTCATCGGTTTCCGGCAAGCGCGCCCAGGCGCGCAGCGGGATTTCCGGGATCGGAAATGGCCACGGCGCGAGGCCGCTGGACAGGTCGAGCCAGTCCGCCTCGGCAATGCCGTAATCGTGTGCAGCCTTGCGCAGCCGGCCACCGTGCTCAAGCATAGAATTCAGCCCCCACGCAGAGAATCAGCAGCCATAACCATACCCCGCGCTGGACCAATTGCCAGCCGCGATCGATGGAATCGGCATCCGCTGGAGCGCCTTCGCCGAGTTGCGGGCGCTCATGCAGTTCGCCGTGATAGATCGCCGGGCCACCGAGTTCCACGCCCAAGGCACCCGCCCCGGCAGCCATCACCGGGCCAGCGTTGGGGCTGTCCCACTTCGGCGCCTGGGTGCGCCAGCACTTCAGCGCGAGTCGGGTTTTACCCAGCAGCGCGTACGTCAATGCCACCAGACGCGCAGGAATGTAGTTCAACACGTCGTCGATTTTTGCCGCCGCCCAACCGAAGCGTTCGAAGCGTTCGTTGCGATAGCCCCACATCGCATCCAGCGTGTTGCTCAGACGATAAAGAACCACGCCGGGTGCACCGGCCACGACAAACCAGAACAGTGCGGCAAACACCGCATCACTGCCGTTTTCCAGCACCGACTCAGTGGCGGCGCGGGCGACGGCGGTGCTGTCGAGTTCATCGGTCTGACGGCTGACCAGATAGCCGACACGCTTGCGCGCCTCGTCCAGATCATCCGCGCGCAACGCGGCGGCGACCGGCGCGACATGCTCACCGAGGCTGCGCATGCCGAGGGCGCAATACAGCGCGAGAATCTCGACGATCCAGCCCACGTATGGCGCCCAGGAAAACGCCGTGGCGAGCAAGGTCAGCGGCAGCACCGCGATCACCCACGCAGTGACCCCATGGCTGCGCCAACCCCGGCCACCGGCGTTGAAGCGTTGCTCGATGCGCCCGGCGAAATTGCCGAACGCCACCAGCGGATGCCAGCGTTTCGGTTCACCCAACAGCGCATCCAGCGCCACTGCGGCGACACTCAACAACGCCACACTCATTGACTCACTCCCCAATAATTTTCGTACAGCAGCTCATTGAGCGGCCGCGCCTGCGCCCATCCTTCGAGTACCAGCATCGGCGCCGGATAGAATTCCTTGACCGGGCCCAGGCATAAAACCGCCAGTGGCTTGGCACCCTCGGGCAGCTTCAGCAGATCCGCCAACGCTTGCGGCTCGAACAGCGAGACCCAGCCCATGCCCAGACCTTCGGCGCGCGAGGCCAGCCACAGATTCTGGATCGCGCAGGACAGTGAGGCCATGTCCATTTCCGGCAATGTACGGCGACCGAAAATGTGCTTTTCGCGATCATCCATCAACGCGGCGACCAGCACTTCGGCGCAATCATTGATGCCTTCGACCTTGAGCTTCATGAACTCGTCACTGCGCTCGCCGAGGGCTTCGGCTGTGCGGATGCGTTCTTCTTCCACCAGATTCTGGATCTGCCCGCGCAGGCTGCGGTCGCTGATGCGGATGAAACGCCATGGCTGCATCAGGCCGACGCTTGGGGCCTGGTGGGCGGCTTCCAGTAGTCGGCGCAACAACTCCGGTTCCACGGAGCCGCCAGTGAAGTGGCGCATGTCGCGGCGTTCGGCAATGGCACGGTAAACCGCTTGGCGCTCGGCTTCGGAGAATGCGTTGTCGGTCATGGCCTCTTCGCGAGCAAGCTCGCTCCCACATTGGACGGGGTGCTTGCTCAAGAAACACGATCCCCTGTGGGAGCGAGCTTGCTCGCGAAGGCGGCCTCACGGTCTGGCGCAAACAATGCAGCAATCGCAGTCGGATTCGACGGGAAATAGAAATGCACATACGACGCCGTCATCCGCCCTTCCCGATAAACCGCCTCGGCACCGCGCCCACCATTCGGGCTCAAGCCACGGGCAATCGGCGTCAACTCAGTCGTCGTCAACGAATGATGATAAGTGTGCCCACGCAGCGAACCTTCCGGCAGATCCACCGCTTGCAACGCCAGCGCCGCCAGACGCTTTTGCATCACCGCATCGCCCTTAAGCAGCCCGACCAATTCAGCGCGGGTGCCTTCAACGTCAGTCAACGAATCCAGCAGATACAGCATCCCGCCACACTCGGCGAGCAACGGCTTACCCGCCGCATGATGCGCGCGAATCGCCTCACACATCGCGGTGTTCTGCGACAACGCAACGTGGTGCAGTTCCGGATACCCACCGGGCAAATACAGGCTATCCGCCGCAGGCAATTGCGAGTCGCGGATCGGCGAGAAGAAACTCAACTCGGCGCCCATCGCCCGCAACAGATCGAGACTCGCGCCGTAGGTGAAAGCAAACGCTTCATCACGGGCGACGGCAATCCGCACATTCTTCAGCAACGGCTCGACAGCGATCACGTCCGGTGCGGCAAACTCCACGGCCGGTGGCAGCGCTACCTCGCAACTGCTGGCCAATGCGTCGGCGGCGGCGTCGAGACGCACATCCAGATCATTCAGTTCGCTGGCCTGGACCAGGCCGAGATGACGACTTGGCAGTTCGATGCCGGTCTCGCGGGACAACGCGCCATACCAGCGCAGACCTTCGGTGAGGCTGCCTTCGAGCAATTGCGCATGGCGCAAGGTGCCGACACGGTTGGCCAGCACGCCAGCAAACGGCAGGTCCGGCTGGTATTTCGCCAAACCGAGCGCCAACGCACCAAAAGTCTGCGCCATGGCTGTGCCGTCAATCACCCCGAGCACCGGTACACCAAAATGCCGCGCCAGATCGGCGCTGGAGGGTGTGCCATCAAACAGGCCCATCACACCTTCAATCAGAATCAGGTCCGCCTCGGCGGCGGCTTCCCACAACAGACGACGACTTTCCTGCTCGCCGACCATCCACATGTCCAGTTGATACACCGGCGCACCGCTGGCGCGCTCGAGAATCATCGGATCGAGAAAGTCCGGCCCGCATTTGAACACGCGCACCTTGCGCCCCTGATTGCGATGCAAACGGGCGAGCGCGGCGGTGACGGTGGTCTTGCCCTGACCGGAGGCCGGCGCGGCGATGAGTACCGCCGGGCAGTGACGTGGTTGATTCAAAGTTCGACGCCTTTCTGCGCTTTGATGCCGGCCTGGAAGGCGTGTTTGAGCATGCCCATTTCGGTGACCGTATCACCCATCTCGATCATTTCCGGCTTGGCTGCACGACCGGTGATGATCACATGCTGCATCGGCGGACGCGCCTGCAGATCGCTGAGCACCTGATCGAGATCGAGGTAGCCGTGCTTGAGGGCGATGTTCAATTCGTCGAGCACCACCAGACCGATCGACGGATCACGCAGCAATTCGCGGGAAACCGCCCACGCGGCTTCGGCGGCGGCGATGTCGCGCTGACGATCCTGGGTTTCCCAAGTGAAACCTTCGCCCATCACGTGGAAGCGCACTTGCTCGGGGAAGCGCCGGAAGAACAACTCCTCACCGGTGCTGTTACGGCCCTTGATGAACTGCACCACGCCGCACTGCATGCCGTGGCCCATGGCACGGGCGAGCATGCCGAACGCCGAGCTGCTTTTGCCTTTGCCGTTGCCGGTCAGCACCAGCACCAGACCGCACTCGTCGGGCGAGTTGGCGATGCGTTCGTCGATCACGGCTTTTTTGCGCTGCATACGCGCCAGATGGCGTTCGTCGCGCTCGGGGGAATCAGTCATGGGGAGCTCTCCGTTGGGGCTGGATAACGGCGGGCAGGCACAAGAATAGACGGCAAAAAGCCTGGCATCGCCCACCGTGATGCCGCTGGATGGATCAGGCCGGTCTCCGGGCTCATGAGCGGCGCATGCCTGACTGCGCGCCTTCCCGCTGTTGAGCAGTGGCATTCGACGCAGTTTTCACTCATTTACCGTTGCGGGGGCAGCGCCGGGATCGTGGTGTTTCTTCGCTTGAAGACAACCCTCACCGGCTTCCCTGTTTCACTCTGTCGACGCAGGTCACAGAGCACCTGAAACAAGCCGCGAAGGTTAGAGGGTTGGGGGTGGAGCGTCAATTAAAGAGGGGGCCATCGGGCGAATAACTGCCGTCGATCAATTATCTGACGCCAATCTTGTGCCACACTGATACAAATGATATCAAAGAGCCATGCTTTTCTCGAAAAGCCCACGACAACAATAAAGGATGATGACGATGCAAGGCATGATCATCAGCAACCCGCGCCTGGAATTCCTGCGCCCGGTGCTTGAACGCTGGTTTGACTGTATCGACCGCTACAACGCCGTGCGCGGCGACAGCGACACCCCTTACTGGCATGACGAGAAAGCCAATCTCGGATTGCTCTCGGCCGCAGCCTGGATGGCCGAGCTGGTCACGCTGAACGACACCGCCACGCGCAAGCAGAACGAAGAAGGCGAACGCAATGCCCGCGCCGACCTGTTCCTCGCCGGCGCCGAAGATCGCGCCTTCATTCAGGCCACGCAACGCTGGCCACGGGTCACGAATCTCAATCTGACCCAAGCGCTGCTGGACATCACCAACGACGCCAAACGCATCAGCTACGCCAGCGACCTCAAGCTCGGCTGCCTGTTTGTCGCCCCGCAGAAAGCCCAGCACAGCGCCAGCCCCGAAGAGCTGCAGGACATGGTCGACGATCTGCAAAAGGAACACACCTGCGCCGTCGCCTGGTATTTCCCCTACGCCTACCGCAAATTGCGCAGCGAAGCCGGCAACTATCACCCGGGCATCGCCGTGCTGTTCAAGGAAGCCCGCGGCTGAGCAGTTGAACCATCGGGCTTGCGCCCTCCTCTATGATTAGGAATGCATTCATAGGGAAGATCAGCAATGCGCAAGCCCCAGCTCGTTTTTGTCATCGCCTTCGCCGGAGGTCTCGCCGCCTGCGGTGAATCCTCCAGCCTGCAAGTCACCGACGGCACCGGCCCGTCACCAAAACTGCCCGAACCAAACAAGACCCTGATCCCGACGGTGAACATCGCCCCGGCGATCGGCTGGCCCGAGGGCGGCAAACCGACTGCGGCGGCTGGCACCCAGGTCGCGGCATTCGCCGAAGGCCTCGATCATCCGCGCTGGCTCTATGTGCTGCCCAACGGCGATGTGCTCGTGGCGGAAACCAATGCCCCGCCGAAGCCTGATGACAGCAGTGGCATTCGTGGCTGGGTGATGAAGAAGGTCATGGGCAAGGCCGGCGCTGGCGTGCCGAGTCCGAACCGCATCACCTTGCTGCGTGACGCCGATCATGATGGCGTCGCCGAGACCCGCACGGTGTTTCTGCAGAACCTCAACTCGCCGTTCGGCATGACCCTGGTCGGCAACGATCTGTACGTCGCCGATACCGATCGCCTGCTGCGCTTCAACTACGAACCCGGCGCGACCGAGATCAAGTCGCAGCCAATCAAGGTTGTCGATCTGCCGGGCGGGACACTGAATCACCACTGGACCAAAAACGTCATTGCCAGCAAGGACGGCAGCAAGCTGTACGTCACCGTAGGTTCGAACAGCAACGTCGGCGAAAATGGCCTGGACAAGGAAGAAGGTCGCGCGGCGATCTGGGAAGTTGATCGGGCGACAGGCAATCACCGGATCTTTGCCTCAGGCATCCGCAACCCCAACGGCCTGGCGTGGGAGCCTACCAGTGGCGCGTTGTGGACAGCGGTCAACGAGCGCGACGAGATCGGCAGCGATCTGGTGCCGGACTACATCACTTCAGTGAAGGACGGCGGATTCTATGGCTGGCCGTTCAGTTACTACGGTCAGCATGTCGATGTCCGCGTTTCGCCGCAAAACCCCGACCTGGTGGCCAAGGCCATCGCCCCGGATTACGCGGTCGGGCCACACACCGCCTCGCTGGGCTTGAGTTTTGCCGAGGGCAACGCCTTGCCCGCGCAGTTCAAGGAAGGCGCGTTCATCGGCCAGCACGGCTCATGGAACCGCAAACCGCACAGTGGCTACAAAGTGATTTTCGTGCCGTTTACCGGCGGCAAGCCGAGCGGCAAACCGGTGGATGTGCTGACCGGGTTCCTCGACAAGGACGAGAATGCTTTGGGTCGGCCGGTAGGCGTGGTGATCGATCAGCAAGGTGGTTTGCTGGTGGCGGATGATGTTGGCAATAAGGTGTGGCGGGTGTCGGCCAGCAAATAATTTTCGCCATGCACAAACAACTGTAGGAGTGAGCCTGCTCGCGATAGCGGTCGATCATTCAACATAGATGTTGAATGTGACACCGTCATCGCGAGCAGGCTCACTCCTACACATTAGCTTTTGGGCAACTTGAATTACGGGTTATGCGCCAGATGCTCCGGCTGCAACACCCGCTTGGCACTCAGATAAGCTTTCTGCCAGTACGCCTTCGACAGGCTGTCCAGCTTCACCGTGCCGCCCGTGGCCGGTGCATGCACGAAGCGCCCTTCCCCGACGTAAATCCCCGCATGACTGACCTGCGAGCCGCCATTGGTGGCGAAGAAGATCAGGTCGCCGGCCTGCAAGCCTTCCTTGCCGACATTCGGCGCCTGCATGACGATCAGCTCACGCGTGGAGCGTGGCAGGGAAATACCCGCCGCATCACGGTAGACAAACCCGATCAGCCCGCTGCAATCAAATCCCGAATCCGGCGTGTTGCCGCCCCAGCGATACGGCGTGCCCACCAGGCCGAGCGCGCGAAACAGCACGTCTTCAGCAGCCGGCGAGAAAGCTTGCGAAGGACCGAATACGACCGGCGCGCGAACCACCGGCGCAGGTGGCGGCGTACGACTGGCGCAGGCGCTGAGCAGCGCTGCGAAGAACATCAACGTGAGGCGGGCCGACATCGTCATAAGCAGAACATCCTGATCTGGCTGCGGCTTTTTCTGCCGATGGACAGAAAACAAAACCGCCTGCGTGAGCACGCAGGCGGTTTGCCATCAATATAGATACAGGATTCTAGCGGCTACGCGGCAAACTTCAAGTAAGACTTTAACTTCACCTTGTAAAGTCTAGGTCTACTCCGTTACCGGAAGCCTGATTGTCGCCGCGAACGCAGCGACAACGGGGGATTACTTGCGAGCAGTGACTACAGTCGGAGCGTTGGCCAGAGCGCGTTTCGCTTCGATGAAGGTCTTGCTCCAGTAGCTGTCACCCAGGCTGTCGATGCGAACACCGCCGCTGCGACGACTGCTGGAGTGGATGAACTGGTTGTCACCGAGGTAGATCCCGGCGTGACTGACACGACCGCGACGACCGTTGGTGGCGAAGAACAGCAGATCGCCCGGCTCAAGGTTGCTGCGCGAGACCAGCGGCGCATCAACGTTGATCATTTCGCGGGTCGAGCGTGGCAGGTTCATGCCGGCTTCTTCGCGGAACAGGTAACCGATGAAGCCGCTGCAATCGAAACCGGCTTCAGAGGTACCGCCGAAACGGTAACGGGTACCGATCAGGGACATGCCGCGTTCAAGGATGCTGTCGGCCAAAACAGGAAGCTGATAAGGCTTCTTGCCATTGAATTCGTTAAGTTCTTTTTCGGTGTCCAGCTCTTCCTGATAAATAACCGAAGACTGGGCCGTGGCAGAATTTTTAACCTGTTGAGGCTGCTCTTGAACTGGAGAATGAGCAGCGCAACCGTACAACAGGGTGACGAGTGCGAGAGGCACGAGGGGTGCGAAGCGCTTTAGCATGGGCACGACCGTGGCTGATAGTTGTAAAGAAGCCGAGACTATGCCCGCTATCAGCCTCATTTGCAAATTCAATCGATCTTTTTGTGACTTCCCGGTTTCTCGTTTACATCTAAGCGCTTAAGCCCATTTGAACCGATACGCGGCCTGCGCACTGTGCAGGAAAGCGGATTTTCTGGCGCCTGAAATATGCCGAAACACGCTGAAAGCCGCGCCGTTACCAGCCTAGCGTTTCTTTCAGGAAGGGAATGGTCAGCTTGCGCTGAGCCTGCAACGAGGCCTGATCGAGCTGTTCAAGCAAGTCAAACAGCGCACTCATGCTGCGAGTGCCGCGAGTCAAAATAAAATGCCCGACTTCGTCAGTCAGGTGCAGACCTCGACGCGACGCGCGCAATTGCAAGGCGCGCAATTTATCTTCATCGGAGAGCGGACGCATCTGGAAAATCAGCGCCAGGGTCAGGCGGGATTTCAAGTCAGCCAGTTTGACCGGCAATTCACGCGGAGAAGTGGAGGCGGCAATCAGCAAGCGCCGACCGCTGTCACGCAGACGATTGAACAGATGAAACATCGCCTCTTCCCAGTCAGCCTTGCCGGCAATCACCTGCAAGTCATCCAGGCAAACCAGTTCGTACTGTTCGAGGTTGTCGAGGATTTCAACGCCGCGGTCCATCAACTCGGCCAACGGCAAATACACAGCCGGTTCACCCATCTGCTCGAAGCGCAAGCACGCGGCCTGCAACAGATGCGTTCGCCCTACGCCGTGTTTGCCCCACAGGTAGATCAGGCTTTCTGTCCAGCCGGCGTCGGCTTCGCATAGACGCTCGACATAGCCGAGTGCAGCGGCATTGGCGCCTGGGTAGTAGTTGATGAAGGTGGCGTCGTCACGCAGACGCACACCTAGGGGCAGCTGAATCGGTTTCATGCTGACTGAACAGTTCTCAAGGAACCGTTAGTGGCCTCTGTGTAAAGTTTGCGAAGTTTATACCCGTGAAGCTGAGCGCACAATGCGACAGAGTCCAAGCAAAATCAAAGGTTTGCGTTAACACGCTGGTTTTATGACAGATTCTTTGGCGCCAGCGCCTGCAGGACACGGGCCAACCCGGCTAATCGCCGGGCCGCCCTGCTCGTTACAACTCCGGCTCGTCCACACCGCTATAGATCTCGGAATCCTTGTACAAGTCGTGCACATGGCGCACCAGCACCATGATCACCGCCGCCACCGGCAAGGCCAACAGCACACCGGTGAAACCGAACAGCTCGCCGCCAGCCAGAATCGCGAAGATCACCGCCACCGGGTGCAGACCAATACGATCACCCACCAGCAACGGGGTCAACACCATGCCCTCAAGCGCCTGACCAACCATGAACACCGCGACGATCCCGACCATCGGGTACAGATCACCGCCGAACTGGAACAACCCGGCAATCAGCGCTGCGCCAATGCCGATCACGAAGCCCATGTATGGCACGATCGCCGCCAGCCCCGCGATCAGGCCGATCAACAGCCCCAGTTCCAGACCGACAATCATCAGGCCTGCCGCATAAATCACACCCAGCGCCAGCATCACCAGCAACTGACCACGAACGAACGCGCCCAGCACCTCATGACATTCGCCAGCCAGCGCGACTACACGCTCTTCACGATCACGCGGCAGCAGGCTGCGGATCTTGGCCATCATCACGTCCCAGTCGCGCAGCAAGTAGAAACTCACCACCGGGATCAGCACCAGATTGGCCAGCCAGCCGATCAACGCCAGACTGGAGGCCGTTGCCTGACTCAGCACCACGCCGACAATGTCGGTGGTCTGACCCATGTGCTCGCTGATCGCGGCCTTGACCTTATCGAACTTCCAGAAACCGTCCGACAACCCCAGCTTCGACTGCGCCCACGGCACAGCTGTGTGCTGCAACCAGTCGAGCATCTGCGGTGCCAGTTCGTACAGACGCAGCAACTGCTTGGCGAGCATCGGCACCAGCACCAGCATCAGTGCCGTGACGATCAAGGTGAACAGAGCAAACACTGCGATCACGCCCCAAGTGCGCGACAAACCAAGCCGCTCCAGGCGATCCACCAACGGATCGAACAGATAAGCCAGCAGCAGCGCCACCAGAAACGGCGTGAGGATCGGGTGCAGCAACCAGACAAACGCGCAAAGCAGGACTACCCCACCGAGCCAGAACCAACGCCGCGTATCGGCCATGTACCACTCCTGTTGCTTCTATATAAGGAAAGACTTACCAGCGAAACCGCAACGACGGTGCTGCGGGGGTCGTGGCCGGGGCCGCGACAGGTGCTGCACCACCAGCCACTGGCTGTGGCGCCGCCACCGGAACCGGGGCTTCGGCGGGCAACTCCTGCAACTTCGCCAGCGACAACTGCGCACGCATCTGATCGGCGCTGCCATTGACCCGATAAACGATGCGATCGCCATCAACACTTTGCAGACGCACGCCAAACGGCTCGAGTAACCGCAACAGCGCTGCGTAATGTTCAAGATTCATGCCCTGCACTTCCAGAGTCTGCTGACCCGAAGCGCCGGGCTTGGCCACAAATCGTGGCGCCAGACGCTCAGCCACCGCCAGCATTACCGCATCAGCGACAGCGGCCTGATCGGCGCCCTGCACACTGCCCGCCTCTTTCTGGTCGCCCAGCCACAAGTGCCACTTCGCCTGCCATTGCCCGCCTTCTTCGCGGGCATGCACCGCCAGCAAGGCGTCAGCGTTGTAGCGCTCGGAGGCGCCGCGCAACGGTGCCGGATCCGTGCCTTCCAACGCTGGCGCCGTGGCAACCAGTTGCTCGCTCAAGTCCGCCAACGGCAAACGCAATGGCAAACCGCGATGCTGCGCGGCGGTACGCAACGGCGCGGCAGCGGCCTGACCGTCACCGACCAGGCTAGAACCTTCGGCCGAATCGTTCAGCCACCAACTCAGGATCGACGGCCGACTGGCGCCCCACAACGACAGGCCGGCCCGACGCAGCGCCTGCTCGGTGGTCGCCGGATCAAAATCGACCTTCAGCACCTCCGGCGGCCCGGCATCGAAACCGAACTGACTGATAATTTGCTGCGGATCCTTGCGAATCGCCGCCAGCCCCGGGTTTTGCGGAGCCTTCGGATCGCCCGTCAAACGCAGCACCAACGTGTCGAGCGCCGCCTGCGTGGCGCGATCACGTTCTTCCGGAGCCTGGCCATTGACCGGCTCACGCACTTGATAAAGGCCTTTGAGATTTTCGGCGTGACTCGCCAGGCTGAGCAGAGACAAACAACCCACAAACAACAATTTACAAAAACGCATGGAAAATTCCCGTCGACAGGAGCGGCTGGAACAGGCCGCGTGAACCGGTTAAGCAAGGCTGTGACAATCTGCCATCGCAAAACATTCACACGGTAGCGGTAAGTTTTTGCACAGTGATAACGATAGACGGTTAATCGCCACACCTTATACAGGCGTTCATACGGCTCAATTGCAAAAAATTTCCGCTGATATGGCCCTGCCCGTCGGTGCGAGGATGGCCGCTGCCCCTCAAGCCTGATAAAATCGCGCGCCTTCGCAGACCGGCAACAGCCGGGCACCTCGAAACTCGCGTGAGGCCATCGCCACCCTCGATTTCGACGTTCCCGCTGAACTCGGTCGTTACCCCTGAATCCCCTCCCCTAAAGGCCTGGATCATGAGCAAGCAACCCTCCCTGAGCTACAAGGACGCCGGTGTAGACATCGACGCCGGTGAAGCATTGGTCGAACGCATCAAGAGCGTCGCCAAGCGCACTGCGCGCCCGGAAGTCATGGGCGGCCTGGGCGGTTTCGGCGCCCTCTGCGAAATCCCGGCCGGCTACAAGCAGCCAGTTCTGGTTTCCGGCACCGACGGCGTCGGCACCAAGCTGCGTCTGGCGCTGAACCTGAACAAGCACGACAGCATCGGCATCGACCTGGTTGCCATGTGCGTCAACGACCTCGTGGTGTGCGGCGCCGAGCCACTGTTCTTCCTCGACTACTACGCCACCGGCAAACTGAATGTCGACACCGCTGCCCAGGTTGTGACCGGCATCGGCGCTGGCTGCGAACTGTCGGGCTGCTCGCTGGTTGGCGGTGAAACCGCTGAAATGCCAGGCATGTACGAAGGCGAAGACTACGACCTGGCCGGCTTCTGCGTCGGCGTCGTGGAAAAATCGGAAATCATCGACGGCTCGAAAGTCGCCACTGGTGATGCGCTGATCGCTCTGCCATCGTCCGGCCCGCACTCCAACGGCTACTCGCTGATCCGCAAGATCATCGAAGTCTCCGGTGCCGACATCGAAAACATCCAGCTCGACGGCAAACCGCTGACCGATCTGCTGATGGCCCCGACCCGCATCTACGTGAAGCCGCTGCTCAAGCTGATCAAAGACACCGGCGCGGTCAAAGCCATGGCCCACATCACCGGTGGTGGCCTGCTCGACAACATCCCGCGCGTACTGCCAAAAGGCGCTCAGGCGGTGGTTGACGTGGCTAGCTGGACTCGCCCTGCCGTGTTCGACTGGCTGCAAGAAAAAGGCAACGTTGACGAAACCGAGATGCACCGCGTGCTGAACTGCGGCGTCGGCATGGTCATCTGCGTGGCTCAAGAGCACGTTGAAGTAGCCCTGAAAACCCTGCGTGACGCCGGCGAACAGCCTTGGGTCATCGGTCAGATCGCTGCTGCTGCCGAAGGCGCTGCCCAGGTTGATCTGCAGAACCTTAAGGCTCATTAATGTCCGCAACCTGTGATGTCGTGGTGCTGTTGTCCGGCACCGGCAGTAACTTGCAGGCTCTGATCGACAGCACGCGGACCGGCGACAGCCCGGTCCGCATCGCTGCAGTGATTTCCAATCGCGCCGATGCCTACGGCCTGCAACGCGCCAGTGCTGCGGGTATCGCCACCCGCGCGCTGGATCACAAGGCATTCGAAGGTCGCGAGGCCTTCGATGCTGCCCTGATCGAACTGATCGACGAATTCAAACCGAAACTTGTGGTGCTGGCCGGCTTCATGCGCATTCTCAGCGCTGATTTCGTTCGCCACTATCAGGGTCGCCTGCTCAACATCCACCCGTCGCTGCTGCCCAAATACAAAGGGTTACACACTCATCAGCGCGCGCTGGAGGCCGGTGACACAGAGCACGGCTGCTCCGTGCACTTCGTCACCGAGGAACTCGATGGCGGACCACTGGTCGTACAGGCAGTATTACCGGTAGAGTTGCACGACACGCCGCAGAGTCTGGCGCAGCGAGTCCACGTTCAGGAACACCTGATTTATCCGATGGCAGTGCGCTGGTTTGCAGAAGGCAGACTGGCACTCGGTGAACACGGTGCTTTACTGGACGGGCAGTTACTCGCGGCCAGCGGCCACTTGATTCGAAACTAGGAGATTTTATGCGTCGCGCCCTGCTCTTCGCTTGCGCTCTGCTCGCCCTGCCCTTCGCGCAGGCAGCGGACCTTCAACCGTTCTCCGCCAGCTACACCGCCGACTGGAAGCAGTTGCCCATGAGCGGCACCGCCGAGCGCAGTCTGGTCAAGGAAGCCAACGGCGTCTGGAAGCTCAGCTTCAAGGCTTCGATGATGATTGCCAGCCTGACCGAAGAAAGCACCCTGACCCTGGACAAGGACACCCTGCTACCGCAGTCCTACCATTTTGAACGTGGCGGCCTGGGAAAAGCGAAAAAGGCTGATCTGGATTTCGACTGGAGCAGCAAAATGGTCACCGGTACCGACCGTGGCGACGCGGTGAAGATTCCGCTGAATCGCGGTATGGTCGACAAGTCTACTTACCAGTTGGCACTGCAACATGACGTTGCTGCCGGCAAGAAGACCATGAGCTACCAAGTGGTCGATGACGGTGAAGTCGATACCTATGACTTCCGCGTGCTGGGCTCGGAGAAAGTCGAGACCAAGGCTGGCAAGATCGATGCGATCAAGGTCGAGCGTGTGCGCGACCCGACACAAAGCAAGCGCACCACCGTCCTCTGGTTCGCCAAGGATTGGGATTACCTGCTGGTTCGCCTGCAACAGGTTGAAACCGACGGCAAGGAGTACAACATCATGCTCCAGGACGGCACCGTCAACGGCAAAACCGTTAAAGGCAGCTAATCCGCCGCTACATCAAAGAGCCTCGCGAAAGCGGGGCTTTTTTTCGCCTGCGCTTTAGCCCGACGTTTTGTGTAAATCTCGCCCCTCACCCCAGCCCTCTCCCAAAGGAGAGGGAGCCGACCGAGATGTCTGGCGCTATGCATCGACCTGAAAATTGAATCGATTATGGATTCACCAAAGAATGTCCAGGTCGGCGTAGCTCTTTAATTCCCCACGGTCAGTCCCCTCTCCCTTTGGGAGAGGGCTAGGGTGAGGGGCTTTTGAAGTCGAAACTCAAACCGAAAATTTCGCCACCATGCTGTTCAGATCCACCGCCAACCGCGACAACTCCTGACTCGCCGCACTGGTCTGATTGGCCCCCGCCGATGTCTGCATCGCCAGATCACGAATATTCATCAGATTGCGATCCACCTCCCGCGCCACCGCCGCTTGCTCCTCCGAAGCACTGGCGATCACCAGATTGCGCTCATTGATCAGCGTGAATGCCGAGGCGATCTCTTCAAGTGCAGTCCCGGCAGCCTTGGCCAGCTCCAACGTCGAACGCGCACGTACATTGCTTTGCTGCATTGAACTGACCGCCGAATCGGTACCCTGCTGAATCCCGCCAATCATCTGCTCAATCTCTTGCGTCGACTGCTGGGTGCGATGCGCCAAGGCCCGCACCTCGTCCGCCACCACAGCAAACCCACGCCCGGCATCACCGGCCCGCGCCGCCTCGATCGCAGCATTCAGCGCCAGCAAATTGGTCTGCTCGGCAATCGAACGGATCACGTCCAGCACTTTGCTGATGCTATAGACCTTCTGCGCCAGATCTTCTACTTGACTGGCATTGGCCGTCACATCATCGGCAAGCGATTCGATGGACAACACCGTTTGATGCACTTGTTCACGACCATGCTGGGCAATACGATCGGATTCCCGCGACGCTTCTGACGTTGCCACGGCATTGCTGGCAACCTCCTCCACTGCAGCTGTCATCTGATTGACCGCCGTGGCCGCCTGTTCAATTTCCAGGCTCTGCTGGTGCAAACCGCGCGTAGCGTCTTCCGTGACGCAACTCAGCTCCTCTGACGCCGAGGCCAATTGGCTGGAGGACTCCGAGATTTGCCGAATCGTCGCGCGCAAGTTGTGCTGCATGCTCTTGAGCGCCTGCAACAGCCGCGCCGGCTCGTCCTTGCCGCTGATGTTGATGTCGCCGGTCAGATCGCCACCCGCCACCACCTCGGCCACGCCCAGCGACTGTGCCAGCGGCAACACGATGCTGCGGGTCAGCAACAGGGCCAGGCCGATAGTGATCAGCGCGGTCACGCCAATCATCACCCCGACCCACACCCGCGAATTCGTAAACACCAAACGCGCAGCTTCAGTGGCGAGATTGGCATTGTGTTTATTCAGCTCAACCAGTTCGCGCAAAAGCACTGCGATTTCGTCGGCCAAAGGACTCATCTGACCGTTGAGAATGGTCGCGGCCTCCGCGACCCGATTCTGCGCCGACAACTGCATGACCTGTGCCTGAAACTCCAGATACTGGTGCTCGGCAACCTTGAAGCGGTCGAACAGTTTGCGCTCCTCGGGCAACACGATCAGCACGTCATAACGCTGCTGCGCCTCACTGAGCACACCGCGCAATTCATTGAGTTTGGTAACGTTCTGTTCGAGCGCCTGCGGATCACGATTGAGCAACAGACGCATGGTCAACGCTCGCAGGCGCAGCATGTCCTGACTCATCTCGCCGACCGCCATCACGCTCGGCAACCAATTGTTATCGACCTCGTCGGACTGCGCGCGCATGTTCGACATTTGCAGCAAAGCGAACGCGCCAAGAGCAAACACCATCAACGCCAACAAGCCAAACCCCAGGCCGGCGCGCGGGGCAATATTGAGACTACGGATACTCATTGCGCTGGTTCCTTCCAAAAGCGCTGCATCAACCCTGCAGCTGGTTGCTTAAGAAGGTATCGGCCCGGCGAAAATTTGCGTAAGACGAAAAGGCGATATCAAAAGGCCTTGATCCTTCGAACCGTTGGCATTAACGATTCAGCGCGCTTTTACCGGACTTGAGCACCGTTCGCGGCAAGATTGCCAGGAAGTTATCCCGAGCGACTTTTTGCGCAACGTCTTCCGGCAGCGCATCAAGGAACGGTTTGAAACTGCGCATTTCTTCACCGAGCTTATTGAAACGCCCGACCACGTCAGAGCCGAGCATGAAACGTTCCGGATATTTCTCGACCAGCGCCAGCCACTCCGCGCGCGGCGTGCCCTGTTCGTCCAGCAGGTACGGCGTGAGCATGCTCCAGGACAAGTCGATAAACAGGTTGGGATACGCCTCGAGCATGCGCGTCAGCGTGGGCAGCAAGAAATTCAGTTGTGTCTGATGCCGATGAATTTCGGCACTGGTGCCGGCGTGCGCCCAAATGAATCGCGTGTGCGGGTGATTACGCAGCGGCTCTTCGATTTCCTTCAGGTACAGCGGATTTTTCTCACGCTTGGAAGTGATGTTGGAATGCAGCATCACCGGTAGATCATTCTCGGCAGCCAGGTGATAGATCTTGGTCATCGCTTCGTTGTTGGCGCGCGGCGTGTCGCCGGAGGTCAGCGCCGTGAGATCGTCATGCCGGGTAAACACTTCGCCGATGCCCTGCCACAGCCCCGGGTACAGATCGAGCATGCGCTGGATATGTGCGGCGGAGTTCTTGTCGTTGGGGTTGAAGCCGGACAGGAACGGATGAAAGTACGGGCGCTGCTCGGCACTGAGTTTTTGCACGGCATCAGCAACGATCACATCGGTTGCGCTGTACCAGTAGGCGTCAGCGTCGTCACCCGCGTAATAGCGCGGACGCTTGGGTTCGTCTTCGTGCCATTTCTTCGCCACCGGAATGCCGGAAATCATCACATGCTCGATGGAATTGTCCTGCATGGCTGTCAGCAGTTTCGCCATGCCTGCGCTTTCCTGGAAAAAATCCACGTAATGCAGGTGCGCATCGCTGTAGGTGTAATCGCGGGCGCTGGCGCTGCCGGCAACCAGAAGAAGACAGGCAAGACTCAGACGATACAGGGACACAAGTAATCTCCGGGAAGTAGGCATAGCCTAGACCCCGCCCTGACGACAAGGGTTCATCCCGCAGGAAAGTGGAACGCGTGCCGGTGGGAATGCTCTATAACTGCAAGGTCTTTTTTGATCGAACGACTTTTCCTACTGCCTGTGAGGTTCCCATGACCGTTACCGTCAATACCGTCTCCGCTGAAGGTTTTCGTCACACCGTACAGATTGATGATCACGAACTGTTTGCCGACGTGCCCAAATCGGCAGGCGGCGAAGGCTCGGCACCTGAGCCGCACGACTACTTCGATGCAGCCCTCGGCGCCTGCAAAGCGTTGACTCTAAAGATGTACGCGAAGAAAAAAAACATCCCGCTGACCGGCGTCGGAGTCGACGTCAAACGCGACAACAGTGAAGAGCAGAAAGGCAAATACGTCCTGCACGTCACCCTCACCCTCAAAGGCGTACTCACCGACGCCCAGCGCGAGGAACTGCTGCGGGTTGCCGACCGTTGCCCGATTCACAAACTGATGACCACCAGCGAAGTGACGATCGAGACCCACGCCCCGCAAGGCTTCGATAGCCAGTAATCCTCCTGATGCCAGCGGCGGGTTATGCTTCTGGCATCACCCGCTCAGCCTGGAATGCACCATGGACACGCAACCTCTGATCATCCGCCCGCGCGCCGAAGACGTCGAAGGCCAGCCGATTCTGCGTCCGCTGCCGTCAGCCAAATGCCGCAGTGTCGGGCCATTCGTGTTTTTTGATCACATGCTCGAGACGGTTTATCCGACGGGCAAAGGCATGAACATCCGACAGCACCCGCACATCGGTCTGTCGACGCTCACCTATTTGTTTGAAGGCCAACTCCTGCACAAGGACAGCCTCGGCTCCGATCAGGTGGTCGGCGCTGGCGATGTCAGCTGGATGACCGCCGGCAGCGCGATTGCGCACGTCGAGCGCACGCCAGAGCCGCTGTGGAAGCAAAGCTTCACCATGCACGGTTTGCAAATCTGGCTGGCCTCGCCCAAGGAGCACGAGCAAGGTCCCGGGCATTACAGCCATCACCCGGCGGCGACCTTGCCGGTCAGCGATAACCTTGGTGTACAGATCCGCATGATTGCCGGGTCGGGCTTTTGCCTGGAATCGCCGGTACCGGTGCTTTCTCCTACGCTGTATGCGGAAGTGAAGATGCAAACGGCGACCACCCTGCTGATTCCGACCGAGCATGAAGAGCGGGCGGTTTATGTGTTGAGTGGGGATGCGCAACTGAACGGTGAAGCGCTTGAACCGCATGCGCTGGCGGTATTGCCGGCCGGGGAAGAGATAAGTCTGTTTGCCGAAAGTGATGTGCACGCGGTGGTTTTTGGCGGCGCGCCGCTGGATGGGCCTCGGCGGATCAACTGGAATTTTGTCGCGAGCGATCCGGCGGCGATCGATGAGGCGCGGCGCAAATGGGCGGCCGGGGATTGGCCGACGGTGCCGGGGGAAGTTGAGCGGATCGAGTTACCGCGCTGAAAAGCACCCTCACCCCAGCCCTCTCCCGGAGGGAGAGGGCTGGAGTGAGGGGTCTTGCGTCATACATCGACCTGAAAAGTCTTGGCGACTATGGATTCAGCACAGCCCTTTCAGGTCGGCGTTACCCTCAAGCATCCCCCAATCGGTCCCCTCTCCCTCTGGGAGAGGGTTAGGGTGAGGGGCTTTTTGCTCTTCAGGCTTTTGCTTTTCAGGCTTCAGCCCTTGAACACTTCATCCAGCAAATCATGCATCGACTTGAACGCGCGCTTCGCGGTTTTCGCGTCGTACATCATCTTGCCCGGCACATTGGCATGCGGATCAGTGAACGAGTGCACCGCACCGCCATAGCTCAGCAACTGCCAATCGACGTTCGCTGCATTCATCTCGTCTTCAAACGCCGGCAATTGCTCTTTCGGCACCAACGGGTCTGCAGCACCGTGCAGCACCAGCACCGAACCTTTGATGTTCTGCGCGTCGGCAGGATTCGGTGAATCCAGCGTGCCGTGGAACGACACCGCAGCCTTCACCGGCGCACCGGTGCGCGCCAGATCCAGCGCACAGCAACCACCGAAGCAGAAGCCGAACACCGCCAGCTTCGAAGTATCCACCGCCGCTTCGCCCTGCGTCTGCAACTGCTCGAACGCCGCTTGCATACGCTTGCGCAGCAGCGCGCGATCATCCTTCAACGGCATCATCGCCGCGCCGGCCTGATCAGCATTCTGCGGACGCACAGCCTGACCGTAAACGTCAGCGATCAACACCACGTAGCCCTTGGCCGCGACCGACTTGGCGATCTCTTCGGCACTGGCGCTGACGCCCATCCAGTTCGGCGCCATCAACAAACCCGGACGCGCGCCCTTATGCTCGGCGTCGAACGCCAGACGACCTTCATAAGGCTGGCCGTCAATCTGATAGACCACGGAACGTACAGTGACTTCGCTCATTTCTGACTCCTGATTTGCTAAACACCAGAATGAAAAAACCCGCCGAAGCGGGTTTTTCTGCAACTTGGTTAAACCGACAGTTCAACCAGCAGCTTGTTCAGGCGGCGCACATAAGCGGCCGGATCTTTCAAGCTGTCGCCGGCAGCCAGGGCTGCCTGGTCGAAGAGAATGTGCGACAGGTCGCCAAAACGCTCTTCGCTCTGCTCGCCATCGAGCTTCTCGATCAGCGGGTGGCTTGGGTTGAATTCGAAGATCGGCTTCGAATCCGGCACCTTCTGACCGCTGGCTTCGAGGATCTGACGCATTTGCAGACCCAGGTCCTGCTCGCCGATGGCCAGAATGGCCGGCGAGTCGGTCAGACGATGCGATACGCGGACTTCAGCCACGGAATCGCCCAGCGCGGTTTTCAGACGCTCAACCAGACCTTCTTTGGACTTGGCGACTTCTTCTGCAGCTTTCTTGTCCTCTTCCGAGTCCAGATTGCCCAGATCGAGGTCACCGCGCGCCACGTCGACAAAAGTCTTGCCGTCGAATTCGCTGAGGTAGCTCATCAGCCACTCGTCGATGCGGTCGGTCAGCAGCAGCACTTCGATGCCTTTCTTGCGGAAGACTTCCAGGTGCGGGCTGTTTTTGACCTGCGCGTAGGTTTCGCCGGTGAGGTAGTAGATTTTGTCCTGACCTTCCTTGGCACGTGCCAGGTAGTCGGCCAGACCGACGATCTGCTCGCCGTCGTCGCCATTGGTCGATGCAAAACGCAGCAGACCGGCAATTTTCTCTTTGTTGGCAAAGTCTTCTGCCGGGCCTTCTTTCATGACCTGACCGAAGTTCTTCCAGAAGCCTTTGTATTGCTCAGGCTCGTTTTTCGCCAGTTTTTCCAGCATGTCGAGCACACGCTTGGTCAGCGCGGTCTTCATCGAATCGATGATCGGGTCTTTCTGCAGGATTTCGCGCGACACGTTCAGCGACAGGTCGTTGGAATCGACCACGCCTTTGATGAAACGCAGATACAGCGGCAGGAACGACTCGGCCTGATCCATAACGAACACGCGTTGCACGTACAGTTTCAGGCCTTTCGGCGCTTCACGCTGGTACAGGTCGAACGGTGCGCGGGCCGGCACGTACAGCAGCGAGCTGTATTCGAGCTTGCCTTCGACTTTGTTGTGGCTCCAGGCCAGCGGGTTTTCAAAGTCGTGAGCGATGTGCTTGTAGAACTCCTGGTATTCCTCATCCTTCACTTCAGTGCGCGGACGGGTCCACAGGGCGCTGGCGCGGTTGACGGTTTCCCATTCAACGGCTGGTGCTTCTTCGCCTTCTGCTGCTGCCGCTTCTTTCGGCAGTTCGATCGGCAAAGCAATGTGGTCGGAGTACTTCTTGATGATGTTGCGCAGACGCCAGCCATCGGCGAACTCGTCTTCAGCGGCTTTCAGGTGCAGGACGATGCGGGTACCACGTTCTGGTTTTTCGATGGTGGCGACTTCAAACTCGCCCTCACCTTTCGACGACCAGTGCACGCCTTCGCTGGCCGGCGTGCCGGCGCGACGGGAGTACACATCAACCTGGTCAGCAACGATGAAGGCAGAGTAAAAGCCCACACCGAACTGGCCGATCAGGTGCGAATCTTTCTTCTGATCGCCCGAGAGGTTCTTCATGAAATCGGCAGTGCCGGATTTGGCGATGGTCCCCAGGTGGGTGATCACATCGTCACGGTTCATGCCGATACCGTTGTCTTCGAGGGTGACGGTCTTGGCGTCCTTGTCGAAGCTCACACGGATTTTCAGATCAGCGCCACCTTCGAGCAACTCTGGCTTGGCCAGGGCTTCGAAGCGCAGCTTGTCGACAGCGTCAGAGGCGTTCGAGATCAATTCGCGAAGGAAAATTTCCTTGTTGGAATACAGCGAATGGATCATGAGGTGCAGCAGTTGCTTTACCTCGGTCTGGAAGCCCAGGGTTTCCTTTTGAGTTTCCACACTCATGGTCATCAAACTCCAATCAGATGGCAGTGGCCGCGACCCGAAATGGTCGACGGCGGGTTGTCTTGTGAGTTTGGGGCGCTGTTCAGGATTTCAAGGGCTCCTCGATTTTGAAGTGCGCACGTGCGGTGGCAATCGGTTCGCTTTCAGTGCTTTGCCAGGCTGTGATCGCAACGTTGGCGACGCGGCGTCCCTGACGGCAGACCTGACATTTGGCCCAGGTATCGCGGAACTGCCCGGCGCGCAGGTAATCGAGGGAGAAGTCGATAATCTTCGGCACGCCAGGCGCACCGGTGAAAATCAACAGATGCAGGGCAGCAGCCAGCTCCATGAATCCGGCAATCACCCCGCCGTGGATCGCCGGCAATAATGGGTTACCAATGTTGTCCTTGTTCGCCGGCAGCTTGAATAACAGTTCATCACCGACTCGCGAACACTCGATACCGATCAGCCCCGCGTACGGGATCAGTTTCAGCAACGGCGCGTAATCACCCTCTGCATGGGCCTGCTGCAATTGTTTCTTGAGGTCGTCGATCACTGATTTTCTCCCTTGATCGCGCCGCCGAAACCTTTGGTGCCTTTAAGGCCCTTGCCCATGCGCATGAAGGTGCCAACCACATGGGCGATGGGCTGTTCGGGATCATCCTGATAAGCGAAGCCTCGGGCGAATATCACATCGGTGGTCACTCGGTAGCACTGGGCAAAGCCATACACATCCTTGTTCGGCTCGGCGGCGTGCATGTAATCGATGCGCAGATCGAGGGTCGGACACACCTCGAACTCGGGCAACACGCACAGGGTCGACATCCCGCAGGCGGTGTCCATCAATGAAGTAATCGCCCCGCCGTGAATGACTCCGGTCCGGGGATTGCCGACGATTTTTTCGCTGTACGGCAAGATCACCGTAAGCCCTTCGGCCGAGGCGCTGTGCACCTGCAAACCGAGTACCTGACAGTGGCGCAGCGCGGAGAGAAATCGTGTCGCACGCTCAAAAACGGGATTTTCGGCCATATGATAATTACTCTCGTTAGAGCCTTTTGCCAGTAGTGTGCAAAACAGCAAAAGTTCCGTGTAAAAACAAACTTATATATCTGAAAGAAATGAGGAACTTAACCTGTAGCGCCGAGTTCTTAAGGCCAGTAGTTATTTTCCATAAGGAGAAACACCCCATGCGTAAGACTTTTGCTATTGCCTTGATGTTGACCGCTTCCCTCGGTCTCGCTGCCTGCGATAAAAAATCCGAGGACAAAGCTCAAGATGCCAACCAACATGCTGAACAAGCTCAGCAGGACATGAACAAAGCTCAGGATAAAGTGAACGACGCTGCGAAAGAAAACGCCGAAGCTGCCAAAGCTCAGGCTGAATCGAACGCTGCTGCACAAGAAGAAGCTGCCAAGAAGCAATAATTCGCTTTTTGCTGCAGAAAAAAGAAAACCCGCCAAGTGCGGGTTTTCTTTTGCCTGGGAATTAACGCCAGAGCCGCCTTAGAGCAAGACAGTTCTAAAAGTCGGACTAATCATTAGCAACAGCGAACACAATACGCCAACTATCCAGGCCAGACTGCGCAGCTTGGGCAGGTCAGCCAGGTAAAACCACAAGTAGAGGATCCGCGCGATAACGAAGATGATCGCCAATGTATCAATCAGCCAACCTGCAGTTTGTGTGGTATGCGCCATCAGCACACCCACGGCAAACAATATGAATGCTTCGATGCTGTTCTGATGCGCCGCCAGCGCCCTCGCGCCGTAACCGGTCAATTGCGCCTGTTGCTGACGCGGCAGGTGATTGTTGTAACCACCCTGCTCTTTCATCGCCTTGCCTACCGGCATACGCGCGATATAGATCAACAGCGCACTGATAAACACACACCAGAACGGAATACTCATCAAGCGACCTCTCTGTTTGTTTCGGGAAGGGGGGCTTCTGTAGGGGTATAGACCATGACATCGAGAACGTCGGAATGAAACTCCCGGCGATACAGAACCACCACGACGCCGGCACTCATCAGCATGAACAGCCATGGACTGACAAACCAGGCCAGCATGCTCATGCCGAAGTAGTAGGAACGCAAGCCGAAGTTAAACTGGTTGGCAGCCATCGAAATCACTCGCGCCGCCCGTAAGGCGAAGGCCTTACGCTCCTGCTCCGTCACCTGCCGCTCGCCAATCATCGGCGCCGACCCCACCAGAACGGCGGCAAAGTTGTACTGGCGCATACACCAGCTAAAGGTGAAAAAGGCGTAAACGAACACCATCGCCAGACACAGCAACTTGATCTCCGACATGCCCTGCGACGCCTGTTGCACCATCGGGATGTCCGCCAGCAACGAAACCGCCCGCTCTGACGCGCCAAGCACGGTGAGAATGCCGGCGAGAATAATCAATGTGCTTGAGGCGAAGAACGAGGCGTTGCGTTCAAGATTGCCAATCACGCTGGCGTCGGCGATGCGGTTGTCACGCAGCAACATACGGCGCATCCAGTCCTCGCGGTACAGGTGCAGCACACTGGCCAGACACGCTGTGTCGCGGGCTTTCCAGCCGGCATAACGGGTGTAACCGCCCCAGCAGATGACAAACCAGACGGCGGCGAGCAGGTGGATCAGGTTGGCTTGGATGAACGACATGCAATTCCCTGTGGAGTATGGATGCTACCTGTGGGAGCGCCGCCCGGAGCAGGCTCGCTCCCACATTAGGACTTCGGCAACCCTTCGACGTTAGCCTAGGGAAAAAGACACTGCCTGAGGCGCATAAAAAATGCCCCGTATCGATTGATACGGGGCATTTCTGTTTAAGCGTTGAAGACCCGCTTTTGGCGGGTCAGACAACATCAGGCAACCGCTTCGCTGCGCTTGCCCAGCATGCGATCGCAAACTACTGCGACCACCAGGGTCATCACACAGGGCACCAGCCATGCCAGGCCCTGCTCGCTCAGCGGCAGGTGGGACAGCTGCGATGGCATCCAGTCGGCCAGACCGGCGCCTTTCAACGCGTCGATGGTGCCGAACACGAACGATACCAGCATCACCGGACCAAGAATGCGGCCGTGCTCATGCCAGAAGTCTTTGCAGAAGCTCAGCGCCACCAGCACGATGCACGGCGGGTAGATCGCGGTCAGCACCGGGATCGAGAAGGCAATCAGCTTGGTCAGGCCCAGGTTGGACACCAGTAGCGAGAACGCCGCCAGAATGATCACCAGGGTCTTGTAGGACAGTGGCAGCACACGGCTGAAGTACTCAGCGCAAGCACAGGTCAGGCCGACCGCTGTCACCAGGCACGCCAGCGAGATCAGCACCGCGAGGAAACCGCTGCCCAGCGAACCAAAGGTGTGTTGCACGTAGGCATGCAGGACCGCCGCGCCGTTGGTCGCGCCCACCGCCACTTCGTGGCTGCCGGAACCGAGGCGGAACAGGCTGACATACACCAGCGCCAGACCGACACCGGCAATCAGCCCGGCGATGATCGCGTAACGGGTGATCAGCGCGGGCGACTCGACGCCACGGGAGCGGATCGCGTTAACGATGACGATGCCGAACACCAGCGCGCCCAGGGTATCCATGGTCAGGTAACCATTGATGAAGCCTTGGGAGAACGGTGCAGCCACGTATTCCGGCGTACCTTGGCCGATGTCACCCGCCGGCAAGGCGAATGCCGCGATACCGAGCACCGCCAGTGCGATGATCTTCAATGGCGCGAGGAAGCGGCCAACGGTGTCCAGCAACCGCCCAGGGTAGAGCGAGATGAAGAACACCAGCAGGAAGTACACCGAGCTGTAGAGGAACAGTGCCAACGGGCTTTCGCCAGTGAGCGGCGCCAGACCGACTTCAAACGATACGGTTGCGGTACGCGGGGTGGCGAACAACGGGCCGACCGCCAGGTAGCACGCCGCCGCCAGAATGCCGCCGGCTATCTTGCCGATCGGGCTGCTCAGGGCATCCATCGCCCCACCGACCTTGGCCAGTGCAACGACGGTGATCACCGGCAGACCCACCGCAGTGATCAGGAAGCCCAGCGCGGCCATCCAGACGTGAGGTCCGGCCTGCAAGCCCACGATCGGCGGGAAGATGATGTTGCCAGCCCCAACGAACAGGGCAAATGTCATAAAGCCAAGTGCCAGGATGTCCTGACCTTTCAAAACTTTCATTAAGGTAATACCACACTACTGAAATCGGAATTTAGAGGGGGATTGCCCTGTGTAATTAGGGAAATGCTGTCGATCCGTATGGGACTGACCCTTAAAGCGCGTTGCATGCCTTGTGGGCGGCAGACGCAAAAATGGCTGCTAGCCTAACGAATTTGTCGTGCGAACGCACTGTTAGAGGGCGAACTATCCGATACGCGACGTTTCTGTGTCGCGTTTTTGCATGTAATTGGGCGAAAGCCTATAAATCAGCGAATGTCAGAAACGACAAAGGCCACCCGAAGGTGGCCTTTGTTTGGTAAAGCGTCAGCTAAGCGCGAGGCTTACTTGACAGCCCAACCGGTCAGCTCGGCCAGGGCCTTGCCGATGTCTGCCAGCGAACGCACGGTTTTCACGCCTGCGTCTTGCAGTGCAGCGAATTTCTCGTCTGCAGTGCCTTTGCCGCCAGAGATGATTGCGCCAGCATGGCCCATGCGCTTGCCCGGAGGAGCAGTCACACCAGCGATGTAGGAAACAACCGGCTTGGTCACGTGTGCCTTGATGTAGGCAGCCGCTTCTTCTTCAGCCGAACCGCCGATCTCACCGATCATGACGATCGCTTCGGTCTTCGGGTCTTCCTGGAACAGCTTCAGGATGTCGATGAAGTTCGAACCCGGAATCGGGTCACCACCGATGCCGACGCAAGTCGACTGACCGAAACCGGCGTCAGTAGTCTGCTTGACAGCTTCGTAGGTCAGGGTGCCGGAACGCGAAACGATACCGACCTTGCCTGGCAAGTGAATGTGACCTGGCATGATGCCGATCTTGCATTCGCCTGGGGTGATCACGCCTGGGCAGTTAGGGCCGATCAGGACTACGCCCAGCTCGTCGCACTTAACTTTAGCGTCCAGCATGTCCAGGGTAGGAATGCCTTCGGTGATGCAGACGATCAGCTTGATGCCGCCGAATGCCGCTTCCAGGATCGAATCTTTGCAGAAAGGAGCCGGAACGTAGATAACGGAGGCGGTAGCGCCAGTGGCTTCTACTGCGTCTTTAACGGTGTTGAACACTGGCAGACCCAGGTGCTCGGTGCCGCCTTTGCCTGGAGTTACGCCGCCAACCATCTTGGTGCCGTATTCGATGGCTTGCTGGGTGTGGAAACTACCTTGCGAACCGGTAATACCCTGGCAGATAACTTTGGTGTCTTTATTGATCAGGACGCTCATTATTTGCCCTCCGCAGCTTTGACAACTTGTTGAGCAGCGTCGGTCAGGCTGGTAGCCGCGATGATGTTCAAACCGCTTTCTGCCAGTACTTTAGCGCCCAGCTCAGCGTTGTTGCCTTCAAGGCGAACAACAACCGGGATTTTCACGCCGACTTCTTTCACAGCGCCGATGATGCCTTCGGCAATCATGTCGCAGCGAACGATGCCGCCGAAGATGTTGACCAGTACTGCAGCGACGTTGGTGTCGGACAGGATGATCTTGAACGCTTCAGTTACGCGTTCTTTGGTAGCGCCACCACCTACGTCGAGGAAGTTGGCTGGCTTGCCGCCATGCAGGTTGACGATGTCCATGGTACCCATGGCCAGGCCAGCACCGTTGACCATGCAACCGATGTTGCCTTCCAGTGCTACGTAGTTCAGTTCGAACTTGGCAGCGTGCGCTTCGCGCGGATCGTCTTGCGACGGATCGTGGAAAGTCTTCAGCTTAGGCTGACGGTACATGGCGTTGGCGTCGATGTTGATCTTGGCGTCCAGGCAGTGCAGATCGCCGTCAGCCTTGATCACCAGCGGGTTCACTTCCAGCAGAGCCAGGTCGTGATCCTTGAACAGTTTGGCCAGACCTACGAAGATCTTGGCGAACTGAGCAACCTGCTTGCCTTCCAGACCCAACTGGAATGCCAGCTCGCGACCCTGGAATGGCTGAGCGCCAACCAGTGGATCGATAGTGGCCTTGAGAATTTTTTCTGGAGTGTCGTGAGCGATTTTCTCGATGTCCACGCCACCTTCGGTGGAAGCCATGAACACGATGCGACGGCTCGAACGGTCAACGACAGCGCCCAGGTACAGCTCTTTAGCGATATCAGTGCACGATTCAACCAGGATCTTGGTGACTGGCTGGCCATTGGCGTCAGTCTGGTAAGTCACCAGACGCTTGCCCAGCCACTGCTGTGCGAAGGCTTTGGCGTCTTCTTTGCTGCGAACCAGCTTGACGCCGCCCGCTTTACCGCGACCACCGGCGTGGACCTGGGCTTTGACAACCCACTCGCTGCCGCCGATTTTGTCGCAAGCTTCTGCTGCTGCTTCCGGGGTGTCTACTGCGTAACCAGTGGAAACTGGCAGGCCGTATTCAGCGAACAGCTGCTTACCCTGATACTCGTGAAGATTCATGCTTTTTACCGTCTTCGTTAGGTACTGCGCATTCGGCGCTGCGCTCGTTTGAGTGCCGCGCCACCTGTGACTGCTGCTTGCGTAGCTGAGCTACGCAAGACTGCGTCCAGCGGACATTCCGCGGTGAGACTTGCTCGCAAGGCTCACGACGGGCCGTTACCGCCGTGGTTTCTTATTGTCTGTTAACGCTTTTTGCGGTTGGCAATGTGGATGGCGCCGCCATTCACAGCCAGAGCAGCTTCGTGCAAGGCTTCAGACAGGGTCGGATGGGAGAAAACCATCATGCCCAGGTCTTCAGCGCTGGTGCCGAATTCCATACCGATCGCGCCCTGCTGAACCAGTTCTGCAGCGCTCGGGCCAATCACGTGCACGCCCAATACGCGGTCAGTCTTGGCATCAGCGATGACCTTGACGAAACCACCGGTATCGTTGGCGGCCATGGCACGGCCGGAAGCGGCGAACGGGAAGGTGCCGACGTTAACTTCAACGCCTTCAGCTTTCAAGGCCTGCTCGGTTTTGCCAACCCACGCGATTTCCGGGTGAGTATAAATAACCGAAGGGATCAGGTCATAGTTCATCTGGGCTTTGTGGCCCTTGATGCGCTCGACAACCATGATGCCTTCTTCCGAAGCTTTGTGAGCCAGCATCATGCCGCGAACCACGTCACCGATGGCGAATACGCCCGGTACGGTGGTCGCGCAGTGATCGTCAACGTGCACGAAACCGCGCTCGTCGAGGGTCACGCCGCTGTCGGCAGCCAGCAGATCAGTGGTCACCGGACGGCGACCAACGGCTACGATCAGCTTGTCGAAAGTGATGGTCTGTTCGCCGTTGGCATCGGTGTAGTTCACAACGACTTCGTCGCCGTTCACTTTCGAGCCGGTTACGCGAGCGCCCAGTTTGATGTCCAGACCTTGTTTGGTCAGGGTTTTCAGCGCTTCCTTGGAAACAGCGGTGTCCGCTGCCATCAGGAAGGTGTCCAGTGCTTCCAGAACAACGACTTCGGAGCCCAGACGCGACCACACCGAACCCAGTTCCAGACCGATCACGCCAGCGCCGATAACGCCCAGACGCTTAGGTACGGACTGGAATTCCAGAGCGCCAGTCGAATCAACGATGACTTTCTGATCAACCGGAGCCGGTGGAATGTCGATCGGACGCGAGCCTGGAGCCAGGATGACGTTTTCAGCTTCGATGACTTCAACCGAGCCGTCTGGCTTGGTGACTTCGACTTTCTTGCCAGCCAGCAGTTTGCCGTGGCCCTGAATCGAAGTAACGCCGTTGGCCTTGAACAGAGTGGCAACGCCGCCGGTCAGGTTCTTGACGATGCCAGCCTTGCGGCCAACCATCGCAGCGACGTCCATTTTGACTTCGCCAGTCGAGATACCGTGAACGTTGAAGCTTTCTTTCGCTTCCTTGTATTTCCAGGAACTGTCGAGCAGCGCCTTGGAAGGAATGCAGCCCACGTTCAGGCAGGTGCCACCCAGGGCTTGCTTGCCTTCTGCGTCGGTGTACTTCTCGATGCAGGCAGTGGTCAGACCCAGCTGCGCGGCCTTGATGGCAGCCACGTAGCCACCAGGGCCAGCACCGATCACTACTACGTCAAATTTCTGCGACATTCAAAAAATCCTCTTTAGCGAAAAGCTTCAAGCCGCGCGCTCCAAGCCAAGCTGCCCTTTCCTGCAGCTTGAAACTTGAAGCCCGCGACTGCTTCTATCAGATATCCAGCAACAGACGAGCCGGATCTTCCAGCAGGTTCTTGATGGTCACCAGGAAGGTCACAGCTTCTTTGCCATCGATCAGACGGTGATCGTAGGACAGTGCCAGGTACATCATCGGACGGATAACCACCTGACCGTTGATGGCCATAGGACGCTGGATGATGTTGTGCATGCCCAGAATCGCTGCCTGCGGCGGGTTGACGATCGGGGTCGACATCATCGAACCGAAGGTACCACCGTTGGTGATGGTGAAGGTACCACCGGTCATCTCGTCCATCGACAATTTGCCGTCACGGGCTTTCTTGCCGAAGGTGGCGATGCCGCCTTCGATTTCAGCCAGGCTCATCAGCTCGGCGTTACGCAGAACCGGAACAACCAGGCCACGGTCGCTGGAAACGGCAACGCCGATGTCCGCGTAGCCGTGGTAAACGATGTCGCCGCCGTCGATCGACGCGTTGACAGCCGGGAAGCGTTTCAGCGCTTCGGTAGCAGCCTTGACGAAGAACGACATGAAGCCCAGGCGTACGCCGTTGTGGGACTTCTCGAACAGATCCTTGTACTTCGAACGCAGGGCCATGACTTCAGTCATGTCGACTTCGTTGAAAGTGGTCAGCATCGCCATGTTCGACTGTGCTTCAACCAGACGCTTGGCCACGGTGGCACGAACGCGGGTCATCGGTACGCGCTTCTCGATGCGGTCGCCAGCGGCGAACACAGGAGCAGCAGCCGAAGGAGCAGCAGCCTTGGCAGGTGCGGCAGCCGGAGCGGCTTTCTTGGCAGCAACAGCAGCAACCACGTCTTCCTTGGTCACACGACCGCCCTTGCCGGTGCCGGCAACGGAAGCGATGTTGATGCCGTTTTCTTCAGCCAGCTTGCGCGCAGCAGGCGCAGCAACAGGATCGTCTTCGCCTTCGGCAGCAGCTGGAGCAGCGGCAGCGGCCGGAGCAGCAGCGGCGGCTGGGGCAGCGGCAGCAGCGCCGCCCGCTTCGATGGAGCCCAGCACTTCGTCGGACAGAACGGTGTCGCCTTCGTTCTTGACGATTGCGCCCAGCACGCCATCAGCGGTAGCCAGAACTTCCAGTACGACTTTGTCGGTTTCGATGTCGACGATCAGGTCGTCGCGCTTGACAGCGTCGCCCGGTTGTTTGTGCCAGGTGGCAACGGTGCCATCGGCAACCGATTCCGGGAAAGTGGGGGCTTTGATCTCGATAGCCATTATCTGTGGTTCCTTAAATTCGGTTTCAGGTGCGCGAAGGCGTTAAATGGTAAACGCGTCTTGCAGGAGTTTTTCCTGCTGCTCGGCGTGCATCGATGCGTAACCACAAGCTGGGGCAGCAGAAGCCTCACGGCCCGCGTACTCAAGTACGAGAGACTTGTCGAGGTTCCCGATGCTGCGACGCAAGTGGTGCTGGCTGCAGTACCAGGCGCCCTGGTTCATCGGCTCTTCCTGACACCAAACGGCATTTTTGACGTTGGTGTATGGAGCCAGGACTTCTTTCAAGTCGTCCTCAGGGAATGGGTACAGCTGCTCAATACGCACGATGGCGATATCTTCACGGCCTTCGGCACGGCGTTTTTCCAGCAGGTCGTAGTAGACCTTGCCGCTACACAGAACAACGCGCTCGACCTTTTTCGGGTCCAGAGCATCGATTTCCGGGATCACGGTCTGGAACGAACCTTCGGCCAGATCTTCCAGGGTCGAGATGGCCAGCTTGTGGCGCAGCAGCGACTTCGGCGTCAGCACGATCAACGGCTTGCGCAGCGGACGAATCACCTGACGACGCAGCAAGTGGTAGATCTGTGCTGGCGTGGTCGGTACGGCAACCTGAATGTTGTGCTCGGCGCACAATTGCAGGTAACGCTCAAGACGTGCCGAGCTGTGCTCAGGGCCCTGACCTTCGTAACCGTGTGGCAGCAACATGGTCAGACCGCAGAGACGGCCCCACTTGTGCTCGCCGCTGGTGATGAACTGGTCGATCACAACCTGTGCACCGTTGGCGAAGTCGCCGAACTGGGCTTCCCAGATCACCAGCGCATCCGGCGTGGTGGTCGAGTAACCGTATTCGAACGCCAGTACCGCTTCTTCCGACAGGAACGAGTCGTACAGGTCAAAGCGTGGCTGACCGTCGTACAGGTGCTGCAGCGGAATGTAGGTGCCCGCGTCTTTCTGGTTGTGCAGCACAGCGTGACGGTGCGAGAACGTACCGCGGCCGATGTCCTGACCGGTCATACGGATCGGGTGACCTTCGAACGCCAAGGTCGCGTACGCCATGGTTTCGGCGTAACCCCAGTTGATCGGCAGGCCGCCGGCTTGCATCTTCTGACGGTCTTCGTAGATCTTCGAGACCTGACGCTGAACCACGAAGCCTTCCGGAATTTCCAGCAGCTTGGCGGACAGTTCTTGCAGGGTCTTCAGATCAAAGCGAGTGTCGTGACGCGCAGTCCAGGCATGGCCCAGATACGGACGCCAGTCCACGAACAACTCTTTGTTCGGCTCTTTGACCAGCGATTTCACTACGTGCAGACCGTTGTCCAGCGCGTTGCGGTATTCGTCGACTTTCGCCTGAACACGCTCTGCGTCGAGCACACCGCCCTGGGTCAGACGATCAGCGTACAGCTCACGGGTGGTGCGCTGTTTGGTGATCTGCTGATACATCAGAGGCTGGGTACCGCTTGGCTCGTCGGCCTCGTTATGGCCGCGACGACGGTAGCAGACCAGGTCGATCACCACGTCACGCTTGAACTGCATGCGGTAGTCGATGGCCAACTGTGTCACGAACAATACGGCTTCCGGATCATCACCATTCACATGGAGGATCGGCGCCTGGATCATCTTCGCAACGTCGGTGGCGTACTCGGTGGAACGCGAGTCCAGCGGGTTGCTGATGGTGAAACCGACCTGGTTGTTGATCACGATGTGCACGGTACCGCCGGTCTTGAAACCGCGGGTCTGCGACATCTGGAAGGTTTCCATGACCACGCCCTGACCTGCGAATGCAGCGTCACCGTGGATGGAGATCGGCAGAACCTTCTCGCCAGTGGCGTCATTACGACGATCCTGACGGGCGCGCACCGAACCTTCGACCACCGGGGAAACGATTTCCAGGTGGGACGGGTTGAACGCCATGGCCAGGTGAACTTCACCGCCGGCGGTCATCACGTTGGACGAGAAGCCCTGGTGATACTTAACGTCACCGGAACCCAGCTCGACCTTCTTCTTGCCTTCGAACTCGTCGAACAGCTCGCGCGGGTTCTTGCCGAAGGTGTTGACCAGCACGTTCAGACGGCCACGGTGGGCCATGCCGATGACGACTTCCTTGGTGCCGTAGGAACCGGAACGCTGGATCAGTTCGTCGAGCATCGGAATGAGGCTTTCGCCGCCTTCCAGACCGAAACGCTTGGTGCCCGGGTATTTGGTGCCCAGGTATTTTTCCAGGCCTTCACCGGCAGTCACGCGCTCAAGCAGGTGGCTCTTGATGTCGGCGGAGTACGTCGGACGACCACGCACGCTTTCCAGACGCTGCTGGAACCACTGGCGCTGCTCGGAATCGGTGATGTGCGTAAATTCAGCGCCGATGGTGCGGCAATATGTCTGCTGCAACGCTTCGTGAATTTCGCGTAGGCTCGCTTCCTCTTTGCCGATGAACAGGTCGCCGGCACGGAAGGTCGTATCAAGATCGGCATTGGTCAAGCCGTAATGATTGATCGACAGGTCTGCAGGTGCAGGACGCTGCCACAGTCCCAGCGGGTCAAGCTGGGCTGCCTGGTGGCCACGCATACGGTAGGCCTGGATCAATCGCAGCACTTCAACCTGCTTCTTCTCGTGCTCACTGCTCACGCTGCCGGCGGAAACCGGTTGGGCGCGGCGCTGGTTCTTTGCCAGCAGCACGAAATGATCGCGAATCGTGGAGTGCGAAACATCAGTGGCAGAGTTGCCGTCGGCAGGCAACTTCTGAAAGTAGGTGCGCCACTCTTCTGGCACAGCGTTAGGGTCGTGCAGGTAGAGCTCATAAAGCTCTTCCACATAGGCAGCGTTTCCACCTGAAAGGTAGGCGCTGTTCCACATGCGCTGCATCACGCTTTCTTGCATGCTTGGTCACCCTCGGTTAGGGGAACACCATCGATGTCGACACCGAGCAAACTTGCAGAAGTCCGAATGCAGCGACTAAAACAAGCCACTTAGGATCACACTGATAGTCCGGGTACCAGCCCGGATGCCCCTGCTTGTCTCATTTCTTCAAAATAAGAGCGGCAGCTTGTGGCTACTGCTCTGGTTATAGCCATGACGCGGGTTGAAGCCCGCGCCACAGCCTCTACGGTACAGCGGTTACAGCAGCTGAATCACACGCCGCTCGAAAGCAGCATGTTACGGATGTGACCGATGGCCTTAGTCGGGTTCAGGCCTTTCGGACATACGTTGACGCAGTTCATGATGCCCCGGCAGCGGAAGACGCTGAACGGGTCATCAAGCGAAGCCAGACGCTCGGATGTCTTGGTGTCACGGCTGTCTGCCAGGAAGCGATAAGCTTGCAGCAGCGCAGCTGGACCCAGGAACTTGTCCGGGTTCCACCAGAAGGACGGGCAAGAGGTCGAGCAGCAAGCGCACAGGATGCACTCGTACAGACCGTCGAGTTTTTCACGCTCTTCTGGCGACTGCAGACGCTCGATGGCCGGAGCCGGCGTGTCGTTCTGCAGGTAAGGCTTCACCTTCTCGTATTGCTTGTAGAAGATGCTCATATCGACGACCAGGTCACGGATAACCGGCAAGCCTGGCAGCGGACGAACGATCAGCTTGTTACCTTTTACAACGGCGGACAGCGGCGTGATGCACGCCAGACCGTTTTTACCGTTGATGTTCATGCCGTCGGAGCCGCAGACGCCTTCACGGCAAGAGCGACGATAGGAGAAACCCTCGTCCTGCTCTTTGATCAGGGCCAGCACGTCCAGCACCATCAGGTCTTTACCACCGGTATCGACCTGGAATTCCTGCATGAACGGCGCAGCGTCCTGATCAGGGTTGTAGCGATAAACACTGACATTCAACATGGCGGTCACCCTTAATAAGTCCGGACTTTAGGTTCGAAAGTCGGAACAGTCTTCGGCGAGAAGTTCACGGCACGCTTGGTGACGCGCTTGTCACCCGGGAAGTACAGGGTGTGGCACAGCCAGTTTTCGTCATCACGATCTTCAAAGTCTTCACGGGCGTGAGCACCGCGGGACTCTTTACGTACTTCGGCCGCGATGGCGGTAGCTTCAGCCACTTCCAGCAGGTTTTGCAGTTCCAGCGCTTCGATACGTGCAGTGTTGAACGCCTGCGACTTATCGTTGATCTTCACGTTGGCGATGCGGGTACGCAGGTCAGCGAGCTGAGCGATACCTTTCTGCATGTATTCGCCGGTACGGAATACGCCGAAGTAGTTCTGCATGCAGCTTTGCAGCTCGCGACGCAGGGTTGCCACATCTTCGCCATCAGTACGGCTGTTCAGCGCGTTCAGACGCGACAGGGCAGCTTCGATGTCGGCTTCGGTAGCGTCGTCGTATTCGATGCCATCAGTCAGCGCTTTTTCCAGGTGCAGGCCGGCAGCGCGGCCGAATACCACCAGGTCGAGCAGCGAGTTGCCGCCCAGACGGTTGGCACCGTGCACCGATACGCAAGCCACTTCACCTACTGCGAACAGACCAGGGATGATCTGATCCACGCCTTCGGCGTTCTGGGTGATCGCCTGGCCGTGGATGTTGGTGGCAACGCCGCCCATCATATAGTGGCAAGTCGGAACAACCGGAACCGGCGCAACAACAGGGTCAACGTGAGCGAACGTCTTCGACAGTTCGCAGATGCCTGGCAGACGGCTGTGCAGCACTTCCTCGCCCAAGTGGTCGAGTTTGAGCATTACGTGGTCGCCATTCGGACCGCAACCGTTGCCGGCGATGATTTCTTTAACCATCGAGCGAGCAACCACGTCACGACCGGCAAGGTCTTTGGCGTTCGGAGCATAACGCTCCATGAAACGCTCGCCGTGCTTGTTGATCAGGTAACCACCTTCACCACGGCAACCTTCGGTAACCAGTACACCGGCGCCGGCGATGCCGGTCGGGTGGAACTGCCACATTTCAATGTCTTGTACCGGTACGCCAGCACGCAGAGCCATGCCGACGCCGTCACCGGTGTTGATCAGGGCGTTGGTGGTGGAAGCGTAGATACGACCAGCACCGCCGGTAGCCAATACGGTGGCTTTCGCGCGGATGTAGGAAGTTTCGCCAGTTTCGATGCAGATCGCGATCACACCGACGAAGTCGCCTTCCTGGTTTTTCACCAGGTCGACAGCGTAGTACTCGTTCAGGAACGTGGTACCGGCTTTCAGGTTGCCCTGATAAAGGGTGTGCAGCAGGGCGTGGCCGGTACGGTCGGAAGCGGCGCAAGTACGTGCAGCCTGACCGCCCTTGCCGTAATCCTTGGACTGACCACCGAACGGACGCTGGTAGATACGGCCTTGCTCGGTACGCGAGAACGGCAGACCCATGTGGTCCAGCTCAAACACGGCAGCCGGGCCTTCCTGACACATGTATTCGATAGCGTCCTGGTCACCGATGTAGTCGGAGCCCTTGACGGTATCGTACATGTGCCAGCGCCAGTCATCGTTCGGGTCAGCGGACGCGATTGCGCAGGTGATGCCGCCCTGGGCGGATACAGTGTGCGAACGGGTCGGGAAAACCTTGGTGATCACGGCAGTCTTGTGACCGCCCTGTGCCAGTTGCAGCGCAGCGCGCATGCCGGCACCGCCACCACCAATAATGATGGCGTCGAAAGAAATCGTTGGAATGTTAGCCATGACTCAGATACCCCAGAGAATCTGCACACCCCAGACGAAGTAAGCGAACATCGCAACGCCGCATACTGCCTGGAAAAGGAAACGTATCGCCGTTGCGGACTTGCCGAACGCCATTGGCGTCAGGTAGTCAGTCGCGATGGTCCACATGCCGACCCAGGCGTGAGCGCCCAGAGCAACAAGGGCCAGGAGGCTGAAAATACGCATCCCGTTGTGGGCGAACAGTTCATGCCACTGGGCATACTCGAGGCCAGGGTGGGCCACGACGTATCCGATCAGAAAGATGAAGTAAGCCGCGAGAACGACCGCAGACACACGTTGCGCCATCCAGTCATAGAGGCCCGAACGCGACAGGTTCGTGACGTTAGTTACCATATCCAAACTCCTGCCAGAACGATTACCACCACGGAAACGGCGATAACGATTTTCGAGCCCAGCTTGCCGCCTTCCAGCGTCTCACCGATGCCCATGTCCATGATCAAATGGCGCACACCGGCTACCAGGTGATACAGCAGAGCGGACAGGATGCCCCAAATCACTAGCTTGGCTAGCGGACTGGTCAGACACGCTTTCACCTGACCGAAGCCTTCCTCGGAGCTGAGCGACTTGTCCAATGCATAAAGCATGATGGCAAGACACACGAAGAGGATGACACCGGAGATACGGTGAAGAATGGACGTGTAAGCAGTGACTGGGAGTTTGATGGTCCTTAGGTCTAGGTTTACAGGTCGTTGGCTTTTCACGGCTTTTTTTTCACACTGAAGAGCCCCTAACAATCAGGGCAAAGTTGTTGGGGAGTGCACTGGTCAGGTAACCACCACCCAGGGATGCGACCCCCAATGAAAGCAAGCCCAAAAGCCCTTGGCGGTCGGTGGCCGAGTATAGACAGTTAGGCTACTAATGACAACGCAATCACCTACCCCAAATAGCTGATTGCACAAGTCGTATAAAAGGCGTAAATGGCAGTCAATTTCGAGGAAAAAGTGCGCTTAAAGCCTTCTGGAGCAAGACTTTAGGCAAATTGACATTCGAATTTATCTCACTATAGTGGTGCGGGCCCTGCGTGGGGGGTCTGTCTGATGGTTCAAGCATAAATAGGAGGCCACATGGCTGACAAAAAAGCGCAGTTGATCATCGAGGGCGCAGCCCCCGTCGAGCTGCCCATTTTAACCGGCACCGTTGGTCCCGATGTAATCGATGTTCGGGGCCTGACGGCCACGGGCCGCTTCACTTTCGACCCTGGTTTCATGTCGACCGCCTCGTGCGAATCGAAGATCACCTATATCGACGGCGACAACGGCATTCTGTTGCACCGCGGCTACCCGATCGAACAACTGGCTGAAAAGTCGGACTACCTGGAAACCTGCTACCTGCTGCTCAACGGCGAACTGCCGACCGCAGAACAGAAGGCCCAGTTCGTCAGCACCGTGAAAAACCACACGATGGTTCACGAGCAGTTGAAAACCTTCTTCAACGGTTTCCGTCGCGACGCCCACCCGATGGCCGTCATGTGCGGTGTAGTCGGCGCCCTCTCGGCCTTCTACCACGACTCCCTGGACATCAATAACCCGCAGCATCGCGAAATTTCCGCGATCCGTCTGGTTGCCAAGATGCCGACCCTGGCAGCGATGGTTTACAAGTACTCCATGGGCCAGCCCATGATGTACCCGCGCAACGACCTGACGTACGCGGAAAACTTCCTGCACATGATGTTCAACACCCCGTGCGAGATCAAACCGATCAGCCCGGTACTCGCCAAGGCCATGGACCGGATCTTCATCCTCCACGCCGACCACGAGCAGAACGCCTCGACTTCCACCGTCCGTCTGGCCGGCTCCTCGGGTGCCAACCCGTTCGCCTGTATCGCCGCCGGTATCGCCGCACTGTGGGGCCCTGCCCACGGTGGTGCGAACGAAGCCGTGTTGACCATGCTTGACGAGATTGGCGATGTTTCGAACATCGACAAGTTCATCGCCAAGGCCAAGGACAAGAACGATTCGTTCAAACTGATGGGCTTCGGTCACCGCGTTTACAAGAACCGCGACCCTCGCGCGACTGTAATGAAGCAGACCTGCGACGAAGTACTGAAGGAACTGGGCATCAACAACGATCCGCAACTCGAACTGGCCATGCGCCTGGAAGAGATTGCGTTGACTGACCCGTACTTCATCGAACGCTCGCTGTACCCGAACGTCGACTTCTACTCGGGGATCATTCTCAAGGCGATCGGCATTCCGACCAGCATGTTCACGGTGATTTTCGCGCTGGCACGCACTGTTGGCTGGATCTCCCACTGGAAAGAAATGCTCTCCAGCCCGTACAAGATTGGCCGTCCGCGCCAGTTGTACACTGGTTACGAGTCGCGTGACATTTCCAAGCTGGAAGACCGCAAATAAGACTTGTCTTGCGATGACGTTTTAAAGTTGTACCGGGAACGGCCTCTATTTATATAGGGGCCGTTTTTGTTTGTGGCTGTGATTGCGGTTTTGGATTGGATTTGGGGCATATCCGTTTCTGCGGTTGCTGCCGCTGGCGGTTTCGCTCTTACAGCGACTCACTTTTCCAGACGCCGGAGTGCCGGCCCAGCGAAAAGTAAGCAAAAGGCTTTGCCCCTGGCGTACGGCACTTCGCTGAGGCTCAGTGTTCCCTCGCTACGGTGTCCATCCGGGGGCATCGCCTACGGTTTGCTTCGCTGCACCTCCTCTCGATGAATGCGGCTGCGCCGCACGGCGCTGCGCGCCTAACCCCCGGATGAACACCTTCGCTCGGCCTGCCGATGGGGCAAAAGATCAAAAGCCAAAGCCAAAGCCAAAGCAAGATCAAAAGCCAGATCAAGAGCCCCTCACCCTAGCCCTCTCCCGGAGGGAGAGGGGACTGACCGAGTGGTTTGGTAGAGGTACGCCGACGTGCGATACCGCGTTGAACTCAGACTCTGAAAAGCTCACAAATCGGCTCCCTCTCCCTCGGGAGAGGGCTGGGGTGAGGGGCAAATCCACCACCGAACCAAAGCCGAACACACGCTCTTCACCACTCAACAGGATGAGCGTTAGCTCGGCTGCAGCTCTTGATCTGTAAGCGACGTCGGAAGGCTGAGTGGAGGGATTGATCCGGGCGTGGGAGCGCAGCGACCGTTTGGCGAAGCCAAACACAGCGAGAGGAGGTGCAGCGAAGCAAACCGTAGGCACTGCGCCCGGATCGATCCCGCAGCGAAGGAACCCCGAGCCCCAGCGAGCGGGCCGGACGTAGGAGCAAGCGTTTTTTGCTTACTTTTTTTGGCGTTTGAAAAAAAGTGAGTCGCCGTAAGGGCGAAACCCTAATCAGCCGTTACCGCAGCAACGGATATACACCCAATAAAAAACACACCAAAGTCCGATAACCGCCCAATAAAAATGCCCCGATCTCTCAACCGGGGCATTCAGCACAACATTAAAAAACCATCAAACCATCAATGCGAAACCGCCCCACTCGCCCCCAACCCAGTCTGCGAACGCACAAACTGCGGGAAGAACAGCGCCCGCTCTTTATCCGCAGCCGCCGACTTGTCAGTGATCGAGAAGAACCAGATCCCCACAAACGCAATGATCATCGAGAACAACGCCGGATACTCGTAAGGGAAGATCGCCTTCTCATGATGCAGAATCTGCACCCAGATGGTCGGGCCAAGGATCATCAAGCCAACCGCACTCACCAGACCCAACCAGCCGCCAATCATCGCACCACGAGTGGTCAGCTTCTTCCAGTACATCGAAAGCAGCAGCACCGGGAAGTTACAGCTCGCCGCGATCGAGAACGCCAGGCCCACCATGAATGCAATGTTCTGGCTTTCGAACAGAATGCCCAAGCCAATCGCCAACACTGCCAAGGCAATGGTGGTGATCTTCGAGACACGAATCTCGTCCTTCTCGTTCGCCTTGCCCTTCTTGATCACACTCGCATACAGGTCGTGAGAAACCGCCGAAGCACCGGCCAGCGTCAGGCCTGCCACAACCGCCAGAATGGTCGCGAACGCCACCGCCGAGATAAAGCCGAGGAAGATACTGCCACCGACCGCGTTGGCCAAATGCACCGCCGCCATGTTGTTGCCGCCCAACAGCGCGCCAGCCGCATCTTTGAAGGCCGGGTTAGTGCTGACCAACAGGATCGCGCCGAAGCCGATGATGAAGGTCAGAATGTAGAAGTAGCCAATGAAACCGGTCGCGTAGAGCACGCTCTTGCGGGCTTCTTTTGCGTCGCTCACGGTGAAGAAGCGCATCAGAATGTGTGGCAGGCCAGCGGTACCGAACATCAGCGCCAGACCCAGCGAGAAGGCCGAAATCGGATCCTTGACCAGACCGCCCGGGCTCATGATCGCTTCGCCTTTGGCGTGAACCTTGATCGCTTCGGAGAACAGCGTGTTGAAGTCGAAGCCTACGTGCTTCATCACCATCAGCGCCATGAACGAGGCACCGGACAGCAACAGCACAGCTTTGATGATCTGTACCCAGGTGGTCGCCAGCATGCCGCCGAACAGCACGTACATGCACATCAGCACACCGACCAGAATCACCGCGACGTGGTAGTCCAGACCGAACAACAACTGGATCAACTTGCCAGCACCAACCATTTGCGCGATCAGGTAGAACGCCACCACCACCAGCGAACCACAGGCAGACAGGGTGCGGATCTGGGTTTGCCCGAGGCGGTAGGACGCCACGTCGGCAAAGGTGTATTTACCCAGGTTACGCAGACGCTCGGCGATCAGAAACAGAATGATCGGCCAGCCCACCAGGAAGCCGATCGAGTAGATCAGGCCATCGTAGCCGGAGGTGAATACCAGCGCGGAAATCCCCAGGAAGGACGCCGCCGACATGTAGTCACCGGCAATTGCCAGACCATTCTGGAAACCGGTGATCTTGCCGCCCGCCGCATAGTAGTCGGCCGCCGAGTTGTTTTTCTTCGAGGCCCAGTAGGTGATGTAGAGCGTCGCACCGACGAACGCCACGAACATCAGGATCGCGGGAATGTTCAGCGGCTGTTTAGCTACCTCCCCCGTCAACGCGTCAGCCGCCCAGACACTCGGCGCGAAAGCCGCAACACTCAATAAAGCCAGTAGACGCCGGATCATTGCTGAGCCTCCTTGAGAATCGCATTGTTCAGGTCGTCAAACTCGCCATTGGCGCGGCGCACGTAGATAGCGGTGAGGATGAATGCAGAAAGAATCAGTCCGACACCAATCGGGATGCCCCAGGTAATCGAGGACTCAGGACTGAGTTTCGCGCCCAGAATATGCGGCCCGTAAGCGATCAACAGGATGAAGCCAGAGTAAAGCCCGAGCATGATCGCCGAGAGTATCCAGGCGAACTTTTCCCTTTTTCGCACCAGCTCCTTGAATCGGGGACTGTTTTGAATCGAGAGGTAAATGCTGTCGTTCATTGTTTTTATCCTCGCAGCACAGATTATTGTTGGAACATAGCTAATGTATGCGGCTGCGAGCGCGGTAACAGACGACCTTAGTAGTAGAACGCCATGACGTAATCGCCATTCTTCGGTACACATAAAAAACTGTAGGAGTGAGCCTGCTCGCGATGGCGTTGTATCAGTCGATATTTTCATCAACTGACGGGACGCTATCGCGAGCAGGCTCACTCCTACAGGGGTGCGGCGGTGTTGTGGTTATTTGGTCCAGTCAGCCACGCGATCCGGGTGTTTGGCCACCCAATCCTTGGCCGCGGCTTCAGGTTTGGCACCGTCCTGAATCGCCAGCATGACTTCGCCGATTTCGTCTTTCGACGCCCACTGGAAGTTCTTCAGGAACTTGGCCACTTCCGGCGCCTTGGTCGCCAGCTCTTTGCTGCCGATGCTGTTCACGGTTTCAGCTGCGCCATACACGCCTTTCGGGTCGTCGAGGAAGCGCAGTTTCCACTTGGCGAACATCCAGTGCGGCACCCAACCGGTGACGGCGATGGATTCGTTTTTCTTTTCGGCACGGGTCAATTCGGCAATCATGCCGGCACCGGAACTGGCTTTGAGGCTGTATTTGTCGAGGCCGTAATCCTTGATCGCTTGATCGGTCTTGAGCATCACGCCTGAACCGGCATCGATGCCGACGATACGGTTTTTGAAGGTGTCATCGGTTTTCAGGTCTTCAATCGACTTGGCTTTCACATACTCAGGCACGATCAGGCCGATTTTTGCATCCTTGAAGTTCGGGCCGTAATCGACGACCAGATCCTTGTTTTTCGTCCAGTATTCGCCGTGGGTCACGGGCAGCCAGGCCGAGAGCATGGCGTCGAGTTTGCCGGTGGCTACGCCCTGCCACATGATCCCGGTGGCAACGGCTTGCAGTTTCACGTCGTAGCCGAGTTTCTGCTTGATCACTTCGGCCGCTACGTGGGTGGTCGCAACGCTGTCGGACCAGCCGTCAACGTAACCGATGTTCAGGGTCTGTTTTTCTGCGCTGGCGAAAGTGGAACTCATCGCAAGCACCAAAGCAGCACTTGCGCCTAAAAGTCGTCGCATCTTCATCGTTACTTCCCCGAAATGCTGCGCCCGACGGATGACGGGCGGCGTCAACGTATTGTTATGGTGCACGGCGCCCCCATCACGCCTGACCGCAAACTCGTTCGTCGCCAGCGGAGTACTGACGCTTTCGATCATCAACCTGACGCCCGCAGCGACCTGCTCTGTCAGCGACCTCAAGGCAACGAGAAACGACATCAGAAGGCCATTAATCGCGGCTATATAAATGACGCCAAATAATCCGCCCGAACTTTGCATGTCAAAATCATGCGGGCCACCAACCCCTCTATAAATGCAGGTAACATGCGTCGCTTTGCAGCCACTCGGCCTGACCATGTCCGCGACCTCCCGCTTCCCTTTTCTGCCTTATCTCTTCGCCTGCCTGCTGGGGCTGTTTGCCCTCGGCGGCTTCTGGTACGGCCTCGGCCAACCGGTGATCCTGCCCGACGCCGCGACCCCGACGCATAAATTGCAGTGCGCCTCCTACACCCCGTTCGATAAAGACCAATCGCCGTTCGACGTGCCGTTCAAACTGCGCCCGGAGCGCATGGACGCCGATCTCGCATTGCTGGCGACACGCTTTGAGTGCATACGCACTTACTCGATGACGGGCCTGGAAGCGCTGCCGGATCTGGCGCGCAAACATGGCTTGAAATTGATGATCGGCGCGTGGGTCAACAGCAACCCGGTGGACACCGAAAAGGAAGTCGACCTGCTGATCAAATCGGCCAACGCCAACGCGGATGTGGTCAGTGCAGTGATCGTCGGCAACGAGGCGCTGCTGCGCAAGGAAGTCACCGGCGCGCAACTGGCCCGATTGATCAACAAGGTCAAAAGTCAGGTCAAGCAACCGGTCACGTACGCCGATGTCTGGGAGTTCTGGCTCAAGCATCCTGAAGTCGCGCCAGCGGTGGACTTTCTGACTATTCACTTGCTGCCGTACTGGGAAGATGATCCGTCGAACATCGACGTCGCCCTGCAACACGTCGCGGATGTGCGCCAGGTGTTCGGTAATAAATTCGCACCGAAAGACGTGATGATCGGCGAAACCGGCTGGCCAAGCGAAGGCCGCCAACGCGAGACCGCCCTGCCGAGCCGGGTCAACGAGGCCAGGTTCATTCGGGGTTTTGTCGCGATGGCCGAGAAGGAAGGCTGGCATTACAACCTGATCGAAGCGTTTGACCAGCCATGGAAGCGCGGCAGTGAAGGCGCGGTGGGCGGTTACTGGGGGCTGTACGACGCGGATCGTCAGGACAAGGGCGTGCTCGCCGGGCCGGTGACCAACGTGCCGTACTGGAAGGAATGGCTGGCGGTCGGCGGGTTGATTTTTCTTGGCACGCTGATGCTCGGCGGTCGCGTTCGCACTACACGCTCGGCGTTGGTATTGCCGCTGCTGGGCGCCCTCGCCGCTTGCTCGATCGGCGCCTGGGGTGATCTGGCGCGAGTGACCACGCGGTTTGCCAGCGAGTGGCTGTGGGTCGGCTTGTTGACGGCGCTGAATCTGTTGGTATTGGCACACGCGGCACTGACGCTGAGCGCGCGAACTGGCTGGCGTGAGCGGGCGTTCAATCTATTGGAGCGCCGCGCGGGCTGGCTGGTCGCGGCGACAGGCTTTGCCGCAGCAGTAATGATGCTGGAGATGGTCTTCGATCCGCGTTATCGCAGTTTCCCGAGCATGGCGTTTGTGCTGCCAGCGCTGGTTTATCTGTGCCGGCCGGTGAGCGTGCCGCGTCGGGAGATTGCGTTGCTGACGTTTATTGTCGGGGCGGGGATTGCGCCGCAGTTGTATCAGGAAGGTTTGCAGAATCAGCAGGCGTGGGGTTGGGCGTTGGTGAGCGTGTTGATGGTGGCGGCTCTGTGGCGCTGCCTGCGCGTTCGAAAATACTGATCAAAAGCAAGATCAAAAGATCGCAGCCTTCGGCAACTCCTACAAGGTGTACGCCATTTCAATGTAGGAGCTGCCGAAGGCTGCGATCTTTTCCATCAGGCGCTGCGGGACTCGCGGACCAGACGCAACCCGGCAATCACCAGCGCAAACACCGCCAATGTCGTGTTGTACAACGCCAGCGCCGGCGCCCCGAATACCAGCGCCAGCACCGCCAGCCACCACCCTGCCCGCCCCGGCAACACGAAACCGATCAACGCCGCGCCCAGTGCCGTCCAGCCCAACACCTTGAAGTGAATCATCAAGCCCAGGTTCGACCGCACCTGACATTCCCAGCGGCTGGCCTCGTCGACGCAGATGCCCACCCACTTTCCGTCTTCCATAAAGCCATAACGCGCGCCATAACTGGCGGCCAGCCACAACGGCAACAGAACGAGCAGCAAAATCACGGGCAAACGGCGGGACATGAAACACTCCAATCTTCGGAAATCGGCGGCCAGCTTAATCTGCCGCCAGCCGTGTGCAAGAACTAACAACTGTTAACTGTTCATTCAGGCAGTGCAAAGTGTATCGTCCAGCTACTATTACTCCGAATTCTGCCTGTTTGGTGCCGCAGCATGGCACTTTGGCGCAAACCCGGTGGTCATAGCCTGCGAACTTCATTCGGCACCTTCCTCTAAGGGATCTAGTCATGCTCCGTTCCTTGCGCTTCGCCGCGCTGTTCAGCGGCCTTATTTTGAGTGCGTCCGCACTGGCGGTGGATATCGATGCCGCCAGTTATGGCTACCCCCTGACCAACCCGTTCGAGGCGACTATCGCCACGACGCCGCCGGACTTGCGCCCGGAATTGCCGCTGGACGACGACATCACTCAGTCGGACCGCAGCCTCACGTTGCGCCCGGAGCGAGAGTTCATCCTGCCGGACAACTTCTGGGCGGTGAAAAAACTCACCTATCGCATCGCCACCCAGGACAAACCGGCACCGCTGATCTTCCTGATCGCCGGCACCGGCGCGCGTTATGACAGCACCCTCAACGAATACCTGAAAAAGCTCTACTACAAGGCCGGCTACCACGTCGTGCAATTGTCGTCGCCGACCAGTTTCGACTTCATCAGCGCCGCCTCGCGCTTCGCGACCCCGGGCGTGACCAAGGAAGACGCCGAAGACATGTACCGGGTGATGCAGGCCGTGCGCGCGCAGAACCCGAAACTGCCGGTGACCGAGTATTACCTGACCGGTTACAGCCTCGGCGCCCTTGATGCCGCGTTCGTCGCGCATCTGGACGAAACGCGCCGCAGCTTCAACTTCAAGAAAGTCCTGCTGCTCAATCCGCCGGTCAACCTCTACACCTCGGTGACCAACCTCGACAAGTTGGTGCAAACCGAGGTGAAAGGCATCAACAACAGCACCACGTTCTATGAACTGGTGCTGTCGAAGCTGACCCGCTACTTCCAGCAGAAAGGCTACATCGACCTCAACGATGCGCTGCTCTACGACTTCCAGCAGTCCAAGCAGCACCTGACCAACGAACAGATGGCGATGCTGATCGGCACCTCGTTCCGCTTCTCGGCGGCCGACATTGCCTTCACCTCGGATCTGATCAACCGTCGCGGCCTGATCACCCCGCCGAAGTTCCCGATCACCGAAGGCACCAGCCTCACGCCGTTCCTCAAGCGTGCGCTGCAGTGCGACTTCGACTGCTACCTGACCGATCAGGTGATCCCGATGTGGCGTGCACGCACCGACGGCGGCAGCCTGCTGCAACTGATCGACCAGGTCAGCCTTTATGCACTCAAGGATTACCTGCACGACAGCCCGAAAATCGCCGTCATGCACAACGCCGACGACGTGATCCTCGGCCCGGGCGACCTTGGTTTCCTGCGTAAAACGTTCGGTGATCGTCTGACCGTTTATCCACTGGGCGGCCATTGCGGCAACCTTAACTACCGCGTCAACAGCGACGCCATGCTGGAGTTCTTCCGTGGCTAAATATCTCCTGCTGATGGCAGCGCTCCTCTGCGCAGGCGTGGCCCAGGCCGACAACAGTAAAGCCAACGCGCCGGTCGTCGTCGACAGCGACGGCTTCAAAGAGCCGCTGTCCAAACTCAAGTTCAACCCGGGGCTGGATCAGCGCGAATTCGAGCGTTCGACGCTCAACGCGCTGAACGTCTACGACCCGCTGGAATCGTGGAACCGTCGGGTTTACCACTTCAACTACCGCTTCGACCAATGGGTGTTCCTGCCGGTGGTCGATGGCTATCGCTACATCACGCCGAGTTTTGTGCGTACCGGGGTAAGCAACTTCTTCAACAACCTCGGTGACGTGCCGAACCTGGTCAACAGCCTGTTGCAGTTCAAAGGTCAGCGCTCGATGGAAACCACCGCGCGCCTGCTACTCAACACCACCATCGGCATTGCCGGCCTTTGGGACCCAGCGACCGCCATGGGCCTGCCGCGCCAGAGCGAAGACTTCGGCCAGACCCTGGGCTTCTACGGTGTACCGGGCGGCGCCTACTTCGTGTTGCCAATCCTCGGCCCGTCGAACATCCGCGACACCGCCGGTCTTGCTGTGGATTACACCGCCGAATCAGCGATCAACTTCCTCAACGTCTCGGAAGTCAGCTCCAACCACCCGGAAATCTGGGCCCTGCGCGCGGTCGACAAGCGCTACCAGACCAGCTTCCGCTACGGCCAGATGAACTCGCCGTTCGAGTACGAGAAGGTGCGTTACGTGTATACCGAGGCGCGTAAGTTGCAGATCGCCGAGTAATTCCGGCAGGCACAAAAAAGGCCATTCAATGAAAATTGAATGGCCTTTTTACTGGCACAACACAAATCAACTGTAGGAGTGAGCCTGCTCGCGATAACGGTGCACCAGCCACCATTTGCAGTGCTGACACACCGCTATCGCGAGCAGGCTCACTCCTACAAAGGGGTTTGTGTTGAGTGTCAGTTTTTCAGGGCTTTCCAGATTTTGCCGACGACAGAAACCACCGCCAACACCACCGCGCCAGCGATGATCCCCGCGACACCATTGAGCAACATCGGCACCGCAAACCCGACACTGCCGGCCGCCGCGCCAACGCCTTCAATCCAGTCATGCAGCACCGGCACACCGTGGGTGAGGATGCCGCCGCCAACCAGGAACATCGCCGCCGTGCCGACCACCGACAGGGTTTTCATCATGTACGGCGCGGCGCTGAGGATCGCGCTGCCGATTTTCTTCGCCATCTGCCCAGGTTTTTTCGTCAGCCACAGGCCGAGGTCGTCGAGTTTGACGATGCCCGCCACCAGTCCATACACGCCCACCGTCATCACAATCGCGATACCGGACATCACGATTACTTGCTGAGTCAGCGAAGCAGTAGCCACGGTGCCCAGGGTGATTGCGATGATTTCTGCGGAGAGGATAAAGTCAGTGCGGATCGCGCCTTTGATCTTGTCTTTCTCGTAGGCCACCAGATCGGTCGCCGGATCGGCTACCGCCTCAGTCAGTTGCGCATGTTCGACCTCGTCTTCAGCCTTGCTGTGCAGAAACTTGTGCGCAAGCTTCTCAAAACCCTCAAAACACAGATACGCACCGCCGACCATCAACAATGGCGTCACCAGCCACGGCACGAACGCACTGATCGCCAGCGCCGATGGCACCAGAATCAGTTTGTTGACGAACGAACCCTTGGCCACGGCCCAGACCACGGGGATTTCCCGTTCGGCACGCACGCCGGAGACCTGCTGGGCGTTGAGCGCCAGATCATCGCCGAGTACGCCGGCGGTCTTCTTGGCGGCCATTTTGCTCATCAACGCCACGTCATCCAGCACAGTGGCAATATCGTCGACCAGCACCAGCAAACTGCTTCCTGCCATGAATCCTGTTTCCTTTTATGTATGAATGGTGCGAAGCATAACGCGACCACAGACCACACGGGGCATTCTTGAGCGCTGCGCGAGGCCGGTGCTACCATGCGCAACCGCCAGAACAGGCAAGGAACCACCGGGTTTATGAGCACAATCCGCGAGCGCAACAAAGAACTGATCCTGCGTGCCGCCAGTGAGGAGTTTGCCGACAAGGGCTTCGCTGCGACCAAAACCAGCGACATCGCCGCCAAGGCGGGATTGCCCAAGCCCAACGTCTACTACTACTTCAAGTCCAAGGAGAACCTCTACCGCGAGGTTCTGGAAAGCATCATCGTGCCGATTTTGCAGGCCTCGACTCCGTTCAATCCGGACGGTGTGCCGAGCGAAGTGCTGAGCGGCTATATCCGCTCGAAAATCCGCATCTCCCGCGACCTGCCCTTCGCCTCGAAGGTATTTGCCAGCGAAATCATGCACGGCGCACCACACCTGAGCGCCGACCTGGTCGAGCAACTCAACGGCCAGGCCAAGCACAACATCAATTGCATCCAAAGCTGGATTGACCGAGGCCAGATCGCCCCGATCGACCCTAATCACCTGATGTTCAGCATCTGGGCCGCGACCCAGACCTACGCCGACTTCGACTGGCAGATTTCTGCGGTGACCGGCAAGGACAAGCTGGACGAGGCCGATTATGAAGCGGCGGCGCAGACGATTATCCGGCTGGTGTTGAAGGGGTGTGAGCCGGACTGATAGACCGCGGCGACTGCTTCGCGAGCAAGCTCGCTCCCACATTTGGAATGCGTTCCCCTGTAGGAGTGAGCCTGCTCGCGATCGAGGCGACTCGGTTTCAGCTCAAACCCAAATGGCATCCCACAGCGGATAGTCGCCAAGCTTCTTAACCAAACCAGCCCGCAACGGGTTAGCCACGACATAACGCGCCATCTTCACCAGGTCTTCTTCACGTCTCAGCGCGCGGTCATGAAACCCTCTCTGCCAGAGAACGCTGTTTCCACCGGAAGCGTGCCTGACAGCCTTGGTGCTCAGCGATTTGGTTTTTTGCATCACCTCACTCAATGAACCTCGTCGCAATTCAATCAGCCAATGGAAATGATCTGGCATGACTACCCAGGCTAATGAGCTCACCAGCCCCGAATCTTGCGCGTGTCGAAATTGATCAGCGACCAGTTTTCCCAAGGCAAAATTCGTGAAAATCGGCTTTCGTTGATAAGTGGTGCTGGTTAACAGATAGATTCGACTGACTTCGGTATAGCGCCCGACTCGCAATTTATGTGCAGCAGGTAGATCCGGCATTCCTTTGCCCTCTGTGATCAGGTCATGAAAAGGCTAGTACCGGGAAAGACAAATGGAGCGGTCAACTGTTGGCAGGATGTGTCTGGTAGATAGCAATCGCGAGCAGGCTCACTCCTACAAGGGATCTGGGGTGTTCAAACATTTTGTGTCTGAACACAAATCCCTGTAGGAGTGAGCCTGCTCGCGATAGCGGTTATTCAATCAACGCAGATTCAAGCCGCCACCCCCGCATCCGCCCGCAACTCCAACGCCTCCACCGCCCTGATCGCCACCTGCTCATCAATATCCGACAAATCCCCGCTAATCCCGATCGCGCCCAGCACATTCCCCGCCTGATCCCGAATCAACACACCACCCGGTGCCGGCACGACGCTGCCCTGGCCCATGCTGTTCAGCGCGGCAATAAACGCCGGGCGTTGTTGCGCGTCGAGTGCCAGCAGGCGCGAGCCTTTGCCCAGCGCGATGGCGCCCCAGGCTTTGCCGATGGCGATGTTCGGGCGTAGCAGGCTTGCGCCGTCTTCGCGTTGCAGGGTGATCAGGTGGCCGCCGGTATCGAGTACCGCGATGGTCAGCGGCGCAGCGTTGATGCCGCGCCCTGCGTTGATGGCTTCGTTGACCAGGTTGACTGCGACTTTCAAGGTTAAAGCGCTCATGGTGCCGTCCTCATTTTGTTATAGGGAAAGTCGTGGGCCTGCGGTTGTCTGCCGCAGGCCGATACAACAAATAGAACACAATGAATTATTTTTTTGTATACAATAATTCTCGAAAAGCGCCACATGCGACGAAAAGCCACAGTTAGACAGGCTTCCGACGAATGAAACAGGCGCTTGAGAAAATGGATTGACCTGCGCCGTCCGCCGTGAATACACTCTGCGCAAAGCCACTTGTATACAATTACAAAACGTAAAGAGGCACAAAACCATGAGCAAAATGAGAGCAATCGAAGCCGCCGTTCTGGTGATGCGCCGTGAAGGGGTTGATACCGCTTTTGGCATCCCGGGCGCTGCCATCAACCCGCTGTACTCCGCCTTGCAGAAAGTCGGTGGCATCGATCACGTCCTTGCTCGCCACGTGGAAGGCGCCTCGCACATGGCCGAGGGCTACACCCGCACCAAGGCCGGCAACATCGGCGTGTGCATCGGTACTTCCGGCCCTGCCGGTACCGATATGGTCACCGGGCTCTACAGCGCCTCGGCCGACTCGATTCCAATCCTCTGCATTACCGGCCAGGCACCCCGCGCCCGTATGCACAAGGAAGACTTCCAGGCTGTCGACATCACCAGCATCGTCAAGCCAGTCACCAAGTGGGCGACCACTGTTCTGGAACCGGGCCAAGTGCCTTACGCGTTCCAGAAAGCGTTCTTTGAAATGCGCTCCGGCCGTCCAGGTCCAGTGCTGATCGACCTGCCGTTCGACGTGCAGATGGCCGAAATCGAATTCGACATCGACGCTTACCAACCGCTGCCATTGGCCAAACCGACTGCTACCCGCGTTCAGGTTGAAAAGGCTTTGGCTCTGCTCGATCAGGCTGAGCGTCCATTGCTGGTGGCCGGCGGCGGCATCATCAACGCCGACGCCAGCGATCTGCTGGTTGAATTCGCTGAGCTGACCGGCATCCCGGTGATCCCGACCCTGATGGGCTGGGGCACCATCCCGGACGATCACCCGTTGATGGTGGGCATGGTCGGTCTGCAGACTTCGCACCGCTACGGCAACGCGACCATGCTGAAATCTGACGTGGTGTTGGGGATCGGTAACCGTTGGGCCAACCGTCACACCGGTTCGGTTGACGTTTACACCGAAGGTCGCAAGTTCATTCACGTCGACATCGAAGGCACGCAGATCGGTCGTGTGTTCACGCCGGATCTGGGCATCGTTTCCGACGCCGCTGCAGCACTGACCGTGTTCATCGAAGTGGCACGTGAATGGCAAGCCGCCGGCAAGCTGAAAAACCGCAGTGCCTGGCTGCAAGATTGCCAGCAGCGCAAAGCCAGCCTGCATCGCAAGACCCACTTCGACAACGTGCCGGTGAAACCACAGCGCGTTTACGAAGAGATGAACCAGGTGTTCGGCAAAGACACCTGCTACGTCAGCACCATTGGTCTGTCGCAGATTGCCGGCGCGCAGTTCCTGCACGTCTACAAGCCGCGTCACTGGATCAACTGTGGCCAGGCCGGCCCGTTGGGCTGGACCATTCCGGCAGCGCTGGGCGTGGTGAAGGCCGATTCGAGCCGTAAAGTCGTGGCCCTGTCGGGGGACTATGACTTCCAGTTCATGATCGAAGAACTGGCGGTCGGCGCTCAGTTCAAACTGCCGTACATCCACGTCGTGGTGAACAACTCGTACCTGGGTCTGATCCGTCAGGCCCAGCGCGGGTTCGAAATGGACTACTGCGTGCAGCTGTCCTTCGATAACCTGAACGCGCCGGAACTCAACGGTTACGGTGTTGACCACGTCGCAGTGGCTGAAGGCCTCGGCTGTAAGGCACTGCGTGTGTTCGAACCCTCGGAAATCGCCCCTGCCCTGCGCAAGGCTGAACAGATGATCGAAGAGTTCAAGGTGCCGGTGATCGTCGAGATCATTCTGGAGCGTGTGACCAACATCTCCATGGGCACCGAGATCAACGCCGTCAACGAATTCGAAGACCTGGCGCTGGTCGGCAACGATGCGCCAACGGCGATTTCGCTGCTTGATTGATCGTAACTAGCCCCCTCTCCCTCCGGGAGAGGGCTGGGGTGAGGGAAAGGTTTTGCGGTGCTCGCAAAATTCGGATCAGACTCTGGATTCCCCCTCACCCTAACCCTCTCCCCCAGGAGAGGGGACTTGATCGCGTTCAGTCTGACCAACCGTGCCACATCCGTTTTTCAGGAGACCACCATGCCGCGTTTCGCAGCCAACCTGTCCATGCTGTTCACCGAACAGGATTTCCTTGCCCGTTTCGACGCCGCCGCCAAGGCTGGTTTCAGCGGGGTCGAGTACCTGTTCCCGTACGACTTCAGCTCCGCTGAAATCAAGGCCAGGCTCGACGCCAACGGTCTGACCCAAGTGCTGTTCAACCTGCCGGCCGGTGACTGGGCCAAGGGCGAGCGCGGTATCGCGTGCCTGCCGGACCGGGTTGAAGAGTTCCGCGCCGGGGTCGATCTGGCGATTGCCTACGCGCAAGTGCTGGGCAACACCCAGATCAACTGCCTGGCCGGTATCCGCCCGCAAGGCGTTGACGATGCCACCGTGGAAAAGACCTTCGTCGCCAACCTGAAATACGCCGCCGACAAGCTGCAGGCAGCGGGCATCAAACTGGTGATGGAAGCGATCAACACCCGCGACATTCCGGGTTTCTACCTGAACAACACAGCGCAAGCCCTGTCGATTCGCGAGCAGGTCGGCAGCGCCAATCTGTTCCTGCAATACGACATCTATCACATGCAAATCATGGAAGGCGATCTGGCCCGCACCCTGCAATCGCACCTGGGCGAGATCAACCATGTGCAGCTCGCGGACAACCCGGGGCGCAACGAACCAGGCACCGGTGAAATCAACTACCGCTTCCTGTTCGAACACCTCGACCGCATCGGTTATCAGGGTTGGGTTGGCTGTGAATACAAGCCGCTGACCACCACCGAAGCAGGTCTGGGCTGGCTGAAAACCCATAACGCAATCTGACCCATACATAACCTGTAGGAGCTGCCGAAGGCTGCGATCTTTTGATCTTGACCTTCAAAAGCAGAATCAAAAGATCGCAGCCTTCGGCAGCTCCTACGGCTGTTTATAAAAACAAGAGGATTTTCTCATGGCTAAAATCGGATTTATCGGCACCGGCATCATGGGCCACCCAATGGCTTCGAACCTGCAGAAAGCCGGTCACAGCCTGTTCCTGTCGGCGCACCACGACGCCGCCCCGGCCGACCTGGTAGCCGCTGGCGCCGTCGCCCTGGCCAACCCGCGCGAAGTGGCGCAGGAAGCTGAATTCATCATCGTCATGGTCCCGGATACCCCGCAGGTCGACGACGTACTGTTCCGCGCCGACGGTGTTGCCGCCGGCCTGAGCAAAGGCAAAATCGTCATCGACATGAGCTCGATTTCGCCGACCGCGACCAAGGCGTTCGCCGCCAAGATCAACGAGAAAGGCGCGCAGTACCTCGACGCACCGGTGTCCGGTGGTGAAGTCGGCGCCAAAGCCGCGACTCTGAGCATCATGATCGGTGGCGACGCCGATGCCTTCGAACGCGCTCTGCCGCTGTTCCAGGCCATGGGCAAGAACATCACTCTGGTCGGTGGCAATGGCGACGGTCAGACCGCCAAAGTCGCCAACCAGATCATCGTCGCCCTGAACATTCAGGCCGTCGCTGAAGCCCTGCTGTTCGCTTCGAAAAACGGTGCCGATCCAGCCAAGGTGCGTGAAGCACTGATGGGCGGTTTCGCCTCCTCGAAGATCCTTGAAGTGCACGGCGAGCGCATGATCAAAGGCACTTTCGATCCAGGCTTCCGCATCAGCCTGCACCAGAAGGATCTGAACCTGGCCCTGCAAGGCGCCAAGGAGCTGAACATCAACCTGCCGAACACCGCCAACGCCCAGCAAGTGTTCAGCACCTGCGCGGCCATCGGTGGCAGCAACTGGGACCACTCGGCGCTGATCAAGGGTCTGGAGCACATGGCCAACTTCTCGATTCGCGACAACAAATAAGCCACTGCCCCGTCGCTTAAACCTGTGGGAGCGAGCTTGCTCGCGAAGAGGGAGTATCAGTCGGCATGGATGTTGACTGATCCATCGCTTTCGCGAGCAAGCTCGCTCCCACAGGGATCTCTACCGCCCTTTCGAATAACAAGAATTCCGGGAGCCCGCCATGTCGGTCGATCCGCAACAACTGCTGCGCGAGCTGTTTGCCACAGCCATCGACGCGGCCCATCCGAACCAAGTCCTCGAAGCCCATTTGCCTGCCGATCGTACTGGCCGGGTGATCGTCATCGGTGCAGGCAAAGCCGCTGCTGCCATGGCACAAGTGGTCGAGCGCTGCTGGGAAGGTGACGTGTCTGGCCTGGTGGTGACCCGTTACGGTCACGGCGCCCCGTGCGAAAAAATCGAAGTGGTCGAAGCCGCGCACCCGGTGCCGGACGCTGCTGGTCTGGCCGTGGCCAAACGCGTGCTGGAACTGGTCAGCAACCTGACCGAAGACGACCGCGTGATCTTCCTGCTCTCCGGTGGCGGCTCTGCCCTGCTGGCGCTGCCGGCCGCAGGCATCACCCTCGCCGACAAGCAATCGATCAACAAAGCTCTGCTCAAATCCGGCGCGACCATCGGCGAGATGAACTGCGTGCGCAAGCACCTCTCGGCGATCAAGGGCGGCCGCCTCGGCAAAGCCTGCTGGCCCGCGACTGTTTATACCTACGCGATTTCCGATGTACCGGGCGACCTCGCCACGGTCATCGCTTCCGGCCCGACCGTGGCCGACCCAAGCACGTCCGCCGAAGCCTTGGCGATCATCAAACGCTACGGCATCGAGATCCCGGCCTCGGTGCGTACCTGGCTGCAAAGCCCTGAGTCGGAAACCGTGAAACCCGGTGATCCAAGCCTGGCACGCAGTCACTTCCAGTTGATCGCTCGACCTCAGCAATCACTGGACGCTGCGGCGGTGAAATGCCGTCAGGCCGGTTTCAGCACACTGATCCTCGGCGACCTCGAAGGTGAGTCGCGCGAAGTGGCAAAAGTCCACGCCGGTATCGCCCGCCAGATCATCCATCACGGCCAGCCATTGGCGGCGCCGTGCGTGATTCTCTCCGGCGGCGAAACCACCGTGACCGTGCGCGGCAATGGCCGTGGCGGGCGCAACGCCGAATTCCTCCTCAGCCTCACCGACAGCCTTAAAGGCCAGCCGGGCGTTTATGCGCTGGCCGGTGACACCGACGGCATCGACGGCTCGGAAGACAACGCCGGCGCCATCATGACCCCGGACAGCTACGCCCGCGCCGCCGCCCTCGGTTTGAGCGCCAGCGACGAGCTGGATAACAACAACGGCTACGGCTATTTCGCGGCGCTCGATGCGCTGATCGTCACCGAGCCGACCCGCACCAACGTCAACGACTTCCGCGCCATCCTGATCCTTGAGAGCTGCAAATCATGACGCCTGATAAAAAGGTCAAAATCCTCGCCACCCTCGGGCCTGCTGTCGATGGCATCGAAGACATCCGTGAACTGGTCGAAGCCGGGGTCAACATCTTCCGCCTGAACTTCAGCCACGGTGATCACGCCGACCACGCCAAGCGCTATCAGTGGATCCGCGAAGTCGAGCGCCAGCTCAACTACCCGCTGGGCATTCTGATGGACTTGCAGGGACCGAAACTGCGCGTCGGCAAGTTCGCCGACGGCAAGGTGCAACTGCATCGCGGTCAGGCGTTCCGTCTCGATCTGGACGCAACACCGGGCGATGAGCGCCGGGTGAATCTGCCGCATCCGGAAATCATCGAAGCGCTGGAAGCGGGCATGGACCTGCTGCTCGACGACGGCAAACTGCGTCTGCGTGTGGTCACCAAATACGCTGACGCGATCGACACCACCGTGCTCAACGGCGGCGAGTTGTCGGATCGCAAAGGCGTCAACGTGCCGCAAGCGGTGCTCGACCTCAGCCCACTGACTGCCAAGGATCGTCGTGACTTGAGCTTCGGTCTGGAACTGGGTGTGGACTGGGTCGCGCTGTCGTTTGTGCAGCGGCCGCAGGACATTATCGAAGCCCGTGCACTGATCGGCGACAAAGCCTTTTTGATGGCGAAAATCGAGAAGCCTTCGGCCGTTGAGCAACTGCGCGAAATCGCTGAACTGAGCGACGCGATCATGGTTGCCCGTGGCGATCTCGGCGTTGAAGTGCCGGCCGAAAGCGTGCCGCAGATTCAGAAGAACATCATCACCACCTGCCGCGAACTCGGCAAACCGGTGGTGGTGGCGACGCAGATGCTTGAGTCGATGCGCTTCTCCCCTGCCCCGACCCGCGCCGAAGTGACTGACGTTGCCAACGCCGTGGCCGAAGGCGCCGATGCGGTGATGCTGTCGGCGGAAACCGCGTCCGGTGAATACCCGCTCGAAGCGGTGCAGATGATGAGCAAGATCATTCGCCAGGTGGAAAACGGTCCGGATTATCAGACCCAGCTCGACGTCAGCCGGCCGAAAGCTGAAGCGACGGTTTCCGATGCGATCAGCTGCGCAATTCGTCGTATCAGCAACGTGCTGCCGGTGGCGGTGCTGGTCAACTACAGCGAGTCCGGTGCGTCGAGTTTGCGTGCAGCGCGGGAACGGCCGAAAGCGCCGATCCTCAACCTGACGCCGAACCTGCAGACCGCACGGCGTTTGAGCGTGGCGTGGGGCATTCATTCGGTGGTCAACGATCGCCTGCGTCAGGTCGATGAGGTTTGCTCGACCGCGCTGGAAATCGCCCAGGCGCAGGGTATGGCCGAGCGCGGCGACACACTGCTGATCACTGCGGGGGTGCCGTTCGGCCAGCCGGGTTCGACCAACTCGCTGCGGATCGAAACGTTGATTTAACCGCCCACCATGATCGTTCCCACGCTCAGCGTGGGAATGCGGCCCGGGACGCTCTGCGTCCCAAGAGCAGACGCAGAGCGTCCTTTGAGGCATTCCCACGCAGACGGTTCGACGCCTCGACGTGGGAACGATCAGTACCGAATGAACTGCCATGCCTGCCAATCATTTCAACACCCACTGCCCCGACTGGGCCGAGGCTTTGCTCAACGGTTTCAGTCAAATATTCCTCCAGCGTCATCCGCTGTGCGGCCTGCTGTGCCTGTTGGCGATCCTGCTGACGGCGCCCGTGCTGTTCGCCGGAGCGCTGCTCGGTGCCGTCGCCGGATTGCTCACCGCACAACGGCGCAACTACGCCAAGGCTGATCGCCAGGCCGGACTGTTCAGCTACAACGGCATTTTGCTCGGCCTGCTGCTGAGCCTTTATTTCCCCTGGTCACCCATGTTGCCACCGCTGATTCTTGCCGCTGGCGGCTTGAGCGCAATGGTCACGCAGCAATGGCTCAAACACGTCTACAGCAGCCGCTCCATACCGGCCTACACCTCACCGTTCGTGGCATTGAGCTGGATCCTCCTGCTGTTCGCCGAGCCGTCGGCGCCGATGGCGCACATCGAGATGAACACGCTGAACCTGCTCGCCGCCGAACTGCGCGGTTTGGGCCAAGTGATGTTCCTCGGTCACCCACTGGCCGGCGCATTGATCGCCATCGGTTTGCTGATCGCTGATCGCCGGGCGTTTTGCTGGGCGCTGCTGGCGTCGGCGATCGGCCTCGGCTCCAGTCTGCTGCACCACGAAACCAGCGCTGCACTGTTAGGCCTCGGCAGCTACAACGCCGTACTCGCCGCCCTCGCCTTTTCCGCGCAACGCCAACAACCCTGGCTGCCGCTAGTCGGAATCGTGTTAGCGCTGCTGGTTACACCGCTGTTTGCCGCCATCGGCCTCGCCACGTTGACTGCGCCGTTTATCCTCGCCGGCTGGCTGATCCGCGCCGGGATTCAGATGCTCGGCAAAGCCACCGTCGAGCGTGCGCCTTGCGCTCACGGGGAGAATCAACCTAGGCTGCGCTGATCTTCGATTCAGGCGTTATCCATGGACAGCAGCAACAGTTGGCGTGAACGGCTTTACGTCATGATTTTCCAGAGCGACACCCTCGCCGGGCGTCGCTTCGACGGCATCCTGCTGTTGATCATCCTCGCCAGTCTGGTGATCGTGATGCTCGACAGTATCGACAGCATTCACCAGAATTATGCCGACGTGCTGGCCTACATCGAGTGGGGCTTCACGATCATCTTTCTCGGCGAGTACATCCTGCGTCTGTACTGCTCGCCCAAGCCGTTGCGCTACGCCTTCAGCTTTTACGGGCTGGTGGATCTGCTGGCGATCGTGCCGGGCATCCTCGCCCTGTATTACAGCGATGCGCAGTACCTGCTGATTATCCGGATCATCCGCATGCTGCGGATTTTCCGCGTGCTCAAGCTCAGCCCGTACCTCAAGCAAGCCAATTATCTGATGTCGGCGCTGCGCGGCAGCAAGCAGAAGATCGTGGTGTTTCTGGTCAGCGTCTGCACCCTGGTGACGGTGTTCGGCACCCTGATGTATGTGATCGAAGGCCCCGAGCATGGCTTCACCAGCATTCCCAAAGGCATCTATTGGGCGATCGTCACGCTGACCACGGTGGGCTTCGGCGACATCGTGCCGAAGACCCCGCTGGGTCAGGTGATTTCGTCGCTGGTGATGATCACCGGTTACTCGATCATCGCCGTGCCGACCGGGATTTTCACCGCTGAACTGGCCAACGCCATGCGCGGCGAACAGCTGCAACACGATTGCCCGGTGTGCAAGAAAAACAGCCATGAACACGGCGCCGCTTTTTGCTCGCGATGCGGCAATGCGCTGTTCAAGAAACTGGAATAAGCAAAGAGCTTTTTAATCTTTAAACGACTATGCGCGCGCCGTTATAGTCAGTGGCAAATGAACATCACCCCCTGCTCCTACACAGATAAAACAAGGAATGCGCAGTGAAAAAACTCTTTGGCGCCTCACTTCTCGCCGCCGGCCTGGCCTTGGCCAACATCGCTCAGGCAGCCCCTACGCTGCTCAACGTTTCCTACGACGTGATGCGCGATTTCTACAAGGACTACAACACTGCGTTCCAGAAACACTGGCAAGCCGAGCACAACGAAAACATCACTGTGCAGATGTCCTTCGGCGGCTCGAGCAAGCAAGCGCGTTCGGTGATCGATGGCCTGCCGGCTGACGTCATCACCATGAACATGGCCACCGACATCAACGCCCTCGCCGACAACGGCAAACTGGTCCCGGAGAACTGGGTCACGCGTCTGCCGAACAACAGCGCACCGTTCACCTCGGCCACCGTGTTCATCGTGCGCAAAGGCAACCCGAAAGCGCTCAAAGACTGGCCGGATCTGCTCAAGGATGGCGTGCAAGTGATCGTGCCGAACCCGAAAACTTCGGGTAACGGCCGCTACACCTACCTGTCGGCCTGGGGTTATGTGCTGAAGAACGGTGGCGACGAGAGCCAGGCCAAAGACTTCGTCGGCAAACTGTTCAAGCAAGCGCCGGTGCTGGATACCGGTGGCCGCGCCGCCACCACGACCTTCATGACCAACCAGATCGGCGACGTGCTGGTGACCTTCGAAAACGAAGCGGAAATGATTGCCCGCGAGTTTGGTCGTGATCAGTTTGAAGTGATCTATCCGAGTGTTTCGGCTGAGGCTGAGCCTCCGGTGTCGGTGGTCGACAAAGTGGTCGACAAGAAAGGCTCGCGTGCGGCGGCGGATGAGTACCTGAAGTACCTGTGGTCGCCAGAAGGTCAGGAGATCGCGGCGGCAAACTACCTGCGTCCACGTGACCCGGCGGTGCTGGCGAAGTACACCGACCGTTTCCCGAAAGTTGATTTCTTGTCGGTTGAGAAGACCTTTGGTGACTGGCGTACGGTGCAGAAGACGCACTTCAATGATGGTGGGGTTTTCGATCAGATTTATAGCGGGCAGTAAGGTTTAGGTTGGCATGAAAAAGGCGATCCAAAGTGGTCGCCTTTTTTTGTGGCCGCTTTACCCTCACCCCAGCCCTCTCCCGGAGGGAGAGGGGGCCGACCGAGGTGTCTGGCGAGTTACATCGACCTGAAAGATTGCGTCGATTATGGATTCGCCAGAGCACGTTCAGGTCGGCGTACCTATGAAGCATCCCCCAATCAGTCCCCTCTCCCTCTGGGAGAGGGTTAGGGTGAGGGTCTGCTTTCACATCGGCGGCGTCACCCCATCCTTACCCGCAGAAATCGACTGCGCCGTCAGCGTGCCATCCGCACCCTGCGTGACGAACGTAACGATCTTCACCCCAACCTTCAGCAAACTCCGATCCCCCGGCGTCAAATTAACGATTGGCACATCCTCCGGCACCAGAATTTTCTGCTGCCCGCCCTTGTAGTTCACCGTCAGCACCCGCCCGTTGCTCACCACCAGATCGCCGACGCTGCCATTGGTCATGCTGCTGCCCTTGGCCAGATCGAAAGGTCGATGACCATCGCCGCTGCCCGCCAGCTCCGGCGGAAACACATGCACTTCCAGCGCCTTGAGCGTGCCGTCCTCCTGCGGCATCGCCGCCGAGCCGATGTAGCTGCCAGGTTTGATATCTTCGATATTGGCGAGGGTAACGGCGCGGACCTTGGTGTCACCGGTCAACTGAATCACCACGTACTCGCCGCTGTTGACGTGGACTTTCAAGGTGTCGGCGCTGACCCCGGTGATCTCGCCGCGCACGCCGAGGCGCATGCCCGGTGCGTCGGCGGCCTGTGCGCTCATCGCGCCCAGCAGGCTGATGAGGGCAATCGTTGCGGTGTAGCGAAGCGTCTGACGAAACATTGCAATCCTCCGGTCATGAATGTTGAACAAGCCAATGCAAACATAAGCACGCTATCGAACAGGATGTAAGTGAATGTATCATCGACCCGCAACGGTCGGACGCAAGGTCCGCCGATGGATGACACGCTGCTAGCACCCCGTCATTGCGCAACGGAATAACTGATATCAACCGAAGGCGTCTTCTGCCCCTCCGGTTTGCCCCATAGCCTTAGCGCATTCTTTCGCTGGATCGAGAAACCTTATGACCACCACCACTCACGCAATGACCCGAGGCATGGTGCTGCTGTTCGCCTTCTGCTGCGGCGCCATCGTTGCCAACATCTACTACGCACAGCCGATCATCGGCCTGATCGCGCCGGACATCGGCCTCTCCGACACCATGGCCAGTTTCATCGTCTCGCTGACGCAGATTGGCTATGCGCTTGGCCTGTTCTTCCTCGTGCCACTGGGCGACCTGCTGGAGAACCGCCGGTTGATGATCATCACCACCGTGGTGGCGATTGCCAGCCTGTTGGCGGCGGCGTTTACCGATCAGCCGAATGTGTTCCTGCTGATCTCGCTCCTGGTGGGTTTCAGTTCAGTGTCGGTGCAGATTCTGATTCCACTGGCAGCGCATCTGGCGCCGGAAGAGTCTCGCGGTCGTGTGGTTGGCGGGATCATGGGTGGTTTGCTGCTGGGTATTCTGTTGGCGCGGCCGGTGTCGAGCGTGGTCGCTGACCATCTCGGCTGGCGGGCGATGTTCATGATTGCCGCCGCATTGATGGCGGCGATCAGCGTGGTATTGGCGCTGACCGTGCCCAAGCGTCAGCCTGATCACAGCGCCACGTATGGCCAGTTGATCGGCTCGCTGTGGACGCTATTGCGCCAGCAACCAGTACTGCGCCAACGGGCGTTTTATCAGGGCTGCATGTTCGCCACGTTCAGCCTGTTCTGGACTGCCGTGCCGCTGGAACTGGCACGCAACCATGGTTTGTCGCAAAGCGAGATCGCGATCTTCGCCCTGGTCGGCGCCATCGGTGCCATCGCCGCGCCGATCAGCGGACGCCTGGCTGACGCCGGCCACACCCGCATCGCTTCGCTGCTGGCCATGGTCTTCGCCAGCCTGAGCTTCCTCCCCGCCTTCATCCACCCGGCCTACAGCGTCATCGGCCTGGCCGTGACCGGCGTGGTGCTCGACTTCTGCGTGCAGATGAACATGGTCCTCGGCCAACGCGCGGTCTACTCGCTGGACGCGAAAAGCCGAGGCCGGCTGAACGCGCTGTACATGACCAGCATCTTTATCGGCGGGGCCTTCGGCTCGTCGGTCGCCAGCGCGGTGTATGAGCATGGCGGCTGGCTGTGGATCGTGATTGTCGGCAGTGCGTTTCCGTTGTTGGCGTTGTTGCGGTTTTTGAGTGTTTCGCAGCGTGGTTCATTGGCGACGGCTTAAGGCGGCAAAAGCTTCGCGAGCAGGCTCGCTCCCACAGGTTATTCACTACGCCCGTGGGAGCGACGCCATTCAATATCGAACCAGTTTCTCCATCGCCGCATCCGCCAGAAAGGAGGAGCGGCTTTTGACGTTGTGCTCGCGCACATAACGATCGATGCGCTGAATCACATAACCGGGCAGCGTTACGTTGACCTTCTCGGTCTTGCCGAGATAAGGCGAGATATCCAGCTCGAGCATGCCCCAACCCATGTCGGCAAAGTCCGGATTACTGCGATGAGCGGATGCCGAAGTCGGCATAGGAATCGACTCCCCGTCCGCCGCAATCTCCTGCAGCAGGATGTGGGCGACTTCAACCGCCGCGTTGTAGGCATCTTCAAAGCTATCCCCCGCTGTAACGGCGCCGGGAATATCGGGGATCTGAATACCGATGGCAGTGTTCTCGTCTCCCCACTCGATACAGATTGGATATTGCATTATGGATCTCCTTCGAAACTGGCTGGCGGGTTGTACAGCCCGGCACGCCTCCTGATGCTTTTGACCGTCCCCAACGGCAAATCCTTTTTCGGATGAGGAACGGGAATCGTGTAAGGGTTGTAACGGTGCCTGAAAATGTGATGACTGCCGGTGACCCGATCCAACGTCCAGCCTGCCTCCTCCAGCTCCTTGATCAATTGCCTGCTCTGCACCAACCGCCTCCTTGCCTGGGCCTCACAAAAATAACTCTAGAGTTACCTTTACTCAAGCACAGAAATTCTGGAAGCGACGCCCGGTTGTTTTACAGAGTGTGATTGAAACGCTAGACCCTGAGCTTTGCGCAGCACCTCCTTGAGCAATTTCTATGCGAACCCAACAGGCACATAGCAAAACGGCGATCCAAAGATCGCCGTTTTCATTTACTGCCCAAACTGCTTGCCCAGTCCCGGGGGCACACCGTGGATGTTGGTGTCTTCCCACGGGCCGTTGGGGCTGACGGAGCGGCTCCAGCCGTTGTTCCAGCGGTAGTAGGTGCGCTGGCGGTAGAAGGTGTTGGTCTGGTCGTCGAGGACGTAAACGCCGAGTTTCTGGTCCCAGTGGCTGTTGCCGCCCGGTGGCGGGGCGAAACTGGCCGAGGTGCGCGGGACCGGCTTGGCCGGTTTTGCCGGGATGCTTTTGCCTGGGGTCGGTGAAGTCGATGGGGTCGGACTCGGCTGCGAAGGCGGGATCGGCGGCAGGTTGGTCGTCGGTTCCGGTCGTTGCACCGCACATGCACTCAAGCCCAGGGCCAGTGTGAGGACTGTGATTCGGGCGATGGTGTGCATGGCGGTGCTTTCCTGTTGTGTCCGGCTATTTGTCCGGGCTGTCGATGGTCAGTTTTTGTAGCGCAGTGGTGCTGCTGGCCAAAGGGCCGCTGCGACCGACCCACTCGCCGGCAGTCGGTTGGCCGGCGCGGGAGATGCGCGCAACCAGTTGGACTTCAGGGAAGTTCGACAGTTTCAACTGCGGCATCATTGCGTCGGCATCGCCCAGTTCGACGGTCACCGGTAGATCGGCCACGGTCAGGCGTTTGGCGGCCAGCGGTGCCGGTGGACCGGAGGTGGCGCGGGCGAAAATGAACACGCTGTCGCCCGGTTGCACTTTACTTCTGAGTTCGCTGGCCAGATCGACGCTGACTTTCAACAGCGCAGCTTTCGCGGCTTGCGGTGCCTGAGCGACTTTGCCGCCGCTGGCCTCCAGACGCTCGGCGGCACGTTTGATCCCGCCTTGCAGCGCCGCGCGGGAATTGTCTTCCGGCGGCAATTGCGCCAGCAAGCGGGTCCAGTAGTCGATGGCTTCCTGATAACGCTCGCCTTCGAACGCGGCGATACCGAGCAGACCGAGGCTGGTGACTTCTTTCGGATCAGCCTTCAGCGCTTCGTCGGTCAGCGCCTGAATCTTCGCCGACCATTTCTTGCCATCCGCAAAATACTGCGCCTGCGCCCACTGGCCGAGCAGTTCCGGCTGGCGACCGGCAAGGTTGGCAGCGCGTTCGAACATCTTCGCCGCGTCCGCCGGACGCTCCTGAGCCATGTAGGTGCGGCCAAGGAAATACAGGCCTTCTGCAGAATCCGGTTGTGCCGCGACGGCACGTTCCAGACGCTGGGTCATCTCTTCCATCGACTGCGGTGCCTGGGCGAATTCGCGGGTCAGTTCGACCTTGTCGGCCGCACCGAAATGCAGATACAGGCCCAGGCCCAACACCGGCACCAACACAGCCGCCAACAACGGCAACGGTTTACCCAGCTTCGACACACGCGGTGCGGCAACGCCTTCGGTATCCGCCAGCAACTCACGCGCCGCCTCGGCGCGGCCGCTGTCCATTTGTGCCGCGTCGAGTACACCTTCAGCCTGTTGCGACTGCAATTCGGCGACGCGCTCCTGATACAGCGCAACGTTCAGGGCAGTACGATCCTCTTCACGCTGGGCGCGACGTTCACGCAGCACCGGGATCAGCAGAAAACTCAGGGCGACCAGAAGCAACAGCCCTGCGGCAAGCCAGAAATCAATCATTCTTGGTTTTTATCCAACAGTTGGTCGAGGCGCTGACGCTCTTCGCTGGACAGCGCTTGCGGGGTTTCGGCGCGCTGGCCGCGACGACGACGAACAATCACCGCGATCACCACCAAACCACCGAGCAACAGCCCTGCCGGGCCGAACCACAGCAGTGCGGTCTTGGCGTTGAGCGCCGGTTTGTAGCGGACGAAATCACCGTAGCGATCGACCATGAAATCGATGATCTGCTGATTGTCCTTGCCCTCGCCGAGCATGCGGAAAATCTCTTTGCGCAGGTCCGCGGCAATCGGCGCGTTGGAGTCGGCGATGTCCTGGTTCTGGCACTTGGGGCAGCGCAGTTCCTTGGTCAGTTCGCGGAAACGCTCGCGATCACCTTCTTTGGCGAACTCATACGTATCGATCGCGGCATGGGCGACGCCGGCCAGACTCAAGCCCAAAACCACGGCAGCCAGAAAGCGCTTCATGGCTTGGCCTCATCGACCAGCGCCTGATACTTGGCGGCGAGTTTTTCGCGCCAGACCTGCTCGTCGATCACGCCGACATATTTGTCGCGGATGATGCCCTTGGCGTCGATGAAGAAGGTTTCCGGTGCACCGTAGACACCCAGATTGAGGCCTAGCGAGCCTTCGTCGTCACGGATATCCAGCACGTACGGATTGTGGAATTCGGCCAGCCACTTCAAGGCATCGGCGTTGGTGTCCTTGTAATTGATGCCGTAGATCACCACACCGCGCTCGGCGAGTTTGTTCAGCACCGGATGCTCGACCCGGCAGGAAATGCACCAGGTGCCCCAGACATTGACCAGCGCCGGTTTGCCGAGAATGTCAGCCTTGGTCAGGGTCTTGTCACCCTGCACCGCCGGCAACGAAAACTCCGGGAACGGCTTGTTGATCATCGCCGACGGCAGCTCCGCCGGATCAAGGTACAGACCGCGATAAAGAAATACCGCCACCAGCAGGAAAATCGCCAGTGGCACCAGCATCAACCAACGTCTCATGCAGCCGCTCCCGTCATGCCCAGTGCTTCACGCACCTTGGCTTTCACCTTGACCCGATAACGTCGATCCAGCGCCGCCAGCAAACCACCCAAACCTGTGAGCAAACCGCCGAACCAGATCCAGCGCACGAACGGTTTGACGTGCACGCGCACGGCCCACGCGCCGTTATCCAGAGGCTCGCCCAATGCGACATACAAGTCACGAGTGAAACCGGCGTCGATGCCCGCTTCGGTCATCATCGAACTCTGCACGGTGTACAGACGTTTTTCCGGGTGCAGCACGCTGATTTCCTTGCCGTCGCGGATCACCCGAATGGTGCCTTTGTCAGACGTGAAGTTCGGTCCTTCGAAGTGCTTGGCGCCTTCAAAGATGAAGTGATAACCGGCCAGATCCATCGACTCGCCCGGCGCCAGACGCAGATCACGCTCGGCACTGTTCTGGCTCGACAACACCACGCCCAACGCACACACGGCGATGCCCAGGTGCGCGATCTGCATGCCCCAATAGCTGCGAGTCAGCGTCGGCAGGCCTTTGATCAAACCTTTGTGGCGAGTCTTGTCGACGATGTCGCGCGCACCGGCGAGCAACACCCACGCGGCGAGCAGGAAGGTCGCGATCACTGCCCAGTTGAAATCGCCGTAAGCGACACCAGCCACCACGGCCAGCGCGACGCTGCCGAGCAATACCGGGGTCAGCATGCCGGCCAGCCATTTCACCGGCGTGTCTTTCCAGCGCACGATCACGCCGATCGCCATCACCACCATCAACAATCCCATCAACGGGATGAACAGCGCGTTGAAGTACGGCGGGCCAACCGACATCTTGGCGCCGCTCAGGGCATCGAGAATCAGCGGGTACAGCGTGCCGAGCAAGATCATCGACGCGGCCACGACCAGCACCAGGTTGTTGCCCAGCAGCAGGGTTTCCCGCGACCACAGGTTGAAGCCAACCTGGCTCTTCACCACTGGTGCGCGCAGGGCGAACAGCGTCAGCGAGCCGCCGACCACAAACAACAGGAAGATCAGGATGAACACGCCGCGCTCCGGGTCAGAGGCAAACGCATGCACCGAGGTCAGCACGCCGGAACGCACGAGGAACGTGCCAAGCAGGCTCAGCGAGAACGCCGCAATCGCCAGCAACACCGTCCAGCTCTTGAACACGCCACGTTTTTCCGTGACTGCCAGCGAGTGGATCAGCGCGGTGCCGACCAGCCAAGGCATGAAGGAGGCGTTTTCCACCGGATCCCAGAACCACCAGCCGCCCCAGCCGAGTTCGTAGTAAGCCCACCACGAACCGAGGGTGATGCCGATGCCGAGGAAGGCCCAGGCGACGATAGTCCACGGACGCGACCAGCGCGCCCACGCCGCATCAAGGCGACCGCCCATCAACGCGGCGATGGCGAAAGCGAAGGCCACCGAAAAACCGACGTAGCCCATGTACAGCATCGGCGGGTGAACGATCAGGCCGATGTCTTGCAGCAATGGGTTGAGGTCAGCGCCGTTGCTCGGCATTTGCGGCAGGATGCGTTTGAACGGGTTGGACGTGAGGATCAGGAACAACAGGAAACCGGTGCTGATCATGCCCATCACCGCCAGCACGCGGGCGAGCATGACTTGCGGCAACTGGCGGGAGAACACCGACACCGCGAACGTCCAGCCGCCAAGAATCAGTGCCCACAGCAGCAACGAGCCTTCGTGGGCGCCCCACACGGCGCTGAATTTGTAATACCACGGTAAAGCGGTATTGGAGTTGTTGGCGACATAGGCGACGGAGAAGTCATCGGTCATGAACGCGTAGGTCAGAATGCCGAACGCAAATAGCAGAAAAGCAAACTGCCCCCACGCGGCCGGCTGGGCCAGACTCATCCAGAAACGGTCGCCGCGCCAGGCACCGACCAATGGCACCACGGCCTGCACCAGCGCAAAACACAGCGCCAGAATCATCGCCAGATGGCCGAGCTCAGGAATAAAAATTGCCGAGGTCATCGATCAACCCTCCTTTGCAGGCGTTGGTGCGGACTGACCGCTGTCTTTCAAGGCTTTGGTCACTTCCGGCGGCATGTACTTCTCGTCGTGCTTGGCCAGCACTTCATCGGCCACCACCACGCCCTCGGCGTTGATCTTGCCGAGGGCGACGATGCCCTGCCCTTCGCGGAACAGATCCGGGAGGATGCCGCGATAGGTGATGGTCACGGATTTGTTGAAATCGGTGACGACGAATTTGACGTCCAGTGAGTCCGGTGAACGTTGCAGCGAACCCTTCTCAACCATGCCGCCAGCGCGGATGCGCGTGTCTTGCGGTGCTTCGCCGTTGGCGATCTGCGTCGGCGTGTAGAACAGATTGATGTTCTGCTGCAGGGCGCTGAGCGCCAGGCCGACGGCAGCGCCGACCCCGACCAGAATGGCCAGAATGATGATCAGACGTTTCTTGCGCAGCGGATTCACTTGCCGTTCTCCCGGCGCAGACGACGCGCCTCTTGTTGCAGATAGCGCTTGCGGGCCGCGATCGGCGCCACCACGTTGAGGATCAGCACCGCCAGACAGATGCCGTAGGCCGACCAGACATACAGGCCATGATGGCCCATGGCGAGGAAGTCGCCGAATGAAGCAAAACTCATCGAGCGGCCTCCAGACTGTGCTGCACTTCTTCTTTCACCCAACTGGCGCGGGCCTCACGCTTGAGCACTTCAAGACGCATGCGCAGCAACAGCACGGCGCCGAAGAAGCAGTAAAAACCCAAAACGGTCAGCAACAGCGGCAGCCACATCTCGGCCGGCATCGCCGGTTTTTCGGTGAGGGTGAAGGTCGCGCCCTGGTGCAGGGTGTTCCACCACTCCACCGAGTATTTGATGATCGGGATGTTGATCACACCAACGATGGCCAGCACCGCGCAGGCTTTGGCGGCGCTGTCGCGGTTGCTGATGGCATTGCCCAGCGCGATCACGCCGAAATACAGGAACAGCAGAATCAGCATCGAGGTCAGGCGCGCATCCCAGACCCACCACGAGCCCCACGTCGGTTTGCCCCAGATCGCCCCGGTGACCAGCGCTACGGCGGTCATCCACGCGCCGATCGGTGCGGCGCATTGCAGGGCGACATCGGCCAGTTTCATCTTCCACACCAGCCCGACCACACCGCACACCGCCAGCATCACGTAGATCGACTGAGCGAGCATCGCGGCCGGCACGTGGATATAGATGATGCGAAAGCTGTTGCCTTGCTGATAATCCGGCGGCGCGAAAGCCAGGCCCCAAACGACGCCGACACCAATCAGCAGCAACGCTGCGATGCTCAGCCATGGCAAGAACTTGCTGCTGATGCCGTAGAACCACTTGGGCGAGCCGAGCTTGTGAAACCAGGTCCAGTTCATACTGTTTCCATCACGGGTGCCGCTCATCGGTGTGAGCAGTCTCAGGGTCTTTGCTGGTTAAATTTTAACCAGACCTCATTATTCGCCGACGCTGATCTTCAGGCCAGCAGCTATTGCAAACGGTGTCAGGGTGATCGCCAGGGCGGTCAGGCTACCCAGCCACAGCAGATACCCGGTCGCCGGCATGCCTTGGAGGGCTGCCTGCAAGGCGCCACTGCCAAGGATCAACACCGGGATGTACAACGGCAGAATCAGCAGCGCCAGCAACAGGCCGCCACGCTTCAAACCGACCGTCAGTGCCGCGCCCACCGCGCCGAGCAAGCTCAGCACCGGTGTTCCCAGCAGCAACGAAAGCAGCAAAACCGGCAGACAGGCGGCAGGCAAACCGAGCATCAACGCCAGCAGCGGTGAGAGCAGAACCAGTGCCAGACCGGAGAAGAGCCAGTGTGCCAGCACCTTGGCCAAGACCAGAAGTGGCAGCGGGTGCGACGAAAGGACCCACTGTTCCAGGGATCCGTCTTCGAAATCACTGCGGAACAGCCCGTCCAGCGAGAGCAGGACCGACAACAGCGCCGCCACCCAGACTAACCCGGGGGACAGGTTTTGCAACACTTGAGTTTCCGGGCCGACGGCCAGCGGGAACAAAGCGATGACGATGGCGAAGAAAATCAGCGGATTGGCCAGTTCCGCCGGGCGGCGAAACAGCAGTCGGGATTCACGGGCAACCAGCAGGCCAAACACACTCATACTGCCCAGTTCCCCAGATCGATGTCGCGATAACCGGCCGGCATCAGGCTCAGCGTGTGGTGCGTGGTCAACACCACCAGACCACCGCGTTCGCAGTGCCCGGCCAGATGTTCTTCGAGCTGCGCCACGCCTTGCTTGTCCAGCGCGGTGAACGGCTCATCGAGAATCCACAGCGGCGGGCTGTCCAGATACAGGCGTGCCAACGCCACGCGGCGTTGTTGACCGGCAGACAGGCTGTGGCAGGGAACATCTTCGAAACCGCGCAATCCTACAGCTGCCAGCGCTTGCCAGATGGCCTCGCGTTCGGCGGGATGATGCAGGGCGCAGAGCCACGACAGATTCTCTTCCGGGGTCAGCAAATCCTTGATCCCGGCGGCGTGGCCGATCCACAGCAGATTGCGTGCGAGTTCGCTGCGTTGTTCGGTCAGCGGCTGACCATTGAGCAGGACGTGCCCGGCGGTCGGCTGCATCAACCCGGACAACAGGCGCAAAAGGCTGGTCTTGCCGCTGCCGTTGGGTCCGCTGATCTGCACCATATCGCCACTGGCGAGTCTCAATTCGAGATTTTCGAAGAGCAGCCGCAGATCACGTTCACACGCGAGGGCAACGGTTTGCAGGACAGGACTGGTCAAGGGATCACGGGCCTTATACGGTTCAAGTCGGCTCTGGCGCGGCCGTTAAAGAGATGCAGCATAGATGCATTGACGGCTCGATCTAGAGAGCTGGGTCAAACAATTGCTATGTTTTTTATTCGAAGCGCAAGACGGGCGGCATTATACATGTCGTGCCTTACTCTCAAGAGTGCATTTTCCTCAGGTTGTGTCCGCGTATGACAGGCGAAATAAACATCCTCCCGCTCCCGCCCACCACCCCGGCGACCGCTCGCCCGCAGGTCGGTGAGCTGCTCAAGCTGCTGACCCCGGTCGAAGGCCTGATCGGCGCAGGGCAAAGCGCCAAGGCCGAGGTGTTGTCGCTCAAGCAGGCGGATCAGACTTTTCAGTTATTACTCAAGGTGACCGTCGACGGCGGACGCCAGACCACCGTGCAAGCGACCAGCAATCTGCCGCTACCCCAAGGCACCAGTCTGGCGATCACTCAGCCCTCGGCGGGCAATCTGGCGATTACTGTGCAACAAGCCATTGCCAGCAGCGTCGCCGCCCTCACCCGCATCGACACCGCGCAATTGCCGGTCGGTACGCTGCTGCAAGGCAAAGTGCTGACCTCGCAGGCGCTGCCGCAGACGCCGGGGCAGGCAGCGGTGTTCCGCTCCTTGGTCAGTTTGCTCAACACCGCGCAGAGCGGCAGCACACTGACCATCGACAGCCCGCAGCCGCTGCGCATCGGCACTTTGCTGTCGGCGTTGGTCGAAGACGCACAAACCCTGAAATTCCTGCCAATGAGCAGCCGTCAGGAACAATTGGCCGTGAGTCAGCAACTGCTCGGCCAGCAAAGTCGTCAGGCGTCGCTGAGCGGGGTGTTGAACGCGCTGCAAAACCTGCCACCCGCCACCGACCAAACCTCTGCGGATCTACGCGCGGTGGTCGACAAGCTCCTTGCCAGCCTCCCGGACGTGCAACAACTGAGCACCGCCAAAGGCGTGGCCCTTGCGCTGGCCAACAGCGGCGTGTTCCTCGAAGGCAAACTGCTGACCGGGCAGAACCCGACGCTGGCACCGGACATGAAAGCCGATCTGCTCAAGCTGATCGCACAACTGACCCCGGGCCTGCCGAGCAGCACCAGTTTCAACGCGATCATCGCCGCCAACACCCTGGCGCAAGCGCTGCCGAGTTTCGTGCGTAATGCGCTCGGCATGCTCGGTCAGGTCAGCGCGAAACCGGTGCCAAGCAGCTTCCCGCTGCCCGAGCGTTTGCTGCAAAGCCTGGACGGCGAAGGCGATCTGGAGCAATTGTTGCGCCTCGCTGCTGCCGCTGTTTCACGCCTGCAAAGCCATCAACTGTCGAGCCTGGAGCAGACCGGCGTCACCGACGATGGGCGCCTGCTCAGCACCTGGCAACTGGAAATTCCCATGCGCAATCTGCAGGACATCGTGCCGTTGCAGGTCAAGTTTCAGCGTGAAGAAGCGCCGGAGCGAGAACCGCAACCCAACGAACGCCGCGACGAGCGCGAACCCAAGCAGCAACTGTGGCGCGTCGATCTGGCGTTCGACATGGAGCCGCTCGGGCCGATGCAGATTCAGGCGCAACTGATCGCCGGCAGTCTGTCCAGCCAACTGTGGGCCGAACGGCCGTACACCGCCGACCTCATCGAAAACAACCTGTTTGCCCTGCGCCAGCGCCTGCTCGATCGAGGGCTCAACGTCGGCGACATCGACTGCCACCATGGCACCCCGCCGCAAGGCAACCAAACCCGTCTTGAACATCGCTGGGTCGACGAAACCGCATGAACGATTCCACTGCCCCACGCCAGGCCATCGCCCTCAAATACGACGGCAACCACGCGCCAACCCTCACCGCCAAAGGTGATGATGAACTGGCCGAAGAAATCCTGCGCATTGCTCGCGACTGTGAAGTGCCGATTTATGAAAACGCTGAGTTGGTGCGCTTGCTGGCGCGCATGGAACTGGGCGACAGCATTCCCGAAGAGTTGTACCGCACCATCGCCGAGATTATCGCGTTTGCGTGGAACCTGAAGGGCAAATTCCCCGAGGGGCAGGACCCGAATGCGCCGATGGTCGAGAAAGATGTGACCCTGCGCGGCGATGATTATTAAGCCTTAAAAGCAAAAGATCGCAGCCTTCGGCAGCTCCTACATTGGAATGCGTTTCCCTGTAGGAGCTGCCGAAGGCTGCGATCTTTTGATCTTGCTTCTAGTTCTTGTGAAGCTTGCGCATCAACTCCGCCTCAGCCTGGGTCAACCCACACGACTGAGTCAGTTCATCCACGCTTGCGCCCATGCCCACCAGTTTCGCCGCCTGGGCGAATGACAGGCTCGACGGGTCGCGTTGTTCAAGCGCGACAATCTTGTCCGGCAACGGATTCACCACCGCGCGCAACTCGTGCAGGGCGTCGCCCATGCGCACGTTGCCGTTCTGGTAGTCGTCGACACGCTTGGCCAGGTCTTTGATGCGCTGGTCACGCAACGCATCGCCCTGAGCCTGTTGCGCAGCGATCACCCGCTGCGCCTTGATGTACGACACAAACATTGCCAGTGTGCCTGCCCAGAAGAGGAACAGAACAATGACCGCGACCTCGAGAATCAATCAGATGCTCTCCAGTTCCGACCATTCTTCTTCGCTCATCATCTTGTCCAGCTCGACCAGGATCAGCAACTCGTTGTTCTTGTTGCACACGCCCTGGATGAACTTGGCCGACTCTTCGTTGCCAACGTTCGGCGCCGTCTCGATTTCCGACTGACGCAGATAAACCACTTCGGCCACGCTGTCGACCATGATGCCGACGACTTGCTTGTCGGCTTCGATGATGACGATACGGGTGTTGTCGCTGATCTCGCCGGTGCTCAGGCCGAAGCGCTGACGGGTGTCGATCACGGTGACCACGTTACCGCGCAGGTTGATGATGCCCAGCACGTAGCTTGGCGCGCCCGGCACCGGAGCGATCTCGGTGTAGCGCAGCACTTCCTGAACGCGCATCACGTTGATGCCGTAAGTCTCGTTGTCCAGTTTGAAGGTCACCCATTGCAGGATCGGATCTTCAGAACCTTTTGCATTCGTCGCCTGACTACTCATACCCTGACCCCTCGAAAAAACCGCTCTGAGCGGTGTGTGTTCTGTGTGGCGGCATTCAACAATGCCGTCGCCTGATTGTTATGTCGGCTGCTATGTCGGTTTATGTAGCGGCTTGTGGCCGCCGAGGTGCTTTGCCCCACCGCTGGCGATCAATTCGGCCAGTGCGGAAACGTCAAGCAATGCACACATGTGCTCAATCACGGTGCCGGCGAGCCATGGCCGCTGACCCCGGTGACTTCTCCATTTGATTTCATTCGGGTCCAGACGCAACGAGCGGCTGACCTGATGCACCGCCAGCCCCCACTCGTAACCTTGTACCGAAATCACGTACTGCAGGCCCTGACGGAAGTCATCGCGGTAGCGATCCGGCATGACCCAGCGCGCGGTGTCCAACACTTTCAAATTACCGGCCTGGCTCGGCAGGATGCCGAGGAACCATTCCGGCTGACCGAACAGCGGCGTCAGCTCGTGGCCGGCCAGCGAGTAGATCGAGCCGAGGCACACCAGCGGCACGGCCAGCGTCAGGCCGGCGACGTCGAACAGCAGGCATTCGAACGCTTCCGAGGCCCAGGCCGGGCGACCATCGGTTTCCACCGGTGGCGGCGTATTGCTCGGCGGCAGATGTACCTCCACCAACGGCGGGACCAGCGTCTGTTCGACGGGCGCGGGGGCAACCGGAGCTGGGGCCGGTTCGACCACTGCCGGTTCCGGCGCGGTTTTCAGCAATTGGGTTTGCAGCAGCGGTGCCAGTGTCGAAACGGACGCGCGAACCGGCTCGGCTTCTTCAATCAATGCAACCGGTGCCTTGGCGACCGGTGCGGCGGCAGGCGCGACAACCGGCGCAGCAGGCCTGGCCGCTTTCTGTGCGTCACGCGCCTGCTCTTCCAGCACTGCGGCCTGGAATTCGTCCAGCGTTTCGGTGCTTTCGACTACTTCAGGCTGCGCCTCAATGACCGGCGGCAGCTCTTCAGGAACTTCCAGCAGCAAATTATCCAGATAAGACTGCAGCGCCAATTGCGGCTTCGACGTCAACTTGACCGGCCGATTCATACGCAACCCCATGTAGGAGCTGCCGCAGGCTGCGATCTTTTGATCTTTTCAGGAACGCCAAAAAGCCGGATCAAAAGATCGCAGCCTGCGGCAGCTCCTACAAGGTTCAACGTCATTCAAGCCACCTGCGGAACAAGTTGTTGCGCCAACAGGTGCTTGAGCAGCGCACGATACGCCAGCACGCCACGGCTCTTGCCGTCGAATTGCGAAGGCGTGACACCGGCCCGGCTTGCGTCGCGCAGACGGGTATCGACCGGGATGTAACCCTGCCAGATTTCGTCGGGAAATTTGTCGCGCAGCACGCGCAAGGTATGCATCGAGGCCTGAGTACGGCGATCAAACAGGGTCGGCACGATGCTGAACGGCAGCGCCTGTTTGCGCGAGCGGTTGATCATCGCCAAGGTGTTGACCATGCGTTCCAGGCCTTTGACGGCCAGATGCTCGGTCTGCACCGGAATCACCAGTTGCTGGCTCGCCGCGAGGGCGTTGACCATCAGCACGCCGAGCAACGGCGGGCTGTCGATCACTGCGTAATCAAAATCCTGCCACAGCTGCGCCAGACTCTTGGCGATCACCAGACCGAGACCACTCTGCCCTGGCGACTGCCGCTCCAGGGTGGCGAGTGCAGTGCTCGATGGCAGCAGGGAAATGCGTTCGTCGCTGGTCGACAACAGCAACTGCCCCGGCAGGCCTTGCGGCACGCTGCCCTTGTGCAGAAACAGGTCGTAGTTGCTGTGTTCCAGGCTGTCGGGGTCGTAGCCGAAATAGCTGGTCATCGAGCCGTGCGGGTCGAGGTCGACCACAACCACGCGCTTGCCCGCCTCGGCCAGCAATCCGGCTAAAGCGATGGAAGATGTGGTTTTACCGACACCACCCTTTTGATTGGCGACTGCCCAGACTCTCATTCGGTTCGTTCCTCCCGGCCGATATGCTCGACCGAGACATAGCTCAGCGTGTTAATGCGGGTGACGGAGAATTGACGGCACTCTCGCGTCCCGGCGTCTTGACCGGGGTCGGTGCAGTTTGTGTGCCAGCACGCTTCAACGCAGCATCCGGTTGCGCGTTGGCGGTCCCGGTGCCCGTGAGGCTGCGGCGCACATCGAGATTGCGCGACACCACCAGTACGACGCGACGGTTCTTCGCGCGGCCTTCAGCGGTGGCGTTGTTGGCCACCGGCTGGAACTCACCGTAACCGACCGAGGCCAGGCGACCAGGGTTGACGCCCTGCATTGCCAGCATGCGCACGATGCTCGCCGAGCGCGCCGAGGACAGCTCCCAGTTGGTCGGGTACTGCGCGGTACGGATCGGTTGATCGTCGGTGAAACCTTCGACATGGATCGGGTTATCGAACGGTTTGAGGATCGCCGCGACCTTGTCGATGATGTTGAACGCGATATCGCTCGGCATGGCGTCACCGCTGCCGAACAACAGGCTGGAGTTGAGTTCGATCTCGACCCACAACTCGTTGCCACGCACGGTCATCTGATTGGAGCTGATCAAATCGCCGAACGCGGCGCTGATGTCATCGGCGATGCTTTTCAGCGGATCGCTGGCACCGGCGATACCGGCATCGATCTGTTCGGCGTCCTTGACCAGCGGTTTGGCCGGGGTCACGGTTTTCGGCCGCTCGTCACCAATCGGAATCGGCTTGAGCGCGCGGTCGGAGTCCTTGAAGACCCCGACCAGCGCTTCTGAAATCTCTTTGTACTTGCCTTCGTTGATCGACGAAATCGAGTACATGACCACGAAGAACGCGAACAGCAACGTAATGAAGTCAGCGTAGGAAACCAGCCAGCGTTCGTGGTTTACATGCTCTTCCTGGTGGCGACGGCGTGCCATGAGGTTATTCCCTTAATCCATGAAGCCTTGCAGCTTCAACTCAATGGAGCGAGGGTTTTCACCTTCGGCGATCGACAAGATCCCTTCCAGCAACATTTCGCGATAACGCGACTGCCGCAACGCGATTGACTTCAGCTTGGCCGCCACTGGCAGCAACACCAGGTTGGCACTGGCCACGCCGTAAATGGTCGCGACGAAGGCCACAGCGATGCCGCTGCCCAGTTGTGTTGGATCAGCCAAGTTGCCCATCACGTGGATCAGGCCCATCACTGCACCGATGATGCCGATGGTTGGCGCGTAGCCGCCCATGCTTTCAAAGACTTTCGCCGCTTCGATGTCGCGGGCTTCCTGGGTGTAGAAATCCACTTCAAGGATGCTGCGGATCGCTTCCGGCTCGGCGCCATCGACCAGCAATTGCAGGCCTTTGCGCGAGTAGTTGTCGGGTTCGGCATCGGCCACGCCTTCCAGGCCCAGCAGGCCTTCCTTGCGCGCGGTGAGGCTCCAGTTGACGACGCGGTCGATGCCGCCGGCCAGATCGACCCGTGGCGGAAACAGAATCCAGGCAAGGATCTGCATGGCGCGTTTGAACGCGCTCATCGGCGATTGCAGCAGTGCGGCACCGATGGTGCCGCCCAGTACGATCAATGCCGCCGGGCCGTTGGCCAGCGCACCGAGGTGACCACCTTCAAGGTAGTTACCACCGATGATGGCGACGAACGCCATGATGATCCCGATAAGGCTTAAAACATCCATCAGAGACACGCCTCGACAATGTGCTTGCCGATGTCGTCGAGGCTGTACACCGCGTCGGCGAGGTCGGCTTTAACGATGGCCATCGGCATGCCGTAGATCACGCAGCTTGCCTCATCCTGTGCCCACACCGCGCTGCCGCCCTGCTTGAGCAGACGCGCGCCTTCACGGCCGTCGGCGCCCATGCCGGTCAACACCACCGCCAGAACTTTGTCGCCGTAGGATTTCGCCGCCGAACCGAAGGTGATGTCCACACACGGCTTGTAGTTCAGACGCTCGTCGCCCGGGAGGATTTTCACCGCGCCACGGCCATCGATCATCATTTGCTTGCCACCCGGCGCGAGCAACGCCAGGCCCGGACGCAGGATGTCGCCATCCTCGGCTTCCTTGACGCTGATGCGGCACAGCTTGTCGAGACGTTCGGCGAAGGCCTTGGTGAACGCTGCCGGCATGTGCTGGATCAGCACGATCGGCGCCGGAAAATTCGCCGGCAACTGAGTCAGCACGCGTTGCAGCGCAACCGGGCCACCCGTCGAGGTCCCGATGGCAACCAGTTTGTAGGCCTTGCGTTTCGGCGCTGGCGACGAGGCGCTGGCGGCTGGAGCGCGAGTCGGCGCTGGAGCTGGAGCCGGACGCGTTGGTGCACTGGTGCTGTGGCTGCTGAAGCTCGATGCTGCCGGAGCAGGCGTCGGCGCTGGTGCAGCAACCGGCGCAGGCGCGCTGTAGGCACTGAAACGACGATTACTGCGCGAGATGCTATGCACTTTCTCGCACAGCAGTTGCTTGACCTTCTCGGGATTGCGCGAGATGTCTTCGAAATTCTTCGGCAGGAAATCCACCGCGCCGGCGTCCAGCGCATCCAGCGTTACCCGGGCGCCTTCGTGGGTCAGCGAGGAGAACATCAACACCGGGGTCGGGCAGCGCTGCATGATGTGCCGCACTGCCGTGATGCCGTCCATCATCGGCATCTCGTAGTCCATGGTGATCACGTCCGGCTTGAGCGCCAGCGCCTGATCAATCGCCTCTTTACCGTTGGTTGCAGTGCCGACCACCTGAATGCTCGGATCCGCAGAAAGAATTTCCGAGACGCGGCGGCGGAAAAAACCCGAATCGTCCACCACCAGGACTTTGACTGCCATAAACACTCCATTAGGTGCAGCGGGACGTTGTCGCCCCGCCGCCCCGGATTCAAATACGCCGTGCGGCGTAACGCTTGAGCATGCTTGGAACATCGAGAATCAGCGCGATGCGGCCGTCACCGGTAATGGTGGCGCCGGACATGCCCGGAGTGCCCTGCAGCATTTTGCCCAATGGCTTGATGACCACTTCTTCCTGACCGACCAACTGATCGACGACGAAGCCGATCCGCTGAGTGCCCACCGAAAGGATCACCACGTGGCCTTCACGCTGCTCTTCGTGAGCGGCGGAGCTGACCAGCCAGCGCTTGAGGTAGAACAACGGCAGCGCCTTGTCCCGCACGATCACCACTTCCTGACCGTCGACGACGTTGGTGGTCGACAGGTCGAGGTGGAAGATTTCGTTGACGTTGACCAACGGGAACGCAAACGCCTGATTGCCGAGCATGACCATCAGGGTTGGCATGATCGCGAGGGTCAGCGGCACCTTGATGACGATCTTCGAGCCCTGGCCCTTGGTCGAGTAAATGTTGATCGAACCGTTGAGCTGGGAAATCTTGGTCTTCACCACGTCCATGCCGACACCGCGGCCGGACACGTCGGAGATCTCGGTCTTGGTCGAGAAACCCGGGGCGAAGATCAGGTTGTAGCACTCGGTATCGCTCAGGCGATCGGCTGCGTCCTTGTCCATCACACCGCGTTTTACCGCGATGGCGCGCAGGACGTTCGGGTCCATGCCTTTGCCGTCATCGGAAATCGACAACAGGATGTGGTCGCCTTCCTGCTCGGCGGCCAGAACAACACGACCGCCACGGGCCTTGCCCGATGCCTCGCGCTCTTCCGGCGACTCGATGCCGTGGTCGACCGCGTTGCGCACCAAGTGGACCAGCGGGTCGGCCAGGGCCTCGACAAGGTTTTTGTCGAGGTCGGTTTCTTCGCCCACCAGTTCCAGGTTGATCTCTTTTTTCAGCTGACGCGCGAGGTCGCGAACCAGACGCGGGAAGCGCCCGAAGACCTTCTTGATCGGCTGCATCCGCGTCTTCATCACCGCAGTCTGCAAGTCAGCCGTGACCACGTCGAGGTTCGACACGGCCTTGGACATGGCTTCGTCGCCGCTGTTGAGGCCCAGGCGCACCAGACGGTTACGCACCAGCACCAACTCGCCGACCATGTTCATGATTTCGTCGAGACGCGCGGTATCAACCCGTACCGTGGTTTCCGCTTCGCTCGCCGGTTTTTCTGGCGGCGGTGCGGCGGCAGCACGGGCCGGAGCCGGTGCAGCAGCGGCAGCCGGTTTCGGCGCTTCGGCTTTCGGCTCAGGCTTGGGAGCTGCCTTTGGCGCAGCAGCCGGAGCGGCCGCAGCCTTGGCGGCAGGCGCAGCCACCGTGGAAGCAGCGCCGGCAGTCGCGGCGCCAACGTCAGTGAACTTGCCTTTGCCGTGCAATTCGTCGAGCAGCGATTCGAACTCGTGATCGCTGATCAGATCGCTGCCAGCTGCGGCGGCTGCCGGTGCGGCGGACGCAGCCGGTGCCGAGGCGATCGCCGATTCCAGAGCTTCAACGGCAAAGTTGCCCTTGCCATGCAATTGATCGAGCAGGGCTTCGAATTCGTCGTCGGTGATATCCGAGCTGTCGCCCGCCGCCGGGGCTGCCGGAGCCGCTGCGGTCGGAGCCACGGCATCCGCCGCGAACTGGCCTTTGCCATGCAACTGATCGAGCAACGACTCGAACTCGGCGTCAGTGATTTCGTCGCTCGCGGCTTCAGCGGCCGTTTGCGCAGGTGCAACAGCGACCGGGGCTTCAGCTTCAGCCTTGACGGCGTTCAGCGAGTCCAGCAGTTGTTCGAATTCGTTATCGGTGATGTCGCCCGACGCGTCGCCTTCGACGACCAGTTCTTCGATCATCTCGGCCACCGGCGATGCCGGGGCGGCATCCGCCGATTGCGGTTCGGCCAGACGCGCCAGGGCGGCCAGCAGTTCCGGGGTGGCGGCGGTGATCGGTGCACGCTCACGGACTTCGCTGAACATGCTGTTCACCGCGTCCAGTGCTTCGAGGACAACGTCCATCAGTTCTGCATCAACGCGACGCTCACCCTTGCGCAGGATGTCGAACACGTTTTCGGCGATGTGACAGCACTCCACCAGCTCATTGAGCTGAAGGAAGCCGGCGCCCCCTTTTACAGTGTGGAAACCGCGAAAAATTGCGTTGAGCAGATCTGCGTCATCCGGACGGCTTTCCAGCTCGACCAGTTGTTCGGACAGTTGCTCAAGAATCTCGCCGGCCTCAACCAGGAAATCCTGAAGGATCTCTTCATCGGCGCCGAAGCTCATTAATGGGGTGCTCCTACAGGTCTAAAAACCCAAAAAACCTAAAATTCCACAACTCTAGAATCCGAGGCTGGATAACAAATCGTCCACATCGTCCTGACCGGACACAACGTCTTCTCGTTTATCGGCATGAATCTGCGGACCTTCACCCTGCGAGAGATGTTTTTGTGGATCTTTTTCTGCAAGCATCGCGGCGCGGTCATGTTCGATGCCCGCAAAGCGGTCGACCTGACTGGCCATGAGCACGAGTTTGAGCAAATTGCTTTCGACTTCGGTGACCAGTTGGGTCACACGCTTGATCACCTGACCGGTCAGGTCCTGGTAATCCTGGGCCAGCAGGATGTCGTTGAGATTGCTCGACACCGCACGGTTGTCCGTGCTGCTGCGTGACAGAAAACCGTCGACCCGGCGCGCCAGTTCACGGAACTCTTCAGCCCCGACCTCGCGACGCATGAAGCGACCCCAATCGGCGCTCAAAGTCTGGGCTTCGTCAGCCAGACCATTGACCACCGGTGTGGCGCTTTCCACCAGATCCATGGTGCGGTTGGCCGCGGCCTCTGTCAGCTTGACCACATAGCCCAGGCGTTCGGTGGCGTCGGTGATTTGCGACACTTCCTCGGCCTGCGGCATGTTCGGATCGATCTGGAAGTTGACGATCGCACTGTGCAGTTCACGTGTGAGCTTGCCGACTTCCTGGTACAGGCCACGGTCACGGGTCTGATTGAGCTCATGGATCAGTTGCACAGCGTCGCCGAACCTGCCTTTTTCAAGGCTTTCGACCAGTTCGACCGCGTGTTTTTTCAGGGTCGACTCGAAATCGCCCTGTGAAGATTCGTTATGCTCCATAGCTCCCCCGCGCGTTCATCAGCCGATGCGTTCGAAAATCTTCTCGATTTTGTCTTTCAACGCCTGAGCCGTGAAAGGTTTGACTACGTAGCCGTTTACACCAGCCTGAGCGGCTTCAATGATCTGCTCGCGCTTGGCTTCTGCAGTCACCATCAGCACTGGCAAGTGCTTGAGTTTTTCATCGGCACGCACGTGACGCAGCAGGTCGATACCGGTCATGCCCGGCATGTTCCAGTCCGTTACCAGAAAGTCGATGCTTCCGCTGTTGAGCACTGGAATGGCAGTCACGCCATCGTCAGCCTCGACGGTGTTGGTGAACCCAAGATCACGCAGCAGGTTCTTGATGATCCGCCGCATCGTTGAGAAGTCATCAACGATGAGGATTTTCATGTCTTTGTTCAATTCGACCTCCAAGCAGTCTTAAACGCGCCCAGCACCTGGACGCGCCACTTCAATCAATCGGCGCAGCACTCGAAGACTGTCTGGAGCACAACAGAGCAAGACCGGTGCCGTTCATCACCGCACCAGCCTCGTTCGCAGTGTCCCCACACTGCCTTCAGCGCGCTCGCCACTCCCCCAAACGCCCCCGCAAACGGGCCGCGCACTGGCTGTGTAACTGGCTGACCCGCGATTCACTGACGCCAAGGACTTCACCGATCTCCTTGAGGTTCAGCTCTTCGTCGTAGTACAGCGCCAACACCAGTCGCTCACGCTCCGGCAAATTGGCAATCGCGTCCGCCAACGCTGCCTGGAAACGTTCATCTTCCAGATCGCGTGACGGCTCCATATGAGCACTCGCGCCATCCTCGTGCAGCCCTTCGTGTTCGCCGTCCTGCAACAGGTCGTCGAAACTGAACAGGCGACTGCCCAAGGTGTCATTCAAAATCCCGTAGTAATCGTCGAGACTCAATTGGAGTTCGGCCGCAACCTCGTGATCTTTAGCATCACGGCCGGTTTTAGCTTCAATTGAGCGAATCGCGTCGCTGACCATACGGGTATTGCGGTGAACCGAGCGTGGCGCCCAGTCCCCTTTGCGCACTTCGTCGAGCATCGCGCCGCGGATTCGTATGCCCGCGTACGTTTCGAAACTGGCGCCTTTGCTGGCGTCGTATTTGGTCGAGACCTCAAGCAGGCCGATCATCCCGGCCTGGATCAGATCTTCCACCTGCACACTCGCCGGCAAGCGCGCCAGCAAGTGGTAGGCAATGCGTTTGACCAGTGGCGCGTAACGCTCGATCAACTCGTACTGCGCGTCACGTGCCGACTTCTTGTAGTAATTCATACCGCTTGCGGTCATAGCACGGGCCCTGCCGTTTGCTGCACGAGGCGCTCGACGAAAAACTCAAGGTGGCCACGCGGGTTGGCGGGCAGCGGCCAGGTGTCGACCTTCTGCGCGATCGCCTTGAACGCCAGCGCGCACTTGGAACGCGGAAAGGCTTCATACACCGCGCGCTGCTTCTGCACCGCTTTACGCACGCTTTCGTCGTAAGGCACGGCGCCGACGTATTGTAGGGCCACGTCGAGGAAGCGATCCGTGACCTTGGTCAACTTGGCGAACAGGTTGCGCCCTTCCTGCGGGCTCTGCGCCATGTTGGCGAGGACGCGGAAGCGGTTCATGCCGTAATCGCGGTTGAGCAATTTGATCAGCGCGTAGGCGTCGGTAATGGAAGTCGGCTCATCGCAGACCACCAGCAACACTTCTTGCGCGGCGCGTACGAAACTGACTACCGAGTCACCAATACCCGCAGCGGTGTCGATCACCAGTACATCGAGATTGTCACCGATGTCGCTGAACGCCTGAATCAGGCCGGCATGTTGCGCCGGGCTCAGGTGCACCATGCTCTGGGTGCCGGACGCCGCCGGCACGATGCGAATGCCACCGGGGCCTTGCAACAGCACGTCGCGCAGCTCGCACCGGCCTTCGATGACGTCGGCCAGCGTGCGTTTAGGGGTCAGCCCCAACAATACGTCAACGTTCGCCAGACCCAGGTCGGCGTCCAGCAGCATGACCCGACGGCCAAGCTCTGCCAGCGCCAGCGACAAGTTCACTGACACGTTAGTCTTGCCGACGCCACCTTTGCCGCCGGTCACCGCGATCACCTGTACGGGATGCATGCTGCCCATGTTATTTCTTTACCTTGTCTTGCATAGACGGAGGCCACATTACTGGCTGCGCGTTCACAACCGGAACAATGCATGGCAGACCATCGATGTAGGTACAAAAACTGTTCATGAATACCTCAGCCTACCTGCTTGGTCGGGCTGTGATAGATATCAGCGAACATGTCAGCCATGGCTTCTTCGCTGGGTTCTTCCTGCATTTGCACGCTGACGGCGCGGCTGACCAGTTGATGACGGCGCGGCAGATGCAAATCATCCGGAATCCGTGGGCCATCGGTCAGGTACGCGACCGGCAATTCATGACTGATCGCCAGGCTCAACACTTCGCCAAGGCTGGCCGTTTCATCCAGTTTAGTCAGGATGCAGCCGGCAAGCCCGCAACGCTTGTAACTGTGATAAGCGGCGGTTAGAACCTGTTTCTGGCTGGTGGTTGCCAAGACCAGATAATTTTTTGAACGAATGCCACGCCCGGCCAGACTTTCGAGTTGCATGCGCAGGGCCGGATCACTGGCTTGCAGGCCAGCCGTATCGATCAACACCACGCGTTTGCGCAGCAGTGGATCCAGCGCTTGCACCAGCGATTGGCCCGGATCGACGTGGGTCACTGGCACATTGAGAATGCGGCCCAGCGTCTTCAGTTGTTCCTGAGCGCCGATACGGAAACTGTCCATGCTCACCAGCGCGACATTCTGCGCGCCGTATTTCAGCACATAACGCGCGGCCAGCTTGGCGAGTGTCGTGGTCTTGCCCATGCCGGCAGGGCCGACCATGGCAATCACCCCACCCTCTTCCAACGGCTCGACTTCCGGTACGGCAATCATCCGGGCCAGGTGCGCGAGCAGCATGCGCCAGGCCTGACGCGGCTCTTCGATATCAGTGATCATCGCCAGCAGATCGCGCGACAACGGGCCGGACAGACCAATACGTTGCAGACGGCGATACAGATTGGCTTGCGCCGGACGACTGCCTTGCAGCTGATTCCAGGCCAGGGTGCCGAGCTGAACTTCCATCAGCTCGCGCAGGCTGTTCAATTCAAAGCGCATCGAATCCAGTGCACGCGGATCGACACCGCCGGAGGACTGCGCAGGGGCCGGAGCCGGACGCGCTGGTGCAGCGTAGGTCGGCTCGGTCAGCGGTTCAGCGGCGGTCAGCGGCAGGCCGGCCGTCAACGGCAGCCCGGCGAAAATCTGGCGATTGCTGTTGCCGTCGGCTTCGCCACGCAGGCTCAACTCGGCCTGGGCGGTGACGATGCGCGACTGGGTCTTGCGCAGTTCGTCCTCGAGTTCCATGTTCGGAACCCGTGGCGCCAGCGCCGACAATTTGTAATCCAGTGCCGCCGTCAACTCGACACCGCCGGCAATGCGGCGGTTGCCAATGATGGCGGCATCAGCGCCCAGCTCATCACGAACCAGCTTCATGGCCTGACGCATATCGGCGGCAAAGAAACGCTTAACTTGCATAAACCACTACCTCAGCCGTTGGGCCCTACTGTCGCAACGATGGTCACTTGCTTGTTGTCCGGTATTTCCTGGTAGGCCAGCACATGCAGTCCAGGGACGGCGAGGCGGCCAAAGCGCGAGAGCATCGCGCGGATCGGGCCGGCGACCAAAAGGATCACCGGCTGACCTTGCATTTCCTGACGCTGCGCCGCTTCGATGAGCGAACGCTGCAGCTTCTCGGCCATGCTTGGCTCCAGCAGAACGCCCTCTTCCGAGCCTTGTCCTGCCTTCTGCAGACTATTGAGCAATATTTGTTCCAACCTTGGTTCCAAGGTGATCACAGGCAGCTCCGACTCAGTGCCTACAATGCTTTGGACGATGGCGCGGGATACGCCGACCCGCACAGCAGCCACCAGCGCGGCGGTATCTTGACTCTTCGCGGCGTTGTTGGCGATGGCTTCGGCGATGCTGCGGATATCGCGCACCGGCACATGTTCGGCAAGCAGCGCTTGCAGCACTTTGAGCAGTTGCGACAACGTGACCACACCCGGCACCAGCTCTTCAGCCAGTTTCGGCGAGCTTTTGGCCAGCAATTGCATGAGTTGCTGTACTTCTTCGTGGCCGATGAGCTCGCTGGAGTGCTTGTACAGAATCTGGTTCAAGTGGGTCGCGACCACGGTGCTAGCGTCGACCACGGTGTAACCGAGCGATTGTGCCTGGGCACGCTGGCTGATTTCGATCCACACCGCCTCCAGGCCAAAAGCCGGATCTTTGGCGTTGATACCGTTGAGCGTGCCATAGACCTGGCCCGGGTTGATCGCCAGTTCGCGATCCGGATAGATCTCGGCTTCGGCGAGGATCACGCCCATCAGGGTCAGACGATAGGCGCTTGGCGCCAGATCGAGGTTGTCGCGGATGTGCACGGTCGGCATCAGGAAGCCCAGATCCTGCGAGAGCTTCTTGCGCACGCCCTTGATCCGCGCCAGCAATTGCCCGCCCTGGTTGCGATCGACCAATGGAATCAGGCGATAACCGACTTCCAGGCCGATCATGTCGATCGGCGTCACATCGTCCCAGCCCAGCTCTTTGGTTTCCATGGCGCGGGCCGGCGACGGCAGCAAATCCTGCTGGCGCTTGACCTCTTCCAACGCCACGACTTTAGCGACGTTCTGCTTTTTCCAGAACAGGTACGCGCCACCAGCGGCCAGCGCGGCCATGCTCAGGAACGAGAAGTGCGGCATGCCCGGCACCAGGCCCATGACCGCCATCAGACCGGCCGCCACCGCCAGCGCTTTCGGCGAGGCGAACATCTGGCGATTGATCTGCTTGCCCATGTCTTCCGAACCGGAAGCACGAGTCACCATGATCGCCGCCGCTGTCGATAACAACAGTGATGGCAATTGCGCCACCAAACCGTCACCAATGGTCAGCAAGGCGTAAACCTTGCCCGCATCGCCGAAGCTCATGTTGTGCTGGAAGATACCGACGGCCATACCGCCGATGAGGTTGATGAACAGAATCAGCAGGCCGGCAATGGCGTCACCACGGACGAATTTGCTGGCACCGTCCATCGAACCGTAGAACTCGGCCTCTTGGGCGACTTCCTGACGGCGCATCTTGGCCTGGTTCTGGTCGATCAGACCGGCGTTGAGGTCGGCGTCGATCGCCATTTGTTTGCCGGGCATCGCATCGAGAGTAAAGCGCGCGCTCACCTCGGAAATCCGTCCGGCACCCTTGGTCACCACGACGAAGTTGATGATCATCAAAATCGCGAAAACCACGATACCGACCACGTAGTTACCGCCGATCACCACCTCACCGAAGGCCTGAATCACCTTACCGGCAGCGGCGTGGCCGTCCTGACCGTGGAGCATCACCACCCGCGTCGAAGCCACGTTCAACGCCAGCCGCAACAGCGTCGCGACCAGCAGAATCGTCGGGAACACGGCGAAATCCAGCGGCCGCAGCGCATACACGCAGACCAGCAGAACGACGATCGACAGCGCGATGTTGAAGGTGAAGAACACGTCGAGCAGGAACGGCGGCACCGGCAACATCATCATCGCCAGCATGACCAGCAGCAACAACGGCACGCCCAGATTGCCTCGACTGAGGTCGGCAACGTTTGTGCGAGCAGTGTTGAATAACTGAGAGCGATCCACCGGTTTTCCCCGTTCCTTTAAAGCAAACTTTTGACGCCCAGAGCGGGCTCACGGCGGGTACTGCAAGAAGCTTTCCAACTTTTGCCAAGGATTGAAACAGAGAGGAACGTAAGCGCGACCCCTGTAGGCCTTCGCCTGCTCGCGATGAGGACTTTTCAGTCAATGCATTTACATCTGACAGAGCGCTATCGCGAGCAGGCGAAGGCCTACAGGGGACCGCATTCCAAGATGTCAGAGTGGAATGCATTCCAAATGTGGGAGCGAGCTTGCTCGCGAAGGGGTCCTCATGTTTGGCGCAAATTTCTTAATTTAAACGAAGCTGTTTAAAGGACACCTTCAGACACGCCTTTCAGGCTACAAACCCTTGCGCCATTACCTACAGCCAAGCCAGAATCCGCCGGCTTGTGCGCCTTGGGGGCGGGTTCTATTGTGGATCGGTCGCTGACGAATCAGTGATCGGGTCTCGCAGCCCGTCGATCTCTGGACGCACAACACCCGCTTTTTTATGGCGGCTGTACGTGGGAGACCTTCGGGTCTGCCGGTTCTAGAGTCCCGGTCTGCGACCCGCGTATAGCTGCCACCTTCATTCGTCTCGCAGCGAGCGTTGGCAGCTCCAATGACTCTAGGAGCTTCACCATGACCAAACCAACACCCAACCCACCCGAAACCGATCTCGCCTCCCCCTACGAATCCCTCGATTCAAAAAAGCTCAACGACGCCGCCGAACGCGCCCTCGATCACTACCTCTGCCCACCCGGCTCCACCCCACCCCCACGCAAAACCCGCCGAATGTACGCCGTTACCGCAGACTTCAAAAACGAAGAACTGCTGGCGGATGCCAGCGAAACACTCGCTTCAGCCAGAACCATCGCCCATGACTTCGCTCATCTCGTACCCGCGTCGCAGCGCAGGACGCTGCTGGGGATTGCGCAACTGATCATGCTTGGGGAACTGGCGGTGAATCGGGTGATGGATAATCTTGAGG
>NZ_JACOPX010000006.1 GCF_015461835.1 Pseudomonas neuropathica | reverse complement strand
GCATACCGTTCCAGCCACTTGTCGATGGTTGGACGACTGACGCCATACCGCCGGCTTAATTGGCTTTTGGTGTAGCTGCCGCTGAGCCAATCGCTAATTAACTTCACTCGTTGATCCATTGGGGACTCTTGTTTCCAGGGCATGGTCAGCACCTCCTGACCATGATTGATACCTGTAAACCATGTCCCCGGTCTCAAACGTAAAGGATGTACCCGGTCTTTACCCACCCTAACCCTCTCCCAGTGGGAGAGGGGACTGACCGAGGTGCTTGTGCGATTTACGCCGACCTGAAAGTTTTGAGTCGAACTAAAATTTTAAGCGCAGCACAAATCGGCTCCCTCTCCCTTGGGAGGGGACTGGCCGAGGTGTTCGTGCGATTTACGCCGACCTGAAAGTTTTGAGCCGAACTAAAATTTTGAGCGCAGCACAAATCGGCTCCCTCTCCCTCGGGAGAGGGCTGGGGTGAGGGGCTACAATTCCAGCCACGCCAAATCAATGCAAGCGAACAAAAAAAGGCCTGCTTCCTTTAAGGAAACAGGCCTTTCAATTATTTGCTTACTAACTCAGCAGAACCGATCAATCACCCGAACTTCATTCTTGTTCTGCATCGAATCCCACGCCTGTTTCAGCGTTTGCAGAACATTCCCGATGAAGTCCTTGTCGGCCGCGGCTTTCTTGCCAACATAACCGTGGCCGCGGCGGTACATCTTCAGGCGGGCCAGCAGGTTCTGATGGTTGCGGTCGAACTCGTCTTCGTCAGCATGGGTCGCCAGGCAGTCGATATGCACCTGCCCCGACTTGCTGATCCAGAGAATATGGCTGTCATGGCTGTCTTTCTGCGCAGCGAACATACGAGCCAGTTCTTCGATAGTCGGTTGATTGTTCAGATTCATGATATTGCCCCTTGACCAGTCTGGTGATCTTTCAAAGTTGATTCGCTAATACAGGTAGCCCATCGGTTAGTTGATCCCTGGCACCGAAACCAGGACGTCAGCGCTCGCCCGTGGAAAGTACGGGGTCGTGCATCTGTTGCATGTAGTCGTGTTGAATAACTGCTACGCAATAGCGTCACAACGAGGAGAAGCAGCGAAAACCGGGAGGCTCCTTGACGACATTTACCGTGTCGACCACAAGCGTCTTGAGAATTTTCGCCAGCGCTTCTCGTCCTTGTACTGGACGTTCAGGCCAGGTCAGCTTCTTCAATCTGCCTTGTGGGCAGCGTGTATCCGGAAAAAACAACTCGGCGGTCAGACGAGTTTGCTCAAGCGTGTTACTGGTGTTCCCGATCGGGGAACGTCTTCATCATGCAAAAGCAAAACGACGCCGTCAACGGTTTTGTAGTGATTATTTTTGCTCACTACATATTGTCAGACAAAGCTGTTTTGGAATGAGAAAGAATCCGTTCAGGCAACGGAAAAGGGTGCGCGCAAGACGTAGAAGGTGCACGGATAACCGTCCACTTCACGCTGCTGCACGGTGAACTCGCCGCCGCTCAATGCTGGGATCAGCCTGGCCCAGAAGCGCTGGGCCGGCAGGTTGGCGTCGATATGGAAAATCTGCCATTGACCGGGGATGCGGCTCAAGAGGGCAGAGACGACAAACTGCGCGACGCCTTGGCCACGAAAGCGTCGCGCAATGAAGAAGTAGCCGATGTTGTGTTCGGCCCCGGCGATGTGGATTTCGTTATCGACGGTCACGAAACCGGCGAGTTCGCCGTCGACGCGAATCAGGAACGGTTGGGTGGCCGGGTGACGCCAATAGCCGATTTTCGGCTGGATCGAGAAAAAGCCGTGCTCGGCGAGCTTCAGTGGCAGCCACTCGCTGAAGTCGTACATGTAGAACTGCATGAGGTTTTCGATGATGTCCAGCTCATCGCGCTGGGCGGGGTGCAGTTCGATATTGGCCATGCGCAGGGTTCCTCAAAGTGCTGAGCCTTGCAGAAACACTAGCGGGTTTTATTTGCCTGACGGTTTCGCTGTGCGTTTTGTCGTACCCGTGGTTTTGCTGCGGGTCGATTTGCGTTTTTTCTTCCACGGGGCCGCCGCTTTACCGGCTGGTGGCGGGCCGCTGATGGTCAGGCTGAGACTGGAACAGCGCGTCACCTGTTTGCTCATCCACGCCGCCTGTTTGGTGACGAACTCTTCCAGACTCATTTCGCCACTTTGCACCATGTCCAGCGCCTGCTCCCAGATGGCCGTGGTGCCGGGGTCGGCAATTGCGCGGGGCACCGCGTCGATCAGGCTGAACGCCGCCGGGGTAGCGGCGAGGGCTTTGCCGTTTTTCACCAGATAGCCACGGTCAAGCAAGCCCTGAATGATCGAGGCGCGGGTCGCTTCTGTGCCGATCCCGGTGGTGTCCTTGAGCTTCTGTTTGAGCAGCGGATCTTCCACCAGTTTGGCAACGTTTTTCATCGCCTTGATCAGATCGCCTTCGGTGTAGGGTTTGGGTGGTTGCGTCCACAGATCCTTGAACTTGACGTCAGCCACCGCGCACTCAACCCCTTGCGTAAGTGCCGGCAAGGTTTGCGGTACCGGTGCCTCGCGGCCCTTGGCCGGTGCCAGCGCCTCGGGCAGTGCGCGTTTCCAGCCCGGTTCGATGATCTGCTTGCCGACCGCACGCAACGCTTCACCGGCGCAATCGAAATCGGCCTGGGTGCGATCGTATTCGTGATTGGGCAGAAACTGCGCCAGATAACGTGCGCGGATCAACGTGTAGACCGCGCGGTGCTTGCCACTCAGGCGTTCAAGGTTTTTCGCCGCAGCGGTGGGGATGATGCCGTGGTGCGCACTGACCTTGGCGTCGTTCCATGCCCGGGAGCGGCGCTGGGGTTCGAGAAAGCCTTGCAACGCCTCAAGACCCGGATCGGCCTGACGCAGCGCGGCGAGAATCCCCGGCGCCTCGCTGTGCTGGCTCAGCGGCAAATAACCGCAATCACTGCGCGGATAGGTGATGACTTTGTAGGTTTCGTAGAGCGCCTGGGCGATGTCGAGGGTTTCCTGCGCGCCGAGGCCGAGTTTCTTCGAGCAGACTTCCTGCAAGGTGCCGAGATCGAAGGGCAGGGGTGCCACTTCACGCATGCGCTCGGTTTTCAGCTTCACTACCCGTGCACTGGCAGCGCTGCTGATCGCTCCCGCCGCTTGTTGGGCCAGCGCCTGATTCAGGCAGCGATCCTGATCGTCACAGGCATCCGGCGGCGCGCGCCACTGTGCGGTAAACGGGATGCCGTTGTGCAGCAGATCGACATCGACTGCCCAGAACGGCACCGGCACGAAATCGGCGATGCTGCGGTCGCGATCCACCACCAGGCGCAAGGTCGGCGTCTGCACCCGTCCTACCGGCAACACGCCTTGATAACCCGATTGCCGCCCCAGCAGCGTGAACAGCCGGCTCATGTTCATGCCGATCAACCAGTCCGCCCGCGAGCGGCCCAGCGCCGAGTGATACAGGCTGAAGGTTTCGGCCCCTGGCTTCAGTGCCGCCAAGGCTTTGCGGATAGAAGCTTCGTCCAGCGCCGACAGCCACAAACGCCGGATCGGCCCGCGATAGCGACAGTGCTCGACCAGTTCCCGGGCGATCATCTCGCCCTCACGGTCGGCGTCGGTGGCGATGATCAGCTCGCTGGCCTCGCCGAGCAGGCGTTTGACCGCTTTGTACTGGCTGGCGGTGCGCGGCTTGACGGTCATTTTCCACTTGTCCGGAATGATCGGCAGATCAGCCAGGACCCAGCGCTTGTAGCGGGCGTCGTAGGCATCCGGCGGGGCGGTTTCGAGCAAGTGGCCGATGCACCAGGTCACCGTGACGTCTGTTCCCAGCCAGCAGCCGTCGCCCCGACGCCTGGCGCCGAGCACGGCCGCAATGTCTTTGGCCTGAGAAGGTTTTTCACAGAGGTACAACCGCATAACCACCCACGTCGATCAAGGTCCGCACAGGTGCACAGAATGGCCGGACTTGGCGTCAGCGGCAACTTTTATCTGTATGGATATACAGATAAAAAGCATTGCAGCACATGACGGGTAATACAGGGACGCAGCCCGGGCTATCGAGAAATTGATTAGCGCCCGGTTTGCGCCTGTGTCAGGTTTTTCGCCGATGCAAACACGCGAGTGACAGGACGATCTCGCCAGAAGATCGCCGTGGTCTGTCGACACTGACTACTCAGAAACAAGGAAGTCCATCATGGCTCAAGCCAAATCCAAAACCACCAGCGCCTTCGACCAGGTCGATGCTTTCAGCCACTTGTATGACCGTGGCGTCGGGCTGGTCAACGGCAAACCCTCATTCACTGCCAATCAGGCCGCTGATGAAATCTTGCGCAAAGGCCTGTCGTGGGGCGACAAGAATGCTGATGGCAAGATCGACCTCAGCTACAGCTTTCTGACCGACAAACCGGCGAATTACAACGTCAAGCTGGGCAACTTCAGTGAGTTCAGCGCCCAGCAAAAAGCCCAGGCTGTGCTGGCCATGCAATCCTGGGCCGATGTCGCCAACGTCACCTTTAGCGAAGGCAAGGGCGGCGATGGCCACATGACGTTTGGCAACTACGACGTCAGCACCGGTGGTGCGGCTTTCGCTTACCTGCCCAGCGGCGGTGGCTATGACGGCCAGTCGTGGTACCTGATCAACGATCAATATCAGGTCAACAAGACCCCGGACACCAACAACTACGGGCGCCAGACCCTGACCCACGAGATCGGCCACACCCTCGGCCTGTCGCATCCGGGCGCCTACAACGCCGGCAACGGCAACCCGACCTACAATGACGCCAAGTACGCTGAAGACACCCGTGGCTACAGCCTGATGAGCTACTGGAGCGAAGCCAACACCGATCAGAACTTCAGCAAGGACGGCAGCGGCGCGTACGCTTCGGCGCCATTGCTGGACGATATCGTTGCGGTGCAAAAACTCTACGGCGCCAACTACGCGACCCGCGCCGATGACACCACCTACGGTTTCAATTCCAATGCCGAGCGCGATTTCTACAGCGCCACTTCGGCGTCCTCCAAAGTGGTGTTCTCGGTGTGGGACGGCGGCGGCAACGATACGCTGGACTTCTCCGGCTTCAGTCAGAATCAGAAGATCAACCTCAATGAAGGTTCGTTCTCCGATGTTGGTGGTTTGGTCGGCAACGTTTCCGTTGCTTACGGTGTGACCGTAGAAAATGCCATCGGCGGTTCAGGCAATGATCTGCTGATCGGCAACGCCGCTGCCAACGAGCTGGTCGGCGGTGCCGGTAATGACATCGTTTACGGTGGTGGCGGCGGTGACACCTTGTGGGGTGGTGCAGGTGCGGATACTTTCGTGTTCGGCGCGGCCAGCGATTCGACCATGACGGCACCGGACTGGATCATGGATTTCACCAGCGGCCTGGACAAGATCGACTTGTCGGGGATTGCAGGTTTCGCCACGGGCGCGGCGTCGCTGAACTTCGTCAGCGGCTTCACCGGGCATGCGGGTGATGCGATCCTGACTTACTTCGCGCAGACCAATCAGACCAGCCTGATGGTTGACCTGACGGGGCAGGGTTCGGTGGACTTTGCTGTGGGTGTGGTGGGGCAAGCGGTGGCGACTGATATTGTTGCGTGATGCCTGAAGAGCGGCCCTCACCCTAACCCTCTCCCAGTGGGAGAGGGAACCGAATGGGGGATATTGGCGAAATTCACCGACTTGAACGATTGGCTTTGAATCCATAATCGACTCGATTTTTCAGGTCGATGGATTTCGCCAGACAACTCGGTCAGTTCCCTCTCCCTCCGGGCGGTCCGACGTTTCGGGAGGGCTAGGGTGAGGGGCTTTTGATGGTGAAGGGCCGTTCGGCTGTAAACCCACCCCAACCATAACCAATGGGCTATACCTGAACCGGTCTCTTCGCCGTATTCAGGAGAACCCCATGAAAAGCTCCGGCCCTAGTCCCGTCATTGCCCTCGAACAACTTCCCGGCTGCCTGATAGTGAAATTCCACGGCATCCAGGTCGCTGCGTCCTCCCACGTACTGATCCTCAACGAAGCCAACTACCCACCGGTCTATTACATCCCCCGCGAAGACATCGACGAAAAGTACTTCGCCCGCACCGACCACACCAGTTATTGCCCGTACAAGGGCGACGCCAACTACTTCAGCCTGCAAGTGCCGGGGCATGAGGGGGCGAACGCGGTGTGGACTTATGAGAAACCGAAAATCTCGGTCGGGCCGATCAAGGACTACGTGGCGTTTTATCCGGATCAGGTGAAGTTCGAGGTGATCAAGGCTGATGCCTGAGCAAAAAAACGGCGAGGGTCAAAGCCCTCGCCAATTGAGTTATCTGGTTGAGTTTCAGTTCTTGTCGAGATCGATATTCTTCGTCTCACGCAAACAGATCATCCCCACCACCAGGCTTACCCCGGTAATCAACACCGGATACCACAGCCCATAAAAGATGTCCCCGGTGTACACCACCAAGGCAAACGACACCGTCGGCAGGAACCCGCCGAACCAGCCGTTGCCGATGTGGTACGGCAGCGACATCGAGGTGTAGCGAATGCGCGTCGGGAACAGTTCGACCATCAGCGCCGCGAGCGGGCCATAGCACATCGCCGAGATGATGATCAGCGCCACGATCAGGGCGACGATCATCGGTTTGTTGATCTGCTGCAAATCGGCTTGTTGCGGGTAGCCCGCCAGGGTGATCGCGCCGCGCAGGGCGGCCTCGTCGAAGCCATCGAGTTTGACGTCGCCAACGCTCACCTGCACGGTGCTGCCGGCTGGGGCGGCGGCGCTGGAGTAGGGCAGGCCTTGTTTGACCAGGAAGGTTTTGACCTTGTCGCACGGGCTGTCGAATTTGGCTTTGCCCACCGGATCGAACTGGAAGGTGCAGGTCGCCGGATCCGCCAGCACGGTGATCGGTGCCTGACGGCTGGCCTGATCGATCGCCGGGTTGGCGTAGTGCGCGAGGGATTTGAAGATCGGGAAGTACAGCGCCGTGGCCAGCAGCAAGCCGAGCATCAGCACCGGTTTGCGCCCGACCTTGTCCGACAGCCAGCCGAAAAAGATGAAGAACGGCGCGCCGATCACCACGCTGATGATCAGCAAGGTATTGGCCACCGCCGGGTCCATTTTCAGGAACTGGGTGAGGAAGAACAGCACATAGAACTGCGCCGCGTAGAAGGTCACCGCTTGCCCGGCGTTGATGCTGAACAGGGCGATCAGCACAACTTTGAGGTTTTCCCATTTGCCGAAGGATTCGCGGATTGGCGCTTTCGAGGTTTTGCCTTCCTCTTTCATTTTCAGGTACGCCGGCGACTCGTGCAGGCTCAGGCGGATCCAGGTGGAAATGCCCAGCAGCACGATCGACAGCAGGAACGGAATCCGCCAGCCCCAGACTTCAAACTGATCGCCGGTGAAGTAGCGGCAACCGAGCACCACCAGCAGCGACAGCAACAAGCCGAGGGTCGCGGTGGACTGAATCCAGCTGGTATGGAAACCGCGCTTTCCGATCGGCGCGTGTTCGGCAACGTAGGTGGCCGCGCCGCCGTATTCACCGCCGAGCGCTAGGCCCTGAAGCATGCGCAGCACCACCAGAATGATCGGCGCGGCGATGCCGATGCTGGCGTAGGTCGGCAGCAGGCCGACGCAGAAGGTCGCGACGCCCATCAGAATGATCGTCGCGAGAAAGGTGTATTTGCGCCCGATCATGTCCCCCAACCGACCGAACACCAGCGCCCCGAACGGCCGCACGATAAACCCTGCAGCGAAAGCCATCAGCGCAAAGATAAACGCGGTGGTGTCGTTGACCCCGGCGAAAAACTGCTTGCTGATCACCGCCGCGAGGGCGCCGTAGAGGAAGAAGTCATACCACTCGAACACCGTCCCCAGTGAGGAAGCGAAGATGACTTTGCGTGTATCCGGGCTGGTCTCCGCGCTGCGCACGGCGTCCAGCGGCTGAACGTGTTCTGACATATCGGTATCCCTCACAGTGATTGTTTTTGTTGTTCCACTGGTGTTGCGTGTCCGGGTGATGCCTTGAATTAGACGCGGTCCCCTGTAGGAGTGAGCCTGCTCGCGATAGCGGTGTATCAGCCAACGCAGATGTTGAATGTTATTCCGTCATCGCGAGCAGGCTCACTCCTACAGGGGTTGTGCTTACAGCTTGAGAATTGCGGATCAGTTGAGCAGCCTTTTCCGCAATCATCAGCGTAGGCGAACACGTATTGCCCGAGGTAATGCGCGGCATGATTGACGCATCGGCGATGCGCAAACCGGGCACGCCGTGGACGCGCAGCTGTGCGTCGACCACTGCATCACCGTCATTGCCCATGCGGCAGGTGCCGACCGGGTGGAAAATCGTCGTGCCGATCTTCGCCGCCGCTTGCTGCAATTCTTCTTCACTTTGCAGGTTGGCCCCGGGCAGATACTCGACCGGTTTGAACGCTTGCAGGGCCGGGGCACTGACGATGCGACGGGTCAGGCGAATCGCATCCGCCGCGACGCGCAGATCTTCTGGATGACTGAGATAGTTGGGCTGAATCAGCGGCGCTTCCTGCGGATCCGCCGAACGAATTTCGATGCGTCCACGACTCTGTGGACGCAGATCGCACACCGAAGCGGTAAACGCCGGAAAGCTGTGCAACGGCTCGCCAAAACGCTCCAGGGACAGCGGTTGCACGTGATATTCCAGATTCGCTGAGGTCTGCTCCGGCCCCGAACGCGCAAACGCGCCCAACTGACTCGGCGCCATCGACAGCGGCCCGCTACGGTCATACAGATAACGCAGGCCCATGCCCATCTTGCCCCAGACGCTGCCGGCGATCTGGTTCAGCGTGCGTGCGTTTTCCAGTTGGTAGATCAGGCGCAGTTGCAGGTGATCCTGCAGGTTGCCGCCGACGCCCGGCAGCTCATGAATCACGCCGATGCCCAAGCGTTCGAGCAGCGGCCGCGGACCGATTCCGGAACGCTGCAGAATGCTCGGCGAACCGACCGCGCCGGCGCACAGGACGATCTCCTTGCGCGCCTTGAACTGTTTGCTCTGGCCTTCATGACGCGCACTGACTTTTGTTGCGCGACCGTCCTCCAGCAACACGCGATCCACCTCAACCCCGGTCAGCACTGTCAGATTCGTCCGGTCGCGCACCGGTTTCAAAAACGCCTTCGACGCGTTCCAGCGCACCCCGGATTTCTGATTGACCTGAAAGTAGCCGCAACCCTCGTTGTCGCCTTGATTGAAGTCGTCGATGCTGGCGATGCCGCTTTGCTCGGCGGCACTGCGAAAGGCATCCAGAATCGGCCACGACAGACGCTGCTGCTCGACCCGCCATTCACCCGTGGCACCGTGGAATTCAGCCGCGCCAGCGAAGTGGTTTTCGCTCTGTTTGAACAGCGGCAGCACATCATTCCAGGCCCAGCCCGGATTGCCCTCGGCCGCCCAGCCATCGTAGTCGTTGGCCTGGCCGCGCATGTAGATCATGCCGTTGATGGACGAGCAACCGCCCAGCACTTTGCCGCGCGGATAGCTCAGCGCGCGGCCGTTGAGGCCCGGTTGTTGTTCAGTCTTGAAGCACCAGTCGGTGCGCGGGTTACCGATGCAGAACAGGTAACCGACAGGAATGTGAATCCACGCATAGTTGTCGCGCCCGCCGGCTTCGAGCAACAGCACGCGCTGCTGCGGATCCGCCGACAGTCGATTGGCCAGCAAACACCCGGCAGGGCCGGCGCCGACCACGATGTAGTCGTATTCATCAAGGGAAGTCTGCATTCCCTGACCTCGCTTTTTGTTTTTATTGTCGGACACTCTAGTTGTTAGCTTTCGTTAAAAGAATGTTAGTTTTTGCGCAGCCGCTGTGCGTTTTTAAACAGCCTGCATTGACCATAGCCGACAAGGACACGCCATGTTCGACTGGAACGACCTGCGGTTTTTTCTCGAACTGCAACGCAGCGGCCGCCTGCTCACCGCCGCCCGCCGCCTCAACACCACCCACGCCACCGTTGCCCGCCACATCGAAGCCATCGAAAAAAGCCTCGGCACCGCGCTCTTCGTCCAGCACGCCCAAGGCTACGAAATGACCCCGGCAGGGGAGGCGCTGCTTAAACACGCTGAGGCGATGGAAAACGTGGCGTTGCTGGCGCAGGAAGAGATCACCCAATCCACCGCGCCGCTGGGCAAAATTCGTGTCGGTGTCACCGAAGGGCTGGGCATCAAGTTTCTCGCCAGCCGCATGATCGGTTTGTTCGAGCGCTATCCGGGATTGGAAGTGGAACTGGTCGCGGTGCCGCGCTTTGTCAGCATCCTCAATCGTGAAGCGGAAATCAGCATTCACCTGGAGCGCCCGGCGGCGGACATGCTGGTCACGCGCAAGCTCACGGACTATCGACTCGCGTTGTACGCCAGCCAGAGCTATCTCGATAAGGCGCCGCCACTGCACAGCCGCGAAGACCTCGGGCGGCATGCGTGGATCGGGTACGTCGATGATTTGCTGTTCAGCCAGGAACTGATGTTTCTCAACAGCTTCTGCCGCAGTCCGCGCGTGGTGTTCCATAGCACCAGCGTCATCGCCCAGCAGGAAGCGGCGCGGTCGGGATTGGGCATTGCGGTGTTGCCTTGCTACATGGCCGAGTCGGATCCCGAGCTGGTGCCGTTGCTGTCGGATGAAAGCATCGAGCGTAGTTACTGGATCAGCACGCGGCGCGAGTTGCACAAATCGGTGCGGCTGCGGGTGGTCTGGGATTATGTGGTGGGGTTATGTGAAGCGGAGCAGGGGTTATTGCGCGGATAGTCCTGCCAACCGTAGATCCCCTGTAGGAGTGAGCCTGCTCGCGATAGCGGTGTATCAGCCAACGCAAATGTTGAATGTTATTGCGTCATCGCGAGCAGGCTCACTCCTACAGGGGAGTGGCAAATTTGAGATTGATTTATATATATGGATATCCGTATATTCGAGTTTCCATATGTACAGAGCCCATCCCATGATCACCCCCACCGAAGTCTTCAAGAGCCTCGCTGACGAAACCCGCGTCCGCGCCATGCTGCTCATTTCCGATCAAGGTGAACTCTGCGTCTGCGAGCTGATGTGCGCACTCGGCGACAGCCAACCGAAAATCAGCCGCCATCTCGCGCAACTGCGCAGCAATGGTTTGCTGCTTGATCGCCGTCAGGGGCAATGGGTCTATTACCGCCTCAACCCTGATCTTCCTGCGTGGGTACGCGAAATCCTGCAAGTGACGTCCAAAGCCAACGCCGATTGGCTCAAGGACAACGCCGCCCGCCTGCAGAACATGGACGGGCGTCCGGTGCGCGAAACCGCCTGCTGCTGAGAAAGAAAAAACCATGCGAATTCTGTTTATGTGCACGGCCAACAGCTGCCGCAGCATCCTCTCTGAAGCCATGTTCAATCATCTGGCGCGCCCCGGATTCGAGGCCGTGAGTTCCGGAAGTTTCCCCAAGGGCCACGTGTTGCCACGCAGCCTGTCGACGCTGCAACAGGCCGGCATTGCCATCGATGGCTTGTACAGCAAAGGCAATGACGCGTTCGAAGACAATCCGCCAGACATTGTCATCACCGTCTGTGACAAGGCCGCCGGTGAGAGCTGCCCGGTGTACTTCGGCCCCGCACTCAAAGCCCATTGGGGTCTGGCAGATCCCTCGGATGTGATCGGCGACGATGCCGCCGTGGACGCGGCGTTTGCTGCCACGCTGGCGATCATCGAACGGCGCTGCGCAACCTTTCTCGGCCTGCCATTTAAAGCACTCAGCCGCGCTGATCTCCAGCGTGAGCTGGATCGTATCGGCTCTCTCTGAGCTGGAGGACACATGTCAGAACAACTGCCCAATCTTGATCATTCGCTGTTCGAAGGAACGTCCCCTTTGGGCGAACACAAACCGCGCATCCTGCTGCTCTACGGCTCGACCCGCGAACGCTCCTTCAGCCGTTTGCTGGTAGAGGAGGCCGCGCGCCTGCTCGAACACTTCGGCGCCGAAACGCGGATCTTCAACCCGTCCGGTCTGCCGCTGCCCGATGACGCTCCGGTCGACCATCCGAAGGTGCAGGAACTGCGCGAGCTGGTGCTGTGGTCGGAGGGCCAGGTTTGGTGTTCGCCAGAACGGCACGGCGCGATGTCCGCCGTGTTCAAGGCGCAGATCGACTGGATCCCGCTGGAACTCGGCGCTATGCGCCCGACCCAGGGCAAGACCCTGGCGGTGATGCAGGTCTGCGGCGGTTCGCAGTCGTTCAACGTGGTCAACCAGTTGCGCGTATTGGGTCGCTGGATGCGCATGTTCACCATCCCCAACCAATCCTCGGTGCCGAAGGCCTACATGGAATTCGACGACGCCGGGCGGATGAAGGCGTCGCCGTTCTACGACCGTGTGGTGGACGTGATGGAAGAACTGGTGAAGTTCACCGTGCTGCTGCGCGATCAACAGACGCATCTGGTCGACCGCTATTCCGAGCGCAAGGAAAGCGCCGAGCAATTGATGGCGCGGGTCAATCAGCGCTCGATTTAAGGCCGTCCCGCAACGAGGGTCGGCTGCGTTCACGTGCGGCATTGGCGATGCGCAATCCTGCATTGATTGATCGTTATCAACCTTGTGTCGGTCAGTTCGGCGCAGCCTTGGAAAGGTGCTGAACTCACTGCAAACACCTGCACAGGAGTCTTGATCATGGCCATGATGAAAGCGGCGATATTCGTCGAAAAGAATCGCATCGTGCTGGATGACAAACCGATCCCCGAGGTTGGCCCGCTGGACGCGCTGGTGCGCATCACCACCACGACAATCTGCGGCACCGACGTGCATATCCTGCGCGGCGAGTATCCGGTGGCCAAAGGTTTGACCGTCGGTCACGAACCGGTGGGCGTGATCGAGAAACTCGGCTCACAGGTGCGCGGATTTTTCGAAGGCCAACGGGTGATTGCCGGCGCCATCACCCCCAGCGGCCAAAGCTACGCCTGCCTGTGTGGCTGCGGCTCCCAGGACGGGCCGGACACCCGCCACGGTTTTCGCGCCACCGGCGGCTGGAAATTCGGCAACATCATCGATGGCTGCCAGGCGGAGTACGTCTTGGTGCCCGATGCCTTGGCCAACCTGTGCCCGATCCCCGACGAACTCAGCGACGAACAAGTGCTGATGTGCCCGGACATCATGTCCACCGGGTTCTCCGGCGCCGAACGCGGCGAAGTCAGTATCGGCGACAGCGTTGCGGTGTTCGCGCTGGGGCCGATCGGCCTGTGTGCGGTGGCCGGGGCGCGGCTCAAGGGCGCGAGCGTGATCATTGGCGTCGACGCGGTGGCCGAGCGCATGAGCGTCGCGCGGCAGTTGGGTGCGACCCATGTGGTCAACTTCGAGGACGGTGACGTCATCGAGCAAATCATGGCGTTGACCGACGGGCGCGGCGTGGATGTGTCCATCGAAGCCTTGGGCACCCAAGGCACGTTCGAGTCTGCCTTACGGGTGTTACGTCCGGGCGGACGCTTATCGAGCCTCGGGGTTTACGCGTCAGACTTGCGCATTCCCTACGATGCTTTCGCGGCGGGGCTGGGCGATTACAGCATCGTCAGCACCCTGTGCCCCGGCGGCAAGGAACGCATGCGCCGGCTGATGGCGGTGGTGCAAAGCGGTGGTGTCGATCTGTCGCCGCTGGTGACCCACCACTTCAAACTGGACGATATCGAAGCCGCGTATGAACTGTTCGCGCATCAGCGCGATGGGGTGATGAAGGTGGCGATCACGCCTTGATCGGCAATGCGCCCCGCACTGTTTACAGGTGCAGGGCGCAGGAATGCGTTACAGACTCAGGCGATGAATGACCTGGTGGGCATCATCCGGATCGCTGTGGGTTTCAAAGCCCAGTGAACGGGCGAGGTCGCGCATGGCCGTGTTGCTGGCCGAATCCACCGAATACAGATGTTTGAAACCGTTGAGCCGGGCGGCTTTGATCAGGTGCTCCATCAGCAGCGTGGCCAGGCCCAGATGCATCCACTCATCGGCGACCGTGACGGCGCATTCACAGTCCTGTTCGCCCGTGGCGGCGTAGCGGCTGATACCGATCTCGATCAATTCACCGTTTTCGTGAGCCAGCGCGATGAAGGCCGCGCGTTGCTTGCAGTCGACGTCCATCAACTGATCGAGCAACGCGGTGCCGGGCTCACTGATCTGCGCGAGAAAACGCAGGTGTCGGGATTCGGGCGACAAGCGTTTGATGAACGCGTATTCGCGTTCGCGATCCTTGGCTGCCAGTGCGCGGATCAAGACGTGGCGACCATCCTTGAGCGACTCGATCCAGTATTCACCGGGGTGCGCGGCATAGGCCGGCGCCGCGCGGTCATTGTGGTCTTTGACAGTGAGCATGAGCTGAGCCTCCATCGGGGCTGAACGAGCAACGCGCAGGGGAGTGCGCTAACTCTGTTCTACGCCGATGTTTGCCCCGGGAACTGATCTGGATCAGATTACGACGTGCGGCCACTGTTTTTACCGGGTGATGGCGCTCCTGGCGTCGCAATCAGACTCAAATCTGCGGCGGCTCGCGGGTGCTGCGTTGCGCAGCCGAGCGCGGTTGCCCGTCGGGGATCGATAACGTTGCGCGCAGGCCACCTTCGGCACGATTGACCAGAGTGATTCGCCCGCTCAATCGCGTGGCGATGGTGTTGACGATGGTCAGCCCCAGCCCCGCGCCTTGGGCATTGCCGCGACTGTAGAAACGTTCGAACAAGCGCGCCCGGTCCGCTTCATCAATGCCCGGCCCCTGGTCTTCAACGCTCAAGTGATAAAACCCATCGGCCTGGCTGAGCAGTACGGTGATCACGCCGTGTTCGGGGGAGAAGTTCGCAGCGTTGGTGATCAGGTTGTTCAGGGCAATGTCGATCGTGCCGGGGCTGGCCATGATGTTGAACGGCTGGGCGCTGTCTTCAAAGGCCAGCTCCAGGTGTTTGCTCAGCAACCATGGCGTCAGTTGCACCAGGCTGTTGCGCACGGTTTCGCTGAGGTCGATGGGTTGCAGCGGCGGCGGGTTGGGTTTCGGTTCCAGGCGCGCCATGGTCAGCAACTGGTTGACCAGGCGACTGGTGCGGTCGACCCCAGCGATCAGAAACGCCAGCGATTCGCGGCGCTCCTGTTCGGTGCCAGCCTCCTGCAGGTTCTGCGCATGCACCCGCAGCACTGCCAGCGGCGTGCGCATTTCGTGGGCGGCATCGGCGATAAAGCGCCGTTCGCGGCCAAGCACTTCCTGGATCTGCGCGAGCATGCGGTTCAGCGCCGCCTGCATCGGTTCCAGCTCACTGGGCAGCGGCGCCAGTTGCAACGGTTCCAGCGAACCACTGTGACGGGCGCGCAGAGTTTCGGCCATGTTCGCCAAGGGCTTGAGGCCCCAGCCGATGGCCAGCCAGACCATCGCCGCGAGCAGCAAGCTGCCGACCACATTCGGCCACAGGGTGTGGCGGACGATGCGGTCGACCAGGTCGGCGCGCACATCGTCGCGCTCACCGACCCAGATGCGCAGGTTGTTTTGCGGGTCTTCGAGGAGAAAGGCGCGCCAGTGACGATTGTTCAGGTCCACTACATCGCTGAAGCCGGGCTGCGTCGGTGGTGCCTTGAAGGACGGTGCGCTGGCGGTGTGCACCAACACATCACCGGCAGGATTCCACACCTGAAAGGCGATTTTGCGTTCATAAGGATGACCGTCGCCGCGCGGCACCGCTTCGCCCAGCGCCGAGTTGAACGCCTGGTACAGTTCGGCGTGTTGTTTGCTGGCCAAGGGCATGCGCATCACGCCTTGCAGCAGGCGCGCGTTCTGCGCCAATTGCGCGTCGTAGACTTCGGCGATTTCGTGGTTGCTGTCGTGCAGGTTGAAGGTGCTGAGGACTGCGAGACCGGCCAGCAACAGGCCGATGATCAGGGTCAGCGTGCGGCGGCGGATCGAGGTCATCGACGCTCCTCCACCAGATAACCGACACCGCGGATGGTGCGGATCAGGTCGGTGGAAAACTTCTTGCGCAGGTGATGGATGTGCACTTCGAGGGTGTTGCTTTCGGCTTCTTCGTTCCAGCCGTAAAGCAGCTGCATCAGTTGATCGCGGGTCATCACCCGGCCCGGCGGTGACAGCAGTTCGTGCAGCAACTGATATTCCTTGGGCGTCAGGGCCACAGGCTGGCCCTGATAGCTGACTTGCTGGGTGCCGGGGTTGAGGCTGATGCCGGCATGTTCGATCAACGCCTGGGCGCGCCCGGCACTGCGCCGCAACAAGGCTCGCAGGCGCGCCTTGAGCTCGTCCAGGTCGAACGGTTTGATCAGGTAGTCGTCGGCCCCGGCGTCGAGCCCGGCGATGCGATCTTCGGTAGCGTCGCGCGCGGTCAGAATCAGCACCGGCAGATTCGAACCGCTGTCGCGCAGGCGGCGCAGCACTTGCAGGCCGTCCATGCGCGGCAGACCGAGATCCAACACGGCGACATCGAAGGTTTCACTGAGCAGCGCATGCAACGCGCTGCTGCCGTCCTTGAGCCAGTCGACGGTGTAACCCTCGCGGCCCAGCGCCTGATGAATGCCTTCACCCAGCGCCACGTCATCCTCAACCAGTAATAAACGCACGCGGACTCCTGTCAGTCGAGTTTCTTGTTCACGTCCACCAGAAGGGCGGCGATCTCTTTGCGGCGCCCGGCATCGGCACTTTCGCGGCCCGGGCGCGGCGCGGCTTGCTGGGCTTTGAGCAGCGCTGCTTTGGCTTCAGCGTAGCGCTTCTGACGGTAGAGGTGATCGCCCCAGAAGTACAGGCTGTCGATGCCGTTGGGGTTGAGTTGCAAGGCTTGCTTGAGCAGTTGCTCGGCCTTGTCGCTGTCGCCGAAGCCGATGGGCCAGCCGGGCACGCGGTCATACAGCGCGGCGAGGCTGGTGTAGGCCGAGCCTTGCAGGGCTTTGGGGTCGAGGGTCAGGGATTTCTCCAGGTCAGCCTTGGCGTCCTTGGCTTTGCCCAAGGCACCGAGGCCGCCCTCGGCACCGGCCCAACTGCTGGTGACGATGCCTTTCCAGATCCACGCTTCGGCCACCGCCGGGCGCTGCGTGGTGAACGCGTTGGCCTCGCTGGCCAATTGCTCGAACGCGGAGGCGCGCTGTTTTTCCGCCACTTCATATTGGATGTGCGCCCAGCTCTGCTGGATGCCCTCCAGGCGTTTCTGGTCGGCCGGTTCCAACGCCCAGACGCTTTGACTCAGGGCGGCGAGCAACAGGCATGCGGATAGTTTTTTCATGGCTTTGGCGACTCGTTGTCAGGTTTTTCACTGAGGCGGCGGATCAGCGGCAGCTGCTTGCGCAGGCCTCGATCCACCAGATGCGGCAGCAGATTGTTCAGGCGGACGAAGAAGCGTTCCGGCCAGCCCAGGTAGAGGTCGCGACGATCACCGGCAATTGCATGGATCACCGCCGAGGCCACGGTTTGTGGATCGTCGACGTTAGCCTTGAGTGCGTCGTTCAACGCTTGCGCGGCGGCGCTGTTCATCGAGGTGCGCGTGGCGCGTGGCGCGACGTACAGCACGCTGACCCGGGTGTCAGCGAGCTCCCGGCGCAGTGCCTCGGAAAATCCGCGCAAAGCAAACTTGGTCGCGCAATAACTGGCGTAACCCGGGTAGCCGATCGAGCCGTAGGTCGAACCGACGTTGACCACCATGGCGCTGTCGGCCTGCTTGAGCAGCGGCAACAGCAGTTTGGTCAGGCACATTGGTGCACTGATGTTCACCGCCAGCATCGCGTTGATGTCGCTGTCATCCAGCTGTTCGAGCATGGCGAAGTGATTGACCCCGGCGGCGTTGATCAGCAGGTTGATGCCGCCGATGGCTTCGGCGGCGACCAGCACTTTGCGCCGGTCGCTGAGGAAGGTCAGGTCAGCCGCGACCCAGCACAACGAGTCAGGGTAGCGCTTGAGCAACGGCAGCAGTGCCTCCTGATGCCGCGCCACGGCCAGCACGCGGGCGCCGGCAGCGCACAAGGTTTCGGCGATGGCCAGACCGATGCCGCCACTGGCACCGGTCAGCACCACCCGCGCATCACGCAGCTGCATGTTGAGCCTCCGCGTCACGCGGCAAGCCACGGAACATGTCGGTGTACAGGCGATAGACGACCTTCGAGGCATGGATCACAGCGGCTTGATCGGCAGGGTCTTCCAGCTGATTCATCAGGCGCCGATAGGTTTGCATGTGCTCGATGTCGAGTGAACCGTGAGAACTCAGGTAACTGAACGCCGTTTCCGGCAACGCCAGACGCTCGCGAATGCTGCCCGCCGCGTGGGTAGCCAAAGCGATGCTGGTGCCTTCGAGCACGTTGACCATGCCGAACAGACCGACCGGATTGCCCCGAGCGATCAGGTCGTAAAGGAAGCTGACCATCAGCTCGATCGACAACGACGGCTGACCGTCGCGCACCGCATCACGATCACCGCCACACGCGGCAATGTCGTTGAGCACCCAGTGCTCGTGGCCGTATTCGTCCTCGATGTACTCGGCCACCGCTTTGCGCAGCCATTCCAGACGCGTCGGCAGGCGTGCACCGCAAGCCATCATCAGCGGCACGGTGTGGCGCACGTGGTAATACGCCTGCGCCAGAAACGCGCGATAACTGTCGAGGCTGACCTTGCCTTGCAGGGCATCGACGATGATCGGCAGGTTGAACAGTTCGTGGCGTTCCTGTTGCGTGGCTTCTTGCAGGGTGTCAAAAAAACTCATGATGCGGACTCCTCGGAAACAGCGGATTCGGTCAATTGCGCGTGGTACTGCGCGACGATGGCGTCGCGGCGCGGGCGGCCATTGGCGGTGAGCAAGCCATTGGCGGCAGTGAAGGGGTGCGGCAGGCGCGTCCACTGATGCACCTGGGCGTAATCGGGCAAAGCCTCGTTGGCTTCGGCTACGGCAGCGGCCAATTCGGCATCGGTGCAGTCCGGGCGATGCGGCCAGAGCAGGGCGTGATTGCGCGGCAAGGCCTCGCCGTAAACAAACGCCTGGGCGATGTGGCGGCGCTGGGTCAGCTCGGACTCGACCCATTCCGGGTTGACGTTGCGCCCGAAACTGGTGACGAACTGGTGCTTCTTGCGGCCCTTGAGATAGAGAAAACCTTCCGGGTCGAACTCGCCCAGATCGCCGCTCGGCCACCACTCATCAGCGTACGGCGCGTCGCCCAGATAACCGAGCAACGCCGAGCCCTTGATCAGCACTTCGCCGTCCTCGGCCAGCCGCACTTCAACATGCGGCAGCGGTCGGCCGACACTGCCGGGGCGGCGCGCACCGGGGCGATTGAGGCACACCACCGAGGCGCATTCGGATAAGCCGTAACCTTCATAAACCGGCAGCCCGACCCGTTGCGCGCGGTGCAGCAGATCCTCCGAGACCCGCGCACCGCCGACAGCGGCAAAGCACAGGGTTTGCGGGTCGAAGGCTTTCTGTTCGGCGGCGCTGACCAGTAACAACAGCAACTGCGGCACCAGGATCAGACTCTCCGGCGCACGGCTGGCCAGATAACCGAGCAGACGCGGAATCTCGACGCCACTGGCGCCCTGAATGCCGAGGGTTTTCTGGCTCGGCAAACTGAGCATGGCGCCGGCATACAGCGCGGCGTAACAGCCGAGGTTCTCCAACAGGATCGCCAACGGCAACAGCGCCAGATGATGCTGCGGGCCGGTCGCTTCGCTGGCCTGATCCAGCTCCCGTGCCACCCGCAGCAGGCTGTCGGCGCTCAGGCACACACCTTTCGGCGTGCCGGTGGTGCCGGACGTGAAGGTGAGTTTCGCGGTACCGGCCGGCATGCGACTTGGGCCACTGAACGCGCGACACCAGAACTCGCCACGTTGTTCATAGCCGGCCGCGAGCAGTTCGGTGCCCAGCTCCGGCTCGGCGATTACCCGTTCGGCCTGGCTCTGTTGCAGACAATGAGCGCGTTGCGCCGCACTGAAAAACGGCGGCAGCGTCACGCAGGTCAGGCCTTCGAACAGCACGGCCAGATCCCACAGCATCGCGTCGACGCCGTTGTCCAACGCCAGCGCAATCACCTGCGCCTGCTCGTCGCGCAAACGCTCCTGGCGATACAACACCTCGGCGTACAGCGTGGCGTAATCGAGTTTCAACGTGTCGCCCCACAGAGCGGTCGCGTTGTCATTGCGCCGGGCATGGTCGCGCAGGGTTTCCTGAAAGCGTTGCAGTTCAAGCGACATGACAGGCTCCTTCAATCGAACTCGGCAAACCCAGGCGGGTGAACAGGCCGATATTGCGCAAATGGATGAACCCGGCGCGGATATTGCCGACGTGCACCCAAGGTTTACTTTCGTAATAACTGCCCCAGTGTTGACGCTCGTCACCCAACCGTTCCGGGTCAGCGGCGCACAATGTCACTGGTTTCAAACCCAGGCGATGGAAGCTGTTGACCAGGCCGATGTTGCCGGTGAACGTCACCCATTCCAGGCCGCCCATGGCCAGCAGGTAGGTGATGGCGATGATGCTCAGGCGCGCGCTGCCGGTGTCGCTGGCGGCGAGGTTGCCGACTTCGACAATGGCGCTGCGCTCGACCGCACGATCCGCCGCCGCGCTGATCAACGGCTCGATCGGCTCATCCAGATAGCGCTCAAGGAACAGTGATTCCAGATGCGCGCGACGCACCCCGGCCACGGCGCACAACTCGCCATTGCCGTTGTGCATGCCGAACAGCTCGGGCATGAAATGACGGATGTCGGCGCCATGGGCCTTGCGAAAACGGTGCTGGATAAAGGCTTCGAACGGCTCTCGCAGGGCATCGTCGGGCCGGGCACCGGTCAACGTCATCTGCGGCGTTTCGGCTTGACCGAAGCGCAGGGGCAGGGGGATGTTCCAGTCAAAATCGGGCATGGGCAGAACGCCTCCCTCAATAGGTTTGAGGCGAGTATCGGAGGCATTTCTTAACGAAGTCTGAAGGTGAAAAAAGGTTAACGTGAGGGTCTGTCTTCAGACTCTCTTAAGACTGGGCGGGCAGGGTAACGCCGTCGGTTCGCCCGGCAACCGGATCGAGACAGTCGAACGAATCGACTGTCATTCACGACAATCACGAGGCGCAGCTTATGACCCGCGACATCGCCGTAACCCGTTATGGAAAACTCTCAATTACCCTGCACTGGCTGATGCTGGCGCTGTTCGTCGGCGTCTACGCATGCGTCGAAATCAAGGGCTACATGCCCAAGGGCAGCGAAGCGCGCGGCTTGCTGATGGGCTTCCACGGCCTGTTCGGCGCGAGCATCTTCGCCCTCGTGTGGATCCGCCTGCTCGGCCGCCTCAGCCCACGCCCACCGATCACCCCAAAACCACCGGCGTGGCAGACCGGCATCTCGCACCTGATGCACCTGGCGCTGTACGGCCTGATGATCGCCACGCCGATCCTCGCCTGGCTGATGCTCGCCGCCGCCGACAAACCGTTCCCGTACTTCGGCTTCCACGTCCCGGCGCCAGTGGCCATCGATCCGGACTTTGCCAAGCAACTGAAGTACTGGCATGAACTGATTGGCAGCACCGGTTACTGGCTGATCGGGCTGCACGCGCTGGCGGGGTTGTTCCACCATTATTGGGTGCGGGATAACACGCTGGTGCGGATGCTGCCGGGCCGCACGGAATAAAGCAGATATCACTGTAGGAGTGAGCCTGCTCGCGATAGCGGTAGTCCAGTCAATGTAAGTGTTGACTGAAAAAACGCCATCGCGAGCAGGCTCACTCCTACAGGGTTTTTGTGGTGTCTGGCAGAGCGGGGCAGTTGCCGGAACCGCACTTCGCGTCCACTCTATGACCTGCCGACAAGGAGCGTCCGCCGACCCTCCGTCGTGACCACAGGGAGCTTGCAGCATGAGCGAAGACAACAAGGTAAAAGGCCCGGCGTCGTACTTCCCCTCCATCGAGAAAAAATACGGCCAGCCCATCGATCACTGGCTGAGCCTGCTTGCCGGCATCACCGACAAGAAGCACATGGAACTGGTGGCGTGGCTCAAGGGGGAACACGGCATGGGCCACGGTCATGCCAACGCCTTGGTGGCGCATCATCTGGCGGGTAAAAAGTGAGGGCAGGGCAGCGATGAATTTCTCCCACCGGCCCGTGACGGCCGACGACGTCAACACCCTGTGCAGCTTTCCCCAAGGCGAGCAAGAGCTGTTCTTCATGTTCCCGAAAGCCAACTTCCCGCTGACGGAAGAACAGATGCACAGCGCAATCAGCCAACGCTTCGACTCCACGGCTTTTCTGGCCAACGGCGAGTTCGTTGGCTTCGCCAACTTCTACCGCGCTGAGCACGATGGCATCTGCTGCATCGGCAACGTCATCGTCGCGCCCTACGCCCGTGGCCAGGGTGTGGCGCGGTACATCGTCGAGACCATGACCGCGCTGGGTTTCGAAAAATACCAGGCCAAGGAAGTGCAACTGTCTTGCTTCAATGAAAACACTGCAGGCCTGCTGCTCTACCCGAAACTTGGCTTTGTGCCGTTCTCCATTGAAGAGCGCCCGGCACCGGGTGGAGGACGATCCGCCCTCATCAGCATGACACGCCACCGACCATAGCCATCCCCCAATCCCTGTGGGAACCCCGAACCAAACACAAAACCTGCGGGAGCGAGCCTGCTCGCGAAGACGCCCGCCCAACCGCCCCAAATCCAAAGCCAGACTTAATCCCCTGTAGGAGTGAGCCTGCTCGCGATAACGCCAGCCCAGCCACCACCAATCCCACCTCAACCACAAATCCCTGTGGGAGCGAGCTTGCTCGCGAAGACGCCCACCCAGTCACCCCATCAAGCACTGACCGAAATAAACAGTAAAAACCGCCACTGTTTAAACCAAGCCTCAAGTAACCACCGAAACCCTACAACGCCTTGCGCCGTTACCTACGACTAAGCCAGAATCCGCCGGCTTGTGCGTCTGGCACTCCCTCCGTACCTTGATTCCCGTCACTGCTCATCAGTGATCGGGTCTGCAAGCCCGCCGGAAAAACCAGTCGCACAGCCAGCCAAAAGGACACTCGTTCGTGTCCGCTCAATGGCAGCTTTGTGCGGGAGACCTTCGGGTCTGCCGGGTGCCTGGTTTCCCGGTCTTGCAGACCCGCGCATAGCTGCCACCCATCATCTGCAAGTGATGCTGGTAGCTCCTAATGAAAACCAGGAGCACAACCATGATCAAACCAACACCCAACCCACCCGAAACTGACCCCACATCCCCCTACGAATCCCCCGATTCCAAGCGATTCCACGAAGCCGCTGAACGCGCCCTCGACCACTACCTCAAACCCGCCAGCCAAATCATGGCCAGCACCCAACAACCCGAACGCATGTACCTCGCCAACCCCAAGTACAACAGCGAATCCCTGCTCGCCAACGCCAGCGAAACCCTCGGCTCCGCCAGCGAAATGCTCCTCAACTTCGCCGCCATGCTCGACACCCCGCACCGCAAAACCGCTCTGGGCATCGCCCAAGTCGTGATGCTCGGCGAAATCGCCGTCAACCAAGCGCTGGATAACGTTGAAATCGCCAGCTAAACAACCCTACCCCGACGAGGGGAAACCCTCGTCGAACCCCGCTGCCACACCTTGGCTGGCACTCGGCCACGGCTTGCGCCCCCCAGCCCCGGCTGTCACCCTTCGGGCCGTTCTCAAGGATCAGAACCAGGAATCACGGATGAGTGGCTACGTACCCAACCCCCCGAAAAATTATCGTTACGAAGAAGCCAAACCCGTCGATATTCACGCCCAGCGCTGGGCGGAATATGAGAAGCACGGGAAAGAACCTGCGCGCGAACCTGAGAAAATCGGCATCGCGTTGAGGATTGGGGTTTTCTTTGATGGCACTGGGAATAATGCGAATAACACGGCGGCAGGATTGCTGTGTGGGGCGCAGCATCCGATTGCGCCTCAGGATATTCCCGTCAGTTGCATGCCGTACATGAGTGACCCGGACAGCAGTTACGGAGCCGGACTCACCAATGTTAAAAAATTGCATGATCTATATAAAAAGACCGAGAAAGCCGAGGGCGCTGGCGCCTTTAAATGCATATCACGTCCTATCTATGTCGACGGTATTGGCACTGTAAACAATGAGAAAGACAGCGCCGTAGGCTCTGGCATGGGTCGCGGTGATACCGGTGTCGCGGGACGTGTTCAGGCGTCTTTCGCACAAATAAAACAAACCATCGAAGAAGTCCTGCTAGATAGTCCAGGCAGTGAAATAGTGTCTCTGACTTTTGATACGTTTGGCTTCAGTCGTGGAGCAGCAGCTGCACGGCATTTCTCAAATGAAATCGTGCGAGGCAAGCAAGGACCTCTAGGAAGCTTGTTGAACAACAGCGCCAAAGATTTCAGCCGCAGTTTTGATAGCCAATACGGAAACGGTATCAAAATGGGATTTATCGGCCTGTTCGACACAGTGCCATCCATCGCCGGTTTTACCAACCTTGGTCAAGTGACGAGCCCTATCGCTCCCGGTGTGAAGCTTTATCTGGATCGCAGGTTCTTCAAAGATGTTGTCCATCTCGTAGCTCGCGATGAGTGCCGCGCAAACTTCGCGCTCAGTCGCGTTAAGCCCGACCATCCGGAATACACCTTTCCCGGCGTCCATTCGGATATCGGAGGAAGCTACCTCGACGAAGTCGAGGAATGCGTATTGGTCAGTCCCATGCAAGCCCTTGAAGTCTCAGTCCAAACTGACGTTGCAACTACATCGATCTACCGGGATGCTGCACGCCTGAAAAGTCAGTGGGTTGCCAAAGGGTGGCCTGCAAATCTACTGGAAGTTGTCACACCGGCCGCGCTCTTACTCCCTACGGACAATCAGGATCGACTGGCGCCCCGAGAAAAACGTGTGTACGCCGCGCTGCAACTCAAGCGACCAGTGAGCGGCAAGCTCTCGCGCGTCTACTTGAGAGTCATGTATCAACTGGCGAAGGAAAAGGGCGTCCAATTCATCGATATGCCTGAGAGCGATGAGTACGCCGTGCCAGATGACCTGCAAGCGTTGTGTAATCGTTTGGTCGCTGGCGACTACAGCGTCACGGCTGAGGAAGAAAAGCTGCTAAAGCTCAAATACATTCACTCCTCCGCGAACTGGAACCACCCCCTCGGCAGGAGGGATGCAAGCGGCATAGAAGCCGTTTACATCAACGCGCCGACGGCAGACGCAATTCGCGTACAACACCCACACGTACCTGATTGGAAGCTTTGGTAATGAGAGCGTTGATTGTTCTGCTGGGCGTTTTTCTGTTGGCGGGTTGCCAGACGAGAGCCGCAGAAAGTGGCGAAAGTGACCCTAAGTCCCCGTGGTGGCAACTAGGGTTTGTTGAGCCGGACTACATGAAAATATGGGTAGAGGACAGCTCCGTTCTGGACATTCAAAACAGGATGTTTTTCAAGGCAGGAGGGAGAACCGCTGCCGGAGGTGAACCTGAAGATGGCACAGAGTCCGCCCGTGGTTGGGGCACTGTCAGTGGCTCTGGTATTCCGGTAACAGGTGCCGATCTTCCCAAACTCATCTTCGTTCGTTGGCAGTCCATATCAGAGCAGAAGACCTACAAGGGATTCATCGAAATCCCAGAATCAGCCAGACAATTGATGGTGGACTCAACGCACCAACGTTGCCCGGAAACTCCTGAAAGAGCTGCACGATATATGGCCTCGCTTTACGTGGGGCTAGCTCCAGGTGGTGTATTGCAAGCGTGGGTCAGAGACTCATGCCATCGCCCGATCCAAGTCGCACATGCCCAAGGCGAAGTTGAACCGCTAGGCCCGGAGCAGGGGAAGCACGGGGGGCGTTACGCCTATCCAGTGAGTGAAAAGGCCCAGCGCTATATCGACAAGTACGGTATTCCGTATGGAAGTTGGTAACCATCATCCGATGAAACAACTTACAACGATGCTTTGTGTCCTGTTGATTAGCGGTTGCCAATCAAACGATCTGCTATCAGCCAAAAACGACCCCAAATCTCCTTGGTGGGAGCTAGGCTTTACCGAACCTGACTACATGAAGGTCTGGGTTGAGGACACTGCCGTTGAAGACATCAAAGGAAAGACGTTTCTTCGTACGGGAAAGGGATCCGCATCGGGTGGGCAGCCAGAAGATGGAACAGAGTCGGCGCGAGGCTGGCACGGTGTGGGCAGTTCCGCGAAAGCAGTAGTGGGTGCTGATCTCCCGAAACGGATCTTCGTTCGCTGGCAGTCCATCGTAGAACCTCAGACCTATCGAGCCTGGGTGGATATACCCGAAGAGGCTAGGCAATTGATGCTGACATCCGTGAATCAACGCTGCGCGAAAACTCCAGACCAGACAGCTACCTATATATCTTCGGTCTATCTGGGTTTAGCTCCCGGCGGGGCGATCCAGGTTTGGGTAAGAGACTCATGTTACCATCCGGTCGAAGTGGCGAAAGCGCAGGCCGAAATCGAACCGTTGGGGCCGAGTCAGGGGAAAACCCAAGGGCGATACGCTTATCCCGTCAGTGAAAAGTCCAAGCGGTATATCGAAAAATTCGGAATTCCTTACGGTAGTTGGTAAGCGGTAAACCAATGAAGCAATGCATTGTTGCGGTATGCGTGTTGTTCCTGAGCGGCTGCCAGTCTGCCTCTCCTCTATCCGGGAAAAACGACCCGAAATCCGAATCGTGGGAGCTTGCGTTCACCGAACCCTATTACATGAAGGTTTGGGTTGAGGACAGTGCCGTCGAAGACATAAACGGCAAGCTATTCACGCGCACAGGAGGAGGGACGGCCGTTGGCGGAGAACCAGAAAATGGCAAAGAGTCCGCGCGCGGTTGGCATGCAGTAGGCGCTGCTGCGAAACCAGTGATTGGCGCTGACTTGCCCAAGCGCATTTACGTGCGCTGGCAATCCATTGTCGAGCCGCAGACCTACAAGGTTTGGTTGGATGTGCCTGAAGAGGCGAGGCAACTGATGGTGCAATCGGTTAGTCAGCGGTGCCCGGAAACACCGGAGCAGCAGGCCAGCTATAGCGCATCTATATATCTGGGATTGGCACCAGGGGGCGTTGTACAGGTTTTTGTTCGGGACGAGTGTCATCGTCCCGTCAAGGTCGCCAGAGCACAAGCAGAAATTGAACCGCTAGGGCCTAAACAAGGTAAGAACCCAGGGCGCTATGCCTATCCCGTCAGCGAAAAGTCCAAGCGGTATATCGAGAAACACGGCATACCGTACGGGAGTTGGTGATAGACACCTAGGAGACACTCCTCTTGCCTCTCTTTTAGTGGCGTTGTTTTGAGTAATCATATTGACAGCTACCGCGTGAATGCTGGTTCAACGAAGGTCCGCTTTCGGCCATTAGCTGCCATTCCTGACAAGCAGTAATTGACCCAAAGCCCCCTCCCAACATCACCTGCGCAATACTGTCCAACATAATCGCCGGCGAATTTTCAACAATAAATTCTGACTCAATATCACACCCTAAGACCATGCCCTGCTATTGGTTTTTGGAACTCTGTCTCCAGCGCTTTCAAGCAAGCCCGAGCTGCGTTGATGCTTGAAAGTATTCCCGAAGAGAAAACTCAGGAGCTGCATTTGAGAGAGAGAGTGGGTGGAAGTAACTTGATTTTACTAAGGCTAGAGCTTTAATCTAGGCGCAGAAAGGGTGTGCGTTTTAAGTGGGCGCGGAATTGCTTTTTCAGAAAATTTTGCTTAGTGGATTTTGTTTTTAGAGGCTGAGAGCTGGTTTTATGGATAAGGCTAAGATAAAGGTAGTAACTGTCGGGCATATGCCTTTGCATTTGAACTTGAAGGTGGTGTCTTGTTGGGTTTCTGATGTGTTTGAGTTGGTAGGAGAGATTGATAGTTTTTCTCTGACTTGTGATTCTGATTATGGGGGTTGGGGGTTTTCCGATCGTTCGTTAAAGAAACAAATTCCTGAATTTTATGGTGCCGATTTTACAGTTGCATTAGTTAATATTCCAATTGAAGAAAATTGGTATTCAAGGCTATTGGGTGATAATAAATTTGTTTTTACATTCCATCAAATAAAAGAAATTTTAAGCCTAGATAATATTCCTCTTGAAAATGCGGCTTTGCGAGTTTTGTACAGCTATACACTGCTATATCGTCGCGCCGGAAATAAGATACCTGAGATCGATGCGGTAGTAGGGTTCACTCATGATGAAACCCGCGGCTGTATTTTCGATATGAATGGCATTAAGTCGGATATTGTGGAGTCATGTAATAAACCGATTATTTGTAGCGCGTGCGAAGAGCGATTGCGTAGCGAGCGCGTCGCAACCCAAGTCTTAAACTCTGCTAAGAAAGAGATCAAAAAAATACGAAAGCATCTCTATTTTCGATTCTTCGATTTTGTCAAGGTCAGACCGGTCATTGCTTTGTTGATATCGAGCGTGTTCGCCGTGACCCTAGGTGTGATTGGTTCGCTAGTCGCTTCTACTATATATGATGCTGTTAAGGGTGGTGTGGATAAAGGTATTGTGGAAGCTAAGAAATGAAATAAAATGAGCTTATCAATTGCTTTGGTGATTGTAAGTGTTTTCGAGAAATTCTTGGTTTTAGATTTATAAGTTGGCGGGCGTTTGAGGGATCAATGATATTTAGCGGGAGTAGGATATGCAGGTAGAGCCCATGAAGAAAATAGACACGACTAAATTGCAAAAAGGGGATATTATTTTATCTACCTCAATTGATTGCTTTAGTGAGGCCGTAAGGTCTGTGACGAATAGTGATGTTTCTCATGCAATGATTTATGTGTCTGACGGGTCAGTGATGGACTCGACAGGGGAAGGAGTGCAAGCAAGGAACATACAGAAGATATTTTACCCCCAAGGATGTGCTTTGTATGTTTACAGATTGAAGGTCGGTTTGTCTGAGTCTGATGCTAAAAAAATTATTCATTACGTGCGCACTGAAACCGGGACGCCATATGACAAAACTGGTGCGGGTCGAAGTATACATAACCCTAAATCTCAAGGCGGTGATAATCAATTTTGTTCGAGGCTTGTTGCAAGAGCGTATGAGGTGATAGGTGTGAAGTTGACGGAGAATCCAGACTTCGCTACACCAGCTCAAATTAAACTCTCACACAGCTTAGAGCCCGTAGAGGACGCGGTGATCGATGTGGACGAATTCGAGATTGAAGTTTTGAGTCGCGACGTTGACACGACTGAAGAAATGAGAGTGATTACAAGTGATCTGCTTGAAGATGTCAGAGGATGGATGCCAAAAATACGAACTCTAAATGATATAACGAAGTCTCTGCTCGCTAAGCCTGGTCTCGATAGGAAAGTTCTTTCCTCATACAAGCGCTCTGGTTACCTAGATTTCTGGAAGGTTGAAGTTTCTAGGTTTCCCTGGCGGTATAACTATGATCTGATGATTAATGCTAAATGCCAATATAATTTTCAAGACTTAGTTGAATACTGTAGGTCTACTGTTCGACAGAACGAGCAAGGGGACTATGATCATTGGAAAGCGAATGCTGAAGAGTATAAAAAGCTCTATAGACATAAGCGGTTGAGGACATTTGAACAATTGGCGATTCTTTACCACTCCCTCAGCGAACATCAAAATATTCGTCTGATAAACGCCAAGCGCTTCTTGGTAGAGCACGCTGATGTGATTTCACAACAGTAGGCCTGAAGCAGGCAGTCGTTTCGCAGCACTGGAATCATGATGTCGAGAGGCAGTGTTCTCTAGAGTGTTGGCGCTAACGCCGAATTGCCCCAGTGACCGATGCCACACTGACCCAACACCAATGGGCAAAAATCCAGCACTGGTAGTGGCTTACGAGGGTAGGAGCGTGGGTCAGTGAAGTTTTGGTAGCTGGGCCAATCCTGCTCAGGCGATAACACTAAGTTGCCATTGGCGGAAATCAACGAGCTAGCCAGCCACGTGAACTATTATGTAACTCGGATTACCTTTGCTTTTACGCATGCTAGTTTGAAGTCTACCGGTGAGCGTTTCACTGTGTAGCTGCAAGTCGCGAGTTTGATGTGACGGGAAATTCGAGGTCTAGCCAATAACAATGATGATTTATTCCGAGCAGTCGATGCCGGCTCGGAATGCAGGTGCCTAGAATGTCTAGAGTATTTTAATGAGGTTGTGTTCGCCTTAATTTATTATAGATGAAGTCCATTGAAAGATTGCTGGCGACTTCGTTTCTGGTGTCATATTCAAAACTCCCGCCAATGTAAGCTCTCACGATGAACGATAGGTTTACGTGACTATCTTCGTGCTCAATATTGTATAAAGAATGAATGGCTTCGATTTCGTCGGCGTACTGCTTGAATTCTGTAGTGTCAATCGAGATGATTAAGTCAATTCTTCGCATTTCAAATTCGGACTCAATATAAACACTTTCTTCGGGTAGTCCCTTAATGGATTTGATCTCGGTGTGCTCTAATCCCTCAAATATATCTGAATTGATGTCGAGAACAGGTGTTAATTTTTCGGAGAACAATTTGGTTTCTAAGAGCTCGCTAAGCTCGTTGTTATTCATTGCGTTTATAAGATTTTCTGTTTCGGAAATCAGGAAGCTTTCAAGGTCATCTAATAGTTTATGTTGATCGAAGGAGTGGTTTATCTTGTCGACGTTTTCTTTCACGAAATCATATATGTTTAGATATGGCTTGATCTCTGCTTTTATGTTGCGCTCACTTATGTCTTTCAAAAGCTCATCGTTGAACGATATGGTTTTATCTTTTATTTGGTAGAAGTCGCTTTTGTTGTTTGTGATGAAGGCGACTTCTCCTTCGATGCCGTTTGAAGATAGGTGGTCAAGGAAGGACAGCCAAATTAGTGTATCTCTGTAGCCTTTTTCTTCATTGGTAAATGGCTTAATCGATTCGATTGCTCTTTGAACTACCACGCTATGGGGGATTCTGTCGTATTCAATTCTCGTGATCCATTCCACTCGGTCTTTCAGCACGTCGACAAGATCGTAGGATTCAAATCCAAGGTTATCCATGTCGAGGTTTAAGTTGTTTCGATTTAACTGATTTCCTTTTTTTAGAGTCCTGGTCAATTCAGAATGAATCTCGCGAACTTCACGCTGCCTTATGTTGTTTGTTTCTTGGATGACTAGGTTTGACAGCAATAACTCATGATCTAAGTTGTTTAGAAAGTAAAACAAGAGCTTGAAGTGTGCGTTGCTTGCAAACCAGTGTTTATAAAACACATTTGTATCTAGAAAGACTCTCATTAAATCAACTCTGAAAATTCTCGTTATGCGCTGCTCAAGATAGCTAATACGTAAGCTGCCGGTTTCTTTTTTGATCCGTTGAGGCGAATGATGCCAGATTATTAAAGTTTTTCTATGCCCGTTTGGTGGTGTCTTCTAATGCCCTCTTTAGCTTGATTTTAGCCCTTCGGCCCCGGCTGCTTTGGGTCGATAGCTGCCTCCTGTGAGCGACTGCGTTTGGTCGAAAGCAGCCCCATCCGTAACTCCCTATCAGTCCGAGTACTGCCAGATCAACGAATCCAAATACGACCTCATCCAGCAACAATGTCAAACGCAGAGCTACCCAACACCTCCCCATTAACCAAAACCCTCACCCCATGCCGCCCCAAAAAATGCTTCCGCGTCGTAAAATCCCTAATCACCTGCCGCCTCCCCACAACCACACTCCCAAACCCCGCCAACACCACCGTCTTCAACTTAAAAACCTTCCCCGAAACCCCGCCATTCGCCTTCACATAGTCAATCGCATAATCAATCACCAACCGCTGTTCATGCGCCACCGTCGACTTCACCACAAACGACAACGTAATCGCTTCCCCCAACCTGACCACCGCCGGCTCAACCCGCACATCCAACAACTCAACCTCAGCCTTCGCCCCCGCGCCAATCACCGTCAACGCCCGCAAATCCCCCTGCTTGATCAAACTCCGCAACGCATGCTTCGCAATCCACGCCGTGTGCTTGTTCTCCAACGACCAACCTTCAATCGTGTCCAGCACCCACTCCGGATGCACTTTCGTCACATCATTCAGATGATTCGCCACAGACTTGCGCACGTACAAACTCTCATCCGCCTTCAACCGATCCAGTATCCCGGCGGCCAACTGCGGATTCGCCTGCACCGCTTCCAACCGAAACGACCAAGGCAGGCGAGGGCGGCTACCTTCACTGGCTAACCGTCGAACGTGGTGGTTTTCGTCTCGGGTCCAGTCGTGCATCCGTTCCAGCGAGCGCTCTAGGTCGCTGCGCAGAAAGTGGCGGATGGCGAATTCGGAGGAGCCGAAGGTGGTGAAGTACTTGAGGGCGTCCATGGAGGTGTCGAACGCATGTCTGCCGTAGCTGGCGACGTAATGCGGCAGGCACATGCTGACGAAGCCGCTGTTCAGCCTTGGTGCGAGTTCACGTAATACATCGAGGGAATCTTCGTAGTCCAGCGGCAGCACGGCGTGCAGGCTTTCGCTAACCCGCGCCATGCGTTGCATCACTGATAATTCAGCGAGTCCGTCCTGGGCGTGCTTGAGAAACGCCTTGGCCTTGAACGCCGGGTACACGGCGCTCATTTCGCGGGCGATGTGTTGCAAGCGCTCGGCGTTGAAGATTTCCTTTAACGCCGGGGCGGCGGTGTCGGTGGTGCTCATGGTCAGGTCATCGGGGTGCTGACGAACGCTTCGAGGGTTTCGGCGTAGGCGGTGTATTGGGCGATGTGGGGGTAGCGGCGGGTGTCGATCTGGTCGGGGACGACGAGGCCGGTGAAGCTCCAGGCGACGGCGAGGCTGATGCCGGCCTGGGTGAGGGTGCCGTCGGTGGGCAGGCCGGTTTTTTCCAGTTCTTGCTCAAGGGCGGTGAATGCGGCGGCGAGTTGGCCTTCGACGCGTTCGACCCACGGTTGGTATTGAATGTCGGCCGGGCGCAGGTTGCGTTCGTAGTAGAGCTGCACGGCTTTTTCGCAGGCGGCGAGGCTGAGGCCGATCAGACGCAGGGCGTGGGCGCGTTGTTTCAGGTCGGTTGGCAGCAGGCTTTTGCCGGAGCTGGCTTCGAGGTAATCGAGGATGAGGGTCGAGTCCATCAGGACCACGCCGTCGTCGAGGATCAGCGTGGGGGCTTTGACCACCGGGTTGATCTGCTGGAATTGCTCGAAGTGGCGGAACACCGAGACCGACTCGTGTTCGAGGTCGATGCCAAGGCGTTTGGCGGAGATCGCCACGCGGCGCACGTAAGGGGAGTCCAGCATGCCGATCAGTTTCATGACGCGTTCCTTCAAGTCAAACCGGTGGGAAGGCATAACCTAGCCGACGCTGAGGCAATTGTCAGTCGTCGAAGCCGGGTTGTTCGTGAATCTCATCAACATTCAGTTCCAGCCGATACGCCACCGCCACAAACAACGCCTGACACAAACACAACGTCGCACTCAGCGAACGGAAGGCGAGGGCGCTGCCTTCGTTTATCAGCAATACGCTGTCGGCGAGTTTTGCCAGTGGCGAGAGGTGGCTGTCGGTGAGGATCAGGGTGTTGGCTTGTTGCTGTCGGGCGAAGCGCAGGCAGTGTTGGGTTTCTTTGGCGTAGGGCACGAAGCTGATGGCGATGACCAGATCGTTGGCGCGCACGCTGCGCATTTGCTCGCGATAGCTGCCGCCTAGCCCGGACACCAGGTGAATTTTTTTCTGAGTGTGTTGCAAGTTGTAAACGAGGTAGTCGGCGACGGCGAAGGAGCGGCGCACGCCGACGACATAAATGTTGTCGGCGTTGACGATCAGGTCGACGGCTTTCTCGAACGCGGCGTCGTCGAGTTCGCGGCCCAGGCGTTCGATGCCGGAGCGGGTGGCGTCGATGCATTCGCGGGCGAGGTCGCCGGCGCTGGCTTGCTGCGACTGGTCGGCGATCATGCTGCGGATGCGTTGCTGGTAGTTTTGCACCGGCGAGGCTTTGTGCGTGTAGGCGCTGCGGAACAGCGCCTGCATTTCGCTGAAGCCGCTGAAACCGAAGCGTTGCGAGAAGCGCACGATGGCGGACGGGTGCACTTCGCACTCGCGGGCGATGTCGCTGATGCGGTCGACCATGATCCGGTCGCTCTGTTGGCTGATGTAGCTGGCGATGCGTTTGAGCTGGCGCGGCAGGGCGTCGTATTCGTCGGTGATCAGTTGCAGCAGGCGCTCGGCATTGATCGGGGGGCTGGCGAGTGAAACCTCGTCGGTGGCCGGCAGATCGGGGCGGGGCATAGGTCATCCTTCAGGCTGATTGATCACACGGTGGGCCTGATAGTAGGGGGGCTTTTGCGGTTCTGCTTTGCTGAAACGATGCAGTGCGTGGTAAAAAATTGCGTCTGAGCGCTGTGTGGTTAGCCGTTTGTCTTCTATATACAGCCGCTCGACTGAATTTCTTGCTATAAACGCACTCCGATGGCCGTGTGAACCCTGTGTCAGAGCAGTTTCCGGGCGTTGTCGGACAAATTCCCTGTATTTACAGTTGCTGAGGCCTCGATCGGGCCTTAGACTGCCGCCCCTCGTAAATTGAGTGCCGGGTGGCATTTGCAATAAACGATGCCTTTTCGCCGACCGCACGCGGTTCGCCGAAACGCTCCCTAATTCGCCTTAATGCACGTTTTTTTATAGAGATATCAATGACAAAGGACAAGTTGCTGGCCATGCCGGCAGATGACTACATGAATGCAGAGCAGCACGCTTTCTTCACTGAGCTGTTGCAGAACATGAAAGTCGAAACCCACGAGCGCATTGAGCAAAATCGTATCGCCATCGAAAGCCTGGACACCCCGGCTGACCCGGCGGACGCGGCTTCGGTTGAAGAAGAGCGCACTTGGCTGGTGAACGCGATCGATCGCGACCAGCGCATGCTGCCGCAACTGGAACAAGCCCTTGAGCGCATCAAGGAAGACAGCTTTGGCTGGTGCGATGACAGCGGCGAGGCCATTGGCCTGAAGCGCCTGCTGATCAGCCCGACCACCAAGTACTGCATCGAAGCTCAAGAGCGTCACGAGCAGATCGACAAGCACCAGCGTCAGGCCTGATTCTGTGAGGTGACCCTTTCGATAGGGGCACCTTGAAAAGATCGCAGCCTTCGGCAGCTCCTACACGGGCGTTGCTGGAGGCTGCGATCTTTGTTTTTGCTCGTCTGCAATAAGCCAGCGCCGTTCCATTGACCTGCCACAGACCTCACGACTAACGGACCATGGATAATGGCGTTGTAGTGGCGTTTAATGCAGTCACAACAATGAGAACAAGCGTGGGGTGTTGATATGACGAGAGACGGATCTCTGGTTGGGGCTTTGCCTGCACCAGTGCTTTTGCCGAAAAACCGCTGGATCGCGCCGACCCTGCAAAGCATCGCCCTGGTGCTGTTGCTGGCCGGCCTGACGCTGGGTGGATGGTCGCTGTACATTGGCATGCCGCTGGCGGTGCTGATTGTCTGGCTGCCGCGCCTGCGCTCCCGCGCCATCCCCGATGCCCAGCCTGCCGACACGGGCAGCGCCATGTCCGAACTGACCCGCGACCTTTCCTACACCACCAGCCATAACGCCTTGTCGGCGGCCGGCGTGGCGTTTTCGGTCAAGGAACTGGCGAGTAAACTCGAATCGCAACTCGATGCGGCGGCGCAGATCGTCAGCAACGCTGAGGTGATGATTGCGACCGAGCACGCCACTTCACAGCTCAGCCGTGCCGCGCTTGAGGCGGCCAGTCAGGCGCATCACAGCAGCGCAGCGGGGCGCACGGAACTGCTGGATTCGATCGCGCGCATGCATCAACTCAGTCAGCGCGCCAATGCCAGCCGTGAATTGATCGAAGCCTTGAGTCTGCGCAGCGACGATATTCAGCGCGTGACCCTGGTGATTCAGTCAATTGCCAGTCAAACCAATCTGCTCGCATTGAACGCGGCGATCGAGGCAGCGCGAGCCGGTGAGCATGGGCGCGGTTTTGCCGTGGTCGCGGATGAGGTGCGTGGATTGGCGGCGCGCACGGCGTCGGCCACCGGTGAAGTGGGTGAGATGGTCGCCGATATTCAGCAACGCACGGCGCAGGTGGTGGAGCAGATTCGCGAGTTGTCGAGTGATCTGCAGATCGGTGTCGAGCAGGTTGAACACACCGGCCAGCATCTGGAGAACATCGCGCGACTGGCTGCGGGTGTGGAAAGCCAGGTCGGTGAAATCGCTCAGGGTGCGGAAACCAATCGCGAGCAACTCGACAGCCTGTTCAAGGCCATCGAGCAGATGCGCAGCGATCTGGCGATCAGCGATCAACAGACTCGCCGCCTCGCTGAAGCGGCGGTGCAAATGGAAGGGCAGGCGGAAACCATCAGCGAGCGGCTGGCCGAAGTCGGTCTGGATGACTATCACCAGCGCATCTACGATCTGGCCCGCGAAGGGGCGAGCCAGATTACCGCGCGGTTCGAGGCGGATGTCGAGCAGGGCCGGGTCAGCCTTGAAGACCTGTTCGACCGCCAGTATCAGCCGATCCCGAATACACAACCGGCGAAGTTTCAGACCCGTTTCGACCGTTACACCGATCAGGTGCTGCCGGCGATTCAGGAGCCATTGTTGCCGCGTCACGAGGGGCTGGTGTTCGCCATTGCCTGCACGCAGCAGGGTTATGTGCCGACGCACAATCAGCTGTTCAGTCAGCCGTTGACCGGCGATGCGCAGGTCGACGCGGTGAACAATCGCACCAAACGCAAGTTCGCGGATCGCACCGGCATTCGCTGCGGCAGCCATCAGCAACCGGTGTTGCTGCAGACTTACACCCGCGATACCGGTGAACTGATGCATGACCTGTCGGTGCCGATCATGATCAAGGGGCGGCACTGGGGTGGATTGCGCTTGGGCTATAAGCCGGAAAAACCGCGCTGAGGGATTGTTACTTTTGGTGCAATGAATCTGTGCACGGAGCTTGCTGTTTCCGCTCGAAAGAAACCATTAATCTGCCCGCTTAGTTAGGTTGCTAATGATTTCGGGAGGGCTGCATGCAGTGCAGAGTTGATGTTGCAGTGATGATCGGCAGTGGCGTGCCGGCCGGTTTGCGCGCAATGGGGCAGAGTGTCTGCTGGGTAGTGTTGCTCAACGGCGAGCGTCGCGGCACCGCGTTTGCCAGTCGTAACGAGGCCGAAGAGTGCAAGGCTGCGTGGCTCGCGCAGTTGCACGCCGAGCCGGGTGACAGCCTTCACTGAGCCCTGGTTATTTGCCTCGGTGCAGGCGGACATTCAGTTCATCGACCATCACCGCTTCCTCTCCATCGGCCCTTAGCCATTCCTTGAGCAGTTGCGCCTGTTGCGGTGACCAGAAATCGGCGTCAATCAGTTTGGTGTTGGCGTCCAGTGGATGTGCCTCGATGAAATCGTCGATTGCGTTACCTTCTGAAGGCAACCCCAGTTGATCGAACAGGGTTTTCAGATCGTATGCTGGCAGTTCCATCGTGTACTCCTTCAATAGGCGCCGGTAGGGCGCAGTTGATCGCTCTCTTTATCTGAGGCATCCACTCGCCAGGAGTTCGATCTTTGACTCAAGTGAGCGGGCGAGGGCGCAGGCTTCGTTGTGATCTTCACGGAAACCTCTTACGCGCCCGGTCGATGTTTCCTTTATATGGAAGAAAGCGTTGCCGGCGGGCACCACCTGGAAACGCGGGTAATCGTCGTTGATCGTGGTGGCACTTAGTATCAGCGGCGATTCGATCCGGGCGTCAACGGTCATGGCAAAGTGAGTCCGAGTGCACATATGAAGTCCTTTTCATCAGTTGGCCGGTATTTACCGGCCGTTTCGGGTAGTCGGAATGAGCATCGCTGCTCTAGAATCGCCAGTACCTGTTGACGACAGGGCTTATCTAAAGCAATTTTTCGCCAGCGATATGTCGGAGAAGTGCTTTTTTTCGTGAGAATTTTCCCTAAAGTTCGTAGTCAGACTGCTCTTGCCGACGCTGAGGATTTTTCCTTCAGGCTTTGGCGACATCGGGATGAGTTTCGCGAGTGACAATCCAGTAGTCTTACCAACCTCGCGTTGAATGAGCACTCTGCTCAATTCGGGCTTTATTGATTTATTTGCAGTGACATCGGCCTGGCCGTTTTTTTGCCGTGCGCGTTTTCCGTGTGCGGTTTTTTCAGATGTGGGGATGTTTCTTTGGCAGTCAGTAATCTCGATATGCATGCTTTGTTCGTGTTGGGTGATTTGCGTGCAAAGCTGGTCAAGCTGTTCCAGTCGCGTTTTGTTTACATCACCGAGCAGAACGCCGAAGGCATTTACGTGGCCGAGATCGACACCGAAAGTGCCTTGGTGGTCGATGACAAACCGGGGCTCAAGCTTAAGGTCGGCGATCATTTCAGTGCATCGGTTTTGCCCAGCCGCGAAGGCGGCAAGATGGATCTGCGTTTTCGCGAAATCAAACTCACGGTCTATGGACTGGGCGATTACGCTTTCGTCGAAACCGCTGACGGGCACGCCATCCTGTTCAAGGAAGGCCATAGCGTGGTGACCGTGTTCGCCGCCCATGAGCAATTGCAGGAAGGCCTGACCAAGACCCTGAAAGCCGTTACGGCCAAAGCTGCCAAGTGGCGCAAGGGCGAACTGGTGACGTTCAAGGCCAGCGAGTGAGCCGCGCGGATTTCCATTCGCAGAACCTCGACACTGCACGCGAGGAAGCCCAGCGGTTGTTCGCCGCCAAGGCGCAACTGCAAGGTGCCTGGCTGAATTGGGTGGCTGCGCAGATCTACCAGTTGCGCCCCGCGGAATACGCCAGCATGGTCAGACGCGAGCTGCGAAGCCTGCAGGAAAAGTCTGATTCATAACCTCGTCCGCAGCATGGCCCGGAAAAAGCAGGAACCTCGGCTACAGTCAGTTGACTGAGTATTCAGAGGCTTGCGGTCTTCTGTCAGGCCAACCTGCCATTGCTGTGAACAGCACGAGGTGCAATGCATGAACGGATTTCGACGGTTATTGGCCGCCAGCGTGGCCACGTTTGGTTTGCTGGCATCAGCGCCATCGGTGCTGGCCGCCCAAGCGCCGATCCATTTTGCCGACCTGAACTGGGAAAGCGGCAGCCTGATTACCGATGTTCTGCGGGTCATCGTCGAGAAGGGCTACGGCTTGCCGACCGACACCTTGCCTGGCACTACCATCACGCTGGAAACCGCCTTGGCCAACAATGATATTCAGGTCATTGGCGAGGAGTGGGCCGGGCGCAGTCCGGTGTGGGTCAAGGCTGAGGCCGAAGGCAAAGTCGTCAGCCTGGGCGATACCGTCAAAGGCTCTACCGAGGGCTGGTGGGTGCCGGAGTACGTGATCAAGGGCGACCCGGCCAAAGGCATCAAGCCGCTGGCGCCGGATCTGCGCAGCGTCAGTGATCTGAAAAAGTACAAGGACGTGTTCAAGGACCCGGAAACCCCGAGCAAGGGTCGGTTCCTCAATAGCCCGATCGGCTGGACGTCGGAAGTGGTCAACAAGCAGAAGCTGACGGCTTATGGTCTGCAGGACGATTACACCAATTTCCGCAGTGGCTCGGGGGCGGCTCTGGACGCCGAGATCAGCTCATCGATTCGTCGCGGCAAGCCGGTGCTGTTTTACTACTGGTCACCGACTCCGCTGCTGGGCAAATTCAAACTGGTGCAACTGGAAGAGCCGCCATTTGATGCCGAGGCGTGGAAGACCCTGACCGATGCTGATAATCCCAACCCAAAACCGACCCGCTCGCTGGCGTCGAAGCTGTCGATTGGTGTGTCTACGCCGTTCCAGAAGCAGTATCCGCAGATTGCCGAAGTCTTCAGCAAAGTGGATTTTCCGATCGAGCCGTTGAACAAGGCACTGGCGGACATGAGCGAGAAGCACACGGCGCCGCGTGATGCGGCGGTGGCCTTCATGAAGGCGCACCCGGATGTGTGGCAGGCCTGGTTGCCGAAGGATGTGGCGGATAAGGTTTCGGCTGATCTGAAGTAAAGGGTTGAGGCTGATGGCCTCATCGCGAGCAGGCGAAGGCCTACATTTTGAATGCATTCCCCTGTAGGAGTGAGCCTGCTCGCGATGCTTTTAAAACTTCATCTGCACCGCCAGTTCGAAGGTGCGCGGTGTGCCCAGGTAATACGCCGGCGAAACATGCGCAAACTCGGCATACACCTCATTGGTCAGGTTACGCACGCGCCCGGTGACAGTGGTGTGCGAATCAACCTTGTAGCTGAGAAAGCTGCCGAACAATGTGTACGACGGCACGGTCATGGTGTTGGCCGTGTCCGCATACACCGACGCCACATATCGTGCATCCACCCCACCTTGCCATTGCGGCGAAAAATCATAAGTCAGCCACAGATTGCCAACCCGATCCGGCACGTTGGTCGGCGTGTTGCCCTTGCGTGATACCACCACGCCGGCGGCATTCTTTTCGGTGAAATCATCGTATTGCGCATCGACCCAAGCGAAGTTGCCTTCAGCCAGCAGCTTGTCGGTGATCCGCAACGAGCTGGCGATCTCTAACCCTTTCGACGTCTGCTGACCGACCGGAATACTGCTGGTCGGGTCCAGTGGGTCCGTCACGGCGAAGTCCTTTCGCTCGATGGTGTAGGCCGCAATCGTCGCCGAGCCGCGCCCGTTCAGATAATCCAGTTTGCTGCCAATCTCCCATTGCTTGCCGGTGGAAACGTCGAAGTCCTGTGTGCCGTTCGGTTGCTCGGCGGCGGTGCTGTATTGCACGTAGACGTTGGCCGATGGAATGAATTGGTACGTCAGGCCGGCGCGGCCGGTGACTGGTTCCCAACTGCGCTTGAGGTGTTTCGGGTTGGTGGCGGTTACCGTGCGATGGTTGGTCACGTCGAGTTCAATGTCGTCATAGCGCAGACCGGTGAGCAGCGACAGTTTGTCGGTCAACGCTAAACGGTTTTCCACGAACAATGCTTTGGTGGTGACCTCGTTGGTTTTGTCGCTGATCAGCTTGGGGTTGGTGCCCGGAATGTCGTAAAAATGCCCCGGACGGTAGTTGTTCGGGTCAACCGAGCTAGCACCTTTGACGTTCAGCGGCGAGTTGGTGGTCTGGTTGACCTTGTATTCGAAGCCCCCCGACCACGTCGTATCGAGACCGAACAGCGTGTTGTCATGGCGCAGTTCGAACTGGTTGCCGTTCTGCTCACCCTGATGGCGCACCTGATACGCAGTGGAGCGATTCACCGCGGTGTTCTCGGCGTTGTATTGGTAGGTTTCGAGGTTGCGGTAATCGCGTTGGCTGTCGAGGTGGTACAGCGTGTTGCGAAGAGTGGTGCTGTCGTTGATCCGATAGTCGATGATCGAGCGAATCCAGATCGTTCGCTGCTCGTAACGACCGTCCTCGACGTTGTAGTTATTGAAGCGATTATGTTTATCGATCTTCAACTCGCCGGCCTTGGGATTGAGCACGGGCGTGCCCCAGTACGGACTGTCTTCGTGTTCATCCTGATATTCCAGGGCCAACGTGTGCGACAGGTCGGGGGTGAGGTCACTGAGTAGCGAGAACGCCACGCTCCAGGCATCGCGCTCCTGGCGGTCGATGTAGCCGTTGCTGGTGTTGTGACTGACGTCGAGGCGCGCGTAGTGCTGCACGTCGGCGCTCGGGTCGGTGAGGGCGTGGTTGAGGCCGAAAGCGGTTTCGCTGGTGTCGTAGGTGCCGTAGCTGACCCGGCCTTCAACCGCTTGTTCATCACGGGTGGCGAGTTTGGTCACGTAGTTCAGTGATCCCCCCACCGAGCCTGCGCCGTTGATCAGCGACGACGGGCCACCGACCAGTTCCACCCGATCATAGATCCATGAATCGACGGGCCGCGCGAGTCCGCCGGAGACGTTGATGCCGTTGAACATCTGGGTGATCTGGCTGCTGGTGAAGCCACGATAGGAGACGAAGCCGCCGAATCCTGGCGGTGCGCTGGCGTTGACCCCGGGCAAGGTGTTGGCGGCGTCCTGGAAGTTCTGCGCGCCATGGCGTTCGATGTCATTGCGATTGGCGATGGCCACCGAGGCCGGCGTGTCGCGCACGCTCAAACCCAGTCGCGAGGCCATGCCGCTGGATTGGTCGAGGCTCAGACCCGGTTCTGCGCCGGACTCGCCATCAATGGTGATCGGCGCCAGATCCACGGTGGATTGTGCCCAGACGTTAACGGACAGGCAGCCGCACAGGCTCGCCAGCAGAGTGAGTTGTTTCATCATTGAATCCTGAATGCTTGTCTAGGAGTCAGCGCACAGGCGAACGCGGCGCGTTGGCGCAGTGGGCTGACAAATCAAAAAGGCAGAGACACTCAGGCGAGCGGTGGGGCGCGAGGGTTGGCCGAAGGCCAGGTGAAGCGGGCAGGGAGGTCGGCACTGACGATGGGCGCCAGTGGTGGGCTGTGTTGTTCAGGCAGGATCGCCAGGGTCAGGCTGGAGTTGAACGCCGGGCCCATGCCTCCGCCGACCGAACACAGCGGACAGCCGAACGCCTTGGACAGGGTCGGCAGTTGTTCTTCAGTGGGGTTGCTGGCGAGCGGCGCTTGAGTGGCCGGGTCGACTGTACAGAACTGGCCGCCGATACCGTTCAGCTGCATGCCGACCATTTGTCCGTGACCGATGCTGCAGGCGAACACGTTGAACAGGACGCAGCAATAAAGCATCCAGGCCAGTAGTGAGCGATCGGAACGGGAGAATTTCATGGGGCGGCACTTTACCGTACCGCTGATCGGTCGTGCACTTGGAAAAAATGCGACTAGGCTGATTTGTTCAAATCCCTTTCCAAGGATTTCAACCATGACCTTTGTGTTGGCTCAATGGCTGGTGACAACGTTTGCGGTGATCGCCTTGATGCACGTGTATTGGGCGCTGGGTGGGCAGTGGGCGGCAGCGGTGGTGGTGCCGCAGGTGCCGGTGCGCGGATTTGTCGCAACGGTACGGCCGGCGTTCAAGCCGTCAGGCTGGCTCACGTTGATCGTGGCGGCGGCGTTGCTGGTGATTGCTGCGTTGGTGTGTATGCGGGTTGGCTGGGGAATGCCGGCGGTGACACACAAAGCGCTGCAATGGGTGATCAGCGCGATTGCGCTGTTGATGTTTGCCCGGGCGATTGGTGATTCGAATCTGGTCGGATTCTTCAAGGACGTGAAGGATTCGCGGTTTGCGCGGCTGGACACCTGGGTGTATTCGCCGTTGTGTGCGGTGTTGGGGGCGGGGTTGTTGGCGGTGGCTTGGGTTTGAGGTGAGTCGGATATCGCTATCGCGAGCAGGCGAAGGCCTACATTTGGAATGCGTTCCCCTGTAGGAGTGAGCCTGCTCGCGATGGCGTCATATCAGCCCCTACAAATCTTCAGCTACCACTCTCGGTACGGCGGCTACTGACCTCTGCCGGCACATCATCCCCAGCCATACGCTTGCGGAACAACGCCGCCCGCGCCAGCAGCAAAGTAGTCACCGGGACAGTAATCGCCAGCAAAACCGGAATCAGCCAGGCATGTATGACCGGCCCGGACTTCAGCGCCGAAAAACAGATGATCGACGCCAGCGCCACACACCATGCGCCTAGCGTCGAAGCCAGTGCCGGCGGATGCATGCGCTGGAAGAAATCCTTCATGCGCAATAACCCGATCGCGCCGATCAGCGCAAAAAGCCCGCTGAGCACCAGCAGGATCGCCACCGGAATCTCGACCCATAGCGACAATTCAGCATTCATTCGATCACCTCGCCACGCAGCAGGAATTTCGCCAGGGCAAACGAGCCGACGAAGCCGAACAGCGCAATCAGCAGCGCCGCTTCGAAGTAAGTGTCACTGGAATACCGAATGCCCAGGGTCAACATCATCAGCATCGCGACGATGTACAGGTAGTCCAGCGCCAGTACCCGATCCTGCGCCGACGGGCCTTTGAACAGGCGCACCAGGGTCAGCACCATCGCCAGCGAGAACAGGAACAGCGTCAGCAGGATCGCGTTCGACAGTAATGGGCTCATTCGAAAATCTCCATCAGCGGCCGCTCGTAGGTGCTCTTGAAGTGCTCGATGAACTGCGCTTCGTCATCCAGATCCCAGACGTGCAACAACAGAATGCTGCGATCCAGCGCCAGCTCTGACCATACCGTGCCGGGCACCACCGTGCAGATCATCGCCAGGGTTGCGAGGCCGTGAGCATCGCGCAGGTCCAGCGGGACTTTGACAAAACCCGAGCGCGGAGGGCGGCGACCGGCGTTGAGCACGCCCCACGCGACGATCAGGTTGGACATCACCACGTCACGACCGACGAGCAGGAACAGACGCAGAATCGTTCCCGGACGGCGAATGCGTACCTGTTTCGGACGCAGTTTGCGCATCATCAACGGCGCAGCAAAACCCAATATTGCGCCGAGCAGCAGATTGCCCGGGCTGATCGACAGGTTCAGGGTCAGCCACAGGGCGCACAGCGCCAGCGACAACAGCGGTGCAGGAAACACGCGCTTCATGGCTGCACCTCCAGCATCGCCGATTTGGCTTCCGGACTCGGTACGGCGCGGGTACCGAGCACCGCCATCACGTATTGCTGCGGATTGTTCAGTGCCTCAGCGGTGGCCTGGGTGTAACGCAACAGGGGTTCAGCCTTGAAAGTCAGGACGATGCTCAGCCCCAACAACAGGAAGATCGGCGCGCATTCGAGTTTGCGCAGCAGTGGTGACGGCCGCTCTTCGGGCGTCCAGAAGCGCTGGATGCCGAGGCGCGAGAACGCCATCAACGACGTCAGCCCGGTGAGGATCAGCAACGCCAGCAACGCCCAGGCCGCGTTGGATATCGGCGCGCCAGTGCCCAGGCCGAGCGGGTTGAGCAAGGCGCCGATCAGGCTGAGTTTGCCGATAAATCCGGACAGCGGCGGCATGCCGATAATCAGCAAAGCGCAGGCGATGAAGCTCAGGCCGAGAAACGCCATGGTCCACGGGATAACCTGGCCGACCACGGCTTTCTGCTCGTCATCGAGGTTGATGCCTTTGGGTGGTTGCAGGGATTCCTGTGGACGTGGCAGCAGTTCGCTTTCGTCTTCGAGCGGGATCTCGTTGGCCGAGCGCGAGCGTTCGATCAACTCGGCCAGCAGGAACAGCGCACTCAACGCCAGAGTCGAGCTGACCAGATAGAACAGCGCTGCGCCGATCAGGTTCGGCTGGGCGAAACCGACGGCGGACAGCAGAATTCCCGCCGACACCAGAATGCTCAGGCTGGCCATGCGTTCCAGTCGTTGTGCAGCGAGAATCGCCAGTGCCGCGCAGGCCATGGTCGCCATGCCGCCGTAGATCAGCCAGTCGCCACCAAAGAACGCCGAGGCTCCGGCCTGCCCGGAAAACAGCAACGTCCACAGGCGTAGCAACGTGTACACGCCGACCTTGGTCATGATCGCGAACATCGCCGCCACCGGTGCACTGGCGGAAGAATAGGCGGGTACGAGCCAGAAGTTCAGCGGCCACATGCCGGCCTTGGCCAGGAACGCGACGGCGAGAATCCCCGCACCGGCGTGCAGCAGGCCACGGTCGGCTTCCGGCACCAGTGGAATCTTCAGCGCCAGATCGGCCATATTCAGCGTGCCGGTGACACCGTAGATCAGGGCCGCGCCAATCAGAAACAGCGACGAGGCAAGCAGGTTGATCGAGATGTAATGCAACCCTGACGACACCCGTGCCCGACCCGAGCCGTGCAGCAACAGGCCATAAGACGCGGCGAGCAAGACTTCGAAGAATACGAACAGGTTGAACAGGTCCGCCGTCAGGAACGCGCCGTACAGGCCCATCAACTGGATCTGGAACAGCGCGTGGAAGCTTGAACCGGCGCCGTCCCAACGGGCCATGGCAAACAGCAGGGCGCTGACACCGATGATTCCGGTCAGCACCAGCATCAGCGCCGACAGTCGATCGACCACCAGCACGATGCCGAACGGCGCCTGCCAGTTGCCCGGCAGGTAAACGCCAATGGAACCGGGCACGCCGGTGGTTTGCGTCCAGTGCAGCAGCATCACCGAAATGAACAGGCCGACGAGGCTGGAGAACAGGTTGATTTTCGCCTTCAGCGGCCGGTGCCGTTCACCGAGCATCAGCATGATGGCGGCGGTCAGCAGCGGTAGCAGGATCGGTGCGGCGATCAGGTGAGTCATCGCCATCATTCCTTAGGCTCCCGGCCGTCAACGTGGTCGGTGCCGGTCAAACCGCGTGAAGCGAGGAGCACGACGAGGAACAGCGCGGTCATGGCGAAACTGATGACGATCGCGGTGAGTACCAGTGCCTGTGGCAGCGGGTCGGTGTAGTGCAACAAGTCCTGGGTAACGCCATCCTTGATCACCGGCTCCTTGCCGATGAACAGGCTGCCCATGCTGAAGATGAACAGGTTGACGCCATACGACAGCAGGCACAGGCCCATGACCACCTGGAACGTCCGTGGCCGCAGGATCAGCCAGACGCCGGAGGCGGCGAGCACGCCGATGGCGATTGCGATGACTTCTTCCATCAGACGGCTCCTTTGCTGGCGACGGACTTGGGCAGCGATGCGGTCTTGTGACCCCGCACCGATTGGTGGGCGAGGGCGGTGAGGATCAACAGCGTCGAACCGACCACCACGCCGTACACGCCAATGTCGAAGAACAGCGCACTGGCGACATGGATGTCACCCAGCACTGGCAAGCTGAAATGCCAGGTGTGCGTGGTCAGGAACGGATAACCGACCAGCATCGCGCCCAGACCTGTAGCGGTGGCGAATAGCAATCCGGTGCCCATCCAGCGCAACGGCCGCAGGCTCATTTGCGCCTCGACCCACTGGGTGCCGGCGACCATGTATTGCAGGATGAACGCCACCGACATCACCAGGCCCGCGACGAAACCGCCACCCGGCTGGTTGTGCCCGCGCATGAACAGGTAGAACGACACCACCAGCGCAATCGGCAGCAGCAGACGCACCAGGACTGCCGGCACCATCATGAAGCCGAGCGCGGTATCGCTGGCGGAACGCGGGTTGACCAGGTCGGTGACCACGTCGGGCGCGAGCAGGCGTTGCTGGGCTGGCAATTGCAGGCTTTCTTTCGGTGGGCGGAAGCGTCGCAGCAGGGCGAACACGGTCAGCGCCACGGCGACCAGTACGGTGATTTCGCCAAGGGTGTCGAAGCCACGGAAATCCACCAGCATCACGTTGACCACGTTGCTGCCACCGCCCTCGGGCATGGCGCGGCTGAGGTAGAACGAGGAGATGTCGTTCGGCGTTTGCCGCGTCAGCATTGCGTAGGACAGCAGCGCCATGCCACCGCCGACGGCAATCGACAATAGCAAGTCGCGCAGGCGGCGAATGCGTGCTTTGCGCAGGCTGCTCGGCAGTGGCGAGACTTCTTCGATGCGTCGTGGTAACCAGCGCAGGCCGAGCAGAATCAGTACGGTGGTGACCACTTCCACTGCCAGTTGCGTCAGGGCCAGATCCGGTGCGGAGAACCAGACGAAGGTCACGCAGGTCATCAACCCGCAGACGCTGACCATGGTCAGGGCGGCGAGACGGTGATACTTGGCTTGCCACGCGGCGCCGAGGGCGCAGGCGATGGCCAGCAACCACAGGGTCACGAAGACGATCGAACCGGGAATTTTCGGCCGGTCGCCCCAGCTCAGGCTGCTGTGCAACATCGGGATCAGACCGGCGAGCACCGCCGCCAATACCATCAGGAACAATTGCATCTGCAGACGCTTGGTGCCGAGTCGCCGCTCCAGGCGTCGGGCCAGGCGCATCATCACCACGAGGCTGCGCTCGAACAGGCGCTTGCCGTTGAAGCGGCCCACCAGTGGCGGATATTTGAAACGTCCGCGCTTGAGCTGATTGCGCAGTAACAGATAGACGATGATGCCGCCGGACATGGCGATCAGGCTCATGATCATCGGTGCGTTCAGACCGTGCCAGATCGCCAGGCTGTATTCCGGCAGTGTGCCGCCAACCACTGGCAATGCCGCCGCCGCAAGCAATGGACCGACGATCTGCGCCGGGAAAATCCCCACCAGCAAGCAGGTGAATACCAGCAGCTCCACTGGCGCGCGCATCCAGCGCGGCGGCTCGTGCGGTGTGTGCGGCAGGTCGGTGGCCGGTGGGCCGAAGAACACATCGACGGTGAAGCGCAACGAGTAGGCAACGCTGAATGTACCGGCGATGGTCGCGACAATCGGCAGCGCCGCTTCGACCCAGGCCGTGGCATTGATGAACACGGTTTCGGCGAAGAACATTTCTTTCGACAGGAAACCGTTAAGCAGCGGCACACCTGCCATCGAGGCGCTGGCAACCATGGCCAGCGTCGCTGTGAAGGGAATCAGTTTGATCAGGCCGCTGAGTTTGCGGATATCGCGAGTACCGCTTTCATGGTCGATGATGCCCGCGGCCATGAACAGCGAGGCTTTGAATGTCGCGTGATTGAGGATGTGGAATACCGCCGCTACAGCGGCCAACGGACTATTGAGACCCAACAACAGCGTGATCAGGCCGAGGTGGCTGATGGTCGAGTAAGCCAGCAGGCCTTTGAGGTCGTTCTGGAACATCGCGCAATAGGCGCCGAGCAACAGCGTACACGCACCAGCGCCGCTGACGATGTAGAACCATTCTTCGCTGCCGGACAGCGACGGCCACAGGCGCGCAAGCAGGAAAACCCCGGCCTTGACCATGGTGGCCGAATGCAGATAGGCCGAAACCGGTGTCGGCGCCGCCATTGCGTGGGGCAGCCAGAAGTGGAAAGGGAACTGCGCACTTTTGCTGAGGGCGCCAATGAGAATAAGGGGAAGGAGGATAGGGTAGAGGGAATGTGCGCGAATCATGTCGCCGGCGGCCAGGACCTTGTCGAGGTCATAGCTGCCGACGACATGGCCGAGAATCATGACCCCCGCCAGCAGGCATAACCCGCCGGCACCGGTGACCATCAACGCCATATAAGCGCCGCGACGGGCGTCGGCGCGGTGGTGCCAGTAGCCGATCAGCAGGAACGAGAAGAGGCTGGTCAGCTCCCAGAAAAACACGATCTGAATCAGATTGCCGGAGATGACCAGACCGAGCATCGCGCCCATGAACGCCAGAAAAAACGCGAAGAAGCGCGGCACCGGATCGTCCGGCGACATGTAATAACGGGCATAGAGAGAAACGAGCGTGCCGATGCCGAGTACCAGCATCGAAAACAGCCAGGCGAAGCCGTCCATGCGCAGGACGAAGTTCAGACCGAGGCTGGGCAGCCACATGAATTCTTCGCGGATTACGCCGCCGTGGGCAATTTGCGGGTACAACATCGCGACCTGGACGGTGCCGATCAAAGCGACCAGACCTGCCAACAGGGATTCGGTATTACGCGCGTTGTGAGGCAGCACCGCTGCCAGACAGCTGCCAATGAATGGCAGAAGCAGTAGAACTATCAGGGACATAGGCTTCTAATCTGCGGAAGTTTGTGAAGCATCATACGTGCCAGCTCCCCGATCACCAAACGCCAGGATGTCTCAGAATCCTACAAAGTAGTCCGGAATTTTCTGTTTGGCATTGTTTCAGGTAGATCGATGTTGCTTGGAATGGCCTCATCGCGAGCAGGCTCATTCCTACAGGGGGGAACGCATTTCAAGTGTAGGAGTGAGCCTGCTCGCGATAGCTATAGTCCAGGCACTAAAGATATTGCAGATTAACCTTGGGTTTCCTGCTCCAGCTCTGCTTCGGCTTCTGCAACCTTCCCCTTGGTCTTCAACTCACTGACAATCACCGCCGCGACAATCAACCCCGCGCCCACCAGCGCAATCGCCGGCAAGCGCTCGCCAGCAATTCGCCCGACAATCCCGGCCCATACCGGCTCACCGGCATAGATCAACGTCGCCCGGGTTGGCGAAACACTTTTCTGCGCCCAGTTCATCGCCACCTGAATCGCCGCACTCGCCGCGCCCAACCCCAGCGCAGTCACCAGCAGGGTCCAGGAAAAGTCCGGTAACAATTCGCCAGTCGGCACCACCAGCAGGAACGACAACACCGAAGTCGTGGCCAGTTGCACCACGGTGACCCGACGCACATCCACCTGGCCGGCGTAGGTACTGATCAAAATGATTTCGGCGGCAATCGCGATCGCACTGATCAATGTGGCGATTTCACCTGGACTGAAATTCAGCTCAGCCCCGGACGGCCCCGACAGCAGCATCAAACCGGCGAACGCCAACATGATGCCAATACTCGGCATCAAGCCCGGACGACGCCCGAGCACCAGCCATTGCAGCAACGGCACGAACGGCACATACAACGCGGTAATGAACGCCGACTGACTACTCGGAATGGTTTGTAGCCCGACCGTCTGCAAACCGTAACCAAGCATGATCGCCACGCCAATAAAGGCGCCGGCCTTGAGTTCGAACAGGGTCAGTTCGCGTAGATGACGCCATGAGAACAGCGCAACGATACAAGCCGCTGCCGCAAAACGCAGGCCGACGAAAAACATCGGGCCGCTGACCGTCATCGCGTGCTGTACCAGCAGGAACGTGCCGCCCCAGACCATGGTAATCAGCACCAGCACGCACTCGGCTTTGCTGAAACGAGAGAAACGGAGGGGAGTGGGGGAGCTGTTCTGCGACGTCATGACCTTGCGCACTATAAAAAGGAGGCCGCACAATGCGCCCAACGTTGCGCAGTATACTGCCCAACCTCACCGAGTGAGCAATATAGTGCACAAAGATTCAATGCAACGGGCCTCCGTCCTGCAACACGTCAGCCAGAACGTCCGGCGTCTGCGGCATGCCGCCGACCTGAGTCAGACCGCGCTGGCAGAAAAGTCCGGTGTCAGTCGGCGAATGCTGGTGGCGATTGAGGCGGGCGAGAAGAATGTCAGCCTGACCACCCTTGATCGCGTCGCCGAAGCGCTCGATGTCGCGTTCAGCGATCTGATCCAGGCGCCGGATGCCCGTGATCCGAGCCGCATCAACGAGGTGGCCTGGGCGGGCACCCACCCGGGCAGTAAAGCCGTGCTGCTCTCCAAAGCCACGGCGACGCGCGAAGTCGAGCAGTGGGAATGGTGCCTGCAACCGGGCGAGGTCTACCCCTCGCAAGCCGATGCCGAGGGCTGGAGCGAGCAGATTTTCGTCTTTGCGGGTTGCCTGACCCTGATGCTCGGCGACCAGCCGCAGCACATCGGTACAGGTGAGTTTTTCATGTTTGCCAGTAACCAGCCGCACTCCTATCGCAACGATGGCGATGTGCCGGCGCGGTTTGTTCGTAATGTGGTGATTTGAATGAATCAGCGTGCAGACATCCTGATTATCGGCGGCGGCCTCAGCGGCGCGATGCTGGCCGTGCAATTGTTGCGTCTGCCGGGCCGGCGCCATGTCCTGATTATCGAACCGCGTGCCGAAATCGGTCGAGGCGAGGCCTATAGCGCGGTCGAGTTGGGTCACACGCTCAACGGCAACGCCGCGCGCATGAGCGTTGATCCGGATAATCCCGATGATCTGACGCAGTGGCTCACCGAGCACATTACCGCTGGCGGCTGGCCGGAGTCTGCCGAGCAGAAGGTGCCGATCAGTGAACTGTTTCCGCCGCGTGGATTGTTCGGGGTCTATGTGCAGCAGCGCCTGGCCGAAGCGCGCCTTGTCGGTGCGAGAAATGGCTCAAGCGTTGAACACCTTCGCGCGGAAGTCGTCGACCTGCAGGTCGAGGCCGATTCGGTGCAGCTCACACTGAGCAATGGTCAGGCACTGCGCGGTGGCTACGCGGTCCTGGCGACTGGAATGTTCCCGGCCGCGCGAACTCCGCAGACAACCTCCAGCGGCCTCAACGCCGCAGCGCTCGATCCGTGGGATGTCGCGGCCATGCGCCAGCTCGACCCGCAATCGACCGTGCTGATCATCGGCTCCGGCCTGACCATGGTCGATGCCGTGGTGTCGCTGGAGCAAGCCGGGCATCGCGGGCCGATAGAAGTGTTTTCCCGCCATGGTTTGTTGCCCCATGTGCGCCGACAACCGCCAGCCTGGGCGGACTTTCTTGGCGACGATCACAGCCTGCGTACGCCTCGGCAGCTGTTGCGCGAATTGCGTCGGCAATGCCAGGCAGCCATTGCACAAGGCATCGATTGGCAGGCGCCGCTGGACACGGTTCGCGTGCACATCGCCCGCTTATGGAGCCAGGCGACTGACACGCAGCGTCGACAATTCGTACGCCATGTGCGGCCGTGGTGGGAGAGCCACCATCACCGTTCGCCGCCGTTGAGCGCGGCGCTGGTTGAACGGTTGCACGCAGAAGGGCGGTTGCGGATTCAGGCGGCTTCGTTCAAAGGGCTTGTGCCGAGTCCGCAAGGTGGCGTCAGCATTTGTATTCGGCGTCGCGGTGAGTCTGGAACTTGCGTAGTGCAGGGCGCTGCACTGATTAATTCCAGTGGCATCGAATACGACTGGCGCCGCGTCGCACGACCGTTGCCGCAGCAAGTGTTGGCGCGGGGTTTGGTGCAGCCGGGGCCGTTGGCGTTGGGAATCGCAGCGGCCGTGGATGGCGCGGTGCTGGATGCCGAGGGGCGCGCGGCTGGCCGGTTGTTTGCCATGGGGCCGCCATTGCGCGGGATGTGGTGGGAGAGTACGGCGGTGACGGATGTGGCGTTGCAGGCCAAGGCGCTGGCTGCGCGTTTGGCGGGTTGAGGTTGTTCTATCGGGCCCCTTCGCGAGCAAGCTCGCTCCCACAGGGGATTCAGGTTGCAAATACCATTTGTGCCACGCCACAGAACCGGGGGGAGCGAGCTTGCTCGCGAAAGCGGTGGGTCAGTCGACATCCACAGCGACTGACGTACCGCTATCGCGAGCAGGCGAAGGCCTACATTTGTTGCGTGGTAACCAAAAGCGTTACGCCACCACTCGATAACACGGCACATACGCCGCGCCGCCCGGCAGTTTCATCCGGTGCTGGGCGACGAAGGCTTTGAGCAGCGCATCGAGCGGTTGCATGATCGCCGCGTCACCACGGATCTGGTACGGCCCGTGTTCTTCGATCAGGCGGATGCCCTTGTCCTTGACGTTACCGGCGACGATGCCCGAGAACGCCCGTCGCAGGTTGGCCGCGAGTTCGTGCGGTGGCTGGTCGCGGTGCAGTTTGAGGTTGGCCATGTTTTCGTGGGTCGGATCGAACGGGCGCTGGAAGCCTTCGTCGATTTTCAGCAGCCAGTTGAAGTGGAACGCATCGTTACGCTCGCGGCGGAACTGCTTCACCGCTTTCAAGCCCTGAGTCATCTGCCGCGCCACTTCGGCCGGGTCGTCGATGATGATTTCGTAGTGCTGCTTGGCCGCTTCGCCCAAGGTCGCAGTGACGAAGGCGTCGAGTTGTTCCAGATACGGCGCGGCATGTTTCGGCCCGGTGAGGATCACCGGGAACGGCAGCCCCTTGTTGTCCGGGTGCATCAGGATGCCCAACAGATAGAGGAACTCTTCAGCCGTACCGGCGCCGCCCGGGAAGATGATGATGCCGTGGCCAACCCGCACGAAGGCTTCCAGACGTTTCTCGATGTCCGGCAGGATCACCAGCTCGTTGACGATCGGGTTCGGCGCTTCGGCAGCAATGATGCCCGGCTCGGTCAAACCCAGGTAACGACCGCCATGAATACGCTGTTTGGCGTGGGCAATGGTCGCGCCTTTCATCGGGCCTTTCATCACGCCGGGGCCGCAGCCGGTGCAGATGTCAAGGCTGCGCAGGCCCAGTTCGTGGCCGACTTTCTTGGTGTATTTGTATTCTTCCGTGTTGATCGAATGACCGCCCCAGCACACGACGATCTTCGGCTCGACGCCCGGGCGCAGGGTGCGCGCGTTGCGCAGCAGGTGGAAAACGTAGTCGCTGATGCCTTGCGAGGTGCTCAGGTCGATGCGTTGGCTGTCGAGTTCGTTTTCGGTGTAGACGATGTCGCGCAGGGCACTGAAGAGCATTTCGCGGGTGCTGGCGATCATTTCGCCGTCAACGAAGGCGTCGGCCGGAGCGTTCAGCAGCTCCAGGCGTACGCCGCGATCCTGTTGGTGAATGCGGATTTCGAAGTCCTTGTAGGCTTCGAGGATGGTCTTGGCGTTATCGACATGGGCGCCGGTGTTGAGGATGGCCAGGGCGCACTGGCGGAAGAGGGTGTAGGTGCTGCCGGATCCGGCTTCGCTCAGTTGCTGAACTTCACGTTGAGAAAGGGTTTCCAGGCTGCCTTTCGGGCTGACCGAGGCATTGATTACGTGTCGTTGGGTCATGCAATGATCCTTAAAACGATGTCATCTCAAGACTAGGCGATGGCATCCGAATAGTGTGTATCCATGAATGAAGATGGCACGATCTGCGCTGTACCGCCATGTCCCCGTTGGACGCTGAAAAGATGAAAAGGAGCCCCAGCATAGCTAAATCCGCGGTAGAGGCGATAATGCGCCGGCCGGTTTTTTCAGTTAGCCCTTTTGTCGCTCAAGGAAGTCATTTGTGATGTTCGAGATTCAGCCGATGGATGCCGCCACTTTTCGCCAGCAGACCCGCCGCAGCACGATCATCATCGCCGTGCTGTTCCTGGTGCTGGCGATGTTGTTTTCCAGCGTGGCGGTGGCGCTGTTCGGCGAGCCTGGCGGCGATAACCTGCGCTTCAATGTCGGCGGCGTGTTTGTGGCGTTTCTGCTGACCGCAGCGTTACTGCGCGGGCGCTTCTGGAATCAGAGCTGGATGGCGCCAGCGGTATACAGCTGGCGGCTCAAGCGCAATCTGATGAGCATCACCAACGTCATGCATCAGGTAACTGCAGCCGTGGAGCAGAATGATCCGACGGCCATGAAGGTTCTGCGCTTTTACCATCTCGGCTTGACGCAAATGCACGAACTGGACGGCAACTCCAGCGATCACGGGCAACTGTGGCGGGAAGTTGAAACGCACAAGGCGCGGATGCAGGCGCTGGGACTCGATACCGAGCAGACGCGCCTGGATCCGGTCTGGCTGGAAGCCTTGAAGACTTCGCGTTGATCACACGGCTCGACGCAGTTTCCATGAGCGGATTAAACGGCCATACACCAGCAGGTTGATCGCCAGTACCACGCTGCCGAGCGCCAGTTGAATCTGCGGGGTGAGCCCGGCGGGGTAGATGATCGGCCAGATGTAATGCTCGATGAAGCCGCCGGCGTATTCAGTCTGCCCGGCCGCGTGGCGCATGAGGTTTTCCCAGTAGGTCAGCGGGCAGGTCAGGTGCAGCACCTCGACCGCCACGCCCCAGGCCGCAGCCGGTAAATGCAGCCACATCAGACGCGGCCATTTGAGGACCAGCAGCCCGCCAAACAGCACAAACAGAATGAAGGACAAATGAAACAGCACCAGCCCGTCGGCTGCGATTCGGTACAGCATGTCGTCTCCCTGACGCATTTGTGAATGGCTCACATGGTACGCCGATGGCCGTCCACAGTCGGCGCGATTTAGCGCAATTGCGCAAGATTGTTCAAGCCGGACAAGGGGATTTGCTGGCAGAGTCTGCTGCTGTTTCCACTGTTGAAGAGCGATATGTCTGACTCACTTATGCCGCGCAGTGCGTTCCTTCGCGGCGCTATCGCGATCATGCCGTTGTCTCTGGCCACCGCGCCTTGGGGATTACTGGCTGGCTCCATGGCGATCGAGGCCAACCTCACACCGCTGCAAGGGCAGGGCTTGTCGAGCATTGTGTTTGCCGGCGCGGCGCAATTGGTCGCGATCGGCATGCTCAAGGGCGGCGCGGGGATTTTTTCGATTCTGTTGACCACGCTGCTGCTGACTTCACAGCACTTGCTGTACGGCATGAGCATGCGTTCGGTGATTTCGCCACTGCCGGGGCGCTGGCGCATCGGGCTGGGCTTTTTGCTCACCGACGAGTTGTTTGCACTGACCAGTCAACATGATCGCCAGCAGTTCAACCGCTGGTATGCGCTGGGTGTCGGCCTGACGTTTTACATCGCGTGGAATCTGTTCACCCTGGCCGGGATCGTTCTTGGCAGCAGTATCCCGGGGCTTGAGCACCTGGGGCTGGACTTCTCGATTGCCGCCACGTTTATCGCGTTGATCACGCCGGTAGTGCGCAACGTGCCGACGGTGGTCTGCGTGGCGGTGTCGCTGTTTTGTTCGGTGTTGTTCAGTTACTGGCAATGGGGCTCGGCGCTGGTGTTGTCCGGTCTGGCCGGGATGACGGCAGGGTTTATCTGCAACAAGCTGTATCGGGAGCGCACATGATGGTTTGGGCGGTGATTTTCGGCATGGGGATTCTGGTGTTTCTCAATCGCTACGTGTTTCTTGAACCGCGTTTGCCGGTGCGCTTGAGTAGCAATGCGCGGCAGTTTCTCGGTTTTGCAGTACCGGGGATGCTCACCGCGATCTGCGGGCCGATTGTCTTCATGCCGGACAAACAGCTGAATCTGCAGTGGGACAATCCGTACCTGCTTAGTTCGCTGGTGGCGATTGCTCTGGTGATTTACACGCGCAGTACTTTGCTCAGTATGTTGTTGAGCATGGCGTTCTTTTTTTTGCTGCGGTGGTGGTTGTAAGTTGTGCGTTTGAAACTGTTCTACGCTTCAAGGATGACGGGTAACTGATGACGGGAGGTGTACATGACGACTGAGCCAAAGCAGCCAGAGACGGATGACCAAGACACGGATGAACCGACGCAAGAAGAAATAGAGCGGGAGAAACACAACGAACAGACCTGGAAGCGCGATGAATCCACAGAGCTTTCAGATCCAGACCGCAAGTTTTGAAGATTTTTACGAAAAAGCCCCGCACATGCGGGGCTTTTTTTGGGTTCAGAGATCGTCCAGCTGCGTGAAATCGGGGTGTGAAGCCCGATATCCCAATGTTCGGTCGATCCATGCGTTCAGCTCGTTGACCATCACCGGCGCGTGGCCGGGATACCCTTCGAGGGTGGTGCGCAGGATGCGTTCGATATCGGGAACGGCACGCAGGTTTCGGGTCTTGATGTAGTGGCCGATAAAACAGTCGAGTTCAAAGCGTTCTGTCATGGACAGATAAATACACTCCAGGCCGCCGACCTGTTTGATTGCAAAATCGTCGCGCAACTTATTTCTCTGCAAGGCTTGTAGACGTTATGGGGATTCCTGGTTTGTTGACTCTTTGGTCAACTGGTATACCAATCGGAAAGGCGGCGCGCATGCTAGCCGTAGTGCATCTAAATGTATGTATGACGGTTGAAATGTCAGACAGGCGGTTTGTTCACTCGAACGTGTGTTTTATTTGCAGCGTTTCAAAGATGAAACAGAGTTTGTAACGGCAGTGATTCGCCTTTATGAGTCGCTGAAGGTTGCAATAGTTTTATTCTTCTAACGCTGCGTCAAAAGATCGCAGCCTTCTGCAGCTCCTACATTGATAGACGCGTGAAGTCGGCAAATGTTTAAGTCTGCTCAATAATCAAACTGGCCCCCTGATTGCGTGCGTTACCGACCGCTTTGCCGACTTTGTACCATTCGAACACCTCACTGCCTTCACCTTCGAACAACAGCATTTGCTCGGCGCGCTCAACGGGGGTTGCGGGGTCGAGCCATTCGCGCACCAACTCTGCGCGGAACACCACCGGTCGGCGATCATGGATATCGAGCATGCCCCCCATAGCATCGGCGGTGATGATCACGAAACCGTCGTCGTCCCGGGCCGGTGTTTCGGCTGTCGGAAATTGGCCGATGGCAGCGCAGAAAACCGCCCCATGATCCGCCCGACGAATCAGCCACGGTTGTCGGGTTTTGTCTTCGGTGTCGACCCATTCAAACCAGTTGTCCACGGGCACAATCAAGCGATGTCGCCAGATCGTCCGGAAGAACGGGCCATGGGCGACTTTCTCGACCCGGGCATTGATCGGTGGTGGGCGATCCTTGGCCCAGTGCGGGCGCCAGCCCCAGCGCAGATTGTCGGCCTGCAGCTGTTGCCCTTGTTGGTGCAGGACGGCCAGCGCGGTGGTCGGCGCCGCGTTATAGCGATCAAGCGGCGCATCACCAACGTGATTGATCAACGCGTCGGGAATGCTCAGCACCGCGACGAAGTCGTGAATGCCACGGTACTGCGAGAGTCTTCCGCACATCGGCTGAATCTCCGGTTGGAGATTTCAGCTTAGTCGCTGGCGCCTTGGCCGGTGAATGTGTCACGCCAGTTCAACCAGCGGCGTTCGAGCACGGCCAGCAAGCCATCGCTGAGTTTACCGAGCAAGGCGAGCACGATGATTGCGGCCAGCACGATGTCCGGTCGCGAAGTTTCCCGGCCGTCAGTGAGCAGATACCCCAAACCTTTGGTGGCGGCGATCAGTTCCGCCGCCACCAGAAACATCCACGCCAGACTCATGCCACTGCGTAGCCCGGTGAACAGGCCGGGCAGGGCGGCCGGCAGCAAAATCCGCCTTACCAGTTGCAAGCGGCTAAAGCCGTAGATGCGGCCGACTTCCACCAGTTTGCGGTCAATGTTGCGTATGGCCGCGACGACGTTGACGTACACCGGAAAGAACGCGCCAATGGCGATCAAGACAATTTTCGAGGTCTCGTCGATGCCCAGCCACAACAACAGCAGCGGCACCCAGGCCAGGCTCGGGATTGAACGCAAGGCAGCGAAAGTCGGTTCCAGATAAGCCTCGGCTTCGCGGCTCAAACCGACCCAGGCGGCAAACGCCAGCCCCAGACTGGCGCCAATGGCAAAGCCCAGCAGCACGCGGATCAGGCTGGCGCCGATGTGTTTCCACAGCGCACCCTCAGCGAGGTCGGTGAGGGTCAGGGCAATCTCGCTCGGTGCCGGCATCTGGTAGGACGGCAGCCACCCGATGCGTACGATAATTTCCAGCGCAACGATGATCAGCAGCGGCAGGGCCAGGCCCTTGCAGCGGCGCTGCCATGTCGGATTTAAACGCGCAGGACGCTGGCGCGGAACGGCAAGTGGCGCGGGCAAGTCTTTGCTGTGAGTGGTCATGGTTTTTGGCTCCGCTCACAACAAATCCGCGACGGGCGCGGATTTGTCCTGAGGCTGATCGGTTACTGGCGGGCGACGGCTTGCTGTACACCGCTGTCGAGCAGTTGGTCGATGACTTGATCGACATTCACTCCACGGCGCACCAGTTCCTCGGAGACCAGAATCGGCGCCGCAGCCTTGGAGGCGCTGATGTCCTGTTGGGTCAGCTGCGGGCTACTCAGGTCGGTGCGCGATAGTTGCAGCTTGGCTACGTCCAGCGGCAAGCCGGACTCCTTGGCGAGAAGGGCGGCGAACTCATCAGGATTTTTCAGCGCCCAGTCGCGGGCCTGTTCGTAAGCTTTGATCACGGTTTCGATAGTCTGCGGATGTTCTTTGGCGTATTGCTCAGTGACGCTGACCACGCCGTAGCTGTTGAACGCCGGGTTGCGGTAGAGCAGGCGCGAGCCGGCCTGAACCTGACTGGCGGCCATGTGCGGATCGAGGCCGGCCCAGGCGTCGACATCGCCTTTTTCCAGCGCCGTGCGGCCATCCGGATGCTGCAGGTGGACCAGTTCCACCTCATCTTTTTTCAGCCCGGCCTGCTGCAGACTGCGCAGGGTAAACAGATAAGGGTCGGTGCCTTTGGTGGCGGCGATCTTTTTACCCCTGAGGTCGGCGACGCTCTGGTACGGCGAATCCTTGCGTACGACCAAGGCTGTCCATTCGGCGCGGCTATAGACGTAGACGGATCTGATCGGGCTGCCATTGGCACGGCTCAGCACCGCAGCAAGGCTGGCGCTGGAAGCGAAGTCCACGCCCCCACTGTTGAGGTATTCCAGTGAGCGGTTGCTGCCCTGGCTCAGTACCCAACTGACTTTGGTTTGCGGCAAGGCCTTTTCGAGGAAGCCGAAGTGCTTGAGCACCAGGCTGACTGGCGAGTAATAGGCGTAGTCGAGATGCACTTCTGCTGGCGCCGTTTCCGCGGCGTGGACGAGCGGTTGCAGGCTCAGCACCATGGCGCTGGCCGCCAGCAGGGTTTTGAGTCGGGGAAAGAACAATGTCATGGGGGCGCTCCGGCAAAGGCACAGGTTTCTTATGTCCAAAAAGATATTTTTATCGAATGCTTCCTGCATGAATGGAATATTGCAGGCTCTGTGCCATGTGCTTGAAAGTCCCGGTTTATAAGGGTTTAAACACGTATTGGGAGATTTCTCCTGTTGATGGGGCAACACTGTGGTTTGCTGCTGTTGCTACACCAACAGTAGGAATCGACCGTGATGAGCTTATGCATTAATCGAATTTAAAAACCAAGAATAAAGAGCGTTATGGTCTATGCAATTTCCCTTTGCAGGACTCGCCATGAAGCTTTCTCGGTTCCTACGCGGTGCGCTGAGCGCTGCGCTGTTTACGTCGCCACTTTCCTACGCTGCCGAGTCCTTGGTCCTGCATGTCGGCGATCAGAACTACTACAACATCCGTGCCTCGGTGGAGGCCTCCGGCGTGTTGAAAGGCGCGCCTTATACCGTCGATTGGAAGCACTTCCAGGCCGCTGCACCCTTGGCGGAAGCCTTGCAAACCGGTTCACTGGATCTGGGCTTTTTGGGCGATTCCGGTTTTCTGTTTCTGGCTGCCAAGCAGGCGCCGGTGAAACTGATTGGCGTATCGCGGCAGAATCCGGACACCATCGCGTTACTCGTGCCGAAGGACTCGCCGGTAAAAACCATCGCCGATCTGAAAGGCAAGAAAGTCGCCTACTGGCCCGGTGCCTGGAGCCAGCAATTGACCTTGCGCGCACTGGAGCAGGGCGGTCTGCCGGAAAACTACGTCGATTTCGTCAAGCTAATGCCGATCGATGCCGCCGCAGCCCTTCCACAGGGCAGCATCGACGCTTTCCCGGTATGGGAGCCGTACATTTCCCAGCAGATCGTGTTCTCCGGCGCGCGACCGATCCTGACCGCCAAGAATCTGATGCCGGGCCTCAGTGCTATCGCGGCGTCGACACCGTCCATCGACAGCAAACGTGCAGCCATCGCGGATTTTCTCGGGCGCTTGAAGCAGGCGCGGGCCTGGGTCGATAGCCACACGGACGAATACGCTGATCTATGGGCAAAGAAAGCCAATCTCGATCAGCAGGTGTCGCGCCACTGGTTGCGTCAGGCGCACATGACGGTCGGCCCCGTTGACACACAAGCGGCGACGGATTTGCAAAGTACTGCCGATTTCCTGTTCAAAGTGAAAGCGCTGCCGGCTCCGTTAGCCACTGCCGGCATTATTGACACGTCCTTTCAACAGGCATTGGCTCACTGAGCGAGCGCCGGAACCAAACCCTGTGTACCTTATCCAACCTCCGCTCGCAGATCGGGGCGCAAGGATGGATAAGGGCGAGGGAGTTTTGCCAATCGACAACATGACGGCAGCCGCCGTGCTCAAGGCAAAACATGACATCCGGATTCAAGCTTCTCTGTGCAGCGCTCATCGCCCTCGGGCTGGCCGGTTGTATCGCCGCCCCGATAGAAATGACCGCGCAAACCGAAACGCGCCTTAAAGCCCAGGCACCGGTGCGCTTCCTGTTGACGTTCGATGACGGCCCCAGCGCATCCAGTTTCTGGAATCCGTCGGCGACGGTGCTCGACAGCCTCAAGGACAATTCGCTGATGCCGAATATCAAAGCGGTGTTCTTCGTGCAGACGCGCGCACCGCGAGCGGGCAACAGTGACATCGGTCGCGGCATCATGCGGCGTGAGTATGAGGAGGGCCACATACTGGCGTTTCATACGGCCACTCACTGGCACACCAATCATCGCTTGCTCGATCCGCAAGCACTCGAAGAATCGCTGACCAACGGCACGGCTGATATCGCTGCCATCACTGGCGCGCCGCCGAAGTTGCTGCGCCCGCCGTTCTGGAATTACGACAAACGTACCTTTGCCGCTTATCAACAGCATGGTTTGCATGTGTTGCTCACGGATTTAAGTGCCAACGATGGCAAGATCTGGGGCTTCAATGCCAGCCCGAGGCGTCGGGCAAACATGCTGCGACAATTATCAGAAGTTCGTGAACGGATTGCCCTTGGCGAATTTCCGACCGTTGACGGGGTGATTCCGGTAGTAGTGACGTTTCATGATCTGAATCGCTATACCGCGCGGCACACGCGCGAATACCTGCAGATTCTGCTCGACAGCGCCGCTGCCACGGGCGTGAAGCTGGCGGACAAGCCTTTCTATGATGATCACGCTGAACTTGAGAAAGCGGCATTGGCTCGTACGGTGGAAAAAAGTTCGGAGCCGGTAAATTTGCCGGGGATGTGGAACTGGATCTGGGATCACGACGCACACTGAGGGCGGGGTGGATTGTTGTGATCGGGTTGGCATTTTGTATCGGGCAAGCCACAAATGGCTCATCTATGCTCAACGAGTCGACCGACCAACGCCTGCGAGGCGTGCACTCATGCTTGCCATTGACGATATTTGCCGGATTGTCGAATCCGGCTTCCCTGCGTTCAAGTGCGACTGCATTCCGAGTGCGCAGGGACTGCTGCAAATCAAGGTTTATGAGCCGGACAGCGGGCGTGTCGAACTGCTGCTCACTGGCGTTTCCCCGGAACACCTCGTCACGATCCGTGACATTTCCAACTTCATCGGTGAGTTACGCACCGAAATGAGCGCCGGTCGCCGGGCCTTTGCTGGTTAACGCCTCATAAACGTCGTTGAAACGCTTCAACAATGCGCAATGTCGCCTCACTGGTGTGCAGATTGCGCACTGCGTCCAGCGGATGCCAGATGCAATCAATGATCTCGTTCTGCGGCCGCACTTGCTCGAAGTCCAGCACGGAGACCTCGTAGACATGATGCTGTGTGCTGCCGCTCTGCAATTCCATTAAATACAACACATCGTCGGCGTCCAGGCCGGTTTCTTCTTGCAGTTCACGTACGGCAGCCTGCGCTCGGGTTTCGCCGGGCTCGACCTTGCCGCCGGGCAATGTCCAGCGGCAGCGGGGTTTGCGTACCAGGAGAACGTGGCGATCCTGTTCGCATATAACGGTTGCGCGTATTTTCATTTGTTACCTGTTTACTGCTTGTCACGAAAGAGTAATAAAACTGCAATATTTGAGCCGAAGCTAGCATCAAAGGTTTCATTTGGATTTGGAGCGTTGGCTGCAGCGTAAAGTGCCCGCGCCATGATGGTCGCGGCTTGCGACACCCGGTCGGCATTTCGGGCGGATCAGGGTGTAAGGTAAAAGCGTGAAGCTGGATCTGACCGTTAGCGAAAATGGAGGTGTCCATGAGCATGCCGATGTTGATCAAGATGCACATGAACGGCTATGACGTGCTTAGCGTGAACAATGGCCCATGGCGGGTTTGCACCCAAGGCGATCGGCTGGCGTCGTTTGGCAGCCGAGAGGAAGCACTGGCCTATGCTGCTGCGTTGCCTGGCTACAAAAAACGCTCGGCGCGCGCGCAAAGTCACAGAACTCACTGACTGGCTGTAACGAAAAAGCCCCGGCCTGTGTCGGGGCTTCTGTTTTAGGGGAGGGTGGTCTCAGTGGACCTTGGTCCGGCTGATGGCGCGGGCTTTCACTTCCCGGGCATAGAGTTGCAGCCGTTCTTCATCGCTTTGCAGCACCTCACAGGATCTCAGCACGCTTTGCGCATCTGCCTCGTTGCCGGATTTGCGCAGTTGTTCTGCGATACGTTTGAGGTCGACCGCCGACCATCTCAAGTCCGATGCAACGCTTTGCAGGTCGCGTTGAAGTTCGTGTTCGTATTCATTGAGCCGCATGATCACCTCCAGAACATTCTCGGTAGAAAAGAGTAGTCGCATTTTTCGTCGATGGGCAAAGCCTGTTCGTCAGCACGCTGAACGGTTGTGAAAAGTTGTGCAGATTGCGCCAAGGGCGCGGTACCACGATGGATGTAGCGCCGCTTACACGCTACATTCACTTTTTTCAGATCAGGAATACACCATGCGGATATGGATCGGGAGTCTGGCGCTGACCCTGTTGGCAGGTTGCTCGTTGCCGGCATCGCTGGTGCCGGGTGAGCCGAATATCAGCAAAACCAGCGCCAAGTCGCCCAAGGACTATGCTGCGTGTTTATTACCGTTGTGGCAGAAGGATGTGGCCAAGACTTCGCAGACATCGATTTCCAACGGCTACCGCATCACGGCGCCAAGCATCATCACTGCCGACGAGATTCTCGACATCGTCAAGTACAAGGATGGCAGCCGGGTTTCGTTGTATCAGGGGCCGCCGTGGGCCAAGTCCGGGTCGTTGCGCCAATCGGTGCGTGACTGCCTGTAACGACGCCCGCCGAGACAAAAAAAGCAGAAGCCGTATCGTAGGTTTCTGTTTTTTTTTTGGCTGCCTGGAGGCTGAAAGGTGTGGATCTGATTGGTGAAATGAACGGTGACAGTTGCGCAAGAAGGGTTTTCTCCGTGTGCACTAGGCTTTTACGGGCCGGTCGATAGTCAGATCGACCGGTCTTTCAAGGAGCCACGGATCATGGATGATCTGGTCAAAGAAGTTATTCCGCTGTTGCAGTACTTGATTCCCGGTTTTTTGTCGGCGTGGATTTTTTATTCGCTGACGGCTTTCAAACGACCCGATACGTTTGGGCAGATTGTGCAGGCGCTGATTTTTACGTTTGTGATTCAGGGCGCGGTTTTGGGGATTGGCTCTCTGTGTTTGTGGGTGGGTTCGAAAGGTTTTTCTGTAGGACGTTGGGATGCCAAGGCCGAAACGATATGGGCATTCGTTGTGTCGGTGACGCTCGGGTTGCTTTCCTGCTACCTGGCCACGAATGACAAATTGCATGGCTGGTTACGCAGTCGAAATGTCACGAAACAAACTTCCTACCCCAGCGAATGGTTCAGCGTTTTTGCCCAACATCATCGTCTGGTCACGCTACATTTGAACGATGAAAGGCGCGTTTTTGGCTGGCCGGTGGAGTGGCCGCCGGAGTCCAGCAGTGGCCAGTTCGTCATGCAAAATCCCTGTTGGCTGGATGCCGAAGGGGCAGAAGTGCCTTTTGGCGCTGAGTTTTTGCTGATAGATTCCGGGAAGGTCAAGTGGGTCGAATTCGGCCCGAAATCGGAGGTTTCTTTATGACAGCCAGAGCACCGCAACCAATGCCGGAATGGGTAGCGCGTCGCTACACGAAAGATGGCAAGCCAGTGGCAAATGCGCAGCCCAAGGCACCCAGTGCTCCACCACCTCTGAAGAACTAGTATTTCTTCAGCCCCAACCCTCAGCCACCGCCCGGCGAATTGCTTCCAGCAACATCGCGAACGCCGGGTTGTCGTTGTTCTCCCGCCAGATCAGATGCAGCTCGCTCTGCACGCCTTCGCCCAGATCGATATCGCGAAACACCACATTCTTGAACACCACACTGGTGGCGCAGCGCGGTACCAACGCCAGGCCCATGCCCGCATTCACCAGTGCCAGAATCGTCAGTGATGAACCCAGCCACTGCACGTAATCCGGCGCGACCCGAGCTGAGCGCAGCATTCCGGTGAGCAATTCGTTGAATGGCGGATACGCGGCATGGGAGTACATCAGGAACGGTTGTTTATCCAGATCACTGACCGCCACTTCAGCCGCCGACGCCAATGGGTGTCCGCTCGGCACCGCCAGTACAAACGGTTCACGCACCAGGCATTCAGTCGCGTAGCCAGGCTCCAATAGCGGCGCACGGGCGATGCCCAAATCGATGCGTCGCGCGCGCAGGGCTTCGTGTTGCTGGTAAGTGTTCATCTCCGACAGATCGATTTTCACCTGCGGTTGTTTCAGGCGTGCCTCGGCAATCACCTTGGGCAAAAACTCATACACCGCGCTGCCGACAAAACTGATGTTCACCGTACCGATGTCGCCCTCTGCGAACCGTCGGGCAGTGACGGCTGCTTGCTGTGCGCGCTCCAGCAGGTTCTGTGCTTCGACGAAGAACGCCCGACCGGCAGCCGTTAGCGCGACGCTACGAGTGCTGCGGGTAAACAGTTCGACGCCGAGATGATGCTCGAGCAATTGAATCTGCCGGCTCAGCGGCGGCTGCGTCATGTTCAGTCGCTCGGCGGCGCGGCGGAAGTTGAGTTCAGTGGCGACCGTGGTGAAGCAGCGCAGTTGAGTCAGTTCGAACATTGATCTAATCCAGGTATCAATCGAATGCCAAGTTAGATTAGACGGGATCAATGATCGCCGTCCATGATCGGCCCATCGCTTTACGCCATCCCTAAAAAAACAAGATCGGGAGTCGCCCCTTGAAAAATCTCCAGAGTCCGCTGGACGTCACGGTGCTTGCCCGTGCCGCAGCCAAGGTCAAGCGCCACGTGCTACCGCTGTTCGTGGTGATGTTCATCGTCAACTACATCGATCGGGTCAACATCGGTTTCGTGCGCAGCCACATGGAAACCGATCTGGGCATCGGTGCGGCGGCTTACGGCCTCGGTGCCGGTTTGTTCTTCGTTGGCTACGCGCTGTTCGAAGTGCCGTCCAACATGCTTCTGCAGCGTTACGGCGCGCGGGTCTGGCTGACGCGGATCATGTTCACCTGGGGCGCGGCCGCCATGGCCATGGCGTTCGTTAGAGGTGAAACCAGTTTCTATGTGCTGCGCTTTATTCTCGGCGCGGCCGAGGCAGGGTTCTTTCCGGGGATCATTTATTACTTCACCCAATGGCTGCCAGCCTCCGAGCGCGGCAAGACCATGGCGGTGTTTCTCAGCGGTTCGGCGATTGCCTCGGTGATCTCCGGCCCGGTGTCCGGTGCGTTGCTGCACATCAGTGGCCTGGGTTTGCATGGATGGCAGTGGATGTTCTTGATCGAGGGTGCCGCATCGGTGGTGCTCTGCGCATTTGTCTGGTTCTGGCTGCAATCGCATCCGCGTCAGGCCAAGTGGCTGAGCGAAGAGGAACGCGAAGCGCTGGTGGCAGCAATTGCCGAAGAGCAGCGTGCTCGTGAGGCGGTGCAAGTGGCCAAACCGTCGATGTTCAAGCTGCTGGCGGATCGGCAGATTGCGCTGTTCTGTTTCATCTACTTCTCCATTGCCCTGACCATTTACGGCGCGACATTCTGGCTGCCGAGCATGATCAAGAAGATGGGCAATCTCGGCGACTTCCAGGTCGGCCTGCTCAATTCGATTCCGTGGATCATTTCGATTGTTGCTATGTACGGTTTTGCGGCGATGGCCGGCAAGTGGAAATTCCAGCAAGCCTGGGTCGCGCTGACGCTGGTGATCGCGGCGATCGGCATGTTCATGTCGACCACCGGCGGGCCGATCTTCGCCTTCGTCGCGATCTGCTTTGCGGCCATTGGCTTCAAGGCTGCTTCGGCACTGTTCTGGCCAATTCCGCAAAGCTATCTGGATGCGCGTATCGCCGCTGCGGTGATCGCCCTGATCAACTCCATCGGCAACCTCGGCGGCTTCGTTGCGCCGACGGCGTTCGGCATCCTCGAAGAAACCACCGGCTCCATCGAGGGCGGTATTTATGGCCTGGCGGCGACGTCACTGGTCGCTGCAGTGGTGATCTTCTTTGCTCGCACGGCCCCGGGGGCCAAGGGTAAAACTCCGGCAAAGCCCCATGACGAGACCGCCGTTGTCGCGACGGCCAGACCGGCCGCGAGCCATTGAATTGATTGTTGATCTGTCAGGAGCGTTATCTTGAAAATCACCCGCGTGACTGTGACCCCGATTGCCTTCCGTGATCCGCCGCTGCTCAACGCCAGCGGCATTCATGAACCCTTCGCCTTGCGCTCGATCATCGAGATCGAAAGCGACAACGGCTACATCGGCCTCGGCGAAAGTTATGGCGATGCCCCGGCGCTGGCGATCCAGCAGCAATTGCAGGGGCAACTGATCGGCCTCGATCCGTTCAACCTCAACCAGTTGCGCGCCATCGTGCAGGCCACCGTTGCCGCGAACAAACCTGCAAGCATTGCGGGTGCCGAACTGGCGCCCGGTTCCCACGCCAGTAAAGCAGTGAGCAATGCCTATTCGGCGTTCGAAGTGGCGTTTCTCGATTTGCAGGCGCATTACCTCAATGTGCCGCTGGTGGATCTGCTCGGCGGTGCGATTCGCGATGAAGTGCCGTTCAGCGCTTACCTGTTCTTCAAGTATGCGCAGCATGTCGATTCACCCTACAAACCGGACAACTGGGGCGAGGCGCTCAGCGAGCAGCAGATCGTCGCGCAAGCCGCGCGGATGATCGAGGCGTACGGTTTCAAGAGCATCAAGCTCAAGGCCGGCACCTTGCCGCCGGAGCATGAGGTGGCGTGCATCAAAGCGTTGAAAAAGGCTTTTCCCGGTTACCCGTTGCGCATCGATCCGAACGGCAACTGGTCGCTGGAAACGTCTATTCGTATGGCCGAATTGCTTGGCGATGATTTGCAGTATTACGAAGATCCAACCCCTGGCCTTGACGGCATGGCCGAACTGCACAAGCGCATTGGACTGCCGCTGGCGACCAATATGGTGGTTACCGACTTCGACGAATTTCGCCGCAGCGTCGCGCAGAACAGCGTGCAGATCGTGCTTGCCGATCACCATTACTGGGGCGGCCTGCGCGACACGCAGACGCTGGCGAAGATGTGCGATGTGTTCGGTCTCGGTGTGTCGATGCATTCCAATTCACACCTGGGTATCAGCCTGATGGCGATGGCACATGTGGCGGCGGCCGTGCCGAATCTGGATTACGCCTGCGACACCCATTACCCGTGGCAGGAGCCGGATGAGGAAGTGATCAAGGGTGGCAAACTGCCGATTGTCGATGGCTGCGTGAAGATCACTCGCGCGCCGGGGCTTGGGCTGGAGCTGGATCATGAGCAGTTGGGCAAGCTGCATGATCAGTACCTGACGTGCGGGATTCGTCAGCGCGATGATGTGCGGCAGATGCAGCGCTACAAGCCGGATTGGAGGGCGATCAAGCCGAGATTTTGAGGTGTCTGAATTGACGCCATCGCGAGCAGGCTCACTCCTACAGGGAAACGCATTCCAACTGTAGGAGTGAGCCTGCTCGCGATTGGCGTCCTCACGGTTACAACGTTTCTAGCAGCCAATCCCGAAACGCTTTCAGCGATGGCAAATTCTCATTGCGCGGCGGATACACCAGGTAATAGCTGCGGCGACTGGTAATTGGTTCACCCAGTTGCAACAGCTCACCACTCAACAACTCATCCTCAACCAGAATCCGCGGCACCAAGCCCACACCGATATTCGCCCGCACCGCTTGAATCAAGTGCGAGGTCATTTCAAAACTCGGGCCGATGCGCATGCTGCGGTGCGGCAAGCCGTGATGACTGAACCACTCCGCCCAGGCCTGAGCATTGCTGCTGACATTGAGCAGCAGTTGCCCGGCGATGTGCTGTTGGGCGTCATCGCGTTCGGCGTCGGACAACTGCGCACTGGCGATCACTACCAATTCTTCGGTATGCAGGGGCAGGGCAGTCAATCCCGGCCAGTCCCCGCCGCCAACACAGATCGCCGCATCGATTTCGCTGGTATCGAAGTCGATTGCTTCGATCCGCGAATGCAAATGCACGGTCATGCCCGGATGCGCGGTGTAGAAATCCTTCAGCCGTGGCAGCAACCATTTCGAGCCGAAGGTCGGCAGCGTCGCCAGGCGCAAGCTGTGAATGCCCGAACCAAATGCCATGGCCTGCAAGGTCGCGCTGCGAATCTGCCCGAGTGCTTCAGCAAGTTCGCGCTGATACATGCGCCCGACATCGGTCAGCACCACTTGTCGGCCTTCGCGCGTGAACAGGCGCATGCCGAGCATTTTCTCAAGAATCTGTACCTGACGGCTGACCGCGCTCTGCGTCAGCGACAATTCATGAGCAGCACGGGTGTAGCTTTCATGGCGCGCGGCGGCCTCAAAGGCCAGCAATAACGACATGGAAGGGGTAAGCGTGCGCGGATTCATTCGTAAAAGTCATCAATAGCGGGTCGAATTTACGGTTGTCCCGGCGTTCACCAGCAATGAACATGGGCACCATGAGATGGCGGAGCCTGACGCAATCATTCGTTGCGTACAACTGTTCACCGCCACGCGGCCCGATTTGACCGAGATAACCGACCGATGATTGCCCAGCTGTCCCCCGCCAAAGCCCTGACCAGCGATTACCAGCAGTTCCTCAAAGCCCTGAAAGCCAGCGGCTTTCGCGGTGAAATCAGCGCCGATTACGCCAGCCGTGTAGTGCTGGCGACCGACAACTCGATCTATCAGCGCCTGCCGCAAGCGGCGGTGTTTCCGCTGGACGCTGATGACGTGGCCCGTGTGGCGCGGCTGATCGCCGAACCGGCCTATCAACAAGTGGTGATCACCCCGCGCGGTGGCGGCACCGGCACCAACGGCCAATCGCTGACGGACGGTATCGTCGTCGACCTGTCGCGGCACATGAACCGCATTCTGGAAATCAACGTTGAAGAGCGCTGGGTGCGGGTGCAGGCCGGGGTGGTCAAGGATCAGCTCAACGCCGCGCTGAAATCCGCCGGGCTGTTTTTTGCCCCGGAACTGTCGACCTCCAACCGCGCCACCGTCGGCGGCATGATCAACACCGATGCCAGTGGTCAGGGCAGTTGCACCTATGGCAAGACCCGCGACCATGTGCTCGAACTCGACATGATCTTGCGCGGCGGTGAGCGTCTTCACGGTCTGCCTCTTGAGGAAAGCGAACTCGAAGCCCTGTGCGCCCGCGAAGATCGCGTCGGTGAAGTCTACCGTTGTGCGCGGCAAATCATTGATGAGCAGGGCGAGCTGATCAAACAGCGTTTCCCCGATCTTAACCGTTGCCTGACCGGTTATGACCTCGCACACCTGCGTGAGGCGGACAACCGTTTCAACCTCAACAGCGTGCTCTGCGGTGCCGAAGGCTCGCTGGGGTTTGTCGTCGAAGCGCGGCTGAACGTACTGCCGATTCCCAAACACACGATGCTGGTGAACATCCGCTACGCCGGGTTCATGGACGCACTGCGCGACGCCCGCGCCTTGATGGCGCTCAAACCGTTGTCGATCGAAACCGTTGACTCGAAAGTCTTGCTGCTGGCGATGCAGGACATCGTCTGGCACGGCGTCGCCGAGTATTTCCCGGAAAGCGCCGAGCGGCCGACCCTGGGCATCAACCTGGTGGAGTTCTGCGGCGACGATCCCGAAGAGCTGCAACGCCGGGTCGAGGCGTTCGTCGAGCACTTGAGCAGCGACCGCACAGTCGAGCGTTTGGGCCACACGCTGGCGGTCGGGCACGCTGCGGTAAACAAGGTCTACGGCATGCGCAAACGCGCGGTAGGCCTGCTCGGCAACGTTGCCGGTGAAGCGCGGCCGCAGCCGTTTGTGGAAGACACCGCGGTACCGCCGCAGCACTTGGCCGAGTACATCGCTGAATTGCGCGACCTGCTCGACAGCCACGGTTTGCAATACGGCATGTTCGGTCACGTCGATGCAGGCGTGCTGCACGTGCGGCCGATCCTCGACATGAAAGATCCGCAGCAAGCGGCGCTGGTGCGCCCGGTCTCCGATGGCGTCGCCGCGCTGACCCAGCGTTACGGTGGCCTGTTGTGGGGTGAGCACGGCAAAGGCTTGCGCTCGGAATATGCGCCGGCCTTCTTCGGTGAACTCTACCCCGCGCTGCAAGCCTTGAAGGCCGCGTTCGACCCGTGCAATCAGTTCAACCCCGGCAAAATCGCCACCCCGGCCAACACTGGCGCTGCGCTGCTGAAAATCGACGAAGTGACTTTGCGCGGTGAACTGGATCGGCAGATTGACGAAAAAGTCTGGCAGAGCTACGGCGCGGCCATGCACTGCAACGGCAACGGCGCCTGCTACAACTTCGACCCCGACGATGCGATGTGCCCGTCGTGGAAAGCCACCCGTGAGCGTGCGCAATCGCCCAAGGGGCGCGCCTCGTTGATCCGCGAGTGGCTGCGATTGCAGGGCGAGGCGGGCGTCGATGTGTTGTCGGATGCGATTCGCAAGCCAGCGTTTTTCAGCACGTTGTGGCAGCGCTGGCGCAACAGCCGTGCGCAGGCCGAAGACTTTTCCCACGAAGTCTACGACGCCATGGCCGGTTGCCTGGCGTGCAAATCCTGTGCAGGGCAGTGCCCGGTGAAGGTCAATGTGCCGGAGTTTCGTTCGCGCTTTCTCGAGCTGTATCACAGCCGTTATCTGCGCCCGGCGCGGGATTATCTGATCGCCTCGCTGGAATACAGCATCCCGTACATGGCGCGGATTCCGGCGCTGTACAACGGGTTGATGGGCGCTGCGTGGGTTCGTCGTCTGCTGGAACGGGTCGGCGGCATGATCGACGTGCCGTTGCTCAGTCGTTTTGACTTCCATGCGGCGATGCGCCGTTGGCAGGTGCAACCGGCGACGGTGTCGACCTTGGCGGCGCTGACCCCGGCGCAACGCGAGCGCAGTGTGGTCATCGTGCAGGACGCCTTCACGCGCTACTTCGAAGCGCCGCTGTTGGCCGATCTGGTGGAGCTGATTTCACGCCTGGGTTATCAGGTGTATCTCGCGCCGTTCAGCGCCAACGGCAAGCCACTTCACGTGCAGGGCTTCCTCTCGGCGTTTAACCGCGCGGCGCTGCGCAATGCCCGCCAGCTGCGGGAATTGGCCGATGTCGGCGTGCCGTTGCTGGGCCTCGATCCGGCGATGACGCTGGTGTATCGCCAGGAATACCTGAAAGTGCCGGGCATGGAGCAATGCCCGGAAGTGGCGCTGGTGCAGGAGTGGTTGCTCAAGGTGATGCCGGAGCAGGCGCCGCAGGATAAAACCGCCTCGTTCCGACTGCTCGCCCATTGCACCGAGAAAACCAACGCCCCGGCCGCGACTCTCCAGTGGGAACAGGTGTTTGAACGTGCAGGATTGAAGCTGGCCACGCAAGCCACCGGTTGCTGCGGCATGTCCGGCACGTATGGCCACGAGGCGCGCAATCGTGAAACTTCAGCGGTGATCTACGAGCAGTCGTGGGCCCGTCAGGTCGACGCGCCGGCGGAGCAGGGCGAAGCACTGGCGACCGGTTATTCCTGCCGCAGTCAGGTCAAGCGCCAGTCGGATTTGGCAATGCGTCATCCGTTGCAGGTGCTGCTTGAGGTTCAGCGTCGTTGAGGTCACCGTCGCTGTCTTTGTCCCAGATCAGGCGCGGATCGAAACTCATCGCCGCGAGCATGGTAAACACCACGACCAGGCCGAAAAACAGAATGCCCGGTCGTGGCTCGATATCGCCCAGCGCCTGGAACTTCACTAGTGCGGCGACCAGCGCCACCACCAGCACGTCAAGCATTGACCAATAGCCGATCAGCTCGACGAAGCGGTACAGCTTCGAACGCTCCTTGCGCGCCCAGGCGCTGTCGCGTTGCACGGTCATCAGCAGCAACGTCAGGGCCACAAATTTGACTCCCGGCACGGCAATACTGGCGATGAAAATGATCAGGGCGATGTCCCACGCGCCGTGCTCCCAGAACTCCAGCACGCCGCTCATGATCGTGCTGTCGGCGCCGCTGCCGAGCATGGTGGTGTTCATCACCGGCAGCAGGTTGGCCGGCACGTAAAACGCCAGCGCCGCGAGCATGTAGGCCCAAGTTCGGGTCAGCGAGTTGGTCTTGCGCCGGTGCAGTGGCGCATCGCAACGCGGGCACTCGTGCGGCTCGTCGGTCATGTCGCAAGCCAGTCCGCAGCTGTGGCACAGGCACAGATTGAGTTCGCTGGCAGTCGGTGGCCGTTTCATAGAATGTCCCAGAGGTCGCGGATGTCGCGGCCGGCAATCCTGATCATCATCAAGCTCAGCACGGCCAGCGCGAACAGGCCGATACCGGGCAACACGTCGAGCAATCCGGCCAGTTTGAACACTGCCACCATCGCCCCCAGCAGGCATACTTCGAGCATGCTCCACGGCCGCAGGGTTTCCAGCCAGCGCATGCACAGCTTGAAGCCCGGCGCGCGTCGGGAGGACAACGCGAAGCTCAGCACCCAGACCAGCAGCACCAGTTGAAACGCCGGGGCAATGATGATCGAAATCGCCGCGACCATCGCCATGAACGTGATCGGCCCCTGACTCAGCGCCAGCACCGAATCCCATAGCGTCGCGCTGTTTTTCAGGCCTTTGAGGCTGATGCTCATCACCGGATAGAAGTTGGCGAACAGCCACAGCATCGCCGCCGTGAAGGTCAGGGCCAGGCGCTGTTCGACGGTCAAACCGTTGAAACGCTGGAGCACGCCGCCACAACGCACGCACGAGGTTTTCTGGTGTTTGGCCAGCACGGCTTTTTCGTACACGCAGTCGCAGTGCTCGCAAATGATCAGGTGTTCGGTGTTGACCATGGACAACGCTCGACAACAGGCCGCAAGGGCAGGGACTTGATCACTATAGAAGCCTGAGGCGGGAGGGCAACCTGGGACGGCGTGATCGGTTGCGGTTTTCTGAGAATTGCTATCGATTGGGCGTGGGAATTTGCTTTTTAGTGTTATAAGGTAACGCGAATTTTTCAGGGCAGTCCTTGTCGGCGCCCGTTGTTATCCCTTCGATTGCGAAACGCTTATGACGATTGTGCTTCCCCGTTCTGCCCCTTTGACTGGCCGGCTGCTGTCCATTGATGCCCTTCGAGGGCTGGTCATTCTGTTCATGTTGCTGGACCACGTGCGTGAAACCTTTTTGCTGCATCGCCAGGTCGCCGATCCGATGGACATTGCCAGCACCGAGCCTGCGCTGTTTTTCAGTCGTAGCCTTGCGCATCTGTGTGCGCCGGTGTTCGTGCTGCTGACGGGATTGTCGGCGTGGTTGTTCGGTGAAAAGTACGCGGGCAAGGCCGATGTCAGTGCTTTTCTGTTCAAGCGCGGCCTGTTTCTGGTGGTACTGGAGTTCACGCTGGTGAACTTCGCCTGGACGTTTCAGCTGCCGCCGAGCGTGATTTATCTGCAAGTGATCTGGGCGATCGGTTTGAGCATGATCGCCTTGTCTCTGCTGGTCTGGCTGCCGCGCTGGCTGTTGCTGACGTTGAGCCTGACGATCATCGCCGGACACAACCTGCTCGACGCGGTGCATTTTCCAGTGGAGTCGGCCCTGCACGTGCCATGGGCGATTTTGCATGATCGCGGCTGGATCGAAGTCAGCGAAAACCTGCGCCTGCGCACTTCCTATCCGTTGTTGCCGTGGATCGGTGTGATCGGTCTGGGTTACGCGCTGGGGCCGTGGTTTGCCCGAGGCGTTGAAGCGGGGTTTCGTCAACAGCGCTTGCTGATCGCGGGTAGCGCGGGGCTGCTGGGTTTTGTCGGGCTGCGGCTGATCAACGGCTATGGCGAGAAATCATGGGCCGTGGGTGACACGTCGGTGCAAACCCTGATGAGTTTTTTCAACATCACCAAGTACCCGCCGTCGTTGTTGTTTATCGCGCTGACTGTGAGTGCCGGGCTGTTGCTGCTATTGGCGTTCGAGCGTTTACAGGATCGGCGCTGGATACGCTGGCTGACGGTGTTCGGTTCGGCGCCGATGTTTTTCTATCTGCTGCACCTGTACGCGTTGAAGGTGTTGTACCTGATCGGTGTGACCCTGTTCGGGCTGAATCAGGGCAGCTATTTCGGCTTTTCCTCGGTGGCAGCGATCTGGCTGGCGTCGGTGATGCTGGCGCTTGCGCTGTTCCCGGCCGTGCGTTGGTTCTCGGCATTGAAGGCCCGGCGCCGCGACATCGCCTGGCTGAAGTATCTGTAAACGCCTAATGCCGGTTGCGCACAAAGTCGATAAACGCTTTGAGCGGAGCCGGCACATGACGCCGGCTCGGGTAGTAAAGGTGCAGACCCGGATAGTACGGGCACCAGTCTGCCAGCACTTGCACCAGCCGCCCGCTGGCGAGGTGTTCGCTGACCATGTCTTCGAACACATAAGCCAGGCCCAGTCCCTGCAGTGCGGGCCCGACCATCAGGCTGACATCGCCGAGGGTCAGCGGCCCGTTGACTTCTATTTCCTGGGCGACGCCACCACGTTCGAGTTCCCAGCGATACAGCGAGCCGCTTGGGAAGCGGTGGCGGATACACGGCAAACCGTGCAGGTCCGCAGGTTTTTGCGGTGCCGCATGGCGTTGGAAAAACGCGGGTGAGCCGACCACCACCGAGCGCATTGTCGGGCCGATCGGCAACGACACCATATCGGCTTCGAGGCGATCGCCGAAGCGCACGCCGGCATCGAACCCATTGGCGACGATATCCAGCAGTGCATCGCTCTCGACCACTTCCAGACGAATATCCGGGTACACCTGTAAAAACTCGCTGGCAATTGGCAACAACACCAGTTCGCAGGCTTGCCGCCCGCAGGTGATGCGCAGGTTGCCCGAGGGTTTATCGCGGAAATGGTTGAGGTCTTCCAAGGCATCGTCGATGTCGCGAAACGCCGGTTTCAGCCGCGCATACAGACGCTCGCCAGCCTCGGTCAACGCCACGCTGCGGGTGGTGCGATTGAACAGGCGCACGCCGAGGCGGTTTTCCAGAGCCTTTACCGAATGGCTCAAAGCGGAGGGCGTGAGGCCCAGTTCGATGGCCGCTTTGCTGAAATTCAAGTGCTGCGCGGTGCACAGGAACACGGACAGATCTGCCGCCGAAGGTGATTTCATCTGTGAATGCCTTTCACAAAGTCATGCAAATTTGTTGGGATTATCGCATCAGTAGCACGGCCTTAAAGTCGCATCAACTCATTAACAAGACCCGGCACCGTTGCCGGGCTTGCAGACCGGAGGAGTTGATATGCGTACCTGGTTCATTACTGGCGCTTCCCGTGGTTTTGGCATCCTCATCGCTGAACAGGCCTTGCGTGCCGGTGACGCGGTCATCGCTACCGCGCGCAACCCGCAAGACATCACCGACCGCCTCGGCGATCATCCGAACCTGCTGGCGGTGCGTCTCGACGTCACCCGTGAGGAGCAAGCGCACCAAGCGGTTGCCGAAGGCATCAAGCGTTTTGGCCGTATCGATGTGCTGATCAACAACGCCGGATTTGGCGTACTCGGCGCGGTGGAAGAAACCAGTGCCAGCGAGACCGAGCGCCTGTTCGCCACCAACGTGTTCGGCCTGCTTAATGTCACCCGTGCAGTGTTGCCGCCTATGCGGGCGCAACGCCGTGGCCGGGTGATCAACATCTCGTCGATCGGCGGCTATCAGGCGTATATGGGCTGGGGCGTTTACGGCTCGACCAAGTTCGCCGTCGAGGGCATCACCGAAGCGCTGCATCAGGAGCTGGCACCATTGGGCATTCACGCCACGGTGGTCGAGCCGGGCTTCTTCCGTACTGATTTTCTTGATGAGCAATCGCTGATCAAAACCCGCCTTGAGCTAGCGGATTACGACGAAACCGTCGGCAAGATGCGCACATTCGCCGAGGCGGCCAACCATGCGCAACCGGGTGATCCGTTGAAGTTGGCCGAGGCGATGCTGGCGCTGGTCAATGCGCCAAATCCGCCGCTGCGCCTGGCGCTGGGCAGTGACACGGTTGCGCGGATTGAAGCGAAGAATCGTCTGGTGGCGCAGGAGCTGGAACAGTGGCGTGCACTGGCGCTGTCCACTGATTTCAGCCACTGAGCGCCAGCGCTGTGAGAGCGGGGCTGCTCGCTCTCCTTTTTATCGACTGCAAACTCAAGTGGCATTTTCTGCGATTTTCGCGCCTTATTCGCTGCGTTATGCAGCATTGTGATTGCTCAAGGGATGGAATGATGAACGCTATGACTCCGCCGCACGGAACGCGCGACAAGTTGCTCATACTGGCGGCCGTGTGCCTCTCGGCGCTGGTTCTGCCGTTAAGTTTTACCGGCGGCGCGGTGGCGACGCCGGCCATTGGCCGCGATCTGGGCGGCAGTCCGGTGGCGCTGACCTGGATCACCAACGCGTTCATGTTGTCGTTCGGCAGTTTGCTGATGGCCGCCGGCGCATTGGCTGACGTGTACGGACGCAAACGCCTGTTTACCTTCGGCATGCTGCTGTTTACCGTCACCTCGATCGCGCAGAGTCTGGCGCCTTCGGTGTTCTGGCTGGATGCGCTGCGCGCGGTTCAAGGAGTGGCGGGAGCGGCGGCGCTGGCCAGCGGCTCGGCGGCGCTGGCGCAAGAATTCGAAGGTCATGCCCGGACCCGGGCGTACAGCGTGCTCGGCACTACGTTCGGCATTGGTCTGGCTTTCGGTCCGCTGGTGGCCGGCGCGTTGATCGAGACCTTCAACTGGCGGGCGATTTTTGTCTTTACCGCGTTGATTGGAATCATTGCGCTGGTTTTCGGTGTGCTGCGCATGCGTGAAACCCGCGACCCGCATGCCAAAGGGCTGGACTGGCCGGGCACGCTGCTGTTCAGCGCAATGCTGGCGCTGTTTACGTTTGGCCTTATCCAGGCGCCAGACAGTGGTTGGGACAGTCCACTTGTGCTCGGTTTGTTGTGCGCTTCGGCGGTGCTGCTGGCCGTTTTCGTGATCGTCGAGATGCGTGTCGAACGGCCGATGCTGGATCTGACGCTGTTTCGTTATCCGCGATTCATTGGCGTGCAGATGCTGCCGATCGGCACCTGTTTCTGCTACATCGTGCTGGTGGTGATGTTGCCGCTGCGCTTCATCGGCGTTGAGGGCTTGAGCGAGATCGACGCCGGTCTGCTGTTGCTGGCGTTGTCGGCACCGATGTTGGTGGTACCGATGCTGGCCGCTTCGCTGGCGCGCTTCGTTTCCGCCGGCATCTTGTCCGGTGCCGGATTTCTGATGGCCGCTGTGGGCTTGCATTGGCTGAGCCTGTACAACGTCGGTGACGCGAAATTTGCGCTGGTGTTGCCGATGCTGCTGATCGGCATGGGCGCCGGTTTACCGTGGGGGCTGATGGATGGTTTGTCAGTCAGTGTCGTGCCGAAAGAGCGCGCCGGCATGGCGGCGGGCATCTTCAGTACCGTGCGCGTGGCGGGTGAGGGGATTGCTCTGGCGATTGTCGCGGCAGTGCTGGCGTCATTGCTGCACGCTGATCTGTCGAGTGCCGTGCACGTGGTGGCGGGTAGCGCCGAGGCGTCGCTGATCGCCGAGACCGCGCACCGGGTGACCACCGGCGATATGGCGCATGCGATCAACACCGTGCCAGGTCTGGCCAATGAACGTTTGGTGCAAGGTTATGCGGCGGCGTTTCAGTATCTGCTGCACATCCTGACGGTCATCACCCTCGCATCGGCGGCGGTGGTGCTGGGGCTGTTGAGCAAGGATCGCAACGTCGCCGAGCCACAACAGGCTGCCGCATAAATCCACTGTGGGAGTGAGCCTGCTCGCGAAAGCGGTGTGTCAGCAACCAATGTGTTGACTGAGATTGCCTCTTCGCGAGCAAGCTCGCTCCCACTTTGGATTGTGCCAAGCCAACTATTTTCAATCTGTCTGCGAATCCCTGTGGGAGTGAGCCTGCTCGCGATAGCGGTGAGTCAGACAATGGAGATGTTGACTGGGCCGGCCTCATCGCGAGCAGGCTCACTCCTACAGGGGGTTCGGTGTCTGGATTATTTGCGATCCAGCCACACCGTCTGCGCATTGCAGAACTCGCGCACGCCGAAGTGCGACAGTTCACGACCGAAACCGCTCTTCTTCACGCCACCAAAGGTCACGCGCGGGTCGCTGGCGGAGTAGCCGTTGATGAACACGCCGCCGGTGTCCAGTTCGCTGGTCAGTTGCTGGGCCAGTGCCACGTTGGCGGTGTAGATCGTTGCGGTCAGGCCGAACTCGCTGTCGTTGGCCAAGGCCACGGCATGCGCGCAATCGCGGGCGGTGATGATCGAGGCGACCGGGCCGAACAGTTCCTGTTTGAACGAGGTCATGCGGTCGGTGACATCGGCCAGCACGGTCGGCTCGTAGTAGTTGCCCGGGCCTTCGGACTTGCCGCCACCGAGCAACAATGTCGCGCCTTCTTCCAGGGTGTCGCGCACTTGCTGGTCGAGTTCGTCGCGCAGGTCGAAACGCGCCATCGGCCCGATGTAGGTCTCGGCGGACAATGGATCGCCGACCTTCAACTTGCGCGTGGCTTCGACGAACTTGCGGGTGAATTCTTCGACCACACCTTCTTCGATGATCAGCCGCTTGGCCGCCGCGCAGACCTGACCGGAGTTCTGATAACGACCGATGACCGCGGCTTGCACGGCTTCATCCAGATCGGCGTCGTTGAGCACGATAAATGGATCGGAACCGCCCAGTTCCAGCACGCATTTTTTCAACGCGGCACCGGCCTGAGCACCAATGGCCATACCGGCACGCACGCTGCCGGTCAGGGTCACAGCGGCAATGCGCGGATCGGCGATCGCGGTGGAAACGCCTTCCGGGGTGACGTTGATCACTTCAAACACGCCATCGGCGAAACCGGCGCGGGTAAAGGCGTCGCGCAACAGATAGGCGCTGCCCATCACGTTCGGCGCATGTTTGAGCACGTAAGTGTTGCCGGCGATCAGCGCCGGAACGGCACCGCGCAGTACTTGCCAGATCGGGAAGTTCCACGGCATGACCGCGAGAATCGGGCCGAGCGGGCGGTACTCGATGCGCGCCTTGCCACCTTCAACCTGCGTTGGCTCAGCGTCGAGCATGGCCGGGCCATTCTCGGCGTACCACTCGCAGAGCTTGGCGCATTTCTCGATTTCGCCACGGGCCTGGGCGATCGGCTTGCCCATTTCCTGAGTGATCATGGTGGCCATGGCTTCGCTGGTTTCGCGCAGCGCACCGGCGAGGGCGGTCAACAAACGCGAGCGATCCTGCAACGGCTTGCGCTTCCATTTGCCGAAGCCATAAGTGGCGCGGGTCAGTGCGGCGTCGAGCGCTTGCGCGGATTCAAACGCGTAGTGACCGATCTGCTCGCCGGTGGCGGGGTTGATCGAGATGGCGTGGGTCTGGCTGGAAATCTGGCTCATGGCTTTGTCCTGCATGTTCGTCGGATGGGCCTAGAGTAGGGTGGTGTTTGTTTTCTGGAAACTGAATAATAAAGATCGTTTCTTTCACGATTGGAGAATGACTGTGGATCTGGTGCAGCTGGAAATCTTCAAAGCCGTTGCCGAGCACGGCAGCATCAGCGCCGCCGCCGCGCAGATCCATCGCGTGCCATCGAACCTGACCACGCGGATCAAGCAGCTTGAGCAGGATCTGGGTGTTGATCTGTTTATCCGCGAGAAAAGCCGTTTGCGTTTGTCGCCGGCCGGGTGGAGTTTTCTTGAATACGCGCGGCGAATTCTCGACCTGGTTCAGGAGGCGCGCGCAACGGTGGCGGGCGAAGAACCGCAGGGCGCGTTTCCATTGGGTTCACTGGAAAGCACAGCGGCGGTGCGCATTCCCGAGTTGCTGGCGGCGTACAACCAATTGCATCCGAAAGTCGATCTGGACCTGTCCACCGGGCCATCCGGCACGATGATCGATGGCGTGCTGTCCGGGCGTCTCGCCGCAGCATTTGTCGACGGCCCGGTGCTGCACCCGACGCTGGAAGGCGTGCCGGCATTCGAGGAGGAAATGGTCATCATCGCCCCGCTCAATCACGCGCCCGTCAAGCGCGCTGCAGATGTGAATGGCGAGAACATTTATGCCTTCCGTTCCAACTGCTCCTACCGTCACCACTTTGAAAAATGGTTCAGCACCGACGCCGCCGTACCGGGCAAGATCTTCGAAATGGAGTCCTACCACGGCATGCTCGCCTGTGTCAGCGCCGGCGCCGGACTGGCGCTGATGCCGCGCAAAATGCTCCAGAGCATGCCCGGCAGCGCCACAGTCAGCGTCTGGCCATTGGCGGCGGACTTTCGCTATCTGACCACTTGGCTGGTGTGGCGACGGGGCACGGTGTCGCGCAGCCTGAGCATGTTTGTGCGTTTGCTTGAAGAGCGCGGGGTGGTGCGGGCGGAAGAGTAATTGACACGTTGGGTCAAGCCGCTGATTCGGTTATCCGAGTCAGCGGTTTTCGTCATGGCGTACCGTTTCTGCCGTACTGGCGAAAGCCTTCACGTTGGCCAAGACGCGCGTAATACGCTCTGACGGCGGGATAGTCCGGATGCGCAAGCGGTGTTTCGAACCAGCGATTGACCGATAGGCCGACGGGTATATCTGCCAGCGAAAAGGCTTCGCCACTGATGTAGGCACCAGTCTTGTGTAACTGTTGATCAAGGATGCTCATGGTTTTCGACCACTGCGCGACGCCATTGGCCAAAGCGGCGCTGTCCTGGTAATCCGGTGACTGGCGTACCAGCGACATGAAAGCATACGACCACGAGCGATTCAGCTCCGACGCTTGCCAGTCGATCCACTGATCCACCCGCGCCCGGGTTTGCGCGTCAGTCGGATAGAGGTGCAAACCGTCATAACGTGCGGCCAGATAACGAATGATCGTATTCGATTCCCACAACGTGAAATCACCGTCCTGAATCACCGGCACCATGGCGCAGGGATTGAGCGCGAGAAACTCCGCATCGTTGGTCGATCTGAACCCCGATCCCCAGTCTTCACGCTCGAAAGGAATGTGCAATTCAGCGCAAGTCCACAGCACTTTGCGCACGTTGATCGATGAAGCTTTACCGAGTATTCGCAGCATTGGATGTCCCTATCCTCAGAGTCTTCAGGCTTGAAGAAATACCATACCGAAATAAACAAGGCCCGCACTAAGCGGGCCTTGGTTTTTCATCAAATCAATCTCACAGACTGCCCGCCAGTTTCCCGCCCATCATCCGCCGACGGTAAGACGTGTCGCGGTTAGCCAGCCAGAAATACAACGGCGAGGTCACCAACAATCCCACCAGCCACGACAGATCCGCGCCATTGATGTGCGCCGACACCGGGCCGACGTACAGCGGCGTGTTCATGAACGGGATCTGCACGGCGATGCCGATCGCGTAAGCCAGCAACGCCTGCGGGTTGTAGCGGCCGTAGATGCCGCCGTCGACCTGGAAGATCGACTGGATGTCGTACTGACCTTTGTGGATCGCGTAGAAGTCGATCAGGTTGATCGCGGTCCACGGCACCAACACCACCAGCAGTACCAGCACCATGTCGACGAAGTGGCCGATGAAATCTTTCGAGGCGCCGACGGCGGCGAAGCAGCAGGCCAGCAAGACGATGATCGAGATCACCGCGCGGCTCTTGGCGGTCGGGATCCAGCGGTAGGCGAAGGTCTGCACCAGGGTGATCAGCGACAGCACCGCACCGTACAGGTTGAGAGCGTTGTGGCTGATCACGCTGAGCAGAAACAGCACCAGCATCAGCGGGCCAATCGAGCCGGTGGCGAGTTTGACCGCGTCCATGGTGTCCATGCCTACAGGTGTGGCGAGCACGGCAACGGCGCCGAAAATAAACGCCAGACTCGAACCGAGCGCCGAACCCAGATAGGTGGTCCAGAACGTCGACGAGACTTTGACGTCGGCCGGCAAGTAACGCGAATAGTCGGACACGTACGGCGCAAACGCGATTTGCCACAACGCCGCCAACGACACAGTGGCGAGCCAGCCGGACAGGTTGAAGCTGCCACGGGTGAGGAAGTCATCGGTTTGAATGTGGGTGAAGATGTAGCCGAAGCCGACAACGATGCCGATCCCCAACACCCAGGTGCCGATGCGGTTGAGCACGTGGATGAAGCGGTAGCCGATGATGCCGATGATCCCCGAGCCGAACGCACCGATGACGATGCCGACCGGTACCGGAACGCTGTCGACCACACCGTGCAGCGACTTGCCGGCCAGCACAATGTTGGAAGCGAAGAAACCGATGTACATGACGCCGGCAATCAACACCACCAACAGCGCGCCGAGAGAGCCGAATTGCGCACGGCTCTGGATCATCTGCGGGATGCCCATCTGCGGGCCTTGTGCCGAGTGCAGCGCCATCAGCACGCCGCCGACCAGATGGCCGACGAGAATCGCGACGATGCCCCACACCAGATTCAAATGAAACAACTGCACGCCCAGTGCACCAGTGACGATGGGCAACGGCGCGATGTTGCCGCCGAACCAGAGCGTGAACAGATCCCTGACCTTTCCGTGGCGATCTTCGGGGGGCACGTATCCTATCGTGTGTTTTTCAATCAGCGGAGCGGAGGATGCTGCAGGGGTAGCCATGACGAACTCCAAGGCAAGGATGAGTACGTGGACGTACTTCGGCAAGCGCCGGCACGGGCGGCGCATTTCTTGTTGAAGTGATCATGTGCAAAGCGTCGGGATAGATAAATTAGTAAGTTTGTTGCTACAGACCTTAAAAAAAATATGCTTCGGCTGGTGCGCGCGTCCGGTATGTTCAAACCTGATCGTGCGCCAGGGAAACAGGGCGAACACTCGCGCTCTTCGGGAGACTCACATGGCCGCCTACAACCTGCGCCAGCTCAAATATTTCGTCACCACCGCCGACTGCGGCAGCGTTGCCGAGGCCTCGCGCAAGCTCTATATCGCGCAGCCGTCGGTCTCCACCGCGATCAAGCATCTGGAAGAAAGCTTCGGCGTGCAGTTGTTCATCCGCCATCACGCCCAAGGGGTTTCCCTGACGCCGAGTGGCTCGCGCTTTTATCGCAAGGCGCTGGAGTTGCTGCGGGTCGCCCATGAGTTCGAGCAGAACGCTTTGGCCGACAACGACGTGGTCGCGGGGCAGATCGATATCGGCTGTTTCGAAACCGTCGCACCACTGTACCTGCCGCGCCTGATTGCCGGCTTCAAGGCGCGTTGGCCGGGGGTGGAAATCCGTATTCGTGATGGCGAACAGCAGGAACTGGTGCAGGCGCTGACCGCCGGCAGCATCGACGTGGCCGTGATGTTCGAACACGACCTGGACAGCACCATCGAAACCGCACCGCTGATGCCACCGCAACAGCCTTATGCGTTGCTGCCGGCCAGCCACCGCTTTGCGCAACAGGCAAAGGTCTCGCTGGCTGATCTGGTGCTGGAACCGATGATCCTGCTCGACGTGGTGCCGAGCCGAACCTATTTCGTGAGCATCTTCGAAGAGCGCGGGCTGACGCCGAACATCGTCTTCAGCTCACCGTCGATCGAGATGGTGCGCGGCATGGTCGGCAATGGTTTCGGCTTTTCGATTCTGGTGACCAAACCGTTCAGCGACTACACCTACGACGGCCAGCAAGTCGTGTGCGTGCCGCTGGCGGAAAACGTCACCGGTTCGGGATTGTCGGCGGCCTGGCTGCGCCGGGTGCAACTGACCAAACCGGCGCAGTTGTTTGTCGATCATTGTCGCGAAGAGTTGGCCCGACTGCACTCGTGAGGGCGGTCGAGCCGTTGGTCAGAGGCTGATAAACGCCAGCATGCGCTGGAGCATTCCATCGCACGCCTGCAACTGATCGAGGCTGACAAACTCATCGGGCTTGTGACCCTGATCCATGCTGCCGGGGCCGCAGACCACGGTGGGAATGCCCACCGCATCAAACAGACCGCCTTCAGTACCGAACGCCACAGTGCCGAAATCCTTCGAGCCGCAAAAAGCCGAAATCAACTCGGCGGCCTGACTTTGCGCATCAGTGGCCAGCCCCGGATACGCCGACAAGGCGCTGAAGCGGATATCGCTTTGCGCACTGACCGCACGCATGCGCGGCAGCACTTCGCGCTCGGCGTAGTCTTTCAATGCTTCGGCAACCAGCGCCGGATCCTGTGAGGGCAGGGCGCGGATCTCGAAATCGAAACGGCAATCGGCCGGGACGATGTTCAAGGCCTTGCCGCCGCTGATCACACCGGTCTGCACCGTGCTGTAGGGCGGATCGAAGCGCGCATCGTGATGCTCCGGCGCTTTCAGTTGCTGACCGAGACGGCCCAGTTCGCCGATCAGTTCGGCGGCGTATTCAATCGCGTTGACCCCGAGCGGCGCATAGGCCGAATGGCAAGGATGGCCCTGGACATCGCAGCGCATCGCCAGTTTGCCCTTGTGGCCGAGCACCGGTTTCAGTTCGGTCGGTTCGCCGATGATGCACAGCAACGGTTTGATCGGGCGTTGCTGCAAAACCTTGAGCAACGAACGCACGCCGAGGCAGCCGACTTCTTCGTCATAGGACAAGGCAATGTGCACCGGCATGCGCAGCGGCGTTTTAACCAGTGACGGCACCAGGGCGAGCACGCAGGCGATATAACCCTTCATGTCCGCCGTGCCACGCCCGAACACTTTGCCGTCGCGCTCGGTCAGTTCGAACGGCGGCAGCGTCCACGGCTGGCCATCGACCGGCACTACATCGGTGTGCCCGGACAGCACAATGCCCGGTTGATCCACCGGGCCGATCGTGGCGAACAGGTTGGCTTTGCTGCGCTCGTCGTTGTAGATCAGCGCGCACGGCACGTCGAAACCTTCGAGGTAATCGCGGACGAATTCGATCAGTTGCAAGTTGGATTCACGGCTGGTGGTGTCGAAACCCACCAACGTCTTGAGCAACCCGACGCTGTTCATCGGTCATCACCGGCCACGCCATAACCCGGTGCCTTGGCCGGATCGAGGGCGCGGTCGATGTAGTCCTGAAGTTGCGGCTCGTAAGCGTTCCAGAGTTTTTGCAGCTGGCCGATCGGGTCTTCATCGGCCCAATCCACGCGCAGGTTGACGATCGGCCAGGTCTGCTCGCCGACCACCACGACAGCGGCCGAATGCACCGGGCCGGCTTCGCCACCGAGCGCTTGTGCAGCGTGCAGGGCCTTGAGCAAACGATCAGCGAGTTGGCCTTCGCCATCCTCGAAGGCGCTGACCATGGCTTCGATCACCGAACGCCCGGCGAGCATGTTGCCGGCGGCAACGCACTGTTCGCCAGTGACGGCGTTGTGCACGCCGAGGGTTTGCGCACCGCTGAAATGTGCGGTCTGGCCGAGGTGGTTGATCGCGGTGATCTGGCGGTACTGGCTGTAGCCGTTGCGCGTGAGGACTTTGTCCAGTGCATCGTCCGGCGCCAGACCTTGCTCCATCAGCGCGAGGACTTCCGGGCCGAGAGACGGCAGGGTGATGTTCTGGCTCGACACCGCGCCAACACCCGGCAGCAGCCACGGGCAACGGGCGCCGACGGCGATGCTGGAGGAACTGATGGCGACACCGAACTGGCCGGTTTCGGCGCAGCGGGCTGTGATTGAAAAGGTCATCTAATGAACTCCTTGTGTGTCTGGACTGGCCTCATCGCGAGCAGGCTCACTCCTACAGGGGAACGCATTTCAAATGTAGGCCTTCGCCTGCTCGCGATGGCCACAACTCGGTTTCCTGACTTACTCAGGAATCACCGCAATCACATCAATCTCCATCAACCACTGCGGCTGCCCCAACGCCGACACCACCAGTCCGGTGGAGATCGGGAACACGCCTTTAAGCCACTTGCCGACTTCGCCATACACCGCCTCGCGATAACGCGGATCGATCAGGTAGGTGGTGGTCTTGACGATATGGCTCATGTCGCTGCCGGCTTCTTCGAGCAGTTGCTTGACGTTGCGCATCGCTTGTTCAGCCTGCGCGCGCGGATCGCCAAGGCCGATCAGATTGCCGTCGAAATCGGTGCCGACTTGACCACGGACATACACGGTGTTGCCGGCACGCACGGCCTGGCACAAGTCGTTGTCCAGTGTCTGGTTCGGGTAGGTGTCTTTGGTGTTGAACATGCGGATGCGAGTGTGGGTAGGCTTGCTCATGTGCAGCTCCTGAAGAAGGCTTGCCCCGGCGCAATCGGCACCGGAGCGAAAGAGGGATATCAAGCGTCGACGGTATCGGCGGCTTTGCTGTGGGTACCCGAGTGCAATGCGGCTTCACGCTGCTCGGCATCGCGATAGTCCAGATACTTGCGCTGGGTGGCGATGTGATCGGCGACATGCTTGGCGTCGTGCCACACGCCCCAGATAAACGACGAACCCCGGCGCGACTGCCACGGCAGACCGAGGAAATACACCCCCGGCTCACTCGACACGCCGCGCTGATGCACAGGCTTGCCCTTGTCATCGAACGCCGCGACTTGCAGCCACGAGTAATCCACGGCGAACCCGGTGGCCCAGATGATCGCGGTGACGCCAGCCTTGGCCAGATCCAGATCGGCCAGCGGACTTTTCACGCACTCAGGGTCGGGATAGGTTTCGCGCGCTTCCGGTTCTTCCGGCAGATCCAGCCCGTTGCGCTCGATGTAGGCATCGGCGGCATCCAGCAGCGCCAGGTAGTTTTCGTCGCCGCGATTGAGGTTGCCGAGCAGATCCTGCTTGAAGGTCACCACGCCGTTATTGAACGATTCGGTAACGCCGACCAGGGTCATGCCGCGATGGGCCAGACCACGGAAATCGATGGTGCGCCCGCCATGGGCACCGCTGACCGCGATGGTTACGTGCTCGCGGCCGGGTTTCATCGCCGCTTGATCCCACTCGCCGAGCACGCCGAGCCACCAGCAGAAATCGCGGTTGCGGTAAGCGCGGGGCGGGCGGTCATGGGCGCCAACGGAGAGGTAAACCTGCTTGCCGGAACGTTGCAGCTCATCGGCGATCTGCACGCCGGAAGAACCGGCACCGACCACCAGCACTGCGCCTGCCGGCAATTGCTGCGGGTTGCGATAATCTGCGGAGTGGATCTGCAACAGGCGTTCGTCTTGCGGGGCAATCGCCGGGATCACCGGTTTCTGAAACGGCCCGGTCGCGGCGACTACGCGGCTGGCTTCGATCACGCCTTCGGAGGTCTCAACAGTGAAACCCGGGCGACCGACATTGCGCACCACGCTTTTCACTTCCACGCCGGTACGGATCGGCGCATTGAATTTCTTTGCGTAAGCTTCGAAGTAGTCAGCTACACGTTCTTTCGGGGCGAAACCGTCGGGGTCGACATCATCGAATTCCAGACCCGGAAAGCGGTCGTGCCATGCCGGGCCGTTGGCAACCAGCGAGTCCCAGCGCCCGGTGCGCCAGCGTTCGGCAATGCGATTGCGCTCCAGCACCAGGTGCGGCACACCGAGTTTGCTCAGGTGCTCGCTCATCGCCACGCCCGCTTGGCCGGCACCCACGATCAGCGTGTCTGTTTTTATTATTTCAGGGGTCATCTCTACATCCTTCCTAGCAAGGCAGTGGGATTCGGGCCGCTGTTGGCTTGTCCGTTTTGCTTGAGGTCAGACTAGGGAGAGGGGGGATATCGGTAAAATATTATTAAGCTGGGATGTGAAGATAAAATTCTGATGCAGAGGGGCGAAAGCCTTTGAATACGCAACTTTTAGCTGTTGGAGCGGGAGGAGAGGGGCGAGCGTAGCCCCTATATTTCGCGCGAGCCTTTGTGCGCCAGTGTGTCACCGGTCAGGAGTTTTTTCGCTGTCTCGGGCTCATCCGGCAGTTGGCCGCTGAGATCCCAGATTTCGAGCATTTTTGCGTATTCGAAAGCGTGGCGCGAGTCGCGCTGTATCCAGCGCTGGAAATCCTGGCGGACAGCCGGCGGACAATTGTCATCGTGCAGACGCATGCACCAATCGGCGGCTTGCACAGAGATGTCTTCGTCCATTGCGTTGAGGTCGGAAGGGGTCATGGAACGAGGGTAACAAAAAAGTCCGTCAAGCCGATGCCGACGGACTTTTTTAATGCCGAATTTTCAGCGTTTGAGAAACGCTAGCAAATCCTCATTCAAGGCCTGCGCATGTGTCACCGCAAAGCCGTGTGGCGCTCCTGCGTAGACCTTCAACTCGGCGCCTTTGATTTGTGCTGCAGCCTGTTTGCCGGTGGTTTCGAACGGCACGATCTGGTCGCCGTCGCCATGAATCACCAGCGTCGGCACGTCGATCTTGGCCATGTCCGGGCGGAAGTCGGTTTCCGAGAACGCCGTGACGCAATCCACGGTGCCTTTGAGCGAGGCAAGCAGGGCGATATTCAGCGTTTGCGTGAGCACGCCGTCGGAGACTTTCTGGCCTTGGTTGGTGCCGTAGAACGGCGCGGCGAAGTCGGCGATGAACTGCGCACGATCCTGCAGCAGGCCGGCCTTGATGCCGTCAAACACTGAAGTATCGACGCCTTGCGGGAAGTCGGCTTTCTTGCCGAACAGCGGTGTCACTGCGCCCAACAACACCAGACCGGCAACGCGCTCGCTGCCATGACGGGCGATGTAACGGCTGACATCGCCGCCGCCCATCGAGAAGCCCACCAGCGTCACATCGCGCAGGTCCAGATGATTGATCAGTTGCGCGATGTCATCGGCGAAGGTGTCGTAGTCGTAACCGGTCCACGGCTGATCGGAACGGCCGAAACCGCGACGATCAAAGGCAATGGTGCGATAGCCACGGCTGCTCAGGTATTCCATCTGGTATTCCCACATGTCGGCATCCAGCGGCCAGCCGTGGCTGAACAGCACAGGTTTACCGCTGCCCCAATCCTTGTAGTAAATCTCGGTACCGTCTTGCGTGGTGAAGGTGCTCATGGAAACTCCTGCGTCAGGGTTCGCGAGTGATGCCGAAATGGCGACATTCACTATCAACGCAAAGCGCTCCGGCTACTTGTATGCAGGTGCTGGTTTTGTGCAGTTCAGCCGTCGATCGGCGATAGAGTTGTATGGTGCAACCCTGAGCCGCACAGCTGCCCACTGATTCGAGGGAGTACATTTACGTGAAACGCAAAAGTTTGCAGGGCCGCGACGCGACTGGGTGTTGAGCACTGACGAACAAAGGTTTGACGTCAAAATGATGGCCAACTAATATCGCGCCGCTATTTTGATGTCATTCTTGGCGCCCGTCCTTAATCGAGAAACTTCGTCCGTGAATAAACGCGCATTACTGCCTCTGGCTGTGATTTTCACGCTTGTAGGCTGCCATTCCACTGTTCGGGATTCCTCCCCGAGCCTGCTCAAAGACGGTGTTCAGTTGGGCCAGAACACCGTTGCCACGGATGACCAGCACGCCAAGATCATCATGAAGGCCACGGGTGGCACCCATCCGGTGGAGTTTTCCATCCGGCGTGCGGATGACCCTGACCGTCGCATGGAGGTGCTTGGCACCGTCGTCGATTCAGGTCGGGGCCATGTTTTCGGCTGGATCGCCAAGCTCAATGAAGTGGCCAACAGCGCCACGGTCAAGCGCTTCCCACAAGTGGAGGCACAAGCGGATGCCGACAAGCCCTTTGAAATTTCGGGGTATTCGAACAGCCGGGTTACGGGAGGTATTTATACCTGCGGGCCGCTGACCACTGTTTTCACTCCCGAGCGTGGCAAGGTCTACCAGGTGGAGTTCCAGTTCAGCGGTGAGCATTGCGAACAGCATGTTTATGACGTTACTCAGCCCCGGCAGCGCACGCTCGTAAAGAGTTGAGTCGGCACGCACAGCGCACTGAATTTATCGAAAAAAAGGAAATACCCTGTGAAACGGAATCTCTCCCTGGCACTTATCATTCTGGCCGCCACATTGTCTGGCTGCGCCACTAATAAGCCGGTCGTTGACCCATCGCTGGTCGGTTCATGGAAAGGTCAGCGCGACGAAAACGGCAAATGCCAGTTCATGTCCTGGAAAAACCAGTTCAACGCCGACGGTACTTTCTCCATCACCTTTTTCCGCGACGCCAAGCAGACACAGAAGGTGCAAACCGAGCATGGCACCTGGACAGCTACCAATGGCAAGAGTGTGCTGAGAACCAATGGCGTCGCTGCGCCTGATGTTTACACCTACAAGCTTACTGATGCTGACACGGTGCATTACGTCAATGTGGAGAAAGGTCCTTCGGCGGATTGCCAGGAAGATTATGCCTTTGATGAGCACCGTATTCGCGGGTAAGCCAGTCAAAAGCATCGCGGGGCTGCAACGGCCCCGTTTGTTCAATTCTTGATACAAACCCGACAAAAGGTTTAAACGATAGTTTGACGTCAAAATGATGGCCATCTAATATCGCGCCACTATTTTGATGTCACTTTCGTATCGAGGGATCGAACATGTCCTCACCCGCCCTCGTGGCGAGGTTGTGCGTAGCTTTGCTGTGCCTGTCTCCACTTCAGATTGCCGTCGCCGCTCCGACTCCCGGTGACACCGACCTTATCCGTGACCGCCAGAACCGCCTGCTCGAAGAGCAGCAGCGACGCCTTGAGGAACTCAAGGATCTGCCCGGCAAGGACGCCAAACCTGCGCAACCGGCAGCCCCCACCGACACCCGCTGTTTCCCGATCAAAGACATCGAGCTCAAAGGTGCCGACAGCCTCTCCGCGGGTGACAAGACCCGCCTGCTCAAACCCTATATCGGCGAATGCCTGGGCGTGCCGCAGCTCAACGAGCTGCTCAAAGTCATCACCGATCACTACATCGAGAAAGGCTTGGTGACCAGCCGCGCCTACTTGCCGCAGCAGGATCTGTCCACCGGGCACCTGCAAGTGCTGGTGGTCGAAGGCAAGCTCGAAGGCATGAAGGGCGCGGAAAACAGTCAGCTCTCGGAGCGCGAACTGGCCATGACCTTTCCCGGCAAAACCGGTGAACTGGTCAACCTGCGCGAGATCGAGCAGATGGTCGATCAGCTCAATCGTCTGCCTTCGAACCAGGCAAAAATGGAGCTGGCGCCCGGCCAGAACGTCGGTGGCAGTGAAGTGCTGGTCACCAACACGCCGCAGAAACCATGGCGAGTCGGGCTGTCGCGCAACAACGACGGCCAGCGCAGCACCGGAGAGCAGCAGTGGGGCACCACGTTTGACTGGGACAGTCCGCTCGGCCTGGCGGATCAGTTGAGCCTGCGCGGCGGTCACGATGCGATGACTGATCACCAGCACACCTCCAACAACGCCATGCTCAATTACAGCTTGCCGTGGGGCTGGTGGACCTTCAGCTACACCTACAGCCAGAGCGAGTACCGCTCGCAGATCGCCGCCAACCTCTACAACTTCAAACAGACCGGCGACAGCGAAAACCATCAGTTGCGCGCCGAGCGGGTGATCCATCGCGACGCCGTCAGCAAGACCTCGCTCAGCGCGGGTCTGTCGTATCTGCGCACCAACAACTTCATCGAAGACAGCAAACTCAAGCTCAGCAGCAACCGCATCAGCGAAGCGCAGTTCGGCTTCAACCACGGTCGCCGTGTCGGCAGTGCCTTCGTCAACTTTGACGCGGGTATGCAAGAAGGCATTGGCGCCTTCGACGCTCAAGGCAGCCATGATCCGGGACCGGGTGAGCCGAATGCGCGCTACCGCAAATACACCGCCACCCTGAGCTACTTGCAGCCGTTCAAGTTGTGGGGCGAGTCGTTCAGCTTCAGCAGCCTGATGACCGGCCAGCGCAGCGAGGACGTGTTGTTCAGCCCGCAACGCACCAGCCTTGGCGGCTCGTCGTCGATCCGTGGTTACAAGGATCAGTCGCTGTCCGGCGACAGCGGTGGTTACTGGCGCAACGATTTGCGTTGGTCGCGTCCGGTAACCATCGAATGGCTGCAACCGGTGTTCTCCGAATACGGCACCAGCCTCGGTTACGACCAGGGTGTGATCCAGAACGGTCGCTACAACGGCGATCAGCACGGGCGCATGTCGAGCAACTCGCTGGACCTGTTTGCCCGTGGTCAGCACGTCGCCGCCAGCGTGACCTTTGCCCATTCCCTGGAACGGCCGGACGCGCTGACCGAGCGTGAAGCACCGATCTATTTCCGCCTGGATTTCTTCCTCTAATACCGCCCGCCCCGAGATTCTGAAATGGACATTCGTCAACCGGCCCCTCTGGCCGGCCAGCCTGCTGTTGCCGTAAAAAACCGCGAACTCTTCCTCGGCATGCCGAAACGCGGGCTGGCGTTTCTCTTGGCCAACGTCATGTTCTGGCAACCGATGTGGGCGCAGGCCGACGGCATTGTGGTGGCTAACCCCAATACCTCGCTGGATCGCGCCGGCAACGGCGTGCCGATCATCAACATCGCCACGCCCAATGCCAGCGGGCTGTCGCACAACCAGTTCCACGATTACAACGTCGGTGCGCAGGGCGTAATCCTCAACAACGTCACGGCACGCACTGAGCAGTCGCAACTGGGCGGGATCATTCTCGGTAACCCGAACCTGCGCGGTGCGGCTGCACAAACCATCCTCAACGAAGTCAACGGCGGCAGCCCGAGTCAGTTGCGCGGTTATACCGAGGTGGCGGGGCAATCGGCGCGAGTGATCGTCGCCAACCCTTATGGCATCACCTGCAACGGTTGCGGGTTCATCAATGCGCCACGCGTGACGTTGACCACGGGTAAACCGGTGCTAGACGACGGTCGGCTCGATCACTTTCAGGTTGATCAGGGCAGGGTTGCCATCGATGGCGTCGGTCTTGATGCGAGCAATGTCGACAGCTTTGAAATCATCACCCGCAGTACGCAAATCAACGCGCAGATTCACGCCAAACGCCTGAACATCACCACCGGGCGCAACGACGTCAACGCCGATACCCTCAACGCCACCGCGCGCGCCGATGATGGCAGCGCCAAACCGCAGCTGGCCATCGACTCGTCAGCGCTCGGCGGCATGTATGCCGGTGCGATCAAACTGGTGGGTACGGAGCAGGGTGTCGGCGTGAAGCTGGCGGGCGAGTTGGCCGCCAGCGCCGGTGATATCCAGATCGACGCCAATGGCCAATTGAGCATGGCCAACGTCACCGCCAGCAATGCCGTCGACATCAAGGCGAAAAGTCTTGATGCCCAAGGGCCGGTGTACGCCGGCACGCAACTGTCGGTGCAGACCGCCGAACAACTGGGCAACCGGCAAAGTCTGGCAGCACGCGATAACGTGCGCCTGAGCAGTGGAGGCCAGTTGACCAACAATGGCGTGATCGAATCCGGGGTGAATGCCGACAACAGTCGCAATGCCACCGGTGATCTGTCGATCAACAGCGCTACCGTGAGCAACACTGGCAGTGTCTTGGCCAGCCGCACCCTGAATGCCACGGCAGCGACTGTGTTGGACAACCAGAACGGCATCGTCCAGGCAAAAACCGTCACCCTCAACGCTGTGCGACTGGTCAACCAAGGGGTCAATGCACGCATTTACGGTGAGAATCGCCTGGCGTTGAGCGCTCCGGCCATCGTCAACCTCAACGGTCTGATTCGCTTCGCCGATGGGCAAGCGGCGAGCCTGGTCGTCGACAGCCTGGACAACCGTCACGGGCATATTGAAATCGCTGGTGGCAGTCTCAAGCTCAATGCCCGAGATGTGAAAAACACCGACGGCAAAATCATTGCCGGGCGCCTGGACATCGATGCCCGCCAACTCGACAACAGCAGCGGCCTGATCGGCGCCAGCCAGAGCGACGCCAAAGTGGTCGCCCGTGAGCGTCTGGACAACGGCAAAGGCAAGCTTCAGGCGAAAACCACACTGGCAGTGTCTGGCGGCGAATTGCTCAATCAGGGCGGTATGCTGTCGGCGGACCAGATCAAAGTCACGGCGGCGCGCCTCGATAACAGCGACAAAGGTGTCATCAGTGCCGAAAACGGTACAGCCGAACTGACGCTGACGCAGGATCTGGATAACCACGACGGCAAAGTGCAGGCGTCGGAACGCCTTACGGTGGCCGCGCAGAGCATCAACAACCGCAACGCCAGCCTGACCGGCAAGACCCTTGAGGTGACCAGCGTTGGCGCGCTCGACAACGCCCAAGGCACGATTTCCTCCGCTGACACTTTGATCACCAGCGCAGACCTGGACAACAGCCAAGGTCTGATTCAAGGCACCGACCGCCTCAACCTGACCGCGCAGGATGTGCAAAACGCCAGCGGCAAGCTACTCGGCGGCGTGGTCGATGCCAACCTGCGCAATCTCACTGGCAACAATGACGGCACGATCAGCGCCGAAACCGGCCAGCTTACGCTAGTCGTCCAGCAACACCTGAACAGCGCCTTGGGTCGCTTGCAATCCAGTCAGGCTGACATCGACATTCAGGCCGGCTCGGTCGATAACCGTGGCGGTATCGTTGCCGCAAAGCAGCTGTGGATGGTGGCGAAGGACGGCCACGTCGACAACCGTGGCGGGCGCATGATCGCTGACGGTCTCAAGCTGCAAGCAGACAGCCTCGATAACAGTGACAGCGGCCTGTTGGCGGCGGGCGCCGATGGCGCGCGATTGATCCTCAAGCAAACCGCGCCGGGCCAATCGCAACTGCTCAACCACAAGGGCCGTATTCAGAGCGAAGGCCAGTTGCACATCGAAAGCGACGTCGTCGATAACAGCGCTGGCGTCCTGCTCGGCAACACTATCGACATCCACGCCACACAACTGAGCAACAACGACAAGGGCGGTATCGTCGGCAACGGCGGTGATGTTGTTCTCAACATTGCCGGTGTCTTCAGCAACGTGACCGGTGTCGTCGATGCTAGCGACCAGCGCCTGCTACTCGATCAACTGACCTCGCTGGACAACCGTGGCGGCAGCCTGCAGGGCAATCGTCTGGACATCACCAGCAGCGCAATCAACAACAACGCAGGCGGGCAAATCATCGCCGGCAGCGATGGCCTGAAAATCACCGGCAAAACCCTGCTCAACCAGCAAGGCGTCATCCTCGCCAACGGCAGCCACGCCGAACTGGCGCTGGGCACCGGCAGCCTGCAGAATCAGGGCGGCACCCTGCAAGCCGACTCGCTGGACATCACCAGTGCCGATCTCGACAACAGCGCAATCAATGGCAAGGCCGGACTGATTTCCAGCCTGATCGGTGACCTGACGCTGACCGTGACCCGCCTGACCAACCGCGCTGGCAAGCTGTTCGGCAAGGATCAGCTGATCTTCACCGGCACCAGCCTGGACAACACTGGCGGCGAGATCAGTGGCAATCAACTGGGCCTCGAAGCGGTCGGGCAGATTCTCAATCAGGGCGGCCTGATCGAATCGGCCACCAGTCTCAAGCTGACTGCCAGCGGCCTGGATAACAGCAATGGCGGCCAAGTCCGCGCACTTGGGGGCGCCTCCAGTCAAATCAAACTGACCGGCAACCTCAACAACCAAAGCGGTGTGATCGAAATCGGCAGCCAGGATTTGGTGCTGTCCGGCGCGCAACTGAATAACCTCAGCGGCAACCTGCGCCACGCGGCGCAGGGTCTGTTCGATCTGGATCTGAGCCAACTGACCGGCAGCCACGGCAGCCTCACCGGTCTGGGCAAGGGCGTGTGGGATGTCGGCTCGGTCAATGGCGTCGGCACTTGGCAACTGAACGGCGGACTGACTTATACCAGTGCGCAGGACCTGACGCTCAACACCGGCGACCGCATCGCCAGTGCTTCGACGCTGAACCTCAATGTCGCCAACCTGAGCAACGCCGGGCAACTGGCCAGCGATGGTGATCTGACGCTGAACCTTGGCGGCAATCTGCTCAACAGCGGCAAAGTTTCGGCGCAGCAGAAACTCACGATCAACGCCAACGACGTGATTCAACAGGACGGCCGGCTGGTCAGCGGTGGCGATACCGCGATGACCTTGCGCGGCACGCTGGACAACCTCGGTAGACTGATCGCCAACCAGAACCTGACGGTGACCGCTGCCCAGATCAACAACAAAGGCACCCTGGGTGCTCAGGGTAATCTCGAATTCAACGTTACCAACGGCATCTCCAACAGTGCCGATACGCTGCTGTTCAGCGGCGGCACAATGAAGTTGCACAGCAACAGCCTGAACAACTATTACGGCGATATTTACAGCCGTGGCAATCTGTCGTTCGACGCTGCGGGCGGTGGTCGTGCTGCATTATTCAGCAACTTGTCGGGAACGATTGAGGACGAGGGCGACATCGACATCAATGCGGTGTCGGTGGAGAACGCCAAGTCGGTTTTCGAAATGTCGCAGGGCGGCAGTTCCGGCGCCATCAAATGGATTTGCGGGCAGCACTGCGGTGGCCACGATGGCTGGAAAAGAGGCACGATCATCATTGATCGGACCTATAACGATGTGGTCCTCAAGGACTCCGCAGCGTCGCGCTTCGTCGCCGGCAAAAACCTGACGATTCATGCCAGCGGCGTCGAAAACCGCTACAGCATGATGGCTGCCAACGGCAATCTCACGGTAACCGCCGACCGCTTGTTAAACCTAGGCGCGGAATCGCGCTCGGGCACTTCGACAGAAACGATCGGCACGCCGGGCAAGATCGACAACAGCTTGTGGGATCGCATGGAGTTCATCGAAGTCCCGGCGTTCAATGCGCAGACGCAGCAGGGGAATTTCGATGAGGCACGCTTCAACGAGTTGGTCGCAGTTACCAATGACAGTCGCTTCTCTCACCCCGCCAACGTAAACATAGACTGGTCTCCCAATGGCAACACCTTGTATCCAGCCACCCTGCAGGCGGGAGGAACGGTAAGCCTTAACGTCTCCGACTCCATCCAGAACGGCAGGCTCTACAACAATACCTACGATCAACTCAGCGGAAATCTGGACAGCGAAAAAGCCACCGGTGTGGGTGTCGTCGACATCAATCTGGGCAAGCGCAGCAGCGCCGCCAGCGTTCAGGTCGCCAAGGACGTCACTCGCATCGAAAAGGTGGATGCGGATGGCGTGAAGCAGATCAGCTTCGTCCCGGTTGATTTCCGCGGGGTGCCGTTTGCTGCAGTAGATCCCACCGCGTCTTCGACATTCAGGCTTCCGAAAGGCCCGTACGGCATGTTCGTGCAGAGCCAGAATCCACAAAGTCGGTATCTGATCGAAACAAACCCAGAGCTCACCCAGACCGCGCTATTCATGAGTTCCGATTACCTGCTCGGCAAACTCAATTTCAGCGCTGATGAAGCCGCACGCCGACTCGGCGACGGCCGCTACGAATCGCGTTTGATCAGCGATGCCGTGTTGGCTCAGACCGGCCAGCGCTTTCTGGCCGGCGGCTTGAACAACGATTACGAGCAATTCCGTTACCTGATGGATAACGCGCTCGCCAGTAAAAATGAGCTGAATCTGGCGGTGGGAGTCACCCTGACATCCGAGCAGGTGGCGGCGCTGACGCATGACATCGTCTGGATGGAAGAACGTGTCGTCGACGGTCAGAAAGTACTCGTGCCAGTGCTTTATCTGGCTCAGGCCGAATCCCGTAACGTGCGAGGCGGTAGCCTGATTCAGGGGCGTGATCTGGAAATGATCACCGGCAACGACCTGGTCAACGTCGGCACTTTGCGTGCCACCAACAACCTTTCGGCTGACGTTAAAGGCAGCCTTTATAACGGTGGCCTTGCCGAGGCCAACGAACGCCTGAGCGTGATGGCCACCGACAGCATCCGCAATGCGCTGGCCGGTGATATTCGCGGTAATCAGGTCAGCCTGAGCACCCTCAAGGGTGACATTGTCAACGACCGAACCGCCGTGACTTACAGCCCGGGGCAGGGCTTGCTCACATCCCTTGACGACGGCGGCAACATCGGCGCCCGCGATACGCTGAGCATCAAGTCCGGCCGAGACTTAACCAACTCCGGCACGATCACCAGCGGCGCCGATGCAGAACTGAGCGCGACTCGCGACATCAATTTGCTGGCTGTCCAGGACGTCAACGAGATCCACAAAATCGAGAACGGCGGGCATCGCTCGACCGTCACCACAACGGTGGAAAATCTCGCGTCCAGCGTGAAGAGCGGCGGCAACCTGAAGCTTGATGCCGGTCGTGACATCAACGTTTTCGCCAGTACCGCTGAAGCCAAAGGCGATCTGCTTGCCGACGCGAAACAAGACTTGAACATGGCTTCGGCGAGTGACGAACACAACGTCGAGACCAACAGCAAAAAAGGCAAGAAACGCGTCCACGAAGAAGATAACCACACCGTCCAGAAAGCCGCCGAGTTCATCGCTGGCGGCGATGTAAAAACCTCTTCCGGCCGCGACACCACACTTGTCGCGAGCAAGATCAGCGCAGGCAATGAAGCCTACGTGTATGCAGGTAATGACCTGAATCTGCTGGCAGCGCAGAACAAGGACTACACCCTGTATGACATGAAGGAGAAGGGTGGTTTCGGCGCCAAGAAAATGAAGCGCGACGAGGTTACCCAGATCACTCATGTGGGTAGCGAGATCAAGACTGGGGGCGATCTCACGCTGGTCAGCGAGGGTGATCAACGCTATCAGGGCGCCAAGCTCAACAGTGGTAAAAATCTGACCTTGGACAGCGGTGGCAGCATCACCTTTGAGGCAGTGAAGGATTCGCATCAGGAAAGCCACGACAAGAGCAGCAGTAGCGCTGCGTGGACCAGCATGGAGAGCAAAGGCCAGGTTGACGAAACACTGCGCCAAAACCAACTGACTGCCAAAGGTCAGACGCTCGTTAAAGCTGTTGATGGGCTTCACATAGACATCAAACAGATCAACCAGCAAAGCGTCAGTCAGGCAATCGACGCCATGGTGCAAGCCGACCCGAGTATGGCCTGGTTGAAAGACGCCGAAGCGCGAACTGATGTGGATTGGCGTCAAGTCCAAGAGCTGCATGACCGCTGGGATGAAAGCCATTCCGGGTTGGGTGGCCCTGCGATGATCATCATCATAATCATCGTCACCTACTTCACCGCTGGTGCGGCGTCAGGCCTTGTGGGTGCAGGTGCGACTGCTGGTTCCGGCACAGCAATGTCGGCTGGTCTAGCCGCGACAGCCACCAGCGAAGCAGTGGCAGCAGGTTGGGCGAACGCGGCACTCACCGCCATGATCACTTCGGCAGCCAGCACGGCGGCCGTCAGCACCATTAACAACAAAGGCAATCTCGGAGCGGCGCTCAAAGAAACCTTCAGTGCTGACAACCTGAAAAATTACATTGTGGCCGGAGGCACCGCGGGTCTGACCACCGGTTTCTTCAATGACTGGACCTCGAGTACGACCGGTACATCCCCCGCGTTGACGGAATCCACCAAAGGCGCATTGGCCAACACCGGAAAAGTTATCGTCGCCGATTCCGGTGGTCTGAGCAGCCTGCAAGGTATCGCGCATTTTACCGAAAACCAGTTGTTGCAAAACTCCACCTCCGCGTTGCTCAACAAAGCCCTGGGCCGTGAGGGCAGCTTGGGTGATGCCGTGCAAAAAAGCCTGGTGAATGCGTTTACCGCCTATGGTTTCAACCTGGTGGGTGATATCGGGGTGAGCAACCACCTGGAGGACGGTGGTCTGGAGAAGATAGGCCTGCATGCGCTAATGGGAGGCTTGAGCTCACTGGCAGCGGGTGGGGACTTCAAAACGGGCGCATTGGCAGCTGGAGTCAACGAAGCGTTCGTTGACGATTTGGCGTCGGCGTATTCCGGGATGCCGAAGGACGACAGAGATCGATTGTTGCTGATGAACTCGCAACTGATCGGGGTTTTGACGACCGCTGTGCAGGACCCGAACGCAGATGCCGACAAGCTGCAGCTAGGGTCATCGATCGCACAGAGTGGTACTCAATACAACTACTTGAGCCACCAGGATGTAGAAGACCTGGAAAAGGCGCTTAAGGAATGTAAAGACGACTGTGATGCGGTTCGAGCTGAGTTTGCCAAGCGTGATGCGGATAACACGGCGCGGCTCAATAACTGTTGGGCGACCGGTGATTGCGAGAAGATCAAGGCTGAGATTGAGGAAGGCTCTCGTGAATTAAACAAACTTTGGCAAAATGACAAAACCGGGATTACAGATCAATTCCTCCATAGCAATATTGCCGACTCCACCAATGCCAGGACGCGAGCTAGCCTCGACCACCTTCCGAAAGGGGACCCGGCTAATGCTGTGAAATTGTTGGCTGCAGCGGGGATCATTGCTCTTGCGCCGGAAGCGATTGGTTTGCTTGGACAGTTGACCACGAGAGCTGCAGCCTCTTGCGCAGCCAATCCAGTGTTGTGCGCTAACGAAGTCACGATCTGGGCTGCTGATGCAGGGATGTCGGAAGCACTTCCTGCCGGGTTGGGGGTCGCAGCCGGAGGCGCAGCGACCAAGGAACTGAGTGATCTTCGCGGTTTGATGGAGATCGAAGCGAAAACTGGGGCTAAGCTAACGCCTGAGCAGATTTCGGCAATCGTTGGGCCGGCAGCGACAGGCGCAAAAAGTACTGATGCCATTGCAGGTTCGAACATTGGTCGTGCTGATCTTGGAGACTTGCTAGGGCGCGGCGGCAATAAGGATGTTTATGGCTATGGAGACAATCAAGCTGTTGGCGTCTTGCGTAATGGAACGAATTCGCAGGCGATTTCCGATGAAATTTATATGCTCGGAAAGCTGCATGATTCGGGAATTCCGACAGTGAATCCTCAAGCCGTGAGTGTTGACGGAGTCCCCGGCATGCTGATGGACCAGTTTGCTCAAGGGTCAAAAGATGTCGTGAGGCTGATGGACGGAAAAGTACGAATTGTTGGCGATTCGCCACTCCTCAATCAGCAAAGCATTTCAGATCTGAAAGGTATTCGAGATAAACTCGTAAATAATAATATCCAGATCAACGACCTGCAGTTCCTGATTCGCAACGATGGGCGTGTCGTGGTTGCTGATCCGCTTGCCGTTAACTTTAACGCTGCACCATCAAAAAATAATCTTCGAATGATCGATTTGTTGATTCAGGCAGCACAGAAGAATGGTCCATTTAAATAGGTGCTAAGCATATGACCTCAATGATACCGTCTACGACAATTGAGCTTCTTCGACGGCTCACTGGCAAGCGAGTCTCCAAGCTTGTTAGATATAGCTGGTGGCCTGCCTCGGGAGTTTCTGCTGAGTGTGGTATCGAGGATGAATTAGCCTTCTCATTAACAGCCGGACCTTTAGCTGTCTATTTTGAGGATGGCGTAATTCTTGGCTTTTCGAGTGACCCGTCTCTGAATAGTGTCATCGTTTGGGATGAAGCAGCGAGGGTTGCGGGTCAAGGTCCGGCCTCTTTGGATAGTGATGAAGAACTATTCGCTATCTGTGGATCTGGAAGGTTCTCTACTGTTTTTTGGAGGCGATTGATCGGCAGTTGTGTGAGCAACGTAACGATACTTAAGCGAGTGCGCATGAATGCGGTTGAGAGCCAGCGCCCAAGCGAAGTTGGCTTGCGTTTTAGTTTTTCAGGTGGCAAGAGTTTTGTAGTATCCCATGGGCTGCATGACAATTCTGATGATTTTTCAGTGCTAGAGGAAACTCAGTTGAAGGGAGTTGAGTTGGAGGAAATCTCGATAAACTAAAGCTTGAGTATGACTTCGATTCAACCAAAAGGGGATAAATGGGGACGGACCACGTTTAGAAAGTACTCCGAAAACGTGGTCTGTCCCCTTTTTACGTGGACTCGCTGAGGTTGCTCAAGTGATGGATTTTGTTTATGAGATTGTTACAAGGCGCGAGTTTGATGACGGGTTCGTTTCTGACCAATTTGTTCGCTGGGATGGAGTAAGTAGCAGTCTTGAGGAAATAAAGCAGAATATTCTATATGTAGAAAAGCATAAGGTTGTTGCCCTGCGGCAGAGGTTGGTTTTGGATAGTGGTGCAGAGGTTGATATTCCGATCTTCGAAACCCTACATATTTTGCCTGACAGGACTGGAGTCTTAGTGATATTTGAAAAGGAGCCTTCTAGGTTCGGTGTCTCTCATGCACCTTGGTTTTTCAGTTTTCCTAATAATGCTGCAATTTATAATGTTGACGGGTCATTGCGCCATCAGCTGTGCAATCCGTATGGTAAAAATAGTTATATCGGTGCCATACACTCTGGAGCGATGCCCGATCATCCAGATAAGCTGGGAGTTCTAATCGGCACAGTTGGTCATGAGCCAGAATGGCTGTATTTGGTTGATCCGAATAGTCCGCAGTTGATTTCTACTGGAAAGTGGATTCGTTATTAGCTTGGATAAATGCAGATAAATGGCAGATAAATGGGGACAGACCACGTTTAGAAAGCACTCTGAAAACGTGGTCTGTCCCCTTTTTATCTATATAGTCCATCTACTGTTGATGTCTCGGTCAAATCAGTACATGTGGGTGAGTACTATAAAATTACATACGTTGATGGTAGTAAGGCTAAGGTTATTGTTCCTGCGACCTACAGACCGACATTCCAGGGGCCTTCTAAGCCCATTTATGATGCAAATACGACATACTTGAATCCGCAAGGTCAGAAAGTGAAATCTAACCCTGCAACCAATGCGTGGATTTCCGAATGATGCCGCTAGATAGTTTTTCTATAGTTTGGGACGCTTCAATTATTCCTGGTGTATCACTTGCAGGAATACCGTTGCATGCTAGTGCTGTCGATCTGGAGGCTGTGCTTTCGAAATATTTGACTGATAAGAATTTTTTGCGGTATAGGTTTGAAGGGGCGCCAGACCTTTGTTTGAGTGGGTATGGTCTGGATGAGCGCGGTAATGGTGGTTATTCTTTTTCAATTTTTGATGATGAAATTGTCAGTGAGTTAAAAAAAGGAGTTCCTGCATTATCTGTTCTTATTCGTAGTGGGAGGGTGTACGCAGTTAAGGTTTATGACTTTAGCTTTCCAGGCGAGCCTGCGCATAGATTTGTTTACAAGGGGCTTTTGTCGGAGTGCATAGGTTTGGGAAGTCTTGTATCTGATATTTTGCCATTCACTAGCTTAGAGTTTGATGAGGCCGAAGAGTGGTTTTATACCGGTGGTGATTATGGTGCCCTTGAAGTTACGGGGTGGGGGGTTCCTCTGGAGGAGCAGCCGAACCAGCTTATTACAGCTATTTGTGTAATTCAGGGATGAAACGCCTGCATGCAAGATAAATGGGGGCAGACCACGTTTAAAAAGGGAGATAAATGGGGACAGACCACGTTTAGAGATAAATGGGGACAGACCACGTTTAGAAAACATTCCGAAAACGTGGTCTGTCCCCTTTTTACGCGTGTCCCCTTTTTACGCTCTGCACGCGTTGATGGGGGGCGCCGTCTCCAGCATTACCGGTGGTGACTTCAAAAGCGGAGCAATTGCCGCCGGCGCAAGCCAAGCCATGGCAGGCGCGCTTAACTCGACATTTAACGATCAGCCGAATTTACGTCGAAAAATGGGGACAGACCACGTTTAAAAAGTACTCCGAAAACGTGGTCTGTCGCCTTTTTATTCCCAAAATCACTGGTAGGCAGCAAAGGATGCGGGTGATACAACAGGTATGGCGATGTAGGCCGAGGGGGGCGTTGCTCGCACTGCGATGCATGCGTTTATAGGGGGCGCGATATCCAGTGCAACCGGTGGCGATTTCAAAGCCGGCGCGGTGGCTGCAGGCGCCAGCCAGGCTATGGCCAGCGTACTCAATTCTACGTTCGACACCCAACCAAAGCTGCGCCAGGCATTTTACCAGGAGATAAATGGAGACAGACCACGTTTAGAAAGCACTCTGAAAATGTGGTCTGTCCCCTTTTTACCCAAAACTAACGCTGAGGCTCAGCAGGCGGCAAAAAAACTGGGATTTGAAAAAATAAACGAGACAATCCACGGTGGTCAGGCAATATTCAAGAAGGGTAAGTATTATATTACTCGAGACATCGCTGGGCATGTTGGTGGTGCGTGGAAGATGGCAGACTCTGTCAAGTCACTTGGAAGTAAAAAGACTAGATCAGGGACTTATGACATAAACTTAAATCGTATTGGAGATTGACATGATCGATAAAAAAAATCCCGATTGGATTGGCCGGGGGAAAACTATTAAGCAGCTTATATCGGAGCTCCAGTCGTTCGAGAATCAAAGTTTGTTAGTTGAGTTGTCAACGGATGATGGTGTGACTACAAAATCGATTAATTTGGTTGTCAAATCTGGAGATGCTTGTGTGTTGATAAGTTGCAGTTCGTAGAAAATAAATGGGGGCGCGTTTAGAGTAATTTGATAAACGCAGTCTGTCCTCCTTTTTTTGGGTGAAAAACAGTATCTCATTGACTAATGTCAAGTCGCTGAATGAGCTTTGTTTTTTTTTCTTACGCGAAAAAGCATATGTGAAAGTTATTCGCCTTGGCTCGGAAAATGTGCTTTTCAGTTACAGTTAGAAGGATAAATGGGGACAGACCACGTTTAAAAAGTACTCCGAAAACGTGGTCTGTCCCCTTTTTACTGTCCTGTTTTTATTCTTTTTATTCCTCAGGGAAATGGATTCGCTATTAGTTGTATAAAAAATCGGATCTGAACGGTGGGGATAAATGGGGACAGATCACGTTTAGATAGCACTCTGAAAACGTGATCTGTCCCCTTTTCCCCCTTTTTCCCCTTTTTACACCAGCTTTTTTTGAGTGGAAATGCGGGTTTGCCTGAAGAACGTTTCAACCCTAGGTAATAGCGTTATGGACAAGAGATTAAAGGCGCTTTGTGTGCAGCTTGGGAAGATGAGTTCTGAGTTGGCTGCCGAGTGGATGATTTCAACCTACCCAGTTGACGCTAGGGAATGGGGGGAGGCACTGTTACTCATACCCCATCGCACCTGGAAACGTTCTGACCAAAAGCGGTTGGCAAGATATTATTTTTGTAAGTTACCATTTTCAGGGGGGAGAGGGTATGAAGTCTTCGCTTCTATTATGCCGCTGCAGATTTAGTTGCCTGCACTTTGGAGCATCTACCTACAGAATCATCAAGAATTGAACTGCTTTGCTATTATCTGGTTCCTGTTCTTAAACGGTTTGCTAAAAATGAATCCGATCGTCAGATGATTGTTGAGTTTGTTACGAAGCTTCATGTGAAGGAATAAGCGATGTAAATGGGGGCAGACCATGTTTAGATAACACTCCAAAAATGTGGTCTGTCCCCGCTTTCCTCTATTTGAAGGTTTTTTTTGAGTTTTGCGAAAGCTTGGTCGTGTATTTTGTATGACGTGGATGATGCTGTGCTTTCCTGCGGCTCGGTTTGTGAGAAATACAAGAGTCTTTTGGGCGGGGGTTAAGGGAAATATGAATAAATGGGTAAAGCCACATTTCGAAAGTACTCCGAAATGTGGTCTGTCCCCGTTTTTCCCAATAAATGGTACTCGCTTGCCAGGTGGTGGGCATCAAGTGAACTTTATGGATAAGCCGCCCCGAACCAATCCAGAGCTTTATGAAGTTGATATGGACTCGCTGAGGTTGCTCAAGTGATGGATTTTGTTTATGAGATTGTTACAAGGCGCGAGTTTGATGACGGGTTCGTTTCTGACCAGTTTGTTCGCTGGGATGGAGTAAGTAGCAGTCTTGAGGAAATAAAGCAGAATATTCTATATGTAGAAAAGCATAAGGTTGTTGCCCTGCGGCAGAGGTTGGTTTTGGATAGTGGTGCAGAGGTTGATATTCCGATCTTCGAAACCCTACATATTTTGCCTGACAGGACTGGAGTCTTAGTGATATTTGAAAAGGAGCCTTCTAGGTTCGGTGTCTCTCATGCGCCTTGGTTTTTCAGTTTTCCTAATAATGCTGCAATTTATAATGTTGACGGGTCATTGCGCCATCAGCTGTGCAATCCGTATGGTAAAAATAGTTATATCGGTGCCATACACTCTGGAGCGATGCCCGATCATCCAGATAAGCTGGGAGTTCTAATCGGCACAGTTGGTCATGAGCCAGAATGGCTGTATTTGGTTGATCCGAATAGTCCGCAGTTGATTTCTACTGGAAAGTGGATTCGTTATTAGCTTGGATAAATGCAGATAAATGGGGACAGACCACGTTTAGAAAGCACTCTGAAAACGTGGTCTGTCCCCTTTTTATCGGTCCCCTTTTTATCGCCCTTTTTATCTTTTTATCTCTATATCTCTATAGATGATAAAACAGGGCTGCCGAAAAACTATTACTGGGAGCCAGGTATGAAGTCCATTAAGGAGAGGAGTTAGATGGTAATCGGAGGGTATACGCTTAGTCCTGAGTACGGTAGATTGCAAATCCCTCTTGTTCATCAGTCGACTATGGATGATGTTAAATCCATTATATTTGAGTATAGTAATTTCGATGGCGTAACTTCATTGTCTATGACGCTTGCACCTGAAACTGGGCCTTACGAAATTAATCTTTATGCTGATTCTGGAAATTATCTTCTGATGTTGAATCAATACCTGGATGATGGCGGGCATGTTGTGCGTACCCTTAATAATACGTCAGCTGGAACAAAGCTGGTTGACATTCTGGGTGATTGGTATCAGGCAAGTTTAATTACAAGAGATATAGGGGGCGTAGTCTCTTGTTTCCAAGAATTTTTATGTTCTGGCGATGTAAGTTCATTAGTGTTAAGCGTTTAGAGTGGCGGCAAAAGCGATAAATGGGGGCAGACCACGTTTAGAAAGCACTCCGAGAACGTGGTCTGTCCCCTTTTTATGCAGGAAGATGCGAGTCTTCGGATTATTGACCGTGGTAACCCATAATGAATGAACCCTTCCCAATAGCATGCGAGCAGTGTAGAGGCGAATTAGTTGTCTTCAACGAGGGTAGCACTCAGGGAACACGCTGCGATCTGTGTGGCTGGTCGGTAGTGACCACCAATATGCCCGGCATCCAGCTGGATGAGTGCAGGTATGAGGTTCGCTGTCGCGGCGACTATCGGAATCAAGCACAGATAAGGGCGGTTTCCGAGGTGACAGGTCACAATTTTTTAATGTCGAGAGATATGCTCCAGCAAGGCTCTACTCTGGTATTTAGCGGTCAGGCGAAGTCGGTCCTACTGGTTAGAAATATTCTTGTATCAGCAGGAGTCGCTTGTGAGATTACGCCTGATTTTTGCTGGATATAAATTGACTCTGGCGATGAAGGCCAATTTTTCGCAGGCGGCCATGAGTCAACAACAGCAGGAGTTGATGATTGACTAGTTATAGAAGCGGATTTCACAAGATAGATTTTTTGAATCCTGATTTGGCGGTGGGAATATCCCTGAAGAATATTTGCATACTGAACTGAAAAGCCCCGAACTGCTCGGGGCTTTTTTATTTGGGACAAACAATCCGCAGTGACTCACCGAAACGCCGGCACCACATGCTTGATAAACAGCTCCAACGACTTCTTCTTCTCCTCATGCGGCAAGCTGTTGTCACACCAGAAACTGAACTCATCCACCCCCAGTTCCTGGTAATACTTGATCCGCGGAATGATCTCTTCCGGCGTACCAATCATCGCCGTCTTGTGCAAACTCTCCAGCTCAAACTCAGGACGCCCGGCAAACTTCTCTTCCGGGCTCGGCGCCAGAAAGCCATTGACCGGCGTTTCCTTGTTGCCAAACCACGCATCGAACGTGCGATAAAACCGTGAAATAGCTTTCGCCCCGACTTTCCAGCCGTCCGGATTATCAGCGGTGTGCACGTGGGTATGGCGCAGCACCATCAATTGCGGGCGCGGCACGTCTGGGTTGTTATCCAGCGCAGTCTGGAATTTGTTCTTCAGATCGAGGACTTCTTCGTCGCCCTTCATCAGCGGCGTGACCATCACGTTGCAGCCGTTGGCCACGGCGAAGTTGTGCGAATCCGGGTCACGGGCGGCGATCCACATTGGCGGGTTGGGCTTTTGAATTGGTTTTGGCACGCTGGTGGAGGTCGGGAATTTCCAGATGTCGCCGTCGTGGGCGTAGTCGCCTTGCCACAGGGCGCGGACCACCGGGACCATTTCGCGCAATGCCTGGCCGCCGGATGAGGCAGGCATGCCGCCGGCCATGCGATCGAATTCAACCTGATAGGCGCCACGGGCCAGGCCGACTTCCATACGCCCGTTGCTGATCACGTCGAGCAACGCGCATTCACCGGCAACCCGCAGTGGGTGCCAGAACGGCGCGATGATGGTGCCGGCGCCGAGGTGGATGGTGGTGGTTTTGGCGGCGAGGTAGGCGAGCAATGGCATCGGGCTTGGCGAGATGGTGTATTCCATCGCGTGGTGTTCGCCGATCCACACGGTGCTGAAACCGCCGGCCTCGGCCATCAGGGTCAGTTCGGTGAGGTCTTCGAACAGTTGGCGGTGGCTGACGCTTTCGTCCCAGCGTTCCATGTGGATGAACAGGGAAAATTTCATGACGCTTCCTCGGATCTTTTGTTGTTGAGGCTACAAAACTTGTAGGAGTGAGCCTGCTCGCGATGGCGGTGTGTCAGAAAAAACATCGACATCGGATAAATCGCTATCGCGAGCAGGCTCACTCCTACAGTTGATTTGTGCGGGGCTGACGATCAGGCCAGGACGGGCAGGGCGCCCATCTTGCCGTGGCAGTACACCAGCGGCCCGGCGATTTGCTCGAGAACGATCAGGTTCTTCACCGCGCCGACCATGATGGCGTGGTCGCCGCCTTCATATTCGCGCCACAGCTCACATTCGATGATAGCCGTCGCGTTGGCGAGGATCGGGTTACCCAGTTCGCTCAAGGTCCATTCGATGCCTTGCGCCTTGTCCTTGCCTTTGCGGGCGAAGGCGTAGGCTTCGCTTTGCTGGCCGCCGGAGAGAACGTGGATGGCAAAGCGCTTGTTCTTGATCAGCACCGGATAGGAATCAGAACTGTAGTTGGGGCAGAACAGCACCAGCGCCGGGTCCATCGACAGCGAGCTGAAGGCGCTGGCAGTCAGGCCGACGATCTGACCGTCATCGTCCAGGGTGGTGATAACGGTTACGCCGGACGGGAACGAGCCCATGACTTGTTTGTAGATGGCGGCATCGATCATTGGTCGGTCCTCGGGTGATGTGTTGCTGTTTTTATGTGTTTGTTGGTCTGATGGTATACCAGTATTCAATCTTTGCAAGGGCTTTTCAGCTGAACCGATAAACGTGCCGCGTTCGTCGGAAACTCAGCATTTACGGGGCTTTCGACTGGTCTGCAAGCCGCGGTTTCAGTGAGGATGGCGTATCAGTTGGCACCGGAAACTGCGGATCAGTCTTGTGAATTGTTTGGAATACCATAATATGGTCTGCATCTGAGGGGCGGCCAGAGAGTTCCCCCGGTTTGGCTTCATACAAAGATAAGAACAGACAAACTCGAGTTCATGCATATGTCCCAGATGTCCCGGCAAGATCCGTTGATCGAGAATCACACGGTCGACTACGTCCCACTCGCGGAACGCCACGGGAAGGCCCGTGACCTATTCACCCTGTGGTTCAGCACCAACATCGCGCCACTGCCCATCGTCACCGGCGCCATGGTGGTTCAGGTGTTCCATCTCGATCTGCTCTGGGGGCTGCTGGCGATTGCGCTGGGGCACATGATCGGCGGCGTGGTGATCGCTCTGGCGTCGGCGCAAGGCCCGCGCATGGGCATTCCACAGATGGTCCAGAGTCGCGGCCAATTCGGTCGTTATGGCGCGCTGTTGATCGTGTTCTTCGCGGCGATCATCTACATCGGTTTCTTTATTTCCAACATCGTCCTGGCCGGTAAATCCATCGTCGGCATTGCGCCGTCGGTGCCGGCGCCGTTGAGCATTCTGATCGGCGCACTGGCGGCTACAGCGATCGGCGTGATCGGCTACAACTTCATTCACACGCTGAACCGCATCGGCACCTGGGTGATGGGCGGCGCGTTGCTCGCCGGTTTCATCTATATCTTTGCCCATGACTTGCCGGCGGACTTCCTCACTCGCGGCAGTTTTAACTTGTCCGGCTGGCTGGCGACGGTGTCGTTGGGGATTATCTGGCAGATCAGTTTCTCGCCGTACGTGTCTGACTACTCGCGTTACCTGCCAGCGGATATCGGCATTGCCAAGCCGTTCTGGGCGACTTATCTGGGTGCAACGCTGGGCACGATTCTGTCGTTCAGCTTTGGTGCGGTGGCCGTGCTGGCGACCCCGGAAGGTACTGAAGCGATGGTCGCGGTCAAGCAGTCGACGGGTTGGCTCGGGCCAATTCTGATGGTGCTGTTTCTGCTCAACATCATCAGCCACAACGCGCTGAATCTGTATGGCGCGGTGCTGTCGATCATCACCTCGATCCAGACCTTCGCCAGCCAATGGACGCCGAGCATCAAGGTGCGCGTCGTGTTGTCGAGCGTGGTGCTCGCGGGTTGCTGCGTGGTTGCGTTGGGCGCGTCGGCGGACTTCATTTCCGAGTTCATCGGTTTGATTCTGGCGCTGCTGCTGGTGCTGGTGCCGTGGGCGTCGATCAATCTGATCGACTTCTACCTGATCAAGCGCGGCTGCTACGACATCGCCTCGATCTTCCGCGCCGATGGTGGGGTTTACGGGCGCTTCAACCTGCACGCGATCATTGCTTACTTCATTGGCATCCTCGTGCAGTTGCCGTTCGCTAACACCTCGCTGTATGTCGGGCCTTACGCCAATCTGGTTGAGGGTGCGGACTTGTCCTGGCTGGTGGGCCTGGTGGTCACCGTTCCGTTGTATTACTGCCTCGCGACACGCGGCCAGACTGAGCAGAGCAGGGCGGCGCGGTTGGGTTACACCGACTGAGTCGATCCGCTTCAGCACAATGCCCGGCCACTCGCCGGGCATTGTTGTTTCCGCATCCCGGCGGTCAATCAAATTGGCCACATCGATCCCCTTTTGGCCCATCCCCCACTGTGCTCCAGCTACGCTGTCAGCAAGAATCAAAACCACAACAAGACGCTCGACCCTTTTTACCCTTGGCTACCTTTACAGCCGCTGCCGTGTACAGAACATAAAAACCATCGAACTCACGCTGCCTTTTGGGGAACAACCATGGTCACGATGAAACGCATTCTGGGTGCCACTGTGTGTGGGCTGACGCTGCTGGCCGGCGCTGTCCAGGCTGAGCAACGCGAACTGCGCGTATACAACTGGGCGGACTACATCCTGCCGTCCGTGCCCAAGGATTTCGCTGCAAAAAGCGGCATCAAAGTGACCTGGGACACCTTCGACACCAACGAATCCCTGGAAGCCAAACTGCTCACCGGCAACTCCGGTTACGACCTGGTGGTGCCGTCGAACCAGTTCCTTGAAACGCAGATCAAGGCTGGCGTGTTTCAGAAACTCGACAAGTCGAAACTGCCGAACTGGAGCCACCAGGACCCGGAACTGTTGAAACTGCTGGGCAAGAACGACCCGGGCAACCAGTACGGCGTGCCTTACATGGTCGGCACCGTGCTGATCGGCTTCAACCCGGCCAAGGTCAAAGCAGCACTGGGCGACAACGCGCCGGTGGACAGCTGGGATCTGGTGTTCAAACCGGAGAACATGGAAAAGCTCAAATCCTGCGGCGTGGCGATGCTTGATTCGCCGACGGAAATCCTCCCGTTGGCTCTGCATTATCTGGGCCTCGACCCAAACAGCCAGAACCCCGCCGACTATGAAAAAGCCAAGGAGTTGATGCTCAAGGTTCGTCCGTACGTGACCTACTTCAACTCGGCCAAATATATGACCGACATCGCCAACGGTGACATCTGCGTGGCCATCGGTTACTCCGGCAGCTTCTATCAGTTCGGCAACCGCGCCAAAGAGGCGAAAAACGGCGTAGTGGTCGACTGGCGCTTGCCGAAAGAAGGCGCGCCGATCTGGTTCGACACCTTCGCGATTCCGAAGAGCGCGAAGAACGTCGCCGAAGCGCATGAGTTCCTCAACAACCTGCTCGACCCGAAAGTGATCGCGCCGATCAGCGATTTCCTCGGTTACCCGAATGCGAACAAGGACTCGATGCCGCTGATCAACAAGGAAATCACCGATAACCCGAACCTGACGCCGACACCTGAAGCGCTGAAAAACCTTTACGTCGTGCAGCCGTTGCCGCAGAAGCTAGAGCGCGTACGCACCCGCGTATGGACCAACATCAAGTCCGATAAGTAACACCGATCCCCTGTAGGAGTGAGCCTGCTCGCGATAGCGCCAGATCAGTCAACATCGCGTCGTTTGACAGACCGCTTTCGCGAGCAGGCTCACTCCTACAAGGTTTTGTGGTGTGTCATTCAATGCGCCGTTCGACATCCTTGGTCATCACCAGACTCAGCAGCACCGACCCCAGAATCACCCCGCCCACCACCGCCAGCGACCATTCCACCGGCATGTGCAGCCACGGCATCAACACCATCTTCCCACCGATAAACACCAGCACAATCGCCAGCCCATACTTGAGCAAGTGAAAGCGGTCCGCCATGTCCGCCAGCAGGAAATACAGCGCGCGCAATCCCATGATCGCGAAGATATTCGAAGTGAACACAATGAACGGGTCCGTCGTCACGGCAAAGATCGCCGGGATGCTGTCGACCGCGAACATCAGGTCACTGGCCTCGATCAGCACCAGCACCAGAAACATCGGCGTGGCCCAGCGCACGCCGTTCTGCAGGATGAAAAACCGTTCGCCATGAAAGCCGCTGGTGATGCGCATATGCCCGCGCACCCAACGCAGCAACGGATTCTTGTCCAGGTCCGGCTGGTGGTCGGCAAACACCAGCATCTTGATCCCGGTGAAGATCAGGAACACGCCGAACGCATACAGCAGCCATTCGAACTGCGACACCAGCCACACCCCGGCAAAAATCATCACCGCGCGCATCACGATCGCCCCGAGCACGCCGTACAGCAGCACGCGCCGCTGTAATTCGGGCGGTACGGCGAAGTAGCTGAAGATCATCACGAAGACGAACATGTTGTCGATCGACAGCGACTGCTCGATCAAATATCCAGTAAGGAACTCGAGGGTCTTCTCCCGCGCGATGTCAGCGCCGAACGCACCGTGCAGATACCACCAGAGCAGCGCCGCGAAACTCAGTGCCAGCAAGCACCAGGCGATGACCCAGGACAAGGCTTCGCGCACAGACACCCGGTGCGCCTTGCGCCCACCGAAGACAAACAGGTCCAATGCCAGCATGGCAAGCACGAAGACGATGAAGGCGGCCCACATCCACGGTTCGCCGATATTGATGTTGTTAGGTGGCATGTCACGCTCCCTGTCTATTCTTGGATTAGGGTCAGACGAGGCCATGCTAGCGACGGTTTTGCGGCAAAGAAAAATCGTTTATTTCTACGCAACAGTTCGATAAAAACGAACTATCTGCCCTCGTTATCAGCTCGGGCATTTTTTACGGAGCAATGTTTTCAGCGATGAATACCGACATTCTCGAACCTCAAGCGGTGTGCAGTCCGATCACCAGCAGTGCGATTTTCATCGTCGCGACGCTGAATGCCGGGCCTGAAGCTGCGCAAATCGTCAAAGACTGGTGCGGTGATGTCGCCGGGCTGGTGCGCTCGGTGGGCAAGCGCGTACCGACCGGCAATCTGACCTGCATCTGCGGCTTTTCCTCGAACGCCTGGGATCGCCTGTTTGGCAATCCGCGCCCGGCGTCGCTGCACGATTTTCGCGAGTTTGGCGAGGAAGGGCGGCACGCTCCGGCAACCCCGGGCGATCTGCTGCTGCACATTCGCGCCGATCAAATGGACCTGTGTTTTGAACTGGCCACGCAGATCATGGCGGTTCTCGGCGATGCAGTGACGGTGGTCGATGAGGTTCAAGGTTTTCGCTATTTCGACATGCGCAGCATCATCGGTTTCGTCGACGGCACGGAAAATCCGGTCGGGCGTAAAGCACTCAACTTCACTATCGTCGGTGATGAAGACCCTGGCTTCAGCGGCGGCAGCTACGTGCTGGTGCAGAAATACCTGCACAACATGACCGCGTGGAACGGCCTGAGCGTTGAAGCGCAGGAGCGCGTTATCGGTCGCACCAAGCTCTCCGACATCGAACTGGATGACGCGGTCAAACCGAGCAACTCGCACAGCGCGCTGACCACCATTACCAACGCAGCCGGGGAAGAAGTGAAGATTCTGCGTGACAACATGCCGTTCGGCCGGCCGGGGGCAGGGGAGTTCGGCACCTTCTTCATCGGTTACGCGCGCTCGCCCGAGCCGATCGAGCAGATGCTGGAAAACATGTTCGTCGGCAAGCCACCGGGTAACTACGACAAGTTGCTGGATTTCAGCACCGCCGTCACTGGCAGCCTGTATTTCGTGCCGTCAGCGGACTTGCTGGAAGCACTGGCGGATCGCTGATCAGCGAAAAAACTCACCCGGCGTTTCGCCAAACTGTTGGCGAAACGCGGCGATAAACGCCGAGGTCGAGTCGTAACCACAGGCCAGCGCAACGTCGGTGACGCGTTCGCCTTTTTCCAGCGGTGTCAGTGCACCGAGCAGGCGCAAACGCTGGCGCCAGGCGCGGAAGGTCAGGCCGGTGTCACGTTGAAACAGGCGGGTGAGGGTCTTTTCGGTGACGCCGAACTTCTCGCTCCAGTGGCTCAGCGTGGTCTGCTGTTCCGGGTGTTGTTCCAGGCTCTGGTAGATCTGCTTCAAGCGGGCGTCTTGCGGCAGCGGCAGCATCAGGTCGATCTGCGGCGCTTCGGCCAGTTGATCGAGGATGACCTGGGCGAGACGTCCGTGCGGGCCGCTTTGCTCGTATTCCACCGGAACCTGACTGAACGCACGGATCAATTCCCTGAGCAGATCGCTGACGCCGAGCACATGACAACGCTCGATCGCCCATCCGGCGACACTGCAATCGATGTAGAGGCTGCGCATTTCCGTGTGCGGCGAGCTGAACACCCGATGCGGCACGCCCGCCGGGATCCACACGGCGCGCTCCGGCGGCGCGACGAAGCGGCCGGCACTGGTCTGGATTTCCAGCACACCCTGAATCGCGTAGGACAACTGCACCCACGGGTGACTGTGACGCCGGGTGAGGGCGCGATTGGGCAGCGATTCGGTGCGCCCGTAGAGTGGACGCGGCAGGCTGGGCAGCCCGGGAATGCTGCGGCGAACGCTTTTGTCATGTCCTTTAGGCGGCATCTTGTGGCCCTTCGGCGTTAGTCGGTAATTGGCAGTCACGTTAGAGTCGTCGGCACGCACTGGCAACCCCCGGATGAACCGACCATGACTCGCCCACGTTTTTTGCCCGACAACTTCACCCTGACGCTGATTGGCGTCGTGCTGCTGGCCAGTTTCCTGCCGGCCAGCGGCCAGGTCGCCGTCGGCTTTGGCTGGTTGACCAACATCGCCATCGCGCTGCTGTTTTTCCTGCATGGCGCGAAGCTTTCCCGCGAGTCGATCATTGCCGGTGCCGGTCACTGGCGTCTGCACTTGCTGGTGTTTGGTCTGACCTTTGTGCTGTTCCCGATTCTCGGGCTGGCGCTGAAACCGCTGTTGTCCCCGCTGATCGGCGACAAGTTGTACATGGGCATGCTCTACCTGTGCGCATTGCCGGCCACGGTGCAATCGGCGATCGCCTTCACGTCGCTGGCGCGGGGCAATATTCCGGCGGCGATTTGCAGCGCGGCGGCGTCGAGCCTGTTCGGGATTTTCCTCACGCCGCTGTTGGTGACGCTGCTGCTCGACGTTCACGGTGATGGCGGTTCGACGCTGGACGCAATCCTGAAAATCAGCGTGCAATTGCTCCTGCCGTTCATTGCCGGGCAGATCGCCCGTCGCTGGATTGGTGCGTGGGTCGGACGCAACAAGAACTGGCTGAAGTTTGTTGATCAGGGTTCGATTTTGCTGGTCGTCTACGGCGCATTCAGCGAGGCGGTCAACGAAGGCATCTGGCATCAGATTCCCGTGGTCGATCTGCTGGGACTGGTGGTGGTCTGCTGCATTCTGCTGGCGCTGGTGCTGTTGGCGTCGACGCTGTTGGGCAAGGCGTTCGGCTTCAGCCAGGAAGACCGCATCACCATTCTGTTCTGCGGCTCGAAAAAGAGCCTCGCCACCGGCGTGCCAATGGCGCAGGTATTGTTCGCTGGCAGCACGATTGGCGTGTTGATTCTGCCGTTGATGCTGTTCCATCAGATCCAGTTGATGGTCTGTGCGGTGCTGGCGCAGCGTTATGCGAAACGCCCGGAATCGGTACCGGAGTTGATGGCGCAGGTTGATCCATAACACACCGTCCCACGTGTAGGAGCTGCCGAAGGCTGCGATCTTTTGATCTTGTCTTTATAAAAACAAAATCAAAAAATCGCAGCCTGCGACAGCTCCTAGAGAGTCCTTGCGTATTTCACAGCCGCTGCCCGCGAGGGCACGTTCAACGTGCGTAACAACGAAGACACATGAATGCGCACCGTGAACGGGGAAATATCCAGTTCGCGGGCGATTTCCTTGTTGGTCTTGCCTTGGGCGATCAAGCGCAGCACGTCCTGCTGACGGGGCGTGAGGGCGGCGCCGGTTTCCAGCGGCAACAGCCCGGACGGCGCAAACTTCACCAGCACTTCACCTTCACGAATCGCCAGAATTGCCTGACCGATTTCATCGGGGGCGATGTTTTTGCCGATAAAGCCGTCGATACCGGCGGCCATGACTTCGCTGATCAGCGACTCATCATCGACCATCGACACCACAATCAGCGTGGTGCGCGGCAAGCGCTGACGCAGCTCGGCGAGTTGGCTGACGCAGGTCAATCCCGGGAAACGCAGATCTAGAATCAATGTGTCCGGCTCATTACCCAAAGGCAGCAGCGCCAGCACTGCGTCGAGATCACCGGCTTCGTCGATAACGGCTTCGGGCAACAACCGCTGAACCGTGCGCAGCATCGCCTCGCGAAACAGCGGGTGATCGTCGGCTATGATAATTCGGCATGTCATGGCGTGACCCTCCCTGGGTCAAGCGTTATTCAAGGCTGCACCTTAGCACCGGGGGCGAAGGTTGCCTTTAGGCTGATTCGGAAACTGACGATTGCCGCACAAGGACGTTTAACCATGAAGTTCGAGAAAAACACCGAACTCGACCAGGCCAATCTGCGCATTATCATTGCCAGTATCGCCGTGGTTTATATGCTGATACTGGGCTTTTTGCCGGGCCAGCGCTTCGATACATACCTGCCGATCATTACCTACATCATTGTGTTTTTGTTGGCTTCGATTGCCCTGCGTCAGGCGATTGCGCGTTGGCCGGGGCATTACCCGGCGCGGCGGATTTTCGCCATGGTTCACGATTACACCGGTACTTGCTTTGGTCTGGTGGTGGGCGGCGAGATGGCGTTGCCGCTGTATGCGGTGATTATTTGGGTCAACCTTGGCAATGGCATGCGCTACGGCTCGCGCTATCTGGCGATTGCCACCGGGCTGGCGTTGTTGGCGTTGTTGTGTGTGTATCGCCTCACGCCGGTGTGGCAGGCGCAACCGTTCATGGTGTTGATGCTGATGCTCACCAGCACGGTGATCCCGTTTTACGCGCACTTGTTGCTGGAGCGTACGCGCAAGGCCTCCGAAGAGGCGGTGGCGGCGAATCTGGAAAAGTCGCGATTTCTCGCTCAGGCCAGTCACGATTTGCGCCAGCCGATTCATTCGATTGGTCTGTTTACCGCGTGCCTGCGTGAGTCGCACTTGGGTGATGACGAGCGGCGGTTGGTCGACAACATCGACCGTTCGTTGCTCAACGTGTCGCAATTGTTCCGCTCGATTCTCGACCTATACACCCTCGACAACGGGCGCGTGTTGCCCAAACTGCACAGCGTGAATCTCGGCGAATGGCTGGCGGAGCTGATTCGCCAGAACGCCGAGGCAGCGCGTTGGGCCGGGGTGGAGATGCGTTTGCGTCCATGCCCGTACTGGGTTCAGACCGATCCGGCGCTGCTGGCGACCATGGTGCAAAACGTCCTGTCCAACTGCTTCAAGTACGGTGCACATCGACCGGTATTGATCGGCGTGCGCCGGCGCGGGGCAGGGCTGGCCATTGTGATTTATGACCAAGGCAACGGTATCGCTGAGGAGCACTTGGGCAAGGTATTCGAGGAGTTTTATCGGGCACGGCAAGTGCGCGATAAAGACGTCGAAGGCGTGGGGCTCGGGCTGTCGATCGTCAAACGGTTGGGTGAATTGATCGGTGTCGACGTTGCTCTGCGCTCGCGGCTCGGGCGGGGAACAGCGGTGACTTTGTGCGGCTTGCCGATCACCGCGCCGCCGCAGGTAATGGCCAGTCGTGATGACGCACGTCAGGTCGGTTTGCTGACGGGGTTGAAGGTGTGTCTGGTGGAGGATGATCGCAACGTATTGCTCGCGACTTCGGCGCTGCTGGAGCGTTGGGGCTGTGTGGTTCAAGCGGAACTGAGGGGGCAGGATTTGATGACCGACTGCGACATCATCGTCGCCGACTATGACCTCGGCACCCACACCACTGGCATCGAGTGCATTGACGATGTACGTAAGCAACGGGGCTGGGCGGTTCCGGCGATGATCATCACCGGTCACGACGTCGAAAAAATCCAGGCGGCCTTGCAAGACCGCCAGATTGCCATTCTGTCCAAGCCGGTACGCCCGGCCGAACTGCGCGCGACCCTACGAGCGCTGCGCGACTGCGAAATCCAAACCCAAACCGTGTAGGAGCGGCGGCACGCTGCGATCATTTGCTCTTCATTTTCAGGATCAAAATCAAAGATCGCAGCCTCGTTGCACTCGACAGCTCCTACAACGTTAGTGCTTGTTCAGCGCTTGCACAGGTAATCCTGGGTGATGGTGGTTTGCAGGCAGTTGTATTGGCCCATGGTGCGGCAGATGTTTTTCTCGGAGCCGGTAACCTCGGCGTTTTTGTAGCCCCAGGTCTTGCAGCGTTGTGCGGCGACGGTCAGGCCTTGTTCGGCGCTGGTCTGGCCGCTTTCGAATTGGCCCAGTTCATAGGAGACCTGGACGACGCCATCGTTTTTGCTGCCGCCGGTGGCTTCCCACTGTTTCGGCGTGGCGCAGCCAGTGAGGAACAGCGCGCTGAGGGTGAGTGTTGCGATCAGGGTTTTCATGGTGTTTCTTCCTTGGTGTTGTTCTGATTTCCAGGCACAACGATCCCGCACGCTGCGAACAGGCAACGTTGAGGAACATCGAGGGGTGCGGGGGAATATAACGCCAGCGGACAGGGCGGTCGATTAGCACAAATGTGCTAGTGCGGCGCGCAACAGGCAGCTCGCTGGAGCCGCCTGCCGGGCCAGGGGAGAATTATTGCGGGCTGTTGAACTGGTCGGAATAACTGCCCGTCATCAACGCGGAGGCAACTCGATCAGAGCCAACGCCGACACGCGAATAAGCAAACCGGTTGACGCCGGTACGATCGGCGCCATCAGAAGCCAGCGCACCTGCACCAACATGATCAGCGCCATCAGAAGCGACTGCGCTCGCACCGACATGATCGGCGCCATCAGAAGCTACGGCCCCCGCACCGACATGATCAGCGCCATCAGAAGCTACGGCACCCGCACCGACATGATCAGCGCCATCAGAAGCTACGGCCCCCGTACCGACATGATCGGCGCCATCAGAAGCGACTGCGCTCGCACCGACATGATCAGCGCCATCAGAAGCTACGGCCCCCGCACCGACGTGATCGGCACCATCAGAAGCGACCCCCCCTGCGCCAACATGATCCGACCCATCGGACGCCAACGCTTGGGGCTGCGCCGCCCAGACATTGGGCACCACAACGGTCGCCACGACCGCCAGAAGCACGCCTGACAACAACTTGTGTTTCATAGTTCTCTCCACGACCCGGTAGCCATAAAGCGATAAGGCATCGTCCGCCGCGTGTTCGCTGGCGTTACGACTGATTGGCCCGGGTCAGTCTGGTGGGCGAAAGGCACGGGCACACCGTCAGGCGTGCGGGTGTCGACAGAATCATGATCGAACTGATTGAGTATAGATCGCGATAGCGAGGCGGTACGGCGGGGGGATCGACGGGCGTTAGGCGCTTCTCTTCCTGCCCGATTCGGGCAAAGCTCGAATCAGTCTAAAAACACTGACTCGCGCTGACGAGCCTTTGCTAGGCTCAAAGATGTAGGCGAAGACGCAGACTGATGCGCAATCGGATAGCAAGGGGGCGTGGGGCGCGCTCCGAAAGGTACACGGTTAGAAAGATCTCCGCGCTGAGATCCAGCCCTTATGCCGTGTGAAGCAGCCGAGGCCGTACCTTTTCAATTTGGCCCGGTACTGTGGGAAGCCCGATAAACCTTGTAAGCCAGAGACCAGCACTGGCCGCCTGCTCGAACACCAAAGCCCGCTTCGTGCGGGCTTTGTCGTTCCTGCAAGGTCAGATCGCTTGCAGCGCCTGCGCCAGATCAGCACGCAGGTCTTCGACGTCTTCGACGCCCACCGACAGACGCACCAGGCCATCGCCGATCCCCAGTTTCGCCCGGGTATCAGCCGGAATGGTCGCGTGAGTCATGATCGCCGGGTGCTCGATCAGGCTTTCAACGCCGCCCAGACTTTCCGCCAGTGCGAAGATTTTCACGTTCTCGAGGAAGCGTCGTGCACCGTCCAGATCACTGTTTAGATCTACGGAAATCATCCCGCCAAAACCACGCATCTGGCGCTTGGCCAACTCATGCTGTGGATGCGACGGCAGCCCTGGATAATAGACACGTTTGACCTGCGGTTGCTGCTCCAGCCACTGCGCCAGATCCAGCGCATTGCTGCAATGACGCTCCATGCGCAGCGCCAAAGTCTTTACCCCGCGCAGGGTGAGAAATGCATCGAACGGCCCGGCAATCGCACCGACCGCGTTCTGCAAGAAGCCCAGCTTCTCGGCCAGTTCCTGGTTCTGGCCGACCACGGCGATGCCGCCGATTACATCGGAGTGACCGTTCAGGTACTTGGTGGTCGAGTGCAGCACGATGTCGAAACCCAGCTCCAGCGGCCGCTGGATATACGGGCTGGCAAAGGTGTTGTCGGCCACGCTGATGATCCCGCGAGCGCGGCAGATACGGGCGATAGCGGCGAGGTCCGACAGGCTCAGCAGCGGGTTGGTCGGTGACTCGACAATCACCAGGCGTGTGTCGTCCTGCAGCGCCGCTTCGAACGCCGTCAGGTCAGTCAGATCGACGTAGCTGAAACGGTGTCCGGCACTGCGCTGACGGACCTTGTCGAACAGGCGGAACGTGCCGCCGTACAAGTCATTGCCGGAGATCACGTGCGAACCGGCATCGATCAGTTCGAGCACCGTGGAAATCGTCGCGAGCCCGGAGGCGAACGCGAACGCCTGGGTGCCGCCTTCAAGGTCCGCCACGCAACGCTCCAGGGCAAAACGCGTCGGGTTGTGCGAGCGGCCGTAATCGAAACCCTTATGCACGCCGGGGCTGTCTTGCAGATAGGTGGAGTTGGCGTAGATCGGCGGCATCAGCGCGCCGGTGGTCGGGTCCGGTTCCTGCCCGGCGTGGATCACCCGGGTCGCGAAGCCTTGGGATTTATCGTCGTGCTGACTCATGCGAGGGATCTCCGTAATTGGTTGAGCATGTCGGTGCGGGTGATCAGGCCATGGAAGCCCGATACATCGGCGATGATCGCGACGAGGCCACGGCTGAGCACCGCTTCCAGTTCAGCGAGGCTGGCGCCAGGGGCGAGGGTCTGCAGTTTGTCGGTCATCACGCTGGACACCGATTGGCTGAAGCGGGCGGCGTCTTCGTGCACCGCCAGCAGGATGTCCGATTCGTCGATCACCCCGACCAGTTGCTTGCCTTCCACCAGCACCGGCAGTTGCGAGACATCCGCCAGGCGCATGCGCTGGAATGCGGTGAGCAGGGTGTCATCCGGGCCTACGCTGATCACGCGGCCGTCCTCGAAACGTCGCGCGATCAAGTCGCGCAGGTCGCCATAACCTTTACGCTGCAACAGGCCTTGATCGGTCATCCACTGGTCGTTGTAGACCTTCGACAGATAGCGCGTGCCGGTGTCGCAGACGAAGCTCACCACGCGTTTCGGCTCGGTCTGTTCGCGGCAATAACGCAGCGCCGCAGCGAGCAGGGTGCCGGTCGACGAGCCGCCGAGAATACCCTCGGCCTTGAGCAACTGACGGGCGTGAGCGAAGCTTTCTTCATCGCTGATCGAGTAGGCGTGGCGCACGCTGGAAAGGTCAGTGATCGACGGAATGAAGTCTTCGCCGATGCCTTCCACCGCCCATGAACCGGGCGTCGGCAGGGAGCCGTCGCGGCTGTATTGCGCCATCACCGAACCGACCGGATCGGCGAGGACCATTTGCAGATCCGGCTGCACGCGTTTGAAGAAGCGGCTCAGGCCCGTCAGCGTACCGGCCGAACCGACACCGACGACGATGGCGTCCAGATCATGTTCAGTCTGCGCCCAGATCTCCGGCGCGGTGCTGCATTCGTGGGCCAGCGGGTTGGCCGGGTTGTTGAACTGGTCGGCGAAAAATGCGCCGGGAATGTCTTTCGCCAAACGGGCGGCGACATCCTGGTAATACTCGGGATGACCCTTGCCGACGTCGGAGCGGGTGATGTGCACTTCGGCACCCATGGCCTTCAAGTGCAGGACTTTCTCGGTGGACATTTTGTCTGGCACCACCAGCACCACGCGATAGCCCTTGGCGCGGCCAACCAGTGCCAGGCCCAGGCCGGTGTTGCCGGCGGTGGCCTCAACGATGGTGCCGCCGGGTTGCAGACGACCATCACGCTCGGCAGCGTCGATCATGGCCAGACCGATACGGTCCTTGATCGAACCACCGGGGTTCTGCGATTCGAGCTTGAGAAACAGTGTGCACGGGCCAGTATCGAAACGAGTGACTTGAACCAGCGGAGTGTTGCCTATCAGCCCAAGTACGGCAGGGCGTGATTCCTTTGACATTTCTTCACCTCTTAATGGTGTTGATCGCGTTCCAATCGCGGGGAAAAGACTCGCGTGCAACATAGGCTCAGACATCGGCTGTCGCAACCTTTAGTCGGCCGCAAATGCTGCCATTTCGATCTAACGATAGATCGAAATCAGAGACCTGCCGGGGCGGGTTCGAGTGCGTTTACACCGAGGCGTCATCGAGTTTTCAAAGGGCGTCTTCATGGCGACGAACAGCTTGAATTGGCGAGAAATTCCCTGGCGCAAAAAACCGTTCAGCCGTCCCAAGCACTCTCACCTCAGCAGTATTTTCAGGAGACAGACTGCGATCATTTGATCATGAGGGAAACTTGTGTTGATCAAGATTAAAATGAGTTTGTCTCACTAGCGACCGATGCCGACAATGGCCGCCATCAACAGGACATTGGAGTTGTTTGTTATGGCACTGGCCCATTCCCTTGGATTTCCGCGCATCGGTCGCGACCGCGAACTGAAGAAAGCGCAAGAGGCGTTCTGGAAAGGAGAACTGAACGAGGCCGGCCTGCGTGATGTTGGCCGTGAGCTGCGCAAGGCCCACTGGGACTTGCAGAAAAACGCTGGCATCGAACTGCTGCCGGTCGGCGATTTCGCCTGGTACGACCAGGTCCTGACACACTCGCTGATGTTCGGCGTTATCCCGGAACGCTTCCGTCCACACCACGGCAAAGCCACTCTGCAAACCCTGTTTGGCATGGCCCGTGGCGTCAGCGACAGTTGCTGCGGCGGTGCCCACGCCCAGGAAATGACCAAGTGGTTCGACACCAACTACCACTATCTGGTCCCGGAATTCAGTGCGGATCAACAGTTCCAGTTGGGCTGGGAGCAGTTGTTCGAAGAAGTCGAAGAAGCCCGTGCGCTGGGCCACAACGTCAAACCGGTGATTATCGGCCCACTGACGTATCTGTGGCTGGGCAAGGCCAAGGGTGCGGAATTCGACAAGCTGGAATTGCTCGATCGCCTGCTTCCGCTGTACGGCCAGATATTCGCGCGCCTCGCCGCTCAAGGCGTGGAATGGGTGCAGATCGACGAGCCGATTCTGGTGCTTGATCTGCCGCAGGAATGGAAGAACGCGTTCGAGCGTGCCTACAACCAGATTCAGCGTGATCCACTGAAGAAACTGCTCGCTACTTACTTTGGTGGTCTGGAAGAAAATCTTGGTCTGGCGGCGAACCTGCCGGTCGATGGTCTGCACATTGATCTGGTGCGCGCACCGGAGCAGTACCCGACCATTCTCGATCGTCTGCCGGCCTACAAGGTGTTGTCGCTGGGCGTTGTCAACGGGCGTAACGTCTGGCGCTGCGATCTGGAAAACGCCTTGGCGACATTGCGCCATGCCCATGAGCGTCTGGGTGATCGCCTGTGGGTCGCGCCGTCCTGCTCACTGCTGCACAGCCCGGTGGATCTGGGCCGTGAAGACAAACTCGATGCGGAACTGAAAAGCTGGCTGGCCTTTGCTGTGCAGAAGTGCGAAGAAGTGGCGGTTCTAGCGCATGCCGTCAATCAGCCGGAAGCGCCGAAAGTGCTGCGAGCATTGACCGAAAGCCGTTCGGTGCAGGCCGCTCGCGCTGCTTCGCCGCGCATTCACAAACCTGCGGTTCAGGCGCGGGTTGCGGCGATCACGGCCAAGGACAGCCAGCGTCAGTCGCTGTTTACCCAGCGCATTGCCAAGCAACGCGCGGGTCTTGATCTACCACTGTTCCCGACCACGACGATCGGTTCGTTCCCGCAAACCGCGTCGATCCGCCTCGCTCGTCAGTCGTTCAAACAGGGCAAGTTGACCGAAGCCGAATACACCGAAGCCATGCACAGCGAGATCCGCCACGCGGTGGAAATCCAGGAACGTCTGGGCCTCGATGTGCTGGTGCACGGTGAGGCCGAGCGCAACGACATGGTCGAGTACTTCGCCGAGCAACTCGACGGCTACGTGTTCACCCGTTTCGGCTGGGTGCAGAGCTACGGTTCGCGTTGCGTGAAACCGGCAGTGATCTTCGGCGACCTCAGCCGCCCGAAAGCCATGACGGTCGAGTGGATTCGCTACGCCCAACGTCTGACCGACAAGGTCATGAAAGGCATGCTGACCGGCCCGGTGACCATGCTGATGTGGTCGTTCCCCCGTGAAGATGTCAGCCGTGAAGTGCAGGCCCGGCAACTGGCGCTGGCGATCCGCGATGAAGTGGTCGATCTGGAAGCCGCCGGCATCAAGATCGTGCAGATCGACGAAGCGGCGTTCCGTGAAGGTCTGCCGCTGCGTCAGGCGCAGTGGCAGCCTTATCTGGACTGGGCGACGGAAGTGTTCCGTCTGTGCGCCTCCGGTGCGCGCGACGAAACGCAGATCCACACGCACATGTGCTACAGCGAGTTCAACGATGTGATCGAGTCCATCGCGGCGATGGATGCCGACGTGATCACCATCGAAACCTCGCGCTCGGACATGGAATTGCTGGACGCCTTCGAGGCTTTTTCCTACCCGAACGAAATCGGCCCGGGCGTCTACGACATCCACTCGCCACGCATCCCGGATGCTTCGGAAATGGCTAATTTGCTGCGCAAGGCTGCCAAGCGGATTCCGGCAGAACGCCTGTGGGTCAACCCGGATTGCGGTTTGAAAACCCGTGGCTGGCCGGAGACGGAAGCGGCGCTGGTGCACATGGTTACCGCCGCCCGCCAACTGCGCAAAGAGCTGGCCTGACACCTACAGCTGGAATACACACAATCCCCCTGTAGGAGTGAGCCTGCTCGCGATGGCGGTGTATCAGTCACTAATGAGTTGACTGACACACCGCCATCGCGAGCAGGCTCACTCCTACAAGGGTTGTGCAGGAAGTTCAGAACCGGGGATTTCCTTGGCATCGCCGGGAGGCTGTTGCTAATGTGCCCAGCCGCAGTTCAGGTGTTTGCCGCTACATGAGTGATCAACCCGTTATCCAGGCCGTGTCCGACTCAGACATTCCTGACGTTCTTGATTTTGTTTTAAAGGCCCGTGCCGAGCTTTTCCCCAAGCTCAGCGCGACCGGCATGCCCGACGATCTGGCGCGCTTCGCCGAGGTTTATCTTCGCGGGGCAGGGCGTTTTCTGATTGCTCGCCATGAAGGGCAGATCGTGGCCTCGATCGGCTATCTTCCTTACGACCGACGCTTCCCGCACTTGCCTTATCCGGACCTTAAAGTGGTGGAAATCGTACGGCTGTTCGTCCTGCCATCGCAGCGACGTTCAGGGTTGGCCGGCACGCTGTATCGATCGCTCAAGGATCTGGCGCTCGCCGACGCAGTCGAGGTGATCTACCTGCACACCCATCCATTCCTGCCGGGTGCCATCGCGTTCTGGCAGCGACAAGGTTTCGACATTATCGATGTCGACGCTGACCCGGTCTGGCAGACCACCCACATGCACAGCGTCATGAGTGAAATCTGAGAATCTGCGCCCCATCAAACGGGTCCGTCAGGTAATGCGCCCTGACTCCGAAGGTCTCCTGTAACCGCTGCGGTGTCAGCACCGCCAACGGTTCGCCCAGCGCCACCAGTCGCCCGCGCTCCAGCACCGCCAGACGATCACATTTCAACGCCTGATTAAGATCATGCAGCGCAATCAGCGTGGTCACCGGCAATGCCCGCACCACGTTGAGAATGCTCAGTTGATGCTGAATGTCGAGGTGATTGGCCGGCTCGTCCAACATTAGAATTTGCGGCCGCTGCGCCAATGCCCGAGCAATGTGCACCCGCTGCCGTTCACCGCCGGACAGGCTGCGCCAAAGGCGCGTGCGCAGGTGCATGGCGTCAACGTCGGTGAGCGCCTGCTGGACGATGGCGTCGTCCGCGTCCGACCATGGTTGCAGCGCCGACAGCCAGGGCGTGCGCCCGAGTGCGACGGCATCGAACACGCGAATGCCGTCGTCGGTGTCGGCCTGTTGTTCAACGACCGCGAGCTTTTGCGCAATGCTGCGCCGGGCCATTCTGCCCAGGCGTTGACCTTCAAGCAGCACCTCGCCAGCGCTCGGTTCACGCAGCCCCGCCAGCAACTTCAACAGAGTGGATTTGCCCGCGCCATTCGGCCCGACGATGCCGAGGGTTTCGCCACGCTGAACCTCAAGGCTGACGCCGTTTAGCAACTCGGCGCCGCGCACCCTGAAGCTCAGGCCGGAACAACTCAAGACACTGTTCATCGTGCCGACCTGCGGCCGACCAGAATCAAGGCGAACACCGGCGCGCCGACCAGCGCGGTAATCACCCCGACCGGAATCACCTGGCCCTTGATCAGTGTGCGCGACAGCACATCGGCGGCTATCAGAAACACCGCGCCGCCCAACGCACTGGCCGGCAGCAACCGCGCATGACCGGTGCCCAGCAACAGACGCGCGGCATGAGGAATGACCAGACCGACAAAACCGATCGAACCGACAATCGACACCATCACTGCCGTCACCAGCGCCGCACAACCAATCAGCAGAATCTGCACACGCCGCACCGGAATGCCGAGCGACGCCGCCGAATCCGCACCAAAGGTAAACGCATCCAGCGCCCGCCGATGCCACAGGCACACAACCAGTCCCAGCACGGCAACCGGCACTGCCAGCCACACCGATGGCCAGCGCACGCCGCCGAGATTGCCCAGCAGCCAGAACATGATGCCGCGCGCCTGTTCGGAGCTGGCCGAGCGGGTGATCAGAAACGCCGTCAGCGCATTGAACAGCTGCGAACCGGCGATCCCCGCGAGAATGATCTGCCCGGTACCGCTGGCCGAGCCGCTGACCCGCGCCAACAGAATCACCAGCACGAACGCCGTGACTGCGCCGGCAAATGCGCCGACTGACAACGAGATGATCCCGGCGCCAACACCGAGTAACGCCACCATCACCGCCCCGGTCGAGGCGCCGGCAGAAATGCCCAGCAGATAGGGGTCGGCCAACGGATTGCGCAGCAGCGACTGTAAAATCACTCCGCAGGTCGCTAACCCGGCACCGCATGCCGCCGCGACCAATGCCCGGGTCAGGCGGTAGTTCCAGACGATGCCTTCATCGATCGGATCGAGGACATGCCTGGCGCCCCACAATTTGTTCGCCAGCACTTGCAACACCACGTCCGGTGCAATCGAGGTTTCCCCGATGGCCACGCCGGCGACCACTGCAATCAACAGGGTCGCCAGGGCCAGGAGCGTGCGGATCAGGCTGGCACTCATTGCGACAGGTCATAGCCGTTGATGGCCGTGGCCAATTGTTCGATGCCCTCGAACATGCGCAGGCTCGCCTGCAGGGCCATGGCGTCGAGGATGATGATGCGGTTGTGTTTCACCGCGTCCATGTTGCGCGTCACCGGATCGCTGCGCAGGAAGGCGAGTTTCTTTTCATAGTCGTCGGCGGGGAAGCGTCGACGATCCATGCGCGCGATGACCAGGAAGGTCGGATTGGCCTTGGCGATGGTTTCCCAGCCGACCGTTGGCCACTCTTCATCGGACTGCACGACGTTGCGCACGCCGAGGGCGCTGAGCATGAAGTCGGGAACGCCTTTGTGCCCGGCCACGAACGGCTCGATGTCCATTTGTGCGCTGGAGAACCAGACCAGCGCGCTGGCGTCCTTCAGCTGTTTGCCCTGGGCGGTGGCAATCGATTTGGCGAGGCTGGCCTTGAGTGCGTCGTTGAGCTGCTGGCCACGTTCTTGAACATCGAAGATCTGCGCCAGTTGGCTCACGCTTTTGTAAATCGTCTCGATGCGAAACGGCGCCAGTCGCGTGCCATCGGCGCCGACGAGGTTGTCCTTGGCTTCGCAATCGGAAGGCAGCAGATAGGTTGGAATCTTCAGTTCATGAAACTGCTCGCGAGTGCCCACCGCACCTTGCGGGCCAACCATCCATTCCAGTTCCACGGCGACCAGTTCCGGGCGCTTGCCGATTACCGACTCGAAACTTGGCTCGTTGTCGGCCAGGCGCTCAACCCGGTCGTTCTGCGCCTTGTACTTGGCCAGCACATTGTTGAACCACAACGAGGTGCCGACGACTTTGTCGCCCAGGCCCATGGCGTAGAGCATTTCCGTGCCGGCCTGGCCGATGGTCACGGTGCGCGTCGGGGCGTGCTGGAAGGTCAGGGTGCTGCCGCAGTTTTCCACCGTCAGCGGATAGACGGTCGGTGCCGCCTGCGCCAGGGCGCCAAGGCTCAGGCCGGTAATGAGGGTGGCAACGCGGGGCAGCAGCATGTGGCAGTCTCCAGGGGAACCGTACGGGGAGCGGGAGAGTACGGTCTGGAAACACACCATCGAGCGCAGGCAGGGCAGCCGCGCAAGGCCGGGCAGCAATCGAAGACGCGCACGGCACGATGTCCTTCCCGGACACCCCGCCGGTTAGTAGTCACTGTGCCGGCAGGTCTCCTGACTGATGCGTCATCACCTGGCTCCGGCCTTCCCGGGTTCATCCAGTGGCAGTCGTGGAGCAGGCTCGGCACCTACAGTTGCGGGGGCAGTTCCGATCAATGCTGTGCAAGCACCTCGGATTCCCTATTAGTCCCGTTCGGGAACCAGCGGCGGCATGTTAGTCGATCAAGCCGCTGAAGGGGAGACGAATCTGTTGCGGCGAGGATTAGTGCTGGCTCATCAAACCGTGCAACACGCCCAGACGCAGGCCCGGTTCCGACGGCAGCATTTGTGCGATACCGAACACTTTGAATGCCGCCAGCATTAACACCAGACCACCGGGCAGAATGCTCTGGCGGTGTGGTTGCAGGCCGGCGAGCTTGAGCTGTTGCACGTTGTTTACCTTCAACAACAGCAGCGACAGGCGCAGCAGGCCGCCGTAGGTGATGCCGTCCTGGCCGAAGTCGTTGAGGCGATTGGTCTTGAGCACTTTGGCGAGCATGCGCGCGGTGCCGGACGAACCGATGGTCTGCTGCCAGCCTTGCGCGCGATAGCGCTTGGCGACGTGTTCAAACTGCAGGATGGCGAAGCGTTCGGCCTCCTGTAGTGCGCCGGCGGACACATCGCCGCCGCGAAAGAATCGCGTGCTCAAGGTGCCGCTGCCGATGGCGATGCTTTCGGTTAACAAGGGTTGTGAACCCTGGCCGAGGATCAGCTCGGTGGAACCTCCGCCGATGTCGACCACCAGGCGCAGGTCGTCGGCGCTGGGCAAGGCGTGAGTTACGCCGGCGTAGACCAGCCGCGCCTCTTCATGGCCGCAAATGACGTCGATGGGAAAGCCCAGATGCCGCTCGGCACTGGCCAGAAACAGTTGCGCGTTGTCCGCTTCACGCACCGCGCTGGTTGCCACCGCACGAACCCGGCCGGCCTCGAAACCACGCAGTTTTTTGCCGAACCGCGCCAACGCCTGCCAGCCGCGATCCAGTGCCAGTGCATCCAGCGCACCACCGTCAAAGCCCTCGGCGAGGCGCACCGGTTCGCGCAGGGTTTTCACTTCCTGAATCTGCAAGCCTTTGCGGCTGCGCACCGACTGGCCGATCATCAGGCGAAAGGCATTCGAACCCAGGTCGATGGCGGCAAACAGCGAGGCGTCGTCTTTCATGGGAATCCTTGCAGAGCATCCGTCGCGAGGCTCAAGACGGTTTGCGAGGATTCTGCGGTGATCTTGATGACATCCTGATGACGGGGGCGGGGCGATTGAATGAATTTGCGACTGTCACGACACTGTCATTATCCGGCGTCTATGCTGAGGTCAATACATCGCGTGTTCTTAAAGTTTTTGCTGCCAGTTTTGGCAGCTTTTTTTTGCCTGCGATTTGGCTGTTGATCGTTCCCACGCTCTGCGTGGGAATGCCTCTAGGGACGCTCCGCGTCCAGTGACTCGGAGCGTCACGGGCTGCATTCCCACGCGGAGCGTGGGAACGATCATGTGTCAGCAGGACTGCGGAGTTTCGCCCCGGGCCAGGCGCGCATTGATGTCTTCGATCACTTCGGGCAGCTCGGCGATGGTGTCGATCAGGTAGTGCGGGCGTGAAGGCGCGAACATCTTGCCGATCCGCGCACGTTCTTCCGCCAGTCGATCCGACGGCAACGCCTTGTATTGCTCATAGGTCAGGCCCAGTGCGTTGCCGGAACAGGTCAACGCCACCGTCCACATACCGGCGGCGCGCCCTTCGAGAATCCCCGGCCAGGTGTCGTCGACCTTGACGCAGGCGGCCACGTCATCGATGCCCAGGGCAATCACGTTGGCCAACGCCTGCGCCGGATACGGCCGGCCATTGGGCACTTCATCGGTGGCGACGACATGATCAGCGACGTAGCCATTTTCCCGCGCCAGTTCGACGACCTTGGCCATCACCACCGCCGGATAACCCGAGCACGAACCGATTTTCAACCCCTTGTCGCGCAATGCTGCAATGGCTTCGAGCGCGCCCGGAATCAGCGCCGAGTGCAGGGCGATTTTTTCGATCTGCAGCGGCATGAAACGCTCGTAGATTGCCGTTACATCGTCGTCACTCGGCAAGCGATCAAACGCCGCGCGGTAACGCTCGGCAATCTGCGGCAGGTTGCACAGGGTGCGGATGTGATCCCACTTGCCCATGCCCATCGGCCCGCGCGCTTCTTCAAGCGATACCGCGACGCCGAACTCGGCAAAGGCTTCGACGAAGATTTGCGTTGGCGCAAACGAGCCGAAATCGACAACGGTGCCGGCCCAGTCGAGGATCGCGGCTTGCAGGTGAGTCGGTTGTTGGTACTGCATGGTCAATCTCCGTTTTCAGGTAAGCGTGGGCCGTCCCTCGGCAATGAGGTAGGCGGTTCAAGGGTCAGTGCTGATCAGGTCAGCGGTGGATTCGCATCAAACAGTTCGGCAATCACTGGCCGGTTCCGGCGGATGCCGAGGCAGCACAGGTGGTATTCGATGAAAAACGGGTGATCGACAAAGGTGATCGGCTTGGTGCCCGGGGTTTCGGCGTACTCGACGGCCGAGACAAAACCGATGCCGATGCCTTTGACGATCGCGTGGACGATGGCTTCGCGGCTGTTGAGTTGCATGACGCAATTGAGATCGATATTGAGGCGCTTGCAGCTTTCTTCCACCAGTTGCCGGGTGCGCGCGCTGGATTCGCGCATCACCCATTTTTCGCCGCTGATTTCGCTGATGTGAACCTGCGACTGACCGGCCCAGGGATGGTCATCGCGGACCACGGCGATGATCGGATAGCGGTGATACAACCGCGTGTGGAAGCGCTCATCGAATTCCGACAAAGCCAGAATCGCCACGTCGATATCAAAGTTGAACAACCGCGCCAGGGTGTCCTTTTCCGAGGAAAACGAGGTTTCCAGTTCAATGTCCGGATGTCGCTGCATCAGCTCATAGGTCAGGTTCATCGCAATCGGCGGCGACACCGCGCCGAGGCGCAACATGCCGGTCTTGCGCTGCTTGAAGCTCTGCAACAGCTGCACGGCTTCATCCTCCTGACCGAACAGGCCTTGGGTGATGGCGTAGAGTTTGTGCCCGGCGGCGCTCATTTCGATGTAGCGTCCGCGTCGGTGGAACAGCTCCACCGAGAAGGTGTTTTCCAGCGCGTTGACCTGCTCGCTGACGGTCGGCTGACCGACGCTGAGAAACTCGGCAGCAAGGGTAAAACTGCCGGTCTTGGCCACCGCATGAAACGAACGCAACCACTTGTGATACTGGTACATGCAAGCCCCATCAGCGTCGAATGAACAATGCCACAGCCGCGCTGCACAGGCAGGCGCTGGTGACCACTATGAAGATCAGAGACGTATTTGCCGTGGTGTCAAGCAGACGCCCGATCAGTGGCTCGGCCAGGCCGGCGAACAGGTAGGAGGAAAAGTTCATGATCCCGGTCGCCGTACCGGCGCGTTTGGCCCCGACCAGATCCGGGCACAGCGCCCAGAAACTCGAGGCCGGGCCGTAGACGAAGAAGCCGCAAAGGAACAACGCGACCAGGCCGATGACGCTGTGCGGCGGCAGGCTCCACATCCACAGGCTGGTGGCGGCGCCGAGGAACATATAAAGCATGATCGCCAGATAGCGCTTGGAGCCGAACAACTTGTCCGATACCCAGCCGTTGCTCAACGCACCCACCGCCATGCCGACGGGGAGGGCGACGGTGATCCATTTCGGATCGATCATGCCGTCACCACTTTTCCAGTCAGCGCCGAGAAAGTGCACCGGCACCCAGACGATCAAGCCGTAGCGCGCCGCGTTCTGAAAGCCCAGTGACAGCGCGGCGATCAGCAAACGAGGATTCTTCAGCACGGCTTTGTAGCGTTGGGCCGAGGACTCGACTTCGCCCTGCGCGGCTTCCTGATGTTTGTCGTCAGCGTTGGCCACACCGGTGTCGCCCACCGGTTCGAAGCCCAGATCCTGCGGGCGTTCGCGGGCCACCAGATAGAAAATAATCCCGCCGGCGAGCATCAGCAGCACCGGCAAACGGAAGATCCAGCGCCATTCCAGTTGCAGCACTTCGAGCACAACGATAGAGGTGACGTACGACAGAATCGACGCGCAACCGGCGGCGAAAGTGTAGAAACCGTAAACCTTGCCGCGCTCACCCGCCGCCCACCAATTGGCAATCAGCCGACCGCCCGGCGCCCAGCCCAAGGCCTGAAAGTAGCCGTTGACGCCCCACGGCAGAATCAGGCTGGTGAAACCACCGGCAAAACTGGTCACCCAGTTGGCACCGCAGGACAACACCGCACCGAGGGTCATGATGCGCCGGCCACCGAACTTGTCGGCGAGGTTGCCGTTGATGGCCTGGCCAATGGCGTAGGCCCAGAGCATCGCCGCAGAGGCCCAACCGAGGGTTTCCTTGCTCAGGCCGAACTCGGCCTGAATCCCCGGGATGGCAAAACCGAAGGTCTGCCGCCCGGTGTAGAAAAACAGGTAACAGAACATCGCCGCCAGCAGCATGCGCCACTGGGCGACCCGGAACGAGGCAGAACGGACGGCGAGACCAGGCATTGTTTCGGCACGATTCATGATCTTTTCCTTATTGTTGTCGGTTCCCGCCGGGTGTCGTCGGCGGGTGCACTCTTTTTCGGTGCGGCAGGAAATCACCGCGGCTGCATGCCGCTGGCGGTGCTTGGGTTACTCGGGTTTTATCAGGCGTCAGGCGGCTTGTGAGCCAATGAAGTTCTTACCGCGCGCGCCCTGCATCGCGAGGTGGATGATGGCTTCGGCATCCTTGGCCGAGACGCCGTAATCGGCGAATTCGGTCTTCACCCCGAGGCTGTGCAGGAACTCGCGCAACTGCTGCTGGGCTTTGCCCAGGTCCGCGCCAAACACCCGTTGCAAGGTACGGTCACGAGTGGCGTCCTGGCCCCAGGCCAAACCCAAAACCAGCGGCAAGGTGAAGGAGCAGGCGATGCCGTGGGGCAGGCCGTGGCGCAAGGTCATCTCATAGGAAATCGAGTGCGCCAGCGCGGTTTTGGTGTTGGAAAACGCCAGCCCGGCCTTCAGCGCAGCCAGTGCCATGCGCGTGCGCAACTCTTGGCTCGACAGATCTTTGTGCAAACGCGGCAGGCATTCGAGAATGTCCTCGATCGCGGAAATCGCGAAGGTGTCCGAGACCGGGTTGGCATTCACGTTCCAGATCGCCTCCAACGCATGGGACAGCGCATCGAGCCCGGTGGACACGGTGACGCTGGCGGGCACGGTGAGCATCAGTTGCGGGTCAATGATCGCCACCCGTGGCCAGGTGCAGTCCAGGTGCAGCGAATATTTCTTCTGGCTGGCGCTGTCCCAGATCGTCGCCCACGGCGTGACTTCGCTGCCGGTGCCGGCGGTGGTTGGTGCGGCGATCAGTTGTTTGCAACGGACCGGGGTGAACGGTTTGCCGCTGGACAGCAGGCTCAACAGCTCATCGAAACGGCCGGATTCGGTGCCGACGATCAACGCCTTGGCGGTATCGATGGCGCTGCCACCACCCACGGCGAGGACCACGTCACAGTCGCCGGCGTGCTGCCAGAAATGCTCGTAAGTGCTGCGCAGATGGGCGACGTCGGGGTTGGGCTGGACGTCTTCGACAATGTAGATCAGACGCTCGCCGAGCAAGCGTTGCAAACGGTCCACCAAGCCCAGCCCTCGGGCTTCAGGGAAGGTCACGAGGGCGACGCGCTGCTGCTCGGTGATGGCGGCAAGGTCTTGCAGGCTGCCCCAGCCGAAACGGGTGTCGACGGGGTTCTGAAAACGGGCAGTCATGGTGGATCCTTCTTGTTGTTGTCGTGTGGCCACATACTCGATGGCGGTCGACAACGGTACAAATCGATAAATCGCAGGTTTGAATCGGCTGAACCGATAACATCGGCGGTTAATGCGTTGAACCGCTCTGGATGGCGGCACGCAGTCGACTCGATACGGCGTCGGCGACGATCACCATGAAAGTGATGACGATGATGCAGGTCGCGGTTTCCTGATATTTGAACAGCTTCAGACTGCTCACCAGTTCGAAACCCAGGCCACCGGCGCCGACCATTCCCAGCACGGTGGCCGAGCGCAGATTGACTTCGAAGCGGTACAGAATCACCGCAATCCACGCCGTGATGACCTGCGGTAAAACGCCAAACACGATTACCTGCAACGGCCGGGCACCGGTCGCTTGCAGCGCTTCAATCGGGCCTTGGTCGATCTCTTCGATGCTCTCGGCGAAGAATTTGCCGAGCATGCCCAGGCCATGCAGCGCCAGCGCCAATACGCCGGGAAACGGCCCGAGGCCGACTGCCGAGACGAAGATCAGGGCGAGGATCAGTTCGTTGATGCTGCGGGTGAAATTCAGCGCCTGGCGCGTGGCGTGAAACACCCAGCGATCGCGGCTCAGATTGCGCGCCGCGAGAAACGACAGCGGTATCGCCAGCAACACGCCGAGCAGGGTGCCCCATATGGCAATCTGCAAAGTCTCCACCGCAGGTGCGACCAGGCGCGGAAGAATGCTCAGGTCCGGGGGGAAGGTGCGCGAAAGGAAATCACCGATCTGCGGCAACCCCGCCGCCAGTTCACCGAGGCTGAGCTGCGCACCTTGCGCGCTCCAGTTCAGCGTCCACAGCACGATCAGGACGACGGCGCCGGTGGTCAGCCAACTGCGCGGGCCACGAGGCCGATCGCCGACCCACTGATAGTTTTGCGATGGCATGCTCAGGCCCTCGAGGCGGTGCGGTAGGACAGGGGGGGCGTCGGGACGTCAGCGGCGGATTCCGCCGATTGCCCCGGATAGATTCGCGCCAGATCGGCGTCGGTCATGCTCGACGCTTTGCCATCGAACACCAGATTGCCGTGAGCGAGGCCGACCACTCGGTCGCCGAACTCTCGGGCGTATTCGACCTGATGCAGATTGCACAGCACGGTGATGCCCAACTCGCGGGTGGCATCGCGCAAGTACTGCAACACCAGGCGCGCGGTCTTCGGGTCAAGGCTGGCAATCGGTTCATCGGCCAGAATCACCTTCGGCCGTTGCGCCAAGGCGCGGGCAATACCGACGCGCTGTTTTTGTCCGCCAGACAACGAATCGGTGCGTTCGCTAGCCTTGTGCGCCAGTTCGACGCGCTCCAGGCATTGCATCGCCAGCGCCACATCGTCACGGCGGAACAGCTGCAGAATCGAGGCGAGGGTGCCGACGGAACCGAGGCGACCGGTCAGCACATTCTTCAAAACGCTTAAGCGAGGCACGATGTTGTGGTGCTGAAAAATCATCGCGACTTCACGGCGCAGGACGCTGGTGTCGGGGCAGGCGAGGGCGTCGATACCGGCGACGTTCAACGTGCCGCTGTCAGCTTGGGCCAAGCGATTGATGCAACGCAGCAAGGTCGATTTGCCGGCGCCAGACTGACCGAGCACGACGACGAATTCGCCCGCAGCGACTTCAAGGTCGATGCCGCGCAACACCGGGTTGCTGCCGTAGTGTTTGGTCAGTTGGCGGATGCTGATCATTTCATGCTCCGCAAATCTAGATCGAGCACCTTGGCGGTGTCGCGCACCACGTCATACGACGCGTCGGTGGTGGGCTGGAAGCCATTGAGCACGCCCTGATCACCCCACGGCACGTCCTTGATCGAGGCCAGCGCGTCGGCGACTTTCTTCTTCAGTTCCGGATCGAGCGCCTTGCGCCAGACCATCGGCGACTCAGGGATCGGCTTGGAGCTCCAGACGATTTCGAAGTCATCCTGCTTCACCACACCTTTGGCCACGGCGCTGGCGAAGATGCGGTCAGCCACGGCTGCCGCGTCAACTTTCTTGTTCTCCACCGCGAGGATGCTGGCGTCGTGGGAGCCGGAGAAAATCACCCGTTTGAACAGGTTGTCCGGAGCAAAACCGGCCTGCTCAAGGCCTGCTTTCGGGAACAGATGACCGGACGCCGAACTCGGGTCAACGAACGCGAAAGTATGACCCTTGAGGTCGGCCAGCGAATGAATGCCGCTGTCCTTGCGCGCCAGAATCACGCTTTTGTACGCGCTCTGGCCGGTCTTCTTGGTCACCGCCACCGAGAACGCCTCGACATCCGCCACCGAGGTCGCCAGCACGTAGGAGAACGGCCCGAGATAGGCGACGTCGAGCTTGCCCGAACGCAGCGCTTCGATGATGCCGTTGTAGTCGGTGGCCACGAACGGCACCACCGGCATGCCGATTTTGGCTTGCAGATCGTCGAGCACTTGTTTGCTCGATTCGATCATTGCCTGGGAGTCTTCGGAGGGGATCAGGCCAATGGTCAGTTTGTCCTTGGCCCAGACCTGGCTGGCACTCAGGGCAAGTACGGCAAGGCTGGCGGCACGCAGAAACTGTTTGATTGTTTTCATGGCATTCCACGGTGTGGTTGGGAGTTGCCACAGGCTAGGTCTGTCACGTGACAGTCATTCAATCAATTCAATATGCGAAACGACAGCTAACTATTGATGGAGTCTATGGATGTCCAGCGCCAAACTACGGGCCTTTCTCGCTGTCGCCCGCCACGGCAGTTTCAGTGCCGGGGCGCGGGCGTCGGGATTGAGCCAACCGACGCTGACCACTCAGGTGCAGGCCTTGGAACGCCAGCACAATGTTGAGCTGTTCCATCGCCGTGGGCGGCGGATCGAGCTGTCGGATGTTGGGCGGCAATTGCTGCCTATCGCTCAGCGCATCGCCTTGCTGGAACTGGAGGCGCACAACCTGCTGCGCGATTCCGGGCGGCTCGACAGCGGCCAGCTCAAGGTCGGTGCGGTGGGGCCGTTTCATGTGATCGAGATGGTCGACAGCTATTTGCAACAACACCCGAACATCGACGTGTCGATCCGCGTGGGTAACTCGGCACAGGTGCTGTCGGATCTGGAAAACTATGTGACCGACATCGCCGTGCTGGCGGGGCGGCAGGATGATCCGGCGTTGTGTTCGGTGCGTTATGCGCGGCACGCGATCATATTGTTCGCCCACCATGAACATCCACTGGCCAATCGTGGCAGCGTGCGGCTGGAGGAGTTGGAAGGGCAGCGCCTGCTGCAACGTGAGCCCGGTTCGACCACACGGCTGGTGTTGGAGCAGGCACTGAATGCGGCGCAGGTCAAACCGCGTATCGCCATGGAAATTGGCAGTCGCGAGGCGCTACGTGAGGCGGTGGTGCGTGGGCTGGGGTTGGGGGTGGTTTCAGAAGCGGAGTTCATTGCCGACCCGAACATCCGCACGATCAGAATCGAAGGCGAAGAGCTGTTTACCGAGACCTATCTGTACTGTCTGGCCGAGCGGCGTTCCAGTCGGCTCATCTCATCGTTTTTCGACGCGGCGCTGAGTTGATTTGCAATTTCGCTTGAGGCTTGGCTAATATACGTTACATATACACATCGTATCGGATTCATATATGGGCATCGTAAAGATTTCAGAGGACATGCACGAGAACCTGCGTATCTCCAGCAACGCCCTCAGCCGCTCGATCAACGCGCAGGCCGAGCACTGGATGCGCATCGGCATGCTCGCCGAATTGCATCCTAACCTCGACCACAGCGCCATTTGCCGCTTGCTGATCCGCGCCGAACAGAACGGCGGGCTGGATTTGCAACAACTGACTCAGGAAGCCGTCAGCGCATGAGAAACCAGATCAAGATCAACACCCCGGCCGACATCGCCCAATCGCGTGCTGCCGGCAAACTCGCCGCTGAAGTGCTGGCCATGCTGGTGCCGCATGTGAAGGCGGGCGTCACCACTGATCAGCTCGATCAACTGTGCAACGACTACATCGTCAATGTGCAAAAAGCAGTGCCGGCCAACGTCGGTTATCACGGCTTTCCGAAAACCGTCTGCGCCTCGGTCAACGATGTGGTGTGTCATGGCATCCCGTCGGGCACACCGCTGAAGGATGGCGATATCGTCAATCTCGATATCGCGGTGATCAAGGACGGCTGGTTCGGCGACACCAGCCGCATGTACGTGGTCGGTGAGGCGACACCTGAAGCGCAGCACCTGATCAAGACCACCTACGAGGCGATGTGCGCGGGCATTCGCATGGTAAAACCGGGCGCCACGCTGGGCGATATCGGCCATGCGATCCAGAGCCTGGCGGAGAAAGAAGGCTTCAGCGTGGTGCGCGAGTACTGCGGACACGGCATCGGCAAGGTCTATCACGATGAGCCGCAGATCCTGCATTACGGCTTTCCGAATCAGGGCATGAAGCTCAAGGCCGGGATGATTTTTACCGTGGAGCCGATGCTTAATGCCGGCAAGCGTCATGTAAAGAACATGGCAGATGGCTGGACGGTGTTGACCAAGGATGGCTCGTTGTCGGCGCAGTGGGAGCATATGGTGGCGGTGACGGAGACGGGGTTTGAAATCTTGACCGCGTGGCCGGATGAAATCGAAGGCTACCGCGCTATTGTCTGATACCGCGTCGACTGTTTCCCTCACCCTAACCCTCTCCCAGAGGGAGAGGGGACTGACCGAGTTGTCTGGATGAGTTACGCCGACTTGGGATACCGAGTCGAACCCGGGTTTTGAACAGCATGAAGATCGGCTCCCTTTCCCCCTCGCCCCCACTGGGGGAGAGGGCAGGGGTGAGGGGGTAAATCTCACAGACAAAACGCTATCAGTGAGCACCCGCAGCCTTGTTCAGGTCGCCGTCGGTCCACTCGGTGTAAACGCAGGCATCAGCGGTGGCCCAGCGTACTTGCACCGGATCCCCGGCCTGGAGCGGCATGCCGGCGGCGGACAACGCTTTGACCGTCATCGAAGTGCCGCCCGAAGTGACCACGCTGCAAGTCTGGCTCTCACCGAGAAACAGCACCTCTACAACCTTCGCTGAAACCTCGTTCCACCCCGACGGCAGCGGTTCGCTGATCGCCTGCGCCACGCTCAACGCCAGTGCCTTTTCCGGCCGCACCATCAGCAACACATCCTGATCAGTGTGCAACCCAGCGGTCAGGCGAATCGACAATGACTGCCCTTCAAACGAAGCCGCCGCATTGCCCTGCGCCTTGAGCTTGAGGAAGTTCGAGTTGCCCAGGAACGACGCCACAAACGCATTCGGCGGGTTCTGATAAAGGTCATAACCACTGCCCAGACCAACAATCTTGCCATGACTGAAAATCGCAATGCGCTGGGACAAACGCATGGCTTCTTCCTGGTCGTGGGTCACGTAAACAATGGTGATGCCCAGGCGACGATGCAGTTGGCGCAACTCATCCTGCAGATCTTCACGCAGCTTTTTATCCAGCGCTCCGAGTGGTTCGTCCATCAGCAGAATGCGTGGCTCATAGACCAGCGCCCGGGCAATGGCGACACGTTGCTGCTGGCCGCCAGACAGTTGCGAAGGGCGGCGATGCGCGAACTGTTCCAACTGCACCAGTTTCAGCATGGCATCGACACGCTTGTCGCGCTCGGCGGCGGCCAGTTTGCGGATCGCCAAAGGAAAGGCGATGTTGTCGCGCACCGACAAATGCGGGAACAGCGAATAACGCTGGAACACCATGCCGATGTCACGCTTGTGCGGAGGCACATTCACCAGCGACTGACCGTTGACGAGGATCTCGCCGCTGCTCGGCGTTTCAAACCCGGCGAGCATCGACAGCGTGGTGCTTTTACCTGAGCCGCTGGAGCCGAGGAAGGTGAGGAATTCACCGTCCTTGATGTCCAGCGAGATGTTGTCCACGGCAGCAAAGTCACCGTAGTGTTTGTTCAGATTGCGCAGGCTGACCAGGGGTTTGTCATTCTGCTGGGAAGCGTCTTTGATCACGGCACTCATGTCGTACTCCTGGGCGCTCAGGCGCTGATTTCGTTGCGCCGGCGCAGCGCGGCGGCGATGACCATGACCAAAACAGACAAGCCGATCAGCAGCGTCGAAGCGACGGCGATCACTGGCGTCAGGTCCTGGCGCAGGGTGGTCCACATTTTTACGGGAAGGGTTTGCAGGGTCGGGCTGGCCATCATCACGCTGAGCACCACTTCGTCCCACGACACGAGGAAAGCGAAGAGGGCGCCGGCAACCATGCCCGGACGAATCGCCGGGAATGTCACTTTGAACACCGCTTGCAGGCGTGAAGCACCGCAAATCACCGCCGCGTCTTCAATCGACTGATCGAACAGCTTCAGTGAGTTGATGATTGAGATAATCGTGAACGGCAGCGCGACGATCACATGGCTGACGACAAACGCGAACATCGTCCCGGTGTAACCGAGCTTGAGAAACAGCGCGTACACCGCCACGGCGATGATCACCAGCGGCACGATCATCGGCAGGGTGAACAGGCCGTAGAGCATTTCCCGGCCCGGAAAACGTCCGCGCACCAGCGCAAACGCAGTCGGCAAACCGAGGGCCACGGCGCAGATCGTGGTGAGCACGGCGACCTTGAGGCTGGCCGCTGCGGCGTTCATCCAATCGGGGTTGGAGAAGAACTGGCCGTACCATTTCAGCGTCCAGCCCGGTGGCGGAAACACCAGCCACTGCGAGGAGCCGAACGACAGCAGCACGATAAACACGATCGGCAACAGCAGGAACAGACCGATCAGCCCGGTGGTGGCGTAGAGGCCGAAGCGCATGCGCCGGCTCATCGCATTGGGAGTCAGGAGCATGTCGGCTTACCTCGCGTTGCTGGCGCCAACCGGGGATTCCGGCTGAAGCTTCAGGTAGAAGTAGAACAGCACCAAAGTGATCGCGATCAGCAACGCGGCGCCGGCACTGGCCAGGCCCCAGTTGAGGAACGATTGCACCTGCTGAATGATGAACTCCGGCAGCATCATGTTCTGCGCGCCGCCGAGCAGTGCCGGGGTCACGTAGTAACCGAGCGACATCACGAACACCATCAAGCCACCGGAGGCCAGGCCCGGCCGGCACAGCGGCAGGAACACCCGGAAGAAGTTGGTCCACGGACTGGCGCCGCAAATCGATCCGGCCTGCAGAATCATCGGGTCGATGGCCTGCATGGTGGCCTGCAACGGCAGGACGATGAAGGGGATCATGATGTAGCTCATGCCGATCACCACGCCGGTGAGGTTGTGCACCATTTCCAGCGGCTGATCGATGATGCCCAGCGCCATCAGAGCCTTGTTGATCACGCCGGACGCTTGCAGCAGCACCAGCCACGAATAGGTGCGGGCGAGCAGGCTGGTCCACATCGACAACAGCACGATGTTGAGAATCCAGCGTCCCCAGCCGCGCGGCACCAGAGTGATCGCCCAGGCCAGCGGAAAGCCCAGCAGCAGGCTGAACAGCGTTACCAGCCCGGCCACCGAAAAGGTGTTGAGCAGCACGCGGGCATACGCCGAATTGGCGAACAGTTGTTCATAGTTGCCAAGGCCTGGCGTCGGTTCAAGCACGCCGCGCAACAGCAGGCCGATCAACGGCGCGAGAAAGAACAGGCCGATGAACAGCAGCGCCGGAGCGAGATTGCCGGCGCCGCGCCAGCGTTGTCTGAGGGACGGGGCTTGCTGCATCGCAACCGCCTGTGTTCCGTGGGCCGAGCCGGCAGCGCTTGCGGCGCTCCCGGTGGCAGTGGAGGGACGGGACGCGGTGGCCGCCATTTTCATTTGACCAGCCATTCGTTCCACCGTGTCGCGATGGCCTGGCCGTTTTTGGCCCAGTACGCGAAATCAAGAGTGATCTGATCCTTAGCGTAGGCAGTCGGCAGGTTGGGGGCCAGCGTCGAATCCAGACGCTCCACACTGTCGAGGTTGACCGGGGCGTAGGCGGTCAGGTTGGAGAAGTCGGCCTGGCCTTTGGCGCTGCTGGCGCTGGCGAGAAACTTCATCGCTGCGTCCTTGTTTTTCGAGCCTTTTGGAATCACCAGAATGTCGGCCATGACCAGGTTCTGTTTCCAGCTCACGCCGACCGGCGCGCCGTCTTCTTGCAGGGCGTGAATGCGACCGTTCCAGAACTGGCCCATGCTCGCTTCACCGGACGCCAGCAGTTGCTGCGACTGCGCGCCGCCGCCCCACCAGACGATGTCTTTCTTGATGGTGTCGAGTTTCTTGAAGGCGCGATCCAGATCCAGTGGGTAGAGCTTGTCGGCAGGCACGCCGTCGGCCAGCAGCGCCAGTTCGAGCACGCCAGGGCTTGGCCATTTATAGAGGGCGCGTTTGCCGGGGTAGGTTTTGGTGTCGAACAGGGCGCTCCAGTCCTGCGGCTTGTTGGCGCCGAGTTTGCCCTCGTTGTAGCCGAGGACGAAGGAGAAGAAGAACGAGCCGACGCCGTGATCGCTGACGAAGCGCGGGTCGATCTTGTCGCGCTGAATCACTTTGAAATCGAGGGGTTCGAGCAGGCCTTCAGCGGCCGCGCGCAGGGCGAAATCGGCTTCGACATCGACCACGTCCCACTGCACGTTGCCGCTCTCGACCATGGCTTTGAGTTTGCCGTAGTCGGTCGGGCCGTCCTGCACGACGGTGATGCCGCTGGCCTTGCTGAACGGATCGGCCCAGGCCTGTTTCTGCGCATCCTGGGTGCTTCCGCCCCAGCTGACGAAGTTCACGCTCTCGGCAGCCATTGCAGCCTGACCGGTGACGCTGAGCAGTCCCGCAAAAAAGATCGCGGTTGCAGCTTTGTTCAACACCATTTTTACGCCCTCATTGTTGTGTTTTTGAGCGGGCTTGCGTTGTTGCCCGCCTGTCGGGAGCAGTAGATGGACGTTCGTTGGAATGTCCGGTCTATGGAATATCATATTATGGTATTCCAAGCTTTGTGCAAGCACTTTGCCTTACCGGTTATCTGGCCGCTGTCCTTTTTTGTGGTTCGGAGAAATGGATCTGAAATGCAAACCCCTTGTAGGAGTGAGCCTGCTCGCGATAGCGGTGTGTCAGTCAACATCATTGCTCAATGTCACACCGCTATCGCGAGCAGGCTCACTCCTGCATTTGGATTTGTGCTCGACGTGAGTTATTCGCTGAACGGAATACTTTCGACCACCTCCAGGTCATACCCGGTCAGGCCAGCGTATTTCAAAGGAGGGCCCAGGTGACGCAGCTTGCCAACCCCAAGATTCTGCAGAATCTGCGCCCCGGTCCCCACCTCCGAATAAATCCGCGATTGCGAACGACTGAACTGTCTCGGCGGCTGGGTCAATTGCGGCACTCGCTCAAGCAGCGCCTGCGAAGACTCGTGATTGGCCAGCACCACAACAACGCCATGGCCCTCAGCCGCGACCCGTTGCAACGCCGCCCACAGCGTCCAGTTCGTTGGCCCGCTGTACTCGGCACCGACCAGATCACGCAGTGGATCGATCACATGCACGCGCACCAGCGTCGGTTCTTCACGGCGCAGATCGCCCATGACCATCGCCATGTGCACGCCGCCCTCGATGCGATCCTCAAAGGTGATCAAGCGGAACGTGCCATGCACCGTCGGCAGTTCCCGTTCGCCGATGCGTCCAATGGTGTGCTCGGTGCTCAGGCGATAGTGGATCAGGTCGGCGATGGTGCCGATCTTGATCCCGTGCTTGCGCGCAAACACTTCCAGATCCGGGCGACGGGCCATGGTGCCGTCGTCGTTCATCACTTCGACGATCACCGAGGCCGGCGTAAAACCGGCCAGACGCGCCAGGTCGCAACCGGCCTCGGTGTGACCCGCGCGGGTCAGCACGCCACCTTCCTTGGCGCGCAGCGGGAAGATGTGGCCGGGCTGCACCAGATCTTCAGCGCGGGCATTCGGCGCGACGGCGGCGGCCACGGTGCAAGCGCGATCTGCTGCGGAGATGCCGGTGGTCACGCCAACCGCTGCTTCAATCGATACGGTAAACGCGGTACTGAACACGCTGCCATTGGCCGGCACCATTTGCTCCAGGCCCAAACGCTGGCAATGTTCGTCGGTCAGGGTCAGGCAGATCAGACCGCGCGCTTCGCGGGCCATGAAGCTGATCGCCTCGGGCGTGCAACGGTCGGCGGCCAGCAGCAGGTCGCCTTCGTTTTCGCGGTCTTCGTCATCGACCAGCAAGACCATTTTGCCGAGACGGTAATCTTCGATGATTTCTTCGATGCTGTTGAAGGCCATACTGGACTCTCAGGGTTCGTTGGAAATATATTGGTATACCATAATACAAAATCAACAAAGAGGTCACTATGAAGGCGTACTGGATTGCTCATGTGGATATAGCCGATGCCGATCATTACAGCCAATACACCCAGCGTGCGCCGGCAGCGTTCGCTGCGTTTGGCGCGAAGTTTCTGGCCAGAGGCGGGCGCAGTGAGGCGATGGAAGGGCGCCAGACGCCGCAGCGCAGCGTGGTGATCGAGTTCGAGAGCTACGAAAAAGCCGTGGCGTGCTACCGCTCGGCGGCGTATCAGGAGGCGAAAAGTTATCGCGAGGAATGGGCGAGGGCGGAAATCATCATCGTTGAAGGCATCGCCCCAATTAAGCAACACCACTAAACCCCTGTAGGAGTGAGCCTGCTCGCGATAGCGCTTTATCAGTCAAAATTTTCACCGACTGACACACCGCTATCGCGAGCAGGCTCACTCCTACAAAGAGCGGGTTGCGTGATCAGCGGATAAAGTGAATCTTGCCGCTGTCATCATTGCCCATGTAGATCCCATACACCCCAGCCTGGCGCTCTTCGATATAGCGCTCAAGAATCTGCCGGATCGCCGGGTAATAGATCTGTTCCCACGGAATGTCTTCCGGCGCGAAGAACTTGTAATCCAGCGTCTCCGGCCCATATTGCCCGGTGATCTCCAGCGCGATCGCACGAAAAATGATGTACACCTCGCTGATCTTCGGCACGCTGAAAATCGAATACGGCGAGACGATTTCCGCACGCACGCCGCTTTCTTCCCAGACTTCACGGATCGCCGCTTGCTCGGTGGTCTCGCCGCTTTCCATGAACCCGGCGGGCAGCGTCCAGGTGCCCGGGCGCGGTGGGATCGCGCGTTGGCACAAGAGGTATTTGCCGTCCTGCTCGATGATGCAGCCGGCAATGATCTTCGGATTGACGTAGTGGATGTAGCCGCAGCCGCGACACATCAGGCGCTCGTGCGTATCGCCCGGCGGCACCTGCTGACCGAGGTCAGGGCCACCGCATTTCGGGCAATAGCTCGGGCTGAACATATCAGTGACCTATACGGGGTTCTTTCAGCGCGATGGGCAGGGTGATGTTCGGCGTGGCGCCGGTCTCTTCCTGTTTGCGCTTGAGGTAGTCGAGCGCCACCGCAGCAGCGGCGCGAACGTGATCGACGCAGGCCTGATGCGCCGCCAGCGGATCGCCGCTTTTGATCGCCTCGACCATTTTTTCCATTTCGTGGTTACTCGCGCCGCGACGGTTTTCCTGGGACACCGAGGTCGCGCGCAGGTAGCTGATGCGCGCCTGCAACTGGCGCAGTTGAGTCGCCGCGACATGGTTGCCCGAACCTTCGAGCAGCACGTCGTAGAAACCCTGCACTGAGTCGATCACCTGCTGCAACTCGCCGTCCTTCAACGCCTTGCGGTTGTCGTCGAGGGCTTTTTCCAGGGCTTTGATGTCCTTGGCTTTAGCGCGCAGGGTGAAGAGCTGGACGATCAGGCCTTCGAGTACGCAGCGCAGCTCATAGATGTCGACCGCATCGGCGAGGGTGATGATCGCCACGCGCGGGCCTTTGGCATCGGCGAACTCGACCAGACCTTCGGATTCCAGGTGACGCAAGGCTTCACGCACCGACGTACGGCTTACACCGAGGCGATCGCACAGATCGCGCTCGACCAGACGATCGCCTGGCATGAGCTGGAAATTCATGATCGCGCTACGCAGTTTATCCAGCACGATTTCGCGCAGGGTAACGGGGTTGCGATTGACCTTGAAGCTGTCGTCGAGTGGCTGGCGTTTCATGGGGTCCGCTCTTTAAGTTGGCTGTCCATGCCAGACGGGCATCTAAACAGCCGAGGGGTTAACTGAGGCTTCGGCGTCGGCTTCGGCAAAGGCTTCACGGGCCAGCCGGAAACTGTCCACGGCTGCCGGAACGCCGCAATAAATGCCGACCTGAAGCAGAATTTCGCGTATTTGCTCACGACTCAGGCCGTTACGCAAGGCGCCACGCACATGCAGCTTGAGTTCGTGCGGACGGTTGAGCGCCGAGATCATCGCCAGGTTGATCATGCTGCGCTCCTTGAGCGACAAACCCTCGCGCCCCCAGACATGGCCCCAGCAGTATTCGGTAACCATTTCCTGCAGCGGACGGGTGAAGTCGTCGGCGTTGTCGATTGAACGCTGGACATAAGCTTCGCCCAATACCTGAGTGCGGATTTTCAGGCCTTTTTCGTACTTTTCGTTACTCATCATTCCTCCCATCACCACAAATCCCTTGTAGGAGTGAGCCTGCTCGCGATAGCGGTGGATCAGTCGACATCAATGTTGAATGTCAGTCCGCTATCGCGAGCAGGCTCACTCCTACAGGGATTATGTGAATCTGTCAGGCCAGGGTCGGCAGGGGGCCGAGCTTGCCTTTGTGGTAAATCATCGGCGTCACCGGTTGCGCGGGCAGGATCAGATTCTTCACCGCGCCAACGATAATCGCGTGATCACCACCGTCGTACTCACGCCACAACTCGCACTCGATGATCGCCGTCGCTTTGGCCAGAATCGGGTTACCGAGTTCGCTCAGATGCCACTCGATGTCCTTGGCTTTGTCCTTGCCTTTACCGGCAAACGCATAGGCCTCAGCCGTCTGGTCAGCCGACAGCAAATGGATCGCGAATTTCTTGCTGTCGCGCAGCACCGGGTAGGTGTCGGAAGCATAGTTGGGGCAGAACAGCACCAGCGCCGGGTCGATCGACAGCGCACTGAAGGCGCTGGCGGTGATGCCGACGATGCCGCCTTCCGGGTCGAGGGTGGTGACCACCGTGACGCCGGACGGGAACGAGCTCATGACGTCTTTGTAAATGCCGGGTTCGATCATTTCGCAGGACTCCTAGCGCATCACAAACGGATCAGGCATTGGTGCCTGAGAAAGGTTGATCCACACCGTTTTCAGTTCGGTGTAGGCCAGCACCGAATCGATGCCGCTTTCGCGTCCATAGCCACTGTTCTTGAAACCGCCGATCGGCGCCATCGCCGACACCGCGCGGTAAGTGTTGACCCAGATGATCCCGGAGCGCACATCGCGAGCGAGGCGGTGAGCACGGCCCAGGTCGCGGGTCCAGATGCCAGCCGCAAGGCCGAACTGTGAGTCGTTGGCGATCGCCAGTGCTTCGGCTTCATCTTTGAAGCGAATCACCGACGCCACCGGGCCGAAGACTTCTTCCTGCATGATCTTCATCGAATTGCGGTCGCATTCGAACAGCGTCGGCTCGTAGAACCAGCCCTCGCCGAGATCGCTCGGACGCTTGCCGCCAGTGCGCAAACGCGCGCCTTCAGCGATGGCGTCGGCGACCAGACCTTCGACCACCGCCAATTGCTGCGCGGTGGCCATCGGGCCCATCTCACTGTGGTCTTCTTGCGGGTTGCCGATGCGAATGCGCTGGGCGCGTTCGACCAGTCGGCTGACGAATTCGTCGTAGATCTCGTCCTGCACCAACAGTCGCGAACCCGACACGCAGCTCTGTCCGGAGGCCGCGTAGATCCCGGCGATCGCGCCGTTGATCGCGCTGTCCAGATCGGCGTCGGCGAAGATGATGTTCGGTGATTTGCCGCCCAGTTCCAGCGACAGCTTGGCGAAGTTCTCGGCGCTGCTGCGCACCACATGCCGCGCTGTCGCCGCGCCGCCGGTGAAGGCAATCTTGCGGATCAGCGGATGGCGGGTGAGGGCGGCGCCAGTGCTTGGGCCATAACCGGTGACGACGTTGACCACGCCCGGCGGAATCCCGGCTTCGAGCGCCAGACGTGCCAGTTCAAGAATGGTCGCCGAAGCGTGCTCGGAAGGCTTGATCACAATCGTGTTGCCAGCGGCGAGGGCCGGCGCCAGTTTGATTGCGGTCAGGTACAGCGGGCTGTTCCACGGAATGATCGCGGCGACCACGCCCATTGCTTCGTGCACGGTGTAGGCGAACAGGTCGGGCTTATCCAGCGGCAGCGTGCCGCCTTCGAGCTTGTCGGCCAGCCCTGCGGTGTAATGGAAAAACTCCGGCAGATAACTGACTTGCCCACGGGTTTCGCGGATCAGTTTGCCGTTGTCGCGGCTTTCCAGCTGCGCCAGTTGTTCCTTGTTTTCCGCGATCAGATCGCCGAGACGGCGCAGCAGTTTGCCGCGCGCGGTGGCGGTCAGACCGCGCCAGGCCGGGCTGTCGAAAGCGGTCTGTGCCGATTGCACGGCGCGTTCGACGTCCGCTGCATCGGCGTCGGGCAACTCCGCCCAGGCTTGGGCCGTGGCCGGGTTGAGGCTTTCGAAGGTCTTGCCGGAGAGGGCATCGACCCATTCTCCGCCGATGCACATCTGGAAGCGTGCGAGTGTCATGCAACGATCCCCTTTATATGGTTTTGTCGGGAGTGTGCGAATTGCAGAAATTCCAGCAGCGTCTGATTGACCAGACGCGGCGACTCTACCGGCATCATATGCCGTTGCTCAGGCAGCACGGCAACCTTCGCACCGGGGATGCGTCGGGCCAGTTGCTCGGCCATTTCCGGGGTCGAACCCGGATCGAGTTCACCGGTGGCGATCAGCGTCGGCGCCTGAATGCTGCCCAGGTCGTCGGCGCGGTACATGTCTTGGGTGGCGAACAATTCATAAGTGGTCAGATAGCCTTGCGGATCATTGCCGGCCAGGGTCTGGCGAATCGCGGCGATCTGCGCCGGGTTGGCCGCTTGATACTCGCGGCTGAACCAGCGCGACAACGCCGCTTCGGCATTGGCGTCCGGGCCATGTTCCGCTGCTTGCGCGGTACGGGCGATGACGCCGGCACGCTGTTCTTCGCTGCGGTTGAACACGCTGTTCAACACCACCAGGCTTTGCAGGCGCTGCGGGTAATGCAGGGCAAAGGCCCGCGCGACCAGACCGCCCATGGAGAAACCGATCACCGCTGCCTGCGGCAGATTGAGGTGATCGAGCAGCTCCAGCAACTGATCGGCGTAACCGAGCAGGGCGGTGCCGCTGGCCGGTCGCGGACTGGCGCCATGACCGAGCATGTCGTAGGCGATCACCCGGTATTGGCTGGACAGGCCGACAATCTGCCCGCCCCACATTTCTTTGTTCAGGCCCACGCCGTGGATCAAAACCACGGGCTGGCCTTGGCCGGTCGCCAGGTAACTGGTGCCAGCCGGGGTGAGTTCAGCGGTGAGCCGAATCATGGAGCGCTCCTGCAGTGCCTTTTTATTGTGATTACTGGGCCTTTTCGGCGGCCAGTTCTTCCAGATCGATGTAGCGGTTACCGATGCGCGGGTGCAGGCGACCACCGTCAGCGCAACCCAGCACGACAACGATTTCGTCAGCACGCGGCGCGTCTTCGATCTGCATTTCCAGGGTGATGTAGTGCGAACGCTGACCTTCGTCGTCCTTGTGCATCATCGGGATCTGGATCGAAGTGCCCGGGCCGCCGCGCTTGTTGGTAAAGCTCAGGTAGCTCTTGGCGTTGACCGCTTCGCGGTAGTGATTGCCAAAGCGCAGGGTGTGGATGACGGCGGAGGCGTGCTCGATCTCGCCATCGGCGCCGACCACAGCCGCTTTGCCGTAGGCCTCGATTTTTTCCGCACCGCCGATGATGCCGACCAGACGTTCAACCATCAGCGCGCCGAGGTCGGAGCAGTTGGCACGGATCTGCGGCTTGAGGTCTTCGACGAAACCGTTGCCCACCCATGGGTTTTTCATCACCACGGCGAGGCCAACCATGGTCACCGGCTTGTCAGCGGCTTTGCCGCCTTCGATAAAGGTTTCTTCGACATAGCTGACGATCTTGCGAATTTCGAAACTCATGAGCTGCTCCGTTGGGGGATTAAGAGTGTCTGTGCGTCTGATGGTATACCATAATACCGATCGTGCAAGTCCCCTCGATGACTTTTGCCGCATCACCCCGGCGAATGGTCATGTATTCAGATCCCAAAGCCCCCACAACCCCTGTAGGAGTGAGCCTGCTCGCGATAGCGGTGTATCAGGTAAGAAATCATTGACTGACACACCGCTATCGCGAGCAGGCTCACTCCTACAGGGGAATCCGTCGGCAATGCGGTTAACAAAAGATAACGTGGCGCCGATTGTCAGACGTTTCGAAAGCCCGATAGGATGAGCCAGCTTCCGAAGTGGCTCTGGATTGCGGGTTTCAGGACTATGCTTCTGACCAGCCATCAGCGGAGCACACTTGCGGCGCCCTTGAAGGCCAATGGCCTAACAATAATAAATAGGGGAAGGTCTATGAGTCGTTGCCGCCCGCCGGCGTTACGCAACACCGCGTTGCTGGCCACAGCACTCTCCATGCTGGGCTTGGCCACGTTATCGGCACCTGTGATTGCTGCCGAGGCGCCAGCCGATGTGGTCTATGCCACCGAATCCGCCAAAGCCGCGAAAAGCCTGATTCTCGATGTCGTCCACGCTGGCGCACGCCTGGTCGCGGTCGGCGATCGCGGGCACATTCTCTATTCCGATGACCAGGGCAAAACCTGGACGCAAGCCAAAGTGCCGAGCCGGCAACTGCTGACCGCTGTGTACTTTGTCGACGACAAGCACGGCTGGGCGGTCGGCCACGACGCGCAAATCCTCGCCAGCGCAGACGGCGGTCTGACCTGGACCAAACAATTCGAAGACCTCAAACGCGAATCGCCGCTGCTCGATGTCTGGTTCAAGGACGTCAACAGCGGCCTCGCTGTGGGCGCGTACGGCGCGCTGCTGGAAACCACCGACGGCGGCAAGAACTGGGAAGACGTCAGCGACCGCCTCGACAACGAAGATCAATTCCACCTCAACGCCATCGCGGCGGTGAAGGACGCTGGGCTGTTCATCGTCGGCGAGTCGGGCAGCATGTTCCGCTCCGCCGATGACGGCCAGACCTGGGAAAAACTCGAAGGCCCGTACGAAGGCTCGCTGTTCGGCGTGATCGGCACCGCGCAACCGCAGACCCTGCTGGCCTACGGCTTGCGCGGCAACCTCTACCGCTCCACCGATTTCGGCAGCACCTGGGAGCAGGTCGAGCTGAAAGCTGCGCGCGGATCGCTGGAATTCGGCCTGTCCGGCGCCACATTGCTCCCGGATGGCTCGATCGTCATCGTCGGCAACGGCGGTTCGGTGATCAGCAGCAGCGACAACGGCGAGACCTTCAGCGTGTTCAACCGTCCGGACCGCATCTCGCTGTCATCGGTCACCGCTGCCGGCGACGGCAACCTGATTCTGAGCGGGCAGGGTGGCGTTCATACCACACTGCCAAACGGTGCCGAGATCAATAATAAGAAGGCGGGGCTATGACTTCCTTGATCACTCCTCAGCAGGACAAGGCGACGTTTCTTGAGCGCCTGATCTTCAACAACCGTCCGGCAGTGATCCTCATCTGCCTGGTGGTGAGTATTTTCCTGTTCTGGCAGGCCACGCTGATCCGGCCGTCGACCAGTTTCGAAAAAATGATCCCGCTCAAGCATCCGTTCATCGAGAAGATGATGGAGCACCGCAACGATCTGGCGAACCTGGGCAACACCGTGCGCATTTCGGTAGAAGCCAAGGACGGCGACATCTTCTCCAAGGAGTACATGGAGACCCTGCGGCAGATCAACGACGAGGTGTTCTACATCTCTGGCGTCGACCGCTCCGGGCTGAAGTCGCTGTGGAGCCCGAGCGTACGCTGGACCGAAGTGACCGAAGAGGGTTTCGCCGGCGGTGAAGTGATCCCGCAGAGCTACAACGGCTCGCAGGACAGCCTCGACCTGCTGCGCAACAACGTGCTCAAGTCCGGCCAGGTCGGGCGTCTGGTGGCCAACGACTTCAAGTCGAGCATCGTCGACATCCCGCTGCTGGAGTCCTACCCGGACCCGGAAGACCAGGGCAAGTTGCTCGCGCTGGACTACCGCAAGTTCTCCCATGAACTCGAAGACAAGATCCGCAACAAGTTTGAAGCGCAGAATCCCAACGTCAAAATCCACATCGTCGGTTTCGCCAAAAAGGTCGGCGACCTGATCGACGGTCTGGTGATGGTCGTGCTGTTCTTCGGCATCGCCTTCGTCATCACCCTGATCCTGCTGCTGTGGTTCACCAACTGCGTACGCAGCACCATCGCGGTGTTGAGTACGACGCTGGTGGCAGTGGTCTGGCAGCTCGGTCTGATGCACTTCTTCGGTTTCGGGCTCGATCCGTATTCGATGCTGGTGCCATTCCTGATTTTCGCCATCGGTATTTCCCACGGCGTGCAGAAGATCAACGGTATCGCTCTGCAATCCAGCGAGGCCGACAACGCGTTGACCGCAGCGCGGCGGACCTTCCGGCAACTGTTCCTGCCGGGGATGATCGCGATTCTCGCGGATGCGGTGGGTTTCATCACGCTGCTGATCATCGACATCGGCGTGATCCGTGAACTGGCGATCGGCGCGTCGATCGGCGTGGCGGTGATCGTGTTCACCAACCTGATCCTGTTGCCGGTGGCGATTTCCTATGTCGGTATCAGCAAGCGCGCGATTGCCAAGAGCAAGAAAGACGCGAACCGCGAGCATCCGTTCTGGCGCCTGTTGTCGAACTTCGCCAACCCGAAAGTCGCACGTATTTCGGTGGTGCTGGCGCTGATCGCCTTCGGCGGCGGCCTCTGGTACAGCCAGAACCTGAAAATCGGCGACCTCGACCAAGGCGCGCCGGAACTGCGTCCGGACTCGCGCTACAACAAGGACAACAACTTCATCATCAACAACTATTCAACCAGTTCCGATGTGCTGGTGGTGATGGTCAAGACCAAGGCTGAAGGTTGCTCGCGTTATGAGGCCATGGCGCCGATCGATGAGCTGATGTGGAAGATGCAGAACACCGAGGGCGTGCAGTCGGCGATCTCGCTGGTGACCGTGTCCAAGCAGATGATCAAGGGCATGAACGAGGGCAACCTGAAATGGGAAACCCTGTCGCGCAACCCGGACGTGCTGAACAACTCGATTGCCCGCGCCGATGGTCTGTACAACAACAGTTGCTCGCTGGCGCCGGTGCTGGTGTTCCTCAACGATCACAAGGCTGAAACCCTCGATCGGGCGGTACACGCGGTGCAGGAATTCGCCAAGGACAACAACAAGGACGGTCTGGAATTCATCCTCGCCGCCGGTAACGCCGGGATCGAAGCAGCCACCAACGAAGTCATCAAGCAGGCTGAGCTGACCATCCTGATTCTGGTGTACATCTGCGTGGCAGTGATGTGCATGATCACCTTCCGTTCGTGGGCGGCGACGCTGTGCATCGTCCTGCCGCTGGTGCTGACCTCGGTACTCGGCAACGCGCTGATGGCGTTCATGGGCATCGGTGTGAAGGTGGCGACCTTGCCGGTGGTGGCACTGGGTGTGGGGATTGGTGTCGACTACGGCATCTACATCTACAGCCGTCTGGAAAGTTTCCTGCGTGCGGGGCTGCCGTTGCAGGAAGCCTATTACCAGACGCTGAAATCCACCGGTAAAGCCGTGCTGTTCACCGGTCTGTGCCTGGCGATCGGTGTGTGCACGTGGATCTTCTCGGCGATCAAGTTCCAGGCCGACATGGGCCTGATGCTGACCTTTATGCTGTTGTGGAACATGTTCGGTGCGCTGTGGCTGTTACCGGCGCTGGCGAAGTTCCTGATCAAGCCGGAGAAACTGGCGGGGCAGAAGGGTAATTCGCTGTTTGCCCACTGATCTGAAGGGCTGAAACGACGAAGCCGCAACCTTAGGGTTGCGGCTTTTTTTTGTGGGTCAGGATCAAAAGCCCCTCACCCTAGCCCTCTCCCCGAGGGAGAGGGGACTGATTGGGGGAGATTGGCGATTTACACCGACGTGAACGATTCGCTTTGAATCCATAATCGACTCGATTTTTCAGGTCGATGTATGACGAAGCACGCCTCGGTCAGTCCCCTCTACCTCTGGGAGAGGGCTAGGGTGAGGGCAAGCAGTCTCAAGATTCAGGAGAGTTCTGTGCCGAGCACAACACTCAAAGCACTACGCGCATCATCCAGCTGCACCAACGTCGCATGCCGAGCACCCAGCGCATCGCGATTCTCGATCGCCGTCAAAATCGCCTTATGCCGAGGCAACGCCAGTTCATGCAGATTCGGCCGCTGATTCGAATGCTTCAACGCCTCGGCAATCGCCACCGACAACATATTGCACAGGTTCGCCAACAAGTCGTTGTGTGTCGCATCGGCAATCCGGCTATGAAAGTCCAGATCCGGTTGCAACAAGGCTTCCGGTGTCGGCGCCGCTTCCATGCGCTGGTAAGCCTCGCCAATCGCTGCAATATCCGCCTCCGTCGCATGTTGAGCAGCGAGGGCGGCAGCCGCCGGCTCGATAATGCTGCGCACACTGGTCAGCACATTGAAAAACTCATTCTGCGGGCTGCTTTGCATCAGCCAGTGCAGCACGTCCGGGTCGAGCATGTGCCATTCGCGCCGGGCCTTGACCACCGTGCCAACACGAGGCTTGGAATACACCAGCCCCTTGGCCACCAGCACCCGCGTGGCTTCGCGCAACACCGGCCGGCTGACCGCGTACTCCTCGCAGAGCAGGGCTTCGGCGGGCAGTTTGTCGTCGGGCAAGAAGCGTCCGGAGACGATCTGCATGCCCAGTTCCTGGACGATGCGCGAATGCATGCTTTTGCGGTCGGAAGGTTTGCGGTAATCCATGGGGGGTGGCGCGATCCTGAGCGATGGAGATGCCGCGCATCATAGCAGGCACGGCGCAATCTTGAGGGAGTACACAAAACCAAATGTAGGAGTGAGCCTGCTCGCGATAGCGGTGTGTCAGCTGAACAATTGCTAACTGACACACCGCTATCGCGAGCAGGCTCACTCCTACAGGGTATGGCGGTGTTAGTGAGAATGGCGCGGCACTTCAGCGCCTCGGCAACCAACGAGGAAGTCGAAGTCACACCCCTGATCCGCCTGCAGCACATGGTCGATGTACAACTGGCGATAGCCACCGACCAACAACTGCTGCGGCGGTTGCAGATCCGCCATGCGTGCCGCCAGTTCGGCATCCGGAATATCCAGGTGCAGCCGCCCGGTGGCGCAATCCAGCTCGATCCAGTCACCTTCCTTCACCGTCGCCAAAGGCCCGCCGGCCGCCGCTTCCGGCGCCACGTGCAGAACCACGGTGCCGTACGCCGTGCCGCTCATCCGAGCATCGGAAATGCGCACCATGTCGGTCACACCCTGCGCCAACAGCTTCGCCGGTAAACCCATGTTGCCGACTTCAGCCATGCCCGGATAACCTTTCGGCCCGCAGTTCTTCATCACCAGAATCGAATCCTTATCGACCTCCAGTTCCGGATCGTTGATCCGCGCCTTGTACATGTCGAAGTTCTCGAACACCACCGCGCGGCCGCGATGCTGCATCAATTCCGGGGTCGCGGCGGATGGCTTGAGCACGGCACCGAGCGGCGCCAGATTGCCGCGCAACACGCAGATGCCACCGTCGGCGCGAATCGGATTGTCGAGCGTGCGGATCACCTCGTCTTCGCCATAGATCGGCGCGTCCTTGGTGTTCTCGCCGATGGACTTGCCGTTCACCGTCAGTGCATTCGGGTTAGGGATCAGATTGGCTTCACCGAGACGCCGCAGCACTGCCGGCAAACCACCGGCGTAATAGAACTCTTCCATCAGAAAACGCCCCGACGGTTGCAGGTCGACAATGGTCGGCATGCCACGACCGATACGGGTCCAGTCGTCCAGATCCAGTTCAACGCCGATGCGTCCAGCGATAGCTTTCAAGTGAATCACCGCGTTGGTCGAACCGCCGATAGCTGCGTTCACACGAATAGCGTTTTCGAAGGCTTCCTTGGTGAGGATCTTCGACAGTTTCAAGTCTTCGCGAACCATCTCCACCGCACGCATACCGGACATGTGCGCCAACACATAACGTCGCGCATCCACCGCCGGGATCGCCGCGTTGTGCGGCAGCGAAGTGCCGAGTGCTTCCGCCATGCAGGCCATCGTCGATGCGGTGCCCATGGTGTTGCAGGTGCCCGCCGAACGCGACATGCCACCCTCGGCTGCAAGGAAATCGTCAATCGTGATGGTGCCGGCCTTGACCTGCTCGCTGAGCTGCCAGACCACGGTGCCGGAACCGATGTCCTTGCCTTTGTGCTTGCCGTTCAACATCGGCCCGCCGGTGACAACAATCGCCGGCACGTCGCAACTGGCCGCACCCATCAGCAGCGCCGGGGTGGTTTTGTCGCAACCGGTCAGCAGCACCACGCCATCGATCGGGTTGCCGCGAATGGCCTCTTCAACGTCCATGCTCGCCAGGTTGCGCGTGAGCATGGCGGTCGGGCGCAGGTTCGATTCGCCGTTGGAGAACACCGGGAATTCCACCGGAAAACCACCGGCCTCGATCACCCCGCGTTTGACGTGCTCCGCGATCTGGCGGAAGTGCGCGTTGCACGGGGTCAGTTCCGACCAGGTGTTGCAGATGCCGATGATCGGCTTGCCATGGAACTGGTGGTCGGCGATGCCCTGATTCTTCATCCAGCTGCGGTACATGAAGCCGTTCTTGTCGGCCGTGCCAAACCATTGGGCGGAGCGCAGGGTGGGTTTCTTATCAGACATGATCGATTCTCTTATTGTATGACTATAGTGTTCCAGCTACGGCCTAATCTAAGCGCAAAATCCTAGGTTTGGAAGTGTTGTTGGTGAATTAGTAATACTATATAGTCGTTTTCGACGGAGGGATGGCCCTGACGGTTTTTCGTGAGAGGCGTCCCCCGAGGTTCTATAAAAACAACAATCGGAGACCGATCTCATGAGCCAGGAACTGCGGCTAATCCGGCGCATTACGCTGAAACTGATTCCCTTCCTGATCCTGCTGTACCTGATCGCCTATGTGGATCGCTCCGCCGTCGGCTTTGCCAAGCTGCACATGGGCGCCGACATCGGTATCGGCGACGCCGCCTACGGCCTCGGCGCCGGGCTGTTCTTCATTGGCTACTTCCTTCTCGAAATCCCCAGCAACCTGATGCTCGAACGCTTCGGCGCACGGCGCTGGTTCGCGCGGATCATGATCACCTGGGGCGCGATCACCATCGGCATGGCCTTCGTTCAGGGCCCGCACAGTTTCTACGTGATGCGCTTTCTGCTCGGCGCGGCCGAAGCGGGGTTCTTTCCCGGCGTTCTCTACTACATCACCCAATGGTTTCCGGTGCGCCATCGCGGCAAGATCCTCGGGCTGTTCATCCTCTCGCAACCGATTGCGATGATGATCACAGGTCCCGTTTCCGGCGGTTTGCTTGGCATGGACGGCGTTCTCGGTCTGCATGGCTGGCAGTGGCTGTTCATCGTCATCGGCACCCCGGCGATCCTCCTGACCTGGCCGGTGCTGCGCTGGTTGCCGGACGGCCCGCAACAAGTGAAATGGATGGATCAGGCCGAGAAAGACTGGCTGACCGGTGAGCTGAAAAAGGATCTGCAGGAATACGGCCAGACCCGCCACGGCAATCCGCTGCATGCGCTGAAGGACAAACGTGTGTTGTTGCTGGCGCTGTTCTATCTGCCGGTGACGTTGAGCATTTATGGCTTGGGTTTGTGGCTGCCGACGCTGATCAAACAGTTTGGCGGCAGCGATCTGGTCACCGGTTTCGTGTCGTCGGTGCCGTACATCTTCGGGATCATCGGCTTGTTGATCGTGCCGCGCAGTTCCGATCGTTTGAATGATCGTTACGGGCATCTGGCTGTTCTTTATGTGCTGGGTGCGATTGGCTTGTTCCTGAGTGCGTGGCTGTCGCTGCCCGTGGCGCAACTGGCGGCTTTGTGTCTGGTGGCGTTTGCGCTGTTTTCCTGCACGGCGGTGTTCTGGACCTTGCCTGGGCGCTTCTTTGCCGGCGCGAGTGCGGCGGCGGGGATTGCGCTGATCAACTCGGTGGGGAATCTGGGCGGGTACATCGGGCCGTTCGTGATCGGGGCGTTGAAGGAGTACACCGGCAATCTCGCGTCCGGGTTGTATTTCCTGTCGGGCGTGATGGTGTTCGGTTTGGTTCTGACGGGCGTGGTTTACCGCGTGCTGGAACGCAAACACGTGCTCCCAGTCGACCAATTTGCCGCCAGCGCCCGTGGCGCCACCCGAACCTGACAGACCCACACCGATCCCCTGTAGGAGTGAGCCTGCTCGCGATAGCGGTGTATCAGTAAAAAAGTTGTCACCTGACACACCGCTATCGCGAGCAGGCTCACTCCTACAGGGTTCTGCGGTGTTTTTTAGAGGGAATAGGAGAAAATCATGCATCTGGTTCAATTCGAATTAAGCAACCGCGAACGCCGCGTCGGCGTGGTCGACAACGATCTGGTGCGCGAAGTGCTAGACGCGCGCAGCGTGCGCGATCTGGCGCTCGCCGCCATCGAAGCTGGCAACACCCTGGAACAGCAAGTGCAGACCCTCGGCCTCGGCATCAGCCACGACTACGCCGAACTGCTCGCGCAACTGCGCATCCTGCCGCCCCTCGATCACCCGGACCCGGCGCACATGCTGATCAGCGGCACCGGCCTGACCCACTTGGGCAGCGCCTCGGCCCGCGACAAGATGCACCAGCAGGCCGGCGACGAAGCGGCGATGACCGACACCATGCGCATCTTCAAATGGGGCGTGGAGGGCGGCAAACCGGCGGCGGGGCAGGCCGGTGTCCAACCAGAATGGTTCTACAAGGGCGACGGCAGTATCGTCGTTCGCCCGGGCCAGCCGTTCCCGGTCCCGCCGTTTGCTGAAGACGCTGGCGAAGAACCAGAGATGGCCGGCCTCTACCTCATTGGTAACGACGGCAAGCCTTATCGCCTGGGCTTTGCGGTGGGCAACGAGTTCTCCGATCACATCATGGAGCGCAAGAATTACCTGTACCTCGCGCACTCGAAATTGCGCAGTTGCAGTTACGGCCCGGAACTTCGCACCGGTGAACTGCCTCAACATCTGGCAGGCACCAGTCGCATCCTGCGTGACGGCGAAGTGCTCTGGCAGAACGAGTTTCTCAGCGGCGAGGCGAACATGTGCCACAGCCTCGCCAACCTCGAATACCACCATTTCAAGTACAGCCAGTTCCTGCGTCCGGGGGATGTGCACATTCATTTCTTCGGCACCGCGACCCTGTCGTTCGCCGATGGCATCCGCACCCAGCCGGGCGACGTCTTCGAAATCAGCCAGGCCGAATTCGGTGCACCGCTGGTCAACGGCATCGTCCCGGTTCCAGCGGCATTTGAACCGGACAGCATCGGCACCCTTTAAGGAGATCCCATGACTCAGATTCTCGGTCACAACTACATTGGTGGTCAGCGCAGCGCCGCTGGCGACGTCAAACTGCACTCCGTCGATGCCACGACGGGCGAACAGTTGCCGCACGATTTCATTCAGGCCACGGTAGAGGAAGTCGACGCAGCGGCCAAAGCTGCCGCTGCCGCGTACCCGGCCTACCGCAGCCTCAGCGCCGAACGCCGCGCGCAGTTTCTCGACGCAATTGCCGATGAACTGGATGCCCTCGGTGATGATTTCGTTGCCGTGGTCTGCCGCGAAACGGCGTTGCCGGCCGGACGTATTCAAGGTGAGCGCGGGCGTACCAGCGGGCAGATGCGTCTGTTCGCCAAGGTTCTGCGTCGGGGGGATTTCTACGGTGCGCGGATTGATCTGCCGTTGCCGGATCGTCAGCCGTTGCCACGTCCGGATCTGCGCCAATACCGCATTGGTCTTGGCCCGGTGGCGGTGTTCGGCGCAAGCAACTTTCCGTTGGCCTTTTCCACCGCCGGCGGCGACACCGCCTCGGCACTGGCTGCCGGTTGCCCGGTGGTGTTCAAGGCCCACAGCGGTCACATGGCCACGGCTGAACTGGTCGCCGATGCGCTGATCCGCGCAGCCGAAAAAACCGCGATGCCTGCCGGTGTGTTCAACATGATCTACGGCGGTGGCGTTGGTGAATGGCTGGTCAAGCACCCGGCAATTCAGGCGGTCGGTTTCACCGGTTCGCTCAAGGGCGGACGCGCACTGTGCGACATGGCCGCTGCACGCCCGCAACCGATCCCGGTGTTTGCCGAGATGTCGAGCATCAACCCGGTGATCGTCCTGCCGCAGGCCCTTGCCGAACGTTCGGAAACCGTTGCTCGTGACCTGACCGCTTCGGTGGTGCAGGGCTGCGGTCAGTTCTGTACCAATCCCGGTCTGGTGATCGGCATCCGGTCACCGCAGTTCAGCGCGTTCGTGCAGCAGGTTGCGGGTTTGATCGGTGATCAACCGGCGCAAACCATGCTCAACGCCGGCACCCTCGGCAGCTACGGTAATGGCTTGCAGAAACTGCTGGCGCATCCTGGCATCGAGCATTTGGCCGGCAACCCGCAGCAGGGCAATCAGGCACAGCCGCAATTGTTCAAGGCCGATGCGAACCTGTTGATCGATGGCGATGAAGTGCTGCAGGAAGAAGTGTTCGGCCCGACCACGGTGATTGTCGAAGTGGCGGACAAGGCGCAACTCAGCGCTGCGCTGCATGGCCTGCACGGGCAACTGACCGCGACGATCATTGGCGAGCAGGCGGACTTTGAACGTTTCCCTGAGTTGACGCCGTTGCTGGAACAGAAGGTCGGGCGGATCCTGCTTAACGGTTATCCGACGGGTGTCGAGGTGTGTGATTCGATGGTGCATGGCGGGCCGTATCCGGCGACGTCCGATGCCCGTGGTACTTCGGTCGGTACGCTGGCCATCGACCGTTTCCTGCGCCCGGTGTGCTTCCAGAATTACCCGGACAGCTTGCTGCCCGAGCCGCTGAAGAACGCCAACCCGCTGCGCATCCAGCGCCTCGTCGACGGCAAGCCCTCACGCGACGCCCTCTGACACCACACCAATCCCCTGTAGGAGTGAGCCTGCTCGCGATAGCGGTTTCAAATTCAACCTATCTGTTGGATGACACACCGCCATCGCGAGCAGGCTCACTCCTACAAGGGCCAGGTACGACAATGAGCTATCATTGCCGGTTTCCCCTGAAAGACTTTACTGCCATGACTGCCCAAACCCTTCTCAACGCCCTCGAACACTGCGGTATGGTCGAAATCGACGGCCTGCATGCCTTCGAATTCGCCCTCGACGAAGACGACAACCTGCACATCGAATGCATCGATGGCCGAGCGGCCAAGCATTGGGAATTCACGCCGGCGCAGGTTGCAGCAGCAACGTTTGATGACTCCCTGCAGAGCTGGCTGATTGTCGGCTATTTCAATGAGACCAAAGCGATCGGTGAACACCGCCTGGTTTGTCATGGCGATGTAGTCAGCAGCAGCGACGATGAGGATGACACTGATGAAAATGCGTAAATTCTGGCCGCTGCTGATGGCTGGTAGCGTCGGCGCCATGGGCCTGTCCACGGCGTATGCCGAAAGCTTCCAGTTGCTGGTCGGTTCCTACACCGCCAACACCAGTCAGGGCATCTATCGAATGAACTTCGACAGCGCCACCGGCCAGATCGCCGCCAAACCGCTGCAAGTGGTGAAGGGCGAAAACCCGTCGTGGCTGACCCTGTCCAAAGACCAGCATCGCTTGTTCGTGGTCAATGAAAATGGCCCGGGCCAGAAAGACCCGGTCGGCCGCGTCAGCAGCTATTCGATCGACCCGAAGACTCACGCCCTGACTCTGATCAGTCAGGTGCAGAGCCTGGGCAACGAACCGACCCATTCGAGCCTCAGCGGTGACGCCAGCCACTTGTTCGTCAGCAACTATTCGGTGGTGGAAGATCCGGGTGGAACGCTGGCGGTATTGCCGGTCGGTGCCGACGGCAAACTCAAACCGGTGGTGCAGATGAGCGCGCATCCGGCCAGCCGGGTCAATCCCGAGCGTCAGGCTTCGAACCACGTGCACTCGACGGTCTCTTCGCCGGACGGCCGCTACGTGTTCTCCAATGATCTGGGCGCAGACAAGGTTTTCATTTATCAATTCGATCCCAAGGCCAACCCGGAGCTGCCGCTGACCCCAGCGAAAACCGCATCCGTAGCATTGCCTGCCGGCAGCGGCCCGCGTCATTTGCTGTTCAGTGCTGACGGTAAACACGCCTGGCTGACCATGGAAATGAGCGCGCAGGTCGCGGTGTTCGACTACCACGACGGCGTGCTGACCCAGACGCAACTGGTCGATCTGGCCGCCGGCCAGCCGACTTCGGACAAGGCCGGTGCGGCGCTGCATGCCTCGGCGGATGGCAAGTTCCTCTACGTCAGCAACCGTGGCACCGCCAATCAGTTGGTGGTGTTTGCGATTGATCCGGCGAGCGGCCAGCTCAAAGAGCTGCAAAAGCGCTCGGTGGAAGGTGATCACCCGCGCGAATTCAGCCTCGACCCAAGTGGCAAATTCCTGCTGATTGCCAACCAGAAGAGCAACGAAATTGTCGTCGTCGAGCGCGATGGCAAGACCGGTCTGCTCGGCAAAACCGTGCAAAAACTGCCGATGGACGCGCCCAGCGACCTCAAGTTTCTAGTGCGACAATAAGCCACAGGCCCCGGTTTACGGGGCCTGTCTCTTTGTATTAATCGCGCTGATATCCGGTAATGCTACAAAGCATTTCAAGCGATCAACCCTCGAGCGTTAAGTTTGCTTCACGGCCCAACCGGGCAAACAAGCCAACCGAACACGAGGGTTACCGCCATGAACTTCAATCTCTTCTCCGTGATTGCCGCTTCCGCCATCTCCGCCACCGTTGTACTGCCAGCCAGTGCCAACGTTGAAATCAACAGCAAAAAATCCCACACCCAGAGCTACACCCAGAAATACCTGCAACAGAGCGCCAACTTCTACGCCGCCCTGGATCACAAAGCCCAACACTGAAATGCCCGTTGCGCACAACTCCCTGTAGGCGCTGCCGAAGGCTGCGATCTTGCGATCTTGTTTTTTAAAAGCAAAATCAAAAGATCGCAGCCTTCGGCAGCTCCTACACGTGTGCGTGTGTTTTTCGCAGCACGATAGGTTTCTTCAAACGCGCAAATAGACTGGCTAAATAATCAACGAAGCTGATGTTTACTATGGCAAACCCTGAGTGGTTGCCACGGCTTTTTTGATTGATTCTGTGGACATCGAAACATGCCCACGGGAGAACACCATGGCCAGCGCAATCCTTCATTCAGCCAAACGCGGCGCCTATCTGGCCATTGGTCTTTACCTGGCCGTGGTACTGGTCGTCAGCATCGCCTCGCAGATGGAACACAGTTTTGAAGCGCCGATTCAAGTCGCCCACCCAGGCATCCAGTTCGAAGTTCGCTCGCAAAGCGTGATGGTCGACCGGGCAGAACTCGCAGGAGTTGGCGGAGCATGAAAGGCTACAGACTTTGGGTGATCGCCGGTTTGGCGTTCTTCACCAACGGCGCTTCATTATTGGGTATCGGCCAAGGCTCGGTGGGAGCACTGGCCCGGGCCATAGAGGCCAATCACACCATCGCGCACAACATCGAACGGGCGAATACCCTGGGGCTGATGGCCGGCAATCCACCGGTGAAAGTCTCGGCCGATTTTCTCGGCCCGTTCGAGATAGATTGCATGGCACTCGGCATGTGCAATGCGTTGGCTTGACCCTGAGTTACTTGATCGTTCCCACGCTCCGCGTGGTAATGCAGCCCCGGACGCTCCGCGTCCGATTGGCACGCAGAGCGTTCCTTGAGGCATTCCCACGCAGAGCGTGGGAACGATCATCAAGCAGGAGGGTAAGGGTCATTTCTTCATGATCGAGGTGAAAAGGTCGGATTCGAGGAAGCGCTGCAACCAGGCCTGCAACCGAACATAAGGCGTCTGCGCAAACCACTCACGATCAACATGGGCAAACTGCCGAACGAAGGGCAGCAGGGCGATATCCGCCAGGCTGGCATGATCGGCCAGCAAGTAATCGCGATCGGTCAGCAACTCATCCAGCCTCTGCAAGAATAACGCCCCCTCAGCCCGATAAACTTCCATCGGCTGCTCGGGGTAGCGTTCGGCGTATTTATAGCGATTCAAGTGCAGCTTGAACCCCTGATCATTCGCGTCGATCAATTCAGCAATCCGCGCATCATTCTCAAGCAGCCAGCTATCCGGATCATTCTGCGCCAACGCCCAGCGCATGATCTCCAGACTCTCGTCAATCACCTGCCCACCGGCATCCAGCACCGGCACCGAGCCCTTGGGCGAGATCGCCAGCATCTCGGCCGGCTTGGCCTTGAGGCTAACCTCAACGATCTCTACCGGCACGCCCGAATAACGCAACGCCATCCGCGCCCGCATCGCGTAAGGGCAGCGGCGGAAGGAGTACAGCGTGTTCATTTCACCTCCAGCGTGCTCAAACCATTGCCCTGACGCTGTACCTGAATCTGCACCGGGATCCGCTCGTGCATTTCCTGTACGTGGGAAATCACCGCGACCTTACGGCCCTGCGCTTGCAAGCCATCGAGCGCATCCATGGCCAGTTGCAGCGACTCCGGATCGAGGCTGCCAAAACCTTCGTCGATGAACAGCGATTCGATCTTCAGCGTACTCGACGCCATCGACGCCAGACCCAGCGCCAGGGCCAGCGACACCAGGAATGTCTCGCCACCCGACAACGAATGCACCGAACGCAGTTCGTCGCCCATTTCCGTGTCCATCACCAGCAGGCCGAGCATGCTGCCGCCGCGTTTCAGGCGATAGCGTTTGACCAATTGGCGCAATTGCACGTTGGCGTGATGCACGAGCAAATCGAGGTTGTAGGCCTGGGCGATCTTGCGGAAGGTGTCGCCGGTCGCAGAACCGATCAAGGCACTCAATCGCGCCCAGCGCTGATATTCGGCATAGGCCGAGGCGATCTGCTGCGCCAGCGCCTGATTGGCGTTCTGCCGGCGCTGATCTTCAACCAGTTCGGCACGCAATTCGGCGCATTGCTGCTCGCTGACGGTGAACTGGTTTTGCACATCTGTGAGGGCGCTGGCCAGTTGTTCGGCATCCAGGTTGCCGTTGTGCTGCGCCTGATGATCGAGCAGACGCTGGTCACGTTCCTGCAACAACACCTTGGCCTGTTCGATGGCTTTTTCATTGTGCTGCAACTGTTGGCGCAGCTCGGTGACTTGCCCGTCGTCGACTCGCAACAGGTCTTCGAGGCCGCCGTCATCCAGCTCCGGATGGCGGGCGCGCCAGTCGGCAATCTTGCCGGCCAGGTCCTGCTCTTCGTTTTCCAGTGACTGCAAACGCTCTTGCTGCGCCTTGAGTTCGGCGGCGATCTGCACCCGTTGCGTGCGCACGTTCTGCAGTTCCTGCGCGGTAGCGGTTTCGGCATTGCGCGCCTGTTCGACCGCTTGCTCAAGCTGCTGCTGCCAGTGCTCGACGCTGCTGTGCTCGCCAAGCAACTGGGCGAGTTTTTGCTGGCAGGCTTGCTGTTGCTCGGTGAGCGCGGTGAATTGCTGTTCGGCGCTGAGCAATTGCTGTGCGCGGGTCTGCTGGCGATCCTGTTCTTTCTCCAGCGTCTGTTGGCGCTGTTGCTGCTCGGCCTGTTCTTCTTTCTGCTGCTCGACTTGCGCCAGGCGCTCGGCGATCTGCCGGTCAAGCTGCATGAAGGTCGCGGCCGGTTCCTGGCGCAAGGCTTCCAGGGTGTCGGCCGGCAACAAACTGCCGAACGCACTGAGTTCTTCATCGAGACGCTGACGGTCGCTGCTCAGCTCGCGCTGCTGATTGCTCAGGTGCTGCGCGGCCTGCTGGTGCGCAGTTTCCGCCTGACGCAATTGCTGGGTCAGCCGCGCGGCGTCCTGTTGCAGGGTGAGCAGAGCGCTTTGGCGTTGTTCGTCCTGAGTGATGCTCTGGTTCAGTTGCTCATTTTGCCGGGCGAGCCAGGCATCGCGCTTGTTGGCGTCCTGATTGAACAACTGCGCGGACAGCGGATGCGCGTCGAGGCTCGGCGCCAACGCTTGCTGCTGGGCGGCCAGTTGTTCTTGCTGTTGCAGCAGTTCTTTCTGCTGAGCAATGACGCCACCGACTTCGGCGCGTAGCTCGACGAGTTTTTCCTTGAGCTGATCGACCACTTGCTGGGCGTTAGCCTGCTCGCTTTCGTCGTGGCGACCGAGGCTTTGCAGCAGCGCTTCAGGCTGATGATACGGGTGCTCGTTGCTGCCACAGACCGGGCACGGCTGATCGTCCTGCAACTGCGCGCGCAACTCCTCGACACTGGCACTGCGCGCCAGCCGCTGTCGCTCAAGCAGTTCGCGGGTGACGTTGAGGGTTTGCTCGGCAACGGTCAGGTCGGCTTTGGTTTTCACGCCGTCTTGAGTCAGTCGTTCGCGTTCCTGCTGGGCGCTGAGCTGGCGTTGTTGCAGCTCGCTGCTGCGCTTGTCCAGATCCTGTTGCGTGGCCCACAGGCGCGACAGGTCTTCGAAGGCGCGCAGTTGTTTGCGATTGTCCTGCAACAGCGTGCCGAGGATACCGATCTGCTCGGCGACGGCATCCGGTTCGGCGCCGGCCTCCTTGTACAGCACCTCAAGTTGCTGCTTTTGCGCGGTCAGTGCTTCGGCGCTGCGCGTAGCGTTTTCTTCGAGGCCCGCCAGTTCCGCCTGCCCCTTGTTCAGACGATTGCCAATCAGCATCAGCTGTTGCAGGCGATCGCGGTAGGCATTCCACGCGTCACTCAGCGGCGCCAGATGAGCGCTTTGCTCAAGCTCGGCGGCAATGCGCTGCAGGCGCTCGGCGACCTGAGTCTGTTTTTCCTGCAAGGCTTGAATGGCATTCTGGCCCTCGGCGCAAGCCTGCTGCGCATTGAGCCTGGCTTCGGCACTTTGCGCGACATCCTTGACCAGACGGGCGAGGGTGCTTTGTTCTTCAAAGGCCTGACGCAACAGTGGCGCGTTTTCGCTCTGCCGTTGTTGCGCTTCGCTCAACGCGACTTTTGCTGCTTCGAGATCCTGCTCCAGTTGCGTCTGGCGCTCAGTCAGTTCGGCGTGTTGCTGCGTGTGCGCGGTGATCTGCGCGGCCAGTGGCGTCAGCAGGGCATCGAGTTCGCTTTTGCGCGCGAACTGATGCCGTTGTGGGCCGAGTTGCTCCAGGCGCGTCAACTTGACCCGCTCGCCGGCCAGACTTTCCGATTGCTGCTGAGCGCTGTGCAGTTGCTCGGCGGCGGCTTGCTGCGCGTCCTGCAATACCCGCAAATCCTTGAGCCAACCGTGCTGTTGCTCGAGCTGTTTGAGCTGCGCCTGCTGCAACTTCATTTGCTGTTGGGCGGCGTTGAAGCGCTCATCCAGTTCGGCTCGGGCTTCGGGTGCCAACGGGGTCACGCCGGTGGCTTGATCCTGCAACAGCTTGTGCGCTTCGCGGGCTTCTTTGGTCTTGTCGAAAGCACGGCGGCCGAGGCGGGTGTACAGCGCGGTGTCGGTGAGCTTTTCCAGCAGCTCGCTGCGGTCGTTGTCGTCTGCTTTCAGGAACGCGCTGAACTCACTTTGGGCCAGCAGTACGGCGCGGGTGAACTGTTCAAAGTTCAGGCCGAGCGCGGCTTCCAGTTGGGTTTTGTATTCGCCTTTCTGGCTGGCGAGCAGTTGATCCTGATCGATGTCGCGCAGACTCTGACGGCTGGCCTGCAACTTGCCGCCGGCCTTCTCACGCGCACGGTTGGCTTCCCACCGTGCCCGATAGCGGCGGCCATCGACACCGACGAAATCCACTTCGGCATAACCTTCGCCGGTACCGCGACGCAGCAAGGTGCGCGGGTCGCCGGTGGCGATTTCACCGTCGGCATCCGGAACCTTGGCGTCACGGCCGGTGTTGTTCAGGCGCGGCACCGCGCCGAACAGCGCCAGGCACAAGGCGTCGAGCAAAGTACTTTTACCAGCGCCGGTCGGGCCGGTAATCGCAAACAGACCGGCGCTGGCCAGCGGTTCGGCGGTGAAGTCGATTTCGAACGGCCCGGCCAGCGAGGCGAGGTTCTTCAAGCGAATGGCGAGAATCTTCATGGCTGCTCGCCCTCCAGTTGTACGTCCTGCAGCAGTTCGGCGAAGTCCTTCAGCGTTTGCTCGTCGACTTCACTGCCGTAGTTATCGAGCCAGGCGCGGCTGAACAGTTCCTGCGGAGTGAGCTGGTCGAGTTCGATCAGCGCTGTGCCGTCTTCGACGCCGTCAGCACCACGATTACCGGCGTATTCAGCGGCGATACGCACCAGGCGTACGGCTTTGCCTTGCAGGGCGCTTTCGACTTGATGGCGCAGATCCGGCTGTGGCTCGTCGAGGGTTACGCGTACTTCCAGCCACGGTTGCCGCTGGGTTTCGGCGAGCAGATCGATGTTCGGCAGGTCCGCCAGTTGTAGAAGAATCTCGGCCAGCGGTGCAGGGCCGATGCGCTGCAGATTGACCGAACGCGGGATCAGTTTTGGCTCGACGCTGACCAGGGTTTCGCCGTCGAGGGTGACGTCGAGAATCTGGTGCTGATAGCCGATCTCCGAGAACGACAACGGGATCGGCGAGCCGCTGTAGCGAATGCGCTCTTCACCGTTGACCTTCTGCGGCTTGTGCAAATGGCCGAGGGCGACGTAGCTGATGCTCGGCCCGAACAGGCTGGCGGGCAGGGCTTCGGCATTGCCGATGATCAGACTGCGCTCGGAGTCCTCGGAAACGGAGCCGCCGGCCATGTGCGCGTGGCTGATAGCAATCAATGCCTGACCGGGTTTGCGCTTGGCGTTGGCCGCTTCGATCAGCCATTCATGCACCTGACCGATGCCACGCAAATAGTTGTCGCCCAGATGCGCGCCAGTCACCTCCGCCGGGCGCAGAAACGGCAGCGCCAGGCACCACGCGGCGACTTCGCCGGTTTTATCCGGCAACGGCAGCAGCAGGCGTTCGGCATCCAGTTGCCCGTCATCCAGCCACAACACCCGACCCAGCGCATGGGTGCGCAAACGGCGCATCAACGGCGCGGGCAGTTCGATCCGCGACCCGGAATCGTGGTTGCCGGCGATCATCACAATGGTCAGCAATGGCTGCTGTTCGTGGGCGCTGACGATGAAGTCGTAGAGGCGTTCCTGGGCTTTGACCGGCGGATTGACCGTGTCAAAGATGTCCCCGGCAATCAACAGCACATCCGGCTGCGCCAGTTGCAGTTGGCGCAGCAGCCACTCGAGGAAGCACGCATGCTCGAAATCGCGCTCCTGGCCGTGCAGGTTTTGCCCAAGGTGCCAGTCGGAGGTGTGGAACAGACGCAAGGTGGACTCCGCAACATTTAAAGAGGTGATGGCCGCGAGGAAATGAAGGGCGGCGAAAGAGGGGGAGAGTTTACAGATTATTGCGGCGGGGGGGCTTGTTGTACGGGTGAGCGATGACTCACTGAGTCATGGTTTGCTTGATACCACTCATCGGAAGTGATTTCTCGGGTAAATCAAAAATTGACGCCAAAATAGTGGCCATCTAATATCGCGCCGCAAATTTGATATTAGTGCGCCACTATTCGGTGAAAGGGCCGTTTTACGATCTGCAGCAAGGTTCGTGACTGTCAGGAAGTACCGCGCACTCACCGTCATCCGACTTTTACTGCTCGTTGTAAAGAGATCTTCAACATGGACGTTCACCAGTACGCGTTTCTCGCCCGTCAGCCTGCCGCTGCCGTGAAAACCCGCGAGTCATTCCTTGGCATGCCCAAGCGCGGCCTGGCGTTTCTCCTGGCCAACGTGATGTTCTGGCAACCGATGTGGGCGCAGGCCGACGGTATCGTGGTGGCCAACCCGAATACCTCGCTGGATCGCGCCGGCAATGGCGTGCCGATCATCAACATCGCCACGCCCAATGCCAGCGGGCTGTCGCATAACCAGTTTCACGATTACAACGTCGGCGCGCAGGGTCTGATCCTCAACAACGGCTCGACGCAGAATAATCTCACCCAGCTGGGCGGGCACATCATCGACAACCCGAACCTGAAAAACAGCGGTTCGGCCCAGGCGATTCTCAACGAAGTCATCAGCGGCAACCCGAGTCAGTTGCGCGGCTACACCGAAGTGGCGGGGCAGTCGGCGCGGGTGATTGTTGCCAACCCTTATGGCATTACCTGCAACGGGTGCGGTTTCATCAACTCTCCGCGTGTGACCTTGACGACCGGCAAACCAGTGCTCGATAACGGCCGACTGGATCGCTTTCAGGTTGATCAGGGTTCGGTGGCCATCGAGGGCGCGGGCCTTAACGCAACCAATGTCGACCGCTTCGAAATCATCACCCGTAGCGCGAAGATCAACGCCGAGATTCAGGCGCAGAACCTGACGATTGTCGCCGGTCGCAACGACGTCAACGCACAAACCCTCAATGCCACGGCGCGGGCCGATGACGGCAGCACCAAGCCGCAACTGGCGATCGATTCTTCGGCGCTCGGCGGTATGTACGCCGGGGCGATCAAACTGGTCGGCACCGAGGCCGGGGTCGGGGTGAAGCTCGACGGCAAGTTGATTGCCAGCGGCGGCGATATCCAGCTCGACGCCAACGGCCAGTTGAGTCTGGCCGACACTTCGGCCACGGGTGCAGTCAACGTCAAAGCCGCCAGCCTTGATGCACGCGGCCCGGTTTACGCCGGCACCGCGCTCAACGTGCAAACCCAGGGCAACCTGACCAACCGCCAGACCCTCGCGGCTCGCGACAGCATTAACCTCAGCGCTGGCGGGCAACTGACCAACGCCGGTGCCATCGAAGCCGGCGTCAACGCCGACGGCAGCCGCAATGCCAACGGCGATCTGAGCCTGACCGCGCAGAACCTCGACAACACCGGCAAAAGCCTCACCGCCAGCCGCAATCTGACGGTCAACACCGCGCAAACCCTGAACAACCAGGGCGGCACGCTCAGCGGGCAAACCGCTGCGATCAGCGCCGGCACACTGGACAACCGCAACGCCGGCAAAGTGCAGAGCAACAGCACCCTGAACCTCAACGCCGCTCAGGTGCTGAACAGTCAGGGTGTGATCACCAGCAACGCCAGCCTCACCGCCAACATCGGCCAGTTGATCAACAGCAACGGCGAACTCAGCAGCCAGACCGACGCGGCTCTCAACGTCACCTCGCTGGACAACGTTGCCGGTCTGATGAGCGCCGGCCGTCTGCTCGACATCAGCGCCCTCGGCGCGATCAACAACCGCACCGGCAAGATCGGCGCCAAACAGACCTTGCTGGTAAAAGCCCAACAACTCGACAACAGCCAGCAAGGCCAGTTGACCAGCGAAGGCACGCTGACCACGCGGATCAGCGAGCAACTGAACAACCAGAGCAAAGGCCTGATGCAGGCCAACGGCGCCATGGACGTGCAGGCCACGCGCCTGGATAACCGCGCCGGCAAGATTTCCAGTCTCGACACCCTGACCGTCAGCAGCGCTAACACCGACAACCGCGGCGGGACGATTCGCGCCGACCAGGCCGCCAAACTGCTGATCGACAACCTGGACAACCGCGACAAGGGCCGCCTCGAAAGCAAGACGGCGCTGACCTTCGAAGGCAATACGCTGAACAACAGCAATGGCGGCCTGCTGACCTCGAGCGGTGTGTTGAGCCTCAAAGCCAAGACAGTCACCAACGATGGCGGACGGATGTCCGCCAAAGGCGATATCGACGCCAACATCGACACCCTCAATCAAGAGCACGGTGAACTGGTCGCCGAAGGCAATCTGCTGCTGACCGGCAAAACCCTCAACAGCCATCAGGACAGTCTGGTCGGTTCGCTCAAGTCTTTGACCGTCAACGTCGAGCAGATCGACAACCGCGCCAGCACACTGTCCAGCCAGCTGGATTTGCACATCAACGGCGCGCGTCTGGACAACAGCGACGGCGGCAAGGTGCTGTCCGACACCACACTGGCGCTGAAAGTCGAACAGATCATCAACGCGACCAACGGCCTGATTTTCAGCAAGGGCGCGAGCACCCTCAGCGGCATCGGTCTGAGCAACGTCGGCGGGCGCATCGTCAGCCAGAACACGCTCGGGCTGACCTTTGGCGAGACCATGGACAACCAGCAAGGCCTGATCAGCAGCGAAGGGCAGATGACCCTTACTGCCGGCAGCCTCGACAACCGTCTGGGCAAACTGTCGAGCCTTGAAGCGATGGCGCTGACCGCTACCGGTTCCGTGCTGAGCCAGGGCGGTCTGATCGCCTCGCAGAAAGCTCTGACCCTCAACAGTGGCAGTCTCGATAACAGCGCCAACGGCATCATCAGCGCCAAGGCCGATTCGACCCTGACTACCGGTGAGTTGAAGAACCGACAGGGCGGCAGTATCGCCAGCGACGGCACGCTGTTGCTCACCGCTGCGCACCTGGATAACTCCGGCGGCAGCCTCGGCAGTCAGCAGAAACTCGAAGTCTCGCTGACCTCACTGGCGCAGGACGGCGGCGAGCTGTTCAGCAATGGCGACCTGACCCTGGACATGCACAACGGTCTGCTCGACAACCAGCGCGGCAACATCCATACGCCGGGCCAGTTGCTGCTGAAAAACCTCAAGGACGTCAACAACAGCGCCGGCGAAATCTCCGCCGCCAAGGCCTGGAGCGTCAACGCGCAAAGCCTGAATAACGACGACGGCAAACTGCTCAGCAATGAAAAACTCAGCCTCGTCATCGACCGTGCCCTGAGCAACGTCAAAGGTGTGATCGCTTCCGCCAGCCTCGACAGTCGCAGCGACAGTTTGAATAACAGCAGCGGTGACATTCGTGTGCGCGGCGATGTCGATTTCAGCGTGACTGGCATGTTCGATAACCACAACGGTGTGGTCATCGCCGACAACGGCCTGACGATCACCGCCGCCAGTCTGGATAACCGTCAGGAAGGTCTGATCGGTTCGACTAATGCGCTGAAGCTCAGCGTCGAGCGTGTCGACAACCGCAGCGGCGAGCTGTCGAGCAAGAGCGATGTCAGCCTGATCGGTGCGTGGCTGGATAACAGCGACAGCGGTTACATGCTCGCCGGTGGCAATCTGGCGCTGACGGTCAACGACGTCATCAACCGCAACAAAGGCCTGCTGTCCGGTGACAGCGGACTGACGTTGACTGGCAAGACACTGGAAAACAGTGGTCGCCTGACCAGCCAGAAAGACCTAGCGATCAATCTCTCCGGGGATCTGAACAACGCGCAAGGCAGCCTCGTCAACGAAGGCGCCCTGGCGATCAACGCCGCTAGCCTCAACAACGACGCCGGCACGGTCTCCAGCGCCAAAACGCTCACCGTCGACACGCGCGGCGCCGTCAGCAACCAGGGTGGCAAACTGCTGACCAACAGCGATCTCACGCTCAACAGCAGCACACTCGACAACCAGCAAAACGGTGCGATCAGCAGCAAGACCAAACTGAACATCAGCACCGGTGCACTCAACAATAGCCAGGCGAGTATTTACGCTGACGACCACGTCGAGGTCAGTGCCGCTCAGGTGACCAACACCGGTGGCAGCCTCGGCGCCGGCAACTCGCTTAACGCCAATGTTCAAGGCCTCGACCAGCAGGGCGGCAAGCTGTTCAGCGGAGCTACCGTCAGCCTCGATCTGAACGGTGGCGCGCTGAACAATCAGGGCGGCGTGATCAACGCGCCGGACCAGTTACTACTGAAAAACCTCACCGACGTGAACAACCGTGGCGGCGAGATTTCCAGCGATCAGGCTTTTGAACTGATCGCCAAGTCGCTGGACAACAGTGGCGGCCAACTGCTGAGCAACCAGAAACTCACCCTGACCCTCGACAACGCGCTGACCTCGATCAAAGGCACGATTGCCGCCGCTGCGTTGCAGGTTCGCGCGGCAAGTCTGGATAACAGCGATGGCGGTGTGTTGCTCAGTGACAGCGACATCGAGGTGACTGTCGATGGCCTGCTGAAAAACACCAATAAAGGCAGCATCCGCGCCGCCCAACAACTGATCCTCAATAGCACCGGCCTGAACAATCAGGGCGGCACGCTGGTCGGCGTTTCTGGCCTGAATATGGACCTGGGCACCACCGCGCAGGATCTGAATAACCAGGACGGTGTGATCAGCAGCAAAGGTGGGTTGAGCATTGCCAATCTGCGCGACCTGAATAACCAGAACGGCGTGATCAACAGCAAAGGCGTGCTGAGCATCGCCACCCTGCGTGACCTGAATAACCAGCAGGGCGAAATCTCCAGCGTCAACAGCTTCAGCCTCACCGGTAACCGTTTCGATAACCGTGGCGGCAACCTGATCAGCAACGATCAACTGACCATCACGGCGGCCGACCTGAACAACCAGAACGGTCTGCTCTCCGGCTGGAAAGGCGTGAGCCTCAGCGGCGGCACCCTTGACAACAGCCTGGAAGGCGCGATCTCCAGCCAGCTCGGCAATGTCAACATCGACCTCAGCGGCGCGCTGCTCAACCACAGCAAGGGCGGCATCGGCGGCCTCGGCGAAGTGACCATCACCGCCGCCAGTCTTGATAACAGCGCCGGCACGGTCAGCAGTGACGGCAAACAAACCCTGACCATGAGCGGCGGCGCGATCAGCAACGCCTCCGGTGGCCTGATCAAAAGCGGCGACACCCTCGACATCCGCGCGACCGGTCTGGACAACACTTCCGGCAACGTCATGGCGAAAAAAGCCCTGACCTTCACCGGTGGTCCGCTGAACAATACGAAGGGCAGTCTGGTCGGTGACGACAGCGTCACGCTCGATCTGCTCGGCGCCCTGACCAACGTCAACGGCGCACTCGGCAGCGGCGCTGCGCTGCTGATCAAACGCGCCGCCAGCGTCGACAACCAGGGCGGCCAGTTGATCAGCCAAACCCTGTTGAGCCTGCTTACCAGCGGCGACCTGAACAACAGCCAGCGCGGTACCGTCTCGGCCAACGGCCAACTGGACCTCACCGTGGCGGGCACTCTGCGCAACGACGCCGACGGCCTGCTGTCCAGCCGCGATGCCGGTGTGTCCATCACCGCCACCGCGCTGAACAACGCCAAAGGCGCAGTGCAAAGCATGACCGCGCTGACCGTGAACACCGGCAGCGGCGCGATCGACAACCAGGGCGGCAAAATCATCGCCCAGAACGGCGACCTGACCCTCAACGCTGCCAGCCTCGACAGCCGTGGCGGGGTGCTCTCAAGCCTTAACGGTTTGCTTCAAACCCGTCTGAGCGGCGTGTTGCGCAACGGCCAGGGCGGCAAGATCGAGGGCAGTCGCCTCGACCTGCAAGCGCTCGGCGGTATCTACAGCGACGGCGGGCGAATCGCCGCCAACACCGGCAACATCCTGCTCAATGCCGGCGGTAATACCCTCGACAACAGCGGCGGCGGGATCTATGCCAAAGGCGTGGTGAAAACCATCGCCGGTCTGATGAGCAACAACAGCGGCCAGATCAGCGGCAGCAGCATCGAGCTGGGTGCCGATGGCAACCTGAGCAACCGCAACGGCCTGATTGAAAGCGCCAGCACCTTAGCCATTCGCGCGGCCAACCTCGACAACCAGGGCGGCAAACTGCGCGCGCTCGGCACCAGCGGCAAAACCGACTTCCAGATCGGCAGCCAGTTCGACAATCGCAACGGACTGGTGGAAACCGCCAACACTGATTTCACCCTTGCAGCCCCGAGCTTCCTCAATGCCGGCGGTTCGGTGACGCATGTCGGCCTTGGTGAATTCGGTATCTCCACCGCCAACGTGATGAACGCCGGCGGCTCGCTGGTGACCCGTGGCGGCCTGACGCTGAACGCGGACAGCTGGACCAACAGCAGCGTGATCCAGGCCGGGCGGTTGACGGTGAATGTCGGCAATTTTGTGCAAACCGCGAGCGGGCAGTTGCTCGCTTCCAATCAACTGGTGGGGCGTGGCGGTAACTGGAGCAACGAAGGCTTGATCGCCAGTGATGGCAACATGGATATCCAGCTCTCTGGCAACTATGGCGGCAACGGTCGGGTGAGCAGCGTCGGCGATCTGGGACTGCTTGCTTCGCGCATTGACTTGAGCAGTGTTGCAAGTATCACCGGGGCATCCACCGCCACGCTGACCAGTCGCGGCAACCTGACCAATCTGGGGCGCCTCACAGCTGTTGACAGCCTGACCGTCAACGCCGCGTCGTTGGTCAACAACGGGACGTTGGGCAGTGCCGGCAATCTGCGGGTCACCAGTGACTCGTTGCTCAACCAGAACGGGCTGATCTTCAGCGGCCGCGACATGAACCTGCGCGTGGGGTCGCTCACCAACCGTTACGCCGATATTTATGGCATGGGCAACATCAGCATTGCGCGCAATGACAGCAACGCCTGGAGTTCTTCGATCAATAACATTTCGGCAACGATTGAAAGCGTGGGCGATCTGAGTCTGGCGGCTGATCACATCGAGAACCGCAAGGATGTGTTTGAGGTTGCCGCGGGTGGCGGGCTCGTTTCGGGAACGATTGGCGTTCGCTGCACGACGTGTACTTCATTTAGCGGCATCAACTTCGAGAGTCGTCTCCCGAGCCACTTGGTCTGGGTTGAAAAATACCATTCAACCATTGTCAAGGATTCGGCTTCGGGCACATTGACGGCCGGGCGCGATCTTACGGGGAACGGGCGCGAATTCATCAATAATGCGTCAGTTGTCAGCGCTGGCCGAAATCTTACGTTCAACGTGGAGAATTTCACTAACCAAGGAGCCACGGTCGGGGATTACACCATCACGCGCTGGATTGATGCACCCAGGGCGAGCAGAGGCCCGGACTTCTGGCAGGACGTCTTGAATTACAACGCCGCAAACGATCCGGATTATGACTCGGGCCAAACCGGTGTCGTGGACGGAAAGATCAAAATGGTTCCCAATATCCACACTTGGGATATGAATGCGGTTGAATCACTCACCCGGATAGGCGGGCGTCAAGGTGGTCGCGAGGCTATCAGGTACCTTCTGTTTGGTTCGATCGCCATCGAATACGATTCCGGGAATCTCCGTTACGCTCCTCCAGGCTACGACGCTGGCGTGCGCGCAGAAGCTCCGGACATCATCAAGAACGCGACACCTTTCAACACCTTTACTACCGAAAGTAGCCCGACAGCCAATGCCAACGCCGTGGTTCAGGCAGGCGGCACCGTTTACATAAACGCGACCAACAAACTGGACAACGGTGTCGTTCGCAACGGCAATGCATCGGCCGCCGGCGCATCGCGTCTGGGTTCCACCCAACTGGCCGGCCAGGTCACGCCGACCGTCATCCGCATCAACTCACAGCTACCGCCAGACCTGGCCCAACAACAGGTCAACCCCCTGGCCTTGCCGGGCTTCACCCTGCCGACCGGCGATAACGGTCTGTTCCGCCTCAGCCGCAAGGACGGCAGCGAGCAAGCGATCTCGCCGATCAAAGACTGGGCAATCGGCTCGATCACTGCTGCATCCTCTGGACATACCACCGGAATGCCGGTCAGACATGCCACCGATTTCCAGATCGACAAGACCGATCCGGTCTCGATGAAAAAACGCGACCTGGCGTTGAGTGATGCCGCGTCGCTGAATCTCAACGACAGAACGGCTCAGTTCAACGTGGGTGCAACCGCCGCTGACGGTCCAGTCGGTGTGCTGGTGCCCGGCCGTGGCAGCCCTTCCTTTGACGTACCGCGCGTACAAGGTTTGCCCGATACCAGCGTGCGCTCAAACCCGCACAAATACCTGATCGAAACCAACCCGGTACTGACCAACCTCAAGCAGTTCATGAGCTCGGACTATCTGCTGGGCAAGCTTGGCTACGACCCCGACACCAGCGCCAAACGTCTGGGCGATGGTCTGTTCGAGCAGCGCATGGTGCAGCAGGCCGTGGTCGCCCGCACCGGCCAACGCTTCATTGATGGCCAGACCTCTGACGAAGGCATGTTCAAGTACCTGATGAACAATGCCATCGCCAGCAAGGATCAGCTCAACCTGTCGGTGGGCGTCACCCTGACCGCGCAACAGGTGGCGGCACTGACCCACGACATCGTCTGGCTCGAAGAGCACGAAGTGAACGGCGAAAAAGTGCTGGTACCGGTGCTGTATCTGGCGCAGGCGAATAACCGCCTGGCGCCAAACGGGGCATTGATTCAGGGCGGCGACGTCACTCTGATCGCTGGCGGCAACCTCGATAACGCTGGCACGCTGCGAGCCTCAAACAACCTGTCGGCCGAAGCCGGTAACAACCTCACCAACACCGGACTGATCGAAGCTGGCGAACGCCTCACGCTCAAGGCCGGCAACGACATCATCAACAAGTCCGGCGGCATCATCTCCGGCAAGGACGTCAGCCTGACGGCCACCAACGGCAGCGTGATCAACCAGCGTGATGTGACCAGTGTCGATGTCAGCCGCGGTGGCAGTGTGTACCACCGCGACTATCTCGATAACGCTGCTCGGATCGAGGCGGCCAATGATCTGACAATCGAGTCCGGCCAAGACATCAACAACATTGGCGGCGTGCTGCAAAGCGGTCGGGACATGACGCTCGATGCTGATCGCGATGTGAACATCACCTCAGTGCAGAATCGCAGCACCGATGCACGGGGCGGCAGTTACCTCAATCAGACGATTACGCAGCACGGCGCTGAAGTGACGTCCGGGCGGGACCTGTCGATCAGCGCTGATCGTGACGTGGCGATTGTTGCCAGTCGACTGGATGCCAAGCGCGATCTCAGCGTCGATTCAGGCCATGACATTGTCATTACTTCGGCCGCCGACGAGAGTGACTACGTCTCGCGCAGCAAGAAGCGCGCGAACGAAACCCACAGCATCACGCAACAGTCGTCGGTATTGAACGCCGGACGCGATATCGCGCTGAACGCGGGTAACGATCTGGGCATCATCGCCAGTCGGATCAAGGCTACGGAAGATGTCAGCCTCGATGCGGCTCAGGACATCACCGTTGCCTCAGCCAAAGACGAAAGTTCTTCTTATTACTACAAGAAGAAAAAGGGTTCGTTCGGGCGCAGCAAAACCACCACGACAGAAAGTTATGAGAGCGAGAACGTCGCTTCCGTGATCGAGGCTGGACGTGACTTGACTGTCAACTCGTCCAAGGACGAAGACGGCGCCGTGAGTCTGGATGGCGGGCGCAATGTCACCATCATCGGTAGTCAATTGAACGCCGGCAAAGACCTCGTCGTCGGTGCGACCAACGATGTGGCTGTTCTTTCCGCTACAGAAGAATCCGGCTCTTACACCAAGAAAACCAAGACCGGTACTTTCGGCCTGTCGAAAAGTGGCAGCAGCCACTTACAGACTGCTGTTACTCAAGTTGGTAGCCAGTTGAACGCCGGGCATGATGCCGTGGTGCTGGCAGGACGAGATGTTCGTCTGAACGCCAGTGAAGTCAACGCTGACAATGATGCTGAACTGCATGCGGGTCTCGTGGACAAGGAGGGTGATATCACCCTGTCGTCTGCGGATGACCAAGCGTACAACCGAGCCGAGGAATACAAGAAAAAACTGGGTATGTCGCTCAAGGACACCATTGGTGTCTTTGCCGGTACTCCGGGGCTGGGAGCCGATATTACCGTCGGTGCCTCGCACAATGGCGGACGTGAAGTCGTCAGTTCCAACAGCATTGGCAGCCAGGTCAATGCCGGGCACGATGCGATTCTCAATGCATCTCGCGACATCAATGTCATTGGCAGTGGAATCAGTGCCGATAACAGCGTTTCGCTCGATGCCGGCCGCGATGTCAACGTAGTCGCCTCGATCGATCAGCAGCGCAGCAATACTTGGGATACGGACAAAAGCGTCGGGATCAAACAGACCATCGATAGCAATGCCTTCACCACGTTCGTTGGCAGCGAAACCCTTCAACATGGCGTCAACAGCAAGGGCTACACCGCAGCGGGCAGCTCCATCGATGCGGGGATGAACATCAATGTAAACGCCGGTCGCGACATCAACCAGCAAGGTTCCGATCTGACCGCCGAGAACAACATCCGGCTCAAGGCTGATCGCGACATCAACATCGATGCCAAGGAAGAGGCCAGCGAAGTCACCATCCGTGACAGCATCAAGCGCAACGGCATCACCGTGACCACCGCTTACAACATCGGCAACACCATGGATGGCCTCAAAGGCACTGGCAAAGGTGAGGATGGGGTCAGCAAAGGCTCAAGCGTACTGAAGTCGGTTGATACGCTGGATCAGTTCTTCAGTGGACCGAAATTTGACGGACATATCGGTGGCTCGAGCGTCAGCTCCAGCCAGACTCAGACGTCGGTCACTCAACGTCCGTCGACACTTTCTGCAGGTAATGACATCTCGCTGGACGCTGGCAATAACGTCAATGTCAGCGGTAGCCAGTTCAATGCCGGACGTGACATCAACGTCAAAGGCAAGGACATCACCTTTGACGTTGCGCACGGTTCGGAAAGCAGTGACGGGCATTCAACCCAGAGCAAGGGCGGCGTCAAAGGGGGCACCACCGGCGGTTTCAAACTGGGCGTAGGTGTCAGCAATGCCGGCACAGAAGACAAATCGAACCAGGGTACTTCAACTGCTACGCAGCTCAATGCCGGCGGCAGTATCAATCTGGACGCGACAAATGATCTGACGCTGATCGGCACCCGGGCCACCGCCGAGCGGGATATTTCCCTCAAGGCCGGCAACGATTTGAACATTCTCTCGGCGCAAAACGCCTATGAGAGTTCACACGATCGGCGTAGCTGGGGCGCGGAGGGCGGCATCATCGCCGGCCAGGACGGCTTCGGTGTTTATGGTTCGGCGAATGTGGGGATCGGCGATCTCAACCGTGAGGGCGTCAAGCAGCAAGAAGCCTATCTGTATGCCGGCAACAAACTGGGTTTCGAAAGCGGTCGCGATACCAATGTCGCTGGCGCGACCCTGCGCGGCGACGAAGTCATCGGTGATGTCGGTCGCAACCTGACCGTGACGTCTGTGCCGAACACCGGCAAGGTCGAAGGCAAGGAGTTCGACGCCAGCCTGACGGTCGCGGTGAGCTTCGGTGCAACGGTCAGCGGCTCGCTGGGTTATGGCGAGACCAATGGCAAGACCAACTGGGTCGACAATCAGACTGTTATCAGTGGCAAAAGCAAAGTCGACATCCGTACCGAAAAACATACGCAACTCGATGGCTCGGTGATCAGTGCCGACAACGGCAACCTGAAACTCGACACTGACACCCTCGGCTACCGCAACATCACCGGCAAGGATAACGAGCACGGTTATTACCTCAATGTCAGCGGCAGTTATGGCGGGGGCGGTGGCGCCCAAGCCGACAAGCCGAACAAGGGCATGGAAGGCGAGAGCAAAAACAGCTGGGCCGTGGAGGGCTACAAGTACGACAAGGACCGTCAGCAGACGCTGAATGCCACCGTGGGTGAAGGTCAGATTGTCGTGCGTAACGACAAGGTCACCGGTCAGGATTCCACGGCGGGTCTTAATCGTGATGTGAACAAGGCCTATGAGATCACCAAGGATGAGGAACATCGCACGACGTTGTATGCGAGCAGTTCCTCCATTGATGCCGTTAGCCATCCGTTAGAGACGCTGGAGCGTTGGGGCGAAAGCGTTACTGATTTCAAGAAGAACATGCTCAAACAGGCTTTGGCCGGTGCCAGCTTTCTGCAAAATCTGAAACTGGCAATCAATGCTCAGCTAGTTGATATCAGTGAGGTGTCTCCTTCGCTTCGCAATGAGCTTGGTGATGAGCAGGCATTGGCCGTCACAAAAAACTTTGTTCGACAGGGAAAAAATCCATCGGATATGGATTCCCTTGACCCCGAAGTGCGTGCTGGACTCAAGCGATTTGCCGATCTGGCAGCCGACTACGATAAGGAAATGGCGAAGGAGGTTGACCAAGGCAACATCATCATGGAGCCCAAGAACGACGGTAGTGGGGGAACCAAGGTCGTCTATCTCGATACGACCACAGTGAACGAGAAGGTCATTCCCATGGGGCAGGCGGCCCTTTCAGAACTGGGTGACCTGCTCGTGGTGGCCAATTCGTTGCCGGCTGATAAACGTGATCAGCTCAAAACCGTTGCCATTGCAGCTCAAGCTGTAATGGGACCCATGAAATTCATGGTGAGCTTTACTGCAAACGCTCTGATTAATGCTGCAGCAGGTAAGGAAGTTGAAGAGTTAAAAGATGGCGCAGCGATTAAATTGGCAGCTTTCTTTACCGGTAAATCTGAGGAAAGCCTGAGGAAGAGCAACGAGCTTGCAAAGGGTGAGCATGAGAATGGCAACACCGTTAAGTATCCTCTGGAAGGTGATAACTATGTCGTTGCTTCGCGTTTCCTTATCGATGCGGCGTTGGGTGAGTTTAAGTCGCTCGGTGTAAAAGTGGGTGGGCGAGTTCTCACGGTGACGAACAAAGGACCGACGGGCGGAGGTTCGCCTCATACTCCGTCTGTATTGACCCCCCCGCGAAATGCCGCGAATCTGATTGGAGGCCCCTTGGAGCATGCCACACAAGTCAGCGGTAGATTCAGCCTGTTGGGGCCTAAGGGGGCGACCCTGTATCGTGCTGATAATCGAGGAAACATCACCAGTTATGCGGTATACGATTCGCAAGGCATGATCATCAAACGCGTGGATGTCACGGGTGCCGCTCACGCAGGTGTACCAACGCCTCATGTTATTGAGTATGGTAGAAATACCCTCCCTGATGGGTCAGTCAGAGTTCAGTCACCATCCACCAAAGCGCCTCCAAGAAGCGTCAATCCGGAAGAAATACCATGAATGGGATCTACTCAATTCCCCCTGTTAAGGACGCCGTAAACTACGAGACCTGGAAAAAACAGTGGACTGAACAAGAGGGGCTGGATGTTTTTTCATATATCAGTGATCAATGTCATCCTGAGCAAATGTTGTTATTTTCGAAGGTGTTTTTCCCAGACTTTTTGACGGTTGGGGAGGGAGTTTTTCTGGAGCGAAATTTTGCTTTTGAAACATTCTCTGCGCGAATGGCTGAGATGAATGATGTTCGCGAAGTCGAACGGATCATTAACAATGTGCATGTTTATGATCTTTTTGATCAGTGCGCAGATAATGTATCGGACAGCGTTTTTTTTCAGCTGTGCAATGTAATTGCTTTCTCTTGGAGAATGGTGCTGAAAGAGAAATTTCCCGACCAGAAATTCTTTGTGGAAGTCTCGAATTCAGAAAGTGACTACGGCCCCGTCATTACGTTTTTTCAGGTGGGTGAGTAACTCGCTCGAAAGAAAGTATCGATGGGACAGACCACGTTTAAATAAAACGTGGTCTGTCCCCCAGTTCTTACATCTATGTACGCGGCGCCACCACTCTGCTGAACATCGCGTTGGGCACCGCAGCCAACATGGCAGGCAGTGTCACTGGCAAGGTCTTCAGTGTCGCAGGAAACAAGGGCACTACCGGCGGAAAACTTACCGATCCGATTGAACCCAAGCACCCGGGCTGGGCAAATGAGTTTGGTGATACTTCGGGCAAAGGATGGGTAGACGGGCCGACGGTCAAACCTCCTGTTTCGCCAGTGCATGGTGACGGGGCGAAACCTCACGTCGAGGCGGTGGTAAAAGTCGAGACTGCCAAGTCCGTCAAAGGCAGTCATGAATATGAACTGCTCAACAATCCTGCTGCCAGAAGCCCCAATACCCGTTATGAGCTGGATAATGGCAATACGTTTACGACCAACAGTAAGGGTATGGTGGAAGAGCTGACGTTCACCCCGACCAAAGAGAAGGTGCCTCGGGACTCAAGGCAGACGGAGGCGGGTAAAGAAGGGCGGGATAGCGACGTGGGCGGGCATGCTCAGGCATGCAGCCAGGGCGGAACCTGCGATCAGTATAATCTCTTCCCACAGGACAAGAACTTCAACAATTCGGCCTACAAAGTGTTCTATGAAAACAGGGTCAGAGAGGCGCTGGACGATCCTGCCCGCACTGTAGGGCCGACGACAGTCAAGTTTGAGCGTGCTGATCCCGGCTCAATACGACCTGATTCGCTAATATTGACGTACATCATTGACGGTAAACCAAAAACCGTGACTTTCAAAAATGAAGCCCATCAAACTCCGGAGGTAAGCGGGTGATTACTGAAGATTTCGAACTCGTCAAAGAGATTTTTAAACTTGTTGAAGCGGGAATTATTCAAGGTTATGACGCCTTTCGGTATAGCGTTGAGTGGGGGGGTAATTACATGGAGGCCGACCTCGCCGTTGAAAGAAATGGCGCAGAAATCTGGGACGCTGAAACTGATTTCAATAATTCGAAAATCTATGCGCTTGTAGAAAAGTTACATGAGAATGCAGACGCTCGCGGCGAGCCATGGACATCCTTTATCCTATCTTATCGCGAAGGCGAACAAGTGAAAACGAAATTCAAGTATTGATCGGGGACGCCGCATTTCCGCGTTCCGGGAAACGAACGGGTGGCTCTGGCCGCCTGTCGTTTGTCTGAGCGGCGCAGCAGGACAGGCCCAGAGTGATGCCTGTTTATCCAGCCCGAGGGGGAAGTTTCTTCCTGCCCTTCGGCAAGCGAACGTCAAGATCGTTGCAAGTCCGACCTGCCAATACATCCATCAAGTGTTCGTTGAGGGATCGGGCGTTCACTTCGGATAAAGCGGCGGCAACCCACTGTCACCCACCGGATCCTGCACCCGTTCCGCCGCTGGAATCGTGCGGATCGCCCGCCACAAATCCTCACCCTGCCAGTGCTGCCCCGTCTCGCTATACAGCGCACCATTAAGCCCATCCAGCGCATCCGACAACGGCACAAACCGCGCCGCCATGTCCGCCAGCGTTTCCGGTTGCTGCCGCGCCCACGCATCCAGTGCCTGCCGCGTCGCCTGCGGGTCATTCGCCTGGCTCGCGCGCTTGATGTCATCCATCAAGGTGCGCGGGCTCGGGCCGGTTTGGGCGGCGCGATGCACCGCTGGTTGCCAGCGTGCGCGCCACCACAGGCCGAAGCCGAGGAGGGTGGTGCAGGCGAGGGTCAGGGTGCTGAGTTTCCACCACCACAACATATCGTTATCGGCGATGCTCGGCTGCAGGTTGCCGGTCGGGGTGTCGACTTGCAGGCTCGGGTTGTTGGCCACTTGCAGAGTGCGCGCCGGCAGGCTGCTGTGTTCCAGGTGGTCTTCGAAGGTGTTCCACCAAACCACGTCCACCGTCGGCAAGTCGATGGCGCCGCTGCGGCTCGGCACCAGCGCTTCGCGTTCTTCGCGGCTGCCGACAATGCCCCGGTCAGTGCTCTGGTTGGACAGCACCGGTTGGTCGGGGTAGCGGCGCAGGCCGTTGACCTCGGTGGCGGGCAGCGCTGGCAGTTGTGAGCTGGCGAGGCCTTCGACTTTCAGGGTCAGGCTGCGGGTCATCGAGTCGCCGACCTGCGTGTGTTCCGGTTCCGGGTTCCAGCTTTCGCTGAGGCTCAGGCTGCGCGCGGGCAGCCATGGCGCGTCGACCGGGTAGGTCAGCGGTTTGGGTTTGACGGTCAGGGGGATTTCGGCGGAACTGACGCGCATCAGTTTGCCCGGTTTCGGCCCCTGCGCATTCGCGTCCTGTGACGGCTGCGTATCGACCAGTGTCGCGCTGAAAGTCTGCGGGGCGATGGTCAGCAAACCGCTGTGTTGCGGGTAGATCGCATAGCGCATCTCGATCACGCCATGACGGACACCGTTGAGGTCTTTCTCGTAGGTGCGTGTGTCACCGAGTTGCTCGATGCGCGCATCGGCGATTTGCAGCGGTGTCAGGCTGCTGTCGTCGTACAGCGACACCGAATGGTAGATGCGCAGGGTCAGGATCGCCTGCGCCTGCACGTAGACGCTGGACTGATCGAGACTGGCTTCGATGAACACTGGATCAAGGCTGTTCTTGTTCTCGCGGGTATCGCTCTCGACCACTTGCACGGTGATCGGCTGGCTCTGCGCGTCGCCCAGTTGCAGCGGTGGGATCACCACGCTGCCGTTCTCTTTCGGCAGCAGGGTGATGATCCAGCGCGTGGTCGCGCGGTTGTCGCCGTTGAGGGTATTGAGCTGGTTGACCTGCCGCGTGCCCCGCACTTCGAACAGCGCTTCCAGCGCGGTCAGGTCAGGTTTGCCGAACTGGGTGACGTCGCTGGTTTCGAGGGTGAGTTCGACCGTCTCGCCGGAGTTCAGGCGACTGCGATCCACGCTGGCCGTCAGCTCGGCCGCGTGGGCGGTGGCCGTGCAGAGCAGCAGGGGCAGCAAGAGAGCGGTGAAGCGGGTCATCGAGTGTTTTCCTGATCCTGATGTTGTTGCTGTTCGTACCAGAATTTGCGTCGCAGCAGTTCGCCCGGATCATCCGGGATCTTGCCCAGCCATTGTTCCAGTGCCTGACGCTGCTCGCCTTCGAGGTTGTCTTCACTCGGGCGCAGCGTCGGCACGGTGTCCGTTTGTTCTTCCTCGCCGCTGCCCGGCACCTCGTTGGGGCCTGGCTGCGGCGGCGTGGTCGGTGGCGGTTCGCTGGCCGATTCACTCGGTTGCGCCTCGCTCTGGGTTTCACTTTTTACCGCCGGTGGCGGTGCGGTCGCTGGGGGTGGTTCGTCGCCCGGCAGACTTTGCTGTTCGCTCGGTTTGGTGTCCGGCTCGGCGGGCGGCGGTGTGTTTTTCTGCTTGAGCAGGTTTTCCACCAGCGCCTTGTTGGTCTGCGCCGGACGCAAATCCGGTTGCAGTTCCAGGGCCTGTTCATAGGCGTCGATTGCCGCTTCCAGCTCACCGCTTTTCGCCAACGCGTTGCCACGATTGTAGTGGGCGCGGGCATCGCTGCCTTCGGCGAAGCGCTGGGCGGCGCCACTGTAGTCGCCGGCCTCGTACAACGCCACCCCTTGCCACTGATGATCTTCGAAATGTTGGGCGGCTTCGACCGGGCGCTTTTGCTTGAGCAAATGCAGTCCCTGTTGGTCGGGACGCAGCCACAGGTCTTCGAAGTCAAAAGCGTAGCTGGGCTGCGGCAAGCAAAACAGCAGCGGCAGGCAGAACAACCAGCCACGGCGCCCGGCGCACGCGGCGAGCAGCAATAACGGCAACAGCAGCCAGTAACCCTGATCGGCCCAGGTGTCGAGGCGCACGGTCTGGCCATCGTCACGCAAGCTGCGCGGACCGTTGAGCAGGCCGAGCGCGCCAAGATCCGCTTCGTCGAGGCGGGCCGGGTGGTATTCGCCGCCGACGCTGTTGAGGAATGCGCTCAGACCCGGACTATCGAGTTGCGGCACGCGAATCGCGCCTTGTTCGTCCTTGAGGAAACTGCCGTCCTCCTGGGCAATCGGCGCACCTTCCGCAGTGCCGACGCCGAGCATCAGCAACTGCGTCGACTGCCCGCTGAGGGCGCGGCGAATGCCTTGGCGTTCTTCTTCATCGAGCGACGAGCCGATCAACAGAATCCGCCCCTGACCGAGCGCGCCCTGTTTCAGCAGGGCCAGTGCTTTACTCACGGCAAGATCGGCGCGATGACCGCTTTCCGGCATCAGTGATGGCTTGAGCGCATCGAGCAGATTGCGGCTGGTCGCCAGGTCATCCGACAGCGGCACCAGCGTGTGCGCGCTGCCGGCGTAGACGACGATGGCGGTCTGCGCATCGCTGCGCGCCTGCAACAAGTCGAAGAGTTTGCGTCGTGCTTGCTCCAGTCGCGTCGGCGGCGAGTCGGTGGCGAGCATTTCCGGGGTCAGTTCCAGCACCACCACCAACGGATCGGCGGGTTTCTGACTGGTCTGTTCGACGCGCTCCCAACTCGGTCCGAGCAGCGCCAGAACCGTCAGCAGCCACGCCACGCCAAGGGCAACCCACGGCAGTTTGCTGTCGCGACCATTGCCGCCGCTGAGCAGGGTGGCATGAAACGCTGGCGGCAAAATCATCTGCCAGCGCCCGGCGCGTTTCTGTCGATGCCAGAGTTGCCAGATCAGCCAGCCCAGCAGCGGCAGCAACAGCAACCACCACGGACGGAACCAGTGCGGCCAGAGCGCGATCATCGGCGCCTCCGCAGACGCAGGCGCTTAAGGCGCTCACGCCAGTCAGGCAGCGGACTTTGCAGATACAGCTCCTTGGTAAACAGGCGTTGCAGCGGGTTGTCCGGCCACAACTCACGGGCGACCAGCAACAGGCTCAACCACAACGCCAGCGCCAGAGGCCAGTGATACAAGGCTTGTGCCGGGCGCGCCTGGGTTGGTTGCTGGGTAACAGGTTCGAGCTGATCGAGGGTGTCTTTGATCGCTTGCAGTTCTTTGCCGTCGTGGGCGCGGAAATACTGGCCGCCGGTGACTTCGGCGATGGCTTTGAGCGCCGGTTCGTCGAGGTCCAGACTCGGGTTGACGCCGAGCAGGCCGGTTGAACCGCTGTCCTCAGGATTGGCGCCGATGCCGATCGGGTAAATCTTCACGCCTTCGCTGGCGGCCAGTTTTGCCGCCGTCAGCGGCTCGATTTCGCCGCCGTTGTTGGCGCCGTCAGTGACCAGAATCAGCACGCGGCTTTGCGCCGGACGCAGGCGCAGGCGTTTCAGCGCCAGACCGATGGCGTCACCGATGGCGGTGTTCTTGCCGGCAATGCCGATGCGCGCTTCGTCGAGCCAGACGCGCACGGTGTGGCGATCAAAGGTCAGCGGCGCTTGCAGATAAGCCTGACTGCCGAAGAGGATCAGGCCGACGCGGTCGCCGTCGCGGCTTTCAAGGAAATCACCGAGCAGATGCTGCACCAGCGTCAGACGACTGACCTCTTCGTCCTGCCATTGCATATCGGGGAAGTCCATCGAGCCGGACACATCCACCGCGACCAGCAGATCACGCCCGCTGGCGGCAATCGGCAGCGGCTCGCCGAGCCATTGCGGACGGGCGGCGGCGGTCAACAGCAACAGCCATAGCAGCATGAACGGTGCTTGCTGGCGCCACGCCGGCAGGTTGGCGCGGGCGCGACGGCGGGCGAGGCCTTCGAGGTCCGACAGGAAACTGACTTTCAAGGCCGGCTCGCCGCTGTCGGCCACTGGCAGCACCAGACGCATCAGCCACGGCAGCGGCAACAGCACAAAGATCCACGGCCAGGCGAACTCAAACATGTTTGCGAATCCACGTGTCGACCGCTTGGGTCAGGCCGGCGATGGCTTTGTCGTCGAGTTTGCATTCCGGTTTGTACGCGCCTTCGACCAGCACCATCCAACGGGTGAGGCCGGCAGCCGGGCAACGGTTGTCGAGAAAGGCGAGCCATTTTCGGCCGTTGAGGGTGTGGCTCTGGCTGTAGGGATAGTGGTTGCGGCACAAACGCTTGAGCAGCCCGTTGAGTTGTTGCAACCACGCACCGGCCGGCGCGCCGTCGTAGGGTTTGGGCATTTGCGCCAGTTCGGCGAGGGCGGCAATGCGCACCGGGTCGAGCGGCTGTTCGGCACGGACGATCGGGCGTTTCTTCATCGGGATGAAACGGCGCAGACGCCATACGGCGTAGCCCAGCAGCGGCAGCAACAGAAGCAGCAGCCACCAGCCCGGGGCCGGCGGCCAGAAGGCAATCGGTGGCGGCGAGATCAGCGGTTGCAGTTGTTCGAGGCCGTTCATCGACCTTTCCCCGGACGCTGCGGATTGAGGAATTCGCGCATCTGCTCGACCATCTCGCTTTGCGTGCTCAGCGGCATCAGCAATACCCGCAGCTTTTGCGCGAGCAATTCCCAGCGCGCGATGCGTGCTTCGGCCTGGGCGCGATAAGTCTGGCGCAGGTCGAAGTTGAGGGTGTCGAGTTCGAGTTGCGCGCCGCGTTCGGCGAATCGGAGAAGACCGGCGGCGGGCAGGGCGTGATCGAGGGGATCGGACAGCGGCAGCATCAGCAAATCGCAATGGCGCGAGAGCAGGCTCAATTGTTGTTCAGCGCTGTCGGACAGCGCGCGCTCATCGCAAATGACGATCACCAGACTGCCCGGGCGCAGCACTTCACGGGCACGGCGCAGCGCCACGCCAAACGCATCGCGATCCGGCTCACGTTCGCTGTGCAGCGACTGATTGACCTTGACCAGACGGTTGAGCAATTGCAGCAGGCTCTGTTTGCTGCGCCGAGGCTTGATTTCGTAGTGCTCGTTGTCGCCGAACACCAGCCCGCCAACGCGGTCGTTGTGGCCGAGCGCCGCCCAGCCGATCAGCGCCGCTACTTGCGCTGCCAGTACCGATTTGAACATCAGCCCCGAGCCGAAAAACAGCCGTGTGCTTTGCTCGACCATGATGAAAATCGGTCGTTCGCGTTCTTCATGGAACAGCTTGGTGTGCGGCTCTTGCGTGCGCGCCGTGACGCGCCAGTCGATGGTGCGCACGTCGTCGCCGGCCTGATAGACCCGCACCTGATCGAAGTCGACGCCACGGCCACGGAATTTCGAGTGATGCAGACCGATCAGCGGGCTGCGCTGACTCGGCGTGGAAAACAGCTGCACTTCGCGCACTCGGTGGCGCATCTCAATCAGCTCGGCGAGGCTGACGCGGATGCCCGGTTCGGACGGCAGGGGGGCGTTCATGGGGGTCAAGCGACGGCTACGACGTCGAGAATCCGCTGCACCACCCGATCCTGATCGATGCCGGCGGCTTCGGCTTCAAACGACAAAATGATGCGGTGACGCAACACGTCGAACAGCACCGCTTGAATGTCTTCCGGGCTGACGAAGTCGCGACCGGCCAGCCAGGCGTGGGCGCGGGCGCAGCGGTCGAGGGCGATCGAGCCACGCGGGCTGGCACCATAGGCGATCCACTCGGCCATTTCCGGGTCGAACTTGGCCGGGTTGCGCGTGGCCATGACCAGTTGCACGAGGTATTCCTCCACGGCGTCGGCCATGTACAGGCCAAGGATTTCCTTGCGCGCAGCGAAGATCGCCTGCTGGCTGACGCGGCGTTCAGGCTTGGTCTCGCCGTTCAGCGCTTCGCCACGGGCCTGCTGGAGGATGCGGCGTTCGACGGCAGCGTCCGGGAAACCGATTTTCACGTGCATCAGGAAACGGTCGAGTTGCGCTTCCGGCAGCGGATAGGTGCCTTCCTGCTCGATCGGGTTCTGCGTGGCCATCACCAGAAACAGCGGCGACAGCTCATAGGTACTGCGGCCGACACTGACCTGACGCTCGGCCATGGCTTCGAGCAGCGCCGATTGCACCTTGGCCGGGGCACGGTTGATTTCGTCCGCCAGCACCAGGTTGTGGAAGATCGGCCCTTGCTGGAACACGAAACTGCCGGTTTCCGGGCGATAGATCTCGGTGCCGGTGATGTCGGCCGGCAGCAGGTCCGGGGTGAACTGGATGCGATGGAACTGGGCTTCGATGCCCTCGGCGAGCTCTTTGATCGCTTTGGTCTTGGCCAGACCCGGAGCGCCCTCGACCAGCATGTGGCCGTCGGCGAGCAGGGCGATGAGCAAACGCTCGATGAGTTTTTCCTGGCCGAGAATCTGCGTTGAAAGAAAGGTTCGCAGCGCCAGCAGCGCTTCACGATGTTCCATCGGTGACTGTTCCTGGAAAGGGGTGGCCACAGGCGTTCGGATAACGCCGGGGCTGGGGGCGTTACTTTAATCCATCGCGGGGGGTGGCGACTAACGGCATTTTGCGCAAAGTGCGGGAAATGACTGGGGGATTTGTTGGAATTTAGTAGCGGGGGAGTGATTGGTTGCCTGTGCTGGCCCCATCGCGAGCAGGCTCACTCCTACATTGGATCGTCGTACACCGACCTGTAGGAGTGAGCCTGCTCGCGATGAGGCCAGTCTGGGCGCCATCAAACTTCGTTAATGAAGGTGCCAGTCCCATCCAGGATATTCGTCAAGGTCTCGACCACCTCATCCATATCCACCATATCCGGGTTAAAGCTGATCTCCAGCACATCATCCCCGTTCAACGCATCGGCATCCGCCGCACCAATCTCGATCTTCAGCAGATTCGAAGTCAGGGTGACTTTCACCCCGTCCAGCGTCGAAGGCTCGCCATCCAGAGTGATCTCCAGCTCGTCCTCATCCGGATAACGACTCATCAGGAACATGTCGCCCTTGTCGCTGTGGCAGCAGAGCATGGCCATGTTGTCTTCTTCGTCATCGCACGGGTTGACGATCAGTAGGGCGGTGGTCATTTGCATGGTCAATTCCTGCCTCTGGGGGCGTGTAGTTCGCTAATGGGCGCGATTCTGCCAGTCCTCGGGAATTTCTGCATGTGAGAGTGTCAGAGGATGTGTCGTGAACGCGACATGGATCAATGGTCATTTCTGGCACGCATGTACCGTAAAAACGGGCTTTCAGACCAACATTTTCCGCCACGACTGCTAGTGTTTACCGGTGCCAGACCCTCGGTTTACGTGCCAATGACCGAATATGTCGCAGCACCGCAAGCAGACACATTGTCGCACCCTTTAAGCTGCGCAACGGATGAGCACCCGTAAAGGCATTGTCGGCACCGCTGGCAGTCGCTTTTGCAGATGCTCATTCTATGGAAGGTGAATGTGACCTGAGTGTCCCGTCCAGCTTCACCCACCTGTCCCCCTGTTTCCTCTGCCCGAGAATCAGGAACAGGGCGACACAAGCCCCGAAAGGGGTGTTGCACGCGACGCTTTCCATCAATAACAAGCTTAAGCGGAGTACCACAGATGGCGTTCTTCACCGCAGCCAGCAAAGCCGACTTCCAGCACCAACTGCAAGCGGCACTGGCGCAGCACATCAGTGAACAGGCACTGCCACAAGTGGCGCTGTTCGCTGAACAATTCTTCGGCATCATTTCTCTGGACGAGCTGACTCAACGTCGCCTCTCCGACCTCGCTGGCTGTACTCTTTCTGCGTGGCGCCTGCTTGAGCGCTTCGATCACGCGCAACCGCAAGTGCGCGTCTACAACCCTGATTACGAGCGTCATGGCTGGCAGTCGACCCACACTGCGGTCGAAGTCCTGCACCATGACCTGCCATTTCTGGTCGACTCGGTCCGTACCGAGCTGAACCGTCGCGGTTACAGCATCCACACCCTGCAAACCACCGTGCTCAGCGTACGCCGTGGCAGCAAGGGCGAGCTGCTGGAAATCCTGCCAAAAGGCAGCACCGGCGAAGGCGTTCTGCACGAATCGCTGATGTACCTGGAAATCGACCGCTGCGCCAACGCGGCCGAACTGAATGTGCTGAGCAAAGAGCTGGAACAGGTTCTCGGTGAAGTCCGCGTCGCGGTCGCCGATTTCGAGCCGATGAAAGCCAAGGTGCAGGACATCCTCACCCAGCTCGACAACAGCGCCTTCGCCGTCGATGCCGACGAAAAGAACGAAATCAAAAGCTTCCTGGAATGGCTGGTGGGCAACCACTTCACCTTCCTCGGCTACGAAGAATTCGTGGTTACCGATCAGGCCGATGGCGGCCACATCGAGTACGACCAGAACTCCTTCCTCGGCCTGACCAAATTGCTGCGCACCGGCCTGACCTACGAAGACCTGCGCATCGAAGACTACGCCGTCAGCTACCTGCGCGAACCGACCCTGCTGTCGTTCGCCAAGGCTGCGCACCCAAGCCGTGTACACCGTCCGGCCTACCCGGACTACGTGTCGATCCGTGAAATCGACGCTGACGGCAAAGTCATCAAGGAACACCGCTTCATGGGCCTGTACACCTCTTCGGTGTATGGCGAAAGCGTGCGGGTCATACCGTTCATCCGCCGCAAGGTCGAGGAAATCGAGCGTCGCTCCGGCTTCCAGTCCAAGGCTCACCTGGGCAAGGAACTGGCGCAGGTCCTCGAAGTGCTGCCGCGTGATGACCTGTTCCAGACCCCGGTCGACGAACTGTTCACCACCGTGATGTCGATCGTGCAGATCCAGGAACGCAACAAGATCCGCGTGTTCCTGCGCAAAGACCCGTACGGTCGTTTCTGCTACTGCCTGGCCTACGTGCCGCGCGACATCTATTCCACTGAAGTTCGCCAGAAGATCCAGCAAGTGCTGATGGAGCGCCTGAAGGCTTCCGATTGCGAATTCTGGACCTTCTTCTCTGAGTCGGTACTGGCGCGCGTGCAGTTGATCCTGCGTGTCGACCCGAAAAACCGTCTCGACATCGACCCGGTGCTGCTGGAAAAAGAAGTCGTGCAAGCCTGCCGCAGCTGGCAGGACGACTACGCCGCCCTGACCGTCGAAAGCTTCGGCGAAGCCCACGGCACCAACGTGCTGGCCGACTTCCCGAAAGGCTTCCCGGCCGGCTACCGCGAGCGTTTTGCTGCGCATTCGGCCGTGGTCGACATGCAGCACCTGCTGAGCCTCAACGAAAAAAATCCGCTGGTGATGAGCTTCTATCAGCCGCTTGGTCAGGTCTCCGGCCAGCGCGAGCTGCATTGCAAGCTGTACCACGCCGACACTCCGCTGGCGCTGTCCGACGTCTTGCCGATTCTGGAAAACCTCGGTCTGCGCGTGCTGGGTGAATTCCCGTACCGTCTGCGTCACACCAATGGCCGCGAGTTCTGGATTCACGACTTCGCGTTCACTGCCGCTGAAGGTCTGGACCTCGACATCCAGCAACTCAACGACACCCTGCAGGACGCGTTCGTCCACATCGTTCGTGGCGACGCCGAAAACGATGCGTTCAACCGTCTGGTACTGACCGCCGGCCTGCCATGGCGCGACGTGGCGCTGCTACGTGCTTACGCGCGTTACCTGAAGCAGATTCGTCTGGGCTTCGATCTGGGTTATATCGCCAGCACCCTGAACAACCACACCGACATCGCTCGCGAGCTGACCCGGTTGTTCAAGACCCGCTTCTATCTGGCGCGCAAACTCAGCGACGACGATCTGGAAGACAAGCAACTGCGCCTGGAACAGGCGATTCTGACCGCACTGGACGATGTCCAGGTGCTCAACGAAGACCGCATTCTGCGTCGTTACCTCGACCTGATCAAAGCGACTCTGCGGACCAACTTCTATCAGACTGACGCCAACGGCCAGAACAAGTCGTACTTCAGCTTCAAGTTCAACCCGCACGCGATCCCTGAACTGCCGAAGCCAGTGCCGAAGTTCGAAATCTTCGTCTACTCGCCACGCGTTGAAGGCGTGCACCTGCGCTTCGGTAACGTTGCCCGTGGTGGCCTGCGCTGGTCCGACCGTGAAGAAGACTTCCGTACCGAAGTCCTCGGCCTGGTAAAAGCCCAGCAAGTGAAGAACTCGGTCATCGTGCCAGTCGGCGCGAAGGGCGGCTTCCTGCCGCGTCGCCTGCCTCTGGGCGGCAGCCGTGACGAGATCGCGGCCGAGGGCATCGCCTGCTACCGCATCTTCATTTCCGGCCTGTTGGACATCACCGACAACCTGAAAGACGGCGCGCTGGTACCGCCATTGAACGTGGTTCGCCACGACGATGACGACCCGTACCTGGTAGTGGCAGCGGACAAGGGCACTGCAACTTTCTCTGACATCGCCAACGGCATCGCCATCGATTACGGCTTCTGGCTGGGTGACGCGTTTGCGTCCGGTGGTTCGGCCGGTTACGACCACAAGAAAATGGGCATTACCGCCAAAGGCGCGTGGGTTGGCGTACAACGTCACTTCCGCGAGCGCGGCATCAATGTTCAGGAAGACAGCATCACTGTTGTAGGCGTCGGCGACATGGCCGGTGACGTGTTCGGTAACGGCCTGTTGATGTCCGACAAGCTGCAACTGGTCGCTGCCTTCAACCACATGCACATCTTCATCGACCCGAACCCGAACCCGGCGACCAGCTTCGTCGAGCGTCAGCGCATGTTTGACCTGCCGCGTTCGGCCTGGACCGACTACGACACCAGCATCATGTCCGAAGGCGGCGGTATCTTCTCGCGCAGCGCGAAGAGCATCGCGATCTCCCCGCAGATGCAGGAACGCTTCGACATCAAGGCTGACAAGCTGACCCCGACCGAACTGCTGAACGCCTTGCTCAAGGCGCCGGTGGATCTGCTGTGGAACGGTGGTATCGGTACTTACGTCAAGGCCAGCACCGAGAGCCATGCAGACGTCGGCGACAAGGCCAACGACGCACTGCGCGTCAACGGTAACGAACTGCGCTGCAAAGTCGTGGGCGAGGGCGGTAACCTCGGCATGACCCAACTGGGTCGTGTGGAATTCGGTCTGAATGGCGGCGGCTCCAACACCGACTTCATCGACAACGCCGGTGGCGTGGACTGCTCCGACCACGAAGTGAACATCAAGATCCTGCTGAACGAAGTGGTTCAGGCCGGTGACATGACCGACAAGCAACGCAACCAGTTGCTGGCGAGCATGACCGACGAAGTCGGCAATCTGGTGCTGGGCAACAACTACAAGCAGACTCAGGCCCTGTCCCTGGCGGCGCGCCGTGCTTATGCGCGCATCGCTGAGTACAAGCGTCTGATGAGCGATCTGGAAGGCCGTGGCAAGCTGGACCGTGCCATCGAGTTCCTGCCGACCGAAGAGCAGATCAACGAGCGCATTGCCGAAGGCCACGGTCTGACCCGTCCTGAGCTGTCGGTACTGATCTCGTACAGCAAGATCGACCTCAAAGAGCAGCTGTTGGGCTCGCTGGTACCGGACGACGATTACCTGACCCGCGACATGGAAACGGCGTTCCCGCCGACCCTGGTCAGCAAGTTCTCCGAAGCCATGCGTCGTCACCGTCTGAAGCGCGAGATCGTCAGCACCCAGATCGCCAACGACCTGGTCAACCACATGGGCATCACCTTCGTTCAACGACTCAAAGAGTCGACCGGCATGAGCCCGGCGAACGTTGCTGGTGCTTACGTGATCGTGCGTGACATCTTCCACCTCCCGCACTGGTTCCGTCAGATCGAAGCGCTGGACTACCAAGTCAGCGCTGATGTGCAACTGGAGTTGATGGACGAGCTGATGCGTCTGGGCCGCCGCGCTACGCGCTGGTTCCTGCGTGCCCGTCGCAACGAGCAGAACGCTGCCCGTGACGTCGCGCATTTCGGTCCGCACCTGAAAGAGCTGGGCCTGAAACTCGACGAACTGCTGAGCGGCGAAATCCGTGAAAACTGGCAGGCGCGTTATCAGGCGTACGTCGAAGCCGGTGTGCCGGAATTGCTGGCGCGTATGGTGGCGGGCACCTCGCACCTGTACACCTTGCTGCCGATCATCGAAGCGTCCGACGTGACCGGGCAGAACCCTGCCGAAGTGGCCAAGGCCTACTTCGCCGTGGGCAGTGCGCTGGACATCACCTGGTACCTGCAACAGATCAGCGCACTGCCGGTTGAAAACAACTGGCAGGCCCTGGCCCGTGAAGCGTTCCGTGATGACGTCGACTGGCAGCAACGTGCGATCACCATCTCCGTCCTGCAACAGGGCGACGGCACACTGGACGTGGAAGCACGTCTGGCGCTGTGGATGGAACAGCACGAAAGCATGATCTCGCGCTGGCGCGCCATGCTGGTGGAAATCCGCGCGGCAAGCGGCACGGATTACGCCATGTATGCAGTGGCCAACCGTGAACTGCTGGATCTGGCGTTGAGCGGGCAAGCGGTAGTGCCTGCAGTGGCTGCGAATGCCGAGCTTGAATTGGCATAAGTAAGCGCTGAATGAAAAAGCCCCGGTGTCGTGAGATGCCGGGGCTTTTTTATGTCTCATGGATTGGTACCGACCGGTGTAGGAGCTGCCGAAGGCTGCGATCTTTTGCTTTTAAAAGATCAAGATCAAAAGATCGCAGCCTTCGACAGCTCCTACAGGGATCGTGGGTTGCGCAAAACTTGTGGGAGCGAGCTTGCTCGCGAAGAGGCCCTTACATTCAATACAACTTCTGAGCCGGTTTAGTATCAAGCATCGACACTTTATCCGCCGGCCGAGCGACCAAATTGTTGAGCGCCTGGTCAAACTTCTGCAGCGCCCGAACTTGCACATCCTGCTGCTGATTAATATCGGCAACTATCTCTTCCGAACCCTTGAAGTCCGCCCACACCGGCGTCAATTCCCGTGCGTCTGAACCTTTCGCCGTACCGATATAGTTCAACTGCGCATCATAAAAATCGGCACTGACATCCGCCTTGATGTCGGAACTGCGCGAGGTAATTAACTGGCTGTGGGTGTCGACGATCGCCACCACATCCGGTCTGGCTGCACGCAGGCTCTGCATGTCCGGATACACCGTCACCGAGCCGAACTGACGTTGTAGGGAAGCGTTGACCCATTCCACCGCCATGTCTGGTTTCGAGCTGGCGACGTAGGCGTCGTGGATCGGTTGCACCAGCAGGCTCTGGCCGAAACCGGTGCCGGCGTTGGCTTGGTAGTCACGCAGGTATTCACGGTTGGTCTGGGTGCTTGGGCTATAGACCACGCCGAGCGACACGCCGGGACCGCTTTTTACCTGGGTGGCGCTGCTGCGGCCAGTGGGATGGGGGAGCAGGGTGTCCAGTGAGGAAACGGCTTGAGGCGCGGTGGGTACCGAACAGGCTGACAGAGCTAAAACCGATATCGCCAGTACACTGGTGAACGCAAGTTTCATGGTGTTTCTCCCGTGAAACAACATCAGTCGGAAAGTTTAAAAGTCGTAAATCACGACCGTTAACTCAGACTAAACCCGCCAACCTGACAATTTGCTGAGCGAACAGCCGTTGAATAGTTTCATTTGCTGTAACCCGCAGCGGTTAATGACGCCGGGAAATAAAAAGGCGCCAATCAGCGATTTGCGCCCGTTTATTTATGGCTGGTTAAACAGCCATCAGTTTTTCAGTGGGATCAACACTTGTTCGTCCGGGGCCAGCACCATGAACACCAGCAACTTGGCGGGTTTGGTTTTGCTGGCATTTTTCGACACCAGATGTTCGGAGCCAGCCGGTTCGTACCAGAACTGGCCCTTCTTGTAGGTGATCGGTTGTTCACCTTTGACCTGGGAAATCACTTCACCTTCGAGCACGTAAGCCATCGCCGTGCCGTCGTGTTTGTGAGCGATGGAGGATTGGCCGGGTTTGTAGTCGACCTCGATCATCATGGCTTTTTTGCCGGGGGCGTTTTTCAGCATCTGGTCTTGCAGGACGGTGACCTTTTCCGACGGGTCGTGGGCGAAAGCGGCCGAAGTGCAAAGGCTCAGGGCAAGGGCGGCGGCGAAGAAGGGCAGGGCTTTCATGGCGGGTTACCTGTGATGATCGGGGTGTTGCTGATCACAGTAGTCCGCAGGGCGGGGCATTCAAACGGCCAATATTCGGGAAGATCAGGTGACCAATTCATATGCCCCAAAAATCAAAAGATCGCAGCCTTCGGCAGCTCCTACAGGGGGCGGTGTAGGAGCTGCCGAAGGCTGCGATCTTTTGATCTTGCTTTTAAACAATAGGAAAGCTGTTGAAATCCACGCTATTGGCCAGCCGACTATCGATCAGGTCAATAAACCCCTGCGCCTCGGGCCGGTTGAAATGCGCCTGCATCGCCGCTTCCGACTGCCAGCGGGCACTGACCGTCCAGCGGTGGCCGTCCTCGGGGCAGCGGTCGACCAGGTACGAATCGCAGCCCGGCGTTTCGCGCAGGGTTTCGACGATCTTCTGCAGTTGCTTGCCCAGTTCATCCGAGCGGCCGGCCGCAGCCTGCACCTGGACCGTATTGATCACTTCGTTGGACATTGCTCACACTCCTGAATCAGGCCGGACGAATCCTGCTCATTGAGGGATAACGCCTGTGCAGAATAGGCCTGCACCTGTCGATCACCAATAACCAATCGGCGGTTAATCGCCCAGACCAATCATTCAGGCAACTTGTTGCAGAATGTCGCGCAAGCGATCGAGGGCGGTATCGATGTCGAGGGTTTCGATGGCGCCGAAGCCAAAGTACAGGCCGTTTTTCGGCGTTTGCTGGTAATAGAAGCCGTTGATCGCATACAGGCCGACTTCGACCTTTTTCGCCAGTTCGATCACCAGCGGCAGGTCGATCGGCACCTTGCAGAACACCGTCATGTGGAACCCGGCACTCGGCGGCACCGCCTGAAGCCACGGCGAAAGATCGTCGGCCATGCGCGCCAGAATGCGCTCGCGGCGTTGCGCGTAAATGGTGTGGCAGCGGCGGATATGTTTGAGCAGGCAACCCTCGGCGATGAACTTGGCCAGCGCCCACTGCGGCAAGGTCGAGGCGTGCAGGTCGGTGAGCTGTTTGGCGCGGATCACCGCCTCGAGAATCGCCGGCGGCAGGATCGCATAACCCAGGCGCAGCTCCGGCAGCAGGGTTTTCGAGAAGGTGCCGACGTAGGCGACGATGCCGCGCTGGTCGAGGTTGAACAGCGAATCAGTGGGCCGGCCTTCATAGCGAAACTCACTGTCATAGTCGTCCTCGATGATGATCGCGCCCAACTCATGCGCGCGAGCCAGCAAGGCTTCACGGCGCGCCTGACTCATCGGCATGCCCAGCGGGAACTGGTGCGACGGCGTGACATAGATGAGGCGGGTGCCATCGGGGATGTGTTCGACCTGAATACCCTCGGCATCCACCGGAATCCCGACCACCTCGGCGCCATGGGTGCCGAACAGCAGACGCGCCGGCGGATAACCGGGATCTTCCATGGCCACCAGGCTGCCGGGACGGATCAACACACGGGTGATCAGATCCAGCGCTTGCTGCGCGCCGTTGCACACGACGATGTCTTCGTCCTGACAGTTGATCCCGCGGGAAAACGCGATGTGCCGGGCAATCGCATTGCGCAGTGCCGGCAAGCCCTCGGGCAGGCTGTAGAAACCCTTGGACTGCGCCATCTGCCGCATCGCGTGAGACACGCAGCGGCGCCAGTCATCCTGCGGAAACTGGCCCTTGCTGGTGGCGCCGCCGATGAAGTCGTAACGCAGCGAGCCTTCCAGCGTCGGGTGGCGCAGAAACACCGGCAGATTGCGCCAGCTCTCGATCACCTCGGCGCCGGCCAGTTCGGTGTGGCTCTGTTTGCGCTGGATCTGCGCCGGACGCGCGTTGACGTAAGTGCCTTTGCCGATCACCCCGGTGAGGAAGTTTTCGTAGGTCAGTTGCGCGTAGGTGTCGGAAATGGTCTTGCGCGAGATGCCCAGTTGCTCGGCGAGCAGACGGCTGGGTGGCAACTGCGTGCCGGCGGCCAGGCGCCCGGATTCAATGGCCCCGCGCAGTTGCTGATACAACTGACCGGCGAGATCCTTGCGGCCGTTGATCACGACGTGAAGTTCCATACCGACGAGGCTCCCGAGACTGTTTGGCGTGCCCGCCAGATTACCGCTGTTGTTTGATTGGCAATAGTTGCCTATCCGAAAAACCCGAAATTGGCCTAGGTCCCCTGTAGGAGTGAGCCTGCTCGCGATGACGGTGGCACATCCGACATCAATGTTGCCTGACACACCGCTATCGCGAGCAGGCTCACTCCTACAGGGATTTGTGTTTGGCGGGGATTCAGTGGTGTAGCGATTTTCCGCGCAATTGGGGCTGTAATGCGCCGCTGTCGGCGTTTACGGTGAACTCATTATTCCGTCTACCGAGACTAGCCCATGTCCCCGCGCCTGGATTACTACAACGCTTCGCCCAAGGCGATGAAAGCGATGATTGCCATGGAGGCGCTGACCGCCAACCTCAGTATCGAACAGCCGCTGCTGCAACTGATCCGGATCCGCGCTTCACAGCTCAATGGCTGCGCATTCTGCACCGACATGCACTCGGTGGATGCGCGGCGGTCCGGGGAGAGTGATCGGCGTTTGTATGCGATCGCGGTGTGGCGCGACAGCAACTTCTTCAACCCGCGTGAGCGTGCGGCGCTGGCCTGGGCGGAGGCGGTAACGCTTTTAGCGGAGAGCCGTGTGCCTGATGACGTTTATGAGCAGGCGCGCGAGCAATTCAGCGAAGGCGAACTGGTCGACCTGACCATGGCCGTGACCACCATCAATAGCTGGAATCGCCTCGCGGTGAGCTTCCGCCAAACCCCCAGCGATTAGCGCCACATGATCGTTCCCATCCGGGGCATGGGCACAATCAGTGTAGGAGCTGCCGAAGGCTGCGATCTTTTGATCTTGTTTTTAAAGGCAAAGTCAAAAGATCGCAGCCTTCGGCAGCTCCTACATGGGTGTCATTGGTTCGTCGATGTCATTGCGGCGGACGTTGCGGTTTCACTGATGTGCCAAAGGTATTGCCCATCCGCGTACTGGTCGCCGCTGGCGTAGCGAGGCCAACCTGATTCGGCGGCCGCTTATTCACCGGCACATTCAGCGCTTCCTGATTCTTTTCCGCCGCCGCCGCGCCTTCCGGGTTGTTGCCCATCTGCTGGCTCAAACAGTCGTAATTCGGCGCCTTGTAACCGCCGACTGTCACCTCGACACAGCCCAAGGGCTCTTCGGCATAAGCGCTCGACAACGCCATCAACAACAGTCCGCCAAGGCTGATTCGCCACAGTGTTTTCATGCTCGCCTCCTGGCCGGCCCGACGGGGCCGCGCTATGGCTTGAGTCTAGTGCAAGCCTCGCGCAATTCCCGTGATGGTTTTTTTGCACCGCCCGTCACACCAGATTCATAAACAGCCCTCAGGATGACGATTTCCAAGGATTCGTCAGCCGTGCAGCGAGGCAATTCCACGGACGGTTTTCAGCGTTCAACGAGGCTTGTGCGCCGGATGTGTCTGGGGTGGCTGCTTGGCTGTGCGGCGGGCTACGCCATGGCTGACGCGGTGCCGGCGGACCTGCGCATGACGCTGCACATTCCGGCACAGGATCTGGCGCACGCGCTGGATCAGTACAGCCATGCCACTGGCGTTGCGGTGCTGGTCGACAGTCAGTTGAGTCGCGGTCGCCGCTCGTTGGCGGTGGACGGTGAATACACCGCCGCCGATGCCCTGCGTCGATTGCTCGGCGGCAGTGGTTTGATGGCGCGGTATGCCCGGGACGATGCGTTTACCTTGCAAGTGGCGCAGGTCGAAGACGTGCCTACGCCGGCACAAAAACAGACGCCGGAAAGCGTCGCGGTCAACCGCAGCTACGCCACGGCAGTGCAAGCGGCGATCGAGCTCAACCTGTGTCGCTCGCCGCTGACCCGTCCGGGCAGTTATCGCGCGGTGTTGCAGGTCTGGGTCGGCCGCGATGGCGTGGTGCAGCACAACCGGTTGGTCACTTCGACCGGTGATGTACGGCGCGACAACGCGCTGGTGGAAAGTTTTCGCAACCTCAAAATCGACCGGCCGACGCCCAGCGCCTTGCGTCAGCCGGTCACGTTGCTGTTGTTACCGGAGTCGTCAGGGAAACGCATGGAATGCACCAAATGGGAAGGAGTTTCCGGGGGATGAAAGACACCGGACAAGGTTCGATGGTCCAACTGTTCCTGACGTCCTACGAGGACTTTCGGGTGCGCCTGCGCAGGCGTCTCGGTTCGGAAGATCTGGCCAACGACGTGCTGCACGAAACCTACCTGCGCGTCGACCGCATGGAGACGCCGCCGAACGTCCTGCGGCCCAATGCCTACCTCTATCGCATGGCCCTGAACATCGCCGCCGACCGCCGCCAGGCCGACGCGCGCCTGCTCACCGGCGAGGAAGTCGAGGAGCTGCTGCAAATCGGCGATGAAGCTCTCGACCCGGCGCGGGTGGTGGGAGGGCAAAAGGAAATCCAGTCGCTGCTCAGCGCCCTCTACGAACTGCCCGCACGCCGTCGCCGAATCTTCATTGCCGCGCGCCTGGAAGAGGCGCCGCACTTGGAAATTTCCCAGCGCTTCGGCATTTCCACACGCATGGTCGAGAAGGAAATCAAAGCCGCGTTGGGCTTCTGCGCCGCGAAACTGGAAAGAAAAGTGTTTCAGCGGTTCGGTCGCGGGGCCGGAAAACCGTCTTCTGAATAGTGCCCGATCAATTCGTTGAGAATCTGCGCGTTTGAACATCTTTCGACTGACACCTGCCGAGCCATCGGCGGCCGACAATCTGCACAGCGAAGCCCGCGACTGGCTGGTCCTGCTGACCTCCGGCCGCGCCACCGTGGCCGACGCCCGCGCCCTGCGCGAATGGTGCGCGCAGAGCGCCGAGCATGCCCGCGCGTTCGAAGAGGCCAAGCGGTTGTGGCAGCAGCTGCAACCGGCCGTGGAGCAAATGCAGGCACCGCGCGGGTTTGGTCGACGTGCCTTTCTCGGGGGGGCGATTGCTGCGTCGGCGGCGTTTTTGCTGGTGCGCGGGACCATTCCCGGCGGCTTCGAAGGGCTGGGTGCCGACTACATCACTGAAGTTGGCCAACAGCGCCGCTTCGAACCGGCGCAAGGCGTGAGCCTGGAGCTGAACACCCAGACGCGGATCAATCAGCGCTCCATCGATAACGGCGTGCAGGGCTTTGAACTGGTCAGCGGCGAAGTAGAAGTGCAGACCGCGCGGTTGCCGCTGGCGATGCAGGCTGGAGGAGGGTGGTTGCGGGCCAGTCAGGGGCGTTTCAACTTGCGTAACACTGATCAGCAAGTTTGCGTGACTTGCCTTGATGGTGCGGTTGAAGTGGATGTTGAGGGGCGTAGTCTGCGTCTTGAACCGGGGCAGCAGGTGACCTATGACGCGCGGCAGGTTGGCAGTGTGCAGAGTGTCGACACAGCGGCGGTGATGAACTGGCGCCAACAAGTGCTGGTCTTCAACGGCGTAACCCTCAGCCAGATGATCGACGAAATCAACCGTTACCGCCCCGGCATGTTGCTGCTGCTCAACCGCGAACTCGGCCAGCGCCGGGTGCAGGCCCGCTTCAGCCTCGACCAACTCGCCGGTGTCGCACTGCTCATCCGCGATGCCTACGGCATCAAATGCACAGAACTCCCCGGCGGCGTCGTCGTCCTCAGCTAACCCACACCCGCCAACACACCACCCCCCCTTTGGGAGCTGGCTTGCCAGCGATTGCGGCTTCACAGCCAACCAACCCCCAACTGACTACCCCCAATCCAAATGTAGGAGCTGCCGAAGGCTGCGATCTTTTGATCTTCAAAATCAAAGTCAAAAGATCGCAGCCTTCGGCAGCTCCTACAGGAATATCCGAGCAGAAGGGATATATGTCACTCCAACGGCCCAATCACCTGCCGATACTTCTCCACCCCCTGCGCCGTCCCCCGACTCAACCGAATCTCCAACCCCAACGGATCCTCCCGCCGATTCCCACTCAACTGCCGCCACCCCTTATCCACCTCCCAAACCCGCACCTGCACATCACTCACATCCTGCAAAACAGCCACCCCATTCCCAGGCGCCGGCAACGGATACCGACTCCGCGGCTCAGCCACCGCCCGATACAACGTGTCACCCTTGACCCACCAGCGCACCCGCTGCAACGCCCCCGGCTGATCCGCCGCCGTACGAATAATGTCCAGCCGAAACCCCTTACTGTCACTACTGCGCACAGTCAGAGCAGCCGGCGCCGTCACTGGCTCATCATCCACCCCAACCTTCTTCGGCTCAGTCAACTCAATCCCCGCGCGCATCTCCACATCCCGCTGCAACTGATTCAGCGCCCGCAACAAACCGTCACTCTGCTCACTGCTCGCCTGCAAATGACTGTCCGCCCGCGTCACACTGTCCAGCCCCCGCCAGGCAATCAGACTCACCACCGCCATCAACAGAATCGCGACCATCACCTCAATCAACGTAAACCCTTGCTGGCGCTTCATTGCAGGCTGATCCTGCCGCTGCCATCACGCAGCACACTCAAGCGATTCAAGCCATCCGACAACGTCAATTGCAGCGGCGGATTAATCCACTCAGCGTTCAGCACAACCCTTTGTTTCGGCTCCACCCGCACCTCCATCTTCGGACTCTGCCAGGCACGCGGCCGCAACTGCGGATCCTGCGCGAAATGATCAAACCCCTTGCCACTGTCACTGCGCCGACTAAACCGAAACCCCTTGGCATCACTCACCCACACAATCGGCCGGCCATCCGCGCGCGCCTCCGCCTGCGCCACCTGCAGCAACTGCGCCACACGCTCGGCATCCTTGCGCAGCAACTGCAACGGATCGGGCTTGATACTCAGGCTGATCGCCGCACTGGCGATGCCGATGATCACCAGCACCACCATCAACTCGATCAGCGTAAAACCCTGTTGCCTGTTCATCGCGCGCGCTCCTTTGCGTCCTGCGCCATCGTGCACGGCCAACATGTAAGGCGTGTGAAATAAAACGGAGAGAATTGCCGCGTAGGCTGACAGCAGGGATAAAAAGGAGATTCAACCCATGACCTTCACCGCACGCTTTTCCCCACCCCAAATGGTTCAGGCACTCGCGCTGCTTGCCGCGCTGGTCGGCGTAGCGACATGGTCGTCGCTGCTGCTGACCTCCGCCGAATCACACACCCCGGCAGCCGCCCCGCAATTGCTGGCGGCGCGCAGTGATAGCCCGGCGTTGCAGTGGTTTTCCAATCAAACGGCGCCGATGGATATCAAGGTGAGCGGGGTGATGGCGGGGAGTCGGGGGGCGGTGGCGATACTGAGCCTGAACGATGGGCCGCCGAGGAGTTTTTTGCAGGGGGAGAAGGTTGGGCCTGGGGTGAAGCTGGTGGCGGTGGAGGGGGATGGGGTGGTGATTGAGCAGGGTGGGGAGAGGGTGAGGTTGGGGGTGGAGAGGTTGGCGGAGGGGGTGGTTTTGCCGATGCTGAAGAGGCCCTGACTATAGGGTAGAAGTTAGTGTCTCGGCGCTTAAGTTCGAATAGTGCCATCTGGGATATAGGATCAAGCGCCTCGGTAAAAGAAGGCGAGCAAGTAAAGAACGTTTTTAGTTACTTTCTGCCAGAAGTGGATCGTCGTGAAAATCCCCACCGGCCGATAGCTGGGGTGGAACTGGTTCGCCTATGGTCAGAACCAGCGATGCCCCTCCCGCCTAAACTGAAGCACTCTTTGATATCTAAACGTACATTCGGACAAGATGCGAATTTCTAATTCACGCTGGTGCTCCATAAAATTTTGTTCTATAAATTATCGAACTGCTAAAATCTCTTTGCATCTTCCTATCGCCTTTAGCCAATCGCCAAATCAAGGAAGTAATCGATGGCCATGAACTTTTCACCCGGCGTATTTGCCGATCACCTATCTGAAATTGCGGGCCAAAAGGTTGGCTTAGCTTTATCAATGCAAGAGCTATGTGATCACCTCTCCGGAGATCATCGCAATCTCGGAGATGTGTTACTTCAGTCTGAAAAGAGTGGCTTGCGGATTCGCTCTGAGGAGTTTGAGGCGATCTGCTATCGGTTGCTTCACAGGATCGGCTACACAGAAGACGAGGAAAATGGCATACCTCCCCAGATCAAGCTCTACCATAAATACAAGCACAACCCTCGTTTACTGGCTATATACGAGGGTGTAAGCGCTATTTTTAATCAAATGATGATGGGGTTAATTGAAGAAACTACAAGAAGTGGTGGCAAATCGATAGATCCATCGCAAATTATGAAGCGTTGTGCTTTGGAATTTGGGCGAACTGGCTTGGATATGGCTATGGAGTATATTCGGGGTTTCGATCATCACATGCGAATCAGTCCTCACTCTTTGTCTAGATACGATGAGTGGAGCAGCACTATAGAACTCAAGTCGCTCTTTACTGGCGCCTTAGATGCTCCCGAAAAAGGAACATTCATTGACCAGCGATTTATAAATTATTTGTCCAACAATAATCACCGCTTGGCAGAAATGCACTGGCGAAAATTTGAAGAACTCACAGCAGAATACTTCGAAAGGGAGGGGTTTCGCGTTGAAATCGGTCCAGGTACTAACGACGATGGTGTAGATGTCCGATTGTGGAAGCAAGACACACCGAAGGATGCGAAACCGACCTGTCTGATACAGTGTAAGCGGCAGAAAGCAAAAGTTGAGAAAGTGATAATAAAGGGCCTTGCGGCGGACGTGCAATTTATGGGTGCCGAGTACGGCATGATAGTTACAACATCAGAGTTGAGTCCTGGCGCACAAACGACCATCAGTGCTCGAGGTTATCCGATACAGGTTGTTGAGCGACACGCCGTGAACGCTTGGCTCACTCGCCTTCGGACTCCCGGAACAGGGATTGTAAGGATCTGATATGGAAGTTTGGTGGGATGCTATCAACCTCAAATTTCTCAATTGAAAAATGAAGAAGCAGAGGGTGAACGTCAGTTTTTGCTGGCATGTGTGATCCGTTACGAGCGGTTGACGGGTAACATCGGTCGTTTGATCTAGGCTTAATTGCGTTTGTCAGCAAGTTTTAAGTGTTCATTTGAAAAATTAATTCTATATTCTACATGTCTTCCTATTAACTGCTCTGTCATAAGCGTAAAGTTGATAGATTTGTGAAAGGTAGCCCTATGCGTAGTGATATTCAATCTAAACTCAGGCTTTGGTCAGATGGGGCAGGGAAGGCTGAAGTGTTTGTTAACGCCTTTCTTTCGAGCTTGGGGGTATATCCACCGTTGACAAATGTCGCCCCGCTTGGAGGGCCAGATGGAGGGCGTGACTTACAAAGTGCAGATGGTACTTTAACGGTTGCATGCTATTTTCCCATCAAGGAATACAAGTCTTTTTCAGAAATAGAAGCTAAATTTCTAAAAGATTTGAATAAGGCAAGTCGGGGGGGTGTAACAACGTTTGTTTTTGTCACAGGTCAGTTAATGCAATTGGCTGACAAGGAGAAGTTGAAATTCCAAAGCCAAATTTCCAAGACTGCAGTATATGATTGTGGTGATATATTGAGTGCGGTGAGTGCTCCGCAGGCTGGTTTCTTACGAGCATTGCTTGGATTTCCAGACAAGGAGTCCATACCAAGCAAGCCAAGATTTGAAGGTGTACTTTCGTCTATAGAAGACTATAAAGTTTTTTCAAGTTTTATTTGTGAGAATGACGAGGGTATTGTTTTTCTCGATCTGACTATGGATGATAGTAGTTTTCAGGGTAGTGTTGATGAGCCAAATCCATATTTTGTAGCTTATGAAGACTGTTTCGAAGATTTGGAAGAGGGGGAGGAGCCTTCGTGTTATAAATGCACAGGTACGGAGTTCTCCGTGCACATCTCACATGTTTTAGGAAGTTGCTTTTTTTACTGGCAGAGGGGGGTTTATAGATTGAGAGGATACTTCGTAATTACTGGCTACTCAGGACCGTATCAAGGTCTGATGGCCTGCAATCTTAGAGGCGTCAGGCATGAAGATGTCCGAATGTAGGTCTCCAAGTACCCAAATTCCTAGCAATCTGCTGCGTAGTAATGTGAGTCACCGTAAACTCTCAGACGCTTTCGACAGGGTGCTTTTTCGGTTGAAAGCCACCACTCACACCGCTTTTCACAAAAAACTCCCTAGTACCAGAGGTTCAAGTTCGGATCAGGCTCGCGCAGGTCGAGGAGAATGCGGCGGAGAAATGTCCTAATAGAAATGGCTGAAAGGCGAACCGCAGATTAGAGTTATGGGTCCGCCTTTCGGTAACACCCCTCAACCTGTAGCTATTTACTCATGGCTTGATAGTGTTCGGAGTACCCGCACCCTTCAAAGATTAACCTCAGACCGTCTTTGAAAACCTCATGATCGAATTCTTTTATGTCAAAAATATTTTGGCCCAAAGAATGTGACTCTCGATTCATGTATCTGTAGAAGGTTGTGAATTTATCAGCCGACAGAGCTGGCTTTTGGAAGACGTTGTTAAAGTCCGTTTTTTGAACAAAATTGAAGAAATATTCGACGATGTTCCGCATGCAGTTTGCGATCAGCGCCGGTGGCGCAGCCTGGTCTTTTATGATTGACCAGTATGATTGGTAGTCATTTTGAATCTCCTCGTATTTCATTGGGGTTACCGAGCTTCCGTTTTTGTTCTTATAAACCCTGAATAGTTGCTGAGTCTCTGATCGGGTTTTATGGTTCGTGTGAGTCAGTTCATAGAAAAAGTACAAACTATGAGTCAGCACAAAAACCTGCTTGTATAGGTCACTATTTATGAAGTATTTTTTGATTAACTGTCCAATATTGAACACGTAGAGATGAGAAAGACTTGAAATGGGATCATCAATCACAACCACTTTAGCTTGAGGGACAGCAGTGGCGGTTTTCTGTCCTTTACAAAGCTCCATAAAGTAGAGAAAACTGATAACCGTTTTCTCACCTTCACTCAACGAGTGAAAGGCATTTGCTTGATCGGTAGTTCTAGATACGCGGTAAAAATTATCACCATACGGCACCACAGAAAAGCCATCGATGCCAATTTCCAACAGCCCGCAATTAATGTTCTCAATTGACTCTTCAATATTTACCGTCTGTTTTCTAAGGTTGGCGATCTTACCGCTAGATGCCGTGACATCTGCACCTATATTAGTGGCAGACTGGTTTATTTCACTGGTCTCTTCTTTTAGCGCAGATGCTGACTGAGAGTAGGCAGAAATCGTCTGGTCGTAATTCCAGCGCATCAGCGTCCAGAAACGAGATCTTATGTTGTCTTTGGTTTTTTTCTTGTTAGCCAGCTTGTCATTGTGGGCGTCAATAATCTCGTTCAGACTTTTGATCAATTCGTTGATCAGATCGACGGTGGATTTTGTATCGGTGAGTACCACTGGCGTGCTCGGGCTTTTGGTTTTGTTACTAATGTGTAAGATGTTTTCGCGTATTGATGCCCGTAAGGCTTCACAGGCGATAGTCCAAGCATCTATAAGCTCCTTTTTAGCAAGCGGAGAATTTGAAATGTCTTGAATGTTCAAGTTGGAGGTTAGTGTCTCATACTGGGTTTTGATTAACTCCAGTTCTTTAATATCTTGCTCGTAGGCCTCGTCGAAGACATGTCGTATAGAATCAATGATGTGTTTCGTAATTGTTTTTTGCTGGCAAAATGGGCAGGCTTGGGGATCCTCGTCATCTGAAATGTACTGAAGTCCTTCTTTCACCCAGTCAGAATTTTTAGTTTTCGCAATGAATTCAGCAACCGACCCCTCTTGGCTCCCAACAATTATCTTCGACCATAATGAGTCTCTCTCAATACTCAGCCACCCAGCAGAAAGGATAGGGGAAGTTGTGAATGAAACTGCACCTTCTCCCTCAATAGATGATGCTTCTGCTTTCAAATCTTCAACCGTATAGTCAGGCGCATTTTCCGGTAGCGGTAAACTGACAATGTGTTGAAAAAGGAGTTCGGTTCTTTTCAAGCTTTCTAGGCAGAACTCAAGAACACGATCACCGCCTGAGAAGGTTGTCTTAATTTCCCAAACCTTGCTACTTGCCTTTGACTTTGCTTCTTCGAGCTTTGTGGCTGTCTCGGCAGCTAACCTCGCATTTTCTTGCTGAGCGGTTAGGTGTTTCTCAAGTTCTTTCGTCTCAGCTTCGATTTGCTGGAGAGCACCTTTGTTTTCTTTCGAAAGGGTGAAGATCCCTTTTAAGTTATCCTCTTCGTAAAAGTAGTCATTCAAAAAGCTTTGGTTATATACAAGAATTTCACAAGCTTGGCTCGTTTTTAAGCTGCATTTCACAAACTGTGGTGCGTTTTGGTTGTACAAGAACTCGGAGATAGTGCTCTTTCCTGCCCCGTTTAGCCCGTATATAAGCGACGTTTTATTAATTGGGGAAAAAGTGGATTTAGATTTGTAGCTGGTGACGCCATCTATATTCAATTCCGTGATCATAAAGAAACTCCAGAATGCTAAGTGGCTTTGCGCCATCTCTGTTGGCGAAGAGGAGCATAGGCGAGCAAGGGGATGTCTGCCACTTTGTCTTTTGACCGGGGGAAGCAAGGCCTGTCCAAAGGCAAGCGAGGAATGTGGCGGGATACATTGGGACGCGCAAGCATGTCCTAGTCAGCGCGCTAATGGCTGGTTCCAAGGTGCAAAGTGAGATAAGGGGCCGGCATAAGGGGACGGATCTGTTGAGGGATCCGAGACGGGATGAGGAGCCCGCTAAACACCAATGTTTAAAAAGACATCTCCAGACACTCTCTCAGGCTACACACCCTTGCGCCTTTGCCTACAGCTACGCCAGAATCCGCCGGCTTGTGGGCTTTGTACCTGGTCTATATCGTCTATGGGTCGCTGGCAACCCAGCGGCCGGGTTTAGCGACCCGACCAGGTATAAGTACAACGACGCTCCAGTTTGTCGCAGACGTTTGCGACGACGATATGGTGGCTGTGCGTGGGAGACCTTCGGGTCTGCCGGGTCTTATACCTCTCGGTTCGCTAACCCGCGTGCAGCTGCCACCCTTACTTGTTTAGCGACAGGTGTTGGTGGTTCCACCAGGTATAAATTTGGAGCTTCACCATGATCAAACCAACACCCAACCCGCCCGAAACCGTCTCGGTTTCCCCCTATGAATCCATCGACTCCAAAAAACTCCACGAAGCCGCCGACCGCGCGCTCGACCATTACCTCTGTCCACCCGGTTCCACGCCGCCCCCACGTAAAAACCGTAGGATGTACGCCGTGACGGCGGACAACAAAACCGAAGAACTACTGGTCGATGCCAGTGCAACACTCGCTTCGGCCAAAACCATCGCCCAGAACGTCTCCAGCCTTTTGCCGGCATCGCAGCGCCATGCGCTGGCGGGGATTGCGCAGTTGATCATGCTCGGGGAGTTGGCGGTGAATCGGGCGCTGGATAATTTGCAATTGCCGGAGTGATGCGGGTGCTGGGATCACTTGGTGACTAATCGGGTGTTCATTCTGGCGCCTTCGCGAGCAGGCTCTCTCCCACGTTTGAGCGTGTTCCAAGGTGGGAGCGGGCTTGCTCTTCAGCCGCGATAAATGTTGAGACGATGTACGCGTATCTGTACCTGCGAGTGGGTTGCTTTCTTTGCCTCAATCGACTGCCAGGTTGTCCCGAGCCCACTGTTCAGCCGTAGTGACCTGAATCGATTGCCGCTCGTTGAAAGTCCCCGCTTTCGGCCACGACACGCCTCTGCCTTGGGCAAATACGGCGCGGTATTTTTTGATGTGGTGAGTGGGGTCTTTTTCCAGTTCCTGCATCAGGTACGGAATCGTCCAGACGTTACGCTTGAACGGCCGCCCCAGCACCCGTTCAAGCAGGCTCGCCACCTGCCCATACGTCACCGTGTCGCCAGACAGGTACACGATCTCATTGCGAAAGCGCGGTTCGAAGAAAACGATGTCCGCTGTCAGTTTGCCGATGTCCTCCGGTGTCGTGAGTGTCACGCTGGTTTCCAGGCTGCCCAAGGCGTTGACGGTGTGGTTGTCAAAATCGACGACTTCAAATACCGGCTCGAACAGAAAACTGGTGAACATGCCGGTCGAGATGATCACCCATTCGGTTTTATCCTGGGCGCGGAGCAACTCGCGCACGTCGAGTTGCGCATCGAACAAGTCCTGCGGGCTGCCCCGGCCAATCACTTCGAAATCGACGCCAAACTGCCAGGGGAAGTAGCGCTTCACGCCGGACTTTAGCGCTGCTGTTGCCAGTTTCATCGGCGTTTCACGGCCCGCGACCATGCCTGCGCAGCCTATGACGGTGTCGAATGCTGCGAACATTTCGGCCAGTTGATCGATGGAGTCGTCAACCAGGTCTGCTGCGACCAGTTGGATGCCCAGACTGCGCAGTTCATCGATTTCCAGTTTTTTCTCGGGGGCTTGCGTGTTGATGGTCGAGTCCCTGAGCAGGACGCTGAGGGTGCTGCCGGGCGAGCGCTTGGCTACCCGCGCAAGATTGCGCAGCACCGGCAGGCCGAGTTCGCCGGCGCCGAGTACGAGAATGGATTGTGGGGAAGGGTGGGTCGCTGCGGTCATGATGTTTCCTGAGATTCGTCGTCTGTATGATTTGTCGATGCTGGCACGATTGCGCAGCGCTCAGAAGAAGGCACACGCGTGATACCAGGGGGACACATGACCGATGAGGAAATCATTAGCCAGGCAGAAGCGATCTGCCAGACGCTAAGACGAGACGAAGATGGCGTGCGGCGCGAAGTCTTGGCGCACGCCGGTAGCCGCTGGTCACTGGGTATCCTGCATACCCTGGGTGTGTACGGCACGATGCGTCATGCCGAGATCAAACGGCAAATGACCGGCGTGACTCAGCGCATGTTGACCAAGACGCTGCGTGCACTGGAACGCGATGGTCTGTTGATACGGCGGGAGTTGGATCAAGTGCCGCCCCATGTCGAGTACGAGCTGACGGCGTTGGGTATGGAGTTGTTGGTTCGCATGTCACCGATTTGGACGTGGGTTGTGGAGCACGTCGATGATTTTCGCGAGGCGCGTCGGGTGTTTGATGGTCAGAGTGGGAAAAAGCCTTCGTGGCAGGTTCCGGTGGTGGGGCTGGTTGATTTGGATGGGGCTGATTGAATAGTTACTTTGGCTAAGACCATTGCCTGGAACGTTGCCAGTCTGTTGTGGGCTTCGGGGCTTGCGATCAAGCGGCCCTCACCCCAGCCCTCTCCCGGAGGGAGAGGGGGCCGACCGAGTTGTCTAGCGGGGTACGTCGACCTGGAAGATTTTGGTGATTATGGCTTTGGTGATTCTGGAGGTTTCGAGTAGTAGCTACCCTCACCCCAGCCCTCTCCCGGAGGGAGAGGGGGCCGACCGAGGTGTCTTGCGGGGTACGTCGACCAGAAAGATTTTGGCGATTATGGTTTTGGTGAAAGACTCCAGCGGTGATGCCTTCGGGGAAGGATCTTCGATTTCGTTTTGTGAGCTTTTGGCCATTTTGGATTCAATGAAAGACGTTCAAGTCGGTGTAGCTCTCGAATATCCCCGAATCGGTCCCCTCTACCTCTGGGAGAGGGCTAGGGTGAGGGGCTTTCGGTTCGCGACAACAAAGTCTCAAGCCTGGCCAACGGCGGCGCATCCTGGTTGCGGTCAAATACCTGGATGCCAATCTTGAGTAAGCGGCCGTTTTCGGCTGCGCTGATCAGCTGTTCACAGCGCAACAACAACCGCCCTTGATCGCAGTCCTGAGCTTTCATCCCCATCGGCAACTTCCCTTCCAGTCGCAACTCCGCCATCCGACTCTGCGCCGCAATCATCGCAACCGACCTATCCCTCAAAACCCCGCTACTCTGCGTCATCAACCCCGCCACCCGCACAGCCGCCGACATCGCCACGGCAATAATCGCCAGCGCCACCAGCACCTCAATCAACGTGAAACCCGCTTCCCGCGAACGCGCACGCATAAACCGCCCAAAGCCAAAACCCAGCCCTCGACGCTAACCCGCGTCCTTGACGGCTTGACGACGAAAACACCCGAGGATTTTCAACATCACTGACATATCTTCTTGCAACACTGCGCGTCGAATCGAATCAAGCCAGGGAATGTCGAGATGGATATCGCACCTTTCAAATCGCTTCAGCACCCGATGCGCGCGCCGCGCGGGCAGCAGGGTTTTACCCTGATCGAGATCATGGTGGTCGTGGTGATTCTGGGGATTTTGGCGGCGATGGTGGTACCCAAGGTGCTCGACCGGCCGGATCAGGCGCGGGCGACGGCGGCGAAGCAGGATATTGGTGGGTTGATGCAGGCCTTGAAGCTGTATCGCCTCGATCACGGCACTTATCCGAGCATGAACCAGGGGCTGAAGGTGTTGGTGGAGCGGCCGGCGGATGCGAAGAACAGCAATTGGCGTTCGTACCTGGAGCGTTTGCCGAACGATCCGTGGGGGCGTCCTTATCAGTACCTCAACCCCGGCGCCAATGGCGAGATCGACATCTTTTCCCTCGGTGCCGACGGTCAGCCGGACGGCGACGGCGTGAATGCCGATATCGGTTCCTGGCAGTTGTAAGGCCGGCCATGAACAGCCGCTCGCCTGAGGGGGCGAAGCAACAGGGCATGGCGATTATCAGCGCGTTGTTGATTGCTGCGGTGGTGGCGGTGATTGCGGCGGGGATGTTGGCGCGCCAGAGCGTGTCGACCCGTGCGCTGGAGGCGGATCAGCAGCGCGTGCAGGGGCGTTGGCTGGTGCAGGGTGGGTTGGAGATCAGCCGTCAGTTGCTCTGGGATGCACGTCAGCGCGATCCGTTGACCCGGCTCGATCAGCCGTGGGCGCAACGTCTTTCCGCGCAAGGTTTTGAAGGGCGACTGGAGGATGAGCAGGGCAAGTTCAACCTGCGCAATCTGGTGGCCAACGAGCGTGTTGATGAGGCGCAGGTGGCGGCGTTTCAGCGCTTGTGCGAGTTGATTGGGGTCAGTGCCGGATTGAGTCAGCGCATCAGTCAGCGGGTGATTGCTTCGTACCCGCGACTGCTGAATCCGCAGATTGCCGAGGCGCCGAAAAGCGGTTTCGACAGTGGTCGCGCGACCTCGCCAAATGCGTCACACAAACCTCAGAACCCGACGCTGCCGATGCTGCGCAGCATCGATGATTTGCGCAGTGTCGACGGTGTGAATGAGGCGCTGATCGGCAAACTGGCGCCGTACCTGACGGTGATCCCCGCGACCACTTGGCTCAATGGCAACACCGCCACCGCGCCGGTCTTGGCCGCGTATGTGCCGGGGCTGTCGCTGGAGCGCGCGAATGCGCTGATAGCCGAGCGCGACGCCGGGCGCTGGTTTATCAACCGTGGCGATTTCGTTAACCGTTTGCGCATGCCGCAACTGGAGCTGACCAGCGTCAAGGTCGGCATCACCAGTGACTGGTTTCGCCTGCGCGGTGAGGCGCGGCGCGATCAGCGGCGGGTCAGTCTTGAGGCGTTGTTGCATCGCAGCCAGGACCGCTTGCCGCAGGTGATCTGGTCGCGGGTGGGCGTATGAGCCAGTTGAAAGTGGCGTTGCCACCCTTGGCGGAGCTGGATCTGCACAGTGAATTGCTTTGCGCCTGGCTGGATCGTCAGGGTCAGGTCACCCGGGAAGAACGCCTCAGTCTGAGCCAGTTGAGCCAGCAGTCGAAACTGCCGCCGCTGGTGTGTTTTCTGCACCCGGCTGACAGCCTGTTGGCGAGTCTCGATTTGCCGCCGCTGCCTGCGAACAAGATTGTCGCGGCGGTGCAGTGTGCGGCGCAGGCCTTGATGCTGGGCGACAGCAATGAGATGCACATCGCGCACAGCTCGAGGGACGAGGCCGGGCAGGTGCAGATCGCCTGGGCGCCTCGGCAGCACTTGTTGCGGTTTGGCCAGTTGCTGAAAAGTGCTGGGCTGAACCTGCGCGGTCTCTACCCGGCGCCGTACTGTTTGCCAGTGTTGCCCGGCACCGTCGCTTGCGTGCAGGACGGGCATTTGTTGCTGCGCGATAGCGTGCAAGCGGCGCGGGTGCAGCCGTTGTTCGATGACGGTTTCGACGGTGTCGTGTGGGAACCGGGCGTCACTTTGCATTGGATCGGTGAGCAATCGCCGCCGGGTGCTGAACTGCCGATGGCCGATGCGCAGCGCTGGACCGGGCCGCTTCCGGGTTGGGGGCTGCATGGCGCGGTCCAGCAACAAAAAACCGAGCATCGCGGCTGGGGCAGGGCGATCGCCCTGTCAGCGTTGGCCGTGACCATTTGGGTGATCGGTTTGAACCTGTATGCCGCCCGCGAGGCCGGGCAGGGCCAGCAACTGAAAACCCAGATGAACCTGCGGGTAAAGCAGGCGTTCCCCGAGTTGCCGGTGATCCTCAACCCGTTGCAACAGGCTCGCCAGCAATTGGCGGCGCGGCAGAAGGGCGCGGCGGATGATCCGGCGCAGACCTTCAATCGGCTGGTGTTGCAGGCCGGCAGCGGCATGCCGTCGATGGCCGGCAGTGTCGAGCGGCTGACGTTTGTCGACGGCGTCTTGCAACTGAGTCTGCTGAGTGAAGCCCGTCGCGGCGGCAATGATCAGGAGTGGCAAAGCACCTTGGCCCAGGCCGGTATCAGCGTTACCGCAGATGACGAGGGCTGGACCTTGCGTCCGGCCACTGAAGCCACCCCAAGCGACAGCGATGACAACGGCGGAGCAGAAGAAGATGAATAAGGCCTCGCTCGCGCTCTACCGCGCCAAGTGGCAACGCTTTAACGCTCAGGTGCAGACCCGTTGGCAGCCGTTGGCCCAGCGTGAAAAACGCATGGTTGCCGGCATGGCTGTTGCGCTGATCGGCCTGCTGTTGTGGGTTGCGCTGATCCAGCCACCGCTGAAGAAAATTGCTTATTGGGAAGCCGAGACGCCAAAGCTGCGCGCCCAGACCGAAGCGTTGGAAGTATTGCTGCGCGAAGTCAGCGTGCGTCCCACCGGGCAAAGCGTGGCGCAGTCGCTGGAGCAGACCCTACAGGCCAGTGGCTTGGCGGGGCATTACCAATTACAGGAGGCACAGGGCGCCTGGCAGTTGACCTTCGACGCGGCGCCGGCCGACGCCGTGCTCGACTGGCTGTTGAGCAACCCGGCACAACTTTCTCTGCAAGTGGTCGAGGCCCGTTTGCAACGCGCAGACAACCCCTCGACCGAAGTCACCGCCGGCACTTTGTCAGGCACCGTTCGCATGGATCAGGCGCTGGGCGCTAAGGAAGCTTCATGAAGGGGTCAGGATCCAAACCGGCACGTCTGGCGTTGCCGATGTTGCTGATGGCGTTGAGCGCGTGCAGCAACACCACACCACAGAATCAGCCGCCGTTGCTGGTCGACAGTGAACTCGGGCGGCCACTGGCCAACACCCAGCGCAGCGGCGACGCGGTGCTCGATCGCGAGCGCGCGCAGGCTCAGGCGCGCCCCGTGCCGAAGCAATTACACAACATCACCAAGAGTGCGCGCAGCGGTGCGGCGGCGTCGGGCATTGCCTTGCCGAGCAATCCTTTGGGTGATCAACCGGTGACACTGAATTTTGTCGACGCCGATATTCAGGCGGTGGTGCGGGCGTTGTCGCGTTCCACGGGTCAGCAGTTTTTGGTCGACCCTCGAGTGAAGGGCACGTTGACCCTGGTCTCGGAAGGTCAGGTGCCGGCGCGGCAGGCTTACGACATGTTGTTGGCGGCGTTGCGTATGCAGGGTTTCAGTGTGGTTGACGTCGGCGGTGTGGCGCAGGTGGTGCCGGAGGCGGATGCGAAGTTGCTCGGCGGGCCGATTTACAGCGCTGACAAACCGGCGGGCAACGGCATGCTCACACGCACGTTTCGCCTGCAATACGAAAACGCGGTGAACCTGATTCCGGTGCTGCGGCCGATCGTTTCGCCGAACAATCCGATCAACGCTTATCCGGGCAATAACACCATCGTCATCACCGATTACGCCGAGAACCTGACCCGCGTTGCGCAGTTGATCGCGAGTATTGATTCGCCGAGCGCGATCGACACGGATGTGGTGCAGATCCAGAACGGCATTGCCGCTGACATCGCGCCGATGGTGGCGGATTTGCTCGATGCGCCGGGCAATGATCCGACGCAGAAAATTGCGGTGATTGGAGATCCGCGTTCCAACACCATCATCATTCGCGCCGGCAGCCCGGAGCGTACCGAGCTGGCGCGTAATCTGATCTACAAACTGGATAACGCGCAGAGCAATCCGAGCAACCTGCATGTGGTTTATCTGCGAAACGCCCAAGCGGCAAAACTGGCGCAGGCCTTGCGCGGTTTGCTGACCGGCGAGAGTGACAGCGGCACCAGTGACAGTGCGCGTTCGGTGCTCAGTGCCATGGGCGCAAGTACCGGCGGCAGCGCTGGGCAGAACGGCCAGAGCGGCACGCAAACCAGCGGCAGCATATCGACCACTAACAGCAGCGGCAGCACGGGCGGTAGTTACGCGCAGGGCAGCAGTGGCAGCACAACCGGCAGCGGCGCTCAGAACAGCGATCAGAACGTCGCCTTCAGTGCCGGCGGCGTGACCATTCAGGCTGACGCCACCACCAACACCTTGCTGATTTCCGCGCCGGAGCCGTTGTATCGCAACCTGCGTGAAGTCATCGACTTGCTCGACCAACGCCGCGCGCAAGTGGTGATTGAAAGCCTGATCGTGGAAGTCGGCGAGGACGATGCCAGTGAATTCGGTGTGCAGTGGCAGACCGGTAATCTCGGCGGCAACGGCGTGATCGGCGGGGCCAATCTGGGTGGTTCTGGGATCAACGTCAACGGCAAGACCAGCATCGATGTGTTGCCGCAAGGTTTGAACCTGGGCTACGTCAACGGCACTGTCGACATCCCCGGCATTGGCAAGATTCTTGATCTGAAAGTGTTGGCCCGGGCGTTGAAGAGCAAGGGCGGCACCAACGTGTTGTCGACGCCGAACCTGCTGACGCTGGACAACGAAGCGGCGAGTATTTTTGTCGGCCAGACCATCCCGTTTGTCAGCGGCAGTTATGTCACTGGCGGTGGCGGCACCAGTAATAACCCGTTCCAGACCGTGACCCGTGAAGAGGTCGGTTTGAAGCTCAACGTGCGCCCGCAGATTTCCGAGGGCGGCACGGTGAAGCTCGATATCTATCAGGAAGTCAGCAGCATTGATGAGCGGGCTTCGGCCAGTGCCAATTCGGCGGGGATCGTCACCAACAAACGCGCGATCGATACCAGCATCCTGCTCGATGACGGCCAGATCATGGTGCTCGGCGGGTTGCTCCAGGACGGCTACAGCCAGAGCAATGACGCGGTGCCGTGGCTGGGCAGCCTGCCGGGGATCGGCGCGCTGTTTCGCAACGAACGTCGGGCGATCACCAAGACCAACCTGATGGTGTTTCTGCGTCCGTACATCATCCGCGACAGCGAAGCGGGGCGCAGCATCACCCTTAATCGCTACGACTTCATGCGCCGCGCGCAGGGTGGTTTGCAGCCTGAACGCAGCTGGGCGATGCCGGACATGCAGGCGCCGCAGTTGCCGACGGCGGCGCAGGGTGTGCCGGCGGTTTTACCTGGGTCGGGTCCGCGCGCAACCATCAAAGCGGTGCCCATCCAATGACGCCGACATCACCTCTTGATCTGAAAAACCGACGTGTAGGAGCTGCCGAAGGCTGCGATCTGTTGATCCTGCTCTTCGACGGACCCCGACGGCCAAAGATCAAAAGATCGCAACCTTCGGCAGCTCCTACAGGGATTGGGGAGGGCTTGAAATGAGCGCGTTGCCTTACGCCTGGGCCAAGGCGCAGCGGATTCTGTTGTGCGATGGCGTGCTGACGGTGTGCCCGTCAACGCCGGGCTGGTCGATCAGCGAGGCGCGGCGCCAATTCGGCGCGACCACGATTCAGCGCGTGCGCGATGACGAACTCGATGGCTTGCTCGCCGCTGCCTATGCCGACACCGGCAGCGCCGCCGCTGTGGTCGGCGCTGCAGAAAACGAAGTCGATCTCGACCGCCTGATGCAGGACATGCCGGAAATCACCGACCTGCTCGACACCCAGGACGGCGCGCCGGTGATCCGCATGATCAACGCCTTGCTCACTCAAGCCGCGCGCGATGAGGCCAGCGACATCCACATCGAACCGTTCGAAACCCATTCGGTGGTGCGCTATCGCGTCGACGGCACGTTGCGTGACGTGGTCTCGCCGCGCAAGGCGTTACACGGTGCGCTGGTGTCGCGGATCAAGATCATGGCGCAACTCGACATCGCCGAAAAACGCCTGCCGCAGGACGGTCGCATCGCCTTGCGCGTGGCCGGGCGGCCGATCGATATTCGTGTTTCCACCGTGCCAACCGGGCATGGCGAAAGGGTGGTGATGCGCCTGCTCGATAAACAGGCCGGGCGTCTGCATCTGGAAACCCTCGGCATGGACGCGCAGGTGTTGGCCAAACTCGATCACCTGATCCGCCAGCCCCACGGCATCGTACTGGTCACCGGCCCCACCGGCAGCGGCAAAACCACCAGCCTCTATGCGGCACTGGCCCGGCTCGATGCGAGTACCAGCAACATCCTCACCGTCGAGGATCCGGTGGAGTACGACTTGCCGGGGATCAGCCAGATTCAGGTCAACGCCAAGATCGACATGACCTTCGCCTTGGCACTGCGGGCGATCCTGCGGCAAGACCCGGACATCATCATGATCGGCGAAATCCGCGATCTCGAAACCGCACAAATCGCCGTGCAGGCCTCGCTGACCGGGCATTTGGTGCTGGCAACCTTGCACACCAACGACGCGGTGTCGGCGGTCAACCGCTTGATCGACATGGGCGTCGAACCGTTTCTGCTGGCCTCGTCGATGCTCGGCGTACTCGCACAACGACTGGTGCGACGCCTGTGCAATCAATGCAAGCAGGAAGACCCGGCGACACCCGGCACTTGGCGCCCGGTCGGCTGTGCAGCGTGCAATCAAACCGGCTACAGCGGCCGCACCGGCATCCACGAATTATTCTGCATCGACGACGACATCCGCACCCTGATCCACCAAGGGGCAGGGGAGCAGGCCTTGCGCGCATCAGCCGCGAAGGCCGGGATGTTCAGCCTGCGCGAGGACGGTGAGCGCTGGATCCGCAGCGGTGCCACCGCCCCTGAAGAAATCCTCCGTGTGACACGGGACGCCTGATGAATCGCTATCGTTTTGAAGCCGCCGACGCGACCGGCAAGATTGAGTCCGGGCACCTTGAGGCGGACAGCCAGAGCGCCGCTTTCACAACATTACGCGGGCGCGGTTTGACCGCGTTGTCGGTGCACAAGGAAAGCAACGTTGCCCAGCACGGCGGTGGTGGATTGTTCAGCGCCAAACTCTCGGACAACGATCTGGCTTGGGCCACGCGCCAATTGGCGAGTCTGTTGGGCGCGAGCCTGCCATTGGAGGCAGCGCTGAGTGCCACGGTCGAGCAGGCCGAGAAAAAACACATCGCCCACACCCTCAGCGCCGTGCGTGCGGATGTGCGCAGTGGCATGCGTCTGGCCGAATCACTGGCGGCGCGGCCACGGGATTTTCCCGAGATCTATCGCGCGTTGATTGCGGCGGGTGAGGAGTCCGGTGATTTAGCCCAGGTCATGGAACGCCTCGCGGATTACATCGAGGAACGCAACAACCTGCGCGGCAAGATTCTCACCGCGTTTATTTATCCGGGCGTGGTCGGTCTGGTGTCGATAGGCATCGTGATTTTCCTGCTCAGTTACGTGGTGCCGCAGGTGGTCAGCGCGTTTTCCCAGGCGCGGCAGGATTTGCCGGGGTTGACCTTGGCGATGCTCAACGCCAGTGATTTCATCCGCAGTTGGGGCTGGCTGTGCGCCGCGATCATGGCCGGCGCGTTTTGGAGCTGGCGCCTGTACCTGCGCAATCCGGCGGCACGCTTGAGTTGGCATCATCGAGTGCTGAAGTTGCCGTTGTTCGGGCGTTTTATCCTTGGCCTGAACACTGCGCGTTTCGCCTCGACCCTGGCGATTCTCGGCGGCGCCGGGGTGCCGTTGTTGCGTGCGCTGGAGGCGGCGCGGCAGACCTTGTCCAATGACCGCTTGAGTTTGAGCGTCACTGAGGCCACGGCCAAGGTGCGTGAGGGTGTCAATCTCGCGGCAGCGTTGCGCGTGGAAAATGTATTCCCACCGGTGCTGATTCATTTGATTGCCAGTGGCGAGAAAACCGGTTCATTGCCACCGATGCTCGAGCGTGCGGCGCAGACCCTGTCGCGCGATATCGAACGGCGGGCAATGGGCATGACCGCGCTGCTGGAACCGCTGATGATCGTGGTGATGGGCGGGGTGGTGCTGGTGATTGTGATGGCGGTGTTGTTGCCGATCATTGAGATCAACCAATTGGTGCAATAGATGTCTGCTGTTTTGTGGGTGTCTGGTCGGGCCTCATCGCGAGCAGGCTCACTCCTACATTTGAAATGCGTTCCTCTGTAGGAGTGAGCCTGCTCGCGATGAGGTCAGCTCAGGCAAAGAATCTGTAAAACTTTTACACCGCATTCGACCATCACCCGACCCTCAAAAGAACCATCCTCGGGTTCTCCTTTCTGTCATCTGCAACCACCCGCCAACGCCTCCAGCCCGATTCAGCCAAACCCGCGATCCAGACACTGCGCAGCAGGCGACAAACACCCGAGAAAATCCCTCTGAAAACACCGTTCAGCTCCCGAGGTTTTTTCCTTTATCTGTCACCGGAAACTGCGAATTTCTCAGTGCGACTTAACCAAGGCCAACGCTAGCGAGGGCCCCGGTGAGTCCTCCCAGTGTCATGCAAGTCACCCGAAAACCTGTGTTCACAACCTAGTTGAAAAGGAGATTCTTCATGTTCAAGCGCACTCTGATCGCAGCTTCCCTGACCGTCGCCGCTCTGGCCTCCGCTCAAGCCATGGCCGTTACCGGTGGTGGTGCAACGCTGCCTGCCGCTCTGTACAAAGGCTCTGCCGACAGCATCCTGCCAGCCAACTTCTCCTACGCTGCCATCGGTAGCGGCGGTGGCAAGACTGCTTTCCTGAAGAACAACCCGGCTGGCTTCGGCACCACCGGCACCGTGCACTTCGCCGGTAGCGACTCGATCCTCAGCGCTTCGGAACTCAGCACCTACACCACCGAATTCGGTGCTTCGTACGGCCCGCTGATCCAACTGCCTTCGGTAGCCACTTCGGTTGCCATCCCTTACAAAAAAGCCGGCCAGACTGCTCTGAACCTGACCAGCGCGCAATTGTGCGAAGTGTTCTCCGGCCAGAAAACCACTTGGGGCGCGCTGCTGGGCACTGCTGACACCACCGCCATCCGCGTGGTTTACCGCAACGTTTCCAGCGGCACTTCGGAAATCCTGACCCGTCACCTGAACTCGGTCTGCCCGACTCAGTTCAACACCAACTCTACCTTCACCAGCGCCCGTATCGGCGGTATCGCTCTGCCTTCGAATTGGGTCGGCGTCGCCAACACTTCTGAAGTCGCCACTGCCGTGAACGCGGTTGACGGTTCCATCGGTTATGTTGGTCCGGACGGTGTTGACGCTACCAGCAACGCTGTGGTTGCCCGCGTCAACGGTGTTCAGCCAACGTCGCTCAACGTGACCCTGGCCCTGTCATCGGTTTCCGCGCCTGCGACTCAAGCAGCGGCTACCAACCCGGCCAACTGGTCGCCAGTAGTGGCTAACCCGGCTTCGGGCTACAAACTGGCTGCCTACACCAACTTCATCTTCGGCCAGTGCTACAAGGATGCAGCTGTGGCCGCAGACGTCAAAGCCTTCCTGACCACTCACTACAGCATCCCTGGCAACAACGCTGCGACTCAGGCTCACAAGTTTGTCGCTGTGCCTAACGCCTGGAAAAACGCTGTAACCGCGAGCTTCATCACCAACACTTCGGGCTACAACCTGGACATCAACAACGCTAGCGTCTGCAACGCTATCGGTCGTCCTTAAGCTCAAGCTGGCGTAATCGAAATGGCGGCAACCTTCGGGTTGCCGCCATTTTTTTTGCTCGAATACACCCCGAACATGAAGTTTGTGTGACATCCGTTCGGTCGTGCCCCTCGCCAACTGCCTATGTCGTAACAGCAGGTTTTTGCACGCCTGCGGCCTTGCGTGGCAACCAAAGTGTGGCAATCAAAAAGGATCTCGTAGTGATGCTCGCTCGCCCATCCCGTCGTCGTACCAACGTTCAGTCCTTCAAGCGTGATGCCGTAGCCCCGGCGCTGTGGCTGCTCAAGCCGTTGGCGCAAGCGGTGGCGTTGTGTCTGGTGGCGGGCAGTGCGCACGCACAGACGGCGTTCAGTTCGGGTTGGTTCGCCGCCAAGGGCGCCGCGCAACAAGCTGCGGCAGCACGACCGAGCGTCGGTGGTTTGCCGGGGATGACGCCGCCATTGGCGCAACAACAGAAGGCCAATCAGCAGTTGCAGCGTTCGATCCAGACCTTGAACAACACGGTTGCTGCGATTGCCGCGCAGCAGGCGGCGCAGGCGGCCGGACGTGCTGCGGCGCTGGGTTCGGTGCAGTTTGTCCCGGACGGTCTGGGCGAGGGCGGTTTGAAGGTTGATAACAGCCTCGCGCAAGGTTGGCAGAACGCCAAGGGGCCGCAACAGACGCAGGCCGACGGCAAGACCACGGTGAAGATCGAGCAGACGGCCGACAAGGCGATCCTCAATTGGGAAACCTTCAACGTCGGGCGCAACACCACGGTCGAGTTCGCCCAGCAAGCGAACTGGGCGGTGCTCAACCGTGTCAACGACCCGAGCGCACGGGCCAGTCAGATCCAGGGCCAGATCAAGGGTGACGGCACGGTGATGCTGATCAACCGCAACGGCATCGTGTTCAGCGGCAGCAGTCAGGTCAACGTGCGCAACCTGGTGGCAGCGGCAGCGAATATCACCGATATCCAGTTCCGTGATCGTGGGCTGTACTTCGACAGTACCGGCACTCAGCCGACCTTTACCGACGCTGCTGGCAAGGTGCTGGTGGAGCGTGGCGCCTCCATCGCGACGCACAAACCGGCGGCGTCCACCGATGCGGGCGGCTATGCCTTGCTGCTCGGCAACGAAGTGCAGAACGACGGCAGCATCAACACCATCAAGGGCCAGACCGTGCTCGCGGCCGGTGACCGTTTCTACATCCGCAAAGGTTCGGGCACTGAAGGCAATGCGCTGTCCACCACGTTCGGCAATGAAGTCATCCCAGGCTTTAAAGCCGGGGCTGTGGCGGGTAAAGTCACCAACAACGGGTTGATTCAGTCCGCCACCGGCGACATCACCCTGACCGGCCACGAAGTGGTGCAGAACGGTGTATTGCTCGCCAGCACGTCAGTGGCGACGCGCGGCACGATTCACCTGACCAACTCAAACACCGACAGCAACGGCAGCGTCACGCTGGGGCAGGGCAGTGCCACGGCAATCATGCTTGACAGCAGTGATCTCACCGCCCTCGACAGCCAGCGCGACGCGGCCCTGACCGCCGTCAGCGCGAACAACCGGGTTCGTGGTGATCAGTCGCGCATCGACATCCAGAGTGGTGGCAGCGTCGAGTTCCAGAGCGGCTCGATCACCTTGGCCACGGGCGGTCAGGTCGCGGTCAGCGCGCAGCGCCGCAGCCTTGTGCGCGACGGCGCGATGATCGATGTGTCCGGTGCCCTTGGCGTCAAAGTGGCGATGGAAAACAACAACATCAAGATCAATGTGCAAGGCAACGAGCAGCGCGATGCCTCGGTCAACCGTGAGAAGGGCGCGCTCAACAGCAATGACATCTGGGTCGATGTGCGTGAGCTGGTTTACGTGCCCGCCGGCACCAACGGCTATGCCACCGATCGCTGGTACACGGCGGGTGGTTTGCTCGAAGTCGGCGGTTATCTCGGCACGCAAGGCCACAGCGTTGGCGAGTGGATGGCGCAGGGTGGCACGGTGAGTTTTGCCGGCAACGATGTGGTCACTGAAAAGGGTTCGCTGATCAACCTGTCCGGCGGCACCCTCGATGTGCAGAGCGGCGAGATTCGCCAGAGCTGGCTGCGTGGCGCCGACGGTAAATTGTATGAAGTCTCCAGGGCGCCGGGCGATCTGCTCTACACCGGCCTCTATAAAGGTTATGAAGACAGCAGCGAACGCTGGGGCCAGACGAGCTACTTCTACAATCCGCTGATTGCTCCGCGCTCGCGTGTCGAATCGGGGTACACCGTGGGTCGCGATGCCGGGCAACTGGTGATCGCCACCGCCAACGCCGCGCTCGAGGGGCAGATGATTGGCGAGGTGTATCAGGGCGAGCGGCAGAATCAGGCGCCAAAACCGCTGCTTGATGGCTACGAACAAAGCCAGACGGCGCTGGCGCGTCGCGCTCAACTGATTGTCGGCAGCTATGACCCGGCCTATGTAGCGGCGGCGAGTGGATTGCTCTACACGCTCAATCCGCTGCTTGATCAGGTGCAGATTGGCGGCGAGCGTCCGGTCGCCGGCAATGATCTGGATCTGCTCGGTGCAGTGTCCGATACGCGCAAGGGCACGTTGTATCTTGATAACGATCAGCTCAATGGCTTCCGTCTCGGCGCGCTCAAGGTGGCGGCGAAGGATCAAATCGCTGTTGATGGCGCGCTCACGGTCGATGCCGGAGGCGACATCACCTTGTATGCCCCAGATGTGCAAGTTGGCGCCGACCTGACTGCACGCGGTGGCAGTTTGCGGCTGGGTAACGTGCTCAATCAGTTCAACGGCTCTACAGCCACCGATACCCAAATCACGGCGAAATCCGGCAAGTCGACACACGTTGTCGTGGCAGAAGGCGTGCGGCTGGATACCCGAGGTGTGTGGAGCAACCTGCGCACCAACCCGGACGATGGCGCGAGTCTGGCGTATCTCAACGGTGGTCTGCTGTCGATCCGTAGCAGTGGCGATATCGATATTGGCGTGGGTAGCCTGCTTGATGTTTCCTCTGGCGGCGCGATGCTCCCCAACGGCAAGACCCGGGGCGGCAAGGGCGGTGATGTGACGCTGGAATCCAGCGCCATTAGCGCACCGGGCAAGACCCATTTGAATCTCGATGGCGAGTTACGCGGCTTCGGTGTCACGGGGGGCGGGACCCTGACCGTGCAGGCCAACAAGATACTCATCGGGCAGACCGACAAGGTGCTGGCCGACAACACCCTGCAGTTGTCCGCCGACCTGTTCAGCAAGGGCTTCTCTGCTTACAACCTGATTGGCCTGAGCGGGCTCGACGTTGCCGAAGGCACGGCGATTGATGTGAGCATGCCGGTGTACCGCTTTGCCGATGCCGCGCCCAATCAGGTCAGCAGTGTTGAGCCGCAATCGGCACTGGAGCTGTGGGCGCCGACGCTGTTCCAGGAAAACCCGATCAAGGGTGTGTTGACCCAACGCGCCGGTGCCAGCCTGACTTTGCAGGGCGGGGCCAGCCTGATCGATCTGATCGACGCGGCCAACAGTCCGTTGACGCTTGGCCGCGGTTCGCGCATCAGCGTCGATCCGGGGCAGAGCATCAAGTTGCGTGGTGCCGGGCAGATCACGGTTGAAGGTGAGCTCAATGCCTGGGGCGGCACGGTTGATATTCGTCAGCAGCAGTTCGGCTCGATCAAACCGGAAACGTCGATTCAGTTGGCCGATCCGAATGCGCATAACCGTTCCATCTGGATCGGCGAGCAGGCGGTGCTGGATGTCGCCGGTCGCGCCAACACCGCGCTCGATAACCTGGGTCGCACTTACGGGCAGGTCGGCAAGGGCGGCAGCATCATCATCGGCGGCGAACTCGATTCGACACTGGCGACGGCCACGGCTGCCGATGCCTACGTGATTGTGCGTCCCGGCGCTCGGCTTGATGCCTCTGGCACCGAGGCCATTGTGGATATCGCCGGGCAGGGGCCAACCCGAGTCGCGACGGATGGCGGGCGCATTAGCCTGGGTTCCTACAACGGCCTGTTCCTCGATGGCAACTTGCGTGCGGCGGCGGGCGGTGTCGGCGCTGCCGGCGGTCGTCTTGACATCGCCCTGGAGACGCCGCTTTACGTTGATTCGGCAAGCAATGCGGTGCGGGCGCCGAGGGAACTCATCATCGCCCAGGGTGCGGGTGATAAGTCGCTCGCGCAGGATCTGCGTCCGGGCGAGGGCGCCGAAGGCTTGCGCTATGGCCAGGCACGTCTGAGTGCCGACGGCTTGATGGCGGGCGGTTTCGATAACCTGAGCCTGTTGAGCAACGGCCTGCTGTCGTTTGACGGCGACGTCAATCTGCACATGAACCAGAGCCTCAATCTGTACGCCGGGGCGTTGTCGCTGGCCGAAACGTCCAGGGACACGACACGTGTCGACTTGAGCGCTCCGTATTTACGTTTGTCCGGTGTGGGCAGCTACTTCGCGGGCGTCAACAGGATCCGGCCGCGGTTGACCAATAACCCGACCACTCAACTGTCGGACGCGACATTCAATGCGTCGGCAGACTTGCTGGACGTGGGTAATGGCCTTTCCGTCGGCACGCAGGGTTCGATTCTGCAACTCAATGCCCCGGCTGTTGAGTACAGCCGCCGGGCGTTCGGTGTGGTGTCTCTCGACAGCCGCGGCGACCTGCGTTTCCTCGCGCCAAACGATGGTGCCGAGAAAACCCGGCTGTGGACGCCGGGTGACTTGAATCTCGGTGCTGCGCAGATCTATCCGGGCACTGGCGTCCAGGCTGAAGTGCGGGTCGGTTATCAGGGCGCCGTTGCGGTATCCGACCACACCCTGCGCATCAGCGGCCACGGCGCGGCGCCGGCAGAGGTGCCGTACTCGGCGTTCGGCAATCTGAGCTTTTCCGCTGCGTACATCGAGCAGGGCGGTGTTGTGCGGGCCCCGCTGGGCAAGATTGTCCTGGGCGACGATTTGCTGACCACCAGCCGCGAGGTACGTCTGCTTGCTGGCAGTACAACGTCGGTGAGCGGCGCCGGTCTGGTGATGCCCTACGGCGGCACGACTGACGGCATCGATTATCTCTACAACGGCAAGTCGGTGGTGTTGAACGGCATCACTGGCGAAAAAAACGGTGTGGCCATCGGTGGGCAATACATTGATGTGCAGAGCGGTGCGCTGATCGATCTGTCCGGTGGGGGCGATCTTCGCGGCGCTGGTTTCATCTCCGGACGCGGCGGTTCTACCGATGCGCGTTTCAATCCGCTGGTGCGCAATGCCACCGACGGCACTTTCAGCTTGCCGGGGCTGACCAGCAACCCGGTCTACGCCATCGTGCCGGGCAATCAGAACCGTTATGCGCCGATGCTGGCGGAAGCGGGCGCGGTCGATCCGCGCGTGGGCCAGCAAATCACCATTGGCGCCGGTGTTCCGGGGCTGGCGGCGGGAACTTACACGCTGATGCCATCCACCTTTGCCTTGTTGCCGGGGGCGTTCCGGATCGAAGTCAACGGGCAGGCAACACCGGCTGCGCCGACGGCGGCGCTGCAACTGCGCAATGGTTCGTGGACCGGCAGCGGGCAGATGTCGATTGCCAATACCGGCCTGCGCGACAGCCTGGCCAGTCAGGTCATCTTGACGTCGGCGGATGTGCTGCGGCGTTACTCGCAGTACAACGAAACCGGGCTTACCGAATTCATCCGCAATGATGCCGCCAGGCGCGGGGTGCCCCGTGCATTGGCACCGATGGACGGCAAGACCCTGGATCTGCGTTTGAGTACCGGTGGTCAGCAAGACATTGCTTTGCAGTTCAACGGGCGCGCGCTGTTCAACGCCGCCGAGGGTGGGTTGATCGGGACGGCGGTGGTGCGCGGAGGTTATGCCGGCAGTGACCTGGAAATCCTCGGCGCCGGGCAGGCGCCGACCGCGCACGCCGGTGGTGTGTCGTTGTACGCCGACACGCTGAATAACCTCAACGCCGGGCGTTTGACCCTCGGTGCAATGCCCGATGTCGTGTACAACACGTCAGGCAATATCATCAGCTTCCTCGGCAGCACCTCCAATATCGTGTTACGTGAGGGGGCCGTCCTTTCTGCGCCGGAAGTCTTGCTGCGCACTACCTTGAGCACGGGCGGTATCACGGTCGAGGCGGGTGCCGGGATCAACACGCTTGGGCGTGGCAACGTGGCCTACGATTCAACGGCCGGCTACCTCTACCAGCCGGGCGCATCCAGCCTGTTGGTCGTGTCCAACGGCTGGACAAACGTGTTGGCACCAGACTTGGGCCGTGGCACGAGCGGCGCGGGCAGCATTCGAATCGGCACGTGCGCCAGCGCAGCTTGCAGCAATCCGGCGCTGCTGTATTCCAACGGCAGCATCACTGCGGCCACGGACAATCAATTCGAACTCGGTGAAGCAGTGCGATTCGGCACGCGGCACCTGGCGCTGTCGGTCGGTTCGGTGAATGCCGGCAGTGCCGAGGCGCTGGCGGCGGCAGGCAGTCGCGTACCGGCCGGGCTGACCCTGAACCAGAACGTGCTTGACCGTTTGCTGCGCGGTGAAACGCAGTACGGCGCACCAGCGCTGGAAACCTTGAACCTGACCACCCGCGATGCGTTCAACTTCTACGGCAGCGTCAGCCTCGATACGCTCGATCCGCAGACCGGCCAAAGCAAACTGCAAAACCTGGTGCTGGTCACGCCGGCCATTTACGGGCTGGGCGATGCCAGCGATGTGGCGACCATCCGCACCAGCAACCTGATCTGGAACGGCGCCACCCAGACACCCGGCAGCGTCATCACTGGCGGCGCCGGCACGGGCAGCGGCACGCTGGACATTCAGGCGCAACGCATCGAACTGGGTTACGGCCCGATGCCGCAGGCCAGCGGGCTGGATCAGAACAATCGTCTGGCGCTGGGTTTTGCCAACGTCAACCTGACGGCCAGTGAACGCATCACCGCCAATCACAAGGGCAGTCTGGCGGTGTATCAGCAGCAGGGCGCTTACGACCCGCTCAAGGGCTACAACTACAGCGGCGGCAATCTGAACCTGCGCACGCCGTTGCTGACCGGTGAAGCGGCGTCGGTCAGTTTGCTCAAGGCCGGCAACAGTCTGACGCTCAGCGGCGGCGCGGCTTCCGGGGTGGCTGATGCCTTGGGTGCGGAACTCAACCTTGAGGCGCGCAACATTGCTCTCAACAGCCGTATCACCTTGGCCAGCGGCAAACTGACGGTGAAGTCTGAAGGTGATTTGACCCTCGGCAACGCGGCCGTACTGGATCTGGCCGGGCGTACGTTGCCGTTCAACGATGTGAGCAAGTACAGCTGGGGCGGCGATGTTTCGCTGTACAGCGCCAATGGCAATATCCAGCAGGCGGCGGGCTCGCGGATCGATCTGTCGGCGAAGAACAATCAGGCCGGGACGCTGAGCGCCATTGCGTTGGCTGACGCTGCCGGGATGGTCGATCTGCAAGGGCAGATCCTCGGTTCAAGCAGTGGTTATTACGATGCCGGCGGCACGCTGGTGCCGTACAAGGCAGGTGGCGTGGACATTCGCGCGCAACGTTTGGGGGGCGATGCCTCTGAGCAGTTCGCCGCACTCAACCAGCGCTTGAACGCCGGGCAGGTGTTCGGCAGCCGCAGCTTGCAGCTCAAGCAAGGCAACCTTGTCATTGGCGACGGCCTCAAGGCCAGCGAGGTCAATGTCTCGGTGGACAACGGCAGCCTGACGGTGGCCGGTCTGATCGACGCCAGTGGTGAGCGCGTCGGCAGTATTCGTCTGTCGGCGAAAAACGGTCTGACCCTGGCCGGTAACAGCGTGCTTGACGCCCATGGCCGCGTGCTGCGCGTCGACAGCTACGGCAAAATCATTGATGCGCCGAACCGGGCCACGATCGAACTCGATTCCGGTGATGGCGTGCTCACGCTGGCTTCGGGGGCGCGGATCGACCTGCGCCACGGCACCGATGCCGTGCCTGGTATTCTCGCCGGGCAAAACGATGCCTTGCTGCGTGGCACGCTGGAGCTGAACGCGCCGCGCTTGGGCAGCAATGACATCGCCATTGATGCCAGCGGTGCGTTGACTATTCAGGGCGCACGTTCGATCGGCCTCAATGGCGTGCGTCGCTACAGCGATGCCCGCGATGGTACCGATCAGGCCGTCACTGGCCGACCGTATCAAGTCATCGACAAAGCCATGCTCGAGCGCATTCACGGTGACAGCGACACCTTCATCAACGCCGCCCTGGGCAACACCGATTTGTTGCAACGCAAACTTGCCGGGTTGAACAACGCTGCTTATGCCGATGCGTTCCATCTGCGCCCGGGCGTGGAAATCGCCAGCAAAACCGCTGACGGCGACTTGGTGGTGGAGGGTGATCTGGACTTGTCTGGCTATCGCTACGCAAGCCTCAATCCGCATACACGGTTGAATCCCTCTGTATATGGATCGGGCGAGGCCGGCAGCCTGGTAATCCGCGCTGGGGGCAATCTCGACATCTACGGCAGCATCAACGACGGCTTCGCTCCGCCACCGGAAACTCAGGATGACGCTGGTTGGAAACTGATCGCCGGTGTGCAGCCGTTCGGTGGCGATCTGATCGTACCGGGCACCGGCGTGTCATTGGCCGAAGGTACGCAGTTCCCGATAGGCGCCACGCTCAATTACGACGTGACCATCCAGGGCGCGGTTCTGGCCAGTGGCACGTTGCTGCCGACTCAGGCAGTGCTGGGTGAGGCGTATACCTTCAGCGCCGGTACTGTGCTGGCGGGGGCGATTCACGACCAGAGCGGCAACCTGTTGTACGCCGCCGGCACGCTGCTTGGCGACAGTGTGACGCTGCCTGCGCAAACACGCCTGGGTGCCGGCATCCGCTTGAACAAAGCCACCGCTCTGCAAGCGATGAACTGGCCCAAGGGCGTGCCCTTGCCAGGCGTTTACGATGCAGATCTGACCAGCGTTTCCGGGGTGAAATTAAGTGGCGAGCTGGCCTTGCTGCGCGGGTCGCTGATTCCGTCGATGACCGATGTGAAGCTCGCAGAAGGTACTTCGGTGATTGAACTGCGTCCGTTCAACGGCACGCAACAAGGTAAAAACTGGGCGGTGGCCCGCATGCTGCCGTCGGGCAGTGCGTCGTGGTCGATGCGCGCGGTCGCCGGCGCCGATCTTCTTGCGGCCGACAGCCGTGCCGTGAAGCCGGTGACGGCGGATGGCAACTTGCGACTGGCTGACTCTCACTACGGTGTGACGCTCACGCAGAGCGCCGGTCAACTGGTGTGGGCCGCGGATAATCCGTATGACCTTCCGGCGTATTACCCGGTGCCCGATGACCAACTGGAGGTCTGTGATCAGGTTCCGGGACTCTGTGTACCGATGGCGCGCTGGGTCTGGGCACCGGGGCTCGGTCAACCCGACTATGAACCCGTGCCTGATGATTATCTGGTCCTCTGTGAAATCTATCCGGAAATGTGCATCGGCAATAATCCGGGAAAAACCGCCAAAGCCCATACGCAGATGTTCAGCGTCCTGCGCACAGGCACCGGCGATCTCGACCTGATGGCGGCCGGCAATCTGAGCATGGATTCACCCTTCGGTGTGTACACCGCCGGTACTCAATCAGCGAATGTCGACCCGCTCTACAACCAGCAACGCGGGCATCTCTCGGACAATAATTCGGTGCTGGGCACGGCTGGCGCCGACTATGAAAAGTGGGTCAACGGCGGTAGCGACAGCCTCTATCAGGCCTGGTATCCGCAGCTGGGCGGCAACTTGACGATCAATGCCGGTGGCGCCGTATCGGGTGACTCGGTGGGCACCAAAGCGCAATCGGCGGCAGGTGGCTTCCGCGAGCAGGTGGCCAGTGTGGCGGTTGGCAATTGGCTGTGGCGCCAAGGCACGGGTAATCCGGATGTGCCCACCGCCTGGTGGATCAACTTCGGCAGTTATGCCTCCCGCTTGATGCCAACCGGAGACGCCAACACCGAACCTTACCTGGTGGGTTTCACCGGTTTCGGCACTTTGGGTGGCGGTAATATCAGCCTGCGGGCCGGCAGTGACGCCGGGATGCTCAGACCGTTGGGTGATGCCGGTAATTATCCGCGCAGCCAAGGGCTGATCGTGGCTGTGGGCAGCACCGGACGCGTCGCGAGTGACGGTAGCGTGCAGATGACCGGTGGCGGCGACATGGACATTCGCATCGGCGGTGCGCTGAACCCATCGCTGCAAGCGCGGGCCGGGGAAAATGGCACCCGCACACCGACACACGATCTGCAAGGTGCGCTGATCAACCTGCGTGGCGCGGCGCAATTGAGCGCCGGTGCGCTGGGCGGGATTGACCTGCAATACGGCGCCGGCTACCAGTTCAATGACCCTCGTGAAACCCGCGCATTTGATCCATTCACCTCGACCACCAGTACCGCTTCCGGTGGACTGGTGCTGATACCCGGTGACTCGGGCATGAGCCTCAACACCCGTGGTGACCTGGTGCTGGGAGGGGCTGCGGATGCGGGCCGGATGATTTTGCAGAACGCTACACCGGTATTCAATGCCGGCGGGGAGATACAGCAGGGAGGGCTGCTGAGCGGCTTCTCACTATGGACTGATCACACGGCCATCGACCTGTTTTCGGCTGGCGGCAACCTGACGCCGAGCACGCAACTCGGCGAGTTCAGTGGCAGTAATGCGTTGATCACTGGCCGTAATACTTCGCCTACCGATGGCCGATTCGTGTATCCGTCCATATTGCGCGCCGTGGCGGGGCAGGGATCCATTTATGCCGGGCCGTCAGCCAGCTACACCGGGCTGTCGAATTTCCCGCTGGCGGGTTATTCATTGCTCTTGGCTCCGTCGGCAGCCGGACAGCTTGAGTTGCTGGCGGGCGACTCGATTTATGCCGGCGGTTATGCGATCAATCAGTCCGGTGCCAGCCCGTTGGCGATTGCCACGCCGTTCAATCCGGCCTTCAACCGGTATGTCACCAGCAGGGATAGCAAACCTGCGGCTACCAATTACAGCCGCGACGGTATCGTTTCGGTCGGCAACGACCGTTATCCGTTATTCGCCTTTGGCCCCGACAGCTATTCGGAACTGAGCAATGTACAAGGCCCCGCGCGGTTCTATGCGTTGACCGGTGACCTGGTGGGGGTTCGCAGTGGCGAGACGTTGAATTTTGCAACATCCAAACGCACTTGGTACGAATCGGCGGGGCCGGTCTGGATGAGTGCCGGTCGCGACATTGTCGCCTCCGGTACTAACCTGGGGCAGCCAACGCTCGCTCCCAACGATCTGAGCAACATTGCAGACAACATCACTTCGACGGGCAACCTGTTCGTCCATAACGATCCGCGAGACGTATCACGGGTTTCGGCCGGCCGCGACATCCTTTACAGCAGCTTCGATATCGCCGGTCCCGGCACGCTGGAGGTCAATGCCGGGCGAAATATTCTGATGGAGGATCGCGCCAGCATCACCAGCATTGGTTCCTTGGTGGCGGGTGATCAGCGCCCGGGTGCCAGTGTGGTATTGCAGGCGGGCACAGGCGCGCAGGGACTGGATTATTCGCGGTTCATTGCGCGTTACCTGAACCCGCAAAACGTCGCCAGTGCGCAGACCTCACTCGGCGCGCAACCGGGCAAAGTGGTCAAGACCTACCTCGACGAGCTGCAGAGCTGGCTGACCTTGGGCTACGGCTTCAGCGGCAACGCCGAACAGGCGCAAGCGTTCTACGCCGCATTGCCGGGCACCGAACAGGCGATCTTCGCGCGGCAGGTGTACTTCGCCGAACTGCGTGCCGGTGGCCTGGAATACAACGATGTCGACGGCCCGCGCCAAGGCAGTTATATGCGTGGTCGCAACGCCATTGCGGCGTTGTTCCCGAGCACAGATGTGGCTGGCAATCCGATTCGTTACGACGGCGATATCACGATGTACGGCGGAGCAGGGGTCAAGACTCTGTTCGGCGGCGACATCCAGATGCTCACCCCCGGTGGCGGTCAGGTGTTCGGCATCGAAGGCGCGGCACCGCCATCGACGGCGGGGATCATCACTCAGGGATCGGGCAACATTCAGCTCTATTCGCAGGGCAGTATCTTGCTCGGCCAGAGCCGGATCATGACCACCTTCGGCGGTTCGATTCTCGGCTGGTCGGCCGAGGGCGACATCAACGCCGGTCGCGGCTCGAAAACCACTGTGGTCTACACCCCGCCGAAACGGGTTTACGACACTTGGGGCAACGTCACCCTGTCGCCTTCGGTGCCGAGCACCGGTGCCGGTATCGCCACGCTCAACCCGATCGCCGAAGTGGCGCCGGGCGACATCGACCTGATCGCGCCGCTGGGCACCATCGATGCCGGTGAGGCGGGGATCCGCGTGTCGGGTAACGTCAACATCGCCGCGCTGACGGTGGTCAATGCCGCCAACATTTCGGTGCAGGGCAAGGCAACGGGTGTGCCGGTGGTGTCGGCGGTGAATACCGGGGCGATCACTTCCGCCAGTTCCGCCGCATCGTCGGCGACGCAAGCAGCAGAGGACGTCGCGCGTCAGCAGCAAGCCGCCTCGCGGCAGAATCAGGCTTCGGTGTTCACCGTGCAGGTGTTGAGCTTCGGCAATGAACAACTTGCGCCGTCCCGCGATGGCGCCAGCCGTGCGCCGGCACCGGGTTACAACTCGAACAGTCCGGTGCAGGTGTTGGGGGCAGGGGCGCTGGATGAACAGGCGAAACAGCAGTTGACCGAGGAGGAACGTGGGCAACTGACGTTGTAAAAGACTCTCGTGCAGTACGTTTGGGCGGCCGGTTGGTCGCCCTTTTTTTATGTTGATGAGGTTAGTGGGTACTGTTGTCGAGTGTGGACTAACGTCAGTATTTTGATGAGCCCGTTCACTCGATAGACCAGCAGATAGTTTGGATTGACCACCATTTCCCGGGTGCCTGGCACTCGACCGGATCTGTAACCATAAGGGATTGATGAAAGCCTTTGCGTTGCTGCACCCACCTTGTGCTGCAGAGCCGCTGAAGCGTTGGAATTGAATTGTTCAATGTAATCGATAATGTCAGCCAGATCGTCCAGAGCCTGATCGCTCCATTCAAGCGGCAGCGCGTCGATTCTTGCGTTTCTCTTCTAATAATTGGTCGAGCCGCACCATGGCTTCCTCATGGGGAATACCAGGACTAGGATCATCCAGTGCAGCCTGCACCTTGGCACGAAACCAGCGATCGTAGCTCTCTGCCTCTTCTTCGGATTCGAACTCGGAATAAAACGGGGAAAGCAATATGCTCATATGACCTCCGTGATCAATTTCAAGCAGTCTAAGGGGGGAATGGCCCATTGTCGTCACTGGCTGACGATGCACCCCATGAGCCCTTGAGGAACCACGGGGTAACGGAGCCCAGTATCTGCAAGCGCACCTTTTAAATCTGCCAGACGTTTCCCCCTGTTGTCCGGTAATCTCGACCGCCGCTGTAGGTGTATTCCACCCATGCGTTTTTCAGGCTTTCAGGCTACAAATCCAGGTGCGCTTTCCTACAAATGCACTCAGAACGCATAGGGAATACTCACCTTCGCCCACAACATTTCCCCCTCCGGCCGGTTCTCCACATCAAATTCCTTGGCCCAGCGAATCTCCGCACTGGCGTACTTGAGAAAGGTGAAGTGCAGCGCCGGACCAATCGCGAATACCTTGCCGCGTACGCCGTCGTCGACGTCCTGCCCGGCAAACTGCACGGTGTGGCCGAACTGTTTGTCGTCGGTGGTTTGCTTGAGGAAGTAGCCATTGACGCCGAGCATCAGATCGTCGGTGACCTTGTAGCTGGCCGAATAATCGAAGTGGAAAATCTGGCCGGACTTGTAGTCGGTGTCCTTGTTTTTCTCGTTGAAGCTGTAAGTGGTCTTCATCGAGACTTCGGTGTTATCGGTCGGCAGCCAGGTGAACGAGAAAAGCGGCTTGTAGGTGTAGAAATTGTTGCTGGTGTTGGCCAGTCGATCGACGCTGTATTCGCCGGTGGGCACGGTGACTTCCACGGCGGCGCCAAGGGTCAGGTTTTTGCCCATGTCCCACAGAATGATCGGTGCGAAGGTGGTATCGCCCATGCCTTCGCGGGTGTCGCTCAAGCCGAACACCGAGACTTCCTGCTTCAACCACGGCTGGGCGATGTACCCGGCAAGGCGTCCTCCGAACACACGCACCGGGCTCAAGTAATCGAGACGCGGAATCACCGCGGTGGATTCGATTTCGACGTTCGGCACCTTGCCTCCCAGCGAACTGATGTTCAACCGGGTCGATTTGTAATGGTTGTAGTAGAGGTTGAACGCGACCATGTTCTGCGGAAGGCTGTCGACTTCCAGCGGCAGCATGAAGAAACCGTCGGTGCCGGTGCCGATGTTGTCGACCCCGGCTTCGGTGGCCAGAGCGGGCAACGTCAGGGTGCAACCTGCGATGAAAAGGGCGAGTGGCAAGAAGGATTTCACGCGGTTCGGGCTCATGACTGTCCTCATTATTATTGTGATTGGGACCTGGTACCGGTCGCTCGGAGCGCCGGTACGCTAGAAATAAGCGTTTGGCGTACGTTGGGGCAGGGTATTGGCGGACACCGAGGGGGGCATCTGCGGACAGTTCGCGCACCCTGTGCTAACTTCCTTCGACATAACCGGTTACAAAAATAACAATCAAGCGTGATCCGGAATGTCAGCCCCCATGAACGTAAAAGTCCAAGACCCGACCTTTGAATTGGCGCTGGTCTCGCCGTTTCTTTTGCAAACCCTCGCTGAAGTCGTGCAGAACAGAGGAATCGATTCCCAGAGCCTGTGCCGTGGGCTGGGTTTCACCCTTGAGGATCTGCAGGATCCGGCGCAGCGGATTTCCTATCGCCAGGCCGTAGCGATGATTCAGCGCGCACTCAAAGTGCTGCCCAATCAGGGTTTGGGGCTGTGGGTCGGGGCGCAGAACGTACTCGGCACACTGGGCCTTCTCGGGCACGTGTTGTCGCTGTGCAAGACCTTGCGCGATGCCTTTGCCCTCGGCATTCGCCACCAGCACACCTCGGGCGGCATCGTCGTGTCTAGCGTCGATGTGGTCGGCGGGCAGGTGCATCTCGATGCGGAATGCCGCTTGCCGTTTGCCGACGTGCAGGTGTTTGCGGTCGAGGAGTTCTTCGCCAGCCTGCTGGTGTATGGCCGCGCACTGGTGGGGGCTGAGTTCAAGGCGATTGCCGTGGAATTTGTGCATGCCGCGCCGGATTACCTGAGCGAATATCACCGCCTGCTGGGGCCGGATGTGCGCTTCGGTTGCTTGCACAATCGCATGCTGATCGATGGGCAATGGCTGGACGTGCACCTGCCTAATCATCATTCGCTGGCGTTGCGTCAGGCCGTTGCATTGCTGGAGCTGGAAGCGGCGCAGGTGCATCAGAAGCTCGATCTGATTCAAGCGGTGGAGCGGGCGATCGCCCGGGACTTGAGCAGCGGCAGTCACATTGAAAAGATTGCCGGTGATTTGAATATGAGCAGCCGCACGTTGCGCCGGCGTTTGACTGAGCATGCGTTGACGTTTGAGGCGTTGCTGGAGCAAGTGCGGCAGGCACGGACCTTGAGTCTGCTGGCCAATCCCGATATGCCGATTGAACGGATTACCGAAGAAGTGGGCTACAGCGATGTGCGCAGTTTTCGGCGGGCGTTCAAGCGCTGGACGGGGCTGAGCCCTAGCGCCTGGCGTAATGACGTGCACCCTCACCCCAGCCCTCCCGAAACGTCGGACCGCCCAGAGGGAGAGGGGGCCGACCGCGGTGTCTTGCGAGTTACATCGACCTGAAGGATCGCGTCGATTATGGATTCACAGCTGCACCTTCAGGTCGGCGTAGATTTCTAGTATCCCCGAATCAGTTCCCTCTTCCTCGGGGAGAGGGCTAGGGTGAGGGGCTTTTGACTTCCATCCAAACCCACACAAACCCTCCGGCCACAGGTAAACTCCCGCGCACTTTCCCAAGGAGTTCACATGAGTTACTACCAGCCGGGCATTCTCGCCACCCCTGTTCCTGCGCAAGCGCGTCATCTGTTTTTCGCCCTTGAGTCGGTTGAAGCCCTGCCGCAGGCGCTCGACAGCCTGCTCAATCAGGTGGACGGCAAGTCGGCGGTGGTCGGTTTTGGTGAATCCCTGGTCAAGGCGCTCAACGTGCAGATTGACGGCCTGCGCAGCTTCCCGGCGCTGACCGGTGTTGGCGTCGAGAACCCGTCGACCCAGCACGCGCTGTGGGTGTGGCTGCACGGCGTCGACCGTGGTGAACTGCTCAACCGTTGCAACGCTCTCGAAGCCGCACTGGCCCCGGCCCTGCGCTTGGTAGAAATGCAGGAAGCCTTCCGCCACAAGGACGGCCACGACCTCACCGGCTACGAAGACGGCACCGAAAACCCGCACGACGAAGCCGCCATCGCCGCCGCCCTGCAAAGCGCAGGCGCTGACGGCATGGTCGGCGGCAGCTTCGCCGCGATCCAGCAGTGGCAGCACGACCTCAAGGGTTTCCACACACTCTCGGCCGAGGACAAAGACAACATCATGGGCCGTCGCCTCAGCGATAACGAAGAGATCGACGACGCGCCAGTCTCCGCCCACGTCAAACGCACCGCGCAGGAAAGCTTCGCCCCGGAAGCGTTCGTCGTGCGCCGCTCGATGCCGTGGATCGAAGGTGATCGCGCCGGTCTGATGTTCCTCGCCTTCGGTTTCTCGCTGGATGCCTTCGAAGCGCAACTGCGCCGTATGAGCGGTCTGGAAGACGGCATCACCGATGGTCTGTATCGCATCAGTCGGCCGATCACTGGCGGCTACTACTGGTGCCCGCCGCTGAAGGACGGTCACCTCGATCTGCGCGCCTTGCGCATCGGCTAAAGGAATAGAAATGAACGTGGTGCGTTGGGGCATGATCGGTTGTGGCAGCGTCGCTGAGCGCAAGAGCGGGCCGGCCTTCTACAAGGCGCCCGGTTCGGCGCTGGTGGGGGTGATGGGCCGACGCCTCGAAGCCGTGACCGACTACGCCGCGCGCCACCGCATCGAACGGGTCTACACCGACGTCGATGCGCTGATCAACGATCCCGAGGTGGACGCGGTGTACATCGCCACGCCCCCCGACAACCACCACGCCTACAGCCTGAAAGTTGCCGCTGCCGGCAAACATTGCTGCGTGGAAAAACCCATGGCGCTGAATGCCGGGCAAAGCCGCGAGATGCAGCAGGCATTTGCCGAGGCTGGTTTGCACTTGTTCGTGTCCTATTACCGCCGTTCATTGCCACGTTTTGCGCAAGTGCGGCAATGGTTGGAGGAGGAGCGTATTGGCGAGGTGCGGCACTTGAGCTGGACGCTGACCAAAGCGCCTTCGCCAGCGGATCTGGACGGTCGCGACAATTGGCGCACCGATCCGGCGGTGGCCGGTGGCGGTTACTTTGCCGATCTGGCCAGTCATGGCTTTGACCTGTTTCAGTATCTGCTCGGTGACATTGTCGAGGTCGCCGGATTCACGGCGCGGCAGGCCGGGTTGTACGCGGCAGAAGATGCCGTCAGCGCCAGTTGGCGTTTCGCCTCCGGGGCACTGGGCATGGGTTGCTGGAGTTTTGTCGCGGATCGCCGTGAGGATCGGGTCGAGATCATTGGCAGCAAGGGGCGGATCGGGTTTTCGGTGTTTGATGAGCATCCCGTGCAGTTGCATGCCGATGAACACCTCAGCCTGGAAATCCCCCATCACGAACACATCCAGTGGCATCACGTGCTCGGCATGAACGCCCACATTCGTGGCGACTCACAACATCCCGCCGTCGCTGAACAAGCGCTCAAGACCGACTGGGTCATGGATCAGATCCTCAAACGTTAAGATCAAAAGATCGCAGCCTTCGGCAGCTCCTACAGGGGATCGGGGTCTTATGTAGGAGCTGCCGAAGGCTGCGATCTTTTGATTTTCAACACCGAATCTAAGGTTATGCCCAAACAATATTTCTAACCTTGTCATAACAACTCTAAGATCACGTCATAACTCGTTATAACAAGTGATCCCGTGATGACCGATAACGTTCTTTCCCTTAGTAGCGTTCCGCTGCACACCCAACTGCGCGATGTCCTCCGTGCGCGGATTCTCGACGGCGAATACCCGCAAGACAGCCAGATGCCCTCCGAAAGCGAACTCGGTGCGCTGTTCAAAGTCAGCCGCATCACCGTGCGCCAGGCGTTGGGCGATCTGCAGAAAGAAGGGCTGATCTTCAAGATCCACGGCAAGGGCACCTTCGTCGCCAAACCGAAAACCTTCCAGAACGTCAGCAGCCTGCAAGGCCTCGCCGAGTCGATGACCGGGCGTGGCTACGAGGTGATCAACCGCCTGCGCAGCTTCAAATTCATCCCGGCCGACAAGCGCGTCGCCGAGCGTTTGCAAGTCGCCGAGGGCGAGATCGTTGCGCAGATCAAACGCGTGCGCCTGATCAATCGTGAACCGATTTCGCTGGAAATCACCTACCTGCCCAAAGCCGTCGGCGAGCGGTTGGAGAAGGCTGATCTGGTCACCCGCGACATCTTTCTGATCCTTGAAAACGACTGCGGCATCGCCCTCGGTCACGCTGATCTGGCCATCGATGCGGTGCTCGCCGACAGCGACCTGACCCAGGCGCTGAACGTCGAGGCCGGCTCGCCGATCATGCGCATCGAGCGTCTGACCCACGACGCGCAAGGCCAGCCGCTGGACTTCGAACACCTTTACTACCGTGGCGATGCGTTCCAGTACCGCCTGCGGATCGACCGGCAAAAAGGGGAGCAGGCATGACCCGCAACGTGCTCGAACAGGAATATGACATCGTCGTCATCGGCGGTGGCACCGCAGGCCCGATGGCCGCGATCAAGGCCAAGGAAAAGAACCGCGACTTGCGCGTGCTGCTGGTCGACAAGGCCAACGTCAAACGCAGCGGCGCGATCAGCATGGGCATGGACGGCCTGAACAACGCGATCATTCCCGGCCACTCGACGCCCGAGCAGTACACCAAGGAAATCACCATCGCCAACGACGGCATCGTCAATCAGGCCGCCGTTTACGCCTACGCCACCCACAGTTTTGAAACCATCGAGCAGCTTGATCGCTGGGGCGTGAAGTTCGAGAAGGACGAAACCGGCGATTACGCGGTGAAAAAAGTCCACCACATGGGCGCCTACGTACTGCCGATGCCGGAAGGGCACGACATCAAAAAGGTCCTTTATCGCCAGTTGAAACGTGCGCGGGTGAACATCACCAATCGCCTCGTTTGCACGCGGTTGCTGACTGACGAGGAGGGCACCGTCAACGGTGTGATGGGCTTCGATTGCCGCACGGCCGATTTCCATGTGATCAAGGCCAAGGCTGTAGTTCTCGCTTGTGGCGCTGCCGGGCGACTCGGTCTGCCTTCGTCGGGCTACCTGATGGGCACCTACGAGAACCCGACCAACGCTGGCGACGGTTACGCGATGGCCTATCACGCCGGCGCCGAACTGGCCAACCTCGAATGCTTCCAGATCAACCCGCTGATCAAGGATTACAACGGCCCGGCCTGCGCCTACGTGACCGGTCCGCTGGGTGGCTACACCGCCAACAACAAGGGTGAACGCTTCATCGAGTGCGACTACTGGAGCGGGCAGATGATGTGGGAGTTCCACCAGGAACTGGAGAGCGGCAACGGCCCGGTGTTCCTCAAACTCGATCACCTGGCCGAGGAAACCATCCAGAACATCGAAGAGATTCTGCACAGCAACGAGCGCCCGAGTCGCGGCCAGTTCCACGCCAATCGCGGCACCGATTACCGTACGCAAATGGTCGAAATGCACATCTCCGAAATCGGTTTTTGCAGCGGTCACTCGGCCTCCGGGGTGTGGGTCAACGAGCGCGCCGAGACCTCGGTGAAGGGTTTGTACTCGGCGGGCGACATGGCTGCCGTGCCGCACAACTACATGCTCGGCGCTTTCACCTATGGCTGGTTTGCCGGGCACAACGCCGCAGACTTTGTCGCCGGGCGCGAGTTTTCTGCGCTGGATGCCGCGCAGATCGAAAAGGAAAAGGCCCGGGTCTACGCCCCGCTGGATCGCGAACATGGACTGCCGCCGGCGCAGGTCGAATACAAGCTGCGGCGCTTCGTTAACGATTACCTGCAACCGCCGAAAGTCACCAAAAAAATGCAGATCGGCCTGCAACGCTTCAGCGACATCGAGCGCGATCTCGAGCAGATGAAGGCCAACAACGCCCATGAACTGATGCGCGCGATGGAAACCAGCGTGATTCGCGACTGCGCCGAAATGGCTGCACGCGCCTCGCTGTTTCGCGCCGAAAGTCGCTGGGGCCTCTACCACTATCGCGTCGATCACCCGCAGCGCAACGACAGTGAATGGTTCTGCCACTGCCATCTGAAGAAGGGCGAGGACGGCCAGATGACCAGTTTCAAGAAAGCCGTCGAGCCCTACATCATCCCGCTCGACGCCGAAGAAATGCAGGCTTACGACCGCCTGCGGGTTGGCGCTTTCGCCGCTTGATGCATCAATAAATCAAAGAGTCCGAACCATGGCCTATCAAGCTCAAGAAATCTTCTTCCGCTCCAACGCCCCCGTCACCGTCGATGAGGACAAATGCATCGCCGAGAAGGGCTGCACGGTGTGCGTGGATGTCTGCCCGATGGACTTGCTGGCGATCAATCCGGCGACGCAGAAGGCTTATATGGCGTTCGACGAATGCTGGTACTGCATGCCGTGCGAGAAGGATTGCCCGACCGGCGCCGTCAAGGTCGACATCCCCTATCTCCTGCGTTGAAACGCAATCCCTTGTAGGAGTGAGCCTGCTCGCGATAGCGGTGTGTCAGATGTAGATGTGCAGGCTGACACACCGCTATCGCGAGCAGGCTCACTCCTACAGTAGATCTACGACAACCCAAAGCCATCCGGCAAACCCCGGACGCTGGACTTACCGAAAACCCCTCGTTTCCCACCGCGCCCTGATCGCGGCGGAGACGAACTCAAATAAATGATTCGAGGGGAAACACTCATGTTGCGTGCAGCAATCGCCGGTCTGGTACTGGCTTCGTTCACTTTGTCGGCCTCGGCCGAAACCATCCGCATCGCCATCGGCACCCAGGACACCACCATCAATTGCGCCGCTGGCGGACTGTTGATTCGTGAGTTGGGTCTGCTCGACAAATACCTGCCCCACGACGGCGCTTACAAAGACGCCAAATACGACGTGCAGTGGAAAAACTTCACCAGCGGCGCGCCACTGACCAACGAGATGGTCGCCGGCAAACTCGACTTCGGCGCCATGGCCGATTTCCCAGGTGCGTTCAACGGTGTTGCGTTCGAAACTGCCGGCAAGCACAGCCTGTTCATCAGCGTACTGTCGGGGAGCATCAAGGGCAGCGGCAACGGCATCGTCGTGCCGAGTGCGTCCGGCGTGCAATCGCTGAGCGAACTCAAGGGCAAGACCATTTCCGTGCCGTTCGCTTCCACCGCCCACGGCATGTTGTTGCGCGCGGTGGCGGAGCAGGGCTGGGATCCGCTCAAGGACGTCAACATCATTGCCCAGCCACCAGAAGTCGCCGGCTCGGCGTTGCAGGCCGGCAAGATCGACGCCCACGCTGATTTCGTGCCGTTCGCCGAGCTGTTTCCGAGCCGAGGCTTCGCCCGCAAGATCTACGACGGCGCTCAGGCCAATGCGCCGACGTTCCACGGTGCGCTGGTGGATCAGGCGTATGCGAAGAAGTACCCGGAAGTCGTCGTCGCCTATTTGCGGGCGAGCATCGAGGCCAATCAACTGCTCGCCGCCGAGCCTGAGAAGTACAGCGAACTGATCGCCAAAGTCACTGGCGTCGATGCCGAGGTGAATTACCTGTTCCACGGCCCGCTCGGCGTGCAGACCCGCGACCTGAGCTGGAAGCCGGAATATCGCCAAGCGGTTGGCACGGCCATCGACACCTTGAAGTTATTGAAGAAGGCCGATCGTGGCCTCGATCTGAACACTTTCATTGACGATCAATATATCCGTGCGGCGTTCAAGGCGTCGGGTCTGGATTACACGGCGCAATTGGCGAATTACGCGCAGACACCGCTGAAGGCCACGGATGCGGCGACGGGTAAAACCATCACCGACTTCAGCCATGTCGCGGAAATCTGGGTGCGGGGTGAGGACAAGGTGCGCCAATACGCGTCAGCGGAAGAGGCGTTCACCGCGCTGGCTGCTTTGAAGCAGGCAGGTAAAAACATCCGTGCGGTATATGCGCAGGCCAGTGACAGCGGGATCAAGTTGCTCGCGGAGCAGGCGTGGTTTGCCAGTGATGCGAAAGGGCGTCTGAGCGCGTTTTTGCTCAAGGGTCAGGCGCAGCAGTATGCCTCGACACAGGGCGGCAAAGTCTTCGATTTCACCGATGCCACTACCCAAGCCGTCGCTGTCCGTTGATGAAGATCAAAAGCCCCTCACCCTAGCCCTCTCCCGGGGGGAGAGGGGACTGACCGCGGTGTTTGGACTAGCTACGCCGACCTGAAATATCGAGTCGAACTCAGGTTTTGAAAAGCATGAAGATCGGCTCCCTTTCCCCCTCGCCCCCCTTGGGGGGAGAGGGCTGGGTGAGGGGGGTAAATCTAAGCCACAACACAGATCCAGAACTGGAAACCCGCTCTATGAAAACACCCATCCGCTGGACATCAAGAGCCGCATCCTTGCTGCTCTGCCTGCTGTTCTGGCAACTCGCCGCCAGCCATCACTGGAACCTCGGCCTCGTCACCTTCGCCAACGTGCCGACACCCTTGGCTGTGATCGAAGCGGCGCTCGGCTTGGGCGATTCCGGCAGGCTACTGCAACACCTCACTGCCAGCCTCAGCCGCGTCTTCGCCGGTTACCTCGCGGCACTGCTGATCGGCATTGCCCTCGGTCTGGCTATCGGCCGCTCAAAATGGGCCGAAGACCTGCTGCTGCCACCCCTGGAAGTCCTGCGCCCAATCCCCGCCGTCGCATGGATCCCGCTGGCGATCCTGATGTTCCCATCCTCCGAATTGTCGATGGTCTTCATCACTTTCACCGGCGCGCTGTTCCCGATCCTGCTCAACACCGTGCACGGCGTCGAAGGCGTCGACCCGCGCCTGATCGCCTCGGCCAAAAGCCTCGGGGCAGGGCGCCGCGCAATTCTGCTGGAAGTGATTTTGCCGGGCGCCGCACCGAGCATCATCACCGGTCTTGCCATCGGCATGGGCACTTCATGGTTCTGCCTGGTCACGGCGGAAATGATCTCCGGCCAGTTCGGCATCGGTTATTACACCTGGGAGTCCTACACGATTCAGAACTACGCCGACATCGTCGTCGGCATGTTGCTGATCGGCGTGTTGGGCATGGGCAGCAGCCTGCTGATCAAACGCCTGGGCGGGTTGTTCACGCCTTGGCATCGACCGCGAGGAAAAGCCTGATGAGCGTGATGCAAACCCCGGAAGGGCGGATCGACATCCGCCAGTTGTCCATCGTCCTCGGCGCAGGGCGTGAAGCGTTCGAAGCCGTGCGCGAACTTGATTGCCAGATTGAACCGGGCCAGTTCGTGTGCATTCTTGGTCCGTCCGGTTGCGGCAAGTCGACGCTGCTCGGCGCTCTGGCCGGGCACCTGAGCGCTCACGCCGGCAGCTTGAAAGTCGATGGCGCGCCTGTGTCCGGACCGTCACCGCAGCGCGGCATGGTGTTCCAGCATCACACGCTGTTTCCGTGGCGCACGGTGCGCGACAACGTCGCCTTCGGCCTGAAAATGCGCGGCATCGGCAAGGCTGAGCGCCATCGCGCCGCCGATGACATCCTCAAACTGGTCGGCCTCGAAGGCTTTGCCGAGCGCTGGCCCGATCAACTCTCCGGCGGCATGCAGCAACGCGTCGAGATAGCCCGAGTTTTGGTCAACCGTCCGCGCCTGCTGCTGATGGACGAACCGTTCGGCGCGCTGGATGCGCTGACACGTCTGAACATGCAGGAACTGCTGCTGGACATCTGGACGCGCATCCGCACCACGGTGGTGTTCGTCACTCACGACATCGACGAAGCGCTGTTCCTCGCCGACCGCTTGCTGGTGATGAGCGCGCGACCGGGGCGAATCATCGAAGACTTGCGCCTGGATTTCGCCCGGCCACGCACCAGCGAACTGGTCACCAGCCCTGAATTCTCCCGACTCAAACGCCACTGCCTCGACCTGCTGCGCCACGACAACGACCGACCGCTGCCGCGCCTCAACCCGCTCGGCCTGCCTCCCGAAAACCCTTTGCCGCGATTTGCCCTATGACCTCTATTTTTGCTGTGACCGATAACCAGGACATTCTCGATCTGCAACCGCGCCTCACCGATGAAGACGCCGGTGTGCGACGCATTGCGCTGATTGATCTGGCGGATCTGGAAGAACCGGATGGCTTGCTCTGGCTGGTTGATCGCCTGAGGCAAGATTCCGCCGAAGAAGTTCGTGCTGAAGCCGCACGTTTGCTGGAGGCCTGGGAGGATGAGGACGTCGTGCAGGCCTTGTGTGAAGCCTTGACCGACCCGTCGCTCGCCGTGCAATCGGCCGCCGCGCAGAGCCTGAGCTTGCTCAAAACGGAAGCGGCGGGGCAGGTGATTTTGCCGTGGACCGATCACGCCGACGTCAGCGTGCGTATCGCCGCATTCCGTGCCTTGCGTGAGTTGCGTTTCGCCGCCGCCGCGCCGGCAGCGGTTTCGGCGCTGAACGATGCCGACGCCAGCGTTCGTCGTGAAGCCGTGGGTGTGCTCGGCTGGCTCAAGCAGCTCGACGCTTTGCCCGCCCTGGCACGATTGGCCAGCGCTGACCCCGACACCGAAGTACGCCGTGCTGCGACTGGCGCTTTGGGCTTGGCCTCCAGCGCCGAAGTGTTGCCAGCCCTGCGCCAGGCCTTGCGGGATGACACCTGGCAAGTACGCGAAGAAGCCGCGACGACCTTGGGCAAGGTCGGCCACATTGACGCTGGTTCCGCGCTCGTCGAAGCCTTGAGCGATGATTATTGGCAAGTGCGCCTGCGCGCCACTCGCAGCCTCGGCCGTTTGCGTTTCGCCCCGGCGCTGGACGCCCTGATCGACACCCTCGGCCATCGCATCAGCAACCTGCGAAAAGAGGCCGCGCTGGCCTTGGGCGAACTGCATGATCGCGGCGCCGTGGCCGCGTTGCAGGCCGCGCAGGACGACGGCGACCCGGAGGTGCGCAAAGCCGTGCGCATCGCCTTGAGTCAGCTGCAATGAACCCGCTGTCGATGGCTAATTCGCAAAGCGCAGGCACCTTGCGCTTGAGCTGGCCGGACGGCCGCGAACAACAGCTCAACCACGCCGAACTGCGCCGCCAGTGCCCGTGCTCGCAATGCCGCGCGTTTCGCCTCAAAGGCATGACACCACTGGTGGATGATCGCGTGCGCCTGATCGAACTCAACCCGCAGGGCTATGGCGTGCAACTGGTGTTCAGCGACGGCCACCAGCGCGGAATCTACCCGTGGCCCTATCTGGCAAACCTCAACCCTTGACCCACCACAGCCCCCTGTAGGAGTGAGCCTGCTCGCGATAGCGGTATGTCATTCAACAATGATGTTGGCTGATCCACCGCTATCGCGAGCAGGCTCACTCCTACAAGGATATTTGTGCAGTTCCTGGGATTATTGCGCGGCCGTCATCGACGGCCGGCAGCCATGAAAAATATCCAGCCCTGGCTGATACACCGACGTCCTCACATCAAACAACCCCAGCACCGAGTGAAACAGGTTGTCATGGCTCAGATCGGCCTGCCCGGTCTTGCCTTGCAAACAACCGCGATCGATCCCCTCACTGGCGAGCGTGCCATTACCAAACCACATCACCATCGGCACATGGGTCTGCGCTTGCGGCGCCAGCGCATACGGCGCGGCGTGCAGGTACAGCCCGTTCTCGCCCAGCGATTCGCCGTGATCGGAGACGTAAACCATCGACGTGTCCAGTGAGTCCTGATTGCGCTTGAGCAGTTCGATGACCTTGGCAAGGAAATGGTCGGTGTAGAGGATGGTGTTGTCGTACACGTTCACCAGTTCATCGCGGCTGCAACTGCCCAGCTGGTTGGTGTGGCAGATCGGTTTGAAGCGCTCCATCTCTTTCGGGTAACGCTCATAGTATTCCGGGCCGTGACTGCCATCGGCGTGCAGGACAATGATCGCGTGGCCCTTGAGGCTGTCGATGTAGCTTTGCAGATCTTGCAACAGCGCCTCGTCAAGGCAGTTGTTGCCATCGCAGAATGGCCCCGGCTGATTCTTCGAAATGTCGCGATGCGGTACGCGCAGGCAGGTGCCTTTGCAGTCGCTGTTGTTGTCCAGCCAGAGCACTTGTACGCCGGCACGCTGGAGAATGTCGAGCAGGCCTTCGTAGGTTTTGCCTTTCTTGTCGCTGTAATCCTCACGCGGGAACATCGAGAACATGCACGGCACCGAGACGGCCGTCGACGTGCCGCAGGAATGCACCTGGGTGAAGTTGAGGATGTCGAGTTTGCTCAGCTCGGGATTGGTCTCGCGCTCGTAGCCATTTAGCGAGAAATGATCGGCGCGGGCGGTTTCACCGACCACGAAGACCATCAGCGATTTCCTCTCGCGGCTGGCCGCGTTGGCGCTCATCACCGCGTCTTCGCCGATGGCCTGCACCACGAAATGCTTTTTGATGCCCAGGCGTTGCTTGGTGTACTTGCTGATCGCGTAGATGTAGTTGGTCGGGTTGATGAAGTGGGTGAGCTTGTCTTCTTCGCGGAAGATTGGCGCGTAGGTCGAATAGAACGCGCCCACCGAGACGGCGATCACCAGCACACAGGCGATGACCACCAGCATCTTGTTGAGCAGGCCGCGAAAGAACGGTCGATAACTCACCGGCCAGCGCCAGATCAGCGCCGCCGGCAACACCCCGAGCAGCAGCAGGTAAGCCAACAGCTTGCCGCTGAACAGCGCGGTGGCTTCGGCGGGGTTGGTTTCGAAGACGTTCTGAATCATCACCGTGTCGATGGTGATGCCGTATTCGTTCATGAAATAGGCAGCGCAAGCCGAGAGCAGAGCGACCACGGTGAGCGCCGGTTTCAGTGTCCAGCGAAACGACACCAGGGTCAGCAGCAGGGTGATCGCGGCCCACAAAAACAGCGCGAACGAGGCGAAAAACGCCAGTTTGTGCGCGCCTTGCAAAGTGATCAGGGTGCCCAGCGCCTTCCAGGTCGCCAGGTTGTACAACGCCACCAGCGCCAGGGAAAACAGCAGCACCAGTCGGGTAGGAGTGATGGACGGTAAACGCAGTCCGTTGCCCAAAGCCATGTCAAACATTCCTCTACTTGAATAGAAAACCACGCGGTTGCGCGTGTAACTGTAGAAGAACATTAGTAAAAAATTCGTAAACATCCTGTAACAACTACCGAATTCAAAGCGAATCCTTGTAGGAGCGAGCCTGCTCGCGATAGCGGTGTGTCAGGTGACGATGTGTTGTCTGACACACCGCTATCGCGAGCAGGCTCACTCCTACAATGGATCTCGGTGGGGTCAGAAAGATTTGCTGACGCTGGCGACGACGGTTGCCGTGCAGACATCCTTGAAGCCCCAATTGCTCACGCATTGGGTTTGTGAGAGATCGGTGTCGATGTAGCTCAGGCCCAGTACCACGCCGGCGAGGTTATGGGTGAGTTTGACTTCCCACTCGCGATAACTGTCCTCGGCCTGCCCGGACGCCGAGTACAGATGCGGATCCTTGAAGTCCATATTGCCGTAACGCAGCTTCAGTCCCGAGTCGAACGGCAACTCGGTTTCATAACCGATGTAGCTGTACAGCGAACTCTGCTTGCTATCTATCCCCGGCGCATCACTGGAGTAATACGCCGCCAGCTTCACCCCATAAACCCCGAGAATCCCGTAGACCTCGCTCTGGTTGAACTGGCTTTCCTTGGGGTAGGCGTACTTGATGTAGCCCAGATCGAGGCTGACTTCCTCGGTCGCCTGCCACAGCCAGCCGCCGTAGTAATCGACTTCCTGACGGGTTTTCAGGCCACCACCGAAGTCGACGTTGGAACTCCACGCGCCGAGGTACAGACCGCTGCTGTGCGCGAGGGTGAGACCGGCTTGCACGGCAGGGTCGTTTTGCGTTTGCGAGATGCCACGCGTGCGGTAGTCGCTGGCTAGGGTCAGATCAACCAACACGGCGAAGTCATCGTTCAGAGGGATCGCTTGGCTGCTCAACGGCAGCACGCTCAAGAAACTCAGGGCGAACAGGGGCAAGGCTTTCATGTGAAGTCCCGATGTTGTGATTATTTTTGGGCAGAACGAAAACTGTGTGTGGGAATGCCATATCGGCCGCCCTCACAAAACATGTGGGAGCGAGCTTGCTCGCGAAGGCGGTGGGTCAGTCAGTGAAGATGTTGAATGGACTGGCCTCTTCGCGAGCAAGCTCGCTCCCACAGGATGGGATGGTTGTTGTTATTTTGTGGCGGTATAGACCTGACGGCCGCCGAACCAGGTCTGCAAAACCTGAGTGTCATGCAGGGCTTTGTTGTCGACGCTGAACACATCGCGGTCGAGCACGATAAAGTCAGCCTGCTTGCCCGGCGTCAGCGAGCCGATCTGTTTCTCCAGGCCAATGGTTCGCGCGGCGTTGACGGTGTAGGCGTAGAACATGGTTTCACGGTCCAGACGCTCATCGGCATTGAGCACGCCCAGCGGTCCGACACGGGTAATCGCCTGGGCCATGGCGTTGAACGGATTCGGCGAAGACACCGGCCAGTCACTGGCGCCGGCAATTGTCGCGCCCTGTTTCAGCAACGAATGCGCCGGGTACTGATAGCGGAAGGCGAGGGCGCTGACGTAGGGCTTGATCATGTCGGTGGTGTAGTCGTCGGCGCTGGCCCACAGCAGTTGCATCGAGGCGATCACGTTGAGCGGTTTGAAGCGGGCGAACTCTTGCGGGTTGACCATTTGCAGGTGAGTGATCGAGTGGGTCACGCCGCTCTGACGATCCTTGCGTGCCTCAGCAATGCCGTTCAGCGATTCCCGCACCGCACGGTCGCCGATCGCGTGGATGTGCACCAGCCAGCCGCGCTGGTCGATGGCGCTGACCAGCTCACCGAAATGCTGTGGATCGATCAGCAACTCGCCCTGTTTGTGCGAATTGCTGTACGGGTCGATCATCGCCGCGCTCTGCGCCGGGAATTCAATCACGCCGTCGGCGAAGATCTTGATGCCGGGCAGGCTCAGATTGGGGATGCCCTGGAATTGCTGGCGCACCTTGTCCAGCGTGTCGAGGTCGGCGGGTACGCTTCTCGGGTTGGCCACCAGCAGCGCGGCGACGTGGACGCTCATGTCGCCGCTTTCCGACAGGGCTTTATAGGCTGGCAGCACGCCGACGGTTTTCTCGGTCGGTTTGAGGGCGAACACCGCTTCACCTGGTGCGGCGTTGGCGGCAGGGTCCATCCACGCGGTGATGCCCAGGCTGTTGTTGTAGCGCACCGCTGATTTGGCGGCGTTCAACATGTCGGCAGGGCTTGGCACTGGCATCTTCGAAGCGACCCGGTCCCAACCGGCGTCGACCACAAAGCCGTTTGGCTCACCGTTGGCCAGTTTGCCGATGGTGTCTTTTTCTGCGTCGGGCAAGGTTTTCAGCAGGGCCGCATCAATCCCGGCGCGCTTGAGCATGACGTTGTTGGCCCATGCCGTGTGGTGGTCGCTGCCGATAAACACCACCGGCACATTGGCCCATTCGCCGTTGTTGAAGGTGTTGCCCAAGGCTTCGGCCTGCGCCCAGTAAACCGAACTCATGCCGGCAATGCTCAGCACGTCGCCGTGTTTGGCCTTGCCGTCTGCACGCCAGTCGCGCAGGCGTTTCTGCAGTTCGTCGAGGCTGACGACTTCGTCTTCCATGTTCGCCGAGACCATTTCCAGTCCGCCGAAAATCGCGTGGGAATGGCTGTCGATCAGGCCGGGCATCAGCGCTTTGCCTTTGAGATCGATGACTTGGGTGCCGGATTCGATCAGCGCTTTGATCTGCGCGTCGGTACCGACCTTCAGCACTTTGCCGTTCTCTACGGCGAGGGCTTGCGCCTTGGGTTGTGCGCGGTCGGCAGTGAAAATCTTGCCGTTGAGCAGGATCAGATCAGGAGCGGCCATGGCTTCCATCGAGGCAAAACTTACAGCGGCTACCAACAGACTCGGGATGAATCTTTTCATTGAAGATTTCCTTGTTATTGCGTCTGATGGCGAGATTAGTGGCTGACAGCGGCCGACAGAACGCCTCCCTCACGAAAAACGTTTTTGCCTGAATGGAAAAAGTATGGACAAGTTGGGTGCATTGAAAATGTTCGTGGTCACCGCGCAGCTCGGCAGTTTCAGCCGCGCCGCCGAGCAGTTGGGCAAGACTCCTTCGGCGCTGACCAAAGCGGTCAATCACCTGGAATCGGAACTGGGTGCGCGCCTGTTTGAGCGCAGCACACGGCGGATCCTGCTTACCGAAATCGGCCGGGTGTACCTGGAAACTGCACGGCTGGTGTTGCAGCGGCTGGACGAGGCCAGCGAGGAAATCGAGCAGTTGCAGCACGGCTTGCGCGGCAACCTGAAAATCACCGCGCCGCTGGCGTATGGACGGGCGTTTCTCGATCAGGTGTGTGACGGCTTTCTGCAGCAATATCCGCAGATCAGTCTGCAAGTGGACTTGTGCGATGCCTTCGTCAACCTGCTGGAAAGTGGTTACGACCTGGCGCTGCGTGAAGGCCACGATGACTTGCCGGGGCTGATTGCGCGGGTGGTGGGTAGCAATCGTCTGGCCCTGTGCGGCAGTCCGGAGTACCTGGCGCGCAAGGATTTGCCGGTGACTCCGCAAACCCTTGAGCAGCATGAGTGGCTGCTCTATCAGCACCCGTTGCTCAGCCGCGAATTCTGGTGGGCCGAGCGCGACGGGCAGCGCTTGAGTCTGGCGCAACCGGCGGCGCCGCGGTTGCGCAGCGACAATTACGACTTGCTGCTGGCCAGTGCTTTGGCCGGGCGCGGTTTGCTGCACACGCCGCTGTGGAGCGCCGCACCGTACATTGCCGACGGGCGACTGGTGCGGGTCATGGCTGATTACGACATCGACCCGGATACCTTCGGCCCGCACATTCTCGCGGTGTACCCGAGCCATCGGCGGGCCACGGCGAAGGTGGTGGCGTTCATCGATTACATCTCGGCATTCCTCACCGAACGTGGCCTGAGCTGACAGCCCATTCCTCCGTAGAAGCAGCCTTCGGCAGCTCCTGCAGGGGCGTTATGCCAGGACGGTCAGCCATGCCGAGAGCAGCAGCAACAACGCCAGTGCCGCATTCATGCGCTTGAACGCCCGTGGCGAACCCATCAACCGTGCGCTGCCCACACCCAGCAATGCCCAGAACGTCATGCACGGCAGCGACACCAGCAAAAACGCCAGTGACAACACCAGCAGCCGCAGGGTCTTGTCACCCCCGCCAACAAACACACTGACCACTGCCACCGCCATCATCCATACCTTGGGATTGACCAGTTGCAGCATGGCAGCGCCCAGCACGCTGAAACTTTCTTCCTGGGCATCCGCCGGGTCCAGTGCTGGCGGCGTGCTGCGAAAGATCTGCCACGCCAGCCAGCTCAACCAGAGCACGCCGCCCCAGGCCATGGCTTGCTGCACTCGCGGGTAGCGCAGCAACGTTTCGCCGGCACCGAGGCCGACCACCAGCACGATCAGGGCCGCCGCCGCGCAGGCGCCAAAAATGATCGGCAACGTGGCGAGCAGGCCTTGGCGCGAACTGTGGCTCAACACCAGAATATTGGTCGGCCCCGGCGTGATCGAGGCAACGAAAGCAAACAGCAGGAAGGGCAGTAATGACGCCATGATCGGGATTCCCTGAAAATCAACACAGGTATCCATGATCGCTAGACGGCGTGTGTCAGTCTGGAAGGTTTGAGCAGCGTTTGCGGTAATCCGCCGGCGTCAGTTGATAGGCGCGCCGGAACCAGCGACCCAGGTGGCTCTGATCGGCAAAACCGAGCACGCTGGCGACTTGCGCCGGCGTTTCACCGCGCGCCAGCAACTGCCGCGCCTTGGCCAGGCGCAACTGGATCAGGTAGGCGTGCGGCGCCAGACCGAAGGCAGACTTGAACGCCCGGCTGAGACGGAAACGGTCCACCCCGCAGACCCGCGCGAGATCATCGAGACCGATATCTTCGTAGGTATGCGCGTGCAGGTAATCCCGCGCCAGTTGCGCCACCAATGGCAGGCGCGGATCGAAAACCTGGCGCTTGCGCCAGTCGAGATGACGCGTGAGCGAGTTCAGCAGACCGTCGATGGCGGTCTGCCGGACGATGCGCAGATCGCCGACATGCAAGGCATGGAAAGCGTGATTGATCGCTGTGGCCAGACGCGGATTCTGACTCAGCGTGTCGGCAAAACCGGGCTGGCTGTCGGACGGTGCGTCTTCGAACAGCGCGTGCATTTCACGCTCCAGCCAGTGCGGATCGAGGTAGAGCATCGAATAGGTAAAACCTTCCTCGGTCGGCGCCTGGCCATCGTGGATTTCCCCCGGCTCCAGCAGGAACACATTGCCCGGGGTACTGCGATGACGCACGCGGCGGCAGTTGAACTGCTGCACACCTTGCTCGGTGACGCCGACAAGGAAGCTGTCATGCCAGTGTGGATCGTAGGCATGCCCCTGAAAATGAGCACGAATCGATTCAATCCCGGTGTCGGCATCCTGGGACAGCTCGATCCAGTTGCGTTTATCCACGAAAGCTCCAGTGTTCGCCATTGAAAGGTGTGGCCCCATAAAATACCGCGCAATGCTCATCGAGGTTTAGAAGATTTGTGCAGGTGAAGGGGGCTAGACTCTGCAGGTTACGACCCCTTTGGCGACAGGTGAAATGCGATGGTTAACCGATGCTCGCGCGGGGTTTTACTCACCTTGATCGCCCTCAGCCTGGCGCTGACGGCAGGCTGCTCAGGCCGCAAACACTATCCGCCTTCCGGCGTCGGGGACGCCTGCTACGCCAAAGCCTTGCCGTCGGTCGGCGAGGGCGGTCTGGCGTGGGGCTCCAGTTTGAACATGGCCCGGCAGAAGTCGATGAACAACTGCATTCGCTATGCCGGGCGCTCTGGGGGCACGCCGGATACCTGTCAGGTGGTGTTGGCCAAGTGCCGATAGCTTTCTGTTGACATGGTTGCCTTTGGCAAATATATAGTTGCCTTAAGCAATTAACTGAGCATTTGCCATGTCCAGCAGCCATCTCCTCGAGCAAGCCGACGTCGTGCGCGGTTTCAACCGCTTCTACACCCATCAGATCGGTGTATTGCAGGAGCATCTGCTGCAAAGCGACTACTCGCTGACCGAGTTACGCATTTTGTATGAGCTGGCGTCGCGCGGTGACCTGACCAGCGCTGAACTGCGCCAGATGCTCGGCCTTGATGCCGGCTACATGAGCCGCATCATCAGCGGTTTCGAAAAACGCGGCTTGATCCAGAAAGTGCCGTCGCCTACGGACGGCCGCGCTGCGCAATTGCACCTCACCAACCTCGGGCGCGAAATTCTGGTCCCGCTGGAAAAGGCTTCCCGCGAACAGATCGTCGCCATGCTCGAGCGATTGCCTGAACCGCAGCAGAAACAACTGATCGGCGCCATGACGCTGATCCAGACACTGCTGCAAGGCAACAAAGACTCAACCTACGTATTACGCGATCCGCAGCCCGGCGACATGGGCACGGTGATGCAACAGCAAACCGCACTGTATACCCGCGAATACGGCTGGAATTCGGAGTTCGAGGCGCTGGTGGCCGAGGTGGTCGCCAAGTACCTGCGCGATTACGACCCGACGAGCGAGCGCTGCTGGATTGCGGAAAAGGACGGTAAGGTCATCGGTTCGGTGTTCATCGTCCGCCAGGATGAAACGACCGCCAAACTGCGCATGCTCTACGTCGACGCCAGCGCGCGGGGCTTGGGCATTGGCAGTCGTCTGGTCGAGGAGTGCCTGCGTTTCGCCCGTCAGGTTGGTTACCAGAAAATGACCTTGTGGACGACCAGTAACCTGACGGCAGCGCGCAAGATTTATCAGCAGGCCGGGTTCCAGTTGGTGGAGGAAGAAACGATTCACAGCTTTGGCAAGGATCTGCTGAGTCAGACGTGGGCGCGGGTGTTGTGAGCTGTTTTTCGTCGGCGGATGCAGTGAAAAGGCAGACGAAAAAAAACCGCCTTTGCGGGGCGGTTCTTTTGTAAACCCTGGTTTGCGACCGAGGTTTGTTGCTTCACTAGCTGCTTTGACATGTGCTCATGGTATGAGTCTTTTCGTCCCCTCGCAACATTAATATTCTGTTTCAGGTGGATGCATACGTTATCCAATGTTGAAAAGAGCAATACTGGCAGAAATAACGTTTTACAAAGCCGATGAATTACCTGGTCATGTATCGTTCTATTGAGGGTTATGATGCTGACGCTCACATGTCTGAGCAGCGACGAGGTTTGGCTGGCAACTCAACGATTTCATTCCCTCTGACACGGTTTGCACCCGTGCCGGAATGATACTTCGGAGGGCTTTCAACTGGCCGCCTCATTGGCTGCTTTGACATGCATGCTGAAGGCAAGCATGGTCCGGTAAGCTTGCTGGAGGTTTGGCCCCCAGCCCTGGAGGCCAAAACGTATGAAGCTTTTGCTGCGTACGCTGAGCCTTGTATGGAGATTGTTTAAAGCCTTTCGCTTTTACGAGTTCCTGCGAGACCACTTTGACGACCTGAAGTAACGGTCGTTGAGGTGGGAGAAGCTCGTTTCAGTTTCGACTGAAACGGGCTTTTTTTGTCTTTTATAAGCTGTCATAAGTAGGATTTTTCTGTATCGGTTTTTTTGCGTGTAGGGCATTTCTTCGGCAAGTGTAGGCGTAGTTCAAACCAGTCTGTAATCCGCAAGAAGTGTTCGATTATCGAATACCCAAACCTTCGTCCAATTGCCCACCGTGACACTCCGGCGTACTGTGGCTCAAGGTGCCTGAAACCTGTGAAACCAAAATAACGACAACAATGAGCAACGCCCCATGGACAGCCATCTGCTGAGCGATCGCAGCAGCGTGTTTCGTCACGCTGACCCTTATGCCGTCTCCGACTACGTCAATCAGCACGTCGGCCAGCACTTCATCGGTCTGTCCAGAACCACCCACCCGCAAGCCAGCCTCAACCATCGCAAACTCGCCGATCTCGATCTGGCCCGTATCAGCTATGGCGGCAGCGTACGCGTGACCTCCGTGGCCCTGGAGACCGTTTACCATCTGCAAGTGCTGCTGCAAGGCAATTGCCTGTGGCGCGGGCACAAGCGCGAGCAGCATCTGGTGCCCGGCGAGTTGCTGTTGATCAACCCGGATGATCCGGTCGATCTGACTTACTCGGATGATTGCGAGAAATTCATCCTCAAGGTGCCGGTCAGCGTGCTTGAATCGGTGTGTGACGAGCAGCGCTGGCAGCGTCCGGCAAGCGGTATCCGTTTCCTGCGCAATCACTATCAGCTCGATGAACTGGAAGGCTTCACCAACCTGCTCGCGATGATCTGTCAAGAAGCCGAGGCCAGCGATCCGTTGCTTCGGGTGCAGGAGCATTACGCACAGATCATCGGCAGCAAACTGATTTCGCTGATGAGCACCAACGTCAGCCGTGAATGCCTGAGTGCACCGAACATCAGCTTCGAACGCATCGTCGATTACATCGAACGCAACCTGAAACTGGATTTGCCGGCTGAACATTTGGCCGCACAGGCGAGCATGAGCCCGCGCTCGCTGTACACCTTGTTTGAACGCCAACTGGGCGTTACGCCGATGCAATACATCCGCCAACGCAAGCTTGCGCGCATCCACGCCTGCCTCAGTGACCCAAGCTGCCCGGTGCGCAACCTCACCGAGCTGGCGCTCGACTACGGCTTCCTGCACCTGGGCCGTTTCTCCGAAAGCTATCGCCAGCAGTTCGGTGAACTGCCGTCGAAAACCTTCAAACGCCGCCACTAAAACTCCCCGCTGAAACTTCCCCGAATCACCTGCAGCGCCGTCCAGCACAAAACGGATAGCGATCTGCAGGATTCGGCTATTGCCCCGTGCTACGCCTCCCTAATCTGACCTGGCCTGAACAATAACAATGGAGGCCCCGGCCATGTCCCTGGGAATCGACTACCTCAATGCCATGCTTGAAGAAGACAAGGAGAAGGGCGCCTACCGCTGCAAGCGGGAGATGTTCACCGATCCGCGGCTGTTCGAACTGGAGATGGCGCACATCTTCGAAGGCAACTGGATTTACCTCGCCCACGAAAGCCAGCTCCCCAACAACAACGATTTCCTGACCACCACCATGGGGCGTCAGCCGATCTTCATCGCGCGCAACAAGGACGGTGTGCTCAATGCGTTCCTCAATGCCTGCAGCCATCGCGGCGCCATGCTTTGCCGGCACAAGTCCGGCAACCGCTCCAGCTACACCTGCCCGTTCCACGGCTGGACGTTCAACAACAGTGGCAAACTGCTCAAGGTCAAAGACCCGAGCGAAGCCGGTTATCCCGCAGGCTTCAACTGCGAAGGCTCCCATGATCTGACCAAAGTTGCGCGTTTCGAGTCCTATCGCGGCTTTCTGTTTGGCAGCCTCAATGCCGATGTGAAATCCCTCGCTGAGCATCTGGGCGAATCGGCAAAAATCATCGACATGATCGTCGACCAGTCGCCAGAAGGCCTGGAAGTGCTGCGCGGTTCCAGCTCCTACATCTACGAAGGCAATTGGAAACTCACCGCTGAAAATGGCGCCGACGGTTACCACGTGAGCTCGGTGCACTGGAACTACGCCGCCACCCAGAACCAGCGCCAGCAGCGCGAAGCGGGTGAAGCGATCAAGACCATGAGCGCCGGCAGCTGGGCGAAGAAGGGTGGCGGTTTTTACTCCTTCGACCACGGCCATCTGCTGCTCTGGACCCGCTGGGCCAACCCCGAAGACCGTCCCGCCTACGAGCGCCGCGATGAACTCGCCCGTGATTTCGGTCAGGCTCGAGCCGACTGGATGATCGAAAACTCGCGCAACCTGTGCCTGTACCCCAACGTGTACTTGATGGATCAGTTCAGTTCGCAGATCCGCATCGCCCGGCCGATTTCGGTCGACAAGACCGAAATCACCATTTACTGCATCGCCCCCAAAGGCGAGAGCGCCGAGGCCCGTGCCAAGCGCATTCGTCAGTACGAAGACTTCTTCAACGTCAGCGGCATGGCCACGCCGGATGATCTGGAAGAGTTCCGCTCGTGCCAGACCGGTTACGGCGCCGGGCGCGGCTGGAACGACATGTCCCGGGGCGCGACCCACTGGGTCGAAGGCGCCGACGCAGCCGCCGAAGAAATCGACCTCAAACCATTGCTTTCCGGCATGCGTACCGAAGACGAAGGCCTGTTCGTGCTGCAACACAAGTACTGGCAGGAAACCATGCTCAAAGCCGCGGCCACCGAACCACAACTGATCCCCGTGGAGGCTGTGTGATGAGTAACCTCTACGACAGCGTGCGCGATTTTCTCTACCGCGAAGCGCGTTATCTCGATGACGGCCAGTGGGATCAATGGCTGGAGCTGTACGCCGCCGACGCGACCTTCTGGATGCCGGCCTGGGACGATAACGACACCCTCACCGAAGACCCGCAAAGCGAGATCTCGCTGATCTGGTACGGCAACCGTGGCGGCCTCGAAGACCGCATCTTCCGGATCAAGACCGAGCGCTCCAGCGCGACCATTCCCGACACTCGCACCTCACACAACCTGAGCAACATCGAGATCGTCGAGCAGAGTGCAGGCCAGTGCCAGGTGCGCTTCAACTGGCACACCCTGAGCTTCCGCTACCAAGTCACTGACAGCTACTTCGGCAGCAGTTTCTACACCCTCGATCTGCATGGCGAACAGCCGCTGATCAAGGCCAAGAAAGTCGTGCTGAAAAACGATTACGTCCGTCAGGTCATCGACATCTACCACATCTAGTCGACACGGCGAGGTGCACCATGAATTTCCAGATTGCGCTTAATTTCGAAGACGGCGTCACTCGTTTCATCGAGGCTGGCGGCCATGAAACCGTCGCCGACGCGGCGTATCGCCAAGGCATCAACATCCCGCTGGACTGCCGCGACGGCGCCTGCGGCACCTGCAAGTGTTTCGCCGAGGCCGGGCGGTACGACATGGGTGACAACTTCATCGAAGACGCCTTGAGCGCCGATGAACTCGCGCAAGGTTATGTGCTGACCTGCCAGATGCGCGCTGAAAGCGATTGTGTGGTGCGAGTGCCGGCCGGCTCGCAGGTGTGCAAGACCGAACAAGCGAACTTCCAGGCATCGATCAGCGCTGTCCGGCAGTTGTCCGAGAGCACTATCGCGCTGTCGATCAAGGGCGAGGCGCTTAGCAAACTGGCGTTTCTGCCGGGCCAGTACGTCAATCTGCAAGTGCCCGGCAGCGAGCAGACCCGCGCTTATTCCTTCAGCTCACTGCAGAAAAACGGCGAGGTCAGCTTTCTGATTCGTAACGTGCCTGGTGGCTTGATGAGCAGCTTTCTCACCGGGTTGGCCAAGGCCGGCGACAGCATGAACCTGGCCGGGCCGTTGGGCAGCTTCTACCTGCGCGAGATCAAGCGGCCGCTGCTGTTGTTGGCGGGCGGCACCGGCCTGGCACCGTTCACCGCGATGCTGGAAAAGATCGCCGAGCAGGGCTGCGATCATCCCGTGCATTTGATCTACGGCGTGACCAACGATTTCGATCTGGTCGAACTCGATCGTCTCGAAGCCTTCGCCGCCCGCATTCCCGACTTCAGTTTCGGCGCCTGCGTGGCCAACCCGCTGAGTGCGCATCCACTCAAGGGCTACGTCACCCAGCATATTGAACCGCGCCACCTCAATGAAGGTGATGTCGACGTGTACCTGTGTGGCCCGCCGCCGATGGTCGAAGCGGTCAGCCAATACATCCGCGAGCAGGGCATCACTCCGGCGAACTTCTACTACGAAAAGTTCGCTGCTGCGGCTGCCTGAAACCCTTCTTTCGAGGTTGTCATGAACAACAGATTCTCCAACAAGATCGCGCTGGTCACCGGCGCGGCGCAGGGTATCGGCCGCCGCGTCTGCGAACGCCTGCTGAACGAAGGCGCACAAATCGTCGCCGTCGATCGCTCTGAACTGGTTCACGAACTGCAAGGCGAGGGCGTTCTCGCGCTGACCGCCGACCTTGAGCAATACGCCGATTGCGCGCGGGTCATGGCTGAAGCCATCAACACCTTCGGCCGTCTCGACATTTTGATCAACAACGTCGGCGGCACGATCTGGGCCAAGCCGTTCGAGCATTACGAAGTCGAACAGATTGAAGCGGAAGTGCGCCGTTCGCTGTTTCCGACGCTGTGGTGCTGCCACGCAGCGCTGCCGTACATGCTCAAGCAAGGGCGCGGCGCCATCGTCAACGTCTCGTCGATTGCCACCCGCAGCGTCAATCGGGTGCCGTACGGCGCGGCCAAGGGCGGCATCAACGCACTCACCGCATGTCTGGCCTTCGAAAACGCAGAGCGCGGCATTCGCGTCAACGCCACGGCTCCGGGCGGCACCGAAGCGCCGGCCCGGCGCATCCCGCGCAATGCCGCCGAACCGTCAGCGCAGGAGCAGGCCTGGTATCAGGAAATCGTCGCGCAAACCCTCGACAGCAGCCTGATGAAACGCTACGGCAGCCTCGACGAACAGGTCGGCGCGATCCTCTTTCTGGCTTCCGATGACGCCTCGTACATCACCGGCGTGACGTTGCCGGTCGGTGGCGGCGACCTCGGTTGACTACTTTTCAAGGGACATTGAAATGCAGCGAATTCTGATTGAAAACCTGACGACGATCATCGTCGACCTGCCGACCATTCGCCCGCACAAACTGGCGATGCACACGATGCAGAAGCAGACTCTGGTGATTCTGCGACTGCGCTGCAGCGATGGCATTGAAGGGATCGGCGAAGCCACCACCATCGGCGGTCTCGCTTATGGATACGAAAGCCCGGAAAGCATCAAAGCCAATATCGATGCGCATCTGGCGCCGGCGTTGGTGGGTATGGACGCCAACAACATCAACGCGGCGATGCAGCGGCTCGACAATATCGCCAAGGGCAATACTTTCGCCAAGTCCGGCATCGAAAGTGCACTGCTCGATGCCCAGGGCAAGCGCCTCGGTCTGCCGGTCAGCGAATTGCTCGGCGGCCGCGTGCGAGACAGCCTTGAAGTGGCCTGGACCCTGGCCAGCGGCGACACTGCCCGCGACATCGCCGAAGCCGAGCAGATGCTCGAAGCACGTCGCCATCGCATCTTCAAATTGAAAATCGGCGCCAACCCGCTGGAGCAGGATCTCAAGCACGTGGTGGCGATCAAAAAAGCCTTGGGCGAGCGCGCCAGTGTGCGGGTCGACGTCAACCAGTATTGGGATGAATCCCAAGCGATTCGCGGCTGTCAGGTGCTCGGTGACAACGGTATCGACCTGATTGAACAGCCGATTTCGCGGGTCAACCGGTCCGGGCAGATTCGCCTGAATCAGCGCAGCCCGGCGCCGATCATGGCCGACGAATCGATCGAAAGCGTCGAGGATGCTTTCAGCCTCGCCGCCGACGGCGCCGCCAGTGTGTTCGCCCTGAAAATCGCCAAGAACGGTGGCCCGCGCGCTGTATTGCGCACCGCGCAGATCGCCGAGGCCGCCGGCGTCGCGCTGTACGGCGGCACCATGCTCGAGGGCTCCATCGGCACGCTGGCCTCGGCGCACGCCTTCCTCACGCTCAAGCAACTGACCTGGGACACCGAACTGTTCGGCCCGTTGTTGCTGACCGAAGACATCGTCACCGAAACGCCGCAGTACCGCGATTTCCACTTGCACATTCCGCGAACTCCAGGCCTGGGCCTGACGCTGGACGAAGAGCGTCTGGCGCGTTTTCGTCGCCACTGAATCAGGAGAGTCACCATGTTGTTCCACGTAAAAATGACCGTGAAATTGCCCGTCGACATGGACCCGTCATTGGCCACCCGGCTCAAGGCTGACGAGAAGGAACTGGCCCAACGGCTGCAACGCGATGGCGTCTGGCGGCACTTGTGGCGCATCGCCGGGCATTACGCCAATTACAGCGTGTTCGATGTCCCGAGCGTTGAGGCGCTGCACGACACGCTGATGCTTTTGCCGTTATTCCCCTACATGGACATCGAAGTCGATGGCCTGTGCCGGCATCCATCGTCGATCCACAGCGACGACCGCTGACCCAATCCGTTCCCTGTAGGAGTGAGCCTGCTCGCGATAGCGGTGTGTCATTCAGCATCGATGGCAACTGGCAGACCGCAATCGCGAGCAGGCTCACTCCTACAAGGGACGTGATGGAGCTCAAGAACTGCGTCGACAAAACAACAAGATGAGGTAACCACCATGACCGTGAAAATTGCCCACACCGCCGAGTTGCAAGCCTTCTTCAAAGAAGCCGCCGGTTTCTCCAACGACGAGGGTAATTCCCGTCTGAAAACCATCGTCCTGCGCATCTTGCAGGACAGCGCGAAAATCATCGAAGACCTCGAAATCAGCGAGGACGAGTTTTGGAAAGCGGTCGACTATCTCAACCGGCTGGGCGCTCGTTCGGAGGCGGGATTACTGGTCGCCGGCCTTGGCATCGAGCACTTCCTCGACCTGTTGCAGGACGCCAAGGATGCACAGATCGGCTTGACCGGCGGCACGCCACGCACCATCGAAGGCCCGCTGTACGTGGCCGGCGCGCCGCTGTGTGAAGGCGAATGCCGCATGGATGACGGCAGCGAGGAGGGTGTCGCCACCGTCATGCACCTCGAAGGCCAGGTGTTCGATCTGCATGGCCAGCCGCTGGCCGGTGCCACCGTTGATCTGTGGCACGCCAACACCAAGGGCACTTACTCGTTTTTCGACCCGAGCCAGTCCGAGTACAACTTGCGTCGACGCATCATTACCGACGCCGAAGGCCGTTACCGCGCTCGCAGCATCGTGCCGTCCGGTTATGGCTGCGACCCGCAAGGGCCGACCCAGGAATGCCTGAACCAGCTCGGTCGCCATGGCCAGCGTCCAGCCCATGTGCATTTCTTTATCAGCGCGCCGGGGCATCGGCATCTGACCACGCAGATCAATCTTTCGGGTGATCAATACCTGTGGGATGACTTCGCCTACGCGACCCGTGAAGGCTTGGTCGGGGAAGTGGTGTTCCGTGCGGACGCGGTGTCGGGGCGTTATGCCGAGCTGAAGTTCGACTTCCAGTTGCAACCGGCGCCGGACGCCAGTGCCGAACAACGCAGCCAACGGCCACGTGCGCTGCAAGACGCTTGATACCGAGTCGTCTGGTTCCCTCAAGAGGGGACTGACCGCGTTGTTGTTAAGCATCACGCCGACCTGAACAGTTTGTGCCAAATCCATAATCGACTCGGTCGTTCAGGTCGATGTATCGCGATAGACACCTCGGTCGGCTCCCTCTCCCTCAGGGAGAGGGCTGGGGTGAGGGGAAATCAGGCCTAAGGTAATGCGAAAAAGATATTGGCTCAGCGTTTTTAAGATCGTTTAGTTTTGTCTCAACGACGAATCAAAACGCATCAAACCGATAGACCCCCGATTGCCATGACGGCACACGCTGAATCGATCACAGGTTTTTCAGGTTTGATTCACACGGGAGTGAATCATGCCGCATACCCTCGATATCACCGCATTACCGACCCTGGACCTGTCGCTGTTCGAAGGCACGGCGCAACAGCGTTACGAATTTCTTGAAGACCTGCGCCACGCTGCGCGCGACGTCGGCTTCTTTTACCTGACCGGGCATGGCATCGACAGCGCTTTACTCAAGCAAGTACAGGCCCACGCCCGCCAGTTTTTCGCCTTGCCCGATAGAGAGAAAACCGCCGTCGGCATGATCAATTCACCGCACTTTCGCGGTTACAACCGTGCCGCCTCGGAGATCACCCGTGGCCAGCCCGATCTGCGCGAGCAGTTTGATCTGGGTGCCGAGCGCGAGGCGCTGCCATTGACGGCGGGCAGCCCGTTCTGGGCGCGGCTGCAAGGCCCCAACCAATGGCCGGCGGCTCTGCCGGAACTGAAACCTTTGCTGCTGGAATGGCAGGAGGCGATGACGCGGATGTCGTTGCGCCTGCTGCGTGCGTTTGCTCAGGCACTATCGCTACGGGCCGATGCGTTTGATCAGCTCTACGGCGACAAGCCCAACGAACACATCAAGTTGATGCGCTATCCCGGCCAGTCCAGCGAGTCGAGCCACCAGGGTGTCGGCGCGCACAAGGATTCCGGTTTCCTCAGCTTCCTGCTGCAAGACCAGCAGGCCGGGCTGCAGGTCGAGATCGAAGAGGGGCGCTGGATCGATGCGTTGCCGCGTGAGAACACCCTGGTGGTGAACATCGGCGAACTGCTCGAACTGGCCAGCAACGGTTATCTGCGGGCCACGGTGCACCGAGTCGTGTCGCCGCCGGAGGGCAGTGAGCGTCTGTCTGTCGCGTTCTTCCTCGGTGCGCAACTGGATGCCGTGGTGCCGCTGTATCCGCTGCCCACCGCACTGTTGCGCGAGGCGCGCGGGCCGGCGAGTGATCCGCTCAATCCGCTGTTTCGCGATGTCGGCTGGAACTACCTCAAGGGTCGTTTGCGCTCGCATCCCGATGTCGCGCAGCGCTTCTACGCCGATGCGTTGCTGCCACCACCGCCCGTTCGTAAATCCGCCTGACTCAACCATCGCTCAAGGACTCCGCACATGATCAAGAAAGCAGGTTTGACCCTGGCCGTGCTCGGCGCGCTGGTGACGTCGTTCGGTGTGCAGGCGCTGGAGCCGCTGCGCGTGGCTGCCGACCCGGTGCCCCACGCGCAGATTCTGGCGTACATCCAGAAGATCGATCCGCAGCTGAACCTCAAAGTCATCGAGATCCCCAACGGGGTGAACTCCAACGAGCTGTTGGTGCACGGTGACGTCGACGCCAATTACTTCCAGCACCTGCCGTACCTGAAATCCCAGGAAAAGGCCCTCGGCGAGAAACTGGCGGTGGCGGCCACGGTGCATATCGAACCCTTGGGCATTTACTCGCACCGGCACAAAAGCTTCGCCGACGTGCCGGTAAAAGGCACCGTCGCCGTGCCCAACAACGTCACCAACCTGAGCCGCGCGCTGTACCTGTTGCAGGACAACGGCCTGATCAAACTCAAATCCGGCTTCAACGACCCGGCGGCGGACCAGGCAACACCCAAGGACATCGCCGAAAACCCGAAACAACTGAAGATTCTCGAGATCGAATCGCCGCAGATTCCGCGCTCGCTGGACGACGTCGATCTGGCCGTGATCAACGGCAACTACGCGCTTGACGCAGGCCTGGTGCCGGCCAAGGATGCCTTGGGCCTGGAGAAGGCTGAACACAATCCCTACGCCAACATTCTGGTGACCACGCCCAAGCTCGAACACGACCCGCGTATCGCGCAATTGGCCAAGGACCTGACGTCGCCAGAGGTCGCCAAATACATCACCGACAACTTCGCCGGCTCGGTGATTCCGGTGGCGGGCGGCAAGCCATGATCGCCGTCGAGCAGTTGAGCAAGACTTATCCTTCGGCCGCGCAACCGGCACTCGATCAGGTCTCGCTGAGCATTCCCGACGGTGCGGTCTACGGGATTCTCGGGCGTAGCGGGGCGGGCAAGTCGACGCTGCTGCGTTGCCTCAACCTGCTCGAACGGCCGGACAGCGGACGCATTCTGCTCGATGGCGTCGACCTGACGACGCTGTCGGTCAGCGACCTGCGCCGCCAGCGTCAGCGCATCGGCATGATCTTCCAGGGCTTCAATTTGCTGCATTCGCGCACTGTGTTCGACAACATCGCGGTGCCGCTGGAAATCGCCAATGTCGGCAAGCCGTGGCGCCATGTGCGGGTGCGCGAACTGCTGGAACTGGTTGGCTTGAGTGACAAGGCACAGGCCTTTCCCTCGCAATTGTCCGGCGGGCAGAAACAGCGCGTCGGCATTGCCCGCGCCCTCGCCGCAGAGCCCGCATACCTGCTTTCGGACGAGGCCACCAGTGCGCTCGACCTGGAAACCACCGAATCGATCCTGCAATTGCTGGGCGATATCAATCGGCAATTGGGCGTGACCATCGTATTGATCACCCATGAACTGGACGTGGTCAAGTCGATCTGCGATCACGCTGCGTTCATGGCCAACGGACGCCTGGTCGAAGCCGGGCCGGTGCCACGTCTGCTGGCCGATGCGCAATCGCAACTCGGTGCTTCGCTGCGGCCGACCTGCGGCTTGCCGCTGGGCCACGCTGAGCCAGGCCTGAGTTTTCTCAAACAATACGGCGTACGGGCTGCGCACTCATGAACCGCACGGTCAATTGGGATGAAATCCTGCAACTGGTGTTCAACGCCACCGGTGAAACCCTGTACATGGTCCTGCTCGCGGGGCTGTTCACGCTGCTGATCGGCTTGCCGTTAGGCGTGTTGCTGTTTATCAGTCGTCGCGACGGACTGTTGCCGATGCCACGCCTGAATGCCGTGCTGGGTGGCGTGGTCAACCTCGGCCGTTCACTGCCATTCGTGGTGATGCTGATTGCCCTGATCCCGCTGACGCGGCTAATGGTCGGCACAACGCTGGGCAGCACCGCTGCCGTGGTGCCGATCACCATCGGTGCGTTTCCATTCTTCGCGCGCATCGTCGAAAACGCTCTGGACGAAGTCGACAAGGGTCGCATCGAAGCGATCCTCGCCATGGGCGGCGACATCGGTCATGTGATCTTCAAAGTGCTGTTGCCCGAAGCGCTGCCGGCGTTGCTGGCTGGGATCACCTTGACGCTGGTGATGCTGATCGGTTTCTCCTCGATGGCCGGGGTGATCGGCGGTGGCGGGCTCGGTGATCTGGCGATCCGTTACGGCTATCAGCGGTTCAACAATGAAGTGATGGTTGCCACGGTGGTGGTGTTGGTGATCCTCGTTCAGGGCGTGCAAAGCCTGGGTGATCGATTGGTTCGTTCGCTGGCGCATCGCCGCTAAGGATTTGTATGAGTGTGCCGGTCGCTGTAGTTCGCGAGCCACTGATTCGTGTGCGTGACTTGAGTAAAATGTTTGGTGCGAGTCGGGCGCTGGACGCCGTCAGCCTGGACATCTATCCCGCCGAAGTGGTGGCGCTGCTCGGTGCCAATGGCGCGGGCAAGTCGACTCTGGTGAAGATCCTCGCGGGCAGCCAGACTGCCGACGCTGGCGAGATCTGGCTGGAGGGCGCGCCACGGCATTTCAGTTCGCCGCTGTCGGCGCGGCGCTTCGGTATTGTCGCGGTGCATCAACAGATCAACGAGGGCATCGCACCGGGTTTGAGTGTCGCGGAAAACCTCCTGCTCGATGAACTGTGCAAGCCGGACGCGGACTTCTGGCTCAATCGCAAACACCTGCTGGAGCGTGCCGCAAGCATTGCCGCCGGGCTGGGTTTGACCTTGCCGCTGGAGCAACCGATCGAGCATCTCGGTCAGGCCGAACGGCAATTGGTGGTGCTCGCTCGAGCCTTGGCGTTGCAGCCGCGCCTGCTGATTCTGGATGAGCCGACAGCAGCACTTTCCGATGCCGAAGCGCAGCGCTTGTTTGGTTTGATCGACACCTTGCGCACTCGCGGCGTGGCGATTCTGTACATCTCCCATCGACTCTCCGACCTGCAGCGCGTGGCGGATCGCGCCGTCGTTCTGCGCGATGGCCAGTTCGCGGGCGAGTTCACGGCACGGCAATTACCCGACGCGGTGAGCGCCATGCTCGGGCAGGCGCTGGCCGAGCATGTTTACCTGCCACGCGTGGCCGGGCGCGAAGTGTTGAAACTCAACGCCATGCAAATTCTGCCGCGCTCCGCCGCGTTCGATCTGAGCCTGCACGAGAGTGAAGTGGTGGTGCTGACCGGGCTGTTGGGTGCCGGTAAAAGTGAAATCGCCGAGGTGCTGTTCGGCCTGCGTAAAGCGACCTCGGGCCGCGTGCAACTGGATGGTACTGACTGGCGTGCGGACTCACCGCGCCAGGCCATCCAAAGCGGGGTTTTCTTCGCGGCCGAAGATCGCGCCAGTCGATCGCTGGTACCCGATTTCACTTTGCGTCGCACCCTGACTTTGCCGTTTATCGAGCGCTTTACCCGCGGCGGTTTCATCCGTAACCGCGCCGAAGCGGCAGCGGTCGAGGCACAAGTGGCGGCGCTGGGGATCAAGACTGCCGGTATCGATGTGCCGATGAGCGCACTGTCAGGCGGCAATCAACAGAAGGTCGTGCTCGGCCGCTGGCTGCTCGGCGAAGGGCGGGTATTGATCCTTGATGAACCCTTTCAAGGCGTCGACGTGCGCGCCCGCCGCGACATCGGCCAACTGCTGCGCGACAGCGCCGAGGGGCGCGCGACTTTAGTGATTTGCGCCGACGTCGATGAAGCCCTGGAAATTGCCGACCGCATTCTGCTGGTGCGCGATCACGCCGTGGTCGCCGAGTACCCGCGTGCCGGCCTCAATCGTGCTGATCTGGTTGCCGCACTGGCCGGCAGCGACGTGACCGAACATTCCCCTCAAGCCACGCCAAGGAGCAGAGCGAGTGCCTGAATCAAGTTCACTGTTATCGACCGAGCCGGCACGTGCCGAACGTCTGTTGCACGGGTTGATCCGCTACGGCCTGTTGTGGTTGCTGGCGCTGATCGTGGTGTTTTTCAGTGTGGCCGAGCCGGCATTTCTGCGCGTCGGCAACCTGTTCAGCATCCTGCAATCGGTGTCGATTGTCGCGCTGCTGGCGCTGGGCGTGACGCTGACCATGGCGGTCGGCGGTCTCGATCTGTCGATTGGCGCGGTGGCGGCGATGAGCCTGATGATCGCCAGTTACGTGATGGTCGTGCTCGGCTGGGGCGCGTTGCCGGCGGTGTTGATCAGTCTGGCGGGCGGTGCGCTGGTCGGCCTGCTTAACGGTTGGCTGATCGTCAAACTGCGGGTGCCGGACATTCTCGCGACGCTGGGCAGCATGTTTCTGGTCATCGGCGTGCAACTTATTCCCACGGGCGGACGCTCGATTGCGGTGGGCATGACCTTGCCCAGCGGTGAGGAAACTGAAGGTACGTTCAGTCCCGCATTTCTTGCGCTGGGGCGTGGGCGGTTGTGGGAGGTGGTGCCGATTCCGGTGTTGATCACGGCGGTGGTTGCGGTGGCGGTGTGGCTGTTTCTCGAACGTACGCGCATTGGTCGTTTGTTCTATGCCATCGGCGGCAACGAGCAAGCCGCACGACTGGCCGGTGCACCGGTGCAGCGCTTCAAGTTATTGGCTTACGTGCTCTCGGCGTTGCTCGCATCGCTCGGCGGATTGTTGCTGGCAGCGCGCCTGGGTCGCGGCGACGTCAGTTCGGGCAACGGTCTGGTGCTGGATGCCCTCGGCGCAGCGCTGATCGGTTTTGCTGTACTCGGCGCGAAGAAGCCCAACGCCTTTGGCACCCTGGTCGGTGCGCTGCTGGTGGCGGCGCTGCTCAATGGCCTGACCATGCTCAACGCGCCGTACTACGCACAGGATTTCGTCAAGGGACTGGTGCTGGTGCTGGCCCTGATGTTCACCTTCGGCCTCGCGCATCGGGCGCGTTGAGCCGCTTTATTCAAGGAAGTTGCATGCACGGTTCAATCACACAGTTCGCCCGTCATTGCCTCGCCGGCGCGTTGCTTTCGGCGATGGCACTGAGCGCTCAGGCCAAAGCCTTGCCCGGCGCACCCGCACCGTTCGACAAAGGTCAGGTACAGATCGCGCTGGTGGGGTATTTGTTCTCCGGGGACTTCCCCGAGGCGTATTTGCGCGGCGTCGAAAAACAGACCGAAGCACTGGGTGCCAACCTGCGGGTATTCGATGCCCGGCAGCAAGCGGCGAGTCAGGGCGAGATGATCGATCAGGCGGTCGATCTCGGCGTCGACGGCATCATCGTCCAACTCGGTTTGGCCGAAACCCTGAAAGCACCGATCGATCGGGCGATCGCCAAAGGCATCAAGGTCGTCGCCTTCGATGTCGATCTGAACACCCCGCAAGTGACCCAGGTCGAGCAGGATCACCATGCGCTGGCGCGTCTGGCCCTCGATCAAGCCGTCAAGGACAACGGCACGAAGTTCGATGCCGGCTATGTGTACATCAGTGGTTTTACGCCGATGGAACGCCGCGATGAGATCTGGAGTCAGGTCAAGAAAGCCAATCCGGGAATCGTCGAGAAGGCACGCTTTGGCACACTGAATCCGCCGATTGCCAACTCCGTGGCGGATCAGGCCAGCGCCGTGCTTCGAGCCAATCCAGGCATCAGCGTGATCTTTGCACCGTTCGATGAGTTCGCCAAAGGCGCAAAAATCGCCGTCGACGAAGCGGGGCTCGCGAGTAAGGTGAAGATCTACAGCGCCGATATTTCCACCGCCGATATTCAGATCATGAAAGAGCCGGACAGCGCCTGGGCGGCGACGGCGGCGGTCAATCCGCAAGTGGCCGGGGCAATCAGTGTGCGCAGTCTGGCGATGTTGATTGCCGGGGAAAATCCGGGGCATCAGGTGCTGGTGCCGCCGACGCTGATTACCCGTCAGCAGTTGCTGGATCTGGATGTGAAAAACGTGCGTGATCTGGCGCAGAAGCTACCGAGTTTTGGTGATACCGCGAATGTTGCACGGGCGTCGTGGATTCCAGTGGCCAACTAGAACGTTTGCCACGACATCGCCCGTGTGGGAGCGAGCTTGCTCGCGAAGAGGCCCGATCAGTCGATAACTCTGTTGACTGACCCACCGCATTCGCGAGCAAGCTCGCTCCCACAGGGTTAACGCGTAGTTGCGGAAACTGAGGGAGTTCTGGAGCTTACATGCACAACAAAGCTGACCGCTTACGCAAAAGCCGTTCTCCAAAAACCGATCCGGCGCTCGGTAAACGACTGCCCCCAGGCCAGGTGCTGACGGAGCGATTCCCAATTCTCCACGAAGGCGAAATACCGGATTACGACCTCGCCAACTGGTCGCTGCGCCTGTTCGGCACGCTCGTACAGCCCATCGAATTACGTTACGCCGAGCTGCAGGCACTGCCGCAACGACAACTGCGCTGCGACATCCATTGCGTGACACGCTGGTCGAAGTTCGACACCGAGTGGAGTGGGGTGCATCTGCAGGATTTGTTGCAGGCGTTCGATATCCAGCCGACATCAGCGTTCGTCATGGCTCATGCCGACCCCGGTTACCAGACCAACTTGCGACTTGAGGATCTGCTGCATCCTGACACTCTGCTGGCCACCCATTACGCCGGCCAGCCGTTGACCGCGCAACATGGCTGGCCGCTACGGTTGGTGGTGGCGGGGCGGTATTTCTGGAAGAGCGCGAAATGGTTGCGCGGACTTGAATTCGTCGAGCAGGAACAACCCGGGTTCTGGGAGCAGAACGGCTTTCATCTGCACGCCGATCCGTTTGCCGAACAGCGATTCAGTGGTGATGAACTGGATATTGCGGAGGATGCCTGGCTGGAAAAAGCGTTCGACTAAGTAGCGTTTCATGCAGATCAAAACTGTAGGAGTGAGCCTGCTCGCGATAGCGGTTTTAAATTCAACGGTGATGTCGACAGATGTACCGCTATCGCGAGCAGGCTCACTCCTACAGGGGATTGCATTTCAATATAAAAAATTAGTGTTAGTTGATTAAGGTGTTGGCTCAGCAACACTTCTGCTGAACTAAGAACACTCCTTTAGAGCGATCTAACCTAAGCGTTATTGGTTCTTTTGCGATCGACGGAAGCTCGTCTAGCATCGGCTTTCAAGGGGAAACGTCTCAGCTGGGGAAACTGCAACTCACCGTAAAAAAGCCTTCACTGCCTTTCAGAAATCCAAAACTACAGCAGACATTGCCGCGCATTGCTTGCCGAACTTTATTGTCGGTAACGGCCGGGTATTAACTGCGATTCAAGGAGCTGTTATATGCATTACCGTTCCCGTTCATTACTGGCGGCTGCCGTTGTGTCCGCTATTTGGCAACTTCCCGCTAACGCCGAAGAAACTTCCGTCAGCGCCGACAGCGAATCCCGACTCGGCACGGTGTTGGTCACCGGCACCCGGGGTACTTCACGTACCGTACTGGATTCGCCGGTACCGGTCGACGTGCTCACCGCCGAAGACCTGAAATCCGCCGGCGCCGCTGATGGTGAACTGGGCGCGGCGTTGCAGACGTTATTGCCATCCTTCAGCCTGCCGCGCCAATCCAACTCCGGTGGCGCCGACCACGTGCGCGCGGCGCAACTGCGTGGCATGAGCCCGGATCAGGTGCTGGTACTGGTCAACGGCAAGCGTCGCCATACGTCAGCGGTGGTCAACGACTCGTCGAAGATCGGGCGCGGTACCGCACCCGTGGATTTCAACTCGATCCCGCTGAGCGCGATCAAACGCATCGAAGTGCTGCGTGACGGTGCCGGCGCGCAGTACGGTTCCGACGCGATTGCCGGGGTAATCAATATCATCCTCGACGACGCGCCCGAGGGTGGCGAGGTGTCCACCAGTTATGGCGCCTATCACACCCATCAGGACGCCATCGACAAGACCACCACCGATGGCCAGAACAGCGTGACCACGGCGAAGATCGGCACGCGCCTGGGCGAAGAGGGCGGGTTTATCCGCGGCGGCACCGAATACAAGGATCGCAATCCGACCAACCGCGCCGGTTTCGACGGTTTTGCCGACAGCCCCGGTCAGCGCAACTATGTGATGGGCGACGGCGTTGCGCGTGACGTCAACCTCTGGTTCAACAGTGAACTGCCGCTGGCCGGCGGCAAAGCCTACAGCTTCGGCACCTATAACCAGCGGCACACCACCGGCGCCGAGTTCTATCGCTACCCGTATGAACAGCCGCAGTTCTACCCCAACGGCTACTTGCCGCAATCGCTCGGCGACAATAACGACGTCTCCGCCACCGCCGGTTTCAAAGGCCTGATCGGTGATGAGTGGGACTTCGACAGCAGCGTCACCCACGGTCGCAACCGCTTCGATGGCTCCACCCGGCGCACGCTCAACGTCAGCCTCGGCGAAGACTCACCGACGAAGTTCGATACCGGCGATTACGAGCTGCGCCAGACCACCACCAACCTCGACTTCAGCCGCGAACTGCGTCTCGGCGAGCGCTCGTTCGTCCTCGCGGTTGGCGGCGAATACCGCTACGAAAACTACCTGACCTACGCCGGTGACGAGGCCTCCTACATCGGCTCCGGAGCCGATGGCGCCAACGGTCTACGCCCTAGCGAAGAGTCGGATCTGGATCGCAACGTGTTCGGCACCTACGCCGAGTTGTCCGGCGATCTCAGTGATCGCTTCTTCGTCGACGCCGCCACGCGCTGGGAACATTACGACGATGCCGGCAGCAAACTCACCGGCAAACTCAGCGGTCGTTACAAACTCACCGAACAATGGGCCTTGCGCGGTGCAGTCTCGAACAACTTCCGCGCGCCGTCGCTGGCCCAGAGTGGCTTCCAGAACACCACCAGCAACTTTGGCGATGGCGGCACGCTGACCGACATCCGCGTGCTCTCGGTCAACGACCCGATCGCCCGCGCACTCGGCGCCGAGAAGCTCGATCCGGAAACCTCGAAGAACTTCAGCCTCGGCCTGACCTTTCAGTTGAACGAACGCTTCGACGCGTCGCTGGATGTATTCCGCATCGACGTCAAAGACCGCATCACCCTGTCACAACGCATTGGCAGCGACGCCCTGGAAAACTACATCAACGACAACTTCGGCGTTGCTGGCGTGCACGACGTCAACTTTTTCACCAACGCCGCCGACACCAGCACCCACGGCGCCGAACTGGTGCTCAACTACCACCAGCCGTTCTACGAAGGGCAACTGGGCCTGACCACCGCGTACACCTACAACCACACCAAAGTCACCAGCACCAAAGGCACGCCGTCGCAACTGACGGCGCTGGGCATTGGCAATGACGCCCTCGTTGGTGTCGAGGAAACCAACACCCTGACCGACGCGGCGCCAAAGGATCGCTTCATCTTTTCCGCCAACTGGGCCAGCGAACACTGGGGCCTGCTTGGAAGATTGACGCGCCAGGGCGAGACCACCCGTGTCTTCGATTTCGGCGATTCGCAACCGGAGCAAACCTACGGCGCTGTGTGGCAGCTGGACGCCGAGGTGGCCTACAAATTCACGCCGAAATTCAACATTGCCGTGGGCGGCAACAACCTCACCGACAACTACCCGGAACGTTCCGGTTCGGCGATCAACTATGGCGGTAACCTGCCATACGACGTGCTCTCGCCAATCGGCACCAACGGCGCCTACTACTACGCCCGCGCTACCTATGGTTTCTAACGCGGGACCGGGGCGGCATCTGCCGGTGTTTCAGGCGTTGCTGATCACGCTGGGCATGGTGATCACCACCGACATCCTGAAAACCGCGCCGACCGTCGCCCTCAACGTTGGGCCAGAGCATTTCTATCTGGTGTGGGTGCTGGGCGGTGTCGCGTCGATGATTGGCGCACTGTGTTTTGCCGAGATGGCCACGGCGTTTCCGCACCCGGGCGGCGATTATCACTTTCTGCGCACGGCCTATGGCGAGCGCATGGGATTCCTGTTCGCCTGGTCGCGGTTTTCGGTGATGCACACCGGCTGGATAGCGTTGTCGGCGTTCATGTTTGCCGATTACGTCAACGCGGTGGTGCCGCTGGGGCAGTACGGTTCGGGGCTGTTTGCCGGGGCGGTGATTGCCGCGTTGGTGCTGCTTAATCTCACTGGCAAGCACATTGGTTTTATTACCCAGACCTTGTTGGTGGGGCTGTTGGCGCTGGGCTTTTTGAGCATCGCCAGTGCCGGTGTTTTTCTGGCCTGGCAAGGTATCGAAGCACCTGCGCCGAGTCTTGCGCCCGTCGCGCAAAACACCGGCATGGCCGGGTTCTCGGCGGCGATGATTTTCGTCTTTCTGGCGTTCGGCGGCTGGAGCGATGCGGCGACATTATCGGCAGAGGTTCGCGATGGTCGACGAGGGATTTTCATTGCCATGCTCGGTGCGCTAAGCGTGTTGATGGCGATCTATCTGGCGCTCAATTGGGCGTTCGTTCAGGGCTTGGGATTCGCTGGACTGGCCGCCAGCAATGCACCGGCGGTTGAGTTGTTGAACCGTGCTTTCGGTGCACCGGGTGTCATGCTGATTTTGCTGATGGTCGGTATCGCCGCGATCGCGACCATCAACTCGACCCTGCTGGTCGGCGCTCGCACCACTTACGCTGCTGCGCGCGATGTGCCACAACTGCGCAGCTTCGGCGCCTGGGATGACCGCCATGGTGTACCGCGCAAAGCGTTACTGGCGGAAGGAGCGGTGGCATTGTTGCTGGTGCTGTTTGGCAGTTTTACTCAGAACGGCTTCAACACCATGGTCGAGTACCTGACCCCGGTTTATTGGCTGTTTTTGAGTTTGAGCAGCGTGGCGCTGATCATCCTGCGACGGCGCTTTCCCGAGGTACCGAGGCCGGTGAAGGTGCCGTTGTATCCGCTGTTGCCGCTGCTGTTCTTCGGGTTGTGCCTGTACATGCTGTATTCCAGCGTGACGGTGGTGGGGTTTGGGGCGTTTTTGGGGATTGGGGTGTTGTTGGTGGGCGTGGTGCTTTTGGCCGGGTTGAGCCGACTGACGCTAAACCCTCACCCCAGCCCTCTCCCAGAGGGAGAGGGGGCCGACCGAGGTGTCTTGGGGGATACATCGACCTGAAAGAGCGAGTCGATTATGGCTTGAAGCAAATACAGGCCGAGGTCGATGATGGATTCAGTGAGGCAAAAACAGGCCGAGTTCGATTACGGATTCAGTGATGCACGTTCAAGTCGGCGTACCTCTCCAATATCCCCGGATCGGTTCCCTCTCCCTCTGGGAGAGGGTTAGGGTGAGGGGCTTCTACTTCTAGAACGACACCTCCGCCGGCTGCGACAACCGCAGCACCGACAAGTCCCCGGTAATACGCTTGTAAGCCAGGCGAATCGCTTCAATGTTGCCCGCATTCTTCGGGCTGTTCTCATGCAAGATCACAATCACCTTGGTGCTCAAGCGTTCAGGCTCTTTCGCGCCCTTGTCCCGCCACTGCCCATAAGCATCGAACACACTGAAACCATCAGGAAATCGCGACGTCACCTCCTGATCAAGAAACTCGCGCCAGCGCGCCGGGCTGACTGCACCGTCCTTGCCATCGATCGAACCAACGGAGAAGTACAACTCGGTGCGAATCCACTGCGCCTGCGCCGGCCGCGAAATATCACCTTGCAAGGTCGAACTGGCGGGATCATGGGTGTGAACGGACGCAGGAGGAGGGCTGGCACAACCGGCGACGGCGACGAACAGCGCCGCCAGTAGAAAACGTCGAGGCATGGAACATCCTTATTGAACGATGAGTAAACCGCTCGAGTATAAGGTTGCCGTCTGACCGCCAATAAAGACCTAAAAAGCAGGCATTTAGGCGCTTCCGGAATAACCCTTCACCGCGCAAAAATTGTGCGAGCGAGCCTGCTCGCGAAAGCGATTTTTCAGACAGCGAAAATATTCCATGCCAGAGCCTTACCGATTCATTACGCACTCGCCGGCGGTTTCGCCAACGCAATCTCTGCCGCACCCAGCCGCTTGAGAATCTCGAACAGCAAATCACTTTTGGTCACCCCGACAATCCTCGGGCTAGCCACGTACCCGGTCACCGTCAAAGTAATTCCGTCCGGCGACAACTTGCTGAAGCGCACGAACGGTGCCGGTTTATCGAGGATGGTTTCGTTCTCCCGGTACGTGTTGAGCAACAGGTCTTTCACCTCTTCAGGATCGATATCCAGCGGGAACACCAGTTCCAGTGACGCCACGCCTTGCGCGCTGCCGCCCAGGGTGACGTTGCGCAGGTTCTGCGAGATCAGTTGCGAGTTGGGCACGATGACGATCGAGCGGTCGCTGAGCTGGATTTCCGTGGCGCGCACGTTGATGCGGCGGATGTCGCCTTCGACGCCACTGATGCTGATCAGGTCGCCGACCTTCACCGGTCGTTCGGTGAGCAGAATCAGCCCCGAGACAAAGTTCTTCACGATCTCCTGCAAACCGAAGCCGATGCCCACCGACAGCGCACTGACGATCCACGCCAGATTAGTCCACTGCACCCCCAGCGACGACAGTGTCAGCAGGATCACGAAGGCGTAACCGATATTGGAAAACAGCGTACTCAGCGAGGCACACATGCCCGGGTCCATGTCGGTCTTGGGCAGGAACTCGTTGTCGAGCCAGCGACTCAGGGCGCGGATCAGCCAGATGCCGATCATCAGCGCCAGCACGGCATTGAGCAGGTGGCCGGGGACGATGTTCAGCTTGCGCAGCCCGGCGCCGCCAAGGATCGCCATGATGTTGCTCGCCAGTTGCCCGAGCGTGGTGCCGATGCCACCGACAAACAGAGCGATCACCGCCAGCAGCATCAGCGCGGCCCGACTGAAACCGGACAGCAGGATCGAGATCTGATCGAGTCTCCGGTCACCGATGCCCAGTAACTGTTTGAGCGCTTTGCCGCTGGCGTGCCGTGGCGAAAAAACGTGCTCGCAGGCGTCCTTGATCAACTGGATCAGCAGGTAGAAACCCGACAAGACAATGTACGCCCACACCAGCTCATAACTGATGAACCGCGCCAGCGACACATAGCCGGCGAGCAGGGCAATCGCCGAGACAAACATCGAGACGCTGGCAAGGGTGTAAATCACCCCGGCAAACGTACTGTTCGCTGCTGCCGCATCATTGGCCGCGACCAGCGCCTTGCGCACTTTGCCGACGCGCAACAGCAGGACCGTCACGATCGCCAGCACCACGATCGAAATGACCCCGCGTCCGGCAATCACGATCTGGCTGCTCATGCCGGTGGCATTGCTCACCTGCACCAGTGTCACCAGCACCAATAACGTGCAGGACAGAATGCGCGGGTAGGGCCTGAGCGCCAGCGCCACCTGATCGGCAATCGCCGGCAGGCGCCACGAGGGATGTTCCGTCGACAGCAACGCGCGGCTCAACCCGGTGAGCAGCACGCAGGCATAGACGACCTTTTCGAACTCTTCGGAGAAGGTTTCCAGCACTGGCGGCAAAGGTTGATGACGGGTGCAGGCGTAGAACAGTAATTGCAGGGCAATGGCGGTGGTGGCGATGGTCGCCAGCGCCGAGGCGAACGCCAGCGCACTGCGGCGCAGACGTCCCTCGGGCACGCGGTAAATGCACACCCAGGTCAGACCGCGTTCGGCCAGCCGGCGACCGAAGGTCCAGATGATCAGCGCCAATAGCACCAGGATACTGGTGAAGAGGCGTTCGCCTGGCGCCCAAACCGTGGCCCAGGTATCACGTACTTGATCGACGAAAAAACGCAGACGCTGACGATCATCGTCGGTCGGATTCACCAGCGGTGACCAGAAACTCGGACTCAGCACGCTGTCAGTGCCCAAGGTCAACTCGCTTTCGAGCAACGTGCGACGAATGCCAGCGATCTGCGTAATCAGATCCGCCGCGCTCTGCTTCAACGCCACCAGGCTCTTCAGGGTTCCGTCGACCTTGCTTTTCTGCTCCGCCAGCGCTGCCCGTTGCACGACGATATCCGCTTGTTCCGCCGCCAGATCAGCATCCGGCGCCGCGCCGAGCACCCCCAACTGCACCGCCAGTTGCGCCTGCTGCGGCAACAACGCCGCCGACAACCGATCGACATCCAGAATGAACGCCTGCACCCGATCCTGCGGGCCTTCGAGCTGGTTGTAATTGTTCGCTGCGGAAATCTGTTGCTTGAGGCCGTCGAGGCGTTGTTGCAGCGCCTGCAGTTCGCTTTGCGAAATCACCGGCAGCGGCGCGGCGGCGGTGGTTGCCGGCGGCGGCAAGTCGGCGGCCAATAGCGTCGGACTGCCGCCAACCGCCAGCATGAATGCGAAAAAAAACAACGACTTCAATGTGTTGCGCATGGGTGAGGCGGCTCGAATGGATCACACAGTCTATGAGGTTAGGTGATCGAGGCGATTGGCGCGCAAAAGTTTCCCGCAGAGCAGGGCCGGTGAGCAGAACTTGCAGACGCAAAAAGCCCGACGGGTGAGGTCGGGCCTTTTTTCGGTGACGGCGGTAAAACGCTGCATTCAGACGGCGCGGCGTTCGAGCAAACGGTCGGAACCCCCTTCGGCAACGGCATCGCTGAACAGCGGGTCGGTTTCGGTGGCGGCGGCAACGGCATCGCTGAACAGCGGGTCGGTTTCGGTGGCGGCGGCAACGGCATCGCTGAACAGTGGGTCGGTTTCGGTGGCGGCGGCAATGGCATCGCTGAACAGCGGATCAGTCTGGGTGGCGGCGGCTACTGCGTCGCTGAACAGCGGATCGGTTTGAGTCGCGGGAGCGGCAACAGCATTCAGGGCGAACAATGAGAAAGCGATGCTGAGAAGGGCTTGGCGTTTCATGAGTGTGTGCTCCGTGATGTAGTGGTGGGGTCTGGAGCCGATCTTACGCCGCGCATTTGATAAGAGAACTTCATTGAATCAATGGTTGTTATTGATGCGGTTAATGAAGGCGCTTCGTCTTGTATTCTCCGTGGGAATGCAGTGCATAAAATTAATGAGTTTTTCTTATCTGATGTGTGCGCGTAATTTCTTATGAAACAACAAGGAGCTTCGCCGTGAACTCAACGTCAGCTGAAAAATTCGACACCTCCCGCGCCAGCGAATACGCCCGCCAAAGCCGCATAGCGCTGGCCGGCTACGACGCCTGTCATGATCTGGCGGCCTGCATGTTGGCGGCGAGCCTGGGTTCGCGTCCGGCCAACATACTGGTGGTCGGCGCTGGCGGCACGGCGCAGGAAATCATTGCGATGGCGGCGCTGGAGCCGCAATGGCATTTCACCGCAGTCGACCCTTCCGTACCGATGTTGGAAACCGCGACAGCGCAACTGCAGGCCAACGACTTGCTGCACCGAACCCAGGTGCATCTCGGCCACGTCGAAGACCTGCCGGCTGCTGCCTCATTTGATGCGGCAACGTTGATCGGCGTGCTCCATCATCTGAACGGTGATGAGCCCAAGCGCCAGATCCTGCAAGCGATTCAGGCGCGGCTCAAACCGGGCGCGCCGCTGATTGTCGCCGGCAACCATTACGCCTATGCCAGTCAGCCATTAATGCTCCAGGCGTGGGGGCAGCGTTGGCGGCAGCAGGGCGTCAGTGCGGAGGAGGTGAAGGCCAAGCTGGGCAAGATTCTGCAAGGCGCTGACCCGCCGCATTCCGAAGCGGCGGTTCAGGCGTTGTTGCATGAGGCCGGGTTTGGCGAGGCGACGCGGTTTTTCAGCAGTTTGTTCTGGGGGGCTTGGCTGGCGTGTAAAACGCCTTCTTGATGCGGACTGGCTCGCAAGGTGCGCGCAGACATGCCATTAACGTCACTGTCGGCGTTCGATCCATTGTTCCCTGGTCAGCCCATAGCATTTGCACAGGGCCGGTGCACTGGAGAGGCTCAACTCGGCGTCGTACAAGTACACGGCGCCGATTTTCAACGCCGCTTTTTGCGAGCGGATGTTGGCGGGACCAATGTGAAAATAGACGGTGCCGTAGACTTCGAATACATGTTCCAGCATCAGTGCCTTCAACTCACGATTGGCGTCGCCACCCCATTTTGCCCGCACCAGAAAGGTGTAGCCGATGGCAATACTTTCGGGCTGATCGGGTGGCGTGTAGTAGCTCGACATACCGACGATTTGCCCCGATTCGATATCGATAACGACGAGTGCTTTTCCGCTGGCCAGTCGAGCGGCAAAGTACCTTTCAAACACCTGCCGTTCATAGCGATCGTGGGCAGGATGGCCGGCCCAGATGAGCGGGTCACTCGCCGCTGAAAACAACACTTCAAAGTCACTGGCGGTCAGCGCCCTGAGCTTTAGCGTGCGTCCATGAAGAACGGGTTGGCAGTCGAATTCGCATACCGGCATGGTGTCTTCCTGATCGATCTGAGGAGTGTGACCAGTCTAGGCTGGCAACAGGCTAAGGAAAGATCCAATTCGGTGGGAATTCATGGAGCCAACGGTTGTACCCATGACAATTTATTGATTGTGTTGATTTTGCGACTCTGCGATGAGCTTTCGGCTATCTCGCTCGAGGCTCGGCATGCACATTGCCATTCTGACTTTCGAAGGTTTCAACGAACTCGATTCGCTGATTGCCTACGCCATGCTCAACCGGGTTCGGCAGCCGCACTGGCGCGTGTCCATCGCCAGTCCCACAGCCAAGGTGCGGTCAATGAACGGCCTGGTTCATCGCACGGCTTGTCGGTTTGCAAGCTGCACGTGATGCGATGCGCTGCATGACGTGGCGCCGGTGGCGGAGAAAGACCTCTACATTGAGCGGGCGCTGGCGAATATTGCGCCGTTCTTGTAGGTCAGGGATCAGCTCTCGCGGGTATCGGTTGATTCCACCGCCGCCTCAGCCTCCAGTTTCGCCCGCTCAGCCTTGCTGATGTACTTGGGCTTTTTCGGCGCCAGTTTGGCGCTGGCCTTCTTGGCCTTTTCCTTGAACAACTGCTGCAGTTTCTTTTGACGATTCATGTTTTCTGTCCGGCCTGCTCTTGCGCGCAAAAGGGGCGAATCCTGACGTAAGCCTCGGGCCAAGGCAATCCCAATTCCTCACATTGCGATAAAGTCGCGCACTGCCTTGATGGTCGGTGCCGGCGCCTCTTCCATCAACCAGTGTCCGGCTGCCGGAATCACCCCCTCGGTAACGTTGTCCGCGGCATTGCGCATGACGATCGCTTCGTTGTTGCCAAAGGACTTTTCACCGCCCACGGCGAGCACCGGCATGGCCAGGTGTTTCTGCAGAACGGGGGCGTTGTCGAGGGCGTCCTGACGAATGCTGCGGAACTGGGCAAAAGCGGCGTGCATGGCGCCGGGGCGGGCGTAGAGCTTGGCGTAGTGCTGGCGGGTGCCTTCATCGACTTTGGCCGGGTTGCCGGCGAACTCATTCCAGAAACGGTCGAGGTAGATGCGTTCGCGCCCGGCAACCAGACGCTCCATGTCCGCGCCGCCGAAGTCGAAGTGCCAGAGCATCGGCGAACGAACGATGTCGTTCCACGGTGTGATGCCGGGTACGGGCGCATCCATCACCACCAGGCGCTCGGTCAGCTCGGGATAGCGCGCGGCATAGGCGAACGCGACCATGGTGCCGATGTCATGCCCGATGACCACCGAATGTTCGATCTTCAGCGCGCTCAACACCTGACGAATGTCGCCGGCCTGGGTCTTCTTGTCGTAGCCGTCCTGCGGAATCGATGACGAACCCATGCCGCGCAGATCCGGCACCACCACAGTGTGATCGCGGGCCAGATCCGCCGCCAGCGGCGCCCACATGTCGCCGGTATCACCGAAACCATGCAACAGCACCACGGCCGGACCCTTGCCACCAACTCGCACATGCATTGTCGCGCCTTCGACTTTGATGTCCTGAGTGTGGAAGGTGGCGGGGAAGGGAGTGATGTCGGCGTGGACCTGGAAGCTCAGGGCGAGCAGGGCGAAGCCAGTCAGCAGCGGGCGGGTCATGGCGAAGTCTCCAGGCGTGGCGGCGATGGAGAGAGCGTAGACGTATCGATCAGGGGCGGCGGAGTTTCATCCGCAAGCAAATGCTGCCTCGATAAATGCCCCCAGCGCCTTCTCTTCGAGAATTTCGATCGAGAAATGCCCGAAGCGCTTGGGCAACCAGATGATGCGGGTTCCGGACGGGAGTCGATGGGCTGGGCGTAATCGACGATCGGTCAGCCGGAATAAACTAAGCTGACGGGTAACGTCAAGATGACACAGGAGCATCCCACCATGAAGGCTCGCCGCATGATCAAGTCACGCACGTTGATTGCAACGATTTCCTCTCTTGCGCTGGTTGTCAGCTCGGCGATGGCATTGGCTGATCCCGGTAATGGAAAGGGCCAGGGCAATGGCAAAGGTAATTCGCAGAATGTGCAGGGCCACGGTAACCAGAAAGGTAACGGCAACAAGGGCAACAACTCTGGTGGTGACTGGAGTCATGGCCCAAGTATCGATCGCGGCAATGTGCTCGGGATTGTTGATGGCTACCGCGACTACTGGAACCCGGGGCCTGCGCTACCACCGGGCATTCAAAAGAATCTTGCACCCGGCAAGCCATTGCCGCCCGGTATCGCGAAAAAGCTCGATGGGCGTTTGGCCGGTCATCTGCCGCATTACGATGGCTACGAATGGCAGCAGGCGGGTACGGATCTGATACTGGTCGCGCTGGCCACCGGCCTGATTTATGAGGTGCTCAACGGGGCGTTTGATTAAGATTTCCTGCCCCTCTGCGCACCAACCACCCCGATCAGACGATTTTCAACGCACTCAGCACGATCAGCGATTGCTCGGCAAAGGCCTGCGCTTGCTCGGTCAGTGCGGCGATGTTGGCTTCGGCGGTGGTCAGCGTTTTGCCGTCCTTGACCAACACTTCGTTTTGTTCGGCGATGACGCTCCACGCCAGTTGCGCCCACTCTGCCGGGTGTTGTTTACCTTGGCGGATTGCAATGAGGAACAGTTGCTGGAAGCGGCTGACCATGATGCCACCGCCGGTGACCGGGCTGCTCAACACCTGAATGTCGGCGTTGAACAGCGCGCGCTTGCACAGTTGCAGGTTGAACGCGGCGCAGCGTTCGTACACCCGCGCCTCGGCGGCTTCGCTCTGGCACGGGGCTACCGCACCCATGCCGACCAGGATGGCGAGCGCCTGTTCCAGATCGTCATAGGCGATTGGCGACACCGTATCGAATAACTGCTGCATCGTTTTGGCTTCATACGTCTGGCCCGCGAGGGCATCGAGCAGCGGGCCGTAGATTTCCGCTTGCAAAGACGCTTCGCCAGCGGGGCCGGTGACGCTCGACGCTACGTTTTCTGCTGGTTGCATGAGGACAAAGCGCGTTTTGAGCATGCGCGCCCGGCGCTCTGCGGCGCAGAGCCGGTTGGCGCCCCGCACGTACAGATCACGACGGAAAGACTGATTGACGAAGTAGTCACGTGCCTGCTCGCGCATCACCGGGTGCTCGATACCGTCGAGAAAGGTCAGGGCTTCGGCACTCAGATTGAGTGCGTCGACCGAATCCATCGGCACCGCTGTCGTGACGTAATCGAGCTTGGCCGGGGCTAGCGCATCCACCATGTCGGCGAAATACATGCAGTTCCAGTCGCGATTGAAATATTCGTGGGCGACGTATTGGCGGTCCTGACCTTTGATGGTCTGCAGTCGGGCGCCCAGACTTGGCGCGGCAATGGCGTACTTGGGGTTGGCCGCCAGCAGCGCTTCGGAAAACTGCAACGCGGCGTCGATGCGCTGATCTGCGCGCGTCGAGTGATTGGCGAAACGGTCGTGCAGGCTGAACAATTGGCGCAACGGCGCCGCAGGCGACCAGCCCGGGAATGCGTTGTAACTGACGTACAGATGACCACCCGGTTTGAGGTGGCGCCGAGCGAATTCGACAATCAGTTTCTGGTTGTCACGGCTGACCCAGGTCCAGATGCCGTGCAGGCTGATGCTGTCGAATTGCGGCAGATCATGGCGCGCCAGCAGTTGCTCAAAGCTGTCGTCATAGAGTTTTGCGCCGTTGTTGCTGAGTTCCGCCAGCTCAATGGCATGGGCCGCCTGACCGGGGTGGAAGTCGGTCCCGACGAAGCCGGCAGGGCTCGCCGTGGCGTGGATATTGATCGACACACCCTGGCCAAAGCCGAGTTCACAGTGATAACCGTCGGGATTGTCCAGACCGGCAACGCCGCGCAACAACAGGCAGTAACGCTGGAATACCGGATTGATTTCCCGGCTATAGCTGTAGGTGTAGCCTTCGTCGGTGAAATAACCTTCGTTCCAGGCGTTGCTCATGGGTGCAGCCTCTTGAATCGTAATAGAAAGTGGCTTTTATACGGGGAAACTTGCGCCGTTAAACCCCTCGGTGTCCACCAGGATGTTGTCGGCAGGATCGAACCATTCGATAGGGTCCATGCGGATATTTCGCAGGCCCACGGTTTGCCGGTGAGATGCGTACAGCGGCTCGGCCCAATAGTTGATCAGAACCGAACGCCGGCGCCCACCCAGCAGATTCCTGGTGCCGGCATGCAGCAGGTCGACATCGAACACCAGAATATCGCCCGCACGGCCCGTGAGCTGGACTGACCCCGACTCATCATTGACGTCTACCGGTGGCGCTCCCGGCGCCGGGCGATGGCTGCCGGGGACGATGCGGGTCGCGCCGTTGTCGGCACCATAGTCATCGAAAAAAGCCAAGGCCACCGCACAGTCGCCGGGGCGTTGCGCGGACAAGTCGCGATGCAGCTGCTGATGGCCGCCCCCCGCAAGCGGTTCGCGACCCTCAACCTGGGACAGGAAGAAGCGCTCGGCGATCAGCTCACCGACCACGGCCAACACCGTTGGCAAGCGGCACACCGCGCGCACGGTCGCCTGGTCATCCAACAGCGAATGACGCCAGTCCTGACCCCGTGGGACGGGCCAGCGATCTGACGGCAGCACACCCGCATCGAACGCCTGGCGCAGGTCGTCCAGCCATTCGGCGGGTATGGCATGACGGAGCAGGGCGAAACCTTGTTGATGGAGCTGTTCACGGTTATTCATGATCGGACGTGTCCGCTCCTCACAAACGCACGCCCATCTCCAGGGCACGGGTTTCGAAGCCGAACTCGGCATACATGCGTACCGCGCGCTCGTTGAATGGCCACACCGTCAGGCGCAAGTCCTGAGCATTCTGCTCGATGGCCCAGTCTTTTACTCGTTGAATCAGTGCGCGGCCAATGCCTTTGCCCCAGAACGGCTCGGCGACACACACCGAGCCGATGCGCACCACATTCTGCGGTTGCATCAGCGGGCCGGAACTGGCGGACAGGATGGCCGTAATGAACGCCACGGGCCGTTCACCGGCGCTGGCGATGAAGACGATCTGGCCAGGCTTTTCGAATACCCCGGCCCAGTGCGGCAAATCGCGGGCAAAATCTTCGGTGGCGGCGGCGTAGATATCAGGGCGAGCGGCGTGGTGTACCGAGTTGAGCAATTGGCCCAATTCGCACATCGCCAGAGCATCTGCAGCGGTGGCGGTGCGGTAGGTAATGACTTCTTCCATGAATAGCGCTCCTTGATTTCGTGGGGGATGTGGCGTTGTGGTTGAAAAAGAAATCATCGGACACACGCGGGCGGTGGTCGACAGCACGCGCCGCATGTTCGTGAGCCAGTGAAAAACTCCGGCAAAGACGTCAACGTTGCGGTTGCTGCGCCGTCCAGTGCTTCATCTCTTCTGCGATGAAGTGATTGACCAGGTCGCTGTACATTTTCTCGATCGCGTCAGCGTTCAAACCTTCGGCGCAGGCCCATTCGCGGCGGGTGGCCAACATGGCCTGGAAGCGCTCAGGTGCTCGAACCGACGTCGTTGAGGTTTTGAACTTCGACGCGGCAATGACGTACTGGAAACGTTTGCCCAGCAGTTTGATAACCGCCTGATCGAGACGATTGATTTCACTCCGGATGTCTTGCATGTCCGCACAATCGGCGGGTTGTAATGTGTTGATCACTTCCATGTACGTCGTTCTCTCTTCGGGGGAATCTTTGCCGGGCAGGTGATACGCGAAAGAGGTGCCGACGATACCGGCATCCATCACTACGATACGCTTCGCCAATGCAACCTCCCTGTTGTCGCCTGGCCGGCCGTATTGCGGTGTGCAGCATAGATGAGGTTCTAGCGACCTGACTACGATGCTGAGTTATGACTGACATGCTTGGGCCCCGCCAACGCCCAGGCAATCAACCCGAACAACGGCACAAACACAATCAGCACGATCCACACGCCTTTATTGCTCAATTTCCCCTCGCTCTTGCGCACCCGATTGATGGCCCAGAGTTCGATAAGCAGAAGAACTGCCGCCAGTACGATCCACACGGTTTCGATTTGCATTGGCTACCTCCTGATGGTCTGTTCGTTAGGTGACGTGGGGGGCGGTGGGTTCATTTATTTTTGTTCAAGGCGTTGAGCTGACGGGCCAGTTCCAACGCGACGCGGCCGCTGTTGAAGGTCGGCAGCAGATGGGTGAAGGGGATGTCGATCATTCGGTTTTCACGTACCGCGCGCAGTTGCGAGAGCACCGGGTCGTGGGTCAACAGGTAGCGTTTGCGAGCGGCTGGCGACCAGTCGGCGTCGGCCAGCAGAATCACGTCCGGGTCGCTGGCCAGCAAGGTTTCGCTGTTGACGGTGACTCGATAGAGGTTGATGTCGGCGAACACATTGCGTGCACCGGCAGCCGCCAGTAGCGGAGTGACAAAGCCACGCCGACCTTCGCTGTCGAGACCTTTGACTTCGCTGTCGAGGTAGAACACGGACAACGGTTTACCTGCACCGGCCAAGGCTCGGGCGCTGGCAATGTCCTTTTCCATGGAGTCGATCAATGCTTGGGCTTTTTGCTGCTGGTGCAGCAGCTTGCCCAAGGTCAGCAAGTCATTGCGCACATGCGCGAAATAATCCAGCGAGTGCCCGTTGCAGGCCGACTCCAGCAGATACGAACCCACGCCATTGCGCGCCAGCCCCGAGCGCGAGGTCACCCCGTCGCCGAACGCCGTGGCAAAACCGCCGATCACCAGATCCGGCTTCGCAGCGTAAAGCACTTCGCTGGCCGGGTACTGCCGCGCGATCACCGGCACGCCGAAATACGCGGAGGGGCGCTGGCCGGCAGCGGTGTCATCCAGATAGGCGACCCCGACCAACGATGACCCCGCGCCCAACGCCAACACAATGTCGGCCGCATGCTGATTGAGCGCGACGATGCGCGAAGGCTGAACCGCGCTCCATTCTTCGCCGCAATTGCGGTAATTGTCGGCGAGCACAGGCGTTGAGCCGAGCAGGGCGCCAAGTGCCAATATAATCGATCTCATCCCCGCGCCTTGATCAGCAAATCCGCGACAATTTCACCGCCCACCAGATGCCCCTCGACCAACCGTTGCACCTCTTCGTTGCTGCGCACGCCATACCAGCAGCGTTCCGGGTACACCGTCACAATCGGCCCCAGATTGCACGGGAACTGACAATGCGTACGGGTCAGCAAAACACCGCCCGGGGTCTCGATGCGATCGTGCGCGAGCAAATGCCGGCGCAGGGTTTTCCATAACTGCAAGGCACCACGCTGGGTGCAGCGCGGGCCGCTGCAGAGGAACACATGGCGTGCATGCTCGGGCACCTGCGACCAGTCCGGGTGCGTGTCGACGCCGTCGATGGTTTTGATCTCACTCATCAGAAGCGGTACGTGTAGCGCACTTCGGAGGTGAACGGCCGACCGAGGTTATCGACGTTGCTCGAGCGGCTGGTGACGTAATCACGGTCGAACAGGTTCTCTACCAGCAGGCTCAAACGGTGTTGGTGGGCGTTGTCGAGGTAGCGATAAGCGTCGGCATCGACCACGGAATAATTGCCGTACTCGACTTGCTTCGAGCTTTTGATGTCGCGGATATAGCGGATCGCACCGCCGGCGCCCCACAGGCGGTTTTCCGACTCATAACCCACGCGCGAGCGGGCGAAGAAACTCGGGATATCGTTGATAGTCACGCCGGTGCGCGACTCGGTGAGGTTGCGCGTCATGTCCGCTTGCAGGCTCCACTGATCGTTGAGCGCGAGTTTGGCGTCGGCCTCGAATCCGCGCATGCGCACCTGGCCTTCACCGTTGACCCATTGAATGTCGTCGAGGGTGATCAAGTCGTCGATCTTGCGTTTGAACAGGGTCACGCTGGCGCTGAATTCGCGCTCGAGCAGAAAGCCTTTGTAGTCGACACCCAGCTCCGCATTGCGGCTTTTTTCCGGCTTCAGGTTGCGATTGCCAATCTCGTCGCCCGGCTCGTTGACGAACAGCTGCTCGGCGTTCGGCAGTTTGTAGGCGCTGCCGTACTGGCCGCGCACCGACCAATTGTCATTGAGGTCGTACAGCGAAGTGAGCATGCCGACCGTGGCACTGTCGCCGCCGCTCATGGACTCGTGACGCACGCCGATGCTCGGGTGCCAGTCGGGCAGGGCGTCGATCTGCGGGCGCAGTTGCGTGTAGAAAGCGTGGGCTTCGGCCTTGTCGTTATCGATGATCAACACATCATCCTGGCCCTTGAACCATTGATTGTCGGTGCCGAACACCAGCACATGATCGCCGGGCAATTCAGCCTTGCCTTCGGCCTGCACACCCCAGTCGGTGAAGCCCCAATAGTCGTTGTGGTTAATGACTTTGGTGCCGCCACCCTCCATGTTGTTGACGCGGGTATAACGCGTGTCCCAGTCGTTGATATGGCCTTTGACGAAGTAGCTCAGGCGCTCATTGACGGTCTGCTCGAAGGTCGCCGTGGCGATCTGCTGCACGCGGTCGTTAGTGGTCTTGTGGTTGTCGACCGGGCGGGCGAAATCGAGGTTGGCGTCGGCGTATTGGTAAAACAGCTCCAGCCGCGAATCATTGTCGAACGACTGAATCGCCTTGCCGCCGAAGGTGGTGACTTCGTAGGCGCGATCCTTGCCGGAATCGTTTTTCATGTCGCGGTTGCGATAGGGCTGGTAACCGTCGGAGACGTTATGGCTGACGTATGCCAGCAAACCGAGGTCGCCGAAGCCGTTAGTGAAGATATTCTCGACGCGGGCGTCTTCGGTGGTGCCGCCAAAGCTGTCGACGCCCAGATTCACCTCGCCGGCGGCTTTGCGCGACTGCGGGCTGCGGGTGACGATGTTGATCACGCCGGACACGGCCTGAGTGCCGAACAACAGACTCTGGCCGCCCTTGAGTACTTCGATGCGCTCGATGGCATTGGCCGGCAGGGTGTCCAGATAGAGGCCGCCGTACAGGCGATTGTTCAGGCGTACGCCGTCGAGCAGGATCAGCGTGTCGTCGTTGCGCCCGCCCAGCAGCGAATAGGTGCCGTAGTCGAACGGGCCATTTTTCGGCGCGACATACAGGCCGGGAATGAACATCTGCATGACGCGGCTGACATCGGCGCTGGGGCCGGCGCGTTCGATCTGTTCGCGGCTGACGATTTCGACCTTGCTGCCGAATCTGGCCATGTCGGCGACGGTGGTGGACTCCACCGACGGTGCGGAAACGATTTGCTGATGGAGTTCCAGTGGCGTGTCATCCGCCAATAGCACGTGGCTGAACAGGCAGCCGAACAAGAACGTTGGAGCCGAGGTGTTGAAAGGTCGAATCATTGTCTTCTCGAAAAGGATCTTCGCAGAAGAGCATGCAGGAGAAGGCATCGCGCACAGCCAATACCGGCCCATGCCCGCCCACCGCAGGATTTTGCCAAACGAAATTCCAGGCCGGTCTCCGGGCTCGCGCGTATCGAGGCTTTCACCTTCCCATGGCCCAGTGGCCACAGTGGTCTGTCGAAAGCATCACGCGCATACCGTTGCGGGGGCAGCACCGGACTTGTTCGAAAAGAACGTACCGGTTTCCCGTTTCACCCCATGCACGGCGGCATGGGACACCTGAAACTGGGCGGCATCTGAACATTCGACAGACCGTTCGTCAACTTGCCAGTACAGGTCCTCGACCCGCGAATTACCAACTTTGGAAATAACTACTAAGGTCTATGACGGTAACCACAACGCGATATCCGTGGTGTCGACAGGCGCGAGTTGCTCGAGGAGCAGTCGAACAAGGAGGTTTTCATGCACGCTGCCAGCGACCATGTTCACGGCGGGTTCGCCCCGCACTTCATTCGCAACGCCTTGCTGGTCGCGATGGCCAATGCGCTGACGCTGACCGACGCGCAAGCGGCGTGCGGGCCTTTGGCCGCAGGCGCCTATAACGTCTCGCAAACCTGCTTGCCAACGGCCGGAGTCGATGCGTCGATCAGCACTCAGACAGGTACCACCATCACCACCACGGCCGGATCCTCGCTGAACAGTCGAGGCAACAACGCCAACACAACGCTGACGCTCAGCGGTACGACGGTCAACAGCACGCCCCCGACGGCTGCCAACGCGGTGTTCGCCAATGTCATTGGCACCACCGGCAACGCGAACCTGAGCGTCGATGGCGGCACCAATACCGTCAACCTCGGCGGCAGCGGGCTGGATGCGCTGGCGCTCAGTAATGCCGGCGCAGGCCTGTCGACGTTCACGGTCAGCGCCGGAACTACGCTGAACATCCTCAACACCGTGGTCGGCAATGAACACGACGGCATTGACATCAATGCCAGCGGCGGCGGGGCGATCAACCTGAATCATCAGGGCAATGGCCAGATCACCTTGCTCGGCGGCAACGGCATCTGGACCAAAGCCACGGGCAGCGGCGAGATCAACGTCAACGTCGGCAGTGGCGTGAGCATTCTGGTCAACAATGATGATGCTTTGTCGGCCGGATCTCCGATCGGCGACGAAACGTTGCCCACGGCGGGCATTGGTAACCATGCCGGCGTGCATACCCGCGCAGTCAATGGCAACACCACACTGATCAACGCGGCGAACGTGCAGAGCATCGGCATGAACGCTTTCGGTCTGTTTACTGAAGGTGGAAATGGCATTACCCGCCTCACCAACAGCGGAACGCTGACCACCAGCGGCCTCAACGGTTTTGGCATTCGTTCGTTTGCCACGGTCGGCAGCATCGCCATCGTCAACAGCGGCGCTATCACGACGACGGGCGGCGCCGCGCACGGTATCTATGCCAATGACAACGTCGGCGGCAGTGGTTCGATCAGCATCGAGAACAATGCCGCCATCAACGTCGGCAGCACGGCAAACACTGCCGGTTCGCGGGCGATCTACGTGATCAAGCGCGGTACCGGTGATGTCTCGATCACCGGTAGCGGCAACATCAACGTCCTCGGCGACATCAACACCACCCGGGCCTACGCGATCATTGTCAGCGCGGAAAACAACAATGTGCTGATAGATTACTCGGGTGATCTGTTTGCCAGTGGCTTTGGCGCGGGCGGTATTCGGGTCGACTCGACCGGGGGCAGCGTCCAGGTCAACTATCGCGGCAATCGCATCGAAACCCTGCACAGCAACGCCAACGGCATCTATGTCTCGACGCAGTCGCCGACGGGCACGGTCAACGTCAATGCCGGCGGCACCATCATCACCCACTCGGACGCCGGTTCGGGCGATGGCACGGGCATTGGCGCCTTTGGTATCCAGGCGCTGACGCTGGGCGGTGACGTGGGTGTCGTGTTCAATGGTCCGCTGATCGACGTCAACGGCCAAGGCGCGGCGATTCTCGCCGGCAATGCCTTCAACTCGGGCAGCGGGCTGGGCACCTTGAATGTCAGCAACAGCGGGGAATTGATTGCGCGTGGCGATCAACAGCGCGGCATCCGTACGCTGTCGGTGACTGGCGCGCAGAGCGTGGTCAACAGCGGCGCGATCCAGACGCTCGGCGCCAGCAACAGTCAGGGCATTCTCGCCGAGGCGTCGGGTGCAGCGGATCTGACCGTCAGCAACAGCGGCGCGATCACCACTCGAGGCATTGGTTCGTCGGCCATCGACGCGTTGACCGAGGGCGGCAGCGCCACCGTGACCAACACGGCAACCCTTCAGGGCGGGCGAGGCGACAGCAGCGGCGTCGCCCTCGGCGGTGCGAGCCAGACGTTGAACAACTCAGGTGTGATCAGTGCGCTGAGCGATGTCGCCGTACGCGCCGACGCGACCACACCCGGCACAACGTTTTCGCTCAACAACACCGGGCAAATGACCGGCGCCGTGAATGCCGTCAGCGCGGCCAGCACGGTGGCCAACAGCGGCACCTGGACACTGCGCAATTTCACCGCCAGCAATGCCAGCGGCAGCCGCGATACCTGGGGTGTTGCGGTCAGTGATCTCGGCACATCGGGCACCAACAGCATCGATAACAGCGGCGTGATCCGCTTGGCCGCGCAACCGGCGACTGGCATCACCACCTTCAACGCCAGCGGCGCCTATTTGCCTTTGGGCCAGGCTGCCAATGCGCCCACGTCAGGCGGCGCCGTACAGGGCCAATTGCTCGGGGTCAACCGCTTCATCAACAGCGGCACCCTTGACCTTGCCGCTGGCAGCAACACCGTCGGCAATGTGTTGCTGATCAGCGGCGCCAACACCGCCGGCACCGATGGCGGCGGGGTGTTCGTGTCCAATGGCGGCAGGTTGCTGCTTAACACCACGTTGAATGGCGGCGGCGCGAACAGTCTTTCCGACATGCTGGTGGTGGATTCGACGGCCACTACCAGTGGCCGCACCACCGGCGTGATCGTGAGCAATGTCGGCGGGCAGGGTGAACTGACTCAGGGCAACGGCATTGCGGTGGTCGAACTGCTCAATAAAACCGAAACCGCGAGTGACGCCAATGCGTTTCAACTGGCCCGGCGTGTCGTCGCCGGCCCCTACGAATATCGCCTGCAACAAGGTGCCGAGGATGGTAGCGGCAAGGACACCTGGTATCTGCGTTCGGACGCGGTGCCCCCGGACGGTCCACCCGGTCCTGATCCCGATCCAACCCCGGTACCGAATTACCGCCCGGAAGTGTCGCTGTACGGCGCCGTCCCGGCGCTGGCACTGGTCTACGGCCGGACGATGGTCGACACCCTTCACGAGCGGGTCGGTGAGGAGCGTCTGAATCGCGGTGATCCGTTGCCCAAGGAAGACGAGTCGACCCTGGCGCCATCGATGGGCTGGGGCCGGGTGATCTACCGCAGCGGCAAACAGGACGGCGACCGCAAAAACGCCTTGGGCAACACGCCCGAATACAACTACGACCTGACGGCCTTTCAGGTCGGCACCGACCTCTACCGCAAGGACCGGCCTGACGGCAGTCACGAACAGGCCGGGCTGTCGTTGTCCGCCGGTACCATCGACGCCGGCGTCAGCCACTACACCCGGCGCGCCGCCGGTGAAGACACCTTGCGCGCTTACGGCGTTGGTGCGTACTGGACGCACTTCGGCCCCTCCGGTTGGTATCTGGACGGGGTGTTGCAAGTCAATCGCTTCGACATCGAAGCCAAACCCAACGAGCTGGCGAAACTGAAAACCCGTGGCTGGGGCTACACCGCGTCGCTGGAAAACGGCTACCCGTACGAAGTCGACAAAGACTGGTACATCGAGCCGCAATTGCAGGCGATCTACAGCTATGTCGATCTGGACAGCAGCGATGACGTCGGCGCGAACATTCGTTTCAAGGACGTGGACTCTCTGATTGGCCGTGCCGGCGTGCGCATCGCCAAGGATTGGGACACCGAAGGCGTCGACAAGAGCGCACGGCGCACCAACGGCTGGATCCGGCCGAGTGTCTGGCATGAATTCAAGGGGCAGCCGAAAACCGAGTTTTCCTCCGAGTCGGGGTACATCCCGTTCGAATCCGACATTCAGGGCACGTGGGGCGAGGTCAATGTGGGGGTGGATTACCAGGCCAACCGGCGCACCACGTTCACCGTTTCGGCTGGCTATCGCCAGGGCTTTGATGGCGACAGCCATGGGTATGACGCGATGTTGGGGTTCAAGATCAATTTCTAGGGCATTCGGCTACACCGCATAACCCTGTAGGCCTTCGCCTGCTCGCGATAACGCTGTGTCAGATAGCAAATCAACACCTGACACAGCGCTATCGCGAGCAGGCGAAGGCCTACAGTGGATGGCTTGCTGACGTTCGGCCCTATATCCTTCCCGCCTGTTTGATGAATTGAATTAGGGAAGAATTGCATGCCGTTCAGGGTGATGGTGGTCGGGGGCTACGGAAATTTCGGCAGCATCGTGTGCAGACATCTGGCGCTGATGCCGGATATCGGGCTGGTACTCTCGGGCCGTGATCCGCGCAAGTTGCAGCGCAAACTCGATGAGCTCAACAGCCATTCGGGAAACGTCTGCGAAGGCTGGTGCGGCGATGCCATGGGTGCGGAGTTCGAAGCCGCTTTGCGTGCGCTGAACATTCAGTTGGTCGTCCACACCGGCGGGCCGTTTCAGGGGCAATCCTATGCCGTTGCGCAGCGTTGCATCGATGCCGGTGTGAACTACTGCGACCTCGCGGACTGCCGCACCTTCGTCAACGGCATCGACGTGCTCGACGCGCGGGCGAAACAAGCGGGCGTGGCGATCCTCAGTGGTTGCAGTTCGGTGCCGACGCTGTCTTCAGCGATCATTGATGAGCAGCGCCAGCGCTTTTCGCGCATTGACTCGATCGAGCATGGCATTTCTTCCTCGGCGAAAATGCCCGGGTTGTCGACCATCGAAGGTGTCCTGGCTTATGCCGGCAAACCGATCAGGCAACTCAAGAACGGCCAGGTGCATGAAGTGTCGGGCTGGCTGGACCTGACCCTGCGCAAGATGCCGCAGATGGGCACGCGATTGCTGGCCAACGTCGATGTCCCGGACATGGACATCTTCTCCGGTCGTTATGGTGCGCAAACCCTGAGTTTCAAGGCCGGCGCCGGTCTCAAGCTCGGCGGTATCGCCAACGGCTTGCTGGCCCTCGCGCTGAAAACCGGACTGGTGCGCGACCATGCCTTGTGGGCCGGAAGACTGCATCGGCTGGGCTTGCGATTCGAGCGATTCGGCGATGGCAAAAGTGCGATGTACATCGACGTGCGGGGCCTTGGTGTTGATGGCAAACCGCTGTCGATGACCGCGCAACTCACCGCGTTGAACGACAAAGGCCCGGAGATCCCCAGTTGCGCCGCCGTGGCCCTGGCCACGAAAATGGCCCAGGGTTACGTGCCAACCGCCGGCGCCAGACCGTGCGTGGGCGAAATCAGCGTCGCCGAGTACATGGCCGCGATCAACGACCCGGATAACCTGAGCCTGGCCGTGCATTTTTCGGACGGGCAGCGCTGACATGCTCTATCTGTGCCTCAAGTACCTGCACATCATCGCCGCGATCTTCCTGTTCGGTTTCGGCATGGGCTCCTACCTCTACCTGATCGCCGCCAGCCGCACCGGCAATCCGCAAGTGATAGCGCACGTCGCGCGCATGGTCGTGCGCTTCGACACCTGGATCACCACGCCGGCCGGCTTCGTGCAGATCATCACGGGCTATCTGTTGATGCGCCTGTCGGGGCTGAGCATGAGCACCGAGTGGGTGCTGACCTCGCTGATCGTCTTCTTCTGCGTCGGCTCGCTGTGGTTGCCGGTGTTGCTCCTGCAGAAGCGCCTGTATGGGATGGCGTCGAGTGCGAGCGAAGCGGGGACAGGGCTTGATGAGCAGTATCAAGCCGTTTACCGGAAGTGGTTCTGGATGGGCGTGCTCGGGTTTGCCGGGATGTTTGTCATCGTGCTGATGATGGTGACGAAGATGACACTGGTGCAGTTGATTAGCTTTCTGGCGTAGTTATTTTCAGAAAGCGCTGTTGATGATCCGGGGTTGGCAGCAGGCAGGTGTCGTACTTGCCGAACAGTCGGTAGCGGTTCAGCGCGATGCGGTCGTAGGCCCAGTCGCGCAGGCCGCGCGGGAATACGCGTAGCAGCCGCAATGGCTGCCAGCGCGCGGGTAGTTGGCTGATGACTTCGAAGAACGCGTCTGAACGTTCCCAGTAGTGACGGTCGCGGATTACCGCCATGGTGTCGAATTGATCGACTGGCAGGCCGGCCCACGCGAGCAAGGCCTGTCCCTCCGGCGACTGTACCGCTGCCAGACGCACGCGACGTTGATGATCATGGCGAATCAAAAAACGCGCCCAGCCGTTGCAGAGTTTGCACACACCATCGAACAGGACCACGGATTCGCCGGGGTTGAGGAACGGGGCGGGGGTAGGGCGGATTTTTGGGGTGGCCATGGGTTTTGTGTTCAAGACGTCGGGTGTTGCGATCATAGCGTCGCCAGCAGTGGTTCGCGAATGACTGCGCTCGCTTAGGCACATGAATGTGAGAGACAGACCACGTTCAGCAGCGTGATCTGTCGCCTGTCGCCGTCAAGCCGTTACCTCACTTGCCCGAACGGCTCCCACTCGATCCTTGGAGCCGGCCCGAAGTTTATGCCGAAACTTCAACGCTGGCCGCTCGACGCAGTAATACGAAACACCACTGAGCAAGAACGACAGCACCAACACCGTTGCAACCTTGGACCAATCGAATGAGGTGATCGGCCAGAGGCCGTGCAGGAAGTAAATCACCAGGAAGTGATTGAGGAATACGCCGTAGCTGATGTTCCCGAGAAACTCGTCAATCCGGTGAAATTCGAGTGTTGTCAGCCCGTACACGGCAGGGATGCCCAGGGCAATGCCGGCGGCCACTTCGGCGTTGGACGGTCGACGTTCGATCCAGCCCATCATGATCGCCGCAAAGATCAATGCCGCTGCTACAGCGGCACCGCCAGCAATCGCGAAACCCTTCGCCTGCGGTTTGTAGAGGTAGCTGCCGCACAGGAAGATGAACAGGACACCCGGCAACAGACGGTAGCCGTAGTAGTCGGTGTTGATGAATCCAAGGCAGGCGGGGATGAAGACCGCAACCGACAAGGCGAAGGCCGCGCCCCTTAGTCTGTAGATGAGCAGGAACGGGATCACCAGGTAGAAACACATCTCCAGTCCTAGCGACCAGGCCGGTGGCACGATTCCCGCTCCGGTCACGCCGAACATATAGAAACCGAGGGGCACGATTGCAAGGCTCGCGGCGATGTTTTTGACGTTCAGTTCAGCCCATTGCGGCGTGCCAGGCAGGAGGAAATAGATCACCGCACAAGAGAGGATGAAGTAGAACAGGAATTGCGGGTAAAGGCGCAAGGCGCGGTCCAGGTAGAACCGGCCAACTTTCTCGGGCGCCTGGTAGTTGCGCTCGATCAGTGAGGTCATCACAAAACCACTGATGAGCAGGAAAGAAATCACCGCCACCACGCCCGGGTTGAACCCCATGAACATCTTGCCCATATGCGAAACAGCGACCAGGACGGCCAACAGCAAACGATAGGCTCCCACGTGTATCCCCAAAACGACCTTGTAGTTATGGCGGGTAAATTACGATGATTTATGGGTGGATAACAGGTTTTTCTCTGCGTTCGGGGTTAAAGGATTTCAGCGGCTGATCACCTCAGGAGGCTAGGCCAGTCGCCATTGACCTTATCGTTGCGTGACGAATATCAGCTCAGGCCAAATCTCACGCCACGCTTTGGATCTAATGCGGTCCAGGAACAGCGGGTATTTTTCGGATCTGAATCGATCGGTCGGCCGCACCACTCCTGAGAACAGGTCTTCCAGCCCCAGCGGTGCTGAAACTTCCACTTCATCGTGATGATCAAGCCTGACAGCGACGGCCGTGGCAGTCTCGGGCCAGCAGGTCATTGCATCGGTCGTCGATTGATAAGGGGTATCGGCATTGCGCAGGTGCATTCGCGCCTGATTTTTTACAGACCAGTTCACTTCACTACACCGGCTCGACAGCTTTCTGTCCAAAGCCGAATCCGTTTCTGTATTGGCACGTGCCGGGTCGAACCAGATGACATCGATATCATCTGGCAGCGCTGAAGGCTTGCGTTGATGCAGGTGGTCCCATACCAGACTGCGCACGAAGCCGGCGGCAATCCAGCAGTCAGGCAAGTTCAGATCGCGAGCGATGCGCAGGATTTTCATCCTTGCAGGGTCGTGAGTAAGCAGGGCCTTTAGTTGTGCTACGTGCTTCATCGCGTGTTCTCTCATTACATCCAGTGACTGCTTGGGTGCGAGCGTGGACATCGACTACCCATATCTACCGATGACCAGCGCTGGCGTTCAAACCAGTATTGGGGTCATTCCCGAACTGCCAACGCAGTATCTGCCGAGCAGAATTCGGAGAGAACCCAACGGTCTATCCTTCAAGACTTGACTCAAATTGATCGGGGCGCTGATGTATGAACTCTCTCTGGATCGCACTGGCCATTTTTGCGTGCCTCGTTGCTGCCTCGCTTCTCATGATGCAGTGGTACCCGAAGCTGGCATCCCACCACAGGGATGACGAAACCAACGCAGTTATTCGTCTAGTAGCCAACATTTTTGTGGTTATGACATCGCTGGTCTTTGGCTTGATGATCAATTCTGCCAAAAACACTTTCGAGTCCATTGATGCAAACTTCCATGGGTATGCAACCAGCATGATCATTTTTGATCGGACACTGCGGGGCTATGGCGATGCGGCGCAAGATACGCGAAATCGTCTGATCACCTATCTTGAACGCGCTATCGAGACACCGTATCGAGGAGACGAGGCGCTGCAGCATCGTAACAGTGAGGCGGCTAAATACCTGGATGATATAGGTAAGTCTTTGGCTCTTATCAAGCCCCCGGACCGCTACCATGAAACGATGCTTCAGGATATTCGGCAGCAATATCATTCGCTCATCGAGCAACGCTGGAGGATCGTCGAGCAATCCGAGGGAGCGATTCCTGGCCCGCTTATTGGGATGCTAGTTGCCTGGTTGACGCTCATTTTCGCCAGTTTTGGATACCGCGCGCCCCGTAACTCGATGGTGACAGGAATGTTCATCATCTCGTCATTACTCATTGCGGCGTCCGTATACCTTGTTTTGGACATGGACGTGCCATTTCATGGTCCTATCCAGATATCCGACGAGCCCCTGCGCAGGGCGCTCGCAGTCATGCAGCTCTAGGGGCGCGTGGCGTGCAGGCGTTTTGCGTCGTAGTCTCGAGGCGGACCACAGGGAGTCCGCTTCTGGCCGAAAACCGACGCAAAATGCAAATTCGGTCCCTTTGTGACAACAGCCAGACCGCCGTCACAAAGGGATTCCCCATCAATCCACCGGCACAACATTATCCAGCGCTTGATTTACCGCCAATTCGCCCAGCATTACCACTTGCGCAATGCCCAGCGCAGTTTTGCGGTGGCCAGGGTCCAGGAGGGCGGCGAAGTTGCAGAGCATTTCGGTGGCTGAGCTGAGGGATTCGCTGGCGTTAACGAGCAGGGACTCGCTGTCGTAGTCGGAATTGGCCAGAAACATGGGAGCGTGTTTGTGGTCGCTGCCCATGATGCGTTGTGCTGGCGTGAGGTAGTAATCGAGGGCGCGTTCGGCGGCGTCGTTGAGTGTTCGCGAGTCTGGAAATTTGTAGGGTGAGACTGGATCGGTTTCTGGGGGATTCGGCGTTGGTTTGAACATAGATGAAGCTCCATATGGGACTTGAGGAGCCATCACCTTCGCTACCAAACGAAAGGTGGTGGCCATACGAAGGTTGGTAGACCGGCCCATATGGAAAATCCGGCGCGCCCGAGGGCGCCCTGCGCATGGCCACCATAAGACAAATGCTGAAAAGCATCTGCGTACGGTGACGTTATGCGTCATATGAGAGCGGGCTACCAAACCCCATCACTGTTTTTCAGTGACCCAGGAACGATAAAACCCGCGCCGCAGACGCACAAGCCGGCGGATTCTGGCGTAGTCGTAGGCAATGACGCAAGGCGTTGTAGCCTTAAGCAGGTAACGCGACGTGTCTTTTAAACAATCATGAAAAACGCCTAAACACGGCTCATCAACACGCTGTTCAAAATGACATTCGTCGGTCCACTCTCCAGCTCAGGCAATGGCGGGGAACCCTCACGACAGGGCAAGCACCAATACTAGGTTGCAACCCCAAAAGACGAGGAAGGATACCCATGTCAGTTCATCCGATTTTGTTCCTGGGCGGTTCCGGCGCCATTGGCCACCGTTCTGCCGAAGCGTTGCGTGCTGCTTATCCCGGCGTCCCGTTGCTGATCGGCGGCCGAGACCTAACCAAGGCTGAGCAAGCCGCCGAGGAAATGGGCGGGGCGCAGGGCGTGGTCATTGATCCTGCTGCCAATGACCTGGGGCTGGGTGATCAGCCGGTCAGTGCCGTGGCGGTTTTCTATATGGATCATTCTCTTGCCGGGCTGCGTTTCGCACAGAGGCGTAAGGTGCCGCATCTGAGCATTTCTTCCGGCATTTTCGAGATGGCGCCGCAAATCGCGAGCTACATCCATCGCCCTGATGCGGCGCCCATCGTGCTGGGTTACGAGTGGATGGTGGGCGCAACGACCGTGGCGACGCTGCACCTTGCCGAGGCTTTTGCCCAGGTGCGCGATATTCGCATCGATGCGTTGGTCGACGAGCAGGATGGCGGCGGGCCCACCGTGGCCAAGGATTTCGAACACTTGAACAAAATGTTGCCCGCCGCCCTGACTCGGCGCGAAGGCGATTACCTCTGGCGCGAAGGGCAGGACAAGAACGTCAGCTTCCGAGCGCTGGACGGTACGCCGATGCAAGCCAGCGGTTTCTCATCCATCGATGTCACCGGGCTGGCGGCGGCCACCGATGCGCCAAATGTTCAGTTCAATCTCGCCAGCGGAGTGAGTTCATCGCGGCGCGCCGGTCGGCCGATGTCGACCGAGATTCTCATCGAACTGCTGGGTGAGGATCATCAAGGGCGACCGTTGCACACCCGGCATGCCCTCGTTCACCCGGCAGGCGCTGCAGCGTTGACGGGTCTGAGCGTCGCCATGTTGCTCGAGCGATTGCTCGGTCTGGATGGTCAGCCGCCGACTGCGGCAGGTCTTTACTTTCCTTATCAGCTGCTCGATGCCGGTGCGTATCTGCAGCGTCTGAGCAAAGAGGGTGGTGAACTGCTGGAACTGCGAGTGCAGTAACCGTTCTGCGCAGCACCGCCGACCTGCCGCTCATTCAGGTCGACGGTGATGCGCATTCACTCAACGGTTGAACGTAAAACCGTTTTGGTGCGCCTGAACGACTCACCGGATCATTCCGAGAGCAACTTTTTACAGTCCAATAGCACGTCACCCAGGAATGGATGGATTTCCGTCGACTCCATTAAAACCAGCAACTCGGTGGCTCGTGTCCTGATGGGCATCCATTCTTCATGATCAAAGATCAGGCGATCATTGCAATGAAATGCGGCCTCCGTAAGGCTATTGCATCGCTCCCAAATGTCTTCCAGCCGGCTCTTTATATCCTCCGGTAGCCCACTGCCGCAGATTGAAAGTACCTTTTCTATCGGAAGAATCATCTCGGACCAGACTTCACAGGCGGGGCAATCCGGGATAGTTGCCTGCTGTATGTCCGAAGCTTGAGCCAGAAACCCAAGCGCCTCGATGACCTCGCACACGGCAAGAACCTGCTTGTACTCATTCTGGCCGTACCAAGCCCATAGCGTGGAGGAGAACCCCATATCAAACTCCAGAAATATCCAGCCCCCTAGATCTCACATTTTCTATTGCTTCGAGAAGCTGGCCGTCGAAGTACTCGGAGCCATCTCTTTGCCGCACTTCGATGCGGTGTTTTGCCTCGGTTAACAGGTGCTCGGGTGCGATATTCTGATTCAAAAAAGTAGCGACCATCAGATCGCTCAAATGCACTAGCGGTGTATCCCATGACCCCTTGCAGCGTTGCATTAGCCCTGTATGGGCATCCCCGCGCCATGGCCCTAAAAGATTCGAGACTGCCAATTCGGAGATCATTAACGTGCCTTACATGAATAGTCGAATTGCCGGACCGCTGGTGGCCAGCGCGAGACGCTACGTGGGCGTGCCGCTCGCGCATTCGGCCACAAAAAAGCATCAGGATGATAGCAAATAGATGGCGCTCCTCTTACGCTAGGTCTTCCGTTAGTCAGCCAGTAATCAGGTGCAGTCACCGTGCGTCAGGTCCTCGGCTTATACACCCCGGGCCATTTGCTTTGCTCGCTCACGGGGGGATGAAAATCGCTTCTTAATCAAATCCTTAATGTTGCCTACAAGAACCTGATATGAAAAAGCTAAGTAACGATTTCAGCGGAGCACTCCGAACGTTCGCATACTTCATGGCCAGTGGAAGCCACTACATGCTCAAGGACGTGAAGTACCTCGATATGTATGGCTCAGAGCCCAGTGCGATTGAACAGGTCTTTGCGATATTTGCGAATGTCATAGAGATGGACGACGAAGGCAATGTCCTCAATTTCACTTACGCGCAAAAAAGGGCGACTGACTACCTACGGTCATACTGCGATCGGTCTTTCGAAGTAAAACCGCCTTTTGAGGACTGGGAAACCGAACTCTATGGGCCACCCAAAATCACGCGCTAATGTCTAGTTTACGTGCCAGTCCGAGACATCCGGGGATGCCCGGGTTTGTATCCGCCAGGCGTCGGCGTGGCGCTTGAGAATCCTCACGGCGACTGCCAAATCCCACCATCCAGCCTATTACCGATCTGTTTGAGCATGACTAGGCCTCCGTCCAGTCCACCGTCGCCGTTTCGCGCCATTTCACCTCGGTGATGCCAAACCGTTCGGCCTGGGGTTTGGAGATGACTTTCAACGGTGGCTTGCCGGGTTTGGGAATCGGCGCAATGCCGGCGTCGCAACTTGCCCAATGCCATGCGTCAGCGTTGCGCATGGTTTTCGCGCGGATGACGAATGACTTTGGCTGGCCGTGAAGTTTGTATTCGATGACGAAGATGTCGACGTTACTCATGCGCTCCTCCTTACGCTCATACGCAAATGAGTTTTGCCGACGAAAAAAATTCAAAGGATTTTCGGGAGTTCGTTTCAGGCCGCTGGTAAGTGTTTTGCTTTGAACGGTTGGAGCCGGCGGTAGCCTAACGATCAAGCGCTTGCCAGGCAGGCAGAGGACGAAAAATCCCCACGATTTCAACCCCGGAGGTTAGCGGTGAACAAGACGATCAGCGCCAGGGATTTGAACATTCAACTTAAGCACAACGATGACGGTGGCTTGTTCAAATGGCTGCTCGCGAGCTTCTTGATGGGCAAGCGGATACAGGCCGAAATCGCCGCCGAAGCCTATCGGGTGATTGCCGATAAACACGCGCGCGATACACCGCGCAAACTGGCTGCGTGCAGCCATCGTGAACTGGTTGCGATGCTCGGAGAGGCGCATTACGTGCGCTACGACGAGACCACTGCCGTGCGGCTGCACGCCTTGGCACGCAAGCTTAACGACGAGTACGCGGGCAAGGTCAGCCATATGATCGAGGCAAGCCCTGATCGCCAGGCATTCGAGAAGCGACTCGCGGAGTTCGATGGCATCGGCCCGAAGACCGTGGAAATCTTCATGCGCGAAGCCAGCGCTGTAATCAGCCTTTGATCGCGGTCCGTAAAAAAACGGTCACCGCCCGCGTCGTGCAAAGCCTATTTGACTCGACCGCCAGAACGATTGATCGCCAACAAGCACAGCCCTACCAGCAATGCCGCGCCTGCAACCAAAAGCGCAGAAGGTTGCATCGGCTGGCGGCCGGCTGTTGTATGCCGCTGCGATATCGTCAGAGGTCGGGTTTCAACGGTCACTTCGTCAAACGTCCGCAATGGTGAAACGGCTTCTGCCTGAAACGGTATTTCCTCGATGCTCAGACGCAGGCCGTCTGTCAGCTCCAGTGTCCGCGCGGTGATCGTGCCAACGATTCTGTCCGGATAAACCGGCTCGCCATTGGGATCGAGTTGGTCATACAGGAAGTTCTGCCCCTCGAGCCAGCCCACGGCCGTCTGCAACTCGGGGCCCAGGTAATACTTGCCGTCGAGGAAAAAGCCAGAAAATTGCGGCGCGCGCTCGACGCTTTCAATGCGATAACGCTCACCCGGTTTCATACCGGTTTCAGGGGCAATCATGGTCAATCCCTCCGCTGTAGGTTCAGCGGTAGAGAACAAGGATCGACCGTCGTTCCATGTAAAAGAAGAAAGGTAGCGGTTGTCTTGATCAACAGCCCGGATCATTCAGGAGAACAAACGCGCACCCGAGCGGATCAGGCCCTTCGCAGTCAATGCCCGAAGCTTTTCCCGCGTTGCTTCGCGCTCGGCCTTGGGCGTTACCGGATCGACAGCCAGATACTGCCTGTCGCACCACCATTCGATTTGGCCGATCCAGTAAGTTTGCCCGGCGTGGCCCGTGTCGAGGCGCCCCAACAAGTAGCCGATTTGTTGCCACGTGGGGAGCAGTAGAAAAATGGCGTTGCGCCGCGTCAGGGGGAGTTCATGCCAGTCTCGATCAAGTTTGGCTGTCAATCCGCGGATCAACAAAGACCAGGCAACTTTGTCCAGTCGCGCAATCACCACCGAAAAAACTTTGTCCGACGGATCATCGAGGGCCTCGAGCAGCTCAGGCAATTGATCATCGCGAAGCAGGCGCGCTGCGGCCTGTCGCACGGTGACAAAGACTGAGCGAAGTGCGGGTGTATGCCAATGCTCTGGCAACGTGTCATTGAGCTCAGTGGTCAGGCCGATCACGCCTAACCAGTGTTGTTTTGCCGTGGGTAGAGGTTGACTCAAGCGCTCGGCGAGGACCGCGTGCGCATCAACGTCGTTACGAGGCGCGGCCCACAGCGCCAGATTGCGAACGGCTGGTGACGCATCCAGCAGGGCTTCGCGCAAAACAGGTTTCGGATCGGCGAGTAGCGGCAGTAGCGCATAAAGCACGCGCACACGGATTTTGCCGCCGGGGCGTGACATCGCTTCAAGGAGCAACGGCAGACTTTGTGCCGCCGGCAACATCGCGCTCGCCGGCACCGCCATCAAGCGTACGGTCAGCTCGCGATGAGCCAGAGCACTAAGGAGCAGGGTCTTGCGATCCGCAGGGCTTTCCAGCAACAGCGTAAACAGGTAACGCGCGGCTTTGCCCTGGCGCTTCAAGAAGTCTGCGTAAACCTCATCCCGGCATTCCGCCGATTGCAGCATGGCGCGTATCGTCGACAGCGTCTGGCTGTGGTCGACCCGGCGCTGCGCTGCCAATGCCATCAAGGGTTCGAGAGCGGACAACCAGGCCTGGGTGTGGGCGGGCGACAAGTATTGTTGCAGGGCCGCCGCCGCCAGGTCGCGAACCTGTGGAACCCAATCGTTCAGACGTTCGATCAACACCGCTAATGTTTCGGGGGACGGCTGTTTACACAGTTCTCGCACCGCAACTTCTCGAACAAAACCGTTGGAGTGATTGCTCACGTCTGCCCAAGTGCCGGTGTTGCCGAAGTGAGCGAGTATCTCCAGCGCCTCATTGCGCCGATAGTTCTCATAGGCGGAAAGCTGTGTTTGCTTGCGTGCCAATCGGGTCAGCCATTCTTGTGTCGTGTTCATGGGGCAGTCCTGTGCGTCCTTGCGGGGGCAAATTGTTTGCGCAAAAGCGCCAGCCTACGCGACTGGCGCCGGAGGGCAAAAAAACCTCACTTTTTAAGAACCTAATCTCCGCCAAGAGCGACTTGATTTTTTCAAGCTCTTCAAACGTTACCTCATGAGTGACGACTATTTTTTCGATTGGTAGTGGTTTGGGGCTTAGAAGCCTGTGTAGGCATTGCCATGTCTTTAATAGAAAAAGCAAAAATGACCAAACTGGAAACCTGGCCCGCGTCAATTGTATTTTTCCAGCTCAATAGCCCTCCATAAACAACACCGCTTCCAGTTGTCGAGCGCTATACGCCAAGCCTGACCGCGCTTGCAGCGCGTGCAAGATGGCTGCAACAAGGCGGTTTGCGTCGAGCTGCGCCGGCCAGGACATGTAGGCATTGCGCCAACCGGCACGGGTCGCTCGTGGGCGGCTACCGCCACGCCCAGCGATAAGACCCAAGTCAGGATATTGCGCCTTGAAGCTATCGAGCTCGGCATCGTCGAGCACCGCCTCGGCAATGCCCACCAATGCAGTGGCTACGCGGGAGTCGTAGATCACGAAGACATCCGGATAAAACATGGCGTAAAGCTTCGTCCATGCACTGTTCATCGCGGCTGGTTGCTGAGCGTTGCGGTTTGCAGCGCGCTGCAAGTTGACGACGACCGCATTGGCATCTTGCGTGGGCACGCGCACTCCGCCCCACCTGCAGATGGACGCGAACAGCGCCAGCACCGAGTCGGCATTACCGGCAAGATGAGGAATGAGTTCCTGCGCCCGCTCAATATAACCCTGCAACTCTTGCTCGGTGGCTGTAAAACTCACTCCTGGCGAGGGCCAGAAGTAGCTGTTCAATCTCGCGTCCAGCCCAACGACCGCCTCGGCTGGATAGAGTTTCCGGCGGCGGCGATCGTAAATTTGAAAGGGTTCATGCTCAAGGTAACAGGCAAACCGCGCTTCCAAAGATTTCAGACTTCGGCAGCTCGGCGAGACAGGTATTTCGCAATCGGGCTCTACTTCCGCCGTCAGCTCTTGCGTTTCATCGAGGCCAAGCAACTCATATACGCCCTTTGATACCCGTCGGTAACGCGCAGCTTGACCGTTGCGCGTAAAAAAACCGGTGTGTTCGCACAGATTTGCCAATTGCGTACTGATCGTACTGGCGGCGAAGAAATCCAGACCCACGCGGTAGCGATGGTTGGCGTCGGTGGGGCTTCGGTAAGTCCTGCGTTCAGTGGTTTTAAGGTCTGCGGCGCGGAAATGTCGCGGGAGCACGCCGGCGTGGATTTCAAAGGCGATTGCGTCGTGCAGTGCCATTAGGCATTCCAAATGCTGAGGGAGGAGTTTTTTCGAAACGGTCGTAGATTACTCGGCCTCACGCGTGCATTCCACTTGGTAACCCTGCATCTGTGTAATCGCAACACTGCTTCGCCCGACCAAGGTCGAGCGAAGCAGTGTTGCGCGATCTCGATCAATAATCCCAGATCGCCGGAATCCAGCGGAACCCCTCACCATTGACGGCGACGTGGCCGACCGACGGGAAGGGCAGGTGCGTGGCGACAAACAGTTCGCCACTGGCCGCTGCTTCCTGCAGCAGGCGGACGCGGACGCGCACCGCTTCATCAGGATCGTGCTCGAAGCCGTTGTGCCAGTCCGGATGGTCGAAGGCCACCGGGAACAGTGCGTCGCCGGCAAAGGTCAGGCGTTCGTCGCCGGAGTTCACGTAAACCACACAGTGGCCCGGGGTGTGGCCGCCAGTGAGTTTTGCGACCACGCCGGGGGCGACTTCGAACGCATCCTCGAAGATATGCAGTTTGCTTTGGTATTGCTGGATGAAGGCGTTGGCGGTGGAGCGCAGCACGTCAGGCACCGGCGCGGGCATGTCGGTGCTGGTGAAGTCCGGCGAAGTCCAGAAGTCGACTTCGGTGGCGGTGACGTGGATGCGCACGTCGTCGTGCAGACGGTTTTTCACCGTCTCGACGAGTAAGCCGCCGATGTGGTCCATGTGCATGTGGGTGATGACGATATCGGTGACGTCTGCGAGGTCGATACCGGCCGCCGCGAGGCGTTTGGGAAACTGCCCGGCGCGGGGGAAACCGGGGAACTGGCCGCCGAGTCCGGCGTCGACAAGGATGACCTGCTCGCCGCTGCGCACCACGAGGACATTGAGTGCCCAGTCGAACGCGTCGGGACCCAGATACATCTCTTTGAACCACGCAGCGCGCTCGGCGGGATCGGCGTTGGTCGACATGGTTTGGGTCGGCAGCGGCAGGACGCCGTCGCTGATTACCATCACGTCGATGTTGCCGAGGCGCAGCGCGTAGCGCGATGGCACCAGCTCTTCGGTCGGGGTTTGCAGGGTAGCGTTGTGGGCGGTGAAGGAATCCAGATGTATGGTCATGGTGTTCTCCTTTTTATCAGGCAAGACATCGGTTTTTGGACAATGGGGGCGAGATCAGGCCACCGGAATCATCGGGTCGGCAGCGGCGAGGGCGATGCGACGGTCTGCGGCCGGCGGGTAGATCCACACGCTGTTGATCTGCGTCTTCAGTTCCTTGGCTTCGGCTTTCACCAGCTTCAGTTGGCGATCCCAGCCTTCGGTGTACACCGCGCCCCAAGCACCCAAATCGAGGCAGGTCACGTACTTCGGCTGACGGTAGGTGGTCGGCGTCACGCCAAGCAGATCAGCAATGGCGTTGTTGCCGGCATGACGACCAAGGCTGATCGCGTGCTGGCAGGACATCACCGAGATATTGCCGACGTCGTCGGTGGCAGCACGGGCGACATCGCCGGCGGCGAACACGTGCTCGAGACCTTGCACTTTGAGATTGCCGTCGACGTGCAGACGCCCCTGGCCATCGCGTTCGGCATTGAGCTGTTCGGTCAGTGGGCTGGCGCGGAAACCCACGGTCCAGATCACGGTATTGCTCTCGATGTGGCGACCGTCGGCGAGGGTGACGCCGTTGGCATCCACGGCGGCGACCGTGGCGTCGATGATCCACTCGATGCCCAGTTCTTTTGACGCTTCGATGATGGACGGACGGATGCCGTCGCCCATGGTCGCGGCGATGTCTTTGCTGCGATCAACGATGATCACTCGAATGTCTTGCAGCTCGCCGAGAATGGCGCGCAGACGATTCGGCATTTCGGTCGCGGTTTCGATACCGGTGAAGCCACCACCGGCGATGACCACGGTGTTGCGCGCGGCGCTGGCCGGTTGGCTGGCCAGCGCGTGCAGGTGGCGCTCAAGGCGTGCCGCCGACTCGATCTGGTCGACGTCGAACGCATTCTCTTTCAGGCCCGGCACCGGCGGACGCGCCAGTTGACTGCCGCTGGCCAGCACCAGGCGATCGTAAGTCAGCTCACCCGGCCGACCGGCCTCATCGCGATAACCGACACGGCGTGCCTGGCTGTCAATGCTCTCGGCGGTGCCTTTGACGAAACGTACACCCACGGCAGCGAGCAGCGCGTCCAGCGGCGCGTACATGCTGTGGACATCGGGTTCGTAGAAGCGGGGACGGATGCGCAGTTCGGCTTGCGGGGCGAGCAGTGTGATCTCCACATCGTGGCGGTCATGCATATCCAGCAACCGCGCGGCGCTCAACGTGCTCCACAGCCCGCCGAACCCCGCACCGATCACCAATAATTGCTGTTTCATAATGTGCTCCCTGATGCTGATGGATGGATAACCCGAGTTTTATTCGACACTGGCGTGATGATCACTGGCCGCCGCAAACTGCTTGCCGTACTGCATGGCGCTTAATCGTCCGCTGTCGAAATCAATGCTATGGCGTGGGCGCTGCGGGCGCAGTTGTCCATCGGTGTGTGCGGATTACGCATGGGTCGAAGGGCGGTATACGAAAGTATCGAACAAGCTACAGAGGACGGTTCAGGGCAATGTCGATGTGGTTGAGAAGGATGTCGGACGGGAAGGGTTTGGGCAAACAAGCGATGACGCCGGGCGCGCGGGTGTGGAGTTCATCGGGATGGGCGGTGACGAAAATCACCGGAATGCGCCAGCCTTGTGCGCGTAATGCTTCGTGCAGTTGCGGGCCGCTCATGCCAGGCATCTGGATATCGGAGATCAGGCAGTGTGTCTGTGCCGGGCTTTTTGACTCAAGGAATGCCTGCGCGCCCGGATAGGTGAACACCTGATAACCGAAGGCGCGAAGCAAACCTGCGAGTGCATTGCGAATGGCCTCGTCGTCGTCAACCACCGCAATGACAACCTTGTGCTGCATAGGGCTCCCTGGCCGGACGGGCACGTATGGCGACTCCTGTCGTTCTTGCACCATACGCCCTCAGCACCGGCGCAAAACTATACCTAGGTATAGTCCGTGGAGACTTTTTGAGTGTCAGCGGTTTTCGGCATCAACCTTCGCGGCTGAAGCGGCTGCGGTAGTCGCGCGGTGAAATCGACAGGTGACGCTGGAAGCAGGCGCGCAGCCGCTCTTCATCACCGAAGCCGCAAAGACGCGCAACCTTGTCGATGGTGTGCGCCGAGTTCTCCAGCATGCGCCTGGCCGCTTCGAGGCGGAACAGTTCGATGGCTTTGGACGGCGTGCGCCCGGTGCTCTGCTTGTAGACACGGGTGAAATTGCGCAGGCTCATTTTCGCCTGTTCGGCGAGTCGCTCTACAGTCAACTTCGGATCGTCAAGGTGATCGATCAGCCACAAGTGCAACGGGTCGAACTGCGGGCTGTCCTGCACCTGCGATTGCAGCAGTGTGCTGTATTGCGCCTGACCACCGGGGCGCTTGAGGTACACCACTAGCTCGCGGGCAACCTGCAACGCCACCTCGCGGCCGTAATCGGCCTCGACCAGCGCTAAGGCCAGATCGATACCGGCCGTGACCCCCGCCGAGGTCCAGACCTTGCCCTGCTGGATGAAGATCGCATCGGCATCCACGTCGATCGCCGGGAAGCGCTCGCGCAGGTTGTCGCACATGGCCCAGTGCGTGGCGGTGCGGCAGCCGTCGAGCAAACCGGACTGGGCCAGAAGGAAAGCGCCGCTGCACACCGACACCACTCGCCTCGCAACAGGGGCATTACGCCGCAACCACGCGGTAAGTTCGGCGTGCTCGTCGAGGGTCTGGCAGATATCGGGTGCGCCGGGTACGACGAGGGTGTGCAGCGCGGCAATGTCCAATTCGCGCAGCGCTCGGGTGTCCACGGCCAAACCTTCAACGGTATTGACCAAACCACCCTCAAGGCTGGCGGTGTGCAACTGATAACCGGGGTGGCATCTTTCGGCCAAGGCTTTGCTCGCGGCCCAGAACACCGTTTGCGCGCCACTGAGGTCGAGCAGGCTCATTCGCGGGTAGGCAATAAACACCACGTCGCGCGGTTCGGGCGTAGCGGTGAAGGACTGCTCGGGAATGCTGGACATTGAAATCCTGCCTGTTCAAACGGCTGAAGAAGGAGGGGATAGGGCATGGCCGATTTTCAGGGGTTTCTGGCCTGTCGGCAATGCGCGTCGACTGCTAGCCTGCTGCGCGACCGTTTGGCTGGCCTCTGGCTGCGTTCGCCATCATGGACTAGATTTATTCACCTGCACATCGCACGCGTTGCGATCTCGCCGAGGACTCACGATGACCCTGTGGTCGCATTCCAGCCCCAGCGCAGCCCCGCCCGTGCTGAGGGAACCGGTGGTTTATGTGGTCGACGACGACGCCTCCATGCGTCAGGCCCTCGACGGTTTGCTGCGTTCGATCGGCCTGCAGGTGCAGACCTTCGAAACATCTCGAGACTTCCTCGTTTCGGCCAAACGCGACGTGCCCGGTTGTCTGGTGCTCGATGTGCGTTTGCGCGGCGAAAGTGGCCTGACCTTTCAGGAGCAGATGGAAAAAAACGGCCTGCGCATTCCCGTCGTGTTCATGACCGGTCACGGCGATATCGCCATGAGCGTGAAGGCGATGAAGGCCGGCGCGGTGGATTTCCTGGCCAAGCCTTTTCGTGATCAGGACATGCTCGATGCGGTGGCCAGTGCGTTAGCCCGCGACAGTGCGCGACTGCTCGCCGAACAATCCGGCGCGGCGTTGCGTCAAGCCTACGAAACATTGACGGTACGTGAGCGCGAAGTGCTCGGTTTCGTCATTGGCGGGCTGATGAACAAGCAGATCGCCGCGCAACTCAACCTCAGCGAAGTGACGGTGAAAGTCCATCGCGGGCAGGTCATGAGGAAACTCGCTGCACGTTCGGTCGCCGATCTGGTGCGTATTGCCGAATCGCTGGGCATCGAGCCGGCGCGGCGGACAAGCTGAACTGAGCTTCAGCGTGTGACAGAAACCCCTTTGACGGTGTCGACTCCGATGGCCAGCAAACAACAGATTTTGTGGGACGACGGCGAGCGGGTGTTCTCCCGCAAACGAGGACAGGGGGAGAGCGCCAGCGTGCTGATAGTGCGTCCGGCAATCGCTCAGCCGTTGCCTGCAACCCTCGACCGGCTGGCGCATGAATACGGCCTCAAAGACGCTCTGCACAATGAATGGGCGTTGCAACCGCAAGCCCTTGAACGCGCGGGCGGAACCACGCACTTGTTATTCGACGACCCCGGCGGCGAGCCGCTGTCGCGTTTGCTGATCACGCCGCTGGACACTGAAACCTGCCTGTTGCACGCAATCAACATAGCCGTAGCGCTTGGCCGTTTGCACCTGTGCGGGCTGGTGCACAAGGATCTCAAACCGCAGCACATCCTTGTCAACTGCCACGACGGACAAGCCCGGTTGATGGGGTTCGGTCTGGCCTCGCGACTGCCGCGCGAACGTCAGGCACCCGCGCCGCCAGAAACCATTGCCGGGACCCTGGCCTACATGGCGCCGGAACAAACCGGTCGGATGAATCGTTCGATCGATTCGCGCAGCGATTTGTACTCCTTTGGTGTGACGCTGTACCAGATGCTTACCGGCTCGCTGCCGTTCAACGCCAACGACCCGATGGAGTGGGTGCATTGCCACATTGCGCGGCAACCGATGCCTGCATGCGAACGCGTGGCCACGGTGCCGTTGATGCTCTCGCGGGTAGTCATGAAACTGCTCGCCAAGACCGCCGAAGCGCGCTACCAAACCGCCGCCGGCGTCGAACATGACTTGCGTCGTTGTCTGGACGACTGGCGTCGGGCGCGGCGTATCGATGTGTTCACGTTGAACGAGCAGGGCGCGATCGATCGCTTGCTGATCCCGGAAAAGCTCTACGGTCGTGAGCGCGAAGTGCAAACCCTGATCGATGCTTTCGCCCAGGTGGTGCAGGCTCCTTCGCCGAAGCTGGTGCTGGTGTCCGGTTACTCCGGCATTGGTAAATCCTCGGTGGTCAGTGAACTGCACAAAGTGCTGGTGCCGTCGCGGGGATTGTTCGCCGCTGGCAAGTTCGATCAGTACAAGCGCGACATCCCCTATGCGACGCTGGTCCAGGCCTTTCAAGGATTGGTGCGAACGCTGCTGGGCAAGCGTCGCGAGGTGCTCGCTGGCTGGCGCGCGGCGTTGTTACAGGCACTGTCACCGAATGCACGGTTGATGACCGAGCTGATCCCGGAACTCAAGTTGATTATCGGTGAGCCGCCAGCGGTGCCGGAGCTTGAACCGCAGCAGGCGCAGCAGCGCTTCATGGCGGTGTTGCAGCGTTTCATCGGTGTGTTTGCTCGGCCGGAACATCCGTTGACGCTGTTTCTCGATGATTTGCAATGGCTCGACGCAGCGACCCTCGATTTGCTCGAAGATCTGCTGACCCGCTCGGAGCTTGGGCATTTGCTGCTGGTGGGCGCGTACCGCAATAACGAGGTCGATGCCGACCACCCGCTCAACGGCAAACTCAAAGTGCTGCGTAATGACGGCGTGCATATCGACGAGATCTGCCTGACCTCGCTGGCCAGCGTGCACATCGAGCAACTGATCGCAGAATCTCTGCGCTGCCCACCCGCGAGCATCGTTGCCCTGTCGCGCCTGGTGCTGGAAAAGACCGGCGGCAATCCGTTTTTCGTCATCCAGTTTCTTCACGCGTTGGCCGAAGAACAGCTGCTGATCTACGACCACCAATTCAACCGTTGGCGCTGGGATCTGGCACTGATCAACGCCAAGGGCTACACCGATAACGTGGTCGATCTGATGGTTGGCAAACTGGCGCGTCTGCCGTTGGACACGCGTCAGGCCCTGCAACAATTGGCCTGCCTGGGCAACGTAGCGCGTATTGACACGCTGGCCACCGTGCTCGACCTGCCGACGGCGCGGGTGCACGCGGCGCTGTGGCCGGCGGTGCGCCAGGAACTGGTGGAGTTTCACGACGGTACTTGTGCGTTTGTCCATGACCGTATTCACGAGGCGGCATACTCACTAACCGCGGAAACCGAACGTGCGCAAACTCATCTGCGCATCGGCCGTTTGCTCGCCCTGCAGACGCCGGCGGAGGGGCGTGAAGACGCGATCTTCGAAATCGTCGGGCAACTCAATCGCGGCGCCAGTCTGATCAGCGCGCGGGCCGAACGCGAACAGCTGGCCGAATTCAACCTGCTCGCTGGTCAGCGTGCCAAGGCTTCGACCGCTTACACCTCAGCGTTGAGCTACTTGGGCACGGGTGCGGCGTTGCTCGGCGAGCACGGTGATGACCGTCGCCATGAACTGGGGTTTGCTCTGGAGCTGAACCGCGCCGAGTGCGAATTTCTCACTGGGCAACTGGCGCTGGCCGATGCGCGCCTGACTGCACTGGCCGAGCGCGTCGAGACCACGGTAGAGCGGGCGGCAGTCACCTGTTTGTTGATGGATGTCTGCCTGCTGCTCGACCGCAGTGACCGCGCGGTGAATGTGTGCCTGACCTATTTACGTCAGGTCGGCATCGACTGGACGGCGCATCCGGACGATCAGCAAGTGCGCGCCGAATACCAACAGATCTGGAGGCAACTGGGTGAGCGCAGTATCGAGCAGTTGATCGACCTGCCACTGATGGAGGATCCGGCCACGCTGGTGACACTGGATGCGTTGAGCAAACTGTTGGCCCCGGCGTTGCAGTCCGATGCGAACCTCGCCTGCCTGACCATATGCAAAGCCGTTAACCTGAGCCTGGAGCACGGTAATTGCGACGCCTCCTGCATGCTCTACGCCAATGTTGTGCGGGTTGCCGGGCGGCGCTTCGGCGATTATGCCAGCGGTTACCGGTTTGGCCGCTTGGGCTGCGATCTGGTCGACCGCCGTGGCCTTGCGCAATACGAAGCGCGTACCTACCTGTGCTTCTCGATCTTCGTGGTGCGCTGGATGCGCCCGGTGCGCGAGTGCCGCGAATTGCTGCGGCGTGCGCTCAGCGCCGGCAACCGCACCGGCGATTTGCCCTATGCAGCCTACGCTGGCAATAGCCTGATTTCCGACTTGCTGTTCATTGGCGAGCCGCTGGCGGAAGTGCAGGTGCAGGCTGAAACGGGTCTGGCTTACTCGCAAAGAATCCGCTTCGGTCTGGTGATCAGTTTCATGAGTTGCCAACGGGCACTGATCCGCATGTTGCGAGGGCAGACCCCGGTGTTTGGCAGTTTCAATGATGAAGAATTCGATGAGACACGCTTTGAGGCGAACCTCGCTGCTCCGGACCTGGCCTTGGCTCGGGGCAAGTACTGGGTGCGCAAGTTGCAGGCGCGTTATCTGGCCGGGGATTACGCAGCGGCCGCCGATTGCGCGGGGCAGGCCCGGGAACTGTTGTGGGTGATCTCCTCGTTTTTTGAAGAGGCCGAGTTTCACTTTTACGCAGCGTTAACGTTGGCTGCCCACGGCGAAGCCGATACCGACCGACTGCAACGCTTGGGCGAGCACCACGATCAACTGCAAACCTGGGCGCAACAGTGTGCGGAAACCTTCGCCAGTCAGACGGCGCTGGTCGCAGCCGAAATCGCTCGGGTCACCGGGCAGTTGATCGAAGCCGAGATGCTGTACGAGCAATCGATTCAGTTGGCCAGGGACAACGGCTTTGTGCATGTCGAGGCCTTGGCCAACGAACTCGCAGCGCGGTTCTACAGTGCCCGTGGTCTGAGCAAAATCGCCCGCCTGTACCTGCAAGATGCGCGCTACGGTTACTTGCGCTGGGGGGCTGAGGGCAAGGTGCGGCAACTGGAGCTACAGCACCGTTATCTGCGCAATGGAGATACGGCGCCCGGTCCGACTGCGACCATCGCCACCCCGGTCGAGCATCTGGATCTGGCCACGGTGCTCAAGGTGTCCCAGGCCGTTTCAGGCGAGATCGTGCTGGATCGACTGATCGAAATGGTCATGCGCACCGCTATCGAACAGGCTGGCGCCGAGCATGGCCGGCTGATTCTGACCGAAGGCGAGGCGCCGTATATCGCCGCGAAAACCAGTGTCGGTGACGACAGCGCGCTGCTTTGCCATGAGCCGGTAAGTTCATCGATGCTGGCCGAATCGGTGCTCTACCAGACCCTGCGCACCGGTGAAAATCTGTGTCTGGACGATGCCGTCGCCGATCCGGCTTTTGGCGCTGATCTGTACATTCATCAACGCGGCGCTCGCTCGATCCTGTGCCTGCCGTTGATGAATCAGGGCCGGATTGCCGGCGCGCTGTACCTGGAGAACAATCTGTCTGCGGGTGTGTTCAGTCCGGCGCGCATTGCCGTATTGCGACTGGTGGCTTCGCAGGCGGCGATCTCGCTGGACAATGCGCGGCTGTATCGTGACGTCGCCGAGCGCGAGGCGAGAATTCGCCGGCTGGTCGACGCGAATATCATCGGCATCATCGTCTGGAGTGTCGACGGTGAAATCATTGAGGCCAACGACGCGTTCCTGCGCATGGTCGGTTACGAGCGCGACGATCTGCTGTCAGGCAGGGTGCATTGGCGCGACATGACACCGCCGCCACTGCGCATGACAAGTGAAGCGGCGCTGGCGACGGCAATCCGCACCGGGCGCGCCCAGCCGTTCGAGAAGGAATACATCCGCAAGGACGGCACTCGCCTGCCGGTGATCGTCGGTCTGGCCGCATTCGAAGCCAGTCAGCAGCAGGGCGTGGCCTTCGTGCTTGACCTGAGCGAACGCAAACAGGCCGAAGAGCAAGTGCGCGAAGGCGAGCGCCGATATCGCCAGGTACAAGCGGAACTGGCCCACGCTAACCGCGTGGCGACCATGGGCCAGTTGGCAGCGTCCATCGCCCATGAAGTCAACCAGCCAATCGCCGCCACCGTGATCAATGCCAACGCGGCGTTGCGCTGGCTCGGCGCGCAACCGCCGAACACCGATGAAGTTGAACAGGGCCTCAGACGCATCATCAACGACGGTAACCGCGCGGCCGACGTGCTCGGACGTATCCGCGCATTGATCCGCAAAACACCGCCGCAACGACATCCGGTGGACCTCAACGCGGTAGTGGGCGAGATGGTCGGGTTTACCCGTGGTGAAGCGGCCCGCTATGGCGCGGCGGTCACCACGCGCCTTGTCAACGATTTGCCTGCCGTGCTGGTTGACCGCGTCGAGCTGCAACAGGTGCTGCTCAATCTGATCATCAACGGTCTGGAGGCCATGGCGGTGATCGAGGAGGGCGAGCGTCGGTTAATCATTGTCAGCGAGTCTGTCGGGAAAGACGTGCGGATTGTCGTAAGCGACTCGGGACCGGGATTTGCCTGCGATCAGGTGGAGGAGGTTTTCACCGCGTTCTACACCACCAAAGTCACCGGGTTGGGGATGGGGTTGTCGATCTGCCGGTCGATCATCGAAGCCCACGGCGGTCACTTGTGGGCGGAGGCGAACGCGCCGTGTGGGGCGCGTGTGGTGTTTACGTTGCCGGGGTGTGCAGGGAGGTGAGGGCGAGATGCGGGTATCTGTCGTCAGATACTGGGGGACTTATCGGTATTCATTGCGACCGATAGGTTTCGATGTGTCGATATCAGACACAACCATGACGCAATCAGGCTACTGAATCATCTGACAGGCCGGGTAAGGTGAGGTGTCTTCACATCAAAATAATCCCATCCAGATCATGGGGTTGATAAGAACTGCGGCGGTTGGACGGACTTCTTTCGGGAAGTTCAGCAGGCAACGATCGTGCTCGTTTGCCCAGTCAACTTGCTTAAATGTCGATCAGCAGAGAACAAAAAAACCAATGATCAGCCCTAACTCCATGGATTCGAGTAGCCAATTGGCGCAGGGCTTCAAGCCTCGTCACGTCACTATGTTGTCCATTGCCGGGATTATCGGCGCCGGATTGTTCGTAGGTTCAGGACATGCCATTGCGGCGGCGGGGCCGGCGGTTCTGCTGGCTTATCTGTTCTCCGGTTTGCTCGTCGTGCTGGTCATGCGCATGCTCGGTGAGATGGCGGTGGCCAATCCGGATACCGGCTCGTTCTCGACCTATGCCGACCAGGCCATCGGGCGCTGGGCCGGCTTTACCATTGGCTGGCTCTATTGGTGGTTCTGGGTTCTGGTAATTCCCATCGAAGCGCTCGCCGCCGGGCATGTGCTGAATCAATGGTTTCCGCAGGTCGATGCCTGGCTGTTCGCGTTGGGCTCGATCATTGCGCTGGTGGTGACTAACCTGTTCAGCGTGTCCAAGTACGGTGAGTTCGAATTCTGGTTCGCCATGGCCAAGGTCGTGGCAATCGTCGGTTTTATCGGCGTCGGTTTTGCCGTGTTGATGGGCTGGGTGCCGGATCGCGACGTCAGCGGCTTGAGCGGATTGATGGCCGAACACGGCGGGTTTGCGCCCAACGGATTGTCGGCGGTGGTCGGTGCTTTCATCACCATCATGTTCAGCTTTATCGGTACCGAAGCGGTGACCATCGCCGCCGCCGAATCGAATGACCCGTCGCGAAACATTGCCAAGGCCACCCGTTCGGTGATCTGGCGCATTGGCGTGTTTTACCTGCTGTCGATCTTCGTGGTGATCTCCGTGGTGCCCTGGAATGATCCGTTGCTGGCCTCGGTCGGCTCTTATCAGCGCGCTCTGGAAATCATGAACATTCCCCACGCCAAATTCATGGTCGACGTCGTCGTGCTGATTGCCGTGGCCAGCTGCATGAACTCCTCGATCTACATTGCCTCGCGGATGCTGTACTCGCTGGGCCGGCGTGGCGATGCGCCGAAAGCGCTGAAGGCGACCTCTTCCGAAGGTGTGCCGCGCGCAGCGGTTATCGCCAGCACCGTGCTCGGTGCGTCGATCACTGTGTGGAGCTACTTCATGCCTGCCGGGCTCTTTGAATTCCTGCTGGCCAGCTCCGGAGCGATTGCCCTGTTGGTGTACCTCGCCATCGCGGTGTCGCAGTTGCGCATGCGGCGGATATTGCAACAGCGCAACGTCGAGCTGACCTTCCGCATGTGGCTGTTTCCCTGGTTGACGTGGCTGGTGATCGTATTCATCTGCGCCGCGCTGGCGGTGATGATGATCACCCCGCAACACCGCACTGAAGTCACGACAACCATTGGCCTGGCGCTGGCGATTTCCTTCATTGGCCTGTTGACGTCGCGTCATCCCTCGACGTTTGCCGTGTTCGAATGATGGAGCGTGGCGATCTGGCGTCCACGGGATGATCGGTCGGTCCTGCTTCGACAGTTGATCACTGGAGATTCCGCATCCGTATAGTTCTTGCTCCATCAGGCGATTGCCAATAAACCCTCCCATTAAGGTCAATGAAGCCGGTGAGTCACCGGCACCAGGAGGGACCATGGACGCCACCGCAATTCCCGAAGGTTTCACCGCGTTTACCCGCAGCAGCCCGTTGCTTGATTTGCTGGGCCCGATCTACGCGAGGGGCAGCGGGCTGCAACTGGAACTGGGTTTATTGACCGACGCACGCCATGCCAATGGCCGTGGCACCTTGCATGGCGGTGTATTGGCGACGTTGGCCGATGTCGGTATGGGCTACGCCATGGCCTTTTCCAGTGACCCTCCGCAGCCATTGATCACGGCGAGCATGACCCTGGATTACCTCGGCGCCGTCCAAATGAACGAGTGGCTGGAAGTGCGTCTTGAGTACTCGAAAAAAGGCCGTCAATTGGCGTTTGCTGCTGTTAGCTTGCATGTCGGGGAGCGAACGGTTGCGCGGGCCAGTGCGGTGTTTGCGGTGCCGGTGAGTTAAAAATGTGTGTCCATCAAGCGGTGGACCATCGATAGACTGCGTCTTGGGCAATAGCGGGTGAGTGTTTGCATGTCTTGGATGAGGCGATATCCGCTCACGAATGACTGCTGTCAGCGGACATCGACAAAGTCTCAACCTAGGGCCGGATAGAGAGGTCACTCAAACAACTCGAAATCCGGCAGTTTAAAACTCTTGTCGTTCAGTGCTTCGGTGCCGCCATAAAAACGCATGGCCGGCAACGGTCGCTTACCCGCGGTTGGAATCCAGTTGCTTTCCAGCCCGGCGGGAGCTTTGGGGCCGATGTAGATTGTGACACCACCATTGGCATTTTTCTTCATTGCGTCAAGGTCGTAGGAGGACAGGGTTGTGCGATTGGTTTCGCTGTAAATGAACGACATGGTGTCGCGGTTGTAAGCGGTCAACGCCCAGAATTGCTTGACCGGCATTTTCGCCGGGACGTCGATTTTGTAAGTCTTGCCAGCCTCGAGCGGTTTGCCGTTTTTATCGGCCATGGCCATCAGGTATTGAGTGGCCGGCGAGTCGCTCAACTCCTTCGGCATATAGGTGCACCAGAAGTACTCCGCCGCGCGTCCAATCAGATCAATATTGTCTTCGTATTCGAACGAGAAGCGCTTGTTTTCATCGGTCATCAGCAGCGACGCGTAGTGCCGATCTGGCCAGTAAAATTTGTCTTTCGGCAGGTTGTCGAACCAGTGCTGAAGGTAGAACCAGGCATCAATGGCCGCCTGGCGCATGGCTTTTTTGGTCACCGCGTCCGGGGCAAACGGCTTGCCTTTCTCGATGCCCAGCGATCGCAGCATCCCGATCATCACCTTGTCCTGCGGACGTGCAGGTTCGACGCTCATGACTGCATGCATATCCGCGAAATGGCGCTCGTCATAGAAAGGCAGCGTCGGGTAAACCTTGTCGATCGGGTCGATAAAGCGTTGCTGTGGCGGATTGGTCGCGTCGGCCAGGTAATACATGCGCAGCTTCTTCGCATATAGATAGGCGTCAGCCGCGGTTTTGCCCGGTGCGCGCACGGAGCGGAAGGCGAGGGCGATTCGGTAATTCGGTGATGGAACGTGGATGTAGCCAGCCGGCACTTCACCGGTGAAACCCGGTGGAGTGAACAGCATCTTGCCACCCTTGCCCTTGTCCAGACCCGAGGGGCCAACGTCGGCGATGGTCAACTGCCAGGCATCGACGACCTGGCCATAGACGCTGCCTTCCTCGCTGGCGGCGGGGAGTTCCAGAACCACCGGGCCTTTTTGCAGATCGGTGAATGCCGTGATGTAAGGCGTACTGCTGTTGGCGGTGATGGCTTCCAGCTTCGGTGTAGCTGGCGCCGAGTAGGCGATAATGTCGTTGTCTTTGACCCCCAGATTGTCAAACGCGGCGCGTCTGAAGCTGTAGATGGCGATCGCCGGCATATTCCACAGCACGGCTTCAAAAGCGCGCTGGTATTTGATCTGGTAGTCGAAATCCACAATGGAACTGCGCGCACCGGGAGGTGGCTGTCCACCCTGCGTTTCCATACTGGTCTGGGCGAGGGCCGCGTGCGGGTTGGACAGCATCGCCAAGGCCAGCAGGCTCACGTTAAGCATTCCGTTGTTGCGCATCGATTGATCCCCGCAATTGATCCCTGAAATTCCAACAAACGATCAACACTATAGACAACCGCTGAACCGCCAGAGTCAGCATACCTGTTTGACGCAAAGCGACTCCGCGCCTAGGGTTCTTGCAGATATTCAGCCGTCAGGCCAGTGCTTGAGCCCGGTTTGCCCGGCGCACCTCCTCGTGAAAGGACGCTCGTTATGAATTCATCTCGCAAGTTGTTGTTTTGTGTTTTGCCCCTCTGTGCCGCGCTCGGTAGCGCAATGTCCGCACAAGCCGGTACTCCGGATTTATTGCTGTCCACTCCAGCGACACCCGATGCCGTAGAGAAGGGGATGAAGGCCGATGGTTACAGCCTGGCAATCTCGGCTTACAACTGGGGTTATGCGCTGGTGCGTATGGAAAGGGTTGTACGTGATTACGTCACCGTCCCTTCGCCTAAACCTGACACCAGTTATCGCGCAGGTCTGAACCAGATCGGTTGGGCCACTGCGCTGGCTTCACCGTCCGCCAAGGACATGCCCACCGCCAACAATGACACCTACTACATGAGCGCGGTGCTCGATCTAATCGAACCGTATGTGTTGAGCGTGCCGGATACCCATGACCGCTATTACGTGGTCGACGTGTTCAACATGTGGCAAGAACTTGAGCACTATGTCGGGCGCCGCACCACGGGCACCCAGGCTGGAAAGTTCGTGTTAGTGCCGCCGGGGTGGAAAGGTGAATTGCCCAAAGATGCCAAGCGTCTGGACGTCACGACCCAAAAAATCTGGCTGTGGGGTCGCATTCAAGTCAAGCAGGGCGAAGATGTCGCGCCGATTCTGGCGCTGCAAAAGCAGTTCAGTGTTGCGCCACTGAGTGGCAAGTCGCACAAGGACGAGACCTTGCCGGCGTTGCCGCAAACGGACGATCCGCTGGGTTTCTTCACGGAATTGGCCGCGGTGCTCAAGGACAATCCGGTCAAACCTGCTGACGCCGCACTGTTTGCCCAATTCGCCCGTATCGGCCTGACGGAGAAAGGCTTTTCTCCGGATAAACTCAATCCGGCTACGCGCAAGGGACTTGAGGAAGGTTTGAAAGATGCGCCCTACGTAGCGATTGCGTCGCTGGCCAGCACGTCAGAAGTGCGCAATGGCTGGAACTGGGTGACGGGTCTGGATAGCTTTGGCTATAACTATCCACTGCGCGCCATGGTGGCGGGGCCGTATCTCGGCGGCCAGGGTGAGCATGAAGCGATGTACCCGATTCGCTTTACGGACAGCAAAAACCAACCGCTGACAGGCGACAATCAATACGAGGTTAAACTGGCGTCGGCACCGCCGGTGAATGCCTTCTGGTCACTGACCATGTATGACGCCAGTGACAAAATGCTGGTCGATAACGAGATCGATCGCTACAAAGTCGGCACTGACACGCAAGGTCTGAAAGTTGCGGCGGACGGTTCGATCACGATTCCGATCTCGCACAAAAAACCGCAAGGCGAAAATGCCGCCAACTGGTTGCCGGCGCCCCAGGGCGGCTTCTATGTCCTGCTGCGTTTGTACCAGCCGAAAGAAGAGGTATTGTCCGGAAAGTGGCAGTTGCCGCAGTTGAACAAAGTCAATTGAACGTTCGTGTTTGAAGATCTGATGATCGGTCAGTAGCGCGGCTGAGTGTCCGCTATTGGCCGTAAGCAGTCACCCACAAGCGACTGCTTCCAACCAGCCCCACACCCTCAAGCCTGATCCATCGCCGTCGCCACGCCCTGATCCTCCCCGAGAAAACCACCACTCTGATGCTGCCAGAGCCGCGCATAAATACCGTTTCTGTTCAGCAACTCAGTGTGCGTCCCTTGCTCGATAATCCGCCCCTCATCCATGACAATCAGTCGATCCATCGCCGCAATCGTCGACAGCCGATGGGCAATGGCGATCACGGTTTTGCCTTGCATCATTTCATCGAGGCTTTCCTGAATGGCCACTTCGACTTCCGAGTCCAGCGCGCTGGTGGCTTCGTCTAGCAGCAGGATCGGCGCGTTCTTCAGCATCACTCGGGCGATGGCGATGCGCTGGCGCTGGCCGCCGGAGAGTTTGATGCCGCGCTCGCCAACCAGCGTGTCGTAGCCGCTGTGGCCTTGCTTGTCGCTCAGTTGGCTGATGAAACCGTCGGCCTGCGCATTGGCGGCGGCGCGGCGGATATCTTCGTCGGTGGCGTCCGGGCGGCCGTAGGCGATGTTGTCGCGAATCGAGCGGTGCAGCAGCGACGTGTCCTGGGTGACCATGCCGATGGCGCTGCGCAGACTGTCTTGCGTCACGTGCGCGATATTCTGGCCGTCGATGCGAATCTCGCCGCTGTCGACATCATAGAAGCGCAGCAGCAGATTGATCAGCGTCGATTTGCCCGCACCGGAGCGGCCGACCAGGCCGATTTTCTCGCCAGCGCGGATGTTCAGGCTCAGGTTGTCGAGGACCTGACGTTCACCGTTGTAGTTGAAGTTCACCTTGTCGAACGTCACCGCGCCGCCCGCCGGCACCAGCAAGCCGGCGTTCGGCGCGTCCTGCACTTTGGGGCCTCGGGTGAGGGTGGCCATGCCGTCCTGCACGGTGCCGATGTTTTCGAACAGCGACGTCATCTGCCACATGATCCAGTGCGACATGCCATTGATGCGCAGCGCCATGGCGGTGATCGCCGCCACCGCACCGGTACCGACCTGGCCCAGATGCCACAGCCACAGGGCATAGCCGCCGGCACCGATAATCAGCCCGACCACCAGCGCCTGATTGACGATTTCGAACTGGCTGACCAGACGCATCTGGCGGAACCCGGTGAGTTTGAAATCCTCCATCGCCGCGCGTGCGAAGTGCGCTTCACGCTTGGAGTGCGAGAACAGTTTTACCGTGGTGATGTTGGTGTAGGCGTCGGCAATGCGCCCGGTCATCGACGATCGCGCATCAGCCTGCTCCTGACCGACCTGGCCCAGACGCGGCACAAAGTACACCATGGCCAGCCCGAACAACGCGACCCAGATAATGAACGGCAGCATCAGTTTCAGGGCAAAGCCGCCGGCCAGGGCGATGATCGCAATGAAGTAAACGCCGATGCCCGGTGCAATTTCGATGAGGGTGAACAACACTTCGCGCACGGCCAGTGCGGTCTGCATGACCTTGGTCGTGACCCGCCCGGAGAACTCATCGGAAAAGAACGAAAGGCTTTGTCGCAGCATCAGCCGGTGGAAGTCCCAGCGCAGCCGCAACGGCAAATTGATTGCCAGGATCTGGTGCTGAACCATGGTGCGCAGCGCCACCAGCCCGATGCTGATAAACAGCACAATACCGATGCCCCACAGCACGCGACTTTCCTGCGCGTTGACTCCACCGCCGGCCTGCCACGTCGAGAGCAGATCGACGACCTGACCGAGAAAAGAAAACAGCCAGGCTTCGTAGATCGACACGCCGGCACTGAGCAGCGCCAGCGCGAGGATATAACCGCGTGCACCGCGCGTGCAGGCCCACAGGAACCGCATCAGACCGACGGGCGGGGGTGGTGCTTCGTCGGGCGGGAAGGGGTCGAGCCGTTGTTCAAACACGCGCAGCATTGTGGTCTCCGAAATCATCAGGGTCAGGGGATTCTGCCACTTAATGGCGGCTTTGCGGGTTTGCATGTCACTGACTTGTCCCCACAAGTGTTATCGCCCGGGATCACTACAGTGCAGAACCGCACGAATTCCGGGTACATGCCGATCAGCTAAGCTGTCTGCTCAAACAACATGAGCAGTGCACGATGCAGCGAGCAAATCCGGTTTCATGTTGGGAGTCGATGGGCAAAGGAAATGTTTAATTTCTTTTTGACGTTTGTGTTCGTGCTCATTCCCACGGCGTCGCTGTCACTCGACAGTTATCTTCGCTATCGAGTGGCAAAAAACCAACCGGTGAGCAAGGCGTGGAAGGCTTGCAATCATTTGCTCTCCATCCTGCTGCTCATGCAGTTGCTGGGTTTGGCGCTTTACTTCTTCTACATCGCCTGAGTGTGGCGATTGTCGGCCTTCCAGGGATGAGGAAACCTTTGCCTGAAAACCGGCGCCTATCGTTGTGCAAGCACTTCGCGCCTGACCTGCAAAGCAATCACGGCAAACCCTTGGCCAGTGCCGCGTTGGGCAATCGTAAAGTTCTGATGCGCCGAGACATCCTCCCATTGGCTTACGAGTTCAACGTGTTGATGATCGCTGTCGGTGTCAATTTGAAACGCTATGAACCGTTCCGCTTGATCGAGGATCAAGCCATACAGGCGTGGCATTCCGGGAAAGTCGACTTCAAGATCGAGTACGACGGTTTCTGACCAATCAACACCTTGGCGCTCGCCGAAACGTGCCAAGGCCTCGGGAATACCGGTATCACGCCAGAATCGAGCAGTTTCCGTCAGGCGATGGGCAGTCACCGCATTCTGTTCCTGCACATTGAGTTGCCGCTTCTTGAGCAGACGATCTATTTCCATATTGCGCCCCCAGTATTGCTCACGCCCAAAAGCTCCCTTTTGGGATTCGTCGCTGATGTCAGCGCCATGTTTAGCAACTAACGCGCCCCTGCGAACGTGGCATCCATGGCCGAGCGGTCATAGTCCAGCAGGTATTGATTGTGCCGCTCGTACAGTTGCGAAAGCAGCTGCGCATTAGGGCCGACGACATCCATGCCTCTGTCGTCGTAGGGGAAGACCATGACCTGTTTCGGCAGATTGAACAGATACACATCAACGTGGGGATTGGGCTCGATAACGCCAAAATCTTTAGCCAATGCACACCAAAGAAATGCTTGAAGGCTTGTGATCGGCGCTTCGAACGCGATGTTGATCCAGTACTCAGGCTCTTCTTCGCAATACCATTCTTCGACATCTATTTCCTCGCTCCAGATTGAGCGCTCAAGGGGAATATCAATGCCGGCAGATCGAAATGCCCGAATCGCGGCCCGATGCATAAATCCATGGCTGCCTGAGTGAGTGCGCAGACACACCACAAACGTTTCTGCATCAGAAAAGATATCGCTGCAGATCGTTGTCGATTTTCGAAGGGCGGTCAGGAACTGCTCAATGATCCCACCCGTTTCGGAGAGCTCAAAACGCAGTCCTCCAGGGTAGAAATAGTAAAGCGGTCGGGCAAAGGCTTTGCCTTGAAAAGTCCTCTCGATTTCATCTCGTAGGTTCACGTTGTCCCTTCGTATTCATGAGCCTTTCTCCTCAACCAAGGAGTTGCGGACAGATCTTACTTTAATCCCGACTCTAGAGCTAAGTCGGTGGACTCAGTGAGACGGCGCCGCTGCTGGCGTTTGTGGCGAACCAACGGCCTCGACGCGCGCCGAAATCCATTTCCGGCTGTAGGCCAGTACGCCTTGAGCGATGGACGTGGGAAAGTGGATAAAACCGTGGGGCGAGGAGGGCAGCAGGTACATTTCGACCGGGGCCGACTGCGCCCAGCGCCTGGCAATGTCGAGGGTGTCGTCGCGCAGCGGATCGAGTTCACCAGCAAACAGCAGCGCGGGCGGGAGGCCGCTGAAGTCGCCGTACAGCGGAGACAGCGATGGCTGACGGCGCTGCTCGTCGGTCAGTTCGGGTGTGAGCAAGCGTAACGCCTCGACCATGCCGGGGCCGTCCAGCACCAGCGTGTCGGCGGGCGCGCTGCGCACACTTGGCGTGCCGGTCAGGTCGTAGACGCCGTAGTACAGCAATGCGCCGCAGATTCTTTGCAGCAGATCGGGCGATTGTTTCAGCGCCAACAGTGTCGCCGCCGCCAGATGGCCGCCTGCCGATTCACCGACCACCACGACGGGCAGGCCGGCGAACTCAGCCTCTTGTAACAGCCAACGAGTGGCGTTGAGGCAATCTTCCAGCAGTCCTTCGATGGGCGTGGACACCGCCAGTCGATAATCCACCGAGACCACGGTCACCTGGCAGCTGTCGACGATGGCCGCGTTGAAGTTGTCGTCCATCTGCGCATTGCCGATCACCCAGCCGCCACCGTGAAAATCCAGCACCACGCCTTTCGCCGGGCCCTTGGGGCGGATAATCCGCACGGGCACTTTATTGATCAGTCGGCGCTCAGCTGTCAGGCCAAATTTGCGCAACACGCCGGAGCCGCCGATCTGGCTGAAACGCAACAGCGCCTGAATCAAGCGTGGCGTCAGGCGGTTGCGGATCTTGAACCGCGGCAGCCAGGCCAGCTTCCTGTTGAAGGCGCGCACCTGCGCCAACTCGCGCTCACCCTGCGGCCATGGTGTTGCACTGCCCCGATTGGCACTGGTCATCAGCGGTTCTTGATCAGGATGGAAAAGTTCAACGCCGCCGCCACGCACAGCCACGCCAGATAAGGAAACAGGATCAAGCCAGTGATCAGGTCCAGTTGTATCGCCAGCACCACCATCGCCGCGACCACCAGCCACAACACGGTGAGAATCACCATCGCCGCCAGCACCTGATGCGCGCCGAAGAACACCGGCGTCCACAGCGTGTTCAGCGCAATCTGCGCCGCCCATAGCGCCAGCACGGTCTGGCTACCGGGAATCAGGCTCAAGCGGTAACCGGCCCAGGCCAACAGTAGATAGATAATCGTCCAGGCCACCGGGAACGCCCAATTGGGCGGGGTGAAACCGGGTTTGTTCAGCCCTTCGTACCACGGCCCCGGTTTGAACATCACGCCAGTGGTTGCCGCCGCTGCGCAGGCCAGAAGAAAAATGAAGAAGGTCATCGCCAGTCCTTGGCTGAAATCAGCCGGTTGGGGGGTTAAGAAAGGGACGCCTCGGCGAGCGAAAAGTTTGCCATGAATTCCAGATTGGTCTGAGGGCGATCCAATTTGAACTAAAAACTGACCGTTGCGTCAGGATAATCAATGCCTTTTCCTACTGACGTGGATGACATCATGTACACCTATCACATCAAATATCTATTCAACGGCGAGCCTCGGACTTTTCTGCTTGAACTCAAGGAGCAGCAGTTGGCCGAGCATGAGGCTGCGATGCATCTACTGGAACTGCATCTGGGCGATGCGGAAAACGGCTTGATCATGCCTACAGCGGATTCAACGCCCGAGCAGATTCTTGAACACGCCGAGCGAGTAGGGATTACGGACATTGAGGTTGTCAGCCAGACCAATTGAAGCAGGCTGACGGCAAACCCATCGTGCGACCGAAGATGGGTTTGTCCGCGTGTTTATGCGCGCTTAAACCGGCATCGCTGCTTCCTGCGCATTGTGCTCGACCGCTTCTTTCGTGCAGTCTTGATAGAACCGTAGAAACTCCTCTGCCGGCATAGCCTTGCCAAACAGCCAGCCTTGACCAAACTGGACGCCCTGACTGCGCAGGTAATCGCGCTGCGCTTCGGTCTCAATGCCTTCAGCAACGATTTGCAGACGCAGACTCTTGGCCATTTCGATGATGTGGCCGGTCACGGTGCCGGTCGCGGCATCCTGATCGATATTGTCGACGAACGACTTGTCGATCTTCAGCACATCCAGCGGCAGTTGCTGCAAATGCTGGAGGCTGGAAAACCCGGTGCCGAAATCGTCGATGGCCGCCAGATAGCCCAGCTCGCGGGCGCGATTGACGGTGGTGCGCGCGGCGTCGATCTCGACGAAACCGCGCTCTGTTGCCTCCAGCCAAATCTGATGCTGCTGCACGTTGGCCCGGCCCAGCGCGGCCTCCAGTTTCGGCAGGAAGCGGCCGCTGCTGACGTCTTTCGCCGCCAGGTTGATTGCCACGTGCAGACTGCGTTCCTTGACCAGCAGCGAACCGAGCTCGTCCATCACGTGGTCAATCACTTGATCGGTGATCGGCAGAATCAAACCGCTGTGCTCGGCTAGTGGGATAAACGCATCGGGGCAGACCCGCGTACCGTCCGGGTGCTGCCAACGCACCAGTGCCTCAGCGCCAACGCAGGCGCCGTCGTCCAAGCGAATAATCGGTTGATAGTGAACGACGAACTCGCGATTACGCACCGCCAGTTGCAATTCGGCCAGCGGCGACAGGCGTTGGCGAGTGCGGCGCACGATCAGCAACACCAGCAGGCCGGCGAGTAAACCGCCGATGGGCAACATCAGCATTTCCCGGCGAACCAAGCCCTGCATCAACTCATGGCGTGACAGCGCGGCGATCGCCACCCAGTCGCCGCTGTGCACGAGGGTGTAGAGGTAGCCGTCGTCGAGCCCCGAGTGCGGACCAGAATGCACCCGAGCGAGAAAGTGTTCCGCGCCGGGGCGCGAGGCGCTGACCAGTTGCCCGGCAGCGGTGCCGACGGCCAGATGCAGATCCTCATCGAGCGTTACATGCAGGAACTGCTGGGGATCGACCAGCACATTGAACGCGGCGTATTGCAGCGCCATCATCGGCTTGGCCGCGACGATGCGCGACTGCACACCGAGGGATACGCGCACGCCGTCGGAGGTGATGAAGTCTTCCTGCCACGGCGCCGCATGCTGGCCGACCGTACCCCACGAACCGCAGGCGTAAATCTCTTCTTCGACGTAACCGATCGACTTCACTGACAGGGTGTTGATGGTCAGCAGTCGCATCTCGTCGATGCTCTCGGGCGTGCAGGGGGCGAGGTTCGAACCGGCGACGCTCTTCAGCGCACCGGCCGCTTCGCTGAAGGTGCCATTGGCGCGGCTGGATGCCACCGCCGCGAGGGTTTCCAGACGTTGCTGCGCAGCCGCCAGATTCAACATCCAGGCGACATAACCCATCAAAAGTACCGGAAGCAAGACACACGGAAGGCCCAGGAGAATGCTCCCCCAGACAATGCGTTTTTTGTTCATTTAGCGCCACCTTGGCCACAAGGCCTGTGACGTGCGCACAGCACGGCTGTTTTCAGCCACTGCAGAATAGCGCCGCCGGGATCGGCGGATATTGTTGTAGATCAATTATTCCAATGCCGGCCTTCAATCCCTGTGGCTTGCTCCCACAGGTTTGTGGCAAATCACAGATCTCCAGTAGCCCAAAGAACCCTGTAGGAGTGAGCCTGCTCGCGATCGGGGTCTATCTGCCACATCATTGCTAAATGACCCACCGCTATCGCGAGCAGGCTCACTCCTACAAAATTAGTGTCAAATTCAGGATATCCAACAAACCTGAGTTCCTACAGTGTCGCCGCTCAAACTCCACCATCCGACCCGATGGACAATTCACGCACCCCACGGCCCATTCGCGCAGGCATTTTCGCGCTACGCGAATTTGTCATATTTCGTGTCAATTCAGTACAGATAGTAGGCAGCTCAACGCTAACCGAAATGAGGCTGCACTGTGTTTCAACGTCTGCTGTGTTCGCTGTCCGTACTGAGCCTGTCCATCGCCGCCGCCCATGCTGCCGAGCCCGTGCTGCTCGACACTCCGCGCCTTCAGGGCATGGACAATTTTCGCGATGTTGCCGGCACCACCACCGCGTATTCCACCGCACACGATGGCACGATGCGCGCTGGCGTGTTCTACCGCGCCAACGCCGTAACTCCAACGGCCTCTGACCTGGCGACCCTCAACAGCCTCGGCATCAAAGCCGTTTACGACTTGCGCACTCCCAGCGAAATCGCCGCGACTCCCGACACAATGCTGAGCGGCGCGACCTACCAGAATATCGACATCATCGGCAGCACCACCTCCGGCTCTAACATCACTAACATCTCCTTTAAAAGCGCCGCCGACGCCATCGCCATGATGGAGCAGACCAACCGCGCCTTCGTCAGTGACGCCGGCATGCGCGGCCAGTTCGGCAAGCTGTTTAACGCACTCGCCAGCGTCGACGCCGCGCAACTGTTCCACTGCACCGCCGGCAAGGACCGCACCGGCTGGACCGCCGCCGTGTTGCAGAGCATCGCCGGGGTCGACAACGCGACCATCATGGCCAACTACCTCGCCACCAACGACTACACCGCCGCCCGCGTCGCCGCCACGCTCAAAGCGTTGCCGCCGAGCATGGCCGCCATTTACGAGCCGCTGCTCGGCGTGCAGGCCAGTTACCTGCAAGCCGGCCTCGACGAAGTCACCGCGCAATACGGCAGCATGGACAACTACCTCAAACAAGGTCTCGGTCTGTCGCAGGAAACCATTTACGTCCTGCGCGGCAAACTGGTCGAATACAACAGCCTGCCGGGTCAGGCCGGGCTGATCGGCAACGCCGCCGCCGGCGCCGAATTGCTTCGCCAATTGCAGAACACCAACCTGTCCGGCACCTACAGCGCCTACAACTACTACCTGCAATCGGCCATCGACGCCGGCACCCTCGGCGGTGTTGAATCCCAGGTCGGCGGCCAGGTGCACGCCGACGCCGCCAGCTACCTGCTGCGGCAAAACGCGATGATCGAACAAGCCGCCGCGCCATTCGCCAGCGGTACTGACCTCAAGGTCGGCCAATATCGCCTCTGGACCACCGCGCTCGCTGGCTACCTCGGCACCGACGGCTCGGCCCACGCCGAGAGCAGCAACGAACACAGCCAAGGCCTGATGGTCGGCATCACCCAGCGCTTCAGCGAACAGCTCAGCGCACGTGGCGGCTTTGGCTACAGCAAAGGCACGGTGGGCGGCGCGGGTGGCGAAGCCGACACCGACTTCACCTTCCTCAACGTCGGCGCGCGCTACGGCTTCACCAGCCTCGAACAAGGCCTGTTCCTCGACGCCAACGCCAGCGCCGGCTATGTCGACTACGACAGCAAACGCGACCTCGGCGGCGGCCTCGGCACCGCGAAGGGGGACAGCCACGGTAACCTCACTGGCGCCACGCTTGCGTTGGGCTATCGCGCCCCGGTCAACGGCATGACCGTCGAACCCAGCCTCGGTTTTCGCGTCAGCCACCTCGACCTCAACGGCTTCAAAGAGAAGGGCAGTGAACTGTCCCTCGACGTCGACGACAACAGCGCCACCCGCCGCAGCGCCGTCGCCAACCTCAACGTAGGTTTCGCCCCGGTGACGATGGGCACATGGCAACTGGTGCCCGGCGTGCAAGTGGGTTACGAACGCACACTCGGCGACAACCAGGTCGACAGCCAAAGTCACCTGCTGGGCCTGGACATCGAACAACGCGCGGCTTTTGATAATCGCGATCAGTTCAGTGGCGGTGTGAATGTGATGGCCAGCCTTGGCGCCCTGAGCCTGGGCGCAGAAGTGGGCGCCAATGGCGGCGGCGACAGCCACGGCTTCAACGGCGGCCTCAAGGCCAGTTACGCGTTCTAAAACAAGTGGTGGTCAAGGACGACCCCCATCCAACAAACACCATAGATCCCTGTGGAATGCCATCAATCTCAGGCACACCAAAAAAACTTGTGGGATGCCATCAATTCCAAAGACACCCCATAAACCAATGTGGGAGCGAGCTTGCTCGCGAAAGCGCCAGACCAGCCAACACATCGTCGACTGATACACCGCTTTCGCGAGCAAGCTCGCTCCCACAATTAGCATTTCATCTTATGAACTGATTAGTCCTGAGCCCTGAACTCCGCCGGACTCACCCCATAAGCCCCCTGAAAATACCGACAAAACCGCCCCACATTACTAAACCCAAACCGCAACGCCACCTCCGTCACCGACCCCGAATCCCGCCGTTTCAACACCTCATAAGCCCGCTCCAGCCGCACCTGCCGCTGATACGCCACAATCGACATCCCGACAAACCGCCGAAACCCCTCCTGCAACGCCCGCTGACTCACATGACTCAACCGCGCCAGATCCACACCACTAACCAATTGCTCCGGATGCGCCTGAATAAACTCCACCGCCAACTTCACATGCCGTGGCGCAACCATTGCCGTGGGCCGCCGCAACGCCTCGGAAAAGTTATGCGGCCAAGCCTCCAGCACCGCATCAACCAACATCTCGCGCAATCGCGACGGCATCAACGTCCCGCTGTTGAGCAACAGATCAAACTCCGCCCCCGTCGCCAGATCAATCAACGCCCGAATGCCCTGAAACGCTGCGGTGTTTAGATCCACGCTGGGTGCAAAAACGATCTTCTGCAGAATCGGTTTATCCAATAGCATCGACAGCCGTTCGGTGAGTTGATGACGATTGATCGACATGCCGTGATGCGCATGATCATCAACAAAGCGCATCGAACGAATATCGGCCTTATCAACCGCCAGGCCCACATGCGTCACACCGATGGACTCGGTCGCGTGGTTGAAAACGATCTTGCCCGCCGTGGGGATCACAAACGTGATCTCGTCCTGTGGATCGGGAAACGAAACGCTGAAATCGCCTTGGTAATGCATGCGCCGGAAACTGACGCCATCGTGCCGCCCGTAAACGCCGCCGATAATGATGTTCGACGGCAGCGGCGGGGAGTCGGAATAACGGTTGCCGAAGAATCGGGAGAACAGCGCGCCGAAGTCATCGGAACGGAGATTGTCGGAGCGCAGGATGATTGGCTGGCGAACGGGGGTCGGAAACACCTTGGCGGCACCTTCGGTTGGGGGCTCTAGGACTGTGGTGTAGGGCAGGGCGCCGAGGAGATTAGCAGAGGCAATATGACGCGTTTGTGACAGTCGGAAACATGTCGTTACAGCGCCGCACCACGTTTAAGCGAAGGACACTCGGCAGGCCATGGCCGACATGGCAACCTGCTCGCACTGTATTCAACGGATTATCGGAGCGGCAATGCACGCCAACACACAAACACTCCCCATCACCCTGACCCCGGAACTCGACTTCGACCAAACCGCCGCCAGCGCTTTCGGCGAATCGCTGACCAGCGAATACACCCAGGCCACGCCATTCCCGCACATCGTCATCGACAACTTCCTGCAAGCAGACGTCATCGCCAGCATCCGCGAACACTTCCCGGTCGAACCGACCGACAACGAACAGATCTACGAGCGCGGCTACAAAGGCCAACTCAAACGCCAGATCAGCCCCAACGCCTGCAGCCCGTACCTGAAGAACGTGTTCAACACCTTCAACTCCGCACCCATGCTGGAATTCCTCGAAAAACTCACCGGCATTCAAGGGCTGATTCCTGATCCCTACTTTACGGGTGGCGGATTACACGAAACCAAAACCGGCGGCTTCCTCGGCGTGCACTCGGATTTTCGACTGAACAAAAAGCTCAACGTTGAGCGTCGGTTGAACGTGATCATTTACCTGACCGAAGATTGGCAGGAGGCGTACGGCGGCAACCTGGAGCTTTGGGATGTGGGGATGAAGAAGTGTCTGAAGAAAGTGCTGCCCGTTTATAACCGGTGTGTGATTTTCAATACGGATAAGGACAGTAATCATGGACATCCGGAGCCGTTGACTACGCCGGAGCACATCACTCGGCGGTCGATTGCGCTTTATTACTACACGGCGAGTGGAGTGGGTGGGGAGCCGGGGCAGAGGAATAAAACGCACTATAAGCCGCGGCCGAAGGATCGGTGGAGTTTGAGGTATTACGTGAATAAATTGTTTAAGAAGAAGGGGTGAGGAGGCTGCGCAATCAGGGAAGCGCTCATTTACAGGTCACTTGTCCTTAAAGGTGGTTTCGGGCATGTCGAACGCAATCCATCGATATGCTCCATCAATCCATCAGGGATGTTCTGCCACATTGGATCAAGTATGAAATCAACGCCTTCACGCCTGGCCATTTTTGCTGCGGGTACAAAGTCTGCGTCACCTGCAATCAACACGATCTGATCGACCTGTTGTTTAAACGATAAAGACGCAACGTCGACACCTATCCTCATATCAACGCCTTTCTGTCGGGTCTCGATGCTTACGTCATGCTCTGTAAGGTTTGTGATCTGAATTTTTCCTTTCAGGAGCTCTGCGATCTTCAAGGGCTTGATTGTCCATTTCACATCTTTCGACAAGTGGCCGAGCCGCAATGCCATTTTGCGTTTACTACGCAGTCTTGCGTGAAGCTCCCTCCTGAATACCGCCTCTTTAGACTTGGAGAAATCCACGGCCTTCTTGGATATCGGATTGTGTTGCTTGGTATCCAGCGGAGGACAGTCATAGAAGAAGATCCGGTACAGTTCTTTCCTGTGGCGCTGAGTTAAATCCTGGTGATGGCCGAGCGGGCGACTAGCATTTTTGCTAAAGAGGTGGGCGGTTGCCCATCGATGGACAAGGTCGGCAGCACGTTCAGCATTGAACGCATTTTGAGGTTCAATCCTTCGAAAGCGCTTGATAAAAAAAGCGCCATCGACCAATACCGCTGTAGGCATGCTTTCTTCCTGATAACAAAACGCCCAAGGGTTTGGCGCGTCCTGGATGATTAGGACTGCTTACTGCCTTGGGCGGGATGGGAGCAGATTAGGTGGAGCCAACATCGACGTCAACCACACCTTTTCGGTTTGAACAACTTTGGTTGGATCTTGTATGCCTGACGCTTTTTGCTGGAAGGCAGTGACGGGGGAAACAATAAAGCTCCGGGGGGAAGCCTACAAGCCGGCTACTTCCGCAAATTCTGTAGGCAAAAGCGCGGCTCGTTGTAGCCCCAATGTGGTGGAAAAAAGACATTTTTGAATTTTCATTCTTGCCTGTACGGGGCAGTCATATTGATGCATATCGATTGCCGATCTAGGCAGTAGAAAAGAGAAAAAAGGGACGGATTTATTTGCAGTCTTGGTGGGCATGTCTGATCAACCTCCATGACGGCATCCCACCCGTCATGGAGGAATTTTCGCTACTCCACCGGCACCACGTTATCCAACGCCCGATTCACCGCCAATTCCCCAAGCATTACTACCTGCGCAATGCCTTGCAGCGTCTTGCGTGCCGGCCCCTGCACCAGCCCGATCACATCCCCAAGCATCACCGAGGCCGAGCCGAGTGATTCGCTGGCATTCACCAGCAATTCCTCAGTCTTGGTATTCGGGTTGGCGATAAACATCTTGTTGGTTTGGTACGGGGTGAGCATGATTTCCGGGGCGGGGCCGAGGTAATGGGAGAGGGCGCGGTCGACGGCTTCGTTGAATTTCCTGGCGTCGGGGGATTCGTCGCCCGAAATTGGATCGGTTTCTGGCGGATTCGGTGTGATTTTGAACATGATGTAACTCCCTTGTGTCGCTTAAAAGGAGCCATCACCCTCTCGCTACCAAACGATGGGTGGCGGCCATGCACAGGTTGGTAGACCGGGACACAAGGAAAACCGGCGCGCTCGAAAGCGCCCTGCGCATGACCACCATAAAAGCCAGGCGAAGACTTTCGCCAATAGTGAAATTGCGCACCTTGTATACACGGGCTACCAAACCCGATCACTGCTATTCAGTGACCGACCCACGATAGAACCCGCCCACCCGGCGCACAAGCCGGCGGATTCTGGCGTAGTCGTAGGTAACGGCGCAAGGCGTTGTAGCCTGCCGGACGTATCTCGGAACGTTTTTAAACCGGTCGTTGAAATGCCAGGCGTGTGAGGCCTGGCATCCTTAAACAGCGTCGATCATCAACGCGTATCATCCCTCGGTTTTACTTACACACGGCGTCCGCCACGCGATAACCGTCGACCATCGGTGCTTTGCTTACATCCAGTTCGATGCGGCAGCTCTGTTCGGCTTTTTCGCCCCATTTCATTTGGTAAACCTTGCCTTCACCCACCGACAACAACACTTGACCGGCCTGGCCGACGACGCCGGCGCTGGTGCCTTTTTCGTTGGTGATGGTGGTGCCGAACGGCGGTTGTTTGCCGTCCTTGAGGCGGACGTTGAGCAGGGCTTTTTCCGAGCGGCTGGCGGCGAAGCTGGCTTTGACCACGGCGCCGCGACGCGGTACGACGTTGGTCACGCCTTCTTCGATGTCGATGTTGTTGTCCAACTCGCCGGTATCGAGGGCCACGCGGTTTTTGCGGTACGGCGTGACGTACGGCACGAGGGCGTAACCCTTGGCGTTGGTCAGGGTGCCGGGAGCGTTGAGAACGCCGACGTCCGGGGTGTCTTTGACTTCGACCAGGGCCACGGTTTCGCCGAGGGTCTGGCCGAACTCGAGGCCGTCGCTGTGGCCGAGCACGGATCCGGCGGCGCTCACCGAGGTCTGGCGGTAGCCGCTGCCGACGCTGACGCCCGCGCCGAGTTGGGCGAACGGTGCGCGGTAGCCGATCAGGGCGGAACCGTTGTTGCCGCCGTTGTCGGAGCGGTTAGCGTTGACGTTGTAGTTGAGGTTGCCGTCGCGACCGCTCAGGCCGGCGCGCTGGTCGAGGCTGCCGTCGTTGTTGCGCGTGACGGTGTAAGTGCCGGTGCTGCGCGTCTGGCCGATGGGCATCGATACGCTGAACACCACTTGATTGTTCTGGCCGAAGTTGTCGGTCAGGGTCTTGCTGGCGTAGATGCCGTAAGTCACGCCTTTGTGTTGGGTGTTGAAACCCAGTTGCATCTGTTTGTCTTCTCGCGAGGTGCCCCAATAGTTCTGCTTGCTCATGTTCAGGTAGAACGAGCCGTAGCTGTCGAGGGCCTGGTTGATGCTGGCTTCGACTTTGCTGCGTTTGGAGAACGTGTTGAATTCATTCGGCTCTTGCAGACGCACCGCTTCATCAAAGTCGCGATAGCCTTCGGTGGAATAGCGATACCCGGCGAAGCGTACCGAGGTGCCAGTCTCGAAGGCCTTGCCGTAACGCACGCCAAAACTCTGGCCTTTCTCTTTACCGGCCGCGACCCCGGAACCGCTCGGCACATCGGTCTGGGCCTGGGTCACGTCCAACGACACGGCGCCCAGACTGCCAAGGCTTTTGCCCACGCCGACGACGCCGGCGCGATAGAAGTCGGCGCCCAACAGGCCGCCATACAACGTCAGGTCGAACGGCAAACCGTACGCCAGCGACGCCTGGGCGAAGACCGGACGCTGGCCGCCGTCGACGGCGTTGTACTCACCGGCGGTGGCGCTGTAGCGCCAGGTTTTCTCCCGCAGCATGTTGGCCAGCGTGGCGTACGGCTGGGTGAAGCGCCGCTCGCGGCCGTCGGCTTCGGTGATGATCACTTCCAGGTCGCCACTGCCCGATGCCGCGTTGAGGTCGTCGATTTCGAACGCGCCGGGCGCTACGTACGTGGTGTACAGCGAGTAACCGTTCTGGCGCACTTCGACTTTGGCCTGGGTTTCGGCGATGCCGCGAATGATCGGCGCATAACCCTGCATCGAGTCCGGCAGCATGCCCATGTCAGACGCCACCTGGGCGCCGCGAAACGGAATGCTGTCGAATACGTCGCCCGGGGTGAAGCTTTCGCCGAGGGTCAGCGTGCCTTTGATCGCGGTCAGATCGCGCTGCGCGTAGGTGTTGCTGCGCTGCCAGTCCTGCTGGCCATCTTCATCCTGACGAAAGGAGGAGCTGGAGCGAAAACGCCAGTCGCCGAGGTTGAATCCGCCGTTGGCGTAGAGGTTGTACTGCGTGCCGTTGCCTCGGGCGTCAGACTGCGTGTTGGCCGCCGAGAACTGATAGTTGAGCATCGCCGCGTTGATCCCGCGGTCCCATTCCTCGGGGGCGACATAACCGGCGGCATCGCGGCGCAGGGCGATCTGCGGCACGCTGATGTCGAGGGTCAGACGCCCGGCATCGAAACTCACCGAGGCGCCTTCGATCAATTCGGCAAGGTCGATGCACGCGGGGAATGTTTCACCCGGGGTCAGGAATGCATCGACCTTGACCCCCAGTTCCTTGAGAAACGCCTCGGACAGGCAGGCGCGCACTTCAGCACTTTTTGCGTCCTTGGCGAAGGTCATGTCGCGGCGGTCGAAAAAGCTCTGGTTCAGCCGGATCACCACCGGATAGGTGCCGGGGCCGATGCTGCCGCTGTTAGCGATGGCGTCCAGATCGAGGTTGGGCCCGGCGCTGGCGCCACCGAAGGGTTGCATGAAGCTGGCATCAAACTTCGCCGGTTCATCTGCGCTTACCGAGCTGCCCATCAGCGCCGCGAGGATGGCGACCGACAGATGCAATGGAACAAAAGGCGCGGACTGACGATGACGGTTCAGGGCTTCGATTCGCATGACAATACTCAACACTCGGCCGCCACGCGGCATCGGCAGCGTGCAGGCAGGTTCGCAAGGAAAGGGGGCGGTTTTACGGGGCGCTGCTTAGCTCGACTTTTTTCGGCTCGCTGTAACCGCCGTAGTCGTTGATCGCAGAGAACACCACGGCGCCGCTGCGGCCGCTGAAACCCGGCAGCGCGTAACGCTGGCTGCTCATCGGTGCGACCATCTTCGGTTCATTGACCTCAACGACCTGCGCACCTGCCTCGACTTTCACGCCGATAAAGGACACGTGAAACGCTGTCGGGTTGCTGACCACCAGCACCGGTTTGCCTTGTTCCTGCTGCAGACTCCAGCGCAGTTGCGGCGGCGCATCCATCGGGCTGCCCTTGAGGGTGGGCGGGCGATAGAAGACTTTGATCCGCGTACGCATGGCGATCTTCAGGGTGTTGGCGTCGGCCTTGCCGGCCAGTGGAATTTCCTGGGCGTTGAAGTAGAAGACCGATTCGCGGTCCTGCGGCAGATCGCCGGGGACTTTCTGGATGCGCACCATTTGCTCTTTGCGCGGATCGAGGCGAAACAGCGGCGGGGTGGCCACGAACGGGGTCGCGGTGGTGTTGTCGTCGGCCTCGGTGTTGATCCAGGCTTGCACCGCGTAGGGCTCGGCCGTGGTGTTGCTGACCGTGATCGAGGCATCGCGTTTGTTGCCGTCGTACACGATACGCGTGCCGCCGAGCATCACACCGGCCTGGCTGAAACTGCTGAGCAACGTTGCGCTCAACAACACGGCCAATACCGATGCGGTTTTGAAGGAGGTTTTTGCTGGGTTCATTGCGTTCATCCTCTTGTCGGCACGGCCACAAAAACCGTGGCAAAGGGAAGGGCATCCGGCGGCGCCAATCGCCGCCGGAGGCTGACCGGACTTACTGGTAGTCGACGGTAAACGCGGCTTTGGCGTTCGCCGGACCGGAAGTGGCTGCGCCGGTGGCGACGTAGTTGGCGGTGAAGCGCAGCGGCTGGGTCAGGTCCAGATAAGGCGAGGATTCCAGGCCCAGTTGCACGTCTTTGCCGGACGCATCTTTGATCTGCACGGCGACGTTGGTGGCCACGCCGGCTTCCGGCAGCAGGCCGATCCACTGGCCGCTGGAACCGGCGTTGCCGCTCAGCGAAAGGAACTTGACCACGGCTTTCTTGCCGGTGACGTTGCAGCCCGGTGCGGTGGTGTCGATCGTCAGGGTGAACGCGCCGCCGCCCGCTACTGCGCCGGCCGTGGCCAGAGAGGTTGCCGGCACACTGCCGAGGCCGACGTCGCCGGCACCGGCCGAACCGTTGAGGTCGGAAACCACCACCGGGCAGGTGTTGTCGGTCACGCTGCCGACAAAGTTGATTTCACCGTCGGCGGCCATTGCAGCTTGCGAAGCGGCTGCCAGAACCAGGGCCAGGGACAAACCTTTGAGCGCAAAATTTTTCATGATCACTTCCAGATATTGAGTAGGTGTCCTTAAGCCCGGGGGCCCTGAGACGGTTCGACGTCGCCATCCCGTTGGGGGCAGAGCGTGGCGTCTGAGGCTCATTATCGGGATGCGGATCAGGGCGCTATGTAGGGAAAATCCCTTTGCTTGTAGGAAAATTCCCAGCGCTTGCTTCCGGCTAACCAGCGCCGCCATAAAAAACGCTCCCACTTGGCAGCGCGCGGAATCGGCGATGGCAAAGGGGAGCGTTGGGTAACTGAAACGGTTTTTTTTGCAGCGGGGTTCAGCGGTAAGTCACGGTGAAACTCGCATGGCCATTGGCGGTGCCGGGCTGCGGCGTCGGCCCATCGCCGGTCTGGATATAACGGGCTCGGAGCGGCACTGAAGTCACACCGTTGACGATCCGATTGAGGCGCACGGGCTGGCCCAGATTCATCGGCGTGCCGTTGTCCTGCAACACTTGAATGGCCACGCCTTGCGCCGTCGAATCGCTCGACAGGCTCAGGACACCGTTGGCCGCGTCGAGGATGGTTGAGGTCTTGTCGGCATCGATCTGAATGTTGGCGAAGTTGCCATTGAAGTAGCCGTTGGTGTTCGACGGGTAGTTGTTGCCGGCGATGCAGGCGTTGAGGGTAATGGCGAACGGCTGGGCCTGGGTGGTGGAGTTTTTGCCGTTGAAAACGCGTTTTTCCCAAGTGCCCATCGGCACGTTGATCTGGTTGCCCGGTGCGGCTGGCAGGGAGCAACCGGCCAGAGTTACAGTGGCGGTGAAGGTCAGGTCGAACATGGGGCCCATGTCCGAAGTGCCCGTGGCGACCAGTTGGTTGATGGTGTGGGTGCCGGGCGCGATGTCACCCGTCTTGATCAGCGCATACCGCATCATCGCCTGGGTCATGTTCGCCTGGCTGGCGGCGGTGCGATACATGTTGAAGGGAATGAATCGGTTGGGGTTGCCCGGCGGCGTATTCCATGCGGTAGCGAAACCGGTCATGTAGATGGCCAGGCCAATGCCGGGCACGTTGGTCTGCAGTAAGGCATTGGCCGGCACATCCAGCACGTCCACCGGAATGTTCACCGCCACCGGACCGACCAGTGTTGTGTTATAGGTGGCGGAGCCATAGCACTGCAAGGTGTCACCGAAATTCAGCTGTCGCATGGTGGCGTTGGTGTTCAACGTGGTGCCGATCGGCACGTCTCGCGGTGCGAACACCGCACCACCGGTGAGCGTCAACTGCTTGACCGTATTGTTGCCCGTCGCCCAGGTGCAAGCCGCCATCGCCGGCGCCGCCATCAGCATCAACGCCGATGCGCCAAGCCCGCCCAGCATCCCTAACCCGATCTTCATGGTATGTGTCCTCCTGAGAAGAAAACGGCCATTCAATGCAGGCTGACTGCATCTGGACGTTGTTGGCGTTGGCCAACGAAGGGCTGAATTATCACGATCACAAGGCATGCATCGAATAGCCGGCTTCCCGCTGGCGTGTAGGAAATTTCCCAGAGGTTTCGGTCGCGGCGAGATTCAAGGCGTGTTTCTCGAGGTAATTGCATCGGCTTGATGTTGATCAGCGAACATTGCTGATGCAGTCATTCGAAACTGCCGAAAATCAACTTAACGTTGAATCTCGTTTTACGCTCCAGCGCAGCTCGATCCCGTCAACTTGCAGAGAATTCACTGCCTCGGCCACGACTGGTTCAAGATCTGCTCACTGAGCCGATACAAGCTGAACGAAAAATAATCTGTGGTGAGGATGCAGGCTTCGATCCTTGATCCCCGTCATTCGCGTCAAAGGAGCGACGATTTGAAAAAGCTTGGAATATTTTCATTTTTGTTTTGTAACAGTGTGATTGCCACCGAGTCGCGCTACGACCAGTACGCCGCCGGTAACGGAAAACTGGGTGCGCGCATTGCTCAGCTGGATAGCGGGACAGTTCTGGCTGAGGAAACACTGCTCGCCCCCATGGCCAGTGACCTTCTGCTCAAGGTCAAACCGATGATCCGCGAGGGCGGTAGCGGTATCGCGATTCAGGACTTTTTACTGAAGCAGTTTTCGCAATACGGCTGGCGGCCGATGGCCGTGGGGTACAAGGGATACCCGGAGGCAGTGCCGGTATCAGTGAATAACCAAGTGGGCAACGCTCCTCCCACTGACAAGCCTTTCCCCGAGGCTGCATTGGTCAAAGTGGAGTTGATCGCCGCATCACCCCAAGCCCATGTTGCCCAGGCATGGACATTCGCTACCCCCGATGCCACTGAACAGCAGCGGCAACTGTTGATGACGGCGCGCCGCGCGCTGCAAAGTGGTATCGCTCAGATTCGGGCCGGCGAGCGTGTATCGAATATCGGTAGCGCGATTCAACAGGAGCTTGATGCCGGCGATGCGGTCGCCGTGCAGGAGCTGTCGGGTTATGCCATGGGCCAGATGCGGGTTCAGGCACCTCACGTGCTCGGTTACAGGGGCGAGTACGCTGATGCAGCCTTGATGGAGACCGGGCAGGTGTTAAACGTTTATGTGGTGGCAAAGTCCGGTCGCGTCGGCGTGCGGTTTCTGCCGCCGAAACTCTGGACCGTGCTCACCCGGGACGGTGCAGATAGCGTGATGCTTTCGGCGATGGTCGAGGTGACGGAGGATGGGCACCGAGTCCTGAGCAAGTTGATCGACTGAGTCTGACTGAGCGCGACGAGTCATTCGCCGCTCAACTCAAGCGCTTACGCACCGCCTTCAGCACCGCCTCGATGTACCAGGTTTCGACGCCGATGGCGACGGCTTCGCTGGCATCAGGCACTAACTCGATTTGAGTGGTGATGCCTTGTTCACGAAGCAGTCGCTGCGCATCTTCCAGACGTCTGCGTGTACCCGTGAGCCATAGCCGTTGCGGGCCCGTCAGCAACGCGAGGGTTTGCGGGTAGGTGCATTGCAGTTTCCGGCGCAGATTGATCAGTGCCGGTTTATCGGCCCGGTCGAGTTGCGGGGTCAGTACATACTGTTTGCCCGCCGCCGCCGCGGTCAGGTCGTACTTGTCCTGTAGATACTCCTCGACACTAAAGCAATTGGCGACCGTCTCGCGCTCGCCGGTCACCACATTGATCAAGTGTGCATTGAACCGACGTAGCAGAACTCTGTCATGCCTTGGACGACGCAGTCCTCGCTGTTACTGCGAATGACCCATTAATCACCGTTGGCGGACAGCTCACAGTGCTGAATGACAAACCGCTCGGGTTTGCCATCTCTCATCACACCGTCAAACAGCGCGAGCACGATTGCGCACGCCTGATCTGCGGTCAGTTTGGGGTTGAACTCGGTCACGCTTTACCAAAACCAAACAATGAACGCAGTTTGCTGCCCAACGTCCGCTGATAGAACGGAGTGGTTTGTGTAAAGAAGTAATCGCTCAGGTCCTGTTCGCCTTCCTGAATGCGATACAGGCCAACGTCTTCGCCATCGGGTGCGGTGTCCCTGGCAACTTGACTGGCTTCGCGCAAGATCAATTCAATATCGCCGTCCGCTTCGATGCCTACGACCAGGTGAGGTTTTTCATCCGTCGTTACGTTGTACATCAGCGCCAGAAACCCACGTTTGATGTTGCGATGTTTGCCGAATAGCTGCGTGAGCGCGTTAACCATTTTTGTTGGATATTGCGCGGGCTGCCCGAGTTGCACGTGGGCGTCTTTTTCCAATGTGCGTTGTGTGGTCCGGCCAATCTCGGCGGACAGCAGATTTTGCACTTCTTCCGGGAGAAACTCTTTGCCAAAGGGCGACTTCGGTTCCAGGAACAACGGAGTGCCCAGTGTCATTTCAAACAGGGATCTGGCCGGAATTTCCAGGTAAGACTCGCCACGAGCTATGGACTGTTCCAGCGTTTGCAGCGAGGTAAAAAACGGGATGACTGCCGTGCCGTCCTGCTTTTCCCAATGTGCGATGCTGATTTGGCTGCCAGCCTCAAGGTCAATGTGTCCCTTGCCCGCGCCGGTCGAGCCCGGGACATAAACCATTGAGTTCAACAGCGTCTTAAAAAATTCAGGTCGGCGGGCAGGTTCTTTCGCAGCCAACTCGAGCGATTGTTCTAGGGTGTTTTCTTCCAGGGTATTGCTGATGTCCATCGGTGGTTCCATAAAAACAGACAAAAAATGAATGGCAAAGAGTAGATCAGTCGCTGCTGCACCCTAGCAGGATCCAGCGTTTCCCTTGAGCGTGTACGTCGTAGGCAAACTCCCAGAACACCGGATAACCCGGGTGCCCCTTTACGTATCTGAAGGCGCTTATCTGGTCAGCCTCATCGACATGTGCAAGTTGCATCATCTCGTTGGCAAGTCGCGTGATTTCTTCGCGTTTAACGTCAAGCTCAATCGGACCAATCCCTGGCTCACCGGGATATAGCAGTAACTCGATCACGTCCTTTTGCACCTCGGCAATGGATGTGGTCGTTATGTTGGCGACCACACTGCGCGGCGAGATTGCGTTTTCAAGGGCATCAACTAATGGCTGACTTGCATCGAGCGGGCCATAGACGTTTACCCATACCTGATAGTTGAAGCCGTATAGAAGGTGTTCCAAACGTTGGAATGCTTCAGGCCTGTCGTCGCGACTTACTTTCATACGCCTCCCTTGTTGTAACGGCTTGCCCGGCAGAACCCTGAGCAGTTTTTTACGCGCCTGAAAAAACTTTCAGAAAAGCCGGCTGATAAATCCAAAATTCGATGGGGTAGGATGCTCACACACTGGAATAGCCTTCTACATCAAGGACGCGATATTTATGGGAACCCTTTTTTCTCAAGTCAGCGAACGTTTGCACGATCGCCGATTCGCGGTAGCGAATAATACGCAGGGACTGTCGGGTCGCGGCACGGTGTTTCATTACTGTGTTGAGGGTTCGGGCATTTCCAGCACTTACCAGGGCGGCCGGATTCGTATGGGGCACCAAGTGGGGCGCGTGACCGGCCCTGACACCATTGAGTTGCTGTTTCATTGCCTGACGACTGAGGACGAGGTTTTGTCCGGTTGGTCCCGTGGCATTGTCGGGGTGGATGACGCGGGACGAACGACTTTGAGCTTCGTGTGGGGGTGGTTGTCCGGTGCCAGTGGAGGCGGGGAGTCGAGTTACGTTGAGGTATCCCGGGACCGTATGTCGGCATAGATCCGGTCTCGTTTAGCCCGCTGATTTGGGCGTCTGTTCAGTAATAAAGCGCTGAGGCTCAGCGCGGCCAATGACATCATGCCCATTTCCGGTGAGGGCATAGGGCCGACTGTCTGCAAGGAATAGAGGAGGGATATTTGATGAGCAAACTGTCAGCAATGATCGCGCAAGCGAGTGTGGGCCTTTCCGTACAGCAGCGTATTTCGGATGAGAAGTGGGCGGCAATTGCGCACCAGTGTGGGTATGAAGAGATTGCTGAAATTCGCGATCGAATTGACGCGCTTAAGGCTGAATTGGCGACCGTTGAGGATTGGGATGGTGATACTCAGGATGAAATTCATCGGGCGATTGCTCAATTCACCAAGTTGCTGGAGCTCGCGTCTAATGGTGTTTAGCGGGTGAATGTGCTGTTGTCATAACTTTTGTCTCTTCAATCCGCGATTGGCGCTTTGGACCCGAAGCTGAATGTTGTTAACGCCGGCAACCGGCCAGAAACACCTGATCTAAATTGTGGCTTTGCAGCCATGTTAAGGTCTCAAAACCAAGAGAAAATCCACGGAATTAAAATCATGGAACGGATTCGACTCACCCCCGCGCAATATCACACCGACGACAGCTATTGGCGACTTTTCAAGGCTGAAGATGGTTCTTTCTACATCCTCGTTGAATGTGAAGCGTCTTTTGTGGGGTACCAATCCATGATCAAGCTCAACGCCGAGGAGATGCGTGACTACCACGGTTTGGGCTGGTTATCGATTCAGTATCTGGCTAACCGAATCAATTACTTTGTCAGTGATTACAGCGGCCGAAGGATTACGGGTTCTTTGCTTGAGGAAGCCAATCAGGTTTCTGCGCAGGAATAGTTCTATTGGCTCAGCCCCTTGGAATCCGCCAACCCGCCCTCATAACCATCGCTATACCCAACACCCCGAAGAGGAACGACACGCCATGACCACTCAAACCGAAACCGCCATCCTCGCCGGCGGCTGCTTCTGGGGCATGCAGGATCTGCTGCGGCGCTATCCCGGCGTGTTGCAGACCCGCGTCGGTTACACCGGCGGCGACGTGCCGAACGCTACTTATCGCAACCATGGTGACCACGCCGAAGCTATCGAAATCACCTTCGATCCGGCGGTGATCAGCTATCGACAGATCCTCGAGTTTTTCTTCCAGATTCACGACCCGAGCACGCCCAACCGCCAGGGCAACGACCTTGGTCGCAGCTATCGCTCGGCGATTTACTACCTCAGCGAAGAACAGCGCGATGTCGCTGAAGACACGGCTGCCGATGTCGACGCCTCAAAACTGTGGCCAGGTCGTGTGGTGACCGAAATCGAACCGGCGGGGCCGTTCTGGGAAGCGGAGCCGGAGCATCAGGATTACCTTGAGCGTATTCCGAATGGCTACACCTGCCATTTCATTCGACCGAACTGGAAGCTGCCGAAGCGCGCGTGAGCGGTGCACGCCGCTCATTCAGCGCCAGTACATAGGCGCTGAACATATCCGCCAGCCCGTCGGCGCATACCGAGATTTCCTCCTCGGTACGCGGGCTGCCGGAAAAATCCTTGCCGACCGAACTGAGCGTGGTCAGGATCAAATCGCACGCTGCGGTACGGATCTGCTCACCGACCTCGGGCAGTAACTCTTCCATGAATGTCGCGAAAATCTGCCGCCCGGCCGCACGCACTGCGTGGGCCTCGGGGGCGTTGCGGTAGAGCGGGGCGGCGTCGTTCAGCGCGCCGCGCATCTGCGCTTCGTCGCACTCTGAACGAATGAATGCCTGCACCAGCGTACCCAGGCGTTGGAGTGGCGGCTGTTCAAACTCCTGCAGAATTCGCTGCAGCATCTGGGTGGTGTGCAGCCACTCATCGCTCTGCAAGCGGAACAGGATTGCGGCTTTGTTGGGGAAGTACTGATGCTGCGACTCGTGTGATGGTAAAACGGGTCGAAGCAGTCTCTTTTCATTACAGGTTCTTAATTTCAACTATTCACTAGTTTCCAAGTTTTGAATTCCCTGTTAACTCACCTCTGCAAAATAATGGCGCCATATTTTTGATCAGTGACGCCGTAGCATAGTGTTCATTGCATTACATACAACATTGCATAAAGAAATATGCGGTGCTGGCAGCAATCTCAGAAAACACGTCTATATTGGTTTTTAGGTCAACGCGAAGTGCGTGGAGCCCCCGTAACCTTTCACCAAGCAAGGATGCTCGATGCTCAATAGTCGGAAAACAAAGTCCGCTCCAGGAAGAGGGTGGTTCATTGCGATCGTCACACTCCTATTGGCAATGGGGACGCTATCGGGCTGCAGCGTTATTAATGTTTATGACGAGGGCACATTGGTTCAAAAGTATTACGGGTTGCCCATTTACACCATCGATTCGACCCAAGCGCAAAAAACTCTTTTCTTGGAAAGCCGCGGTGTCGGAATTATTAGTGGCCCGACCGGGTTATCTATCGGCTACAACAGAGAGACCTTCCTAAGCCTGCCCACCAGTAAATGCGTAGCGGTTTTCATCAATACCAGTGCCGAAGCTGCCAACACATTAAGAGCGACTCTTGAATCCGCCGGGGTCGATGTCAATACCCTGTGCATCTATCCCGCCCAAGGAGCCTTCCATGAATAAATACATTCTGACCACAACTCTTCTGATCGGTGGATGTTCACCGTTGCAGCAAGCACCTCTGGTGTATACCTCTAAACAAGTACTGGGCATTGATATTTCAGCGCCTACGACTGAATCAACGGGTTTTAGCATGAACCTTGGCTTCAAGAACATCGATGCCGCGTATGTCCCATTGGCTGTGTCGAAGGAAACCGAAGGTGTTATTACGCCAATAAAAGAAATTTATGCAACGTATGGCGAGGGACCGCAAGCTGAACGGGCTGCTGCAACCCCGGAGCAACAACAGGCAGTAGCGAAGCTGACAAAAGACCTTGTCGTAAAAGAACAACAGGTGAGTTTACTGAAGTCGGCGAGAACCCAGCTTATCGAGCACAAAACACTAATTGACAATAAAACTTCTCTTGGCTCAAAGCCGCTTTCTAAAAAGTTGTCCGAACTGCTAATTTTACCCCCAGACATAGAAACCAAACTTGAGTCCAAGCAAGTACTCACTCCAACGCAAGTGAAGGAAACTGTCGGCAGCGTGACCGAAGGTATCAATAAGAAAGAAGTCGAAGCGGGCGAAACGAAAAAAGAGATCGCTCAAGTACTGAGCATCAGCAAGCGTGACGCGATGTCGGTGTTCGGCAGCTTTGATTCAGGGTTAAAAAGCGAAGGGACATCCGGTGTTTCGCATCAATTGGGGAAAATGTTTTCCACCGGAGTCGCCGCTCAAAACCTGACGCAGGGACTTCAGCGTTATGCCGTGTTGGAGCAGTGCCTGAACCTGATCAAAAGTACTGCGGACGCAGCACAGAAAAAAGATCTGATTGCAATGTGCAGTCGTTCGACCGGTGCCGCCAACCCAATTGCGGAACCTTAGCGGCTAACGATTTGCTTTCGACTCAAGTCGATTGAGGAAGGAGCTTCTATGCGAAGTATCGTGACTGCGGTTGCTTTACTGATCTGTACGAATCTGGGGGCCTTCGAGATTCGCCCGGAAAGCCTTGATGGTGGGGCCTATGATCCTCTGTCGAGCGTGTCCAACATCTACTTCTACTCCAACAATCTGGCGAACCGCTGCCTAAAGGACAAAAACTATGTGAGAGATGGCAAAGGTCAGCCCATCCACGAGGCCATCATCAGGATCGCTTATCTGAAGGCTTACGGTTCAACGATAAAAGAGCAGACTTGGCTTTCACCTCTACTGGGGGGCGTGGAGTGGAATGACGATCCTGAAGAACTGCTTCGCAAAGCGTTTTATTACGGTGGCTGGCGGAACGCCTTGGAGTTCAGACGCAAGATTGCTCTGGAGGAAAAAGGCACCACCATCATGAACCGGTCGCACTACGGAGATTTGCAGTTCTTGCACGCGATGTTGCCAAGTGATGCCGACCAGACCATAGCCTTGCAGCGACTTCGCAGATGGTTGGAGTACTCCTACCGAGTGGCAATCGGCGAAGTGCCTTACAACACTCTGCGAAGAAGCACTCCTTACAATGAGTTCTTTGCAAAAGTCGGATGCCCCTCGCCGGGTGGGAGGTGCACAGTTCTGGATCTTTACGATATGAAGCTGCACTTTCGAGTCAAGAATGGAAAACCGGCAAGCCCGGCCATGCTTCAGTTGACTCTGCAGGAGCTAGCGACTGGCGCTATCGCCCATGTGATTCAGGACAGTTACAGTGCCGGGCACACACGACGGGTCGGAGGCACCGGAAAATTGATGGAAATGTACCGGTACGATGATAAGAACCGTGCGCAGCACTGCATGTTCGATGGAGGTTACGAGATGAACAAGGCCAATATCGAGAAAGCCATCCAGGAAACATCAAACTTCATGAACATGATCAAATCCGGTAGGAAGTGGGAGCAGGCAGAACCTTTCTTCGAGGACATCCTTTCGATCTGATGAGGTAGCCACTAAAGATTGAGAACCGTGCATTCAAGCTGCTTCAGTTCTCATGACACCTCCATGACAAGCAAGCCCGATCGCGCGGGCTTGCACTGCTAAAACCGAACGTGATCACGCACTGCCAAACCCCAGAAAAGAACGCAGTTTATTGCCCCACTTGCGTTCATAGAACGGCGTGGTCTCCCTGAGAAAGTAATCACTCAGGCCGGCTTCACCTTGGGATACCCGGCATAAATCAACCGGCTCGCCCTGTGGCGCGGTATCCCCGGCAACATTGCCCGCCTCACGCATAACCCGCTCAATATCGCCGTCCGCCTCAATGCCCACGATCAAGTGCGGTTTTTCGTCCACCGAGGTGTCATGCATCAATGCCAGAAATCCGCGCTTCACATTGGAATGTTTGGCGAGCAGTTGGGTGAGCGAGTGGACCATTTGTGACGGGTATTCGGCAGGCTGGCCGAGCAGCACGTTGGTTTCTTTCTCGACCGTGCGTTGCGTGGCGGTCTGGCCAACGGCATCGGCGAGCAAATTTTGCACCTCTTGCGGGAAAAACTCTTTGCCGTACGGCGACTTCGGATTCAGGCAGAGCAGGGCGCCCAGTGTGATTTCGAACAATGATCTAGCGGGTATTTCGAGGTAGGTCTGCTCGCTGTCGATGGACTGTTGCAGTGTTTGCAGTGACGAGAAAAACGGGATGACCGGGGTGCCGTCCGGTTTTTGCCAATGGGCGATGCTGATGTTGCTGCCGGCTTGGAGATTGACGTGGTCGTCGGCATCTCCGGCGGTGCCGAGAATGTAAACGTTTGAGTTCAACAGTGTGTTGAAAAACTCGGGGCGATGTGCCGGTTCGTCGGCGGCCCGTTTGAGGCTTTTTTCCAGCAGGTTTTCTGGTTGGGTATCCATGGTGTTCATCCGTGACTCGGTCAAAAACAGGGCAAAGCGTCGATCAGTTACATCGACACTGGTTCGACTGACGCCTTCGCGAGCAAGCCCGCTCCCACAGGTTTCCGGGTCGCTCACAAGGTCGCGGTACAGCGCAGATCATTGTGAGAGCTGGCTTGCTAGCGATTGCGGTGGGTCAGTCAACTTCCTTGGCACAGCCTATCCGCCATCGCCAGCAGGGGGAAGGCTTCAGAGCAAACTCCACGACACCCCGACATAAACCCCCATCCCTTCACCCGGCGTAGACCGCGCCGCATCCAGCCCTTTGTCGTCATACCCCGGCGTCACCGTCGCCGCATAGTGCTTGTCGGTCAAATTGCGCATATCCACCCAACCCTGCCAGTCACCCTTCGGCGCGTTGTAACCCAGCGTCGCGCCGAACAGTGCGTAAGGATCGGCGTAGTAACTGTTGGCGTAATCCACCGCAACTTTGGACACCAGTTGCGTATTCACCGCAGCAAAGAATCCCTGCGGCCAGTCGTACCGCAATTCACCCTGGTAGTAATGCATCGGCAGACCGGGGAGGCGGTTGTCACCAAAACGATCGTCATCGCGATAATGGAAATCGCTGAAGGTATACGCCTGACGCAAACTCAACTGACGGCCATCGGCCGCCGACCAGAGTTTGCTGTTCAGGCTCGCTTCAACGCCTTGGTGCACCGTGGGGCTGGCGTTCAACTCATAAGGTGTAACGGCGTTGGCATCCGGCAACACCGACAGCAGTTCATGCCGCACCTGCGCGTAGTACCACGCCAGACTCCACTCGCCGACGGCGCTGTCGCCACGACCGCCCAGCTCCAGCGTGGTCGCGGTCTGGTTCTGCAGTTTGATCGGGTCTTTCTGCGTGCCGGTTGCGGCGCCATTACCCGCCGGGAAGCGCACGTTGGAGCTGTAGATCAGCGACCACGGATGCGGCGCCTCAACCGAGCGGCTGAGGTTGCCGAACACTTGCAGGTCCGGGGTGATCTGGTAACGCAGGCCGAGGCGCGGCGCGTAGTCCCAGTCGTTCATGCTGGTTTTGCCGCCGCTTTGCGGGTAGGTGACAGCACTTTCGCGGCGGGTGTAGATAGCGGCGAGGCCGGTGGTCAGCCAGAGGTCGTCGGCGATTTCCAGATCGTTGCCAAAGTGCAGAACGGTGTCCGAACCCTGATAGGTGAAGTTGCGCATGCGCGTGCCCGGCGCGTAGCTGGCGGTGTTGCCAGTGGGAATGCGCACAAACTCGCTGGCACCGTCGTTGGGCAGGTGTTTGGTCACGCGCAGGCCGACGTTGCTGCGGCTTTCCATGCCGAAAATCGTGTCACGGCGCTTGTAGTCGAAGGTGCCGCTGACGTCGGTGTAGGCGACCTTCAAGCGGTTCGGACCTTCGCGCAGGTCCATCGGGTAATCGTGGTAGACGAGGCCGGTCTGGATGCTCGAGTCGTCGTCGATGTAATAGGTGGTCTTGTTGCCGATGAAGGTGCTGCCCGGCTGTTTGCGGCTGTCATCGCGCGCCACATAGGACGGATTGGCCGCCCGGGGCGAGTGTTCGATGGAGTGCTTGGTCACGCGGCCGGCGAGGTCGTTGTCGGTCTCGCGGTAACGGATATAGAAGCGGGTTTCCAGGTTCGGGTTGAAGCGATAGCCGAAGTTGGCGATTACGCCTTTGCTCTCGCTGGTGGTGTGATCCTGATAGCCGTCGGCGTTGGAATCGGTCAGCGACACGTAATAATCGAAATCGCCGAGCACTTGCCCGGAACTGATCTGGCGCTGCTGATAGCCGTGGCTGCCGGTGGCGTAGCGCACTTGCAGTTTCGGCGCGTTGTAGCCGGTGTGGCTGACGTAATCGATGGCGCCGCCCAGTGCCAGCGAACCGCGATCAAAACCGTTGGCGCCGCGCAGTACTTCAACGTGATCGACCCACAGCGGTTCGAGCAATTCGTATGGCGTGCCGCCCGGGCCAGTCAGAGGCAGGCCGTCGAGCATGGTGTACAGCCCCGACGCATGGGCACCCGGCGCGCGGTTGATGCCCGAGCCACGCACTGAGATCTTCACGCCTTCGTTGCCCGCCGACTGCGCATAAACCCCCGGCTGATAGGCCAGCACATCCTGATTGCTCGCCACGCGGCCCTGCAATGGCTGACGCATGTCGACCACGTTAGTGCCGCCGGGGACTTGTTCCAGACGGGTTTTGGCTTCTTCGACGCTCGCATCTGAACCGCTTTGCTCGTCGGCCGAAATCAGCACTTGCCCCAGTTCCAGACCTTGAGTCTCGGCCATTGCCGGGCAGGCGAGGGCCAGGCCGAGCAGGGCGGTGGGCAGGGATTTGGACGCGGGCATCGAGAAAACTCCAGGCAGACAAGGGCAGGCAATGAACAGTGCGACGCAACAAAGAACGAATGAAACACATGGCAATTTTGCTTTTTGCCCGGCAATGGCAATCAGCACGGCATGGACTAACCTCACGTGTCTGGTTTGTCCCGTCAATCAACACTCTGTTTCTGCATTTATTGGAGAGAGGCCAAGGTCATGGCAAAAGGCAAAAAGAAGGCCGCCACGGCGCCTGAAAGTCTGAAACTGAAAAACAAGGATTACCTCGAGCATTTGCGCAAACTGCACGTCGAACTGGTCAAGTTGCAGGAATGGGTGATTGCCAAGGGCGTCAAGGTCTGCATCGTTTTTGAAGGGCGCGATGGCGCCGGCAAGGGCGGCACGATCAAGGCGTTGACCGAGCGCGTCAGCCCGCGTGTCTTTCGCGTGGTGGCGCTGCCTGCACCGACCGATCGCGAGAAAAGCCAGATGCATGTGCAGCGTTATCTGCCTTATCTACCGGCGGCGGGCGAAGTGGTGATCTTCGACCGCAGTTGGTACAACCGCGCCGGTGTCGAGCGGGTGATGGGCTTCTGCACCGATGAGCAGACGGACAAATTCCTCAAGTCGATTCCCTGGGTCGAACACGCCATCGTCCAGTCCGGGGTGATCCTGCTCAAGTATTGGCTGGAAGTCAGCCCCGAAGAGCAGACTCGCCGGCTTGAGGCGCGCATCAACGACGGTCGCAAGACCTGGAAACTGACACCCATGGACCTGAAATCCTACAGCCGCTGGTACGACTACTCACGGGCGCGGGATGAAATGTTTAAACACTCCGACACCGAACACGCGCCGTGGCTGGTAGCTGACTCCAACGACAAGCGCCGCGCACGGCTGAACATCATCACCGATGTGCTCAGCCGCATTCCGTATGAGGATGTGAAACGCGAGAAAATCGAGTTGCCCAAACGGCAGAAACCGGGCAAGTACCGGGATCCGGATTACCCATACCGGCGCGTGGCCGAGAAATTCTGACAAACTGCCCCAATCCCTGTAGGAGTGAGCCTGCTCGCGATAGCGGTGTGTCAGCCAACACATCCGCTACAGACAATTCTCTATCGCGAGCAGGCTCACTCCTACAGGGTTCGGTGGTGTATCCAAAGCAAACAGTCCATCCGTCGACTGCGCTGAACCACTGCGATGACCTTTCTTTCTATCAAGGGAGTCCCTCACGAGATCATCCCCGATGTTCGATCAGCGCAAACAGGAAAAACTGGCGGCATGGCGAAAGCTGGCGACGCAATCGCAGATGCGTCTGGACCCAGAGGAACAGTACGACGAACTGCTCAAGGCAGCCGATGAAATGGAGGAGCAGGGACTGATCACCAGCGCCGAGTGGCGGCAATTGGTGCGGGATGCGGGCAATGTGTTCATCGGGGATACGGGGCGATCAAACGGTTGAACCCGCCGCAAACGGCTACAGCGATGGATCCGCCCTGTAGCCGTTCAGGTCACACGACCTGTCTTCGCTTTCAACTGTGCACCTCTGGAATCCTGCAGCAACCGCGCAAACGCTGCTTTGTCGATCGGCCGACTCATGAAGTAACCCTGAACTTCATTGCATTGATCGACCCCGAGAATATCCAGTTGTTCTTCAGTTTCGACCCCTTCGGCAGTCACGGTCAGGCCCATGGCCTTGCCCAGGCCGATGATCGCCTGCACCACCGCGCGATCGTTAGTGCCGCTGCTGATCGAGGCGATAAAGCGCTTGTCGATCTTGATCCCGTCAAACGGGTAAGCGCGCAGGTAACCGAGCGATGAGTAACCGGTGCCGAAGTCGTCCATGTTCAGGCGCACACCGAGTTCTTTCAGGGCATTCATGGTGGTCAGCGCGCAGTCGGTGTCGTTGAGCATCACGTTCTCGGTGATCTCCAGTTCCAGGCGACTGGCCGGGAAACGCGTTTGCACCAGCACTTCGCGAACATCCTCGACCACATCGCTGAGGGCAAATTGCGCCGGTGACAGATTGACCGACAGCAGGATGTCTTCCGGCCAGCCGAGGGCGGTTTCGCAGGCTTCGCGCAATACCCAGCGACCCAGCGGGACGATCAGATCGGTTTGCTCCGCCAACGGAATGAACAGGTCAGGGCCGAGCAGGCCCTTGGTCGGATGTTGCCAGCGCACCAGCGCTTCGACCGAAACGATGTGCTTGCCATCGACCTTGTAGCGCGGCTGATAGTGCAGGATGAATTCGTTGTGCTTGAGCGCGTGGCGCAGGTCATCCTCAAGTTGTCGGCGGGTCTGGATCTGATCGCTCATGTGCGCTTCGAAATAGCACCAGGTGTTCTTGCCCTCGGATTTGGCCTGATACAGGGCAATGTCGGCGTAACGGATCAGGTCGCTGGGCACATAACTGTGGCGCCGGCTGAGCGCGATGCCGATGCTGGCGCCGATGTGCAGCGGGTGGTGCTCGAAGACCACCGGTTGATGCAGGCTGCCGATCAGGCGGGTGCAGAACTTGTCGATTTCGTGATGGCTATCCATGCCATTAAGCACCACGATGAATTCGTCGCCGCCCAGACGAGCGACGATGTCCATTTCGCGAGTGCATTCACGCAGGCGCACGGCAACTTCCTGCAGCACCGCATCACCCGCCGGGTGGCCGAGCGAATCGTTGATCGGTTTGAAGTTGTCGAGGTCGATCATCAGCAGTGACAACGGCGGTGCATGTTCCTTGAGCAGCAACGCTTCATCCAGATAACGCGCAAGTTTGTTGCGATTGGGCAGGCCGGTGAGGGCGTCGTGCATCGACAAATGCTGGATCTGCGCATGGGCGGCGACTTCGTCGGTGATGTCGCTGGCGGTGCCGCGATAGCCGATAACCACGTGCTTGTCGAAGATCGGCCGGGCAGAGAGCCGACAGTGGCGTTGCTGGCCGGCGTGGTCACGGTAGGTGCAACGCAAGTCACTGGCGCTGTCTTGCTCGGTGAGATTCCTCAGCCACAGTTCCAGAGGCGTGGTGTCGCAAAACAGAAGTTGACCGATGTCTTGCCCCAGCCACAGGGTTTGCGGATAACCGGTCACCTCGCTAAAACGTGCCGAAAGGTAGGTCAGTGCCAGGGTGCGGTCGACTTCCCAGATCCAGTCCGACGCGGCTTCGGCCACCGCGCGAAAGCGTTCTTCGCTGGCTTCCAGTTCGCGGTTGGCGTTCTCCAGAGCGTGATTGGAAGTTTGCATGACAGCAAAACTCTGATCGACGTACTGCGATGACCGCAACGCGTGGCGGAAGAAGTACGCGGTCAGCAGCATGAGTACCACTATCGTCGCGCCGAGTGGTGGCAACAGTGACCACAATAAATGTTGCCCGGGCCGCTCCAGATCGGCGATCAGGCTGTAACCGGTGCTGTCCAGCGGCACCCGAGGGCGCTGCGGGTCGATGGTCTCGTCCGGCGCCAGGGTCAGGTTGTTCAAGCCGTAACCGCTGCCAATCAGACGCAATTTGGTCGGCGTAAGTTTGTCGACGAATACCAGCACCGAAGAGGTCTGCGGATCGCCGAGTGGTCGCTCATCGTTGGGAATGATCGCCGCCGCCGAGACCAGCGCCGGCCAGCCTTCGAACAGCGAATAGCGGCTGATCGGTTTGGTCAGGTCACCTTGGCCCAACACTTGATCGAGTAACTCCGTGGCGCTCACCTGAACGAACGCGGACAACTCGGCATCGACCATTTGCCCGCGCACCACCGCGTAACGGGTGCCTTCACGGTTGAGCACGAACACGCCGTCATAACCGTCACTGGTGAACAGGGTTTTGCCGAGGTTCTGCTCGGTGTAGGCCCAGTCGGTGTCGACCTGACCGCTCAAATGCTCGTAGGCCGTGGTCCAGTAGGCGTAGCTGGTGATGTAGTTTTTCGAGGCGGTGATGCGGTTTTCCAGCGCGCGAGCGGAATAGAAGCGGGTTTTGTTGATCTCGTCGCTGTCGAGGCGTTCGGCAATGCCGAGCAAGGCCACGGCGGCGGCAATCACGCCACTGACAAACAGCGCACCGACCGCGAAGGCCAGGCGGCGGGTGACGGCGCTCTGGCGCGGTGGAAGCGGGGCTGCAAAGCTGGAAAGGTCCATGTGCTCGTCCTTGATCCGCTGTCTTCTGAATCTAGAACCACGGCGCGGGCGCAATGTTCAGATTCTTCTGGGGGACTGCATTGAAAGCGTAGTGAAACCCGCGTGATTTGCCTCCCCGAGTGCAGTGCGCCGATCAGCGGCGATTCCCGAAAGGGCAAGACTTCCCGCGCAAAAACCGGATAATGGCGGCCATTCGTTTAGCCGTATTCTGGTAATCCCGCATGGAAATCAAGGTCAACTTTCTCGACAACCTTCGACTTGAAGCCAAGTTCGACGACTTCACGGTGATCGCCGATCAGCCCATCCGCTACAAGGGCGATGGCTCGGCACCGGGGCCGTTCGACTACTTTCTGGCGTCGTCGGCGTTGTGTGCGGCGTACTTTGTGAAGTTGTACTGCGACACGCGCAACATCCCGACGGAAAACATTCGCCTGTCGCAGAACAACATCGTCGACCCGGAAAACCGCTACAACCAGATCTTCAAGATCCAGGTGGAATTACCGGCGGACATCTCCGAGAAGGATCGTTTGGGCATCCTGCGTTCCATCGACCGCTGCACGGTGAAGAAGGTCGTGCAGACTGGGCCGGAATTCATCATCGAAGAAGTCGACAACCTCGACGCCGATGCCCAGGCCTTGTTGATGCCGGTGGGCGGTTCGGACGCAGGCACCTTCATCGCCGGCAAGGACCTGCCGCTGGAGCAGACCATCGCCAACATGTCGGGCATCCTCGCCGACCTCGGCATGAAGATTGAAATCGCTTCGTGGCGCAACATCGTGCCCAACGTCTGGTCGCTGCACATTCGCGATGCGCATTCGCCAATGTGCTTCACCAACGGCAAGGGCGCGACCAAAGAGGGCGCACTGGCCTCGGCGCTGGGCGAGTTCATCGAGCGCCTGAACTGCAATTTCTTCTATAACGACCAGTTCTGGGGCGAGGAAATCGCCAACGCAGAGTTCGTGCATTACCCGGACGAGAAGTGGTTCAAGCCAGGGCCAAAGGACGAGTTGCCGAGCGAAATTCTCGACGAATACACCCTGAAGATTTACAACCGTGACGGCGAATTGCGTGGCTCGAACCTGTTCGACACCAACTCCGGCAACACCCAGCGTGGCATCTGCTCGCTGCCGTTCGTGCGCCAGTCCGACAACGAAGTGGTGTACTTCCCGTCCAACCTGATCGAAAACCTTTACCTCAGCAACGGCATGAGCGCCGGCAATACCCTGGCCGAAGCGCAGGTGCAGTGCCTGTCGGAGATCTTCGAGCGCGCGGTCAAACGCGAAATCCTCGAAGGCGAAATGGCCCTGCCGGACGTGCCGCAAGAGGTCCTGGAGAAGTACCCGAGCATCCTCGCCGGCATCAAAGGCCTGGAAGAGCAGGGCTTCCCGGTGCTGGTCAAGGATGCGTCGCTGGGCGGCGAATTCCCGGTGATGTGCGTGACCCTGATGAACCCGCGTACCGGCGGCGTGTTCGCCTCGTTCGGCGCCCACCCTAGCCTGGAAGTGGCGCTGGAACGCAGCCTCACCGAGCTGTTGCAGGGCCGCAGTTTTGAAGGTTTGAACGACTTGCCGCAGCCGACCTTCTCCGGCCAGGCCGTCACTGAACCGAACAACTTCGTCGAGCACTTCATCGATTCCAGCGGTGTGGTGTCGTGGCGCTTCTTCAGTGCCAAACCGGATTTTGAATTCGTCGAGTGGGACTTCTCAGGCGCTGGCGAAAACTCCAACGCCGAAGAAGCCGCGACGCTGTTCGGCATCCTTGAAGACATGGGCAAAGAGGTCTACATGGCGGTCTACGAGCATATCGGCGCCAAGGCCTGTCGCATCCTGGTGCCGGACTACTCGGAGATCTACCCGGTCGAAGACCTGATCTGGGACAACACCAACAAAGCCCTGCAATTCCGCGCCGACATCCTCAACCTGCACACCCTGAGCAAGGTCGGTCTGCGCAACCTCGCCCAAGGCCTGGAAAACAGCGAGCAGGACGATTACACCGAGATCACCACACTGATCGGCGTCGAGTTCGACGACAACACGCCGTGGGGCAAGCTGACCATTCTGGAACTGCGCCTGCTGATCTGCCTCGCGCTGCAGAAGTACGAACAGGCTAAAGACCTGGTCGAAGCGTTCCTGCAATACAACGACAACACCGTCGAGCGCGGCTTGTTCTATCAAGCGGTCAACGTGGTGTTGGAGATGGAGCTGGACGAGGATCTGCAACTGGAAGACTACGAAGCCAACTTCCGCCGGATGTTCGGTGACGAGCGTATGGATGCGGCGATTGGTTCGGTTAACGGCAGTGTGCGCTTCTACGGTTTGACGCCGACGAGCATGAAGCTGGAGGGGCTGGATCGGCATTTGCGTTTGATTGAGAGCTATAAAAAGCTGCATTCGGCGCGGGCGAATGTGACGGCTTCTTCGCACTGACTACATTATTTCCGCTGACCAGAAAAGCCAGGCAGTTGCCTGGCTTTTCTTTACGCGCGATGTTTTGCCTATTCAGCAAAACTGCGTGGATGCAACGCCAACGAGAGTAAGGCTATCTGGAGATTTTTCGTCGATTGACGATAAAAACGCTTTTTAGCAACTGCGCAAGAAGTTGCGCAGTTGTTTCCAGAAAACATCCCTGAAAACCGCTACAGGCCTCGCCGTTCAGGGCGTGCAGCCAAGTGCGCAACTTCTTGCGCAGTACTGCGCAAGAAGTTGCGCAGTCACGACGACTCTACCTGGTTGCAATAGCTACTTCTGTTGAAGTTGTTTACACAAGTTGTTGATGAACAATGGCAATGTAATGACTGGCATGAAAGTTGATATCTCCAAACTCGCACGGACAGGCAATGGTGCCTGTCGCTTGTGTCTTTTGAGCAAGGAGAGCATTCCATGGCAACCCCCGCGTACATGTCCGTCACTGGCGAAAAACAAGGCCTGATCACTGCCGGCGCATTTACTGCCGATTCCGTTGGCAACACCTTTCAAGAAGGCCACGAAGACCAGGTCATGGTTCAGGCTTTCACCCACGACGTGATCATCCCGCGTGACCCGCAATCCGGTCAGCCAACCGGTCAGCGCGTTCACAAGCCAGTTGTGATCACCAAGGTCTACGACAAGGCTTCGCCGCTGCTGCAAGCGGCGCTGACTTCCGGCGAGCGCATGAGCGAAATCGTTATCCAGTGGTACCGCACTTCGGCGCAAGGCACCCAAGAGCACTACTACACCACCAAACTGGAAGACGCGATCATCGTCGCCATCAACAACAAAATGCACAACTGCCAGGACCCAGGCAACGCGCATTTCACCCACCTGGAAGAAGTGCAGTTCACCTACCGCAAAATCACCTGGACCCACGAAGTCTCCGGTACTTCGGGTTCCGATGACTGGCGTGCTCCAGTCGTTTAATCGCGGCTGATAGTTGTACCGCCCCGGCCGGCAAGGCTGGCCGGGGCGGACTCACTTTTAAAGATTTTTTGCCAATAGCCCCGCAGCGGGCTGTTGCACATCGCAGCACTGCGCGAGGAACAAGGGATGTTCTCACCGGCAAACCAGCCTCATTTCAATCTGACCGTCGATGGCATCGACAGCGACTTTCAAGTGCTGTCGTTCACCGGTCGTGAGGCCCTCAATACGCCGTTCGAATTCGAGCTGGAACTGGTCAGCGAAAAGGCCT